>NZ_CP029194.1:6752500-7952500 GCF_008642375.1 Streptomyces venezuelae | reverse complement strand
CCGATGTGGGTGTCGTACGCGCCGAGGAGCCCGGCTCCGGTCTCCGCGTCGCCCGGTCCGCCCCGGCCGCCGCGGGCCCAGGCGGCCGTCGCGAACTGGGCGACGACGAGGTAGGGCGCGACCAGGTGGGCGAGGGTCTCCAGGTCGACGACGGCGCGGGCCAGGCGCTCCAGGGCCCGGTCGTGGGCGCCGTCCAGGCAGTCGAGCCAGGCCCACATCCCGCCTGCCAGGCCCCAGAAGAGCGTCGGGGTGTGCTCGCCGAACTCCTCCTCCAGCCGGGTGAGCTGCGCGCGGGCCAGGGCCGTGCGCCCGGTGTGGCCGTAGTGCTGGGTGAGGAGCAGCCGGCCGGTGCCGGCGGCCTCGGCTCCCCACTCGCCCGCCTCGTCGGCGGCCTCGGCCAGGAGCCGTTCGGCCGACTCGTCCCCCGGGCCGAGCCGGAGGCGTACGGCCGCGAGGCGCGCGGTGAAGAGCGGCACCTGGGAGCGGGCGCCGACGAGGGCGGCGGCGTGGGCGGCCCGTTCGAAGTCGGCGGCGGCCTCGGGGAGCCGGCCGGCGCGCTCGTAGGCCTCGCCCCGTGCCGAGAGGGACTCCGCGATGCCCCAGGCGTCCTCGGCGGCCTCGAAGAAGGCGAGTGCCTCGTCGGCGTCCTCGGGGCCGTGGCCGAGGAGTTTCCCCCTCATGAGGAGGGCGAAGCCGAGATCCCAGCCGGTCCCGTGGTCGCGGCAGGCCTCGACGGTCAGCGTCAGCGCCTCGTCGAGGCCCGCGAGCTCCCCCGTCATCAGGCGGGCGAAGAACCACATCGCCCCCGGCTGGCGGCAGGTCTGCGGGAGGCCGGGGCGGTACGAGGCGACGAGGGCGGTGAGCCGGGCGCGGGTCTCGGGCCGTTCGAGGGAGGTGGCGCCGTGGCCGCCCTCGGTCGCGAGCGCGTAGAGCCGGCCGCCGCGACGGGCCTCCCGGAGCCGCTCGCCCGTCCAGGGCGGCGGCACGTCCACGCAGCGGCCCTCGAAGGGCTCGGCCGGGCGGACGGGCTCCTGGAACGGGTCGGGGCCGAGCCCGGCGGCCGTCGCCGCCCACGTCCGGGCGTCCGTCCGATGGTTCCGCAGCTGCCAGAACCAGCTCAGGGAGTGGACGAGGCAGAGCGCCTCCTGCTCGTCGCCGACGGCCACAGCGGTGCGCAGGGCGGCCCGCAGGTTGCCGTGCTCGCGCTCCAGGCGCGAGATGGCGGCGACCTGTCCGGAGCCGCGGAGCTCGGGGTCGGTACGGCGGGCGAGCTCGCGGTAGTACGTGAGGTGGCGCCGCTCGGTCGCGGCCCGCTCGCCGGCCTCGTCGAGCCGCTCCCCCGCGTACTCGGCCACCGTCTCCAGGAGGCGGTAGCGCATGCCGGCGTCGCCGGGGGCGGAGACGAGGAGCGACTTGTCGACGAGGGCACCCAGTGCGTCCAGTACGTCCGTGCCCGCGCCCTTCGCCCCCTCGGCGCACACCGCCTCGGCCGCCGCCAGGTCACATCCGCCCGTGAACACCGCGAGCCGCCGCAGCACGGCCCGTTCGGCGGCGTCGAGCAGCTCCCACGACCAGTCCACGACCGCCCGCAGCGTCTGCTGACGCGGCAGCACCGTCCGGGCACCCGACGTCAGCAACCGGAAGCGGTCGTCCAGGCGGTCCGCGATCTGCCGCACCGACAGCATCCGCAGCCGCGCCGCCGCCAGCTCGATCGCCAGCGGCAGTCCGTCGAGGCGGCGGCACACCTCCTCGGCGGCCGCCGCGTCGTCCCCGACCCGGAAGCCCGGCCGCGCCGCCGCGCCCCGCTCGCCGAGGAGCCGCAGCGCCGTCTCCGTCGGCAACGGCCCCAGCGGACTGAGTGCCTCCCCCGGCACCCCCAACGGCTCCCGGCTCGTGGCCAGGACCGTGACGCCGGGGCACCGGGTGAGGAGGGTCTCCGCGAGCTCCGCCGCCGCGGCGATCACGTGCTCGCAGTTGTCGAGGACGAGGAGCATCCGGCGCCCGGCGCAGTACTCGACCAGGTGGGCGAGCACGCCCTTCGGTCCGGCGGCCTCGGCGACGGCCGGACCGTTCCACAGCTGGGTCTCGCGGGCCCCGAGCGCGCTGAGGACGGCCGCCGCGACCGAGGACTCCTCCCGTACGGAGGCGAGTTCGGCGACGTGGACCGGTCCGCCCTCGAAGGTCTCGGCCGCTTCCAGGGCGAGCCGGGTCTTGCCGACGCCCCCCGGTCCCGTGAGGGTGACGAGCCGCCGGTCGGCCCATCCGGCGGCGAGTGCGCCGAGCTCGGCGTCGCGGCCGATGAACGAGGTCAGCCGGGCGGGCAGGCGCCCCCTCCGGTCCGACGGGAGGCCGGGCGCGGGAGTGCGCGCGGGCTCGGGCGCGCCGAGGAGCGCGGCGTGCAGGGCGCGCAGTTCGGGTCCCGGGTCCGTCCCCAGCCGGTCGGCGAGGCCGGCGCGCACCTCCTCGTACGCGGCGAGGGCCTCCGCGGGGCGTCCGGCGGCCCGCAGGGCCCGGATCCGCAGGGCCTGGACGGGCTCGTCGAGCGGGTGTGCGGCCGCGAGGGCCGCGAGCGGCGCGAGGACGTCCTGGGCGCGCCCCAGGGCCAGGTCGGCCGCGTACCGGTCGCGGCGCGCCCGCGCGTGCCGTTGTTCGAGCCGTACGACGAGGGGGTCGGTGTCCCGGCCGGGCAGGTCCGCGAGGGCGGGTCCGCGCCAGAGGCCGAGTGCCTCGTCGAGGAGGGCTGCGGCCCGGACGGCGTCCCCGTCGGCGAGGGCGGCCGAACCTTCGGCGGCGAGCCGTTCGAAGCGGTGCAGGTCGACGGCGTCCGGATCGGCGGACAGCCGGTAGCCGCCGGGCGCGGAGAGGACGGCCTCATGTCCGAGGACCCGGCGCAGGCGGCCCACCAGGGCCTGGAGCGCGGCCGTCCGGTCCAGCCGGGCGGCCGGGTCGTCGTCGGCCCACACCTGGGCGATCAGCGCGCCGGCGCTCAACGCCCTCCCCGCTCCCGCTCCGCCGGTCCGGTCCGTGGCGACCACCCCGCCCGGGGTGTCCGCGGCGCCGGCGGCGAGCGCGGTGAGCAGCGCCCGGAGCCTGGCACCGTTCAGCACGGCCTCCGTCCCGTCGTGGGAACGGAGCGCCTGACAGGGACCGAGAACACGGTAGGACGGCTGCACCGGCCCATTCTGCCCCGCCGCCGGCGGAGCCCCGGCGCCCGGCCTTCGAGGCGAACTTGCGCCACGCCGTGTCACCGCCATGGCGTCCGCGGGGTACGGGTTCGACAATGGGGGGGATGACCGATGACGACCGGCTTACGCGCAGTGGCGAGATCGGGCCCGCCGAGCGGCTCGCCATGAACCGGACCGGCAGCTTCGACTGGGATCTCGACACGGGCACGATCGATGTCGACGAGTCCGGGCTGCTGGTCTTCGGGCTGTCCCCGGACGCCTACGACGGCCGCCCGGCGACGCTGGTCGCGCGCCTGGCGCCCGAGGAGCGGACCCGGCTCGAAGGCATCGTCCGGGAGGCGGTGAAGGGCGGATCGGTGTCGTACAACGCGCACTTCCCGATCCCGCAGGCCGAGGGCGCACCCCATTGGACGCACGTGCAGGCACGGATCCTGCGCAAGCCGGACGGCCGGGCCCAGCGGATCGTCGGGGTCGTGCGGGACACGACCGCCGAGGTGTCGCACACCGCTTTCGTACTGGAACTGGAGAAGCGGCGCGAGGTGCAGACGAGCATCGTCGAGCGGACGACGAACGCGCTGTCGCGTGCGGTGACGGTGGACGACGTGACCGCCGCCCTGACCGGTCCCGGCGGGCTCGCCCGGCTCGGCGCGGAGGGGCTGGCGCTCGGGCTCGTCGAGAACGGCTCGCTCAACGTGATCGCGCTCAGCGGCGAGTCCCTCGACGCCCTGAACGACTTCCGCACGCGGCGGCTGGACCGGGGGCTCCCGCTGGCCGAGGCGGTGCTGAGCGGCCGGCCGCGGTTCGTCTCGTCCTTCCAGTCGCTCGGGCGGGACTTCCCCGAGCTGGCGCCGTACCTGTCCCGGCTGCAGTTCCGGTCCGCCTGTTACCTGCCCCTGGTGGCGCAGGCCCGTTCGCTGGGCGGCATGGCGCTGTTCTACCGGGGCCGTTCGGCCTTCAACCCCGACGAGCGGAACCTCGCGCTCGGTCTCGCGGCGATCGTCGCCCAGTCGCTCCAGCGGGCGATCCTCTTCGACGAGGAGCGGGAGCTCGCGACGGGGCTCCAGGCGACGATGCTGCCGCGCCGGATCCCCCAGTTCACCGGTGGCGAGATCGCCGTGCGGTACCACGCGGCGTGGAGCGGGCGGCAGGTCGGCGGCGACTGGTACGACGTGATCCCGCTGCCCCGCGGCCGGGTCGGGATCGTCGTCGGCGACGTCCAGGGCCACGACACGCACGCCGCCGCCATCATGGGCCAGTTGCGGATCGCGCTACGGGCGTACGCGGGTGAGGGGCACGCCCCGTCGACCGTGCTGGCGCGTGCCTCCCGGTTCCTCGCCGAGCTGGACACCAATCGCTTCGCCACCTGCACGTACGCGCAGGTGGACCTGGGGAGCGGCACGCTGCGTGCGGTACGGGCCGGGCATCTCGGGCCGCTGATCCGGCACACCGACGGCCGCGTCGGGCAGCCCAAGCTGCGCGGCGGGCTGCCGCTGGGGCTCGCGACCGTGTTCGGCGACGAGGAGTTCCCGGAGACACGGCTCGACCTGGTGCCCGGGGAGACGCTCGTGCTCTGCACGGACGGACTCGTCGAGCAGCCCGGCTCGGACATCGAGACCGGTCTCGACGTCCTTTCGGAAGCGATCAGCAGCGGCCCGCCACAGGCGGAGGCGCTCGCCGACCACCTCTCCGAGCGGCTGTGGGAGCGGTGGGGTTCCGGTGACGACGTCGCGCTCCTCGTGCTCCGGCGCAGCCCGGACCCGGGCACTCCCCGGGCTCCGCGGATCCACCAGTACATCCACCAGGCCGACCCGCAGGGGCTCTCGGACGCGCGGGCGGCCGTGGGGCAGGCGCTGCGCGACTGGGGTCTGCCGGAACTGGCCGACGACGCCGAGCTGTTGACGGGCGAACTGCTCGTCAACGTCCTGCTGCACACCGAGGGCGGCGCGGTGCTCACCCTGGAGGTGCTGCCGGAGCCGGTGCGGCGGGTACGGCTCTCGGTGCAGGACCGGTCGAGCGCCTGGCCCCGGCGGCGTACCCCTGGTGAGGCCGCGACGTCGGGGCGGGGACTGCTCCTGCTCGACGCGCTCGCGTCCCGGTGGGGCGTCGAGCCGCGCGGCGAGGGCAAGGCGGTGTGGTGCGAGATCGAGCCGGCTCCGCTCGTGGCGGGTGCCGGGCCGGGCGGCGGCTGAGGGGGCGCCGTGGATCCCGTGGCCGCGCTGAACCGGATCGCGTTCCTGCTGGAGCGCGCTCAGGCGCCGGGCTATCGGGCGCGGGCGTTCCGTACGGCCGCGGCTGCCGTGGGCGCCCTGCCGGAGGGCGAGGCGGCCCGGCGCGCGGCGGCGGGCACCCTGGAGTCGGTGAAGGGGATCGGGCCGAAGACGGCGGCGGTGGTGCGCGAGGCGCTCGACGGCCGGGTCCCCGAGTACCTGGCGGTCCTTGAGGGAGAGCTGGAGGAGTCCCTGCGGTCCGACGGTCCGGCGGTCGGGGGCGAGGCGCTGCGGGCGGCGCTGCGCGGCGACTGCCACCTCCATTCGGACTGGTCCGACGGTGGCGCCACGATCGAGGACATGGGGCGGGCGGCGGCGGCTCTCGGCCACGAGTGGGCGGTGCTCACCGACCATTCGCCCCGGCTCACGGTGGCGCGTGGCCTGTCGCCGGAGCGGCTGCGGGAGCAACTGGACGTGGTGGCGCGGCTGAACGAGGAGTGGGCGCCCTTCCGGCTGCTCACGGGGATCGAGTGCGACATCCTGGACGACGGTTCGCTCGACCAGGAGCCGGAGCTGCTCGACCGTCTGGACCTGGTGGTCGGTTCGGTCCACTCGAAGCTCCGGATGGACGCGAAGGCGATGACCCGCCGTCTCGAACGGGCCGTCCGCAACCCGCTGATGGACGTCCTCGGGCACTGCACGGGCCGTCTGGTGGCGGGCGGGCGGCTGCGGCCGGAGTCGGAGTTCGACGCGGAGCGGGTGTTCGCCGCGTGCGCCGGGTCGGACACGGCCGTCGAGATCAACAGCCGCCCGGAACGGCTCGATCCGCCGCGGCGGCTGCTGCGGCTCGCGGTGGCGGCGGGCACGTACTTCGCGGTGGACACGGACGCCCACGCGCCCGGGCAGCTGGAGTGGCAGATCCTCGGCTGCGCGCGGGCCGAGGAGTGCGGAGTGCCGGAGGAGCGGGTGATCAACACCTGGCCGGCGGACCGTCTGTCGCAGTGGGCACGGTCCTGAGCATGCGTCAGGCGCGCTGCCAGACCGTCGTCGCGTTGCAGAACTCGCGGATGCCGTGGCCGGACAGCTCGCGGCCGTATCCGGAGCGCTTGATCCCGCCGAAGGGCAGGGCGGGGTGCGAGGCCGTCATGCCGTTGACGAAGACGCCCCCGGCCTCCAGGTCGCGGACGAAGAAGGCGATGTCCTCCTGAGAGCGGGTCCACACGTTCGAACTGAGTCCGAACGGGGAGTCGTTGGCCACGGTCACGGCCTCGTCGATGTCGCGGACCGGGTAGACGGTGGCGACCGGCCCGAAGGCCTCCTCGTGGTGGATCCGCATCTCCGGGGTGATGCCGACGAGCACGGTGGGCCGGTAGTACCAGCCGTTCGCGAGCTCCGGGTCCTCGGGGCGCCGGCCGCCGCACAGGGCGGCGGCACCCCGCCGTACCGCGTCGTCGACGAGTTCCTCCAGGTCGGTCCTGCCCTGCTCGGTGGCGAGGGGGCCGACGTCGGTGGACTCGTCGAGGGGATCGCCGACGGTGAGGGCGTTCATGGCGGCAGTGAAGCGCTCGGAGAAGTCGTCGTACACGTTCTGGTGGACGATGAACCGCTTGGCGGCGATGCAGGACTGGCCGTTGTTCTGGACGCGCGCGGTGACGGCCGTCTTCACCGCCGCGACGATGTCCGCGGACGGCATGACGATGAACGGGTCGCTGCCGCCGAGTTCCAGGACGGTCTTCTTCACCTCGTCCCCCGCGACGGCGGCCACGGCCCGGCCGGCGGGTTCACTGCCGGTGAGGGTGGCGGCGACGACCCTGGGGTCCCGCAGGACGCGCTCGACGTCGCCCGAGCCGATGAGGAGGGTCTGGAAGCAGCCCTCGGGGAATCCGGCGCGCCGGAAGAGGTCGCCCAGGTAGAGCGCGGTCTGCGGCACGTTGGAGGCGTGCTTCAGGAGGCCGGTGTTGCCCGCCATGAGCGCGGGCGCGGCGAAGCGGATCACCTGCCAGAGCGGGAAGTTCCACGGCATGACCGCGAGGATCGGGCCGAGGGGCCGGTAGTGCACGCGGGCCCTGTCCGCGCCGGAGTCCTGGACGTCGCTCTCCGCGGGGTGCTCGTCGGCGAGGAGCTTCTCGGCGTTGTGGGCGTACCAGCGCATGGCCTTGGCGCACTTGCCGGCCTCCGCGCGGGCGGCGGCGATCGGCTTGCCCATCTCGACGGTCATGGTGTGCGCGATGTCGTCGGTGTCCTCGTCGAGGAGCGTGGCCGCGGCGCGCAGGAGGCGGGCGCGCTCGGCGAAGGAGGTGGTGCGGTACTGGCGGTACGCCTCGTGTGCGGCGGCGATGCGCCGCTCGACCTCCTCCGGCCCGTGGGCCTCGTAGGTACGCAGCGTCGCGCCCGTCGCGGGGTTCACCGTGGCGATGCCCATGACGTCTCTCCTCCTGCCGTCGACCCCCACGGGCAACCTCCCGCGCCGGGGGCGGCGGCGCAACAGGGGCGGCGCGGTGGGGTGACACCCCGCAGGGGTTCTCGGCCTGTCGATCCGTTGTCGTATCGGATACATCTCTGTATCTTTTGGCGCGCCGTGCCCCGCCCGCTCACCGAGGAGCCGCCATGAGCACCGTGCCGCCCGCTCTCGCCGCCGCTGTCGGGCCGCTGCCCGACGGGGTCGTCCTGCCGCTGCCGCCCACCTTCGACACCGTCGAGGAGGAGCGCCGGTACCGCAAGGAGCAGCTCGCCGCCGGATTCCGGATCTTCGGCCGGTTCGGGTTCTCCGAAGGGGTCGCCGGGCACATCACCGTCCGCGACCCCGGTGACCCGAACGCCTTCTGGGTCAACCCGTTCGGCGTGAGCTTCGGCCGGATCAAGGCCTCGGACCTGATCCTGGTGGACCACGAGGGGACCGTCATCGAAGGCCGCAGCCCCGTGAACCGGGCCGCGTTCGTCATCCACTCGCGCGTCCACGCCGCCCGGCCGGACGCCGTCGCCGCCGCGCACGCGCACTCCCTGCACGGCAAGGCGTTCTCCAGCCTCGGCATCCCGCTGGACCCGATCACCCAGGACGCGTGCGCCTTCTTCGAGGACCACGGGATCTACGACGACTACCGGGGCGTGGTCAACGAGACCGAGGAGGGCGAGCGGGTCGCGAAGGCCCTCGGCGGGCACAAGGCCGTCATCCTCAAGAACCACGGGCTCCTCACCGTCGGCCACTCCGTCGCCGAGGCCGTGTGGTGGTTCGTCACCATGGAGCGGTCCTGCCAGGCGCAGCTCCTCGCGATGGCGGCGGGCACCCCGCAGCTGATCGACCGGGAGACGGCGCTCCTCACCCGTGGCCAGCTGGGCAGTCACCTCGCGGGCTGGTTCCAGGCGCGCCCCCTGTGGGATCAGATCACCGCTTCCGACCCGGACCTGTTCGGCTGACCTTCGGGAGCGGGGAGTTCCCGGGTCGACACCTCCAGGAGCGGGCCGAGGAACTCACGCTCCAGGCTGCCGGGCGGCAGCGCCTCCGGCTCGACGTAGCTCTGCGCGAGTCCGCCCTCGCGCAGGGCGACGATCAGCCGGGCGAACCGGTCCGCGTCCACGGTCAGCTCACGCCCCGCCCGGCGCAGGACGAGCGTGAGGCCGCGGGCGATCTCGGCGCGCAGCCGCTCGTCGTGGCGGGCGAGCACCCAGGCGGCCTGCCGGTCGCGGATCGCGTGCAGGGTGAACTCCGTGGTGACCAGGTACCAGTCACGCTCGTCCGGCTCGATGCGGGCGGCGAGCTCGGCCAGCCGCGTCAACGTGTACTCCTCGGCGGTCAGCGCGTCGATCGCGTCGGCGAGCCGCCGTACGGTCCGGTCGCTGTGCTCGTCGAAGAGCGCGAGGAAGAGCTCCTCCTTGCTGGCGAAGTTCGAGTAGTACGCGCCCCGCGTGTAGCCCGCGCGTTCGCAGACCTGCTCGATCGTCGTCGCGTGGAAACCGTGCTCGGCGAAGGCCTCCAGGGCGGCCTTCAGCAGCGCCGCGCGCGTGCGGGGCCGCCGCCTGGTGACACCTTTCGGCACGGTGGGCCTCCTTCGTCGGGCGCCGCTTCCGGCGGCGGAAGCGCCCACCCTACCGGCGTGCTCCCTCGGGCAGGGATCAGCGCCGACGGTTAGGATTCACGCATGGGAGAGCGGCCCGTCGCGCCCGCCGCGCCCGGTCTGGTCCTCGAGATCGACGGGGACGCGACGCTCATGGACCCGAGTCGCGTCTATCGCATCGGGCGCGACCCCACCAGCGACGTCGTGCTCTCGGACGCACGGGCGTCCTGGCACCACGCGATGCTCCGCGCCGTCGGCGGCCACTGGGACCTGACGGACGAGGGCAGCACGAACGGCACCTTCGCGAACGGGCTGCGGGTGGCCGGGGCCCGGGAGGTCGGCCCCGGGACGGTCGTGCGGTTCGGGCATCCGGAGGACGGCCCGCGCGCGGTGCTCTCGGCCGCGCCCCGGGCCCGCCCGCCGGCGCCCCCGCCTTCGCCCCAGGAACCGCCGGTCCCGGTGCCCCCGCCCGACGTGCCGCCGGTCCCGACGCGGCCGGTCCCCGAGCCGCCTCCCCCCGCACCCCCGCTCCACGAACCGCCGGTGCCGCCGCGCCCCGCCCCGGAGCCGCCGACCGCCGAGCCGGTTGGGCCGGTCGGGCCGGTCGAGCCGGTTGGGTCCGTCGAGCCGGTTGGGTCCGCCGAGCCCGCGCCACCGGTGCCGGCGCCCCCGCTCCCCGTACACCCCGCCCCTTCGTCCCCCGGACCGTCCGCCTCCGCACCGGCGGCCGTCCCCGCACCGCCCCTCCCCGGGCCCTCCGCCGGCGCGCTGCTCCGCCCGCCCTCCGTCTCGCACCCCGCCGCCACCGGCACCTTCCGGGCGCCGACGTCCGTGCGGCCGCTGCCCGCCCACAGCATCCGGATCGGCCGGGCACCCGAGAACGACATCGTCGTCGCCGACCTCGTCGTCTCCCGCCGGCACGCCGAACTGCGCGCCCGGCCCGACGGCACGTACTGGATCCACGACCTCGGCAGCCACAACGGCACCTTCCTCAACGGCCGTCGCGTCGAAGAAGCGCGCGTGACGCCGGACGACATCGTCGGCATCGGACACTGCGCGTTCTGCCTGATCGGCGGGCAGCTCGTCGAGTTCACCGACGACGGCGAGATCTCCCTCGACGTCCAGGCACTCGCCGTCACCGTCGACCACGGCCGCAAGACCCTTCTCGACGAGGTGTCCTTCCCCGTGGGCGAGAAGAGCCTCCTCGCCGTCGTCGGACCGTCCGGTGCCGGGAAGTCCACGCTCCTCAACGCACTGACCGGCCAGCGGCCGGCCGACCGGGGCAACGTGCTCTACGACGGCCGTGACCTGTACCGGGACTACGCCGAACTGCGCCAGCGCATCGGGCTCGTCCCGCAGGACGACATCCTGCACCTCCAGCTCACCGTCCGCCGGGCCCTCGGCTACGCCGCCGAGCTGCGCTTCCCCGAGGACACCGCGCCCGCCGAGCGGCGGGCCAGGGTCGACGAGGTGATCCGCGAGCTCGGTCTCGTGGAGCGGGCGGAGCAGCCGATCCACAGTCTCTCCGGCGGCCAGCGCAAGCGGGTGAGCGTCGCCCTCGAACTGCTCACCAAGCCCTCGCTGCTCTTCCTCGACGAGCCGACGTCCGGCCTCGACCCGGGGATGGACCGGTCCGTGATGCACATGCTGCGCGGGCTCGCGGACGACGGGCGCACGGTCGTCGTCGTCACGCACAGCGTGCTCAGCCTGGACGTCTGCGACCGGCTCCTCGTCCTCGCCCCCGGCGGCCGGGTCGCCTACTACGGGCCGCCGGCCGACACCCTCGACTTCTTCGGCTACACGCAGTGGCCGGAGGCCTTCGAGGCCTTCGAGAACGACCGGGACCGCGACTGGGCAGGCCAGTACCGGGCCTCCCGTTTCCACCGCCGGTACGTCGCCGACGCGACGGCCCGACCCTTCCTGCCCACCGGCGGCTCCCCCGACTCCGGCGCGGCCGGGCAGGGCGGACCGGCGGCCGGGCATGCCGGGAGGGACATCCCCGTACTCGGCCCGCCGCCGAAGGCTCAGAGCTGGGGCTCCCAGCTGCGGACCCTGGTCCGGCGGTACGCCGTCGCGCTCGGCGCCGACCGGACCTTCCTCGTGATCATGATCGCGCTGCCGTTCGTGATGGGCGCGATGGCCCGCGCGCTGTCGGAGGGCCGGTTCACCCCGGAGTCGTCCCTGAACGTCCTGCTCATCCTCTGTGTGGGCGGGGTCCTCACCGGCGCGGCGAACGCCGTGCGCGAGCTGGTCAAGGAACGCTCGATCTACCGCCGCGAGAGAGCCGTCGGCCTGTCCCGCTCGGCGTACCTCGCCTCCAAAGTGGTGGTCCTCGGCACGATCACGATCGTGCAGGCGGTGGTCCTGACCCTGGTGGCGCTGATCGGCATCCCGCTGAACGTGCCCGGCGGCGAGGGGGTCCTGCTGCCGCCGCTCGTCGAGATCACCCTCGCCGTCGCGCTCCTCTCCTTCACCGCGATGATGCTCGGCCTCCTCGTGTCGGCCGTGGTCCGCAAGGAGGAGGTGACGATGCCGCTGCTCGTCCTCCTCGCCATCGTGCAGGTGGTGTTCTGCGGCGCGCTGCTCACCGTGAGCAGTACGCCGGTCCTGGCGCAGCTGGCCTGGCTGGTGCCCTCGCGCTGGGCGTTCGCCGCCATGGGCGCGACCATCGACATCGGGACGGTCGCGCCGAACGAGAAGACCGACGATCCGCTGATGAACCACACCGTGGAGGCCTGGCTGTTCGACATGGGCATGCTGGTCGTGATCTGTCTCGCCCTCGGCGTGGTCGTGGCGCGCCTGCTGCGCCGCCACGAGCCTGTCGTGATGCGCAGGTAGGGAGATGGGACCGTGAGCTTCCCCGTACCCGACGGTGTGCCGGACTTCCGGCCCACCCATGTCGTGCCCCGCTCCGGTCTCCCCGCCTGGGAGGCCCCGGATCCGGGGCTGCCGACGGTGTCCCTCGACGCGTTCCTGCCGGTACGGCTCACGGAGCGGGCCGGGGACTGGGGGCGGGTGCTGTGCTCGAACGGCTGGTCGGCATGGGTCGACGCGCGGCTCCTCGTCACGGTGCCGGACGACCCTCCGGCGGCCGGCCGGCCGCTCACGAGGACGGCCGATCCGCGCCCCCTCCTCGCCCGCGCCGAGGACTCGCTGGGCCGGTACAGGCGGGCGGCCGAGGCGCTGGGCGCGGGCAGCCTGGACGGCGAGGGCTTCCGGCTGCGGACCCGCGGCCTGCGGGTGGGAATGGTCGTCGACGGCGAGTCGGTGTGGCTGTACGACGCGGAGCACGAGCGCTGGGTGTTCTGCGACGGGCTCGGACTCAGTACGTACGCGGCGTCCGCGGCGCCGTCGGCCGCCGCACCGGCCCCCGGATCCCCGAAGTCCCCCGGGTCCCCCGAGTCCCGGGCGGACGACCCGGACTCCGCCGGGCCCGCCCCCGACGACCGGTCGGCGCCCGGACCCCCGGCGTACGAACCGACGCAGGTGGTGCCCCAGGCCGACCCGGTGGCGGCGGCCGGACCGCCGCCGACACAGCTCGTGGAGCGGCCGCCCGGACCGGCAGGTGAGAGCTGATGGCCGGCGGGGAGCGGGACGGGGGCCTGTCGGCGGACGTGTCGGCGAGTCTTCCGGCGGGCCGGGCCTCGGGACTCCTCGGCAAGGAGATCGCGGGCTACCTCGTGGAGAGCGAGATCGGACGCGGCGGCATGGCCGTCGTGTACCGGGCGCGGGACCTGCGCCTGGACCGGACGGTGGCCCTGAAGCTCCTCGCGCCCGAGCTGGCCCGCAACGACACCTTCCGCAAGCGCTTCGCGCACGAGTCGCGGGTCGCCGCCTCCATCGACCACCCGCACATCGTGCCGGTCTTCGACGCCGGCGAGACGGAGGGGGTCCTGTACATCGCGATGCGGTACGTGGCCGGGCAGGACCTGGTGGCCCTGCTCGACCGCGAGGGGCCGCTGCCGCCCGCGACGGCGGGGCGGATCGCCTCCCAGGTGGCCTCCGCCCTGGACGCGGCGCACGCGCACGACCTGGTGCACCGGGACGTGAAGCCGGGCAACATCCTGGTCGCCGAGGGCACGGACCGCGACCACCCCGAGCACGTCTACCTCACGGACTTCGGGCTGACGAAGAAGTCCCTGTCGCTGACCGGGTTCACGACGGTGGGCGAGTTCGTCGGCACCCTCGACTACGTGGCGCCGGAGCAGATCTCCGGCAAGCCGGTCGACGGCCGCTGCGACGTCTACAGCCTCGCGTGCGTGGTGTTCGAGACGCTGGTCGGCGCGCCGCCCTTCCGCCGCGAGACGGACTGGGCGGTCCTGTGGGCTCAGCAGTACGATCCTCCGCCGCCGCTCTCCGAGGTGCGCCCGGGACTGCCGGAGGCCGCGGACTCGGTCTTCGCGAGGGCTCTGGCGAAGAGCCCCGAGGAGCGGTACGGGACGTGTCTGGAGTTCGTCGCGGCGCTGCGGTCGGCACTGGCCGGCGCGGGTCCTGGCGGCGAGGTGGTGACGACGGGCACCCGTCCGCCGGGACCGCCACCGGGACCGCCTGCCTGGGCACGGCCGGTCTTCCGGGAACTCTGAGGGAGAAGACGCCGAAGGAAACGCCGCTCCGGCAGGGCTACTTCTGCTCGGCCTCGCCGGCCTGCTCGACCTCGCCCTTGCGGTGGACCCGCGAGGCGAGGAGACCGCCGAGGAGGCCGAAGACCAGGCCCCAGAGGAGGGCCAAGCCCACCGTCTTCCAGATGTCCGGGCGGAGCACCACCTCGCCGCCCAGCGCTTCGAGTTCGCCGATGCCGAGGATCGAGAGACCGAAGCGCGCCTCGACCAGGGTGAGGGGGGCGACGACCAGCATCGTCAGGGCGAAGGCGACGCCCAGGTGCAGGGAATGCTGCCAGAGCCGCGTCCTGGCCGGGGAGCGGACCGCCGCAGCGAAGGCCGCGGCGAGCACGAGGACGGCGGCGATGGGCAGCAGCCACCAGGCCCTCCCGTCCTCCGCGGCGAGCGAGGAGAGGTCGACCGTGGACAGGTCCGTGCTGTCGCCGCCCTCGCGGAGGACGGCGTCGAGGATCTGGGGCATGGGGAGGCCGAAGGGGCCCTCGACCCTGCCCTCCCAGGAGCCGCCGATGCCCACGCCGAGCGCGAGCCAGGCCACGTTGGGCAGGCCGAGCAGCAGGACGGCCAGGGTCTCCACCGCGTGGCCCTTGGTCGCCGCGACGACGATCCCGATGACCAGGCCCACGGCCACGTACGCGAGGAGGAGCAGGAGCATCGCGTGGGCGGCGGGCCGTACGGGCTCGTGGTAGCGGACGAGGCGGGGCGGCAGCGGGGTCCTGCGGGAGACCAGGAGCGCGACGACGAGCACGCCGAGGATCCACAGCAGCCCGTAGAAGAGGGTGGGGCCGACGTCCGTGCGGAAGCCGACGGTGGGGTCGACGGCGTCCATGAGCTCCCCGAAGAGGTCCCCGAGGGGGTCTCCCGAGGTCTCCGAGGTGTCTCCGCCGATCGTGAGCGGGAAGTCGTGCCGGGCGAGGGCGGAGAGGCCCGCGAGGGCCGCCATCCAGAGGACGACGGTCGTCACGGCGCGGAGCAGGAGTTCGCGCGCGTCCGCGACCGCGTGATGGCGCAGGGGGCGCAGGAAGCAGTAGCCGGTGACGAGTGCGCCCACCAGGGTGACGGTGAGCGGCATCGCGGTCAGTTCGGCCTGGGTTCCGGCGAGGGATCCGGCGTCGCCGGAGAGCTCGACCTTGCCGCCCGTCGCCATGACGACGACCGCGGCGAGGACGGCGGTGAAGCCGCCGGGCAGGTCGGCCGCGCCCGCGGCCCAGAGGCCGAGCCCGGCGAAGACGCCCATGGCCACGTACCCGGCGAACACCGCTGCCAGGGCCTGGACACCGACACGTACGAAGAGCCCGGTCGAGGTCGAGGGGCTCGCTGAGGTGGAGAGCCGACTGCTCACGCTGTCCACGCTAGTACCGGTCGCTGCCGCCCGCTTGTGGACGGGCCTGCCTCCGCTTGCGGGCGGGCGCCGTTCGGCGCACACAATGGGCGCGGAACGGAAGAAAGGGATGAACGTGACTTCCTACCCGCCGCCAGACCCGCCGTCCGGCCCCCCGTCGGTCCCGCCGTCGGGCCCGCCCTCCGGCCCCCTCTCGGGGCAGGGCAGCAGCCCGGGGAGCTCCGGAACCCCACCACCTCCCGGACCACCCTCGGGTGGCGGATCAGGAGGCGGCTCGTCCGGCGGAGGTTCGCCCGGGGGTGGGCCGTCCGGCGGAGGCCCGGACGGCGGCAAGGGCGGAGGCGGCCCGTGGTGGCGCTCCGTCCCGAAGGTCGCCTCGGCCACCGCCGTGATCGTGGCGGGCGTGGCCCTGGCCGTCGTCCTGACCAACCAGTCCGACGACGGCGGCACGAGCGCGTCCGGCGGAGGTGAGGTCTTCCTCCAGAACGCCGCCGCGTCCGGCCCCGACCCGTTCACCCAGTCGACGGCACGCACCAGCGGCGCTTCCGCCTCACCGGCCTCGCTGCCGCCCCGTACCGCCTCGGCCGAGACCGGCACGCCGCAGGTCTCCGGCTCCGCGCCCGGCCTCTACGGCGGGACGCAGTCGGTCGCGAGCTGCGACGTCGAACAGCAGGTGCGCTACCTCACCGCCGAGCCCTCGAAGAACGCGGCCTTCGCCTCGGTCCTCGGAATCGGGCCGAGCGAGGTTCCGTCCTACCTCCGGTCCCTGACCCCGCTTCAGCTGCGCGCGGACACCCGGGTGACGAACCACGGCTACCGGAACGGCGCCGCCACCGCCTACCAGGCGACCCTCCAGAGCGGGACCGCCGTCCTGGTGGACAGCCGGGGCGTGCCGCGCGTGCGCTGCGCCTGCGGCAACCCGCTGACCGAGCCGGTCGCGCAGAAGGCACCACGGACGACGGGCACACCGTGGCAGGGGTACAACTCCTCACAGGTCGTCGTCGTGGCTCCGTCGGTGACGGTCGTGAACGTCTTCGTCGTCTACGACTACGAAGACGACAAGTGGTTCGCGCGGAAGCACGGCGACACCGGCAAGCAGGACAAGCCGACTCCGCCGCCTCCGCCGCCGCCCTCGCACTCGAAGTCCCCGCACGAGTCGCCGTCCACCTCGGCCTCCACGTCCCCGCCGGTCACCCCGTCCTCGCCGATTCCCTGCGTGACGGTGACGGGCGACGAGACGCCGGAGCCGATCGACGGGGTCACCCCGCCGCCGTGCCCCGCGTCGCTGTCGCCGGCCCCGTCGACGTCCGCGCCGTCCGACACGACGAGCCCGACCGACACGACGAGTCCGACCGACACGGGCCCGACCGAGGAGTCGCCCGCGACCGACGTCCCTCCGTCGGACCAGACCGAGAGCGTCGAGTCCGCGCCCGTCACGGACGGGGCCTCGGCGGCGACGAGCCAGTCGGCGGTCTCCCCCGTCTCCCCGGCGTCCCCGCAGAGCCAGTCGCAGAGCCAGTCGCAGGCGCAGCCGGATTCGCCGTCCGTCTCGTCGCCGGCCGCTGACTCGCCTTCCGTACCGGCCCCCGGTCCGGAGTCCGCGCTCTTCGTCTGACGCAGGCCGACCCGGGCGTCATGCGCCCTGCGCCGGCCCGCCCGTCGCGATACGTGACGGGCGGGCCGGCGTACCTGCGAGCAGGGGAGAGACGCGCGCGTTCCTGTGCAGGACTCGGGCCTCGCCCGGGCGCAGCACCGGCCCCGGCACGGTCAGCACCGGGCAGTCCGCGTGGCCCTGGACCGCGCGCAGGACCCGGCGGCGGCGCAGCCGGGCGAGGCGGCCCCGGCGCCTCGCGGCCCCGACGACGAGGAGGTCGCCTGGGCGGTCGGCCGCCGCGCGGAGGGCAGCCGCCGGAGCGTCCCTGACGATCCGCCGCTCCACCGCGAGGTCCGCGGGAGCCGCCCCGAGAGCCTCGGTGAAGGCGCTCCGCAGCCGGTCCCGGGCGTCCTCGCCCCACATCCGCGCCCACTCCCGGTCGGGCCTGCGGGCGTACAGCCCCTCCCCTTCCGGGGGCTCCCAGGCCAGCACCGCGAGCAGCGGTACGGACTCGCGGCGGGCGAGGGCGGTCGCGTACCGCAGGGCCGCGAGCGAGGAAAGGGAGCCGCTCACGCCGACGACGACCCGCCGCACGGCCCCGCCGGCGTCGTGGTGCGACGCGTCGCTCATGACGAGCCGCCGCGGATCGCCGCCCGCAGGCCACGGAGCCAGGCTCCGATCGCCGGCGGCCGGGCCTTGCGCTCCTCGGCGCGCTGCTGCCACATCCGCTCGTCGCGGTCGGTGAAGTGTCCGGACATCGGTCGTCTCCTTTCCCGTGGAAGTGGCCAACCACCAGGCCACTGGACAGGATTCTGTGGTCTTATTGGCCTGGACAGCAGAGCCAATAAGGAGTGATTGGCATGGCAGTGGCCCGCGTGGTCCACACAGCGGACCGGACCCTGACGGGCCGCCAGCTCGCTTCCCTGCTCACCCCGCCCTCCGAGGGCCGGTTCGGCTACCGGGAGCTCGCGCGGGCGGTCCGCGAGGCGCTGCTCGACGGACGGGTGGCGCTGCGCCTCCGGCTGCCGGCCGAGCGCGAGCTCGCGACGGTGCTCGCGGTGAGCCGGACGACGGTGACGGGGGCGTACGACCTGCTCCGCGAGAGCGGTTACGCGCACAGCCGCCGCGGCGCCGGCACCTGGACCGCGCTCCCGGACGGCCAGGCGCCGACCCCGCTCGGCGCCTTCCAGGACGACGCCGGGGGCACCATCGACCTCGCCCTGGCCGCGCCACAGGCCCCCGACGAGCTCGCCGCGGCGCTGGCGTCGGCCGCCGCCGAGCTGCCCCGCTACGCCGGCTCGCAGGGCTACCACCCGTACGGACTGCCCGCCCTCCGCACCGCGATCGCCGAGCGGTACACGGCCCGCGGGCTGCCGACCCGGCCCGAGCAGATCCTCGTCACGACGGGCGCGCAGCAGGCGCTGTCGCTGGTCCTGACGCTGCTCGGCCGGGCCGGTGACCGCGTGCTCGCCGAGAACCCCTCGTACACGAACGCCCTCGACGCGATGCGCGGCCGCATGCTCCGCATCACGCCCGTGCCGGTGACGGAGACCGGCTGGGACACCGGCCTCGTCGACGCAGCGCTGCGGCAGACCGCGCCCCGCCTGGCCTATCTGATCCCCGACTTCCACAATCCGACGGGGCATCTGATGCCGCAGGAGCAGCGCCGGGAGCTGGCGCGGGCCGCGCGCGCCACGGGGACGTGGCTCGTCGCGGACGAGACGCTCGCCGACATCGCCCTGGACGTGCCCGCGCCGCTGCCCTTCGCCGCGGCGGCCGGCGGGGGCGACGGCGAGCAGATCGTCTCCGTCGGCTCGCTGAGCAAGAGCTGCTGGGGCGGGCTGCGGGTCGGCTGGGTCCGGGCCGCGTCCCGGGTCGTGACCGAGCTGGCCCGGGTCCGGATCACCGCCGACCTGTCGGGGTCCGTCCTGGACCAGCTGGTCGCGGTCGCGCTGATGGAGCGGCTCGACTCGATCGTGCCGCGGCGCGTCGAGGAGCTGCGGCGGCGCCGGGACGCGCTGACGACGGCGCTGGCCAGGCACGTGCCCGAGTGGCGCTGGACGGTACCGGCCGGCGGGATGTGCCTGTGGATCGACCTGGGCCGCCCGGTCGCCTCCGCCGTCTCGGCCCACGCCCTGCGGCACGGGGTGCGGGTGGAGGGCGGTGCGCGGTTCGGGGTGGACCCGGGGACGCACGAGCACCGGCTGCGGATCCCGTACACACTGCCGGAGGACGTGTACGAGCCGGCGGCCGAGCGGCTCGCGGCGGCGCTCGACGGGTCTCCGGGGCGGTACGCCGACCCGGCCCTGCCGGACTGGGTGGCCTGAGGCGACGGACCTGGGGCGGCCGGTACGGCGCCCCGCACGCGGCCCATATTCGGATGCCCGCCCCCCGCATGTCCGTGTACGGTCCACCGAGTGGACCCTTTGACCGACAAACAGATCCGCTCGTCCTTCGTGAACTGCACCAAGGGCGAGGCGGCCCGGCTCAAGCTGCCGCTCGACTTCGCCGAACTCCCCTGGGAGGACCTGGACTTCCTCGGCTGGGTCGACCCGGGCGCGCCGCTGCGCGCGCACCTGGTCGTGCCCCGCGAGGACGGACCGCTCGGCGTGACCCTGCGGGTCCCGGCCACCGGCCGGACCAGCGCCGTGAAGTCCAGCATGTGCCAGGTCTGCCTGACCGGGCACGCCTCCTCCGGCGTCACGCTCCTCGTGGCACCGCTCGCCGGGAGCCGCGGCCGCGAGGGGAACACGGTCGGCATCTACCTCTGCGCCGACCTCGCCTGCTCCCTGTACGTCCGCGGCAGGCGGCAGCCGAAGCTGCGCGGCCGACGCCACGAGGAGTCCCTCACGGTCGACGAGCAGGTGGCCCGCCTGACGGGCAACCTGGACGCGTTCGTCGACCGGGTGACGGCGGGCTGACCGTCACGCGGGGACCTGAGCTCCGGTACCGAAGCTCAGGAACCGTGTCTCAGGGACCCTGCCTCAGGGACCGGAGCTTCAGGGACCCTGTCTCAGGGACCGGAGCTCAGGGACCCTGTCTCAGGGACCGGAGCTCAGCGGAAGGCCTGCTCGCCGGTGAGCGCCTTGCCGATGACCAGGGAGTGGACCTCGCTCGTGCCCTCGTAAGTGAGCACCGACTCCAGGTTGTTGGCATGGCGCAGCACCGGGTACTCCAGCGTGATGCCGTTCGCGCCGAGGATCGTGCGGCACTCGCGGGCGATGGCGATGGCTTCCCGGACGTTGTTGAGCTTGCCCACGCTGATCTGCTCTGCCGTGATCAGGCCCGCGTCCTTGAGGCGGCCGAGGTGGACGGCGAGCAGCATGCCCTTGCCGAGCTCGACGGCCATGTCGGCGAGCTTCTGCTGGGTCAGCTGGTACGAGGCGAGGGAGCGGGCGAAGACGGTCCGGTCGCGGGCGTAGGAGATCGCCGTCTCCAGGCAGTCGCGGGCGGCACCGAGCGCGCCGAAGACGATGCCGAAGCGGGCCTCGTTGAGACAGCCGAGCGGGCCGGAGAGGCCCCGGGCCTCGGGGAGCATCGCGTCGGCCGGGAGGCGTACGTCCTCCAGGACCAGTTCGCTGGTGACGCTCGCCCGCAGCGAGAGCTTCATCTTGATCTCCGGGGCGCTGAAGCCCGGGGTGCCCGCCGGGACGAGGAAGCCCCGGACACCGTCCTCCGTGCGGGCCCAGACGACGGCGACGTCGGCCACGGAGCCGTTGGTGATCCACATCTTGGTGCCGTTGAGCACCCAGTCCGAGCCGTCGCGCTTGGCGTTGGTCCGCATGGCCCCCGGGTCCGAACCCGCGTCGGGTTCGGTGAGGCCGAAGCAGCCGATGTACTCGCCCGCCGCCATCTTCGGCAGCCAGCGCTGCTTCTGCTCCTCTGAGCCGTACTTCCAGATCGCGTACATGGCGAGGGAGCCCTGTACGGAGACGAGGGAGCGCAGTCCGGAGTCGACGGCCTCCAGCTCCAGGCAGGCGAGCCCGTACGCGACGGAGCCGGTGCCGGCGCAGCCGTACCCCTCCAGGTGCATGCCCAGGACGCCGAGTCCGCCGAGGGTGCGGGCGAGCTCGCGGGCCGGGATCTCGCCCTTCTCGAACCAGCCGGCGATGTGCGGGCGCAGCTCGCGGTCGGCGGCGGTGCGCACGGTCCGGCGGATCTCGCGCTCCTCCTCGGTGAGCAGGCCGTCGATGGCCAGCAGGTCGAAGGGGTGGACGGGGGTGGACGGCGACTTCACGGACGGCCTCCTGTGACGGGCGACTGCGCAACTCGGCGAACCGAAGAGTAGCGGCAGATCGGATATTGGATCCAGTATGGAAAATCCGATGTCCAGGCCGTAGCGTCTCGGTCATCCGACGGGATCCGATGGCCGGCATCGGTCGGGCATCGCCGGCGAGGGAGAAGCGGAATGCGCGCAGACCATGAGGGCACACCGGACACGTCCCCGAAGGGCGCGCTGGACGGGATCGTCGTCGCCGACTTCGGCCGGGTGCTCGCGGGGCCGTACATGACGATGCTCCTCGCCGACCTGGGCGCGGACGTCATCAAGATCGAGCGGCCCGGCTCGGGCGACGACACCCGCGCGTGGGGGCCGCCGTTCGCCGACGGAGAGGCCACGTACTTCCTCGGGGTGAACCGGAACAAGCGCTCCATCGAGCTCGACCTGACGGACCCCGAGGACCTGGCGGCGGCGCGCGCGATCGTCGACCGCGCGGACGTCCTGGTGGAGAACTTCCGGCCCGGCACGATGGAGAAGCTCGGCCTCGGGTACGAGGACGTGCGCGCCGCCAATCCCGGGCTCGTCTACTGCTCGGTGACCGGCTTCGGCACCGCCGAGGGCGCCCGGCTGCCCGGCTACGACCTGCTCGTGCAGGCCATGGGCGGTCTGATGAGCGTGACGGGCGAGCCGGAGGGACCGGGGACCAAGGCGGGCGTCGCCCTCGTCGACGTCATCACCGGCCTCCACGCCGGGCTCGGGGTCCTCGCCGCCCTCCGGCACCGCGAACGCACCGGCGAGGGCCAGCGCGTCGAGGTCTCCCTGCTCCACTCGCTCCTCTCGGCGCTCACCAACCAGTCCGCCGCCCACCTCGGGGCGGGGGTCGTGCCGCGCGCCATGGGCAACAGCCACCCGAGCATCGCGCCGTACGAGGTCTTCGAGGCCCGGGACCGGCCGCTGGTCCTCGCGGTCGGCACCGACCGCCAGTTCCGCACGCTGTGCGAGCGGCTCGGCCGGCGGGAGCTGGGCGAGGACCCGCGCTTCGCGACGAACACGGCCCGGGTCGCCCACCGTGAGGAGCTGGTCGAGGAGCTGTCGGGGACGCTCGGCTCGCGCACGGCCGACGACTGGTTCGAGGAGCTCACGGCCGCCGGGGTGCCCTGCGGCCCCATCAACGACGTGGCCGCCGCCTTCGACCTCGCCGACCGGCTGGGGCTCGCGCCGCGGGTCCCCGAGGCGGCGGCGGGTCCCGGCCAGGTCGCCAACCCGATCCGGCTCGGCGCCACCCCGCCCTCGTACCGCGGTGCTCCCCCGCGGCTGGGCGAGCACACCGATGCGCTGCTCACGACGCTGGGACGCCCGGCGCGGACGCGCTGATCCATAGGAAGATGGTGGTCACACCGGTGCTTCCGGAAGCGCCGGTGGGCGACATGGGGAACGGAAGGTCACAGGCGATGAGCAGCGCGGTGCAGAAGCGGCGGCCGCAGACCGCCCAGCAGTTCGTCCTGGAGGAACTGCGGCGCGCCATCACCAGCGGTGAGCTCAAGCCGGGCGACCAGATCCGGCAGGACGCGCTCGCGGCGCGGTTCGACGTGAGCCGCGTCCCGCTCCGCGAGGCGCTCAAGGCCCTGGAGGCCGAGGGCCTGGTCGTGCACCACATACACCGGGGGTACTTCGTCGCGGAGCTCTCACTGGCCGACCTGGAGGAGATCTACCGGATCCGGGAGCTGCTTGAGACGGAGGCCGTACGCATGGCCGTGCGGCGCATGCCGGACGGGACGTACGAGGCACTCGAAGCCCTCCAGCGCGAGGTGGAGCGGGCGGCCGAGGACGGTGACGTGCCGGGGATGGCGGCGGCGAACAGGCGCTTCCACTTCACCCTCATCGAGGCGTCCGGGATGCCGCGCCTCGTCCGCCTCATCGCGACCCTGTGGGACTCCACCGACGCGTACCGCTCGCTCTACTACACGGAGACCGCACACCGCGAGCAGGCCGTCCACGAGCACCGTGCCGTGCTCTCGGCACTGCTCCACGGCGACGAACACGCCGCCGTCCGCCGGCTCGACGAACACCGCGCCCACGCGGTGGCCGCACTCCGCGAGGTCCTGGACCTGGACCGGGGCTGAGACCCGGTCGCCCTTCAGCGGGAGGCCGTCGTCTCGACCTTGAACATGGGGTGGTCCGCGACGTCGGCGAACTCCAGGACGCCCGCCTGGCCGTCGGGCACCTCGAACACGGTGGTGCCGCGCACGAACTCACCGGGCCGGGGGTTCGGTTCGGCGAGCAGGTTCTCCTTGACGAGGCCGAGCCCGGCGCACTCCGCGCCGATGACATGGCCGATGTTCTTCGTCTCCCCGTCCTTGCCGCTCCAGCGCGCCTTGGTCAGGTGCGAGGTGTCGAACTCCTCGGTACTCACGTTCTCGACCTTGAACTCGAGGCAGACGAACGTCATACCGCGATCGGCGACCTCGGGGTCCAGGTGCTCGCCCTGCGGCAGCCGGTCCGCCTGCTTCAAGGCGGTGAGGGTCACGTCGGCCGAGCTCGCCGGGATGTCGAAGAGGTCGTTGGGCGAGATCGCGACAGTCAGTGTCCGGCCCTGCCTGAGGGTGCGCACGTCGTCCGGCGACGGGCCGGGCGCGGCCAGGGCCGCGCAGGGCAGCATGGCCGAGCCTGCGACCACCGCGACACCGGCGGCCGCGAGGCGCACGAGTCCACGAGGGCGACGCGAACTTCCTCCCATGGCGGCGGCTCCTTCCGAGCGCTCCCCTGCCTCCAGGTTCCCCCCGCGCCCCGCGGAACGCAGGTCGGCGAGGTGCAGGGCGGGTGACCGGCCTTGTGGAACGCCGTTACGCGGCGCGCTCCTCTCGCCTTACCCTGTCGCCGGACGCGAGGAGGAACCATGACGCGGATGCCGTCGGCCGAACGACGCACGCAGCTCGTCGAGGCGGCGATCAGGGCGATGACCAGGGACGGTGTCGCGCGGACGACCACACGGTCGATCTGCGCGGAGGCGGGCGTCTCACTGAGCGTCTTCCACTACTGCTTCGACTCGAAGCAGGCACTGCTCGAAGCAGCGATCGAGACGATCACCGGCAACTACGTGGCCCGCGTGAAGTCGGCGGTCGAGCCGCGGGCGACGCTGCGCGAGACCGTGCGGGCCGGGCTGCAGACGTACTGGGACCACGTCACGGCACACCCCGGTGAGCACATGCTGACGTACGACCTCACCCAGTACGCCCTGCGCGAGCCGGGGTTCGAGCATCTGGCGCGCGCCCAGTACGCGCAGTACGTGGCGTCGGCGGCCGTTCTGATCGACCAGGTGCGCTCCGTCCTCGGCGTGGAGCCGCGGGTGCCGGTGGAGGTGCTCGCGCGGTACCTGGCGGCGGCGATCGACGGCCTCACGCTCCAGTACCTGGTCCTGAAGGACGAGCAAGTGGCGGACAGCCAGCTTGACATGACGGCTGATCAGCTGGCGGTCCTGATCGGCGGATAGCAGCCTACTCTTCGGTCACTTCACCAACAGGTCGTTTGTCCCGGACTCTTGACTCACTGGCTCGGCACCGGGATTCTCGGGGCGCCCGGCACACCCCCGTCGACCGAAGGCCTCGCCGATGACGACTCGCCCCTCACCGCGAAGGAGCGGCGGCCGATCCGCCCTCCTCGCACTGTTCCTGGCCCTCGCGGCCCTTCTCTTCGGCTCCGGGCCCGTCCCGGCGGCCGCCGGAGCCGCGACCGGGTCGTGGTGGGAGCCGGCGTCCCGGCCCTCACCGGACTCCGGCATCAACATCACCGGTGCGCCGTTCACCGGGACCGACGCACAGGGGAAGGTGCGCGGGTTCGTCGACGCGCACAACCACCTGATGTCCAACGAAGGGTTCGGCGGCCGGCTCATCTGCGGCCGGACGTTCTCCACGGCCGGCATCGCCGACGCGCTGAAGGACTGCCCCGAGCACTACCCGGACGGCAGGGGCGCACTCTTCGAGAACATCACCGGCGGCGCGGACGGCACTCACGACCCGGTCGGCTGGCCCTCCTTCAAGGACTGGCCCGCCAACAACTCGCTGACGCACCAGCAGAACTACTACGCCTGGGTCGAGCGGGCCTGGCGCGGCGGTCAGCGCGTACTCGTCAACGACCTGGTGACGAACGGCCTGATCTGCTCGATCCTGCCCCGGGACCGCGGCTGTGACGAGATGGAGTCGATCCGCCTCCAGGCCAAGAAGACGTACGAGCTCCAGGACTACGTGGACGGCATGTACGGCGGCCCCGGAAAGGGCTGGTTCCGGATCGTCACCGACTCCGCCCAGGCCCGCTCGGTGATCGAGCAGGGCAAGCTCGCGGTCGTCCTCGGCGTCGAGACCTCCGAGCCGTTCGGCTGCAAGCAGATCCTCGACGTCGCCCAGTGCGACAAGGCCGACATCGACCGCGGCCTCGACGAGCTGTACGGGCTCGGCGTCCGCAGCATGTTCCTGTGCCACAAGTTCGACAACGCGCTGTGCGGGGTGCGGTTCGACCAGGGGACCATCGGCGCGGCCGTCAACATCGGCCAGTTCCTCTCCACCGGCACCTTCTGGGCGACCGAGCGGTGCACCGGACCGCAGCACGACAACCCGATCGGCCTGGCCGCCGCGCCCGTGATGGCGTCGAAGCTGCCGGCCGGGGTCAGCGTGCCCTCGTACGCCTCGGACGCCAAGTGCAACACCCGGGGCCTCACCAGGCTGGGTGAGCACGCCCTGCGAGGCATGATCGACCGGGGCATGATGCTGGAGCTCGACCACATGAGCGTCAAGGCCGCCGGGCGGGCGCTCGACATCCTGGAGGCCGAGGAGTACCCGGGCGTCCTCTCCACGCACAGCTGGATGGACCTCGACTGGACCGAGCGGCTCTACCGCCTCGGCGGCTTCGTCGCCCAGTACATGCACGGCGCCGAGGGCTTCATCGGCGAGGCGGGCCAGAAGGCGGACCTCCGTAAGAAGTACGGGGTCGGCCTCGGCTACGGCACGGACATGAACGGCGTCGGCGGCTGGCCTGGGCCGGTCGGCCCGGACGCCCCGAACGCCGTCACGTACCCCTTCCGCAGCGCCGACGGCAGCGCGATGATCGACCGTCAGGTCACGGGCGAGCGCACCTGGGACCTCAACACCGACGGCGCCGCACACAACGGCCTGGTCCCGGACTGGATCGAGCAGATCCGGCTCAGCGGCGGCCAGGGGGTCGTGGACGAGCTGGCCGACGGGGCGGAGTCGTACCTGACCACGTGGAAGTCGACCGAGAAGCACGAGTCGGGGATCAACCTCGCCACGGGCGCGGCGACCTCGGCGAGCTCCTCGGAGTGGCACCCGTTCACCAGCTACGCGCCGGGCCGCGCCGTCGACGGTGACACGGGCACCCGCTGGGCCAGTGACTGGTCGGACGACCAGTGGCTCCGGATGGACCTCGGGGCCGTGCACCGGGTCGGCAAGGTGACCCTGGACTGGGAGCGGGCCTACGCGCGGGAGTACCGCATCGAGCTGTCGGAGAACGGCACCGACTGGCGTACGGCGTGGTCCACGACCACCGGCGACGGCGGCTACGACACGGCGGAGTTCGACTCGCAGCCCGCGCGGTACGTGCGGATCCAGGGGGTGCGGCGCGCGACCCAGTGGGGCTACTCGCTCCACGAGGTCGCGGTGCACCGCGCCTGACGCCCGGCCGGGTGCACCGCACCCGACGCCGGCCGCCACTCCGGATCAACTCACCGTGGTGCCCGTCCAGTCGGCGGGCACCCGGGCGAGCCGGACGCGCTGGGGGTGGTCGCCGACATCGACGGTGGCCACCCGCAGGCCGGTCGCGAAGTCGATCGCGGTCACCCGGTCGGCGCCGCTCTCGGAGACGACGCAGGACCGTCCGTCGCCGCTCACGGTCGCCCAGTAGGGCTTGGACACCTCGACGAGCGGGCCCTGCCGGAGGGTCGCCCGGTCGACGACGGTGGCGTAGTCGTCCATCGTTCCGGCGACGCACAGCTTGGCGCCGTCGGGGCTGATCGAAAGGCCGTGGTGACGCGAGTCGTTGACCCAGGTCGTACGGTCGGGATCGGTGGCCGGGCTGCCCGGGAGGTACTTGGCCCGGGTGATCCGGTCGGTGGCGATGTCGTACTCCAGGAACCCGCTGAGGAACGAGACCTGGAAGTACAGGGTCTTCTCGTCCGGGGTGAAGACGAGCGGCCGGACGGCGTCGGAGAGGTCGTCGCGGCCGAAGGCGTCGAGGCGCTCGCGCATGTCGATCACGCGGACGGTCTCGAAGGTGTCGGCGTCGACGACCGTGATGCGGCGGTCACCCTTCGTCCAGTCGAGCCAGGGTGCGTCGAGGGCGGTGGTGACCTCGCCGATGGACATGTTCCACAGGCGGCCGTCGGAGGTGAAGACGTTCTCGTGCGGCTTGTCGCCGGTCTTGAACGAGCCGAGTTGACGGCCGGTGGCGATGTCGAGGACGTGCACGGTGTTCGCCGTGGAGGCGGAGACCGCGACGCGGGTGCCGTCGGGCGAGACTGCCATGTGGTCGGCGCGGTAGCCGGCCACCGGGAAGCGCCAGTTGATCCGCCCGGTGCGCAGGTCGAGGGAGACGACGTCGGCGAAGCTGGGGCGGGAGACGACCATGGCCGCGCCGTCGGGGGTCGCGTACATGTCGTCGACGAACTGGTCGTGCCCCTCCCCCGGCCCGTTGCGGACACCGAGGAAGAAGGCGAGCTTGACGGGGTTCAGATGGATCTCCCGCAGCCGCTCCTCCTTGTCGGGGACGACGTTCAGGCGCGCGATGCGGCGGAAGTCGCCCCGGGACTCGATGACGTCGGCCGTGCCGTCCCAGTTGTTGCCGACGAACATCACCTCCCGCAGCCCGGAGCGGACGCCGCCCGGGGCCGGTCCGACGGCGGCCGCTTCCGGGACGGTGGCCCCCGGAGCCGCCCGTCCCGGTGCGGCCGTTCCGGTGGCGCCGGTCGTCGCGAGGAGTGCGAGGGCCAGCGCGAGGGCGCCGCCGAACCGGCGGCGGCGGAGGGTGCGAGGGGATGACATGAGAGGTCCTTCTTCCGTCTCGGAACCGCGACTTACCCGAAGTAACCATGTACATGTCATGCCCGCAAGCCCTCGTCGCACCCCCGTTCGCCACCCCCTCACACCAGGACCGCCTCCGGTGCGGGACCATGGAGTCCGGAACGCAGAAGGGACGGAACGGACGATGAGGAACCGCAGTGTCGCGGACCTGATGACGCCGGCCGCGGTCGCGGTGCAGCGGGGGACGTCATTCAAGGAGATCGCGCGGCTCCTCGACGAGTACGGCATCACCGCGGTCCCCGTCGTCGACGACGAGAACCGGCCCGTGGGCGTCGTCTCCGAGGCGGACCTCCTGCGGCGGCACACCGCGAAGGACGGCCCGAGCACGGCCGAGGCCATGATGTCGAGCCCGGTCGTGACGGCCCGCCCGTCGTGGACGGCGGTCGAGGCGGCCCGGCTGATGGAGCGGCACCGCGTGAAGCGGCTGCCGGTGGTGGACTCGGACGGCCGGCTCATCGGCGTACTGAGCCGGAGCGACCTCCTCCAGCTGTTCCTGCGGCGGGACCGGTCGATCCAGGAGGAGATCCGGGAGGACGTCGTCGTCCGCATCCTGCGCCTCTCCCCCGCCGCCGTGCACATCGACGTCGACGAGGGCGTGGTGACGCTCAGCGGCGACCTGCCGGACCCGAGCGTCACGCCGGTCCTGGTCCGGCTGTGCGAGACGGTGGACGGGGTGGTCGAGGTCGTGGACCGGCTCACGCACGGGGACGGCGGCGCGGACGACACCCCCTGAGGGCGGACGCCGGCGAGGACGGCGGCACTTGGGGAGGGGTCCGGCCGGACGTGACGTCGAGCCGGGCCCCTGGGGGCAGGTGACGGCTCCCTCGGAGGGCCCGAGGGTCAGGTGACCGCCTCCGGCCAGCCGTATCCGGGGCCGGTGTGCCGGGGTACGGTCCCCGCCCCCACCGCCTCCATCTCGCGGTTGGCCTCCCGCATGAGCTTGCCGGCCAGGTCCTTCATCGCCCGGCTCGCGGCGAGCTCGTCGCCGATCGCGGGGACGTCCACGTCCGACGGGTTGCAGCGGGCGGTGCCGTGGCCGGTGATGGTCGAGGTGCCGGTGCTCAGCCGCGCCTCGGCCTCCGTCCTGCCGCCGTCCTCGACCAGTTCCAGGCCGACCGTCCACTCCTGGGTACGAGTCATGGTCTGCCTCCTCGCACGTCGCTACCGGGATCCGTCCGCCCGGTGACTCCCGGCGGCCGTTCGCCCGGTTACTTCAAGGATCCACCGGAGCGGGCCTCAGGGCGCGCGGAAGAGGCGGGGGAACCGGGGCGCGAGCCAGGGTTTGCGCCCCCAGCCGAGCGCCTTGCCCCGGGCGATCACGGGCCACGGGTCTAGCCGGCCGAGGGCGAGGAGGAGGAAGGCGACCGGCTCGGTCAGGATCGTGCAGTCCGGACGGGCGGGCGGCTCGTGGGCCACCTGGACGTCGCCGCCCGTGACGGTGACGCCGAAGCCCGGGCCGCCCCGCAGCCGTACCGCGAAGCGGGCGGTCAGTCCGGCGACGGCGACCGGATCGGCGACCCCCGGCATCACGGCGATCATGAACGGGAGGGTGAGGGCGACCCTGCGGGCGTCGACCATGTGGGGACGGCCCAGGGCGAGGGCCAGGTCGTAGCCGTGGCCGAGCATGTGGGTCAGCAGGTACGAACCGAGGACAGCCGGGCTCATCGTGCCGAGCGGGGTGGTGAGCACCTCGGCCGGGTCGCGGCGCTCGACGGCGGCGAGGAAGGCCTCGGCCTGCTCCGTGATCATGTCGGCGAGCGGCTCGGGGTCGCGCTCCGCGAATTCGGCGAGGGCGCGTTCGTTGGCCTCGGTCAGGCCGCCTGGGGTGCCGTCCCCGTAGGGGCGCTCGTGACCGGCGGCGATGTCCGCCATGAGGGCGTTGGCCTGGGCCAGGTGCGCGGCGGCCTCGCCGACCGTCCAGACGGACCGGGGCACGGGCAGACCGCCCCGATGCCCGGCGCCATCGCCATCGCCAGGGCCAGGGCCAGTGCCACTGGCACCGAGCACCTCGGCGATGTCGCGAGCGGTCCCCCGTATCGCGTCCACCAGATCCCCGGGAAGAACCCCGCTCGTGAGCCGCACCCTCTCCACCCCTCCACGGACGCCGCCGCTCCTGGGTGGAGCTTCGGCCGGTGAGGGACCGTACCAGGGGTAAGCCCACGCGACACCGGACTCCCCGCAGATCGACGTTGCATGACCATGCAGGATCATGCATACTCTTCCTATGTCTAAGGTCCTCACCTCCCTCCCCGCCGGCGAGCGCGTCGGCATCGCCTTCTCGGGCGGCCTCGACACCTCGGTCGCGGTCGCGTGGATGCGCGACAAGGGCGCCGTCCCGTGCACGTACACCGCCGACATCGGCCAGTACGACGAGCCCGACATCGCCTCGGTGCCCGGCCGCGCGAAGACGTACGGCGCCGAGATCGCCCGCCTGGTCGACTGCCGCGCCGCGCTGGTCGAGGAAGGCCTGGCCGCGCTCACCTGCGGCGCGTTCCACATCCGCTCGGGCGGGCGCGCCTACTTCAACACCACGCCGCTCGGCCGCGCCGTCACCGGCACCCTGCTGGTCCGGGCGATGCTCGAGGACGACGTACAGATCTGGGGCGACGGCTCGACGTTCAAGGGCAACGACATCGAGCGGTTCTACCGGTACGGCCTGCTGGCCAACCCGCACCTGCGGATCTACAAGCCGTGGCTCGACGCCGACTTCGTGACCGAGCTCGGCGGCCGCAAGGAGATGTCGGAGTGGCTCCTCGCCCACGACCTCCCCTACCGGGACAGCGCGGAGAAGGCGTACTCCACCGACGCCAACATCTGGGGCGCCACGCACGAGGCGAAGACCCTGGAGCACCTGAACACCGGCGTGGAGACCGTGGAGCCCATCATGGGCGTCCGGTTCTGGGACCCCTCGGTCGAGATCGCCACCGAGGACGTCACGATCGGCTTCGACCAGGGCCGCCCCGTGACCATCAACGGCAAGGAGTTCCACTCCGCCGTCGACCTGGTGATGGAGGCCAACGCCATCGGCGGCCGCCACGGCATGGGCATGTCGGACCAGATCGAGAACCGGATCATCGAGGCCAAGAGCCGCGGTATCTACGAGGCGCCCGGCATGGCCCTGCTGCACGCGGCCTACGAGCGGCTCGTGAACGCGATCCACAACGAGGACACCCTGGCCCAGTACCACAACGAGGGCCGGCGCCTCGGCCGTCTCATGTACGAGGGCCGGTGGCTGGACCCGCAGGCCCTGATGGTCCGCGAGTCGCTCCAGCGCTGGGTCGGCGCGGCCGTGACCGGCGAGGTGACCCTGCGGCTGCGGCGCGGCGAGGACTACTCGATCCTCGACACGACGGGCCCGGCCTTCAGCTACCACCCGGACAAGCTCTCCATGGAGCGGACCGAGGACTCGGCGTTCGGCCCGGTGGACCGGATCGGCCAGCTCACCATGCGGAACCTCGACATCGCCGACTCCCGCGCCAAGCTGGAGCAGTACGCCACGCTGGGCCTGATCGGCACGGGCAGCCCCGCCATCGGCGCCGCCCAGGCGGCCGCGACCGGTCTGATCGGCACCCTGACGGAGCTGCCGGAGGGCGGCGCCGAGGCGATCGCCTCGCGCGGCGAGGTCTCCGGCGACGACGAGATGCTGGACCGCGCGGCGATGGAGATGGGCACGGACTGACCGTCCGCCCCGCCTCGCTGCATCCCCTGTCACGTCACCGAAGAGGCCGGACCGGCGCACTGCGCGCCGGTCCGGCCTCTCGGCATTCCCGTCGGACGCCTCAGCCGTCGGCCGCCTCGCGGACGATCCGGTCGAACTGGGCGCCCATGGCGTCGGCGAGCGCCCGCGCCGCCGACAGGGGGCGGACCATGACGGTCAGGTCGTCGATCTTCCCCTCCTCGTCGAAGTGCAGGAAGTCGCAGCCATGGATCTGCTTCCCGCCGACCGTCGCCGTGAAGACGAGGGCGTGGTCACGGCCGTCAGGGTTCCCGATCTCCCGTACGTACGAGAAGTCCTCGAAGACGCGCAGCACGCCGCGCAGGATCGCGGCGGTCATCGCGCGGCCTGCGTACGGCGCGAAGGCGACGGGGCTGGTGAAGACGACATCCTCGGCGAGCAGCGCCTCCAGAGCGTCCGGATCACGGTCCTCCACCGCCTTGCGGAACGGATGCATGACCTCTCCTCACATACTCGCTTACTCAAAAACTTGAATAGGTGCATCGGAGGCTATGCCGGAGTACTGCGACTGTCCAGCGGCGGGCGCGTGAGACCGGTGGGATAGCGTGCGGTGATCGATTCGCGGGTGCGATGCCCGCACGCGAGCACGAGCACGAGCACGGAGACTGGGCGGGGCGGGGATGAGCGATTCGGCGTGGGCCCGGTTCCGACGGCACCGGTGGCTGCCACGGGCGACGCTGGCCGTCCTGCTGGTGGCACTGACGGCGGGCTTCGTCCTCGTACGGGCCGAGCAGCGCGACCGGCACAACGCCGACGCGCTCGCCCGGGCCTGCGGCGGGGCGCTGCCCCGGAACGACGCGGCGAAGCTGCTGGCCGACGACGCGTGGTGGACCCTGCGGACCGGACCGGGGCCGCGCGGTCTCGTGTCCTGCTCCCTCGGCGGGGACGGCGAGGGTGACCCGTGGTTCACCGTGACGGCGGAGCCGGTGCTGGACCCGCCGCTGAAGGGCGTCCGGGTGGAGCACGTCATCGGCCGCACCCCCTACGAGGACGAGCCGGAGTGGGCCGAGGAGCACGAGCGGGCGGACCAGGTCGTCACGGTCACCTGCCCGAACGGCCTGCAGGGGTACGCCCGCCCTGTCACGTCCTTCCGGGTGCACGCCTCGACGAACAGCCCGGCGAGCGAATGGCTCGGCACGCTCGTCGCGGCCGTCGCCGAGGAGGTACGCGCCGACGGGCGCTGCGGAGGGGCTGTCGTGCGGGACACCGACGTACGACCGGTGACGCCGTCCCCGCAGGAGGACGCGCCGGACGCGCCTCCCGCGGAGTGCGCCTGGTTCCGCCCGGAGCTGCTCGGCTCTGCTCTGAAGGGCGCCGAGCAGTCCGCGCACGGGGCCACCCACGCCTGGGCCAGGGCCTGTTCCACGACCGTCTCGAAGCCGGGGGCGGCGGGCGGCGTGGTGGTGAGCTCGGCGAGCTGGTGGGGCGAGGTGCTGCCGGAGCTGCGCACCGAGTACGGGCGTGAACTCGCCCTGGCCGGGCGCGGCGGACAGCCGACCGCCGGTACGCCGACGAAGACGAAGACGTACGAGCTCGCCGTGTGGGCCGAAGGGCGGTGCGCGGGCGGACGGACCCTGCACCGTCTCGGGCTGGAGGGGACGGACCGCGAACTGCTCGCCGCCCGCGCCGACTCGCTCCTCGCGCGCTACCTCGACGCGTCGGGCGACTGCAATGACACGAAGGTGCTCGGGAAGGTGTGGGGATGAGCGGGGAGCCCAGGGAGTCTGCCGATCACGAGCTCGCCCGGATCCGCCGCCGCCGGCGGATCCGGCTCGCGGCAGGTCTGACGACCGGCGCGGCCGTGGTGGCGGGCGGCCTGTTCTGGCTGTCCGGCGGCTTGCAGGCCTGGCTCCACGACCGCGCCCTGGACTCGGCGTGCGAAGGGACCTTGGCGGCCGATCCCGTACGGGAGTTGGTGGGCGGGGCCGACGTGACGACGGAGACGAGGACGGGCCGGGACTTCTGGCAGTGCCGGGTCGGTGAAGCCGACGAGGTGTACGAGGAGGACGGCCGGATCGACCTGCGTGTGACGGTGAGTGACGCGCGGGACCGTTTCGGCGTGCTGGAGGCGGCAGCCACCGACGCGCCCCTGGGCCACGGCTGGACCGGCGGCTTCGCGTTCGATCCGGACCGGGAGCGCCGGGGCGAGGCGTCCGCGATCGTCCTGATCGACTGCGGCGGCACACAGGGCGACGCGCAGGGCGTCGGAATGGTCGCCGAGGCACGTGCCAGGATCGACCGGGCCGACTTCGGCCGCCCGGAAGCCCGTACGGAGCTCACCGCCGTACTGACCCGCACGGCGACCGCCTACGCGCGGCAGCAGGGATGCGAGGTCGCCGAGGGCGCGCCGGTGCGCGAGGTCGGCGCCTCCGTGAACGCCTGGGACCACGAGCCCTTCGCCTCGGTGTCGGGCAGCTGCGCGGGCATCGTGGACCCGCGGACCGCCGCCCGCTGGGGGGTCCGTACGGCCGTGGAGACCGCGCCGGGACCGAAGCCGGTCGAGGGCTGCACGCTCGGCGGCCTGCGGGGCGCGCCGCTGTACACGTTCACCGCGTCGTACGGCCCCGCGCTGGAGAGGACCGAGCGTCGGAACCTCGAAGACCTGGCCGGCCGGCCTGCGGGCGACGCCCCGGACGGCCTCTACGTGCTGTGGGCCGACTGCCGCGGCGCGGTGGACCGGGCCGCATACGTCGTCGCGCCCGTCGGCGGCACACTCGGCCGCACCTCCCGCCTCACCCTCGACCACCAGGGCCTCCGCACCGCCCTGTCGGCCTTCGCCGAACGCTCGGCGAAGACCCACGACTGCACCCTCACCGCCACCGACTAGGCCCCGCAGGGCCGTTCACTCGGATCGCCACCGTCGACCCTCATTGAGACTAAGCATCTTAGAAGATTAGTATGCGGCGGAGCCTTCGTACGGCCGATCGCCCACCCGGGGCGGCGGCGGAGGCGCCGCCGTGTCCGCTGTGCGCACAGCCCTTGTCGGCGGCCGAGCAAGAAGGAGCTCTCCCCCGTGGCTTCCCACCGCCGCCCGAAGCAGACCAACCCGCGCCGCACCGGAGTCCTCACCGCGACGGCCGCGGCGGCGGTCGCCCTCTCCACCCCGTCGGCCTCCGCCGATCCCCTCCCTGACCCCACCAAGAAGGGCGTGCAGGCACAGGTCGACCGCCTCTACGAACAGGCGACCCAGGCGACCGAGAAGTACAACGGGATCAAGGAGGAGGCCGAAGCGCTCAAGAAGCAGGTGGCGAACCTCCAGGACGCCGCCGCCCGCAAGCAGGGCGACCTCAACGAACTCCGCGACCGGATCGGCACGGTGGCTGCCGGCCAGTACCGCTCGGGCGGCATGGATCCCGCGCTCCAGCTCCTCCTCTCCGAGGACCCCGACACCTACCTGGCGAAGGCCTCCGCCCTCGACCGGGCCGGCGACCGGCAGACCGTCACCCTCCAGCAGTTCCTATCCCAGCAGCGCGCGCTCCGGCAGCAGCGCAGCGAGGCGGCGGAGAAGCTGGGCGATCTCGACGCCGTCCAGCGGGAGCTGGGCAAGCGCAAGAGCGAGATCCAGGGCAAGCTGCGTGAGGCGCAGCGCCTCCTCAACACCCTGTCGGCGAAGGAACGCGCGCGGATCGCGGAAGGGGAGGCGCGAGCGAACCGGGCGAGCGCGCGGGTCGATCTCGGCAACGAGGCGAGTGCCTCGCAGCGCGCCGCGGCAGCCTTCGCCGCGGCCAAGAGCCGGGTCGGCATGCCGTACGTCTGGGGCGCGAGCGGACCGACGTCCTTCGACTGTTCCGGCCTCACGTCGTGGGCGTTCCGCCAGGCCGACGTGTCCATACCCCGCACGTCGCAGGCACAGGCCGGGGTCGGGACGCGCATCGACTCCCTGAGCGCGCTCAGGCCCGGCGACCTGATCATCATGCGCACCGACCTGAGCCATGTCGGCTTCTACGCGGGCAACGGACAGATCCTGCACTCCCCCAAGCCGGGCGCGCAGGTGCGCTACGAGTCCATCGCCCGCAGCGGCATGCCCTTCATGTGGGGCGTACGCATCGGCTGACGCCGGCTCCGAGGCCCGACGGGCACTCGGACGGCGGCGCCGGGAGCCGCGGGCCCGGGAAGGGCCGTGACCTGCCCGACTACTATGCAGCCGAGTGCGGAACAGCGGAGAGGACACGGCCCATGCGTCGGCTGGGGGAGCTTGAGGCGGAGATCATGGACCGCTTCTGGAGATGGGACCGCCCCGCGACCGTCCGCGAGGTCGTCGACGACATCAACGAGCACCGGGACGCCGCCTACACCACGGTGACCACCGTCACGACCATCCTCTTCCACAAGGGCCACCTCACGCGTACCCGCGACGGGCGGGTCTGGCACTACCGGGCCACCGCCTCCCGCGAGGCCTACGCGGCGGCGCTCATGGAGGACGGCCTGGGCGCAAGCGAGGACCGCCCGGCCGCCCTGGCCCAGTTCGTGGAGAACCTCGACGCCGACGAGATCGCGGCCCTGCGCAAGGCCCTCCGCGATGTCGAACGGCGGGCGAAGGAGTGAACGCGGCCCCCGCCCTGCTGGCGTACGCGGCCGTCGTGGGTGTCGCGGCGCCGCGCCTCATGACACGCAGCGCCTGGCCGTACCGCGCGCCCGCGCTGGGCGCGGCCGTGTGGCTCGCCCTGATGATGTCGTTCACGCTCACGGTGGCGCTCGCGGCCACCCAGCTCGCGGCGCCGACGGAGCATCTGCACGCGGGGCTCCTGGGGCTGCTCCACGCCTGCGGTCTGGGCACGGAGGCGGCCGGGCCCGACCCCACCACGGCGGACCGCCTGGCCGTCGCCATGCCACTCGCCGTCGTCACCGCCTTCGTCGGGTCCTTCCTCTTTCATCTCGCCCGCACGACGCTCATCCGCGCACGCCACCGGGACCGGCTCGACCTGGTGGGCACGCGCTGCGACCGGCTCCACGTCACCGTGCTCCCCCACTCCACCCCGGGGGCGTACTGCCTGCCGGGCTTCCGCTCGCGCATCGTCGTCAGCGACGCCGCCGTCCGGCTGCTCACGGAGGAACAGTTGGACGCCGTCCTCGACCACGAGCGGGCGCACGTCGCGGGCCGCCACCATCTGCTGCTCGCCGCCGCGGACGGGTTCGCCACCGTCTTCCGCCGGCTGCCGCTGGCACGCCACGGGCGGGAGCAGACGGCCGTCCTGCTGGAGATGATCGCGGACGACGGCGCCCTGCGCCGCCACCCCCGCGAGGTCCTCGCGACCGCGATGTACGAGATGGCCGCCGGCCGCGCTCCCGAGGGTGCCTTCGCGGTGGGCGGGTCGACGGCGCTGCTCCGCATGAAGCGCATCCTGGGCCCGCACCGGGCTCCGCACCCCGCCCTCCGGGGATCCATGGCCTCGGCCGCCGTCGCCGTGCCGCTTCTGCCCCTGCTGGTGGCCTGCCCTCCCGGCCTCTGATCCGCACGCGAACGGACCGACAACACTCCTCCCGATCCCTACGGAACCCCACCGTCTAGGCTGTCGCGGAGGTCGAGCGGCATCACGCCGACAGGCCTCCTGAGGGGGTGTCAGGTGGAGTGGGGGCTCGGCGTCGCCGGCCTGACGGTCGGGCTGCTGACAGCCGTCGTGACGGCACCGGTCGGAGTCTCCGGGGCCGTGTTCCTGCTCCCGGTGCAGCTCAGCGTCTTCGCCGTGCCCAGTCCCGCCGTCACTCCCACGAACCTCCTCTACAACGTGGTGGCAGGGCCCGGCGCCCTGCTGCGCTACCGGCGAGACGGCGCTCTGACCGGGCCGCTCGTCCGCCTCCTGGTGCTGGGCTCCCTGCCCGGTGTCGTCCTCGGCGCGATCATCCGCGTGTTCGCGCTGCCGGGGCCGCGCGTCTTCCGCCTCCTGATCGCCGCGCTGATGCTGCCGCTCGGCGTGTGGCTCATCGTCAGAACCCTCCGCCCGGCGCACACGGCGACCCCCAGGCCCGGACCCGCGCCTCGGACGGTCGCGTCGATGGCGCTCGCGGTCGGGGTCGTGGGAGGCGTCTACGGCATCGGCGGCGGGTCCATACTCGGCCCCGTCCTCGTCGGTCGCGGCGTCCCCGTCTCCACCGTCGCGCCCGCCACGCTCGCCTCCACCTTCGCCACGTCGGTCGTCGGCGCCTGCACCTACGCCCTGCTGTCCGTGACGCACAGCGGCAGCATCGCACCCGACTGGCCGCTCGGACTGGCCTGCGGTCTGGGCGGACTCATCGGCGGCTACCTCGGAGCGCGCCTCCAACCGCGCATGCCGGACACCTTCCTGCGCGTGCTCCTCGGCTCCCTGGCCGTAGGACTCGGCACGCTGTACGCGGTCGAAGGGCTTCTCTGACAGGGCGGTTCCGCACTCCCTCCGCAAGGACGGATGTCGGCGTCGGCGTCGGCGTCGGCGCGGAACGAGATCCAGACGTCGGGCGGCAGGTCCGGACGGCCGGGAACGGGCCTGCGCTCTTCGGACCATGCCTCGCCTGCGACCTCGGTCGCGACCCGCCTCCAGAAGCGGACCGCAGCGGCGTTGGCGTCCTGGAAGGCCACTTCCCATCGCCCCGGGTGGCAGGCGACGACCTGCTGGACGGCGCTCAGGCCGATGCCCGCCCGGCGGGCTCCACGCACCACGAAGAAGCTGTTCAGCACGCGCGTCGGCTCGGCCAGACCACGAACGAGGGCGAGACCGACAGGTCGATCGCCGCTGGTCAGCAGGTACGGAGCCCAACCGGCCTCCGTGAAGGCGGCCTCAAGCCTCTCCTTGCGGAAGGTGCCGTCAGGGAAGGGAAGCACCTCGCTGAACTCCGACATGTCATGGCGGAACATGAGCCACAGCCGCTCGACGGCAGGACGGTCGTCAACGGTCGCGAGGCGCACGGAAACGTCTGACATGGCACTCCTTCGATACAGGGCACCGACCCCTCAAGCACGGTTATGGGTATGCCGAATTCAGTGGTCGGTGCGACGGGAACGCCCGGGAAGGGCGAACATGCCCTCGTGCTGTTTGCCGGCTGGGCATGAAAAAAGCCTCCCCAGGGACATGTGTCCGCCCGGGAAGGCTTCGGTGATACCGCGCATCATAGCGTGATCTCACGGCGCTGTCGCGGGGCCGGTGTCGGCCGGCCCCGCGCGTCACGCACTCGTCATGGTCAGCGGATGGCGAGCGCGACGATCTGGGTGACCGCGTCCGAGACGAAGTTGTCGTCGCTGACCAGGATCAGCGACCGCTCGCCGGAAGGCAGTTCCGGGCCCCACGTCATGCCTTCGGTGTTGTCCACGGTGGAGAGCCCCAGGGTGTCGAAGTCCGCGACGAGCTTCTTGCGCATCGCCACGACGGGCTGTCCTGCCAGCGACTCCATCCCCTGGACATCGGTCGCGCCACGGGTGGTGGCGTCGTAGAGACGAATCTTGTATCCCGATCCGGCGACCCAGGTGCGCTCGAGGACGAGGTAGCGGTTGGGGTTGTCGGGAAAGGCGAGGAGGGACGGGACCCCGGTGTCCGGGCCCCAGGGGCTGGTCGGGTCGGACGGGGCGAAGATCTTCTCGAGGGGGTACGCGAACTGGCCGAGCACCCCGCCCTCGCGGGTCTGCCGCGTGACCCTGACAAGAGCGCCGTTCTCCAGGTCGGGCACCGGGCCGTCCTGGATCAGCGGGCCCTCGACCGCGCTGGTCACCACTCGGCCCTGGGAGCCGAAGGTGATCGCCTCGATCGCCTGGTTCCGGCGCGGACCGCGCTCCTCCATGGTGATCTCGTAGTTCGACGGCAGCGGCAACCGGCCGAGGTAGGCGCCGGTGGGGCCGGCGAACTGGATCGAAGGCTGGATCACCGGTCCGGCGCCGACCGCCCTGGGCCGGTCGCCCTCCTGCGCCCACCAGTAGTCGCAGGTGCGCGGATCGACCCGGATCTCCTCCGGATCGATGGCCTTGCCGTCGCCGACGGAGGGCGCCGGGTACGTCGAGCCGTCGGGCTGGAGGAGCGGGTGCGTACCGGTGAAGTCGACGGAGTGCACGCCGGCCGCGTCCACGTCCAGCTTGGCGGTGTAGAAGCGGGCGGGCTGCAACTGCGAGCGGTCGTCGCTGAGGAACACGTACTCCCCGGTGCACCGGTTGCGGTCGACACCGGAGAAGCCGCCGACGGTGGTGCCGCGGAAGTCGAGCTTGTGCGGAACGATCTTCTCACCGAGCAGACGGGCGTGCGCTGCCGCACGCCCCGACTGCCGTTCGTTTCCTCCGGGTTGGGCGGCCACGGCCACCGCGGGGGCGAGCGTCGACGTCACGAGCAGGGCTACGGCGCACGCGCGGCGCGTCAGGGAAGCTCTCATGCAGATGATCTTGCCTCTGCCCACCCAGGGGCGCAGTCACCCAACCGGGTACTCCTGCCGGCCTGTCGGACGCCTGTCCGAGTGTCGGCTCAGGCCCGCACCGCCGGCTCCGCGATGTCGCACCGGGAACGCAGATCGGCGGGACCGATGAACCTCCGCGGTGCGCCCCGGCGTTCGGCGGGTTCGGGCACCGCGGGCGCGTACGGGGCGGAGAACAGCGCGAGTACGCCCGGATGGACGGTGCACAGCGGCATCCTGCCGTTCTCGGCGGCCGCCGCCCGAAGCCGCTCGTCGGCGGCGAGCCGCTCGCCGCTGACGTAGAGCAAGGCGTTCTGCGCGTACCAGGGCTCGATCGCGTGGTCGTCCCACAAGCGGGTACGCAGGCAGTCGACGAGCTCGTACCCCCACTGCTCGAAGCGCTCGCGCCAGTACGGCGGCCACTGCTCGTTGCGATGGTCCGTTCCGGTCTGGCCGGGGATCGCGGCGGAGAACAGGACGACGTCCGACATGGCACACAGGTCCGCGACCAGGGAGTCGGCGCGGGACTCGTCGAAGTGCTCGGCAGCTTCCATGCACATTGCCAGGTCGAAGCGCCGATCCAGGCGCAGCGGGCTGCTGAGGTCCTGCTTCATGAAGCACTGCGGGGGGATGTGGAGCGCCTCGGGGGACACCCAGGGTCCGTCGACGCCCAGGATCTCGTCCACTCCCAGGTGCTGGGCGGTGGCGAGCCAGGAACCGGTGCCGCACCCGACGTCCACGACGCTCGCCGGCCTGACGAGATCGAACACCAACGGCAGCACGCGCTCGGCGGAGCGCCGCGAACCGTCCTGCTGGCCGGCGTAGAACCACTCGCCGTAAGCACTCGTAGAGACAACACCCATCAGACATCTCCTAGCGCCGAAGGTCCCGAGAGGACGAGTTCCCGGAGAACGAATATTTGCAGACAAATAGGACTTTCGATGAGACGCGCGCGACGAGGCGGACGGGTCGTGACCTGTCCGGCCGATCACGGCGATGCCCCGTCAGTCGCGAGTCGCAAGGTGTGAGTCGCAAGCCGGAAGTCGTGAGCCGTAGGTCGTCATCGGCGTTTCGGCCACCACGGTCGCCCGCCTCGGGTCACGGACGGCAAGGGTCGATGTACCCGGCACGAACGCACATTCGCCTGCTCATGGGGTTCGCGCCCCGTCCGAAACACGTGTGTTCGAAACCGGCGAGTGGGTCGTTGAACGCCGCGACACCCCAGACCACTACCTCCCGGAGGCCGCCGTGTACCCCCTTCCCGCTGTGACGACTCCCCTCCCTGCCCTCCTTCGCGCCGGCGCCTTGCTCGCGGCACGCCCGTATACGAGGTGGGGGGCATGACGAGCACCGCGGACGACGCGTCGTCCACAACCGGGGCGGAGACCCATTCGGCCTCCGAGGAGCTCCTGTTCGGCGGTCGGCTCGACTACGACCAGGGGTGGAACCAGTACCGCGGGACCTGGGTGAAGCTGGGCATGTGGAGCATGGCCGTCAGCTTCCCCCGACAGGTCGCCGTCGCCGTCCGGCTGGCGAGGCAGGCCGACCGGAGAGCCCTGTACACGGTGGCGGTCAGCGAGTTCGGCCGGGGTCTGGCGCAGGCGTTCACGCTGGTCGCGGTGAACGCGCTCCTGACCGAGCTGCTGGCGGCCGGGACCCTGGCCGATCGGCTACGGGGGTCCGTGCCGGCGCTGGTGCTCGTATCGGTGCTGTCGGTCGTCTCCTCGCTGCTGAAGTCGGCGTCGACCGCCTCCACGGGCGTCCTGGAGCCCAAGGTCCAGCGGGTCGCCACCGAGCGGTACCTGAGTCTGGTCGCCCGGGTCGAGATGGACGCCATCGAGGACGACGCGTTCCACAAGCTGATGGACTCGGCGCAGTGGGGCGCCGACGGGGCCCGGCGGATGGTGGGCTACTGCACGGCCGTGGTCGCCTCGGCGATCTCGCTGATCGCCGCCGCGAGCGTACTGACGGTGCTGCACTGGGCGCTCCTGCCGCTGCTGGTCGCCATGGCGCTGCCCAGCGCGTGGGGGGCGTTGACGATGGCTCGCGCGCGGTATGCGAGCTGGCACCGGTTCGTCCAGCACGCTCGGGCGGCGCAGCTGATCAGTCGCCTGCTGATCGACCAGCAGGCGGCAGGTGAGGTCCGGGTCCATGACGTGGGGCCGTTCCTGCTGGAGCACTTCCGGGGCATGGCGGAGACGAGCGAGCGGGAGCAGACCCGTCTCGCCTGGGTGGCGGCCCGTACGGGGCTGCTCGCCGACGGGGCCCGCGGTGTGGCGACGGTGGCCGCGTACGGCGTGCTCGGTCTGCTGCTGTGGAACGGGCAGATGGCGCTCGCGGTCGGCGGCACCGCGGTCCTGGCGATCCGGGCCGGTTCGGCGAGCATCACCGACCTGGTGCTGCGGGTCACCGACATCCAGGAGGAGTCCCTGTTCGTCGCCGACCTGGAGCGGCTGTGCGCCGAGGCGGAGCGGCGTGCGATCCCGGAGACGGGGGTCGATGTGCCGGACGACTTCGACGCGATCCGCTTCGAGAAGGTCTCCTTCTCGTACCACGGCGCCGACGAACCGTCCCTGCGGGAGGTGGACCTGGTCATTCCGCGCGGCAGGACGGTGGCCCTGGTGGGGAGGAACGGATCGGGCAAGTCGACGGTCTCGAAGCTCCTGTGCGGCCTGCACCTGCCCGCCTCCGGGCGGGTCCTGTGGGGTGACGTCAGCGCCGCCGACGCGTGCCGGGCCCGGATCTTCTCGCGCGTGGCGATGGTCGCGCAGGACTTCCAGCGGTGGCCCTTCACCGCCCGGGTGAACATCGGCATCGGCCGCAGCAGCGTCCCGATGGACGACACGGCCATCGAGGCCGCGGCCGCGTACGCCGGGGCCGACGAGGTCGTCAGGGGGCTGCCGCGCGGTCTGAGCACGCTGCTGGCCCGCGGCTACCGGGGCGGGCAGGAGCTCTCCGGCGGACAGTGGCAGGCGTTCGGCCTGGCCCGGAGCAAGGCCCGCAACGGCCAGGTGCTGATCGTCGACGAGCCGACGAGCGCCCTCGACCCGGCCGCCGAACAGCGCGTCTTCGACCAGATCCACCGACTCGCCGGTACGGGCCAGACCACGGTCCTGATCACGCACCGCCTCCACAGCGTGCGCCACGCCGACCTGATCTACGTCCTGGACGAGGGCCGGGTCGTCGAGCACGGCACGTTCGCCCAGCTCATGGACCCCGCCACGAGCACGGGTGCGTTCCGGGAGGCGTACGAGCTGCAGGCCCGCCAGTTCGCGAACCCTTCGGTACCGGCCCAGCCCACCCGGGGCGAAGGCACACCGAGCAAGCCCGGCGCCCTCCTCGGTGAAGGGGAGGCACTGGCGTGAGTCAACCCGACTAGGTCCCACCAGGTCCGCCCACGCCCCCAGCGTCCCGCCGGCATCCCCCGCCGGCGGGACCACCGTCCACCAGCCCCCGCCGGCCCGAGAGCTCCGTGAGGTTCCGACATGCCCCCTTCCCCCGCCCACATCCGCACCCTCCTCGGCGACTACCTCGACCGACACCCCGGCGAACACGGCTCCCTGACCGGCCTGCGGGCCACGCTGGAAGCTGCCGTCGATCCGACCAGCCGTACTTCCCTCCCCGGCCACGTCACCTGCAGCGTCGCGGTGATCGACCGCGACGCCCGGGGCCCGGAGAAGGGCGAAGCGGCGCACCGGCACTACGACTTCCGTTTCGTCTTCCATCTCGCCGACGACGCACCGGACCTCACGCTTCAGGCCGAGGAGGTCGACGGCGCCGCCTGGCTCCCCTTCGACGAGGTCGCCTCCCCCACCCTGCGCGCCAAGCTCGTCGCCTCCGGACTGGACGGCGCGATCCGACCGGTGGCCGCCGGCGCGGCGACGGCTGCCGTCGCGCCGGTGAGGGCATCGGTCGGGACCGTGCCCCACGTGGTCGGCGCCCATCTGTACCTGGAGCGCGCCGGCCATGTCCTGTTGGGCCTCCGTCATCCCGATTCGGCGTACGCGGGCGGAACCCGGCACGCCCTGGCCGGGCACCTCGGGGCGGAGGCCGCGACCGCCGGCCTGGTCCGGGAGGCGCACGAGGAGGCCGGGCTGGTGATCGTCCCGGCCGGCCTCGAACTCGTACACACCGTGCATCTCGTCGACCGGCCCGGAGACCGGCCCCGCATCGGTCTCTTCTTCCGAGCCCGCCACTGGGAGGGCGAGCCGGAAGTACGGGAGCCGGACAAGTGCGTCGCCTGGCAGCGGTGGAGCGCCAAGGATCTGCCCGAGCCGATCGTCCCGTACACGCGCGCCGCGATCGAAGGCATCCTGGCCGGCCGCCCCTACACGGAGATGGGCTGGTCGCGTTGACCGACTTCGCCGCGGTCGGCTCCGCCTACGCCGCCCACTCCCGCACCGGCCGGGGGCGCCTGCGTCACGATCTCGTGGCCCGCCGCCTGCTGGCCGAGCTTCCCGCCGGGCCGGTGCGGGTGCTGGACGCAGGCTGCGGCGACGGCGAGATGACGCTTCGCATCGCCGCGGCCGGACACCATGTGACCGCGGCCGACCCGTCGGCCGAGATGCTCGGCGCCGCAGCCCGCCGCTTGGCCGCCCGACCCGAACTCGCCCCGCGGGTCCGCCTCCTCGAGGCAGGTGTCGAGGACCTCTTCTTCGACGGAGGCCTCTTCGACGCGGTGTGCTGCCACGGCGTGCTGATGTACCTGGACGACACTCCGGGCTCGGTCGCCCTCCTGGCCGGTCTGGTCGCACCGGGTGGGGTGCTGAGCATCCTGACGAAGAACCGGGAGGCGATCGGCTTCCGCGAAGCATTGCGCGGCGACTGCCCGGCGGCGCGCCGCCTCATCGCGTACGGCTGCGACACCAGCGTCGGCAACCTCGGCCTGGACACACGAGGGGACACGGCCGAGACCCTCGACCGGCTCGCGGCCGAGCACGGCCTCACACCGCTGGACTGGCAGGGCGTCCGGATCTTCCACGACCACCTCGCCGGTTGGGACCCGGCCCCCTCCGCATACGCGCAGGCGCTGGAAACGGAGTGGGTCGCCTCGTCCCGTGACCCGTATCGACGCCTCGGCCGCCTCGTGCACACACTGGCCCGCCGCCTGCCGGGAGGGGACGAGCTGTGACGGCTCATGACCCGGCGGGCTCGATGCGAGGGAGGAGCCACGTGTCCCCTTCGACTACAGCCGCGCGGATCAGACGGTCGTCCAGCGCTCCACCGTCTCTCCGTCGCGGGTGAGCCACGTGCCGTCGCCGAGTGGCACGGCAGTGGCTCCCGGCGTCCGCGGGTAGCCGACTTCGGCGAGGGGCCTGAGCGTGTGGGCGTCGAGGAGGATGTGGGTGCTCTCCTCCGCCCACGGCTCCTCGGCCGTCGCGACCAGAATCCGCTCGTCGTCGACGAAGCCCGGGGTGTAGCCGACGAAGACCCGGCCCTCGGGAAGGATCGCGCCGGCCTCGACGACGACGTCGTCCGCGCCGTCCTGCATGCGGCAGAGGTAGCCTCCGCCGACGTCCTGGCCGAGCACCACCCCGTGCCCGCCGAGACCGACGTACGGTTCCTCGGCGGTGCCCGCCGCCCGGGCGTCGAGTCCGGTGGCTGTGTGGGCGAGCAGGAGGCAGTCGGTGCCGTCCTGACCCATGGAAGCGGTGAGCAGAACCTCGGGGCGTGCGTCCGGGAACTGCTGGAAGGCGTACGTCGCCGAGAAGGACGGCAGGACGTGCTCCGCGAGCACCTCACCGGTGGCCAGGTCGAGGACGCGGCAGATGTCGCCCCTGGAGAGGCCGTCGGCTCCGGGCGGGCCGGCCATGGTCGCCAGCAGGACGCGGCCGGCCGGGTCGGGCGTGCACGCGCCGGCGGCCTCGGGTGAGTGCTGCCAGTCCCTGTGGCGGTGCTCCCAGCGGGCGGTTCCGTCCGCCTCGTAGACGGTGACGGCCTCTCGGCCGCTGAGGGCCAGGGCTCCGTCGGGCAGGGGCGAGCAGTAGGTGTCCGAGCCTACCGTGGCCGGGTCGGTCCACGAGGAGCGGTCGGCGAGTACCCGGGACGGATCGGCGGCGACCCTGCCGACGGTGACGACACCCTCGTGGCGGGTGACGAGCCAGTGCGCGCCGTCGCGCAGGAGCCAGCCGTCCATGCTTCCCAGCGCCTCGGTGACACCGGGCACGGACTCGCGGGCGAGGAGCCGTGCGGGGACACGGGGACGGTTCATGTGCTCTTCCCGAGGTGGGCCTCCAGGAACTCCCGGACCTCGGAGGTGGTCATGGGTCCCGCGCTCTGCGCCACCGCCTCTCCGTCCTTCAGCAGGACGCAGGACGGGGCTCCGGTGATCCCGTAGCGCTTGGTCGCGGCGGGGCAGCGCGTCATGTCGGTGCGGACGACCGTCAGGCGGCCTGTGTACGCATCGGCCACGCCACCCACGACGAGGTCCATCGTCCGGCAGGGCTCGATCGCCTTGGGCCATGTCCCGATGAAGTACGCGAGGACCGGGACTCCGCTCATCCCGAGGATGAAATCGAACTCCGCGTCCTCACGGGGCTGATGAACCTGCTTCGCCATGGAAGCTCCTGACCTCGTGTTCCGTCGTTCCCTCCCCATCATCCCCTCCCCGTTCGGTGCCCCTGACCCGGCACGATCGGCTGACTGGCCCGGGGCCTGGGGAGACCCAGCGTCGCCCTCTCCGTGGCCACACGCGCACCCGGTACGCCTCACGGCGGCACCCGATGTGAGGAAGGCGACGCCCTACCGGCGGATCTTGACGCTTCTCTGATGCGCTGGCCACGGCTGCCGCCGTGCGTGCTGCTTACGCTGGCTCGGCCGCGGGACCGCCGGCCGAAACCCCCCTCATCACGTCATCGAGCAGAACCCGGGAGCACCCCATGGCCACCACTCTCGAGACGCGCGGCAACAGGCTGCGCGCGTGGATGCTGGAGGGCTTGTCCGACATGGGCAAGGGCAGACCCTCCCGGCCCGCCGAACCGGCTCCCGACGCCGCTCACCAGGGCCAGCCCTGGTACCGCGTGATGTGTCTGACCGGCGTCGACTACTTCTCGACCCTCGGCTACCAGCCCGGCATCGCCGCCCTCGCGGCCGGGCTCCTCTCCCCCATCGCCACGATCGTCCTCGTGATCGTCACCCTCGCCGGCGCGCTCCCGGTCTACCGGCGAGTGGCCGAGGAGAGCCCGCACGGCGAGGGCTCGATCGCGATGCTGTCGCGACTGTTGTCGTTCTGGAAGGGCAAGCTCTTCGTCCTCACCCTGCTGGGCTTCGCGGCGACCGACTTCCTCATCACCATCACCCTCTCCGCGGCGGACGCCTCGACCCACCTGGTGGAGAACCCGCACCTCGAATCGGCGCTGCACGACAAGCAGGTCCTGATCACCATGATCCTGATCGCGCTGCTCGGCGCGGTGTTCCTCAAGGGGTTCCTGGAGGCGATCGGCGTGGCCGTGGCCCTCGTCGGGACCTACCTCACGCTGAACGTGGTCGTCGTGGTCACGGGCGTGTGGCAGGTCCTGACCGAGGGCCACGTCGTCACCGACTGGACCAGCGCGCTGACCCAGGAGCACGGCAACGTCTTCGTCATGATCGGCGTCGCCCTGATCGTCTTCCCGAAGCTCGCCCTCGGCCTCTCCGGCTTCGAGACGGGCGTCGCGGTCATGCCGCACGTGAAGGGTGATCCGGGTGACACGGAAGCTCGGCCCGCCGGCCGGATCCGCGACACCAAGAAGCTCCTGACCACGGCCGCGCTGATCATGAGCGTGTTCCTGATCTGCACGAGCTTCATCACCACCGTGCTGATCCCGCACGAGGAGTTCGAGTCCGGCGGCGAGGCCAACGGCCGCGCCCTGGCCTACCTCGCCCACGAGTACCTCGGCAGCGCGTTCGGCACGGTCTACGACGTGTCGACGATCCTCATCCTGTGGTTCGCGGGCGCTTCCGCGATGGCGGGGCTGCTCAACCTGATGCCGCGCTACCTGCCGAAGTACGGCATGGCCCCGCACTGGGCCCGCGCCGTGCGCCCGATGGTCATCGTCTTCACCCTGGTCGCCTTCCTGGTGACATGGATCTTCGACGCGGACGTCGACGCCCAGGGCGGCGCGTACGCCACCGGTGTCCTCGTCCTGATCTGCTCGGCCGCCGTCGCCGTGACCATCGCCGCCCGCAAGGCCGGGCAGAAGGGGTGGACCATCGGCTTCGGCGTCATCTCCGCCGTCTTCCTCTACACCACCGTCCTCAACGTCACCGAACGCCCCGACGGCGTGAAGATCGGCGCCTGCTTCATCGCCGGCATCATCCTCATCTCTCTTCTCTCCCGCCTCGGCCGTGCCTTCGAACTGCGCGTCACCCACGTCGAGCTCGACGAGATGGCCGAGCGCTTCATCCAGGACATCTCCCGCCGCACCCCGCGCTTCATCGCCAACGAACCCGACAGGCGCGACGTCGCCGAGTACCGCGACAAGATCGAGCAGATCCGTGCCGACAACGACCTTCCGACCACCGAGGACTTCGTCTTCGTCGAGGTCACCGTCACCGACCCCTCCGAATTCGAGGCGGGCCTGACGGTGAGGGGCGAGGTCCTCCACGACCGGTACCGCGTCCTCACCCTGGAGTCCTCCTCGGTGCCGAACGCCCTCGCCGCGCTCCTCCTCCAGTCCCGCGACCTCACCGGCGTCCGCCCCCACGTCTACTTCGAGTGGACCGAGGGCAACCCCTTCGCCAACTTCCTCCGCTTCTTCCTCCTCGGCCAGGGCGAGGTCGCCCCCGTCACCCGAGAGGTCCTGCGCGAGGCGGAGCCCGACCGGGACCGCCGTCCCCGCGTCCACGTCGGCTAGGGCCGTTCTCCGGGGGCATCCGACTCAGGTCACTGGCCGGCCTGCCGCGAGGCGGAACCTCAGTCGGCAGATCACGCCGGAGAAACCGGCAGCGCCGCCGACACCACGGCGAGCCCCACGGTGAGGGCGGACAGGCCGATCAGCATCACGCCGAGCAGCGCGCCGACGGCGACCTCCGCGCGCCCCGCGCCCCGGGCGGCGGGGCGCGGAAGGACGGTGATGATCACGAGGACGGCTACGCCGGCTGTGACGGCGACAGCCACGTTGATCACGTAGTCGAGGACGAGCGAGTCGGCCGCCACGAGGCTGCTGCGGTGCCCTGGCCGTGTACGGCGTCCTTCTCGGTGGTTGGAGCGGTGACGGGGTCGTCACGGCCGGCCGGTCCCGGGGGTGCCATGACACCCCCGGGGCCGTGGGCCGTGGGCCGTGGGCCGTGGGCCGTGGGCCGTGGGCCGTGGGCCGTGGGCCGTGGGCCGTGGGCCGTGGGCCGTGGGCCGTGGGCCGTGGGCCGTGGGCCGTGGGCCGTGGGCCGTGGGCCGTCTACAGACCTATGTCCCGTGCCCTGAGGTCTTCCAAGGTCTCCCGGCGCACCAGGACCCGGGCCCGGCCGCCGAGGACGGCGACCACGGGCGGGCGGCCGACGAGGTTGTACGAGGAGGCCATGGCCAGGTGGTACGCGCCTGCCACCGGGACCGCGAGCAGGTCACCCGGGTGGGTGTCGGCGGGCAGCGGCACGTCCTCGGCGAGGATGTCGCCGGCCTCGCAGTGGCGGCCCACGACCGTCACACGCTCGGCTCCGGCCGTCGAGTGACGGCCGATCAGGCGGGGCGTGTACCGCACCCCGTACAACGCAGGCCGCGGGTTGTCGCTCATCCCGCCGTCCACCGCCACGTACGTCCGCCCGGTCGTGCGTTTCACCGCGAGAACCCGGTAGACAGCGACTCCGGCGGGGCCCGCGACGGCGCGGCCCGGCTCGATGATCAGGCGCGGGACGGGAAGCCCGGCAGCCGCGCAGCTCTCGGCGAGTTCGGTGCGGACCCTGGCCGCCAGCGTCCGCAGGTCGAGAGCCGGCTCGCCGGGACGGTAGGCGATGCCGTGTCCGCCCCCGAGGTCGAGCTCCGGCAGCACGACCCCATGGGCGTCGCGGACCCTGGCCATGAGGCCGACGAGCCGGCGCACGGCCACGAGGTACGGTCTGGCGTCCGTGATCTGCGAGCCCAGGTGGCAGTGGATGCCGGTGAGTTCGAGTTGCGGCTGGTCCAGGATGCGAGCGATGGCGTGCTGGGCGTGGCCGTCGCGGAGGGACAGACCGAACTTCTGGTCGTCGGAGCCGGTACGTATCTTGTGGTGGCCGCCCGCGCTGATGCCCGGGGTCACCCGGACCATGACCTTCTGGTGACCCCCGGTGCCGACCGCCGCGGCGATGCGGGCGATCTCCGCGGGGGTGTCGATGACGATGCGGCCCACGCCCAGACGCAGTGCGGTCGCCAGGTCCCGGGGCGACTTGGCGTTGCCGTGGAGCAGGATCCGGTCGGCCGGGAAACCGGTGGTGACGGCCAGTTCCAGCTCTCCGGCCGAGCACACGTCCAGACCCAGTCCCTCCTCCTCGACCCACCGGACGAGGGCGCGGCAGAGGAACGCCTTGGCCGCGTAGTGGATCTCGGCCTCGGGGAAGGCAGCACGGTAGGTGCGGCAGCGCTCGCGGACCTCGGCCTCGTCCACGACGTAGACGGGGGTGCCGTGGCTCCCGGCGATCTCGGTGAGGGGAACGCCTCCGACGAGGACGTCGCCATGAGGGCGCTCGGTCGTGGTCGCGGGCCAGAGCGAGCGGAGGTCGGCGGCGTCGGAGCCCGTCGGGGTGACGGGGGCGGGGCCGGCCGGGGGGACGTGGGCAGCGACGGGGGCAGTGTCGGTCGGGATGGTGCACGCCGTGTCGGTCGGGGCGGTGGGCAGGGGAAGGGTGGTCATCGCTGGGGCTCCCTTCAGTTCGCCAGCCCGGCGAGCGGCCGCGGGCTCGGCAGCGGCTCCGCTCCGGAAGCGGTCACGCCGACGGTGATGTCGGCAGGCGTGCCGTCGATCGAGGCCGCGGGAGTCCGGGCGGTGAGGACGGGGTCGATCCGCAGGTCGCGGACGCCCAGCGGTTCCATGAGCGCGCGCAGCGCCGGTTCGGCGAGGACGATCCACGGCTGGGCAGCCCCCAGGACGGCCCTCAACCGCTCCGGACCGGTGAACGCGACGGCGGTCCGGCCTCCGACGGGCGTACGGAAGAGACGGGTCACGTACCCGCCGGGGCCCGGCCGGACGGGCACGCAGAGCCGTCCGGCCGGGAGCTGTTCTCCGGGCTCGGGCTCGTCTCCGTACAAGGCAGCTGACATGGCTTCCTCCGAGGAAGGGAACGCGGCTCCCGGCCGCGGTCGCGGCGGGGTGTCTCCGACGCTATTCCCGGACCTCAGAGGTCCCGGCCGCCTCTTGATGCCCCTCTGACGGCATCCGCCGGGACGCATACGCCGCACATACACCGCTCCCGACGGCCGGCCACCCCGGCGCTGTGCGCCACGGAGGCGGCGCTCGGGTCAACCGGCAGCAGCCGCACCGAGGACCGTCGGCGGCGCGGCCCACAGTTCCTCCGCCGCGTGCTTGGACAGGCTTACCCGTACGAGGGCCGCCGCCAGTCGAGCGATGTCCTCCGGGGGGACGTACCGGGCGAGACCGGCCGGGGTGTGCGGGAGGCCCAGCCCGGCAGCGGTCGTACGCGAGCGCTCGTCGAAGAACGGGCGCAGCTCCGGCCACACGGCCTGCACCTCCCGGCAGAAGATGTCCGCGCCCACGGGCCCGATCCGGGGCAGCTCCTGCAGGAGATCCCGCAGCTCCGCCGTGTCGTCGGCGGCCTGCGCGCGGAGTTCTCGCAGATCCCCGTGGAAGCGGCCGAGCAGCAGTTCGGCGCCGTCACCGAGCGCGGTCGCGGTGCTCTCGTCGTACCGGACGTAGTGAGCCCGTCCGAGGGCGTCGACGCGCTCCTGCCAGGTGGAGGCCACCATTGCCCGGGGCGTCCGCAGCCCTGCCGCGAAGAGTTCCCGGGCTGCGGAGGTGGCGATGTCGGCCCTGATCCGGATCGAGCACAGGACGGTGAGGACCAGCAGCTGGTAGAGGGGCGCGGGCTTGTCGCGGAGGGTGATGCCGGCTTCGTCGGCGTAGGTTCGTCCGTGGTCTCGCAGCAGCTTCGTGATCTTCTCTGCCGTGTCCATGGGTACACCCTTCCGCGGGTGGCGGCCCGGCTCGCCGACCGGGCGTCCCGTTTCATGAAGGGGCGACTACCCCGGTGACGGCCGGGCACCCGTGAGCGATGCCGCACAGACCGCGCCCCCGGCCCCCGTCGCAGCGAGTGCGGGAGCCGCAAGGGCAAATTGATAATGGCATCCATTTTCATATAGCCTCTCCGTGACAGCACCGGACCGAGGAGTCTCACGATGGCCGTTCCCAAGCGGAAGATGTCCCGCAGCAACACCCGCCACCGCCGCGCGCAGTGGAAGGCGACCCCCGCCCAGCTCGTTCCCCTCACCGTGGACGGTTCGGTGTACCTGGTGCCGCAGCGCCTGGTGAAGGCGTACGAGCGCGGCCTGATCCGCCCGGAGGGCTGAGCGCTCATGACGTCCACCGACCGGCTGCCCGTGACCGTGCTCTCGGGGTTCCTCGGGGCCGGGAAGACCACGCTGCTCAACCATGTGCTCGGCAACCGCGAAGGGCTGAGGGTCGCGGTCATCGTCAACGACATGAGCGAGGTCAACATCGACGCGGCGCTCGTGCGCGGCGGCGACGCGGCCCTGTCCCGCACCGAGGAGCGACTGGTCGAGATGACCAACGGGTGCATCTGCTGCACCCTGCGCGACGACCTCCTGGAGGAGGTCGACCGGCTCGCCCGCGAGGGACGATTCGACTACCTGCTCGTCGAGTCCAGCGGCATCTCCGAGCCCATGCCCGTCGCCGCCACCTTCTCGTTCCCCCGCGACGACGGGGCCACCCTCGGCGACCTCGCCCGCCTGGACACGATGGTGACCGTCGTGGACGCCGCGAACTTCCTTCCGGAACTCCACGGCGGTGACGAACTCGCCGCGCGCGGCCTGGCCCCGTACGAGGACGACGAACGCACCGTCAGCGATCTCCTCGTCGACCAGGTCGAGTTCGCCGACGTCATCGTTCTCAACAAGCTCGACCTGGTCGGGCCCGAGGAGGCCCGCCGGCTGCGGGCCACCCTCTCCCGGCTCAACCCGGAGGCGCGCGTCGTCCCGGCCGTACGCGGCCGGATCCCCCTCGAACTCGTCCTGGGCACCGACCTCTTCGACGTCGAGAAGGCGCAACAGGCACCCGGCTGGGTCAAGGAGCTCAACGGCGACCACGTACCGGAGACCGAGGAGTACGGCATCTCCTCCCTCGTGTTCCGCTCCGACCGGCCCTTCCATCCCGGGCGGCTCTGGAGCTTCGTCACCAAGGGAATGGAGAGCGGCACCTTCGGACGCGTACTGCGCTCCAAGGGGTTCTTCCGGCTCGCCGGCCGGCCCCGGGTGACCGGGCTGTGGTCGCAGGCCGGCACCGTCGCCCGCTTTGAACCTTCCGGCGCCCACGGCCCGGACACCGCGCAAGGCCAGGAACTGGTCTTCATCGGCACCGGGCTCCGCGCCGAGGCCCTGCGCGCGGCCCTCGACGCCTGCCTCCTCGCGCCGGGCGAGCCCGTACCCGCCGACGACCACTTCCCCGCGTGGGAGACGTACGGCATCGAGGAGGCCTGCGAGCACGAGAAGGCCGCCTGACACCCGGCCTCTCCTCCGGCTCCGGGCCGGACGGCGGTCGCCGCCTCGACAGCCGGAACGGGGCCCCGCGGGCCCCGCCTCGGCGCGATTCGCCGTCGGCGCCTGGACGGCTCGCCAGGTCTACTTCTCGGGGTCCAGGGAGTCGCGGACGCCCTTGGCGCGGTCACGGACCGCGTCACCCGCTTCGCGGGCCTTGCCCTTCATCTGGTCCGTCCTGCCTTCCGTCTCCAGGCGCTTGTTGCCCGTCGCCTTTCCGGCGACCTCCTTCATCTTGCCCTTCGCCTTCTCCGTACCCTTGCCGGCCATCACGAAATGCTCCTTCCGTAGGGGTTCGTTCCATGCGTCACGCTAGTCACGCACCGGGAATCCCGCCCGTCGACGAAACGGCTCGTTCAGAAGGTGTTGCGGCGCCGCATCCCCAGCGGACGGCCGTCCGGATCGACCAGGACATGGTGCAAGGGGGTCGCCAGCGCCCTCTGCGCCCCGGAGAGGTCCGGGGGTGTGTACCGGCGCAGACGGCCCGCCGGCCGTGGACCGCGGCGGCCGCCTTCGTGCCATGCGTCGAGCGCGGCGGCAGCCTCCTCGAAGGCGCCGAAGGCGGTCGCCGGGTCACACAGCGCGTCCAGGGCCGCCGCCCGCTGCCCCTCGGTCCCCTCCGTGTCGAGGTGCTCGCCCATGAGCTCCAGGCGCAGCTCCCGGGCGAAGACGCGTGCGCCGTCCCCCAGTCCCCCGGGGTCCCGTGGTTGCCGCTGGTCCAGGCTTTCGTCGACGACGGCGCAGCTGAGTTCGGAGTCGTGGGTCCACGAGCGGAGGTTGATGTTGTCGGAGCCCACGGAGGCCCACACGTCGTCGATCACGCACACCTTGGCGTGCACGTACACGGGGGTCCCGGCATGGTTCTCCACTCCGTACACCGCGACGCGGTCGCCGCCCGCACGACGCAGCTCGTCCAGGGCGGTGACCCGCCCGACCAGGTTCATGGGCCGGGTGAGCCGGCCGTCCTGCTCCGGGACCGTGGGGATGACGCCGATCATCAGCAGTCCGGGGTGCCTGGACAGCGCCCGGGCGAAGCAGGCCACGACCCTCGGCGACCACAGGTACTGGTCCTCGACGTAGATCAGCGCCCGGGCCCGGCGCAGCGCCTTGAGGTACCCCCGCGCGATGCTCCGCTCCCCGTCGGGGGCGAAGGGGTACCCGAGCAGCAGTCGGTTCGGATATGTGCGCAGCAGCTGCACGGTGTGCGTGCCGCACGGCACCGGATCGTCGGTCTGCGCCGGCAGGCTGTCCGCGTCGGTGTCCTCCCGGTGCATCAGCGCGCGCAGGCGGGTGACGGGGCTGCGGGTGAGCGGGGCGGGGTCCTGCCACCGTTCGCGGAACACGGCTTCGACGTCCCCGACGACGGGGCCGCGCAGGGCGAGCTGGACGTCGTGCCACGGTGGGTGCGGACCGTAGGCGGAGGCCATGGGCAGAGACTGGCGGTCGCCTCGGTGGGTGGCGTCGTCGTTGCGGTTGCGGCAGAGGTCGATCCCTCCGATGTACGCCACGTCGAGCTCCGGGCGCCCGGGGTGACGCAGTACCACCATCTTCTGGTGGTGCGACCCTCCGGGCCGCACCCGCATGTCGAGCAGGCACTCGCCGCCCGCCTCCTCGATCTCCTTGCCGAAGCGGCGGTTCTCCTCCTGACTGAACCGGAGGCTGTCCAGGTGGGACCGCCAGAGCAGCCCCTTGACGACGACGTGACGTCCGGCCGCCCGGCACAGGACCTTGCCTATCTCGGTGTCCTCGCCGGCGAGCCGCTCCTCGGGATCGCCGCGCCAGTCGGTGAACAGAAGCAGGTCGCCCGAGCGCATCTCGCGGATGGCCGCCAGGAGTTCCCCGAAGTACGCGGCGCCGTGGACCAGGGCGTGTGCCTGATTCCCGTCGGACCAGACCTTCCCGTCCGGGCGGCGCCGGTCCAGGCGCGTCGCGGTGTTGCCGCGTTCACCGGAGGCCAGAAGCCACTCTGCGCGTGTCACGTCGGCTCTCCAAGGTGCTCCTGCCACCCTGCCACTGGCTGCGGCAGGCCGGGGGCTGCCGCATCCCTGTTCGGCTCTCGCGAGTCCCGTCGGCACCCTCACCTTTCAGCGTCCCACTCCAGGGCGGCGGCCTGCAGCTCACGCTGCCTGGCGGTGTGCGCTCGGTAGCGGACCGGAGCGGATCACCCGTGCGGCAGACCGGGCGCGCACTGGGGGCACAGCCCGCGGTAGGTGACCTCGACCGCGGACACGGTGAAGCCGAAGCGCTCCTCCTCCGGGAGGGCGGCCAGCGGGTCGCCGGTCGGGTGGACGTCGCGCATGGTGCCGCAGCGGGAGCACACCAGGTGCTCGTGCGGAGCGTGCGCGTTGGGGTCGTAGCGTTTCGCCCGGCCCTGGTCCGAGACTTCCGCGACCTCACCGAGCAGGACCAGTCCGCCCAGGATGTTGTAGACGGCCGCCCGGGAGATCTCGGGCAGCCGCTGTGCGGCGCGGGCCTGAATCTCGTCGGCCGTGAGGTGCACGTGGTCACCGCCGAGGACCTCGGCGACGACACGCCGCTGGGGCGTCATCCGCCAGCCACGCGCTCGCAGTCGCTCCAGCAGGTCGCTCATATCGGTTCACCTGTTCACGCTCGGTGGGGTGGCGCGAGTTTACCGGCGGAGATCGGGGTTCCGACGGAAGAAGGAAGGCGGAAGGGGGGAATTTCCGGGGACTGCTTCTCGCACTCCAGCGACTCGATCATGATGATCGGAAAATGACACCTTCCATCGGAATTTGGCTTTGTTATGCAACGGCGCTCTGCGTGTTCCCCTGCCGGTGCGGTCCGCGGTGCGCGACCATACGGACGCCGATGCGGTCCCCGCCGGCAGCAGACGGAAACACCGAGACGGAAAGAAGGACGGACGTGCCCGGCAGCGAAAGCGAGAACCCGGTAATCCCCGCCCCCACCCCCACGTCGGCCCGACCGAGCACGAACCGGGACTGGTGGCCCAACCAGCTGGACCTCGCGGTTCTCCACCAGCACTCGCCCCAGTCCAATCCGATGGACGAGGGCTTCGACTACGCGGAAGAATTCGCGGCCCTCGACGTCGACGCGCTGAAGCGCGACGTCATCGAGGTGATGACGACATCGCAGGAATGGTGGCCGGCCGACTACGGACACTACGGACCGCTCTTCATCCGGATGAGCTGGCATGCCGCCGGAACGTACCGCATCGCCGACGGCCGAGGCGGCGGCGGCTCCGGCGCCCAGCGCTTCGCCCCCCTCAACAGCTGGCCGGACAACGCGAGCCTCGACAAGGCCCGTCGTCTCCTCTGGCCGGTCAAGCAGAAATACGGCCGGAAGATCTCCTGGGCTGATCTTCTGGTTTTCGCCGGCAACTGCGCCATGGAATCGATGGGCTTCAAGACGTTCGGATTCGGATTCGGGCGAGAGGACATCTGGGAACCCGAGGAGATCTTCTGGGGGCCGGAGGACACCTGGCTCGGAGACGAGCGCTACAGCGGCGACAGGGAACTCTCGGGTCCTTTCGGTGCCGTACAGATGGGATTGATCTACGTCAATCCCGAAGGGCCCAACGGCACCCCGGATCCGATCGCGGCCGCCAGGGACATCCGCGAGACGTTCGCGCGTATGGCGATGAACGACGAGGAGACGGTCGCGCTCATCGTCGGGGGCCACACCTTCGGGAAATGCCACGGTGCCGTCGATCCCTCGTACATCGGTCCGGAGCCCGAGGCCGGCCCCATCGAGCAGCAGGGCCTCGGCTGGAAGAACAGGTACGGCAGCGGTCATGGCGTGGACTCGCTCACCAGCGGGCTCGAAGGCGCATGGACGTCCGAGCCGACGAAGTGGGACAACGGATACCTGGACAACCTGTTCCGGTACGACTGGGAGCTGACGACGAGCCCGGCCGGGGCGCAGCAGTGGACTCCCAAGGATCCCGCGGCGAAGGGCACCGTGCCCGACGCGCATGATCCGTCGAAGAGGCACGCTCCGATGATGCTGACGACGGACCTCTCGCTGAAGCTGGACCCGGTCTACGCGCCGATCGCGAAGAGCTTCCACGAGAACCCGGAGAAGCTCGCGGACGCGTTCGCCAGGGCCTGGTACAAGCTGTTGCACCGCGACATGGGCCCCCTCTCGCGCTATCTCGGGCCGTGGATTCCCGAGCCGCAGCTGTGGCAGGACCCTGTGCCCGCAGTCGACCACCAGCTGGTCGGGGACGAGGACGTCGCCGCCCTCAAGGCGAGGATCCTCGCCTCGGGACTGTCCGTCCCCCAACTGGTCACCACCGCCTGGGCGTCGGCGGCGAGCTTCCGGGGCACCGACAAGCGCGGCGGGGCCAACGGGGCGCGGATCCGACTCGCGCCGCAGAAGGACTGGGAGGTCAACGACCTGCCGGAGGTGGCCGAGGCGTTGCAGACCCTCGAACGGCTCCAGCAGGACTTCAACGGCTCCCGCTCCGACGGGGTGAGGATCTCGCTCGCCGACCTGATCGTCCTGGGCGGGTGCGCGGCCGTCGAGCAAGCCGCGAAGGACGCCGGGCACGACATCACGGTCCCGTTCGCACCGGGGCGCACGGACGCCTCGCAGGAGCAGACGGACGTGGAGTCGTTCGCCGTGCTCGAACCCAGGGCGGACGGGTTCCGCAACTACCTGCGGACCGGGGAGAAGCTGTCGCCGGAGACCCTTCTCCTGGACCGCGCCAGCCTGTTGACGCTGACCGCTCCCGAGATGACGGTCCTGACGGGCGGCATGCGGGCCCTGAACGCCGGCTTCAAGGGATCCCCGCACGGCGTACTCACCGAGCGGCCGGGGGCGTTGACCAACGACTTCTTCGCCAACCTGCTCGACATGGGCACGGAGTGGAAGCCGTCGACCTCGACGGAGAACGTGTTCGAGGGCACGGATCGTGCCACGGGCGAGACCAGGTGGACGGCCACCGCCGTGGACCTCGTCTTCGGTTCGCACTCGCAGCTCCGAGCGGTAGCGGAGGTCTACGCGTCCGAGGACGCGGCAGAGAAGTTCGTGCGTGACTTCGTGGCGGCGTGGGACAAGGTGATGAACCTCGACCGGTTCGAGCTCGCGTGAGTCCGATGTCCCGGTCGGCCGTCCGTCGGCGGACCGGGACATCGACAGGCTGCCGGCCGAACTTGCGACCGCATGGGCCGGTTTCGACCTGGTCCGGAACAGGCACCTGGGACCAGGGCTCCGGATCCCGGTTCCCCGCACCGCCGCCCCACTCCCGACCGGACCGTCCGGACCGGTCACGGGCCGGAACCCCGGCTCTTCCGTATCAGCGGGCGGCGAAAGAGTGCACGGTCGTCGAGCGGTAGGTCTGTCCCGGGCGGAGCACCGTCGTCGGGAAGGACGGCTGGTTGGGCGAGTCGGGGAAGTGCTGGGTCTCCAGGCAGAAGCCGTCACCCTGGCGGTAGACCTTCCCGGAGGTGCCCGCAAGCGTGGCGTCGAGGAAGTTCCCGCTGTAGAACTGCACGCCCGGCTCGGTGGTCGCGATCTCCATCACGCGGCCGTGGACGGGTTCCGTCACGGTCACGGCATGCTGCGGGGTGTCGGTGCGTCCCTTGTCGAGCACGAAGTTGTGGTCGTAGCCGCGGCCGAAGAGGACCTGCGGGTGCGCCTCGCGGATGTCACGGCCGATGGGCTTGCCGCTGCGGAAGTCGAAGGGGGTGTGCGCGACCCTGGCGAGTTCGCCGGTCGGGATGAGGGTGGAGTCGACGGGGGTGTAGCGGGCCGCGGCGATCCTCAGGGTGTGGTCGAGGATGCCGCCGCTGCCCTCTCCCGCGAGGTTGAAGTACGTGTGGTTGGTGAGGTTCACGACGGTGGCCTTGTCCGTCGTGGCCTTGTAGTCGATGCGGAAGTCGCCGCGGGGCGTGAGGACGTAGTCGACCCGGACGCGCAGGGTGCCGGGGTAGCCCATCTCGCCGTCCGCGCTGACGTGGCGCAGGGTGAGGCCGGTGTCCCGACCCCGCGCGTACGGCTCGACGTCCCACACCCGCTTGTCGAAGCCCTTGTCCCCGCCGTGCAGGCTGTTCGGGTCGTCGTTGACGGGGAGTCGGTACGTGCTGCCGTCGAGAGTGAAGGCGCCACCCGCGATGCGGTTGCCGTAGCGACCGATGAGGGCACCGAAGTACGGGCTGCCCGCCACGTAGTCCTCGAGGTTGTCGAAGCCCAGCGACACGTTCGCGTACAGCCCGCGCCGGTCGGGGATCTCGAGGGCCTGGACGATGCCGCCGTACGACAGCACGCGCAGCCGGGTGCCTCCCGCGGCCACCGTCCAGCGGTGGACGCGTGTGCCGTCGGACAGGGTCCCGAACAGCTCCTTCAGCGGCCTTCCGCCCAGCCGTTCCGCGCCGCCCGCGGCGAACGCCGGGGCTGCCCCCGCGGCCGCTGCCGCCACTCCGGCGGCGCCCGCCGCCATCACCGTACGCCTCTTGATGGCCATGTCGATGACGCTCCTTGACGTAGGATGTTCGATATTTCGTCACACGTTCGAAATCGTGGCGCGACCGTATGGTCGCCGCGATGAGCATGTCAACGGTGTGCGCGTCGAGGGCGGGCTCGGACTTCCGCCGAGCCCGCCATGCCGGCCCCGCACCGGAGCCGGACCCGTGTCATACCGTCAGCGCCGCAGCGTCAGCAGACCCGGCCGGTAGGGCAGAAGGCCGTAGTCGCCGCCCGAGTCGGGGCTGCGCCCCTGGTAGAGCAGCTGCAGATTGCACGGATCGACGGTCATGGTCTCATCGGGACCGGTACGGATCAGTTCGCCATGGCTGATGTCGTTGGTCCAGGTGGCGCCACTGTTGGCCTTGCCGGCGAACGGGTTGCTCTCGGTCGCGGCCTGGGGCGTCCACGAGCCGTTCAGACTCGTGGCCGTGAACGAGCGGAAGTACCGGCCCTGCGAGCCGATCGCCTCGACGATCATGAGGTAGCGGTCCTGGCCCTGGAGCTTGTAGACCTGCGGGGCTTCGAAGAGGTTGTTCGTCGTATCGCTCATGACCACAGTCGAGTTCGCGCCGAAGGTGCCCGGGAAGTTCCCGATCGGCATGCTCGCCCGGTAGATCTTGCCGTTGTCGCCGGCGAAGAACAGGTACATGTTCGTGCCGTCGCTGATGAGCGTCTGGTCGATGGGGCCTGTTCCGGAGCCGGTGATGCTTCCGGAGAAGAGCACCTTCTCCGACGACCAGCCGTTCGGGTTGGCGGGATCGCTCGACGTCCGGTAGGAGAAGGCAGTCCCACCCCACTGGTAGGCGAGCACCCAGATGTTCTTCGGTGCGAAGTGGAAGAGCGTGGGAGCGACGGTGGAGTTCGACATCGCGTTCTGGCCGGCCGAGCCCATCTCCGGCCAGTCGGTGAACAGGCCGAAGTTCATCGAGCCCCACCTCGTCCCCGTGTCGTGCGTCGTCGCGTAGACGAGTTGCCTGCCGTTGTAGGGGACGACGGTGAAGTCCTTGAGCGAGGCCCAACCCGGTTTGGGCTGCGCCAGCGCGCCCGTCGACGACCAGCGGTACGTCGACGGAAGAGCGCACGTGCCGGGGTTGCCGGCGCCGACCTTGACGAGCTGCCACTGCTGGTTGCCGCCGCCCCAGTCGTCGTACTGGACGATGTTCGCGTTGTCGGCAGTGGAGGCGCCTTGTACTTCGAGGGCCTTGTTGCTGTGGCGTGCGATGAGCCTCACGTGGCCGTCGGAGCCGTCGGCCAGCCGCCACTGCTGGTTGGTGCCGTTCAGGTCCGCCCACTGGACGACCGAGCCGCCGTTGGCGGTGGACAGGTTGTGGACGTCCAGCACCTTGCCGGAGTGACGGGACTTGAGGCGGTAGTAACCGCCGCCGGAGTCGACGAACTGCCACTGCTGCTGGTTCTGATCGTTCCTGGACCACTGGGTGATGCGGGCACCGTCGTGGGTCGCCAGGTTGTGGACGTCCAGGGCTTTGCCGCTGTTGCGGTTGACCAGCACGTACCAGGCGTTGGTGTCGACGGTCGCCGCGCCGGCGGGCTGGGCACTGAATAACGTCGCCAGGAGCAACAGGGGCACGAGGACGGTCAACAGGCGTTTCAGATGGACCGCGGAGGGATGACGAGACCTCATCAGAAGAGCTCCTTCGGAGGGTGAGGGGGAACGGAATAGGCGTGAAGGCGGCCGCGCATGCCGCAGAGTCGGCGCTCCGGACCTTCCCGTCGGGAAGCCCTCGAAGGGTGCCGAACGCCGGTTCGCGCCCGAAAATGTTTCGAAATACTCTCGAATTCCGTGCTGCCACAAACTAGGAACGCGGGGCTTCGCGGTCAAGCCCCCTGACGCCAATTCATGCAGGAACAGCGGCTGTTCCTAGGCTTGACAGACCGTCCCGTCAACCCGAAACTCTTCGAAAGTTTGCGATACCTGTCGCCAGCCGAGGGCGTCTGGGCAGAGGAGAGAAGTTGAGCGAGCAGCGTCCGACCCTGGCCGTCATCGCCGCGGAGGCAGGGGTCTCCCAGGCCACCGTGTCCAAGGTGATCAACGGCCGCTCCGATGTCGCACCCTCGACACGCGAACGGATCGAGGGCCTGCTGCGGTCGCACAAGTACCTCCAGCCCGGCCGGCAGGGCAGGGCCCGCAGGTCAGGCCTCGTCGACCTGATCATCGGCGGTCTGGACAGCGCGTGGGCGGTGGAGATACTGCGCGGCGTCGAGGCCGAGTGCGCCCAGCGGAGCGTCGGCACCGTCGTGTCGCTCGTCCCGCCCGGCGAGGCCACGCCGTCGAGCTGGGCCGAACTGCCGGTCCTGCACCACAGCGACGGCGTCATCCTCGTCACCACCTCGGTCACCCACGCCCAGCGCGCCCAGGTCGCACGTGCCGGGGTGAAGCTGGTCGTCATCGACCCGATCGACCTGCCGGGCAACGGTGTGCCGAGTATCGGCGCGACCAACTGGGCGGGCGGCCTCGCCGCCACCGAGCACCTGCTGGAGCTGGGGCACCGCCGGATCGCCGCGATCGGCGGGCGCAAGGACATGCTCTGCAGCCAGGCCCGCATCGACGGGTACCGGGCCGCGCTGGAGCGGGCCGGGATCGAGGTGGACCGCGATCTGATCCGGTTCGGCGACTTCCAGCACGAGGGCGGTTTCCGGGGCGCGCGGGAACTGCTCGCCCTCCCCGAGCCGCCGACCGCCGTCTTCGCCGGCAGCGACCAGCAGGCGATGGGCGTCTACGAGGCCGCCCGGCAGGCCGGACTGCGCATCCCTCAGGACCTCAGCGTGGTCGGCTTCGACGACCTGCCGATGTGCGAATGGCTGTCACCGCCACTGACGACGGTGCGCCAGCCGCTCGAGGAGATGGGCCGGCTCGCCGCCCGCACGCTGTTCCAGCTCCTGGAGGACCAGCCCCTGGTCAGCCCCCGGATGGAGCTCTCCACCGAGCTCAAGGTCCGGCTCTCCACGGCCCCGCCTCGCACCGGCGGAAACTGACCGGATCCGGCCGGTGCGTTTGTCCTGTCCTCTCGTGTCTGCCTCATCGAAATTCTTTCGATGAGCCTTGTACGACTGAAATGCGACGACAGCGTCGTTCCGAGGGCAGGGTCATCGAAATTCTTTCGAAACTCTTGACATGTTTCTGCGGGGTTTCCACACTGAGTCACGAGGCGGTGACGCCCCTCTTCCCGAATTCCGGGCACCTGCACCCCTGAATCATTACGCCCTGATGGTGCGCGTCCTTTTCCCATGGACAGGGGCGTCGTTCACGTGGATTCATTCTGCCGCGCTCACATCCTTCCGTGATTTCCATCCTGGAGGCTCAGTCATGCGCTCAAGTGCCATTCCACCGTCCACCGTCCGCCGGAAAATCGGCAGCCTGTGCGCGGCGCTGATCGTCGGCGTCCTCGGCTCGGCCGCCGTGCTGGTGGCGCCGCAGACCTCACAAGCCGCCGAGAGCACACTCGGCAGCGCGGCGGCGCAGAGCGGGCGTTACTTCGGCACCGCCATCGCCTCGGGCAGGCTCAACGACTCGGCGTACACGACGATCGCGGCCCGCGAGTTCAACTCGGTGACGGCCGAGAACGAGATGAAGATCGACGCCACCGAACCCCAGCAGGGCCAGTTCAACTTCAGCGCCGGCGACCGCGTCTACAACTGGGCGGTGCAGAACGGCAAGCAAGTACGCGGCCACACCCTGGCCTGGCACTCCCAGCAGCCCGGCTGGATGCAGAGCCTCAACGGCAACGCGCTGCGCCAGGCGATGATCAACCACATCAACGGCGTGATGGGCCACTACAAGGGCAAGATCGCCCAGTGGGACGTCGTGAACGAGGCCTTCGCCGACGGCAGTTCGGGAGCCCGGCGCGACTCCAACCTGCAGCGCTCCGGCAACGACTGGATCGAGGTCGCCTTCCGCACCGCGCGCGCGGCCGACCCGGCCGCCAAGCTCTGCTACAACGACTACAACGTCGAGAACTGGACCTGGGCCAAGACCCAGGCCATGTACGCCATGGTCCGCGACTTCAAGCAGCGCGGCGTGCCGATCGACTGTGTCGGCTTCCAGTCGCACTTCAACAGCGACAGCCCGTACAACAGCAACTTCCGCACCACCCTGCAGAGCTTCGCCGCCCTCGGCGTCGATGTGGCCGTCACCGAACTCGACATCCAGGGCGCCTCGGGCACGACCTACGCCGGCGTGACCAACGACTGCCTGGCCGTCCCGCGCTGCCTCGGCATCACCGTCTGGGGCGTGCGCGACACGGACTCCTGGCGGCCGGAGCACTCGCCGCTCCTGTTCAACGGCGACGGCAGCAAGAAGCCCGCCTACACCTCCGTGCTCAACGCACTCAACGCCGCCTCCCCCAACCCCAATCCGACCCCCTCGCCCGGTGGCGGACAGATCAAGGGCGTCGCTTCGGGCCGCTGCCTGGACGTGCCCGGTTCCAGCACCACCGACGGCACCCAGCTCAACCTGTGGGACTGCAACAACCGCACCAACCAGCAGTGGACCCACACCGCCGCAGGCGAGCTCAGGGTCTACGGCGACAAGTGCCTGGACGCCGCCGGCACGGGCAACGGCGCCAAGGTCCAGATCTACAGCTGCTGGGGTGGCGACAACCAGAAATGGCGCCTCAACTCCGACGGATCCATCGTCGGCGTCCAGTCCGGCCTCTGCCTTGACGCCGCCGCCAACGGCACGGCCAACGGCACCCTGATCCAGCTCTACTCCTGCTGGAACGGCAGCAACCAGCGCTGGACCCGCACCTGACCTGCAGCGGCGGGGTGGAGCCAGGGCGATCCTGGCTCCACTTCGTCGCCGTCCACTTCAGGTCGAGCCGAGCTGTCGACGTGCAAACACCGTCGCCGCCTACGCCGACGGCGGGGCGGTGCTCTTTCGGACGACGAGGCTGGTCGCGAGCTCCATGCGCGTCACCGAGGGCTCCCCGGCGCGCAGGCGGAGCAGCATCTGTACCGCTTCCTCGCCCATCTCACGCAGCGGCTGGTGGATCGTGGTGAGCGGGGGGCTCGACCAGCGCGCGATCATCACGTCGTCGTAGCCGACGACGGACAGGTCCTCGGGCACGCGCAGCCCGCACGCCCGCGCCGCCTCCATGACGCCGAGCGCCTGCAGGTCGCTTCCGGCGAAGACGGCCGTGGGCCGGTCCGGCCTCTGCAACAGCTCCATGGCACGGGCGTATCCGCCTTCGACGTGGAAGTCGCCGAACCGGACGAGGGTGGCGTCGTGATCCAGGCCGGCCACGTTCAGGGCGGACCGGTAGCCGTCGAGCCGGGCCAGGGAGCACAGCATGTCCTCGGGGCCGGTGATGATGCCGATGCGGCGGTGACCGAGGTCGATCAGGTGACGGGTCGCGGCGACGCCGCCGGACCAGTTCGCCGAACCGACGGACGGCACGTCCGGTTCGGGGTCTCCCGCCGGGTCGACGATCACGAAGGGGATGGACCTCGCGTCGAGCTGCCGTTTGACGGCGTCGGGGAGGGAGGAGAAGACCAGGACCACGCCGATCGGCCGGCGCTGGAGAACTCCTTCGATCCAGTCCGGCGCCGGGGCGTGCCGGGTGCCGCTCTCGGTCAGGACGACGCTCGCCTGGTGGCCCTTGGCGAGGTTCTCCACCCCGCGGATCAGCTCCATCGACCACACGCTGTCGAGCTCGTGGAAGACGAGTTCGATGAGGGGCGCCTCCCGGGCGACGCGGGTGGTCCGGCGGTACGAGTGCGCCTCCAGGAGCCGTTCCACCTTGCCGCGCGTGGCCGATGAGACGTCCGTTCGGCCGTTGAGGACTTTCGAAACTGTCGAAAGCGATACTCCGGCCTGCTGTGCCACCTCCGCCAGCGTGATTCGCGTGTTTTCCTCGCCGTCTCGCATCCGAGCAGCATAAAGCACAGCTCCACGTGTCGACATAGTCACGCTTTGATAACTCCCCACCGGAGGGTTGACCCCTTCGCCGCAGCCGCCCTAGCGTCCGGCAACGTGAAGTTTCGGAAAAAAGATCGAAACTATTTCGAAGGGTGAGGCGATGAAGAGGCACATACGGCTCATGAGAACCGCTGTCGTCGGTGGGGCGTCGCTGGCCATGGCCCTGTCCCTGGCTGCCTGCGGCGGATCGGGAGACTCCGCCGCAGGCGACTCGGACACGATCCATGTCCTGGTGTACGGCGATGCCGCCAACAAGGTGGAGAAGCAGCTCGTCGAGACCTTCAACAAGACCTCCGAGGTCAAGGCGGTCCTCGACACCATCCCCGGTGCCGACTACCAGGCCAAGCTGCAGACGATCATCAGCGGCAAGCAGGCGCCGGACGTGTTCTTCAACTGGGGCGGCGGCAGCATCAAGCCCTACGTCGACGCCGGCCTGCTCATGCCGCTCGACGACTTCATCGCCAAGGACCCCGGCCTGAAGTCCAACTTCCTGCCGTCGGTCTTCGACACCGCGGTCGTCGACGGCAAGCCCTACGGCGTACCCATGCGTGGCACCCAGCCCGTCCTGCTGTTCAACAACAAGAAGGTGCTGGCGGAGGCCGGTGTCGATGCCCCGCGCACCTGGGAGGAGCTCCTGACCGCCGTCAAGGCGCTCAAGGCCAAGGGCGTCACCCCCATCGCGCTCGGCGGCGGTGACAAGTGGCCCACCCAGATGTGGTTCCAGTACGTCTACGACCGGGTGGCAGGTCCCGACCTCTTCCAGAAGGCCGTTGCCGGAGACAAGAGCGTCTGGGCGAGTCCCGACAGCAGGAAGGCCCTCGGCATGCTGAGGGACCTGATCGACGCCGGCGCCTTCGGCACCAACTACGACTCGGTCAAGTTCACCGACGGCGGCTCCCCCGCCCTGCTCGCCACCGGCAAGGCAGCCTTCGAGCTCATGGGCTCCTGGGAGTACTCCACTCTCCAGGACGCCTACCCGGACTTCGTGAAGAACGGCCTCGGCTACGGCGCCTTCCCGACCGTCGAGGGCGGCAAGGGCGACCCGGCCAACCTCGCCGGCAACACCAACAACTTCTACTCGGTCCTGAAGAACACCAAGCACCCCGAGGCCGTGGCCGAGTTCCTGAAGCTCATGTACTCGGACGAGTTCGTCAAGAGCCAGCTCGGCATCGGCAACCTGCCCACCACCACCAACACCCCCCGGTTCCTGGACGGCTCCGCCAGCCCGGCCTACTCGAAGTACCAGTACGACCTGGTGAAGAAGGCCCCCGCGTTCCAGCTCTCCTGGGACCAGGCCTACCCGCCCGCCGCCACCACCACCATCCATCAGGCGGTCCAGCAGTTCTTCAACGGACAGATGAGCCCCGACGCCTTCGTCGCCGCCATGCAGAGCCTGCCCGCGGCCTGACCCGCGGCCCGACCCTCCGGAACGCCTGACATGACCACTGCCGCAGTCCCCACCGTGGACAGCACCGAGAAGAGCGTCCGGCACGGGCGGTCCCACCGCCCCGCGACCGGTGTGGGCCGTCCGGGATTCGCCTGGGCAGCGCCCGCCGCCGTCTTCTTCGGCCTGTTCGCCCTCGTCCCGCTCCTCCTGGTCGTCGTCCTGTCCTTCACCCGCTGGAACGGCCTCGGCTCCCCGGAGTTCGCCGGCCTGGACAACTGGAGCCGGCTGCTCGACGACCCCGTGATGGTGAAGAGCCTCTGGCTGAGCCTGGTGTTCACCGTCCTCGGCGCCGTCGTCCAGACGCCGATCAGCATCCTGCTCGGCGTCTGGGCCGCCGGCCGGCAGCGCAACCGCGCTGTGCTCTCAGCCGTCTACTTCGTCCCGCTCCTGCTCTCCATCACCGCCGTCTCCGTCCTGTGGCGCGCCGTGCTCGACCCCAACTTCGGGGTCCCCTCACAGGCGAAGTGGCTCTTCGGAGACGGCAACCTGTTCGGCACGCAGGTCGGCGCCATCGGCGTCCTCGTCCTCGTCGGCACCTGGCAGTTCACCCCCTTGCACACCCTGATCTACCAGGGCGCCGCGCGGGCCGTCCCCGGGGTCCTCTACGAGGCGGCCCGGATCGACGGCGCGGGCAGGGTTCGCCAGTTCTTCCACATCACCCTGCCGCAGCTGCGCAACAGCATCGTGACCTCGATGATCCTGATGGTGGTCGGCGGACTCACGACCTTCGACACCGTGCTGATCCTCACCCAGGGCGGACCGGGCACCGACACCACGAACAGCGCCTACTACATGTACCAGAAGGCCTTCAAGAGCTTCGACTTCGGCGGGGCCTCCGCGATCGCGCTGCTCCTCGTCCTCGTCGCCACGCTCGTCTCCCTGGTCATGGTGCGCCTGACCGGCTACGACAGGATGCGCAGCACCATGGAGGGCGTGTGATGAAGCCCCGTCCCAACTACCTCGCCGGATTCGGCTCGCTGATCTGGCTCTTCGTGGTCGGCCTGCCGCTGTACGTCATGCTGATCGCCACCTTCCAGTCCCGGACGGACTACGCGGCGAACGGCCCCCTCGCCTTCCCCGAGCGCTTCACCCTCGACAACTACGTCAACGACCTCGACGACGGCTTCGCGCAGTACTTCCTCAACACGGCGATCGTCACGGTCTGCGTCGTCGGCATCGTCCTGCTGCTCGTGCCGCCTCTCGCGTACGCCATCGTGCGCAGCGACGGCAAGGCCACCGGCCGGGTCTTCCGACTCTTCCTGCTCGGGCTTGCCATCCCCTCCCAGGCAGTGATCGTCCCGATGTTCTACCTGATCAACGAGGCCGGCCTCTACGACAACCTCCTCGGCGTCATCCTGCCGACCGCCGCCTTCGCCATGCCCGTCTGCGCCCTGATCCTCTCCGGCGTCATGCGGGACATCACGCCCGAGCTGTACGAGGCCATGACGGTCGACGGGGCAACACCCTGGCGGATCTTCCTCCAGTTGGTGCTGCCCCTCTCGAAGAGCGGTCTGTCCACGATCGTGGTGTTCTCCTCGCTCCAGGCCTGGAACGGCTTCCTGTTCCCGCTAGTCCTCACCCAGTCCTCGGAGAACAAGGTCATCACGATGGGCCTGTACGACTTCCAGACGGAACACGGCGTCGACATTCCCGGCCTCCTGGCGGCGGTCGTCCTGTCCATGCTCCCCATCCTGCTCGTCTATCTGTTCGCCCGTCGTGCCCTGGTCCAGGGGCTGATGGGAGTCGGAGGAAAGTGACCGACGACGTGGCCACACAGCCCGAAGCCCCGCACTCCGCCTGGCAGGACCCCGCGCTGACCGCGGAAGCCCGTGTCGACGCGCTGATCCGTGAGATGACCCTGAAGGAGAAGACCGCCCAGCTGTACGGCGTGTGGGTCGGTGCCTCCGACGAGGGCGCCGAGGTCGCACCGCACCAGCACGACATGGAGGAGCCGGTCGACCTCGACGATCTGCTGCCCGACGGTCTCGGCCAGCTCACCCGGCCCTTCGGCACCGTCCCCGTCGACCCCGCGCTCGGCGCCCTGTCCCTGATGCGGACACAGGCGCGGATCTCCGCCGCGAACCGCTTCGGCATCCCGGCCGTCGCCCATGAGGAATGCCTCGCCGGCTTCGCCGCCTGGGGCGCCACCGCCTATCCCGTCCCCCTCTCCTGGGGAGCCACCTTCGACCCCGCGCTCGTACGGGAGATGGCCGCCGCGATCGGCCGCGACATGCGCGCGGTCGGCGTGCACCAGGGGCTCGCCCCCGTCCTCGACGTCGTCCGCGACGCCCGCTGGGGGCGCGTCGAGGAGACCATCGGCGAGGACCCGTACCTCGTCGGGACGATCGCCACCGCCTACGTCCAGGGGCTGGAGTCCGCCGGCGTCGTCGCCACCCTCAAGCACTTCGCCGGCTACTCGGCGTCCCGGGCGGGCCGCAACCTCGCCCCGGTCGGCATGGGCGCCAGGGAACTGGCCGACGTGATCCTGCCGCCGTTCGAGATGGCGGTCCGGGAGAGCGGTGTCCGGTCGGTGATGCACGCCTACACGGACACCGACGGGATTCCCTCGGCCGCCGACGAGCAGCTCCTCACCGGACTCCTGCGGGACACCTGGGGCTTCACCGGCACCGTCGTGGCCGACTACTTCGGAATCGCGTTCCTCAAGACCCTGCACGGCGTCGCCGGCACGTTCGGCGACGCGGCCGGCACCGCTCTCACCGCAGGAGTGGACGTGGAGCTCCCCACGGTCAAGACCTTCGGGGCGCCTCTCCTGGACGGGGTCCGGCAAGGACACGTCTCCGAGACGCTCGTGGACCGGGCTGTACGGCGAGTCCTCCTCCAGAAGGCCAGGCTCGGGCTTCTCGACCCCGGATGGGACCCGGTACCGCCGGCGCTGCGCGGGGTCGACACCACTGCAGGCCCCGACTCCCTCCGGGGCACGGTCGACCTGGACCCGGCCGCCAACCGTGAGCTGGCCGGCCGCATCGCCGAACGGGCGGTCGTGCTGCTCCGCAACGACGGCACCCTGCCGCTCGACCCGCGCACTCCCCGCCGGATCGCCCTGATCGGACCCAACTCCGAGGCCCCCACGGCCGTCCTCGGCTGCTACTCCTTCCCCGTCCACGTCGGCGGACAGCACCCCGACGCCCCTCTCGGCATCGACCTGCCCACCCTGCGCGAGGCCCTCGCCGAGGAGTTCCCCACCGCCGAGGTGCTCGTGGCGCACGGAACCGGCATCGACGACGCCGGGACCGAGGGCTTCGCCGAGGCCCTGGCACTCGCCCGCCGCGCCGATGTCGTCGTGGCGGCCCTCGGTGACCGCGCGGGGCTCTTCGGGCGGGGCACCAGCGGCGAGGGCTGCGACGCCGAGTCCCTCGTCCTCCCCGGAGCGCAGCAGCAGCTGCTCGACGCCCTCCTCGACACCGGGACACCGGTCGTGACGACCCTGCTGACCGGCCGGCCCTACGCGCTCGGCCGCGCGGCCGACGAGTCCGCCGCCGTCCTGCAGTCCTTCTTCCCCGGCGAGGCCGGGACGGCCGCCATCGCCTCCGTCCTCAGCGGACGGACCGGCCCGAGCGGCCGACTGCCCGTCAGCGTGCCCCGCCACCCCGGTGCCCAGCCGTCGACCTACCTGGCCTCCCGCCTCGGCCACACCAGCGAGGTCTCCAGCATCGACCCCACTCCGGCTTTCGGCTTCGGTCACGGCCTCACCTACACCTCCTTCGCCTGGAGCGACCTGACCGTCGAGGACACCGAAGTCCCCACGGACGGCGCGGTGCGGCTCGCCTTCACCGTGGCGAACGCCGGTGACCGCGCCGGCACCGAACTCGTCCAGCTGTATCTGCACGACCCGGTGGCCTCCGTGGTCCAGCCCCTACAGAGACTCGTCGGGTACGTACGTCTCGATCTGGCCCCCGGAGAAAGGAAGCGGATCCACGCGGTCGTCCCCGCGGACCTCGCGTCGTTCACCGGCAGGACGGGGACGCGCACCGTCGAACCGGGAGAGCTCGAGCTGAGGCTCAGCGCCTCCAGCACGGATCCGCGGCTGACCGCCCAGGTGACCCTGACCGGTCCGGTGCGGCCGCTGGACCACCACCGGCGCCTGCATGCCGACTTCGAGGTCCGCCCGCACGCCGTCCGCTGATTCCGCCTGGCCGGCCCCGCTGCCCGTTCGGGCGGCGGGGCCGAAACTTTCGAAACCCTGCCGGAGCTCAGAGAGCGGGCACCGAGTTCGCGCCGATGGCCCTGGCGTACCAGCGGGCACTGGCCTTCGGGGTGCGCAGCTGGGTGGCGTAGTCGACGTGGACGACTCCGAAGCGCTTCTCGTATCCGTACGCCCACTCGAAGTTGTCGAGGAGGGACCAGAGGAAGTAGCCGCGTACGTCGGCACCGTCGCCGATGGCCTGGTGGACGGCGGCGAGGTGGCGGTGGAGGTAGTCGATCCGGTCGTGGTCGTGGATCTGGCCGTCCGCCGTGAGTGCGTCGGGGAAGGCGGCGCCGTTCTCGGTGATCGCCAGGGGGAGGCCGGGGTGGGCACGGGATGTGGCCATGAGGAGGTCGTACAGACCGGTGGGGTCGATGCTCCAGCCCATGTCGGTGGTATCGCCGGGCGGGAGGTGGAAGTTGACGTCCTCGGAGCCGGGCCACGGGGAGTGGTCGCTCTCGCCGTGGGCGTGGTTGACCGCTGCCGTTCCCGGAGTGGGAGCCGAGACCACGGCGGGGGTGTAGTAGTTGATGCCGAGGAGGTCGATGGAGGCGGCGATGGCGGCCTCGTCCCCGGGCCTGACGAGGGTGTTCCAGTCGACGACGTGAGCGGTGTCGGCGAGGAGGTCCGCAGGATAGCCGCCGGAGAACATCGGGCCGGTGAAGACGCGGTTGCCGACGGCGTCGATGCGGCGGGCCGCGTCGAGGTCGGCGGGATCCGTGGTGAGCGGGCGGACCTGGTGAAGGTTGAGGGAGGCCGCGACCTGGGCGTGGGCGGGCAGTGCCGCACGCAGGGCGGCGGTGGCGCGACCGTGGCCGAGGTTCAGGTGATGGGCGGCGCGCAGGGCGTCGGCAGGGTCGGTACGGCCGGGAGCATGGACGCCGGAGCCGTAGCCGAGGAAGGCCGAGCACCACGGTTCGTTGAGGGTCGTCCACAGCGCGACCCGGTCGCCGAGGGCCTCGGCCGCCAGGATGGCGTACTCGCCGAAGCGTTCGGCGGTCTCGCGTGCCGTCCAGCCGCCGGTCTCCTCCAGCGCCTGGGGGAGGTCCCAGTGGTAGAGGGTGGCCACCGGCTGGATGCCGGCGTCGAGGAGTTCGTCGACGAGCCGGCGGTAGAAGTCGAGGCCGGCGGAGTTGGCGGGGCCCCGGCCGCCGGGCTGGATGCGGGACCAGGACAGGGAGAAGCGGTAGGCCTGGAGTCCGAGCTCGGACATCAGGGTGACGTCCGTGCGGTAGCGGTGGTAGTGGTCGCAGGCGATGTCGCCGGTGTCTCCGTTCGCGACCTTGCCGGCGGTGCGGGAGAAGGTGTCCCAGATGGACGGTGTTCGGCCGTCCTCGGCCGCGGCGCCCTCGATCTGGTAGGCGGCGGTGGCCGCGCCCCACAGGAAGCCCGGCGGGAAGGGCAGTCGGCGGACGGCGGCTGGGGCGGTGACGGGGGTTGCGGGCATGACGAAGTCTCCCTTTGGCGGAGGTTGTCGGACGAGAGAGGAAGAGCGCGGAGGTCAGCCCTTGATGGCGCCCTGGGTGATGCCGCCGACGATGTGGCGGCCGAAGAGGGCGAAGACCAGGAGGAGAGGCAGGGTGCCCATGAGTGCTCCGGCGGTGATGACGGACCAGTCGGTGGACCAGCCGGTGCCCAGTCCGGCGAGGGCGACCTGGACGGTGGGGTTGGTGGAGCCGTTCATGACGATGATCGGCCAGAGGAAGTCGTTCCAGGACTGGACGAAGGTGAGCATGCCCAGGACCGCCATCGCCGGGCGGGCGACGGGAAAGACGACGTGCCAGATGACACGCAGGGAGTTGGCGCCGTCGACGCGGGCGGCTTCGAGGAGCTCGGAGGGCAGCGCCTGGGACAGGAACTGGCGCATGAAGAAGACGCCGAAGGCGGTGACGAGGACGGGCAGGATCAGCGCCCCGAGGTGATTCCCCAGCCCCAGGTTCTTGGTGAGGATGAACAGGGGTACGACGCTGAGCTGCGCGGGCACGGCGAGGGTGGACAGGACGAGCCCGAGCAGGACCTTCTTCCCCCGGAAGCGGAGCTTGGCGAAGGCGTATCCCGCGAGGACCGAGAAGGTCACCGTGCTGACGGTGACGGCTCCGGCGACGAACGTGGAGTTGAGCAGGGCGACGCCCATGCCGCGCCCGCCGGCGTTGTGCCATACGTAGCCGAGGTTGTCGAAGAGGTTGCCGCCGGGCAGCATCGGAGGCGGGCTGGAGACGACGGCGTGGCTGTCGGTGGAGGCCGCGACCAGAGTCCAGTACAGCGGGAACAGCGAGGCCAGGGCCGCGAGTGCCAGGACGATGTGTGCGATTCTCCCGGCCCGGTGCTGGCCACCGGCCCTGCCGGCGCGGGCGGACGGCCGCGTCGCCGCGTGGTGACGACTTTCGGGGACGGATGCGGTGGTGGTCATGTCGTACTCCACGTCACTGGGAGCCGCGCAGGCGGCGGGTGATCAGCGCGTTGACGAGCCCGATGAGCAGCAGCAGGCCGAACATGATCCAGGCGACCGCGCTGGCGCGCCCGAGCATGCTGGAGTGGAATCCCTGGTCGTACATGAGGATGCCGAGGGTCTCGTACTGGTGGTCGGTTCCGCCCTGGTGGCCGCTCTGGCCGCCGAACAGGTAGGGCTCGCCGAAGAGTTGGGTGGCACCGATGGTCGAGACGATCACGGTGAACAGGATCGTTGGGCGCAGGGCGGGGATGGTGACGTGCAGGAACTGCTGCCACCGGCTGGCGCCGTCCAGGGCGGCGGCCTCGTACAGTTCGCGCGGCACGGCCTGCATGGCCGCGAGGTAGATGAGGGCGTTGTAGCCGGTCCAGCGCCAGGTGACGATCACGGAGATCGCGAACTGCGAGCTCCAGCGGCCGGCCTCCCAGTGCACGGGCCCTGCGCCGAACAGGCCGAGGAGCCAGTTGGCCATGCCGCCCTCGGGGCTGAAGATCAGGGCGAAGACGAGCGTGGCGGCGGCGACGGACGTCGCGTACGGAGCGAGCAGCGCCGTGCGCAGGAATCCGCGGGCGCGGAGCCGGTAGTTGAGAAGGTGGGCGAGGCCCAGCGCCATCAGCAGCTGGGGGACGGTGGACAGCACCCCCAGGGTGAAGGTGTTGAGCAGGGCGTTCCAGAAGTAGTGGCTGACCTGGCCGGTGAACAGATCCGTGTAGTTGCGCAGGCCTACCCACTCGGCGCGGTCGACGTTGTAGAGGCTCACCCGGTGGAAGGAGAGCCACCCGGTGTAGAGCAGCGGGAAGAGGCCGAAGGCGGCGAAGACGAGGAAGAAGGGCGCGACGAGGGCGTACGGCGTGCCCTTGGTGTCCCAGCGGTGCAGGCGGCTGCGCCAGGCCACGGGTCCGGCGGGGCGGGCCGGGGGCGGCTGGGTGTCCTGCCGGCCTGCGGGGCCGTTGCGGCTGGGTGCGGTCGTGGAGGCCACGGGCGGGTTCCTTCGGTGGTCACGGCCGGTCGCGTCGGTACGGGGAAGGGGCGGCCGGTCCCCCGGTGACCGGCCGCCGCCTCCCCCGCGGCGGCGGCCGGGGAGGGGCGGGAAGGGTTACTGGATGGTGCTGTCGATCTGGCGCACGGTGGCGTTCCAGGCCTCTTCCGGGTTCTTGCCGTTCTGCTCCATGAGCAGGACGCCGGTGCCGAACGCCCCGGTCAGGTCGCCCGCGCGGGGGCCGGTCTCGGCCGGCTTGATGGCCTGGGCGGCGGTGGAGAAGATCCGGCCGGTGGCGGCGTCGGGGCCGATGTACGCGTTCTTGTAGTCGACGACGCCCGGCAGGTCGTAGGCGGCCTGGTTGGCGGGGATGTTGCCGACCTTCTGGAAGACCTTCGCCTGCTGCTCGGGCGCGGTGAGCCAGGCCACGAGCTTCTTGGCCTCGTCGACGTGCTTGCCGGAGGCGGGCACTGCAAGGAAGGAGCCGCCCCAGTTGCCGGCGGCCGGGGGCTGGGCGATGTTCCACTTGCCCTTGTTGGCGGGGCCGGAGAACTGCTGGATGTTGGCCTGCTGCCAGGAGGGGCAGACCGTGGTGGCGAAGGAGGACTTGGAGAACGCGGTCTGCCAGGGGGTGTCGAACATCTTCAGGCCCTGGCTGGTCTTGCCCTGAACGGCCTTGACCGCCAGGTCCCAGGCGGTCTTGACGCTGGCCGAGTCCTTGTAGGCGAGCTTGCCGTCCTTGTAGTACTGGACGGGGCTGCTGGAGACGACGGCGTTGAACAGTCCGCCGGCGCTGTCCATGAAGTAGGTGCCCTGGGGCGCCTTGGCCTGGTACCGCTTGCCCGCCTCGACGAACTTCGCCCAGTCGCCCGCCCACAGCTTGCCGACCGCGGCGGGGTCGGAGGGCAGACCCGCGGCCTTGAACAGGTCCTGGCGGTAGCAGATGGCCATCGGACCGACGTCGGTGCCGAGGCCGATCGTCTTGCCGTCGGCGGTGGTGGCCTGGTCCCACTTCCAAGGCAGGTAGTCCTTCTTGTCGACGCCGGGGGCGTCGGACAGGTCGGCGAAGGCGCCGGCGAGATCCTCGGAGGTGGCCAGGGAGATGCGGCCGACTTCGAGGGCCTGGACGTCGTCGAGACCTCCGCCGGAGAGCCGGGTCTGCAGGGCGGTCCAGTAGTTGCCCTCGACGGTCGTCGGGTTCTCCTTGATGGTGATCCCGGGGTGCTGCTTCATGTACGCGTCGTACAGACCGGCCTCCTTGTACCCGAAGGTCCCGAAGGTCCCGACGGTCAGGGTGATCTTCCCGTCGGCGGAGACGGACCCGGTGTCGGAGGACGAGCAGCCGGTGAGGGCGAGCGTGAAGGCCACGGCCGCGGAGGCGAGGACGGCGGAGCGGGTGCGGACGCGCGGCACGGACGAGCGGGACATGGCATCTCCTCGATACGTCAACGGGGTTGAGGGGTGTGCGCCGGGCAGAGCCTCGCCTCATCGGCGGTCGGCTCAGGGGGCGGCCTTCGAAGGCCGGGGCCAGAACACGTTCTGGGGCGTGCTTCCCGGATTGGGAGCGCTCCCAAAAGATGGCATCGAAACCCTGCCGCCCCTTTGACGGCCTGTCAAGGGTCGTCTGCAGGGGGCGACAGGGCACTGCTCGCGGGGGGGAGCACAGGGGTGAGTGCAGGGGTGTGCGCAGGGATGCGCACAGAGGCGTACGCAGTGGATAGCGCAGGAATGAGCGCAGGGGCGACCGCGAGGGGGCGACCGCAGGGTGTCCCGTCAGGCGCTGGCGCGGGCGACCAGGCGCGTGGGCAGGATCAGCGGGGTGGGGGCCTGTCCGTTGATGAGCGCGACGAGCATGCGCGCCATCTCCCGTCCGAGACCCTCTATGGGCTGGTGGACCGTGGTCAGCGGCGGGTCGGATATCCGGGCCACGGCAAGATCGTCGAAGCCGACCACGGCGATGTCACCGGGGACCGGCCGGCCGGCCTCGCGCAGCGTGCGCAGCGCGCCGACTGCCATGTTGTCACTGGCGGCGAACACCCCTTCCAGGTCGGGGTGGTCGGCCAGCAGGGCGGCCATGGCGTCGGCTCCGCTGGACTCGGTGAAGTCGCCGGCCTCCGGCGGGTACGGTTCGAGGCCCGCCGCCAGCATGGCGTCCCGGTAGCCGCGGTACCGGGCGCGCCCGACCTCGGTGTCCAGACGTCCGCAGATGGTGGCCACACGGGTCCGGCCGGCCGAGATCAGGTGCTCGGTCGCCGCACGCGCTCCGCCGATGTTGTCGACGTCCACGTACCACCGGGGGTCTAAACCGATGGGGCGCCCGCCGAACACGACGGGCATCTCCGCCTCCTGGGCCATGTGGGCCAGCGGGTCGTCCTGGCGCAGCGCCATCAGCATCACGCCGTCGGCGCCCTTGGACCTCAGAAGCTGCTCCACTCTCCTGCGACCGCGGTCGGAGGCGGCCAGGCACAACATCAGATGCAGATCGGCGTCTTCCAGTGCGGCCGAGGCCCCCACGATCACCTGGGCGAAGAACGGATCCGCGAAGATCGACGGATCCTCACCCGAGACGACCAGGGCCGCCGCGCCGGTCTGACGTGTCGCCAGCGCACGGGCTGTCGGATTCGGTACGTAGTCGAGCCGGTGGACGGCCCGTTCGACCGCCTCGCGTTTGGCGCGGCTGACGTGCGGGGCGTTGTTGAGCACGCGGGATGCCACCGACCGCGAGACACCGGCCAGTTCGGCCACTTCGTCGAGTGTCGACTGCCGGCGTGGCACACCTTCAGCCATGATCTGCCTTCCTGTCGCGCTCTGAACTGATGGAAGACTGGGAGCGCTTCCAGTTCCAGGACTGTAAAGCCTTCTTGCCGCCATGTGAAGTGCGGGTTACATGACGGCTCTTGACAGTGCCTGGCGGTGCGTCACACGATACGGCCACACCCCAGGGATACGGAGCATGCACTGGAACCGCTTCCAGTGGGAGCGCTTCCACGCATCCCCCGCAGGTCCGAGTCGAGCTGTTGTCCCTGCTGTCCCCGCCCGTGTGCCACCACCGCAAGGGGACGCCGTACCACCGCACTTCCTCAGTGCGTCGCGGGCTCCGGACGAGAGACCGCGCGACGCGTCCGCCGTCAGGAAACCGAGGTACCGTCATGCGCCGCAGAATCCGCACCCTCGTGGCAGCCCTTTCCGCGCTGCCGTTGGCGCTCGCCGTCGCGCCGTCCGCCCACGCGGCGGACCCGACCACCATGACCAGCGGGTTCTACGTGGACCCGAACTCCAGCGCGAAGCAGTGGGTCGCCGCCAACCCTGGTGACGGCCGAGCGCCCGCGATCAACGCATCGCTCGCCAACACCCCCATGGCCCGCTGGTTCGGCTCCTGGAGCGGCACCATCGGCACGGCCACCGGTGCGTACGTGGGGGCGGCGGACCACTCCGACAAGCTGCCCGTGCTCGTCGCCTACAACATCTACAACCGCGACACGTGCGGCGGGCACTCCGGAGGCGGCGCCGCCTCCCCGTCCGCCTACGCGACCTGGATCGCGCAGTTCGCCGGCGGGATCGCCGGCCGCCCGGCCGCCGTCGTCCTCGAACCGGACTCCATCGCGGACTACGGCTGCCTGAACCAGGCGCAGATCCGCGAACGCCAGAGCATGATCAGCGGAGCGCTCGCCGAGTTCAACCGCCAAGCGCCCAACACCTGGGTCTATCTCGACGCCGGCAACCCCGGCTGGGTGAGCGCGGCGACGATGGCCCAGCGCCTCCACGAAGCCGGCCTCCGGCAGGCCCACGGCTTCTCCCTCAACATCTCCAACTACTACACCACCGCGCAGAACACCGCCTACGGCAACGCGGTCAACAGCGAACTGGCCGCCCGCTTCGGCTACACCAAGCCGTTCGTCGTCGACACCAGCCGGAACGGCAACGGCTCCAACGGCGAATGGTGCAACGCCGCGGGCCGCCGCATCGGTACCCCCACCCGGCTGGGAGGCGGCGCGGAGATGCTCCTGTGGATCAAGGCCCCGGGCGAGTCCGACGGCAACTGCGGCGTCGGAGCAGGATCCTCGGCCGGACAGTTCCTCCCCGAGGCCGCCTACAAGATGATCTACGGCTACTGACCCCTGACTCCTGTGGCCCGGTTCCCGCCGCCCCGCGACCGGGCCACAGGCACCGCAGCCCCGCCCCTCATCCATCCTTCGACCAGGAGCCCTCATGAAGCCACGCAGCCTACGGCGCCGTGCGACCGCCGTCCTCGCGGCGCTCGCGGCCTGTGCCACCCTCACCGCGACGCAGGGGCAGGCACAGGCCGCGCCCTCCGGGGACGTGATCACCCCGACCACCCGGTTCTACGTGGACCCGCACAGCAAGGCCGCGGAGCAGGCTCTCGCCGACCTCAGGGAGGGCGACTTCGCGAACGCCGTGAACATGGCCAAGCTCGCGAGCTGGCCGCAGGCCGAGTGGTTCACCGAAGGCACGCCCGACGAGGTGCGGGGCAAGGTGAGAACTCTCGTCCGAGAGGCCCGGGCGGTGAACCGGACCCCCGTCCTGGTCGCCTACAACGTGCCGGGCCGGGACTGCACCCAGTACTCCAGCGGCGGAGCCGCGTCCTCGGCCGCCTACCGGCAGTGGATCGACGCCTTCGCCGCCGGTATCGGCGACAGCAGGGCGGTCGTCGTGGTCGAGCCCGACGGCCTGGCCCTCCTCCCCAGGGACTGCGGGCCGGCCGTCGACCCGACCGGCGAACTCACGGCGACCCGCATCGCCGATCTCGCCTACGCCGTCAGGACCATCAAGTCCAAGGCCCGCACCGCGGTCTACCTGGACGCGGGCAACGTCCTGTGGCGGCCCGTCGGTGACATGGCGCGGCGGTTGCTGGACGCCGGCGTCCGGTACAGCGACGGCTTCGCCCTCAACGTGTCCAACACCCACCCCACCGACCACAACGCCAGGTACGGCACCTGGATCGCGAAGTGCATGTGGTTCGCCACCGAAGGACCCGAGGAGGCGCGCGGCCACACCGACTGGTGCGCCACGCAGTACTACTCGCCCGCCGCACCCAACGACGGCTCCCCCGGCAACGCCGTCGACTCCGCGAATCCCGCCACCTGGCGCTGGACCGACGCATGGTTCGACCAGAGCATGGGCACCCCGCCCACCGACGCGCTGCACCACTTCGTCATCGACACCAGCCGCAACGGTCTGGGCGCCTGGACCCCGGAGCCCGGCAAGTACAGCGGGGACCCGGAGATCTGGTGCAACGCGCCCGGCCGTGGCCTCGGCCCGCGTCCCACCGCCGACACCGGCGTCCCGCTCGTCGACGCCTACCTGTGGGTCAAGATCCCCGGTGAGTCCGACGGCTCCTGCACACGCAACACCGGGGGCACCATCGACCCCGAGTACGGCATCGTCGACCCGCCCGCCGGAACCTGGTGGCCCGCCCAGGCCCACACGCTCGCCCGCAACGCGGCACCGCGCCTGACGCTCAACCGCTGAGCTCAGTCCCTGCCCGGGGAGTCGGCTCGCCCCCGCGCCCGGGGCGGCTCGGGCCGGACGACCAGCGCCGGTCAGGGGGCGTGGTCGACGACGAAGCGTGCGGCGGGGCCGAGGCCGTGCGGACCGAGATGGGTGCGGTCGCCGTACCGGGCCAGGATCAGCAGGCCTCATCCGTCGGCTGCGGCGAGGACCTCGCGCTCGACGCGCCCGGTGCGCTCGGTACGGACGCAGGGGCGGCCCAGACGGTCGGCGGCGTCCTGGAGCAACTGCCGCCCGGAGGCGGCGGCGAGGCTCGCGGGTACCGCGTACACGCCGAGCCGGGTGAACTCCTTCAGCTCCACTTCACCGTCGTGGCAGGGCCGCGGACAGCGCCTCCGTGAGCTGGGCGTCCAGGATCGGATCCTTCCGTGGTGGCGGACGGGCCGTCCGCACCGTCCAGCCGAACGCCACGCCCTGCGACTTCGCGCCCCGCCCACTGGGCTGGTGGCCGACTTCTCGCTGCTCCGGTCGAGCCCGTTGACCGTGTCGAGAGGCGTCGTTACTGTGCGCTCGAGATCTCCGGCCTATCGACCGGTGCTCGACACTCCGTCACCTGGGAGCGCTCCCACGCCCCATGTGCCAGGGCATGGACCCCGCCGCCTGGGGCGACTGCCTCCGCCTGCCCCGGCGGATGGGCCTGCTCACCCGGACCGACTCCCCCTGCCGACCGACCACGACGCCACACAGGAGCCGCTCATGCCCCGCACCAATCCGACGTTACGCCGCCCTCTACGCCTCTCCACCGCGCTGCTGGCCGGGACCCTCCTCGTCGGCGTTCTCACGACCGCACCGGCCGCCGTGGGCGCCACCGCCTCCGCGGCGGCGACCACGGCCGTACGGGTCAACCAGGTCGGCTATCTGCCGGACGGCCCCAAGCGCGCCACCGTCGTCACCACGGCGACGGGCCCGCTCGCCTGGCAGCTGCGGAACGCGTCCGGGGCGGTGGTCGCCTCGGGCTCGACCGTCCCGCACGGCGCCGACGCCCCCTCCGGTCAGTCCGTCCAGGTGGCCGACTTCTCCTCGTACCGGAGCACGGGCTCGGGATACGTCCTGGCGGTGGACGGCAGCGGCAGCGCCCCCTTCGACATCCGCGCGGACCTCTACGACACGCTGCGCTCCGACTCGATGGCGTTCTTCCACCACCAGCGCAGCGGCATCTCCATCGATGCCTCCCTCGTCGGTTCCGCCTACGCGCGCCCGGCCGGACACCTCGGCGTCGCCCCCAACAAGGGCGACACCTCCGTCCCCTGCCAGGCCACCGTGTGCGACTACACCCAAGACGTCAGGGGCGGCTGGTACGACGCGGGCGACCACGGCAAGTACGTGGTGAACGGCGGCATATCCACCTGGCTGGTCGTCAACTCCTTCGAGCGCGCCAAGCGCACGGGCAAGGACGCGGCGCTGGGCGACTCCACCCTGCGCGTACCCGAGCGCGGCAACGGCGTGCCGGATGTCCTCGACGAGGCGCGGTGGGAGCTCGACTTCCTGATGCGTATGCAGGTGCCCGAGGACAAGCAGTACGCGGGCATGGCGTTCCACAAGATCCACGACGCGGCCTGGACCGGTATGCCGATGCGCCCCGAACAGGACGCCCAGCCGCGCGAGCTGCACCGCCCGTCCACGGCGGCGACCCTCAACCTCGCCGCGGCGGCAGCGCAGTGCGCCCGGGTCTTCCGGCCGTACGACTCCGCGTACGCCGACCGCTGCCTGTCGTCGGCCCGCCGTGCCTGGACCGCGGCGCAGGCGAACCCGGCGCTGTACGCGCCGGATTCGGACGGCACGGGCGGCGGTGCCTACGGGGACGCACAGGTCACCGACGAGTTCTACTGGGCGGCCGCCGAGTTGTACGCGGCGACCGGTGAGGGCGCCTACCGGGACGCGGTGACCTCCTCGCCCTGGCACACCTCCGCCACCGCCTTCACCCCCTACGGCTTCGGCTGGGCGGACACGGCCGCGCTCGGCCGGCTCGTCCTGGCCACGGCGCCCACCGGGCTGCCGGCCACCGACGTCGCCCGGGTCCGTTCCTCGGTGACCGCTGCCGCCGACGGCTATCTCGCCAGGATGACCGCCCAGGGGTACGCGGTGCCCGTCCCGGCGGACGGGTACTTCTGGGGCTCCAACGGCGAGGTCGCCAACGACGCGGTCGTCATGGCCGTCGCCGGGGAGCTGACCGGCGACGGGCGCTACCGCGCCGGCGCGCTGGAGACCATGGACTACCTGCTCGGTCGTAACGCCCTCGGTCTGTCGTACGTGACCGGCTACGGCGAGACGTCCGCGCAGAACCAGCACCACCGCTTCTGGGCGCATCAGCTGGACTCCTCGCTGCCCCACCCGCCGGCCGGCTCGCTCGCGGGCGGCCCCAACAGCGCGCTCCAGGACCCCGTGGCGGAGGAGAAGCTGACCGGCTGCGCCCCCGCCGCCTGCTACGTCGACGACATCGGCTCGTACTCGACCAACGAGGTGGCGGTCAACTGGAACGCCCCGCTGGCCTGGCTCGCCGCCTACGCCGCCGAGCGGACCTCCACCGGCGGGGAACCGCCCACCGCTGCCTGCGCGGTGACGTACACGGTGAACAGCGTCTGGAGCACCGGCTTCACCGCGACGGTCACCGTCGGGAACACCGGCCCGACGGCCGTGGACGGATGGCAGCTGGCCTGGACCTACCCGTCCGGCCAGCGCGTCACGAGCGCCTGGAACGCGACCGTCACCCAGAACGGCACCGCCCACAGTGCCCGTAACGCCGACTGGAACCGGACGATCGCCCCCGGCGCGACCGCGAGCTTCGGAGTCCAGGGAACGCACAGCGGCACCAACCCCTCCCCCACGGCCTTCGCGCTCAACGGGAACGCCTGCGCCTGATCCGCTGCCGGCCGGGCCGGGCGGAATCGTCCGCCCGGCCCGGCCGGCGCCGCAAGGAGAATGCAGCACGGCCCACAGCCGCGGCCCCGGTACCCGCGTGGACGGCAGAAGCGCCGGCCCGACCGGCCGGACCCCGTACCAGCAGTTCAACACCGCCTTCGCACCGGACCACACCCGGCAGAACATCCGCCTCACCCCCGCCTTCCTCAAGGCGGTCAAGGGCGGCACACGCGTGAAACTCACGTTTCACTTCTGGAGCGGCGCCACCACGACGTACCACCTGACCAGGTCGGGAGGCACGGTGACCGGCGCGACATCCTGAAGACCCGACGTGTTCGAATGACCTCCTGACAGGGGTGGCGTCGGTCAGTAGCCTGTGTCCGTCATTCCGGTCGGCTGTTGATATGTCGAACACGAAGGAGGGGGCGGGCGTGGGACGTCTCGTACCTGCCGTGGCCCGGGCCCTGGACGTCCTGGAGCTCTTCCTCGACGGGGACGGCACGTACTCGACCCCCGAGATCGTGCGCCGTCTCCGGCTGCCTCGCACCACGGTCCACGAGCTGGTGACCACGCTGACCGCCCGCTCGTACCTGGTGCCGGTCCCGGAGCAGCCCGGGCGCTACCGGCTCGGCGTGCGGCCGTACCAGCTCGGCAGTCGGTACGCCGAGCAGCTCGACCTCGCCGCCGAGGGCGGGCAGGTGGCCCGCGCCGTCGCCGGGACCTGCGACGAGACGGTGCACGTCGCCGTCCTGGAGGGTACGGACGTCATCTACATCGCCAAGGTGGACTCCACACACGCCGTGCGCATGGTCTCGGCCGCCGGCCGTCGCCTCCCCGCGCACTGCACGTCCGTCGGCAAGATGCTGCTGGCCTCGCTCCCCGAGGAGGAACTGGCGGGCCGCATCCCCGACGGCGCCGAACTGGCCGCGATGACCCCGGACAGCGTCACCGACCCGGCCGCGCTGCGCGCGGCGCTGGCCGAGGTACGGCGGCGCGGCATCGCCCTGGAGAGCCGCGAATCCAATCCGGACGTCAGTTGCGTGGCCGCCCCCGTGCGCGACCGGTCCGGCCGGGTGGTCGCCGCCCTGTCGATCTCCGTGCCGATGATCCGCTGGAGCGAGGCGCGCCGCGCCGAGCTGGAGGAGCTGGCCGTCAAGGGCGCCGAGGAGCTCTCCGTGCGGCTCGGCCACCGGGGAGCGGCATGATCGAGATCGCGGTACGAGAGCATGCCGCGCTCGGCGAGGGCCCTACCTGGGATCCGGCCGCCGGGCGGCTGATCTGGGTCGACATCCTGAGCTCCCGGGTGCACACGTACGACCCGGCGTCCGGGCGCCGCACCGTCCTCGCCACCGAGCAGCACGTGGGCGCGGCCAAGCCGCGCACGGAGGGCGGGCTCGTCGTCAACCTCCGTGACGGCGTGGGGATTTACGACGCCCTGGGGGCCTTCAGCTGGCTGCACCACGAGCCTGTGCCCGGCCGCCGGGGCAACGACGCCGCCGTGGCCCCCGACGGGGCACTGTGGGCGGGCACCATGCGCTACGACGAGGCTCCGCGCGGCGGCACCCTGTCCCGCGTGGCGCCCGACGGCACGGTCCACCCGGTCCTCGGCGATGTCGCCGTCAGCAACGGCACCGGCTGGAGCCCCGACGGGCGGCGGATGTACTACATCGACTCGCCGACCCGCCGCGTCGACGTCTTCGACGTCGATCCCGCGAACGCGGCCGCGGTGAACCGCCGCCCCTTGGCCGTCATCGAGGACGGCGCCGGCTTTCCCGACGGGCTCACCGTCGACGCCGACGGCTGTGTGTGGGTGGCGTTGTGGGACGGCGGGGCACTGCGCCGCTACACGCCGTCCGGGACACTCGACCGGATCCTGCCGCTGCCCGTACGCCGGCCCACGGCCTGCGCGTTCGGCGGGCCGGGCCTCACCGACCTGTACGTGACGACGGCACGGACCGGCCTGGACCGTCCGCACCCGATGTCCGGCTCCCTGCTCGTCGTGCCCGGCGTGGGACAGGGTCTTCCCCAACCTCTTTTCGGGGGCTGAGGACATGACGAGGGGCGGCCCTCCCACAGGCCGCCCCTCGCCGTCCGGGTACCGCTATGCGCCGACCCGCCGCTTGTTCCACACGTCGAAGCCGACCGCTGCCAGCAGCACGAGACCCTTGATGACCTGCTGCCAGTCGGTGCCGATGCCGACCAGGTTCATGCCGTTGTTCAACACGCCGAGCACCAGGCCACCGATGATGGCGCCGAGCACCGTGCCGACGCCGCCGCTCATCGACGCGCCGCCGATGAACGCGGCGGCGATGGCCTCCAGTTCGAAGTTGAGCCCGGCCTTCGGAGAGGCCGCGTTGAACCGGGCCGCGAAGACCAGACCGGCGAGTGCCGCCAGCATGCCCATGTTGAGGAACACCAGGAAGGTGACCTTCCGGTCCCTCACGCCGGACAGCTTGGCCGCAGGCAGGTTGCCACCGATCGCGTACACGTGGCGGCCGATGACCGCGTTGCGCATCAGGTAGCCGAAGCCGACCAGAAGCACCGCCAGGATCAGCAGCACCACCGGCGCGCCCTTGTAGCTCGCGAGCAGCAGCGTGAAGATCAGGACCGAGGCCGTCAGCGCGGCGAGCTTCACCGCGAACAGCTTCGCCGGCAGGATCTCCAGCGCGTACGCGCTCTGCCGGCGCCGTTCGCGGACCTCCTGGCGGATCACGACGGAGATCAGCACGAAGCCGAGCACCAAGGTCAGGTTGTGGTAGTTCGTGGCGGGGCCGACCTCGGGCAGGAAGCCGTTGGCGAGCTTCTGCAGGCTGTCGGGGAACGGACCCAGGGTCCGGCCCTCCAGGAAGACCTCGGTCAGGCCGCGGAAGACCAGCATGCCGGCGAGCGTGACGATGAACGACGGCATCCCGGCGTACGCGATGAGCAGTCCCTGGGCTGCGCCCGCCACGGCGCCGATGGCGAGGCAGAGCAGCGCCGCGACCGGCCATGGCAGGTCGTGCTGGACCATCAGTACGGCCGCCACGCCGCCGACGAACGCGGTGATCGAGCCGACGGACAGGTCGATGTGGCCGGCCACGATGACGATCATCATGCCGATCGCGAGGATCAGGATGTAGCTGTTCTGCAGCACCAGGTTGGACACGTTGCGCGGCAGCAGCAGGTCGCCGCCGGTCCACACCGCGAACAGCGCCACGATGACGCCGAGGGCGATCAGCATGCCGTACTGGCGCATGTTGCGGCGCATGCCGTCGAGCAGCGGCCGGGCCGTGCCCCCGGCCGGGCGGGACACCGGCTTCTCGGCCGTGACGTCAGCGCTCATCGTCGTTCTCCCTCGTGTCTTCCTTGGTCATGTGGCGCATCAGCACGTCCTGTGTCGCCTCCGAGCGGGGCACCTCGCCGGTGAGCCGGCCCGCTGCCATGGTGTAGATCCGGTCGCACATGCCGAGCAGTTCGGGCAGTTCGGAGGAGATGACGATCACCGCCTTGCCTTCGGCGGCCAGTTGGTCGATCACCATGTAGATCTCGTACTTGGCTCCGACGTCGATGCCCCGGGTCGGCTCGTCCAGGATCAGCACGTCAGGACCGACGAAGATCCATTTGCTGAGGACGACCTTCTGCTGGTTGCCGCCGGACAGGCGGCCCACCGGCTCGAAGACGGTGGGCGCCTTGATGTTCATGGAGGTACGGAACTCCTCGGCGACCCGCCGCTCCTCGTGGGCGTCGACCACACCGCGCCGGGCGACCCTGCCGAGTGCGCTGAGCGAGATGTTCCGCCCGATGGTGTCGATGAGGTTGAGGCCGTAGTGCTTGCGGTCCTCGGTGACGTAGGCGATGCCGTGCGCGACCGCCTCCGGGACGTTGCGGGTGCGGATCACCTCACCGTCCTTGAGGACCGTGCCGCCCCCGTACCGCCCGTACGAACGGCCGAAGACGCTCATCGCGAGCTCGGTGCGGCCCGCGCCCATGAGGCCCGCGATGCCGACTATCTCGCCACGCCGGACCGACAGCGAGACCCCGTCGACGACCTTGCGCTGCCGGTCGATCGGGTGGAGCACGGTCCAGTCGCGGATCTCCAGGGCCGGGGCGGTGCCCGGCTCGCCCGTGTACGGAGTACGTTCGGGAAAGCGGTGGTCCAGGTCCCGGCCGATCATGCCGCTGATGATGCGGTCCTCGCTGGTGGCCGGGTCCGTCACGTCGAGGGTCTCGATGGTCCGGCCGTCCCGGAGGATCGTCACCGTGTCGGCGACCCGCCGGATCTCGCCCAGCTTGTGCGAAATGATGATCGAAGTGATTCCTTGCTGCTTCAACTCCATTATGAGGTTCAGGAGTTGGCTGCTGTCCTCGTCGTTGAGAGCGGCGGTCGGCTCGTCCAGGACGAGCAGCTTCACCTCCTTCGACAGCGCCTTGGCGATCTCCACGAGCTGCTGCTTGCCGACGCCGATGTCCGCGACGCGGGTCTGCGGGTGCTCGTCGAGGCCGACCCGCTGCATCAGCCGGGCCGCCTCCTTGAGCGTCTCGTTCCAGCTGACGATCCCGCGCGAGGCGCGTTCGTTGCCGAGGAAGATGTTCTCGGCGATGGACAGGTACGGCACCAGCGCCAGCTCCTGGTGGATGATCACGATGCCGTGCCGTTCGCTCGCCCGGATGTCCCGGAAGCCGCAGGCGGCCCCCTCGAAGAGGATCTCCCCCTCGTAACTTCCGTGCGGGTGCACGCCGGAGAGGACTTTCATCAGGGTCGACTTGCCGGCGCCGTTCTCGCCGCAGAGGGCGTGGACCTCGCCCCGGCGGACCGTCAGCGTGACGTCCGACAGCGCCCGGACTCCGGGGAAGGTCTTGCCGATCGCACGCATCTCCAGGACGGGTCCCGTCATGGTCGCCTCCCCCCGGCTACTTCAGGTCCGCGGCGGTGTAGTAGCCGCCGCCGACCAACACCTGCTGGTAGTTGGCCTTGTCGACGCTCACCGGCTGGAGCAGGTAGGCGGGGACGACCTTGCTGCCGTTGTCGTACGTCTTGTCGTCGTTGACCTCGGGCTTCTTGTCGTGCAGCACCGCGTCCACCATGTTCGCGGCGACCTTCGCGAGCTCCCGGGTGTCCTTGTAGACGGTCTGGGTCTGCTCGCTCGCGATGATCGACTTCACCGACGCGAGCTCCGCGTCCTGGCCGGTGACCACCGGCAGCGGCTTGGACTTCGAGCCGTAGTCGTCGGACTTGAGCGCGGACAGGATGCCGATGGAGATGCCGTCGTACGGGGAGAGCACCGCGTCGACCCGCTCGGTCTTGTACGCGGAGGTGAGGATGTCGTCCATCCGCTTCTGCGCGGTGCCACCGTCCCAGCGCAGGGTGGTGACCTGGTTGAGCGCCGTCTGGCCCGAGCCGACCACGAGCTGCTTCTTCTCGATGTACGGATTCAGCACGCTCATCGCGCCGTTGAAGAAGTACTGGGTGTTGTTGTCGTCGTTGGAGCCGGCGAACAGCTCGATGCGGAGCGGGCCCTTCTTCGAGCCGTCCTTCAGGCCGAGCTTCTCGACGATGTACGTGGCCTGGAGCTCTCCGACCTTCGTGTTGTCGAAGGAGGCGTAGTAGTCGACGTTCTTCGTGCCGAGGATCAGCCGGTCGTAGGCGATGACCGGGATGTCTGCGTCGGCGGCCTGCTGGAGCACGTTGTTCAGGGACTTGTTGTCGATCGCGGCGACGACGAGGGCCTTCACGCCCTGCGTGATCAGGTTCTCGATCTGGGCGACCTGCTGGTCCGGGTCGTCCTCGCCGAAGACCAGCTTGGTCTTGTACCCCTTCGCCTCCAGGTTCTTGACGACGTTCTTGCCGTCGGCGATCCACCGCTCGGAAGACTGGGTCGGCATGGCGATGCCGATGGTGGCACCCTCGGCGCCACCCGAGGCGTCCTTGCCTCCGCCCTCGGCGTTCTGCCCGCAGGCAGCGAGCGCGAGGGAGGCGGTCACGGCCAGGGCGCCGGTCACGACGGCTCTGCGGTCACGCATGGTCATCAGTCCTCGTTCTTCTCGTCGTTGAGATCGAAGCGATTCAGGAGCCCCGGCAGCCGGGAGCCGAGCGGCGCCATCGCGCCGTCCGCGCCGTGCCGGGCGAGCAGGTCCAGGGCGAGGCGGCCCCGCCGCACCCGCTCCCGGGCGGTGTCCAGGGCGAGGGTCCGCAGATGCGTGCCGTACGGATAGATCCCGGGCGCCTTGGACAGGCCGAACTTCAGGTAGAGCGGTGCGCCGCGCCGGATCAGCTCGGCGACCTCGTACATCCGCACGTAGCCACCGAGGTCGTCGGGGGCCTCGATGTACATGTCCATGGGGGCGGCGGACACCCGCCGGATACCGGTGAGGTGATCCAGCGTCAGGTCACTGGGCACGTTGATCGAGTCGGCGCCGAGCCGTTCGTACACCGCGTACGAGGCGGGGTTGACCGGGCCGATCAGCGCGGACACCTTGAGCGTGGTGTCGGCCGGGATGACGCCTCGGGCCCTGGCCCGGTGCAGCGTCCACAGCACGCCCTCGTCGGCGACGAGCAGGCACTTCACGCCCAACTCCGTGGCACGTATGGCGTCTTCGACGCACCCGGCGACGGCGTCGTGGCCGCGCGCCCGCAGTCCGGCCCCCCGCGAGTCGGTGCGCACGGAGCCACCGATGTCCCATGTTCCGCGAGGGCCGGTGAACAGGCAGAGCTCTATGGCGCGTTCGTCGGCGGCGGCGACCATCTCGGTGATCTCGGAGTCGGTCAGCATCCACACGCCACTGCCCTGGCTGATCCGGTGCACCGGCACGTCGAGCCGCTCGGCCTCGTCCAGGACGACGGCCAGCGCCTCGGGGCCCTCACAGGACGGGATCTCGGTACGCCAGCGGCCCCCACCGGGGAAGGAGTGCGGCGAGGCGTCGGCGGGGTCCGGGGCGGGCGCCCCCAGTCCGAGCGCGGCGAGCGCCTGCTCGGCGGGCCGGCGGGCGGTCGGAGCGGAAGCGTCGGTCACAGCTTGTCCTTCGCGTTCGAGATATCGGACAGTGTTCGGAAATCTGGATACAGGTCGGATCGGAACGCGCCCGGCGCCTCGACGACGAGGAGCTCGCCACTCATCAGGTCCCCTGCGGGCGGCGCCGCTCCCAGCCCTCGGACCACAGGTCGAACCGGGCCTGCTGCTGCGGGAACTCGGCCGCCGCGTCCACGTCGAGCTCGACGCCGAGGCCCGGCGCCTCGGAGAGGTGGAAGCAGCCCGTCTCCGGGTCCACCTGCGGAGCGCCCTTGACCACCTTCTTGATCTCGGCGTCCGCGAAGTCGTTGAAGTGCTCCAGGACCTTGAAGTTGGGGGTGGTGAAGCCCACCTGGAGGGAGGCGGCGGTGAGCACCGGGCCGCCGACGTTGTGCGGAGCCACCATCATGTAGTGGGTCTCGGCGGTGGCGGCCAGCTTGCGGGTCTCCCAGATGCCGCCGATGTGGCCGACGTCCGGCTGAAGGATGTCCACGGCCTGGTTCTCGAACAGTTCGCGGAACTCGATCCTGTCGTGGATCCGTTCACCGGTGGCGATCGGCATGTCCACCTTGTCGGCCACCTTCTTCAGGGCCTTGAGGTTCTCCGGCGGCACCGGCTCCTCCAGCCAGGCCGGCCGGAACGGCGCGAGTTCGCGGGCCAGGCGCACCGCGGTGGCGGGAGAGAAGCGGCCGTGCATCTCCAGCATCAGCTCGGTGTCGGGTCCGATGGCGTCCCTCACGGCCTCGACGAGCGAGATCGCGTACCGGCTCCGCTCGTGGTCGAGCTCGTAGTGGCCGTTGCCGAAGGGGTCGATCTTCAGGGCACGGTAGCCGCGCTCGACCACGCCCCGGGCGGCCTTGTGGTACGCCTCCGGAGTGCGTTCGGTCGTGTACCACCCGTTCGCGTAGGCCTTCACCCGGTCGGTCACCTTCCCGCCGAGCAGCTGCCAGACAGGAACCCCGAGCGCCTTGCCCTTGATGTCCCAGCAGGCCATCTCCACGACCGCGATCCCGGACATCACGATCTCCCCGGCCCGGCCGAAGTCCCCGTACTTCATGCGTCGTACGAGGTCTTCGACGGCGAACGGGTCCGAGCCGCGGACGTGGTTGGCCTCGGCCTCGCGCAGATATCCGAGGAGAGCGTCGGTGTGCCCCAGCATCCGGGTCTCGCCGACCCCGGTCAGCCCCTCGTCGGTGTGGACCAGGACGTAGGTCAGGTTGCGCCACGGTGTTCCGACGACGTGCGTGCTGATTCCCGTGATCCGCACAGCAGTTGACCCCTTCGCGTTCGAGATTTCGTCATGCGTTCGAAATGCTGGCGTGACAGTAGGGAGGCTGCGCCGGGGCCGTCAAGGGGTCGTGCCCGACCGGGTCCCGGGCGCGCTCGGCCGATCCCGGTCAGGTTCCGGTTCTGCGCGCGGTGCTACGGCGGGACCGGAGGTGCCGTGAGGGTCAGGCCGTAGGTACGCACGGCCGTGCCGGTGAAGACGTCGCCGTGCCCGGCCGCGCCGAGCCCGGCGGTCAGGTCGGCGGCGGCGAGGACGTCGGCGTAGGTGGCGGCGAGCCGGCACACGGGCCAGTCGGAGCCGAACATCAACCGTCCGGGTCCGAAGGCGTCCAGGACCGTGTCGGCGTACGGCCTCAGGTCATCGACCGTCCAGGAGTCCCAGTCGGCCTCGGTGACCAGGCCCGAGAGTTTGCCGACGGTGTCGGGGGCGCGGCGAGGCGCCTGGCCTGCTCCGCCCAGAGGGCGAGTTCGCCGGACGCCATGGGCGGCTTGCCGAGGTGGTCGAGGACGAAGGTGAGGCCGGGCAGGCGCTGCGCGGCCTCGACGGCGGCATCGAGTTGGTGCGGCTTCACCACGAGGTCGTAGACGAGTCCCGCCTCGGCGATCGCGGTCAGGCCGCGCAGTGCGTCCGGGCGCACGAGCCAGCGGGGGTCGGGCTCGCCCTGCACCTCGGTCCAGCCGACGACCCCGGCGACCAGGTCGCTGCGCGCGGCTACGGCCGCGAGGCGACAGTCCTGGTCGCGGCGATCAACGAGTGGCTGTAGTCCTTCACTGAAAAGGCATCGGGGTCCACGGCAACGCCTCCCGCCATCCCTGTCGATCGTGAGCCCAGCCCATCATCACCTTGGCGGTCGACTCTTCCGGGCCGAACACTTCATGGAGCCTTGGAACGTGGGCCTGGTAGTGCTTGTCTGCACTGCCTTCGCGGTACTCGACCTGGTAGCTGAGGTCGTCGTTCAGGTACACCTGAATGTAGTGCTGATCCACAGGCTCCAGATCGAGTCTTTCCAGGATCACAAACCGGTGCGACAGGTTCATCTCGGACAGCAGGTCGTGCAGAGCCTCCTCGGTCGGATCGTCCACGGTACGACCGCCCGCTTCAACTGCACGCAGCACTGGCTTCAGCATGCACGCGACTGTACCGACCCACAGGACTCAACTGCCCAGCAGTGCCTTCCGCAATAGTCCCTAGCGGTGTCCTGCCGATAAGGCCGAGGCGGGCGTACCGGCACCAGGCCCGGACCTGGTCGTCCGCCCGGCGCCGGTCGGTCGGTGAGCGGGGCGGGGCCGAGGCTATGTTGATCACATGACACGCAGTCACCTCGCGATATCCACAGCTCTTCTGGCATGCCTCGCTCTTTCCGCCTGCTCGGCGGAGACGGCGCCGGAGGGCGCACCGTCGCCGCCCGCCGGGGCGCCGTCCGCGAGCGGAACCGGCGAGCCGCAGCCCTTCAAGGACGACACCGACGTTCCGCTGACCAGACAGCTCAGCCGAGGCGAACTCACCCAGGCCGTTCCCGACGCCGAGGACGTGGTCCCCGGCTACTACCCGGGCAGCCTGCACAAGAGCATGCCCGGGGAGCCCGACGACTGCGCCCTCTCGGACGCTCCCGCGCCGGCCGGTTGGCAGCGGGCGGGCAGCGGCGACTACGACTACCGGGGATCGACCGTCTCGCGTGGGATCGACCTGGACGTCTGCCAGTTCGACAACGCCGCCCACGCGAAGACCGCGTACGACCGGTGGCTGGACAAGGACGAGACGGCTCCGGTCAAGATGCCCCGGCGGCTGGGAGAGGAATCGGTCTTCCTCGCGCACAGCGGATCGAGCGGCACGGTATACGGCTACAGCCGGTCCGGCACCGTCGTCGCCCGGGTCCGCGTCGAGGACGCGGGCGGGGACCCCACGGACGCCCATGACGTGCTGGCCGCCACGATCAAGCGACTCCAGCAGGTCCAGGCGGGCCGGCGGGCGACGGCGACCGAGATCGCCGCGGCCGAGGAGGCCCGCGGCTAGGGGGTGTCGTTCGGATCGGGCCCGAGCCCGGCATGCGCCCTGTGGCGGATCGCACGGCTCGCCCCCTGCGGGAGCAGAGCGCCCGGGCCGTTCATCCGGCGGTGACGGCCGCGACGGCCCTGATCGAAGCGCGGCTGACGGAGCCCCTGACGGTGCCGGAGATCGCGAAGGCGGCCGGCGTCTCCCACAACCACCTGACCCGGCTCTTCCGCGCCGCCACCGGGGAAACCGTCGTCGGTTACATCCGGGCGCGCCGGATGGAACGCGCACGCCATTTCCTGCGGGCCACCACGCTCTCCATCCCCGCCGTCGCCGCCTCGGTCGGCGTCCCCGACCTCCAGGCGTTCAACAAGGCCTGCCGCCGCGAACTCGGGGCGTCACCACGCGGCATCCGGACCGCCGGTCCGGCCCCGCGCGACAGCTCGGCCCGGTAGATCTCTCCGGCAACCTTTTCGCCTCCGGCGGCAACCAGGCAGTGCACCAACGACTCGATCCTCCGGACGGCGCACATGCAGACAGCAAGGCAGGAAAACCGGCAGCGCAGGCACAGGCGCAAGCACGGACACGGTCCGATGTGGAGCACGATGGCGGTGCTGACCGCCGCGGGCGCCCTCATCTGCCTGGTGGTGGCGCTGCGCCCCGGCCCCACGACCGATGCGGGGGCGGCCACGACCGTGGCCCCCGTCGTCGGCACCGAAGCGGCGTCCACGACCGCTCCCACGGCTGCTCCCTCGACCGGTTCCGCAACCCCGACCAGCGCCTCCCACGCACAGGCGGCCCCGGCCCCCGCCTCGACCCGGGCCCCGAGCCCGAGCACCACCACCACCACCACGGCACCGAAGCCCTCGCCGACGGTCAGCCCGCGGACGACCGGCCGGGCGGCCCCGCGGACCGGACGCATCCAGCCCCACACCCCCTACAAGGGTGTCGCGACCGCCTACAAAGCCGCGGATGGCGACGGCGCCTGCCTGTTCGGGCCGAGCGACGACCTCATGATCGCGGCGATGAACACCGCCGACTACGAGACGTCCAGGGCCTGCGGTGCGTACGTGCTCGTCCGTGCCTCCAACGGCGCCTCGATCACGGTCCGGATCACCAACGAATGCCCGCTGCCCTGCGCGCCCGGACAACTCGACCTCAGCGAGCAGGCATTCGCCAAGCTGGCGGACCTCAAGGTCGGCAGGCTCCCGGTCACCTGGAACCTGCTGAGCCCCGGCACGCTCGGCCCGCTCTCCATCCGGTACAAGACCGGGTCCAACCCTCACTGGTGCGGCCTCCAAGTGATCGACCACCGCAACCCGGTCGACCGGCTGGAAGTCCGCACCACACTGGGGTGGCGACAGCTGCCGCGTACCGCGTACAACTACTTCCTCTCCACCGACGGTGGAGGATGCGGAAGCTCGATCAGGATCACCGACATCTACGGGGAACGGCTGACGGTCGAAGGGATCGCGCTCCTGCCGGATGTCGCCCAGCCGACCCGCGTCCAGTTCGCCCCGCGCTGAACCCGCCCACCCCGGCCGTCCGCGCACCTTCTCCCGCCTCGACCGGCCCGAGCCCGCGAGCCGTCACCAGCCCGTCGGAAGGCCGGCGACGAACGAGGTGAGCCGTTCGGCGACGAGTCGGTCGTCATGGGCCGAGTAGTGCCAGTCCCAGCCGAGGAAGTCCGGGCCCGAGTCCTCGAGGAACCAGTAGCGGACCCCGTTGTCGCCGCCGTCGTTGCGCGCCTTGACCACCTGCTGGACGTGGCCGGCGTACTGGCCGGCGCCGACTGCCACGATGGTCGCCCGGCCCCGTACCGCGCGCAGCTTCTGGAGGAAATCGCCGTAGACGCTGCGGTAGCCGGCCACGAGGCTGTCGGGCGTCCACGGCGTCCACGCCTTCGCCGACGGAGCCGAGCGCACCGTCGTGATTCCCGGCACCGACGGCACCGGTGAGACTGCCCGCTTCGAGCTGCGTCGCCAGGGCGACCGCCTGCACGTGACCTCCGACAGCCCGCACCCGTGGCAGCTGCGGATCGGCACCCCGAACGCAACCGCGCACACGAGGCCGGCGGGCACGTCGGAGGCCGATCTCCCGTACCCGGGCTGAGCGAGGCAGTCAGGGCAGGAAGGGGACGCCACATTCAGTCGTCGGCAGTGGGTGGCGTCCGGCGGTCGATGACGACGTGCAGGGTCTTGCCCTCAGGGCAGGGGCAGATGGTGACCTCTCGTGCCAGCCGGGCCACGATGCCGGAGCCGAATCCGCCCGTCCCGTCGAGCAGGTCCGGAACACGGGCTCGGGGTGGCGTCGGGTCGCTGTCGGAGACGGCGACCTCGACGCAGTGGGCCGAGAGCATCACTCTCAGCGTGAACGACCCACCGGCGTGCCGAATGGCATTGGTGACGAGCTCGGACACGACCAGCAGCACCGAATCCCCGCACTCCTCCGAGACATCGTGACGTCGGAGAAACGATCCGGTGGCCCTGCGCGCGTCCCGTCCGCCGGCCGCGCCGCCCGAGAACTGCATGGAGGCGGTGATCACTCTTCGACCGGTATCGGGCAACGTCGTGGTGGGGTTCATCGACAGGGTCGCCTTCCCTTGTCCGCCGGGTACGGCTTCGCCCACACTGCTGCCGGTGTGGCCCTTTGGGTATTGGGGAAAACCCTTGTTCTTCCGGAATTCCCGCCAGGGCACCACTGCCGCGGCGGTGCCCGGACGGTTCTGGAGGCCTTCGGCGGGAGACCGTCCGTGTCGCCGTCCCTCCGGCTGGTGCCGACCCGACGACTACCGGTACGACTGCGCTCGCTCCGAGCCCGCCCCATCTCGCCGGTCGGGGGCACGCAGCGTGGCACGGTCCTGCTCGCAGACGTCCGGACGATCCGCTCCTCCTGGAGCAGTGCCCGCCGCTCAGCGGTGGCGTCAGACGAGGGCGGCGACCAGAAGGGTGAACGCGGCGACGATGACGGCGACGCGGATGTAGTGGTAGCGGCTCCAGCGCTGCAGCTGCTCCTTCCAGTCGGCGGGCCGGTTCTCGGGGGTCCAGGCCTTGTTCCGGTTGTTGATCGGGACGAGCAGCAGGATCGACATGACCACGCTGAGGATCAGGAGTCCGGCGGCCGTGACGACGAGTCCGGTGCCCTCGTGGCGCCTTCCGGCGACGGCCCAGATCGCGATGAGGACGAGCGAGCCCATGTACCAGAAGGGCATCAGGGTGCCGAGCATCCGGCCGCCGTGGGCGTGGCCGAGCTGGCCGCTGTCCTCGGGAAGCGCGTCCAGGATCCGGTTCATGATGAAGGCGACGGAGAACTCCACCCCCACCATCAGGCCGACGACGACGGTGGTGACGACCTGGAGCGTGTCGAGCATGACGAATCCTCCGTGAACTAGCGCCGCTAGATGATGAGGCAACGCTAGAGCTTCTCACGCTCGCTTGTCTAGCGGTGCTAGGATCAATTCATGTCAGTGAAGGAACGCAAGGAACGCGAACGGGCTGAGCGCGAGCGCCTCATCGTGGCGACAGCCCGCGAACTCGCCGAGCAGCAGGGCTGGGACGCGGTCACCACCCGCCGGCTCGCCGAGCGCATCGAGTACAGCCAGCCCGTCCTCTACAGCCACTTCCGCGGCAAGCGCGAGATCATCGGCGCCGTCGCCCTGGAGGGCGCCACCGAGATGGCCGCGGCGCTGCGGGCCGCGACCTCCGCCACGGACGGCCCACGCGAGCGGGTCGCCGCCCTCGCCCGCGCCTACCTCGACTTCGCCGAGCGTCACCCGGCGGTCTACGACGCCCTGTTCCAGCTCGACGGCGGCCTGGCATACGCACAGGAGGACACCCCCGAGCAGCTGAAGGACGCCTTCGCCGCCCTGCTCGAGTCCCTCACCGAGGTCGCCGGCGACGGCGTCCACCCCGGGCTGTTCACCGAGGTGTTCTGGTCGGCTCTGCACGGCCTGGCGACCCTGACCCGGACGAGCCGCCTGCTGCCCGAGGACGCCGAGCAGAGGCTGGAGCTGCTGGTGGACCGGCTCGCCGTGATCTGACACGCCGTCCCGACGGGCACGCAGCCGGGGCTTTCGGGCCCCTGCCTGGCTCCGGCAACCTTCCGGCCACTCGCCTCCACGCGGCGCATCGGCGGATCACCAGAAAGCCGTTCTGCAGCGTTTCCGTGAGTTCCTGCGGAGCCGCCTCGAGAACCGGCTCGCCCCGTACCGGGGGATCCGCGGAAGCGAGGAAGAGGAGGGCGAAGTGCCCGACGGGGGACGGCAGGCACCTCTCCCTCCTCCCTCCCTCCTCGTCGGAGGGACCCGCCTACCGCTGGTGGAGGTCGGGTCGGCCGTCGTGGCCCTGCTGTTCCTGCGGCGGCCGGCCCTGCGGCGGGCCGTACGAATCCTGCGGGGCGTACGGCTGCCGGTGCTGTCGGGGCGCGTACGCCTGCTCACGGGAGGAAGTGTGCTCCTGGCCGTAGTGCGTCGCGCCGGCCGGCACCGGCTGCGGGAGTCGCAGCTGCCGGGTCTCCTCGGAGCCGGCCGCGTGCCGGCCGCGGCGGGCGGAGTTCAGGTTGCCCGGCCACCAGTTCCACCGGCCGAGGGCCGTCATCAGGGCCGGCAGGACGAAGACGCGGATCACCACGGCGTCCAGCAGTATCGCCGCGGCCAGGCCCACACCCAGCTGCTTGAACTCCACCATGCTGAGGGTGCCGAAGACCGCGAACACGGCCACCATGACGATCGCCGCACTGGTCACGACGCCGGCGGAGCGGGTGATGCCGTCCCGGACGGCGTCGCGGACGTTCGCCCCGTCGAGGGCGGCCTCCCGGATCCGGCTCACGACGAACACGTGGTAGTCCATCGAGAGGCCGAACAGCACGACGAAGAGGAAGAGCGGGAGCCAGGAGACGACCGCCCCGGAGCTGTGGAAGTCGAGCAGGCCCTCCGCCCAGGTGTTCTGGAACACCGCGACGATGGCGCCCAAGGAGGCTGCCGCCGACAGCAGGTTGAGGAGGATCGCGGAGAGTGCCACGGCGAGGGAGCGAAAGATGATGACCATGGTGGCGAAGGTCAGCAGCAGGACGAAACCGACCACCCACGGCATCCGGTCCTTCAGATGGACGGTGAAGTCGGCGCCCTGGGCGACTTTGCCGCCGACGGCGCCCTCGGAGTCCTGGACGGGTGCGATCGCCTCGGGCAGCCAGGCCCGCAGCAGTTCGAGGGACTTCCGGGCCCCGTCGCTCTTCGGCGAGTGCGGGGTGGCGACCGCCACGGTGTGCACGCGCTTGTCGCCGGACGCGCGGATCGTGGGCGTCCGGTCGTGGGCGAACAGCTCCTGGTCCTCGGTGCGGCTCAGCAGGGTCTCGAGCGCGTTCTCGACCTCACCGGCCCGCTCGGCGGGGGCCCGCACGGCCACCTGGTGCATGGTGCCCCTGCTGGGGAAGGCTGAGGTCAGCCGGTCCATGGCCTGGACGACCGGGATGTCGCGTGACAGGTCGTCGGAGCCGGGCTGCTTCAGCTTCATGCCCAGGGCGGGCAGGGCGAGGGCGAGCAGGGCACCGACGGAGACCACGAGGGTGAGCACGGGCCGTACGAGGGCGGGGCGCAGCAGCACGGGCCAGAGCCGGGACTCGTCGGAACGCGTCGTGAGCCGCCGGAGGAGCGGGACCTTCGGCCGGTCGACCCAGCGGCCGAGCTTGGCGAGGAGCGCGGGGAGCACGGTCAGCGAGGCCAGGACGGCGACGGCCACGACGATGATCGACCCGGTGGCCAGGGAGGCGAAGGTGGCCTCCTGAGCGAGGTAGAGGCCGGCCATGGAGACGACGACGGTCGTGCCGGAGACGACGACGGTGTGGCCGGAGGTCTCGGCGGCGATCTCGATGGCGTCCAGGTGCGAGGCGCCCTTGTGACGTTCCTCCCGCTCCCGCTTGAGGTAGAAGAGCGAGTAGTCGACGCCGACGGCCATGCCCATGAGCAGGATGACGTTGCTCACCGCACTGGTCTCGGGGAGGACGTGCGAGGCCAGGGTCGACAGCCCGATCGCGGCGCCGACACAGGACATGGCCAGCAGCACCGGCACACCGGCGGCGATGACCGCGCCGAAGACGACGAGCAGGATCAGCAGTGTCAGCGGAAGGCTGATCAGCTCGGCCTTCTTGAAGTCCTCGCCCAGGGTCTCCCCGAGCCCCTTGGCGGTGGATCCGGTGCCGATCTGGTCGATCCTGATCCCCTCGTGGGCCTTCTCGGTCGCCGCGCTCGCGTCGAGCAGCGGCTGGACACGCGTGTCGGCGTTCTCGCTGTCGCCCTTCATGGTCACGGGGAGCAGCAGGGCCTCGCCGTCGGGGGAGGAGAAGGCGGTGCCGACGCTCTCCACCTCGGGCAGGGCCTTCATCTTCCCGGCGAGCTCCTCGGCGGCCTTCCGTGCGGTGGCGACGTCGAGCTCCCCGCCGATCGCGGCGCTGATGAGGACGCTCTCCTCGGGCTTCTCGATGAAGTGCCCCGAGGCCGTGATCCGGCCCGCCCGGCCGGCCTCGCCGACTCCCGACTCCTCGTCGCTGATCTTGTTCGTACCGGCGGCGCCGCCCAAGAAGAGGCACAGCACGACGAAGACCACCCACAGGCCGATGGCGGACCACGGATGCGTGGCGCTCCATAACGCGATCCGTACCGTTGCCGGCTTCTTTCGCACCTTCTGTTCCCTTCCATTGCTGTGGAAACCGCCGGGGCGGCTGCCGTTCCGCGACGAAAGGAACGCTAGTCATGGGCGGAGGACGGGGGCACGGGGTAAACCGCCTGAGCAGGACCGGTTTTCCGCAGTCTTGACCCTGCGGATTCCCGTAACGAGGACCTGTGGATTCCCGTGACACACCCTACAGAAGCATCTTTGCATGAGTAAAAAGAGATGGACTGTCTTCATCTTTCGATTCACCCTTCGAGGCTGCACGGCGAATCAAGTCGGCGACACGGAAATGCCGCTTCCATGACGATTGAGGGCGCGCCGGTGGCGGCATCGAAGGGCATCACCCGAATCCGACCACTGACGCACCGGTGCGCGACCGCGACCTCGAGTCGACAATTGCACAATAATGCGCATTCGCAAAGAGCGCCCGCAGCCTTGAGGCGGGGCAGGCGGCTCAGCGGCCCGAAGGTCAGGACACGGTGCCGGTTGGAGGCTGAGGGGGCGTTCGCCGTGCGCGTCGGCTGGGACCAACCAGTACGTCTTTCATCGGCAGCAGTCGGCCTTGCCATGCGGCCCTTGCCCGCACCCGCGAGCTCGGACTGTTCCTGGAACGCCTGGACTCTTCCCCCTACGACTTCGAGCCCGACGGGGAGGGCGTTCGACGCCCGGGCGACGACGAATTCTGGGCCGGCCTGCAGGAGGCGGTTGCCAGCGGCCGCGCGGGACTTCGGGAAGAGATCTACGTCCAGATCGCCTCACGATGGCATCGCTTCACCAGCGGGAACGGTTCGTAGCAATCTCGCGTTCGCCCAGCAGATCACCGAAAGCCGTAATGATGCCGGGGTGTTCACCCCTGCCGGTGCGGCCGTGCCGGAGGCCGCTGAGGGGCAGGAGCGCCCGGAGCTGTGGAGGGCCGTCGAGGAGATGGTCGAGGCCGGTTTCACCGACGACTGCTCAACAGGGGGCTGGGTTCGGTCCGCCGTGGCGGCGGAGGTAGGCCAGGACGGCGCGGACGCGGCGGTGGCCGCTGTCGCCGGCCGACAGGCCGAGTTTGAGGAAGACGTTGCCGATGTGTTTGTGGACGGCGTTGTCGGTGATGAAAAGCCGCTGGGCGATCGTGGCGTTGTCGTGCCCTTCGGCCATCAGGGCCAGAACCTCGCGTTCGCGAGGGGTGACGGCATCGACGGGATCGTTGCGGACGGCGAGGAGCTGGGCGATGACCTCGGGGTCCATCGCAGTGCCGCCGGCGGCCACGCGGCGCAGTGCGTCGGTGAACTCTGCGATACGGCTCACCCGGTCCTTGAGCAGATAGCCGATGCCGCCGCGGGTGTCGGAGAGGAGGCGGCCGGCGTATTCCTGCTCGACGTACTGGGACAGGACCAGGACGGGAAGTCCGGGGTGGTCGCGGCGGGCCTGGAGGGCGGCGCGGATACCCTCGTCGCGGAAGGTCGGGGGCAGCCGCACGTCGACGATGGTGACGTCCGGGCGGTGGGTCTCGACGGCGGCGAGGAAGCCGGGGACGTCATCCGTGATCGCGGCGACCTCGAAGCCCTGCGAGCCCAGCAGGAGTTCGAGTCCGGAGGACAGCAGGACGTTGTCCTCGGCGATGACTACACGCACGGCAGCTCCACGGTGACGGTGGTCGGCCCGCCCGGCGGGCTGCTGATCTTCATGGTGCCGTCCAGGGCGGCGGCGCGGCGGCGGATTCCGTCCAGGCCGCTGCCTCGAGACGAGTCCGCCCCGCCTGTCCCGTCGTCGGTGATCTCCGCGGACAGCATCGCGCCGGTGCGGGCGACGTGGACGGCGGCCTTGGTGGCTCGGCTGTGCCGGGCGATGTTCGCCAGCGCCTCGGTGACGGCGAAGTAGGCGACCGCTTCGACCGCGGCAGGGACCTCACCGAGCTCGCCTATGTCGATGCGGGTCGGCACGCCGGCCCTGGTGGCCAGGGTGTGCAGCGCGCCGGCGAGGCCCTGGTCGGCCAGGACCGGAGGGTAGATGGTGCGGATGACGGAGCGCAGTTCGGTCATGGCCTCCTCGGTCTCGGCTCGGGCTTGCCGTACGAGCGCAGCGGCCGCGCCGGGGTCCTGGGAATAGCTCTCCCCGGCTACGGCGAGCCGCACGGCGATGGCCACCAGCCGGGCCTGGGTGCCGTCGTGCAGGTCGCGTTCGATCCGGCGGAGTTCCGCGCCGTGCGCCTGCAGGACGTCCGTGCGCGTCCGGGTGAGTTCGGTGACGCGTGCGGCCAGTTGTTCCGCGGGAGTCGGTGCCAGGACTGCCAGGCAGCATCGCGCGTGCACCCGGGCGAGCGGTGGCAGGGCGATGGTCACCAGCGCCGCAAGAACCAGGAACTGCGCCGGACCGATCGTCAGCGCGGTGGCCCAGCTGTCGATACGGACATCGAGCAGCGGCAGCCGTGGCGGATCCGACGGGGGAAAGGCCCACCACGCCACGATGATGCAAAGGACGAGGAGCAGGTTGCCCAGGCACAGCAGGGCGAGTAAGCCCGCGGGCAGGCCGGTGGCCACCTGTGCCACGAGCCACCCGAGGTCGCGGCGCAGGGCGCGCGGGCGCTGCTGCACCGGTCGGCCCAGCAGCGCCCCGGCGCGGCGGCGGTGGCGCTCCGCCCAGGAAACCGCCAGCGACGGTACGCACAGGAGTGGCGCCGCCACGAGCGTCACCGTCGCGGTCATCAGGGTGCCGAGCAGGTAGCGTCCGCTGCGCCTGGCCTGGATCAAGGCCTGGACCAACCGCGCGCGGGCCTTGCCGTTCACACCGTGCACTGGCTCGCCTTCGTCTGTCGTACGGGACCGGGAGCACCCCTCGGACGCGCCACGGTACGTGCCGGGCGTCCCTGCGGCACTACAGCCAGCTGTAGGTTGCGATCGGCCGCCTGCGGTAGGGACCCGCAACTCGACGCTTGCCTAGCGTGGGATCCATGAGATCCACGATCCCGGCCTCCGCGCCGAAGCACCGCCCGTCCCAGCAGCGTCACCGCCGGATCGGCCGAGGGTGGCTGGCCGTCGCGGCGGCCGCACTCGGCACAGCCGGTGTGGCCGCAGCCGCCCAGCCTCCGGACGGCGCGGCCGCAACGTCCCCGCCCGGCTACCAGCAGGACGACCTGCGCCGGGATACCTCTGCCCTCCAAGCGCTGGGGATCACCGGCGTCCAGGCGCGGGTGACCACCGCCTCCGGCCGGGACCTGGTCTCCGTCGCCGGCGTCGCCGTGGCGGGCACGAACCGCCCGGTGCCCCGCGACGGCTACTTCCGGATGGCCAGCACCGGCAAGGCGGTCATGGCCACTGTGGTCCTGCAGTTGGCCGGCGAGGGCCGGCTGTCACTGGGCGACACGGTGGACCGCTGGCTGCCCGGAGTGATCGACGGCAACGGCAACGACGGACGGAAGATCACTCTGCGCCAGCTCCTGCAGAGCACGAGCGGCCTCCACGACGACCTTCCCGGCTTCGACACCCCGCAGGACTACTACCGGCACCGCTACGACAGCTACACCCCCGAACAGATCGTCGCCCGGGCGATGAAGCACCGGCCGGACTTCCAGCCCGGCACCGGCTGGAGCTACTCCAACACCGGGTACGTCGTCCTCGGCATGATCGTCGAGAAGGCCACCAACCGCCCGTGGCAGGAGGAGGTCGAGAGCCGGATCCTGAAACCGCTCGGCATGAACCACACCTACCTGTCGGGCGACACGTCCACCCTTCGTCGCCCGCACGCCGACGGCTACCAGGTCTTTGCCTCCGCCGAACGGACCGACGTCACCGAACAGATCGTCCCCGACCTCGGCGGCTATGTCTCCACCACGGCGGACGTCAACCGCTTCTTCCAGGGACTGCTGGGCGGCAGGCTGCTGTCCGAGGCGCGCATGGCCGAGATGAAGGACACCGTCCCGGTCGCCAAGCAGTTCGAGGCATTCTGGCCCGGCGGACGCTACGGCCTCGGCTTGGCCAACCGCCCCCTGACCTGCGGCGGCAGCTACTGGAGCCACCAAGGAGGAGAAGCCGGCTACATCACCCTGAACGGCGCCACCGACGACGGCAGCCGCGCCGTCACCGTCTCCATGTCCACCAGCTTCACTGACCTCGACAGAACGATCCGGCAGCAGAAGGCCGCGAGCGGCCTCGTCGACCGCGCGCTGTGCGACACCCCCAGCAACAGCCAGGGAAAGTGACCGCCCGGGGCGTTCGTGCCGGCGGACGGCCGCAAGCTGCTCCCTGCAGCGGCACCGGCCGGCACGGGCGGTTGTTCAAGGGCCCGTGCACGCCGGCGTCCACGCCGCCGAGACCGACGAGTTCCACGACCAGGAGCGGTTCGCCTGGTTCGTCGGCCACTGGAGCGGCCTGCCCGGCTTCGACTGCGTCATCGCCCCACGACGGCGAGACACCCGCCGGCTATGCCTACGGCGCCCCGGCCGTGCACGAGCGGGAGTGGTGGCGCGAGTACCTCTCCCCGTGTTGCTCTTCCCCGAAGGAGTGGCTGCGCAGTGGTTGGATCGGGATCGCGGCGAACTTGCGACGCAGGCGGGGTATGCGGGGATCCATGGTGCATCTTCTCTCGTCCCCGTCACCCTTCTGAGCCAGTTCAGGAATGTCCCATGCACTGGGTCAGCCCTACTCTCAAGCCCCCGGCCTCCGGCAACCTGGAACCGCCCGGTGCACCGAATGTCTCACCGGCGCGCGCCGGCCAACGACACCGGACGGACGCGAGCCTGGTTCCGTGCATGGCGGCCTTGGCGCCATCTGGTGCGACAGGAAGACACTCGCAGGAATCAGTCTTGCCCATGCGCTCTTTGCGGCGGCAAGGTCGATATCGTCCGAGCCGGGAATCTCGATCGCCATCTACCACAGCAACGCGCATAACTGACGCACCATCACATAAGTCGGCACCGGATCAGCACCGGCAGAAGGCGCTTCCGGCCGTCACGCAACGCCAAGGTCATCTACCTCGGGAACGCCACCTGATCTGCGAAGACACAAGTCAAAGGCCCTTCCGCTCGAATCACAAGGAGACACACGTGAGGATGCTGATCAATGTTCCGGAGACCGTCGTCGCCGACGCTCTGCGAGGGATGGCCGCCGCTCACCCGGAGCTGACCGTGGACGTGGAGCAGGGGATCGTCGTGCGGCGGGACGCTCCCGTGGCCGGGAAGGTCGCCCTGGTGTCCGGGGGCGGGTCCGGGCACGAGCCCTTGCACAGCGGGTTCGTGGGGCCGGGGATGTTGTCGGCCGCGTGCGCCGGGGCCGTTTTCACGTCGCCCGTTCCCGATCAGATGGTGCGGGCCGCGGCTGCCGTCGACAGCGGCGCCGGAGTGCTGTTCGTCGTCAAGAACTACACCGGTGACGTACTCAACTTCGAGATGGCGGCGGAGCTCGCCGAGGACGAAGGCGTCCAGGTCGCGAAGGTTCTCGTCGACGACGACGTCGCGGTGACGGACAGTCTGTACACGGCCGGGCGGCGCGGGACCGGGGGCACCCTGTTCGTGGAGAAGATCGCGGGGGCCGCCGCCGAGGAGGGTGCCCCGCTGGAGCAGGTGGAGGCGATCGCCCGTCGGGTGAACGCGCGCTGCCGGTCCTTCGGGGTCGCGCTGAGCGCCTGCACCACCCCTGCCAAGGGCGGTCCGACCTTCGAACTCCCTGAGGGTGAGCTTGAGTTGGGTATCGGGATCCACGGCGAGCCCGGGCGGGAGCGGCGCGGCATGATGACCTCGCGGGAGATCGCGGACTACGCCGTCGACGCGGTGGTCGAGGACCTGCGCCCGTCCGGTCCGGTGCTCGCGCTCGTGAACGGGATGGGCGGGACCCCGCTGCTCGAACTGTACGGGTTCAACGCGGAGGTGCAGCGCGTGCTGGCCGAGCGCAGGATCCCGGTGGCCCGGACCCTCGTCGGGAACTACGTGACCTCGCTCGACATGGCCGGCTGCTCGGTGACCCTGTGCGAGGTGGACGAGGAGCTGCTGCGGCTGTGGGACGCGCCCGTGCGGACGGCCGCGCTGCGCTGGGGACGGTGAGGCGACGCATGGGAGAGGGAGTGGGAGTGAGTAGGGGCGAGACGTTCGGTGCGGGGTTCTTCGTGCGGTGGCTGGAGGGCACCGCCTCGGCCGTGGACCGTGAGGCCGGGCTGCTCACCGAGCTCGACTCGGCGATCGGCGACGCCGACCACGGCGTCAATCTGAAGCGCGGTTTCGCCGCCGTGGCGGAGCTGCTCGCGAAGGAACCGCCCGCGACGCCCGGCGCGGTCCTCGTCGCCGCCGGGCGGCAGCTGATCTCCACGGTGGGAGGGGCTTCCGGGCCCTTGTACGGGACGCTGCTGCGCCGCACGGGGAAAGCTCTGGGCGAGGACGAGCGCGTCGGGAGGGAGCGGCTCGCGGAGGCGTTCGGTGCCGGCGTGGCCGCCGTGTCCCAGTTGGGCGGCGCCCAGGTGGGCGACAAGACGATGCTGGACGCGCTCGTTCCGGCCGTGGAGGCGCTGTGGACCTCCTTCGGGGCCGCGCGCACGGCGGCCGAGGAGGGCGCCCTCGCGACCGTACCCCTCCGGGCGCGCAAGGGAAGGGCCAGCTATCTCGGCGAGCGGTCGATCGGTCATCAGGATCCCGGGGCGACGTCCTCCGCGCTGCTGTTCGCGGAGCTCGCCGGGACCGCCCGCGCGGAGGGTGCCGCGTGAGCCCGGCCGCGCCCGTCGGCATCGTCCTGGTCTCGCACAGCGCGGACGTCGCGGCCTCGGTCGCGGCGCTGGCCGTGGGCCTCGCGGGCGGTGGCGGGACCGCGCCGATCCTTCCCGCGGGCGGCCTTCCCGACGGTGGCCTCGGGACGAGCGCCGAGCTGATCCGCTCTGCGGCGGAGGCCGTCGACGGCGGCGCGGGGGTCGCGCTCCTGGTGGACCTGGGCAGTGCGGTCCTGACCGTGAAGGCGCTGCTCGCCGAGGGCGACGAGCTGCCGGAGGGCGCCCGGCTGGTCGACGCGCCGTTCGTCGAGGGCGCGGTCGCCGCCCTGGTCACGGCGAGCGCGGGCGGGGATCTCGACGCGGTGGCCGCCGCGGCCTCGGAGGCGTACGCCTATCGCAAGGAGTGAGGACCGCAAGAGCGCATGCTCGACTTGATAGGCAAGTGAACAGTTACCTATCCTGGAGTGGTGGCCGACGACCTCTTCAAAGCATTGGCCGACCCCACCCGCCGCACGATCCTCGACGAGCTCACCGAGAAGTCCGGGCAGACACTGTTCGAGATCTGTGCGCGACTGAGCATGAAGCACCAGCTCGGCATCTCGCGCCAGGGGGTCTCCCAGCACCTCGCGGTGCTGGAGGCCGCCGGACTCGTCGAGACCAGGCGGGAGGGGCGCTACAAGTTCCACGACCTGAACACGGCCCCGCTGCGGCACATCGCCGAGCGGTGGCCCGTGCGCGACACACCCGGACCGGAGAAGAGCACCTCATGAAGATCCAGCTGACCAGCGTCTTCGTCGACGACCAGGCCAAGGCCGAGCGTTTCTACACCGAGATCCTCGGTTTCGTGAAGAAGCACGACGTCCCGCTGGGCGAGACGGACCGGTGGCTCACCGTCGTCTCGCGCGACGACCCCGCGGGCGTCGAGCTCCTCCTGGAGCCCTCCGGCCACCCGGCGGTCAAGCCCTACCGTGACGCGCTCGTCCAGGACGGGATCCCGCTGGCCCAGTTCGCGGTCGAGGACGTGCAGGCGGAGTACGACCGCCTGCGCGGTCTCGGGGTCCGTTTCACGCAGGAACCTCTGGAGATGGGCCCCGTCACCACCGCCGTCTTCGACGACACCTGCGGCAATCTGATCCAGATCGCCACCGTGCCGAAGTAGGTGGCGGAAGCAGTCCGGGCGAGCGGGCCGGCCGACGGCCGGCCCGCTCGCCCCGCCTTCAGTCGAGGACGGCGTCGGCCTCGATCTCGACGAGCCACTCGGGATCGATGAAGCGTGAGACCTCGACGAAGGTCGTGACCGGGCGAATCTCCGCGAAGCGTTCCCCGTGGGCGCGCGCGGCCTCCTTCCAGCGGGTCACGTCGGTGAGCATGATCCGCGTCCGGACCACGTCCTCCAGCGACGCCCCCGCGGCCTTCAGCGCCGCCTCGGCGATGTCCAGGCACCTGACGGTCTGCCCGTACACGTCTCCTCGCGCCACGTCGGTCCCGTCGTCGCCGATGGGGGCCGTCCCGGCGACCGCCACGTGCGCCCCTTTTCGAACGGCCCGGGAAAACCCGATCTCCGGTTCGAGTGGTGAGCCGGAACTGACCGTCTGTCGGACATTCTCCATCGCTTCGTTCCCCTTCGCGTTGTGATGTACCTGGTCAACGCACTAGTGTCACAGGGCCTTGGTGTACGGGAAACCGGTGCAGTACCGGTGCGGCCCTCGCCACTGTGATCGGGAGTTCCGGCTCCACACCCGCGGGAGACACCCTCGGGCAAGCCACTGGACCGTTGCGGGAGACCGCTGCGGTGTGGGAAGGCGGAGTCGGGACGCATGACCGTCAGCCAGGAGACCGGCCAGGGTGCGTTGTCCATCCACGAGGTGCTGGAGAGGGTCTCCCAACCATGCATATAGCCGAGGGGTATCTGCCCCCCGTACACGCCGCCGCCTGGGGCGTCGCGGCCGCTCCGTTCGTCGTCCACGGGGTCCGCGCGCTCACCCGCGAGGTGCGGTCCAACCCCGAGTCCACCCTGCTGCTCGGCGCCTCCGGCGCCTTCACGTTCGTCCTGTCCGCGCTCAAGCTCCCGTCCGTGACAGGCAGTTGCTCGCATCCGACGGGTACGGGGCTCGGCGCGATCCTCTTCCGGCCGCCGATCATGGCGGTCCTCGGGACGATCACCCTGCTCTTCCAGGCCCTGCTGCTCGCCCACGGCGGGCTCACCACGCTCGGCGCGAACGCCTTCTCCATGGCGATCGTCGGACCCTGGGCGGGGTACGGGACCTATCTGCTGGTGCGCCGGCTCGGCGCGCCGCTGATGGTCGCCGTCTTCTTCGGCGCCTTCGTCGCCGACCTGTCCACGTACTGCGTCACCAGCGTGCAGCTCGCGCTGGCCTTTCCCGACCAGGGCAGCGGCGTCATGGGCTCGCTGGCCAAGTTCGGCGGCATCTTCGCCGTGACCCAGATCCCGCTGGCCGTCAGCGAGGGCCTGCTCACGGTGCTCGTGATGCGCCTGCTCACGCAGTCCAGCAAGGGCGAGCTGACCCGACTGGGCGTCCTGACCCGGTCCGCCACGAAGCGACACGAGGGGGCGGCCGCGCGATGAGCTTCACCGTCAGCCGGAACACGAAGATCAACGCCCTGCTGCTGCTCGTCGTCGCCGCGCTCGCGGTGCTGCCGCTCGCGCTGGGGCTCGGCGACCACAAGGAGGAGCCGTTCACCGGGGCGGACGCGGAGGCCGAGACCGCGATCACGGAGCTCCAGCCCGATTACGAGCCCTGGTTCAGCCCCCTGTACGAGCCGCCGTCCGGGGAGATCGAGTCGGCGCTCTTCGCGCTCCAGGCGGCGCTGGGCGCCGGTGTCCTCGCGTACTACTTCGGTGTGCGGCGCGGGCGTCGGCAGGGTGAGGCCCGTGCCCTCGCGAGGACGGCCGGCGAGGGAGGAGTCGGGGACCCCGGGGGCGCCGAAGCCTCGGTGCCTTCGGTCCCCGCACCCGGCAGCAAGGACGCGTAGCCGCCCATGCTGCCGATCGACGCGGCGGCGCACAGCAGTCGGTGGCGCCGCCGCCATCCCGTCGAGAAGGCCCTGCTCGGCTTCGGTCTGACGCTGTGCGCGGTGTGTCTGCCGCCGTGGCCGGGTGCCGTGCTCGTCGCGGCGGCCACGCTCATGGTCCTGCTCGGCCCGGCCGGGGTCGCGGGCCGTCAGCTGTGGCGGGCCTTCCGCGTGCCGCTCGGCTTCTGCGTGACCGGTGCGGTGCCGCTGCTCTTCGAGGTGGGCGGGGCGCGGGGCTTCGTGGCCCTCGCGCCCGGCGGGCCCGTCCATGCGGGCGAGCTGCTGCTGCGGACCGCCGCCGCCTCGCTGGGGGTGCTGCTCTTCGCCTTCACGACGCCCGTGTCCGACGTGCTCCCCCGGCTCGTCCGCGCGGGGGTGCCGGCTCCCGTGGTGGACGTGGCGCTCGTGATGTACCGGATCATCTTCCTCCTCCTCGACTCCCTGTCCAAGATCCGGCAGGCGCAGGCCGCCCGGCTCGGGCACACCACCCGGGCGGCAACCTGGCGTTCGCTCGCCGGGCTCGGCGCGACCTCGTTCGTCCGCGCCTTCGACCGGGCGCAACGCCTGCAGTCGGGGCTCGCCGGACGGGGCTACGACGGGACCCTGCGGGTGCTGGTCCCCGCCGCCTCGGTCTCCCGCCGGTTCCTGGCGGCGGCCGTGGCGCTGCTCTGCGGGCTCGTCGCCCTCACCCTCGTACTCGAAAGGTTCCTGCCGTGACGTCTCCGACGACCCCCACGAGCCCCGCGACCCCAGTGGTGGAGCTGGTGAAGGCGGGTTTCGCCTACGAGGACGGGCCGGCGGTCCTGTCCGGCGTCGACTTCGCGGTGGCGGAGGGCCGTGCCATCGCGCTCCTCGGGCGGAACGGCAGCGGCAAGACGACGCTGCTGCGGCTGCTCAGCGGCGGGCTGCGGCGCGGGAGCGGCTCACTGCTCCTGGACGGGACGGAGGTGGCGTACGACCGGAAGGGGCTGACCCGGCTGCGGACGACCGTGCAGCTCGTGGTGCAGGACCCGGACGACCAGCTGTTCGCGGCCTCGGTCGGTCAGGACGTGTCCTTCGGGCCGATGAACCTGGGGCTGCCGGAGGAGGAGGTGCGGCTGCGGGTGCGTGAGGCCCTGGAGGCGCTGGACATCGTGGCCCTGGAGGACCGGCCGACGCACCTGCTGTCGTACGGGCAGCGGAAGCGGGCCGCGATCGCCGGTGCCGTGGCGATGCGGCCCCGGGTGCTGATCATGGACGAGCCGACGGCCGGGCTCGATCCGCACGGGCAGGAGCGGCTGCTCGACGCCCTCGCGCGGCTCCGCGCCTCCGGTACGACGGTGGTGATGGCGACGCACGACGTGGATCTCGCGCTGCGGTGGGCGGACGAGGCCGCGGTGCTCTCCCCCGCCGGTCTGCGGACCGGTCCGGTCGCCGAGCTCCTCGGGGACGACGCCCTGCTGGACGCGGCGCGGCTGCGGCGGCCGTGGGGTACGTCGGTGGGCCGGCTGCTGCGGGCCCACGGGCTGCTCGCCCCGGACGCGGCGGAGCCGCGGACACCGGAGGAGCTGGATGCCTGGGCGGCCGCTCCGCCACTTGCTACCGAGTAGTAGACATCACGTTCCGAATCTTCTGCAACTAGTTGCAGAAGGATGGGGGGTCCCTGAGACTGAGGTCGACTGATCCTGCGCGAGGAGGCGCCCTCATGACCGCGACCCCGACCCCCACCACCCCGTACCCGCATCTGCTGAGCCCGCTCGACCTCGGGTTCACGACCCTGCCCAACCGGGTGATCATGGGTTCGATGCACGTCGGCCTGGAGGAGACGGAGCACGGCTTCGAGCGCATGGCCGCCTTCTACGCGGAGCGCGCCCGCGGCGGCGTCGGCCTCATCGTCACCGGCGGCATCGCGCCCAACGAGGCCGGCCGCCCCTGGGACGGCGGGGCCAAGCTCACCACGGCGGAGGAGGTGGCCGAGCACCGGCTGATCACCGACGCCGTGCACGACGCCGGTGGCCGGATCGCGATGCAGATCCTGCACTTCGGCCGGTACGCGTACCACCCCGCCCTCGTCGCGCCCAGCGCGATCCAGGCCCCGATCAGCCCCTTCGTACCGAACGAGCTGACCGACGCCGAGGTCGAGCAGACCGTCGAGGACTACGCCCGCTGCGCCGAGCTCGCCAAGGAGGCGGGCTACGACGGCGTCGAGGTCATGGGCTCCGAGGGCTACCTCATCAACGAGTTCATCGCCGCGGCCACGAACCAGCGCACCGACCGGTGGGGCGGCTCGTACGAGAACCGCGTCCGCTTCCCGCTGGAGATCGTCCGCCGGATCCGCGAACGGGTGGGCGAGGACTTCATCCTCGTCTACCGCCTCTCCATGCTGGACCTCGTCCCCGGCGGCTCCACCCTGGAGGAGGTCGTCCGGCTCGCCAAGGAGATCGAGGCGGCCGGCGCCACCATCATCAACACCGGCATCGGCTGGCACGAGGCACGCATCCCCACCATCGCCACCTCCGTGCCGCGCGGCGCGTACACCTGGGTCACGAAGAAGCTGATGGGCGCGGTCTCCGTCCCGCTCGTCACCAGCAACCGCATCAACACCCCCGAGGTCGCCGAGGAGATCCTCGCCGACGGCCGGGCCGACCTGGTCTCGCTCGCCCGCCCCTTCCTCGCCGACCCCGCGTTCGTCGCGAAGGCCTCCGAGGACCGCGCCGACACCATCAACACCTGCATCGGCTGCAACCAGGCCTGCCTCGACCACACCTTCAACCTGAAGATCACCTCCTGCCTGGTCAATCCGCGCGCCTGCCACGAGACCGAGCTCGTCCTCTCCCCCACCCGGCTCGCCAAGCGCGTCGCGGTGGTCGGCGCCGGCCCCGCCGGACTCTCCTGCGCGGTGTCGGCGGCCGAGCGCGGCCACGCGGTCACCCTCTTCGACGCCGCCGCCGAGATCGGCGGCCAGCTCAACGTCGCCAAGCGGGTCCCCGGCAAGGAGGAGTTCGACGAGACGCTGCGCTACTTCCGCGTGCAGCTCGCCGAGCGCGGGGTCGACGTCCGCCTCAACACGTACGTGTCCGCCGGCGATCTGGACGGCTACGACGAGGTCGTCGTCGCGACCGGCGTCTCCCCCCGCACCCCCGACATCGCGGGTGTGGACCACCCGAGCGTCGTCAGCTACCTGGACGTGCTGCGGGACGGCGCGCCGGTCGGCGAGCGCGTCGCGATCATCGGCGCGGGCGGCATCGGCTTCGACGTCGCGGAGTTCCTCACGGACGGCGGGGAGGGGGCGAGCCAGGACCCCGAGACGTACTTCCGCCAGTGGGGCGTGGACACGTCGTACGAGAACCGGGGCGGACTGCGCGCCCCCGAGCGCACCGCGCCGCCGCGCCAGGTGCACCTGCTCCAGCGCAAGACCTCCAAGGTCGGCGCGGGCCTCGGCAAGACGACGGGCTGGATCCACCGCACCGAGCTCAAGCACCGGGGCGTCGCCATGGTGGCGGGCGTGTCGTACGAGCGGATCGACGACGAGGGCCTGCACCTCACCATCGACGGGGAGCCCCAGCTCCTGCCCGTGGACACCGTCGTCCTCTGCTCCGGCCAGGACCCCCAGCGGGCCCTCCACGAGGAGCTGGTCGCCGCCGGGCGCTCGGCGCACCTGATCGGTGGCGCGGACGTCGCAGCCGAGCTGGACGCCAAGCGGGCGATCGACCAGGGCACGCGGCTGGCAGCGGCGCTGTGATCCCGGCCCGGTGATCCGTGTGGCCGGCCGAACCTAGGATGCGAGCATGTCCCTCCCGCACGCGATCCTCACCGCGTTGCTCGAGAAGCCGTCCTCCGGCCTCGAACTGACGCGCCGCTTCGACAAGTCGATCGGCTACTTCTGGTCGGCCACGCACCAGCAGATCTACCGCGAGCTGGGCAGGCTGGAGCAGGCGGGGCACATCCGCGCCCTGCCCGCTCCGGTGCCCGCGCGGGGGCAGAAGAAGGAGTACGAGGTGCTGCCCGCCGGCCGGGTGGAGCTCGGCGACTGGGTCGCCAGGTCCGAGGACCCGAAGCCGATGCGGTCCGCCCTGCTGCTGCGGATGCGGGCGGCCGCGATCGTCGGGGCCGAGGGGCTGCGCGCCGAACTGGAGCGCCATCTCGCGCTGCACCGGGAGCAGTTGGACGAGTACCTCGCGATCGAGGAGCGCGACTTCCCGGCGGAACGGCGCCGTACGGAACCGGACCGGCTGCGCCATGTCGTCCTGCGCGGCGGGGTGGACCTGGAGCGGTTCTGGGTGGAGTGGCTGACGGGGGCGCTGGCGGAGCTGGGGCGGTCGGAGGCGTGACCGGACGACTGGCCGGGGCCTGAGCCCCAGGCCTGACCCGGGACCTGGCCCGAGGCGTCACGCGGGGTGCCCCGGCGCCAGATCGCGGACGTCGCCGTACCGCAGCGGTGCTGTCGGCGGCTCGTCGACGGGGTCCGCCTGCTCGACGGGGCTGAGGAGGAAGCCCTCGTGATCGCCGCCCGGGAGGACCGCCTCGACCCGGCCGGTGAACCAGACCCGTACCTCCGACAGGACGGGGCTGCCGTCGCGCCCGGGCCGCCATGCGACCCGGGCGAACTTGTCGACGCGGTCCCCGGTCTCACCGCCGAAGAGCTCGGCGAGGGCCCGTTGCTCGCGGGCGAGCACATGGACCGTGAGGTGGTGGGCTCCAAGTGCCACACGGTGCGTGTGATTCACGGTGGACAGCCACACCACGAACCGTGGCGGCCGGATGGAGCAGGGGGAGGCGAAGCCGACGAGGCAGCCTGCCCGCCGCCCGCCCGAGGCCGCGGTGACCACGTACATCGTGTCGTCCAGGGCGGTGGCGAAATCGCCGAGGTCCGGCATCTCGCCTCCTCGGGCTCGTGCTGCCGGCAGGAGGCGGCTCAGTAGTAGTGGCGTCGGCCCCCCACTTCGTGGCCGACGGCTCCGAGGATCCAGAGGACGGCCCCGATGACGAGCAGGACGATCCCGATGGTCCAGATGATGGAGACTCCCGTGAGGAATCCGATGAGAAGGAGGATGAGGCCGACGAGGATCATGGTGTGTCCCGGTCTCTCGTAGGGGGCCCGGCTCGTGGTGGGACCACGGGCTCGTGGCCGGTGGTGTCGCTGTGTCGCGCCACCCATGGACCGCGTCTGCCCGCGATCCCAGGGATGTATGGGTCCGAAGTCGTACGTTCTCGAATTCGGTGCGCGATCCCGTCCTCGTCCGGCGCCGGTGGGGCGCTTCGCGCGCGACATCGTGGCCGGTCGCCGGTATGGGACGAATCCGGTCGGGTGCGGCCCCGGTCCGCCGCCCTCGTCGGCGATGCCGCCCGGGACGCCTGTGCCGGCGACCGTCTGTGCCGACCGTCCGGACGGCGACGAATGACCCGTGTGTCACGGGGTACGCGCGAGGCGACCCCGCATTGTCCCTCGACGACGAGCAGGAGGAAGCGCCATGAGCATGGTGAAGCAGACCATCGACGTCGACGTTCCGCTGCGGAACGCGTACAACCAGTGGACCCAGTTCGAGGAGTTCCCGAACTTCATGGAGGGCGTCGAGGACGTCACACAGCTCGACGACCGGCACTGCCACTGGCAGACCAAGGTCGCCGGCGTCCGTCGCGAATTCGACACCGAGATCATCGACCAGCTGCCCGACGAGCGCATCTCGTGGCGCACGGTCGGGGGTGACGTCCGGCAGAAGGGCGTCGTCACCTTCCAGCGTCTCGACGAGAGCCACACCCGGGTGAGCCTGGCGATGGACATGGAGCCGAGCGGTATGGCGGAGAAGGCCGGCGACGCGCTCGGAGTCCTGGACCGGCGGGTCAAGGGCGACCTCAAGCGGTTCAAGGGCTTCATGGAGGAACACGAGCACGAGACCGGCGCCTGGCGCGGCCGGATCCGGCCTTCGGACGCCGCCGACGCACCGCCGACACCGACCGACGCGCCCGTACGGGAGGGTCCCGGACCGATGCGTACGCCCGACCCCGGGAGCATGCCCTCGCGCGGGCAGGAGTCCTGGCCGCTCCCCGGTGAGCCCGGCGACCCCGGACTGCGCTGACCGTCTGCGCCGGCAGCCTGATGACCTCCGCCCCTCCCCCAGGGCGACCGTCCCCGCTCGGACGCGTACGCAGTGGGATCCGCCGGTTCCGGGCCGGGCACCACTGGGGCCCCGTCAGCGAATTCGCGCTGTGGCAGCGCTCACTGGGATTCGCGTCACTGGCGTTCCTCACGCTCGTTCCGCTCCTGATCGTCGTGTCCGCGGCGGGCGCGGGCAGCGGGCAGGGCTTCGCGCAGTGGCTCGGTGACGCCCTCGGGGTGTCGGAGGCCGCCAGAGAGGAGATCGGGCGGCTGTTCGCGCTGCCGGGCCAGGTGCGGAGGACCACGACGGCTTTCGGGCTCGCTCTGCTCGCCGTGTTCGGGCTCTCGTTCGGCACGGTGGTGCAGAGCGGCTACGAGAAGGTCTGGGACCTTCCCCCGGCCCGGTGGCGGGCGCGTTGGCGGCACGTGCTGTGGCTCGCCGTCCTCATCGGGACCCTCTATCTCTTCGCGGTCTCGTCCTTCTGGCGCGGTGTCCCGGTCCGTGGCGCTCTCACCCTGGTCGGCGGCACCCTCTTCTTCTGGTGGTCGCAGCGGCTGCTGCTCGGCGGACGCGTGGCGTGGCCGGCGCTGCTGCCCGGAGCGCTCGCGACGGTGCTCGGGCTGTTCGGGCTGAGGGTCTTCTCGCGGTTCGTCTTCTCCCCGCTGATCGCGTCCAGCGCGGTCACCTACGGTCCTTTCGGCGCGTTCCTCGTCATCCAGACCTGGCTCGTCGCCGTCGGCGTGGTCGTGTTCGGGGGTGCGTTGGCAGGCCGTCTGCTCGCCGACGAACTGCCCCGCGCGACAGACGGGCTGAGGCCGTGGCGGAGGTGAACCGGCGGTTCAGGCCGTGGCGTTCTCCGCTCGGCGCCAGGCCGCTTCCCGCAGCAGCCGCAGGCCGTTGAGGCCCACGAGGACGGTCGAGCCCTCGTGGCCGGCGACGCCCAGGGGCAGCGGCAGGTGGCCGACCAGGTCCCAGACGACCAGGGCGCCGATGCAGACGCCCGCGATCACCAGGTTCTGGACGACCAGTCGTCGCGCGCGGCGCGAGAGGGCCACGACGGCCGGGATCGCGGCCAGTTCGTCGTGGACGACGACCACGTCGGCGGTCTCCAGGGCGAGGTCGGAGCCGGCCCGGCCCATGGCGACGCCCGTGTGGGCGGCCGCGAGGGCCGGGGCGTCGTTGACGCCGTCGCCGACGAGCAGGACCTTCGCGCCCGCCCGCTTCCACTCCCGTACCGCCTCCGCCTTCTCGTGCGGGAGGAGTCCGGCGCGGACGTCGTCGATGCCCGTCTCCGCGGCGATCCTGGCGGCGGCGCCCTCGTTGTCGCCGGTCAGCAGCGTGGGGGCCGTTCCGGCGAGCCGGCCGAGGGCGGCGACGGCCCCGGGGGCGCCTTCGCGGAGCCGGTCGGAGAATTCCAGTACGGCGGCCGGGGCGCCGTCGACGACGACCTCGACGGCGGTGTCGCCGTGGCTGCCGGAGGCCCGGTGGACCCGTACCTCATGGCCGTCGACCACGGCCCGTACGCCCCGGCCGGGCTCGGCGGCGAAGCCGGTCGCCTCGGGCAGGCGCAGTCCGCGTGCGCGGGCCTCGGCGACCACGGCGCGGGCCAGCGGGTGCTCGCTGGGGAGTTCGGCCGCGGCCGCGAGCGCGAGGGCGGTACCGTCACCGCGTACGGCGGTCACCCGGGGCGTGCCTTCGGTGAGGGTGCCCGTCTTGTCGAGCGCCACCCGGTCGACCGCGCCGAGCCGTTCCATGACGACGGCGGACTTCACGAGGACGCCGTGCCGGCCGGCGGTGGCGATGGCGGAGAGCAGGGGCGGCATCGTGGCGAGGACGACCGCGCAGGGCGAGGCGACGATCATGAAGGTCATCGCGCGCAGGAGGGCCTCGGTGAGGTCCGCGCCGAAGGCGACGGGCAGGCCGAAGAGCACGAGGGTGGCGACGACGACGCCGACGGAGTAGCGCTGTTCGATCTTCTCGACGAAGAGCTGGGTGGGGGCCTTGGTGGCGCCGGCCTCCTCGACGAGGGCGACGATCCGGGCGACGACGAACTCGCCGGGGTCCTTGTCCACGCGGACGCGCAGCGCCCCGGTGCCGTTGAGGCCGCCCGCGAAGACCTCGTCGCCGGGTGCGGCGGGTGCCGGGAGCGGTTCGCCGGTGATGCTCGCCCGGTCGACGTCGCTCGTACCGCTCAGGACGGTGCCGTCGGCGGGGAGGCGTTCCCCCGGCCGTACGAGGACGATGTCGCCGGGGCCGAGCGCGGTGGCTTCGACGGTCTCCTCGCGCGCCACCGCTCCCGCTCCCGTGAGGCGTACGGCGGTGGCGGGCGCGAGGTCGAGGAGGCCCCGTACCGAGTCGGCGGTGCGGCGGGTGGCGAGGGCCTCCAGAGCTCCGGAGACGGCGAAGATCACGATGAGGAGCCCGCCGTCGAGGTACTGGCCGATGGCGGCGGCGCCGAGCGCGGCGACCACCATCAGCAGGTCGACGTCGAGGGACCGCTCGCGCAGCGCCCGGAGGCCCGCGAGGGCCGGCTCCCAGCCGCCGGCGGCGTAGCAGACCGCGTAGAGCGGCCCCCAGGCCCAGGCCGGAGCGCCGGCCAGGTCGAGGGGGAAGGCCGCGAGGAAGGCGAGGGCGGCGAGCGCGGCCCAGCGCACTTCGGGGAGCGCCGTGGCGCGGGTACGGCCGACGGCTCGGCCGGGGGCCCGCGCGGGGGCCGTGGCCTGAGGGGTGTCCAGCTCCGGGAGGGCCATGGGGCGAGCACCTCATTCTTGGGGGCGTGCGGGGGCTGTGCGGGCCGTGAAAGCCATGCGGGGCCATGCGGGGCATCACCATACCCGAACACATGAAGAGGTCTTCACGTATTGACATACAAGCGCGGCTACGATGAGCGCATGGGACACGGAGTGAACGGCGAGACGACCCCCGCAACCCACCTGGACGCCGAGTCCGCGGCGACCATCGCCGCCACCCTCCAGGCCCTCGCCACCCCGTCGCGGCTGATGATCCTGACCAAGCTCCGCCAGGGCCCCTGCGGAGTGACCGAGCTCGCCGCCGCCGTCGACATGGAGCAGTCCGCCGTCTCCCACCAGCTCCGCCTGCTGCGCGCGCTCGGCCTGGTCAGCGGAGTCCGCCAGGGCCGCCGGATCGAGTACAGCCTGTACGACAACCACGTCGCCCAGCTCCTCGACGAAGCCGTCTACCACATCGAGCACCTGCGTCTCGGCGCACGCGACGCGGCCCGCGCCTCCGTGGATACTGGGCAGTTGTAAATCCACGCAACGAAAGGGCGGGCATGGGCGACGACTTGGGGCGCCGCACGACACGTCACGCGGTGGTCATCGGGGGAAGTCTCGCTGGACTCCTGGCCGCACGGGTCCTCGCGGAGCACGCGGAGAAGGTGACGGTCGTCGAGCGCGACCGCTTCCCGGAGGGCCCGGAGGCCCGGCCGGGCGTGCCGCAGGGGCGGCACATCCACGTCCTGATCTCGGGCGGACAGCGGGCGTTCGACGAGCTGCTCCCGGGGTTCACCGACGAGCTGCGGGAGCTCGGCGCACCCAAGGTGGGCGTGCCCGAGGACATGGTCCAGTGGCAGAACGGCAAGTGGTTCGACCGCACGCCCCCGACCCTGCACTTCTACGCGGGTCCGCGCCCGCAGCTGGAATGGCTGGTACGCCGGCGCGTGTTCGCCGACCCCCGCGTGGAACTGGTCGAGGGCCACGAGACGGTCGGCCTGATCGGCGACTCCTCGCGCGTCCGCGGAGTACGGCTCCGGGAGCGCGGCGCGGGCGCCGAGAAGGAGACCCACGTCCTGGAGGCCGATCTGGTCGTGGACGCCTCCGGCCGGTCCACGAAGGCGCCGGACTGGCTGGCGGCGATCGGCGCCGAGGCCCCGCACGAGGAGACCCTCGACACGGGCCTCGCGTACAGCACCCGGGTCTACCGGGCGCCGGACGGCGCCCTGGGCAGCGACACCATGGGCTACTTCATCGTGCCCAACCCCTCCCAGCAGTACGGCGCCGTGGTGCTGCCCGTCGGTGACGGGCACCATCTCGTGACGTTGTCGGGGCTGCGCGACGACCGGCCGCCGACGGAGGAGGGCGCCTTCGAGGAGTACACGAAGCGGATGCCCCACCCGGTGATCAGCGAATGGCTGGCCACGGCCGAACCGGTGTCGCCGGTCTACGGTTTCCGGAAGACCGCGAACATCCGCCGCCGGTACGACCGTCCGGGCCGCCGTCCGGCCGGCTTCCTCGCCACCGGCGACGCCCTCTGCGCCTTCAACCCGATCTACGGGCAGGGCATGGCGGTCGCCGCGATCACCGCCCTCGCCCTGCGCCGGGCGCTCGCCGATCCGAAGCGGACGCCGACCACCCAGCGGGTGCAGCGCGCCCTCCTCGACGCCTCGAAGCCCGCCTGGGACATCTCGGCGGGCTCCGACAAGAAGATGCCCGGTGCCGTCGGCGACACGACGAAGCCCGGGCCGCTGGACAAGGCGGTCGGCTGGTACCTGGGCCGGGTGCAGGAGCGGGCGGCGGGCGACCCGGTCGTCGGTGCGGCCTTCAGGGAGGCTCTCCACCTCACCGCCCCGATGACCGGGCTGTTCGCCCCCGCGGTGGCGCGGGCGGTGCTCTTCGGGCCGGTGGCCGAGTCCCCGGCCGGGCCGCCGCTGCGCCGCGGCGCGTAGCGGTCGCGACACACGGAGGTGGAGCGGCGGTCCCGGGTACCGGCCTGTTCAGGCGCCCGGGGCCGCCGTCACCACGCCGGCCGCGATGGCCGCGCCGAGCGCCGCGTAGTCGTCGGCGTTCTGGCCGGCGTAGGCGAGCGAGAAGTCGGCGACGGAGCGGTCGAAGACGTCCGAGCTGCCCAGGTAGCCGGCGATGGCGATCCGGTCGCCGGAGCGGGCGTGGGCCCGGGCCAGCGCCCTGCCGCAGAGCCGCGCGTAGGTCCGGAGCATGGCCGGGGTCATGGTCTCCACCTCGGCCGAGCCCTTCATGTCGCGCAACTGGCGCCAGTAGAAGTGGCGTTGCTCGGGTCCGGTCATCCAGCCCAGGAAGATGTCGCTGGCGGCCTGGGTGAGGCGCTGCCCGCAGACCACCCGGCGGCCCTGGTGGTCGTACTCCGTCGCCGGCAGATAGGGCTCCAGGACCGAGGGGCCGGCCTCCTTGATCTGCAGCATGAGCGGGTCGCCGTCGTCGCGGCCTTCGAGGAGGAGGACGAAGCAGCGGGTGCCGACGCTGCCGACTCCGACGACCTTCCTGGCCGCGTCGACGAAGCGGTAGCGGTCGAGCAGGATGCGCCGCTCCTCGGAGAGCGAGCTGCGGTAGTCGCTGAAGATCTTGCCGAGGGTGACGCGGTCGACGTCCGTGGTCCGCTCCAGGAGGGGCGGGTCCTCGACGATGCGCCGCGCTCCGGACGCGTCCGTCTCGGTGAGCTTGCTGAAGGCCTGGAGGCTGGTGCGGCGGCGGGCCTTGGCGATCCGGTCGGCGACACGGGCGCGGGCGCCGCGACCGACCAGGGGAAGCAGGTCGTCGGCGGCTATTCGCGCGTACCAGACGTCGAGTTCGCCGAGCTCCGCCAGGCGGCGCATGGTCGTGCGGTACGACTCCGTGGCCACGAGCGCGGCCCGGTGGGCCTTGGCCTTCGTGCTGCCGTTCTGGAGGGCGGCGACGGTGACGCTGGCGGCGAGCCGCTTGACGTCCCACTCGAAGGGCCCGGGGAGGGTCTCGTCGAAGTCGTTCACGTCGAAGAGGAGCGTCCGTTCGGGTGAGGCGTACACCCCGAAGTTGAGCAGATGGGCGTCGCCGCAGAGCTGGACGGTGAGGCCCGTGTGGTGCTGGGCGCCGAGGTCGGCCGCCATGACGCCGGCGGCGCCGCGGAAGAAGGCGAAGGGGGAGACCGCCATGCGGCCGTAGCGCAGGGGTACGAGGCCGGGCAGGCGGTCCTGGGACTCGCGCTCCAGGACGGCCAGCGCTTCGGGGCGCTGGGAGGAGGGGATCCAGCGGCCGTGCGAGGAGCGGGGGACGCGCTTGCGGGCCTGCCGGCCCCTTGCCGCGCGCTCCGACGGTGTCGTCATCCGGCCTCACCCGCCTCTTCCGCCGCCGCGGCACTGTGCCCGCCGCCTGGACCCCATTACACGGTGCGGCGCTCGTTTCGGCCACTCTGCCGGGCCGCTCTAGCGGAATGGTTTAGACCAATGATAGGAATTGATCACCGATACGGCCCATGCGGTCACGCTGTGCTTAGAGAGGGTTTGATCATGGCCGAGCCCGATGCCGCGGCGGCGGAAGTGCCGCTCTACCTCCGGGTCGCCGCCGTCCTGCGCGAGGACCTCGCCCACCGGCGCATCTCTCCCGGGAGCCGGCTCCCTTCGGAACGTTCCCTGTCCCAGCGCTACCACGTCAACCGGCAGACGGTCCGCAGCGCGCTCCAGCTCCTGCGGGAGGAGCGCCTCGTGGTCACCGACCGGCGCGGGACGTTCGCCGCGGCCGCCGGCGCCACCGAGCCCGTACCGCCGCCGCTCACGGCCCGCCGGCCGACCTTCCCCGGCGGTCCGCGCGTGAGCGAGGCCCTGGTGCGGGCCTCGCTCACCTGGGAGCCGCCGCCGACCCCGCTCACCTCCCGGCTGCTGCTCGCCCCCGGCGAGCCGACGCTCGTCCACCGCCATCTGGTGTTCGGGCCCCAGGGGGCGGCGCTCCAGCGGGCCGTGTCCTGGTTCTCCCGGCCGGCACTCTCCGAGATTCCCCAACTCGCCCGCTACCGGCGGATCAAGGACCGCCATCACCAGCCCGACCTGCGGCTCCTCTACCACTGGATGCACCAGGCGGGGCTGCGGGTCACCCACCGGGAGTCGATCGGCGTGCCACCCGTCCCGGCCGGTACGGCAGCGGCGAACGACGGCCCGGCCCGGCTGGTCGTCCACCGGGTGGTGAGCGACCAGCACGGGCACGCGCTGGAGATCACGGACATCGACTTCTCGGCGCGGTCGGCGGCCTGGACCTACGAGTTCAGCGCCTGACCAGCAGGTGCCCTCGCCGGCGCCCCGTCCCGCCCCGCTACGGGGTCGTGACCAGGGGCCTCGGCGGGGTCCGCATGCCGTTGCCGATGTGGAAGCTCGGGTGCGGGGGCTGGTTGTAGGCGGTGTTCTGCCAGGCCAGCCCCGTGCGGTACATGGTGTCGTGCAGCAGGGTCGTGATCCGGGTCCCCGTCTCGTACGGCGTCGAGTGGATCCGCAGCGCGGTGTTGTCGGTCGTGCGCCACACGACCTCCTCGCGCCAGTCGCCGAGGATGTCCCCCGAGAGCGCGGGCGTCGCCTTCGTGGTGTTGTTCGACGCGACCGAGGCGCCGGTGAGGAGCCGGGTCTCGCCGGCGGTCCCGTACTTGTCGATCCGGGTCCCGTCGAGGAGTTCCCGCGTGGTGTCGCCGTCCCACCAGTTCAGGAAGTTGGCGGACGAGGGCTCGCGGCCCTTGGCGGCCCCGGCCTCGTCCCGTACCGAGGTGTCGGACGAGGACCACACCTCCGCCCCGTCGTTCCCGGCCCAGATGTCTCCGGCGACGCCGCGGCCGTTGTCGCAGCAGGCCGCGAGCTGCCAGCGGACGGTGCCGTTAGCCGGGTCGATGTACAGCTGCGAGGGCTGTGAGGAGGACTCCGAGACCTTGAAGTACTCCAGGCCCGCCTTCCCCGGGTCGAGATCGCCGAGGTGCTGGGCGTCGCCGTGGCCCGTCCTGGTGGTCCACAGCCCGTTGCCGTTGTCGTCCACGGCCATCGCGCCGTAGACGATCTCGTCCTTCCCGTCGGCGTCCACGTCGCCCACGGAGAGGCTGTGCGAGCCCTGGCCGTCGTAGCCCTTCCCCGTGTTCGTGGAGCTCGAGGAGTCGAAGGTCCAGCGGCGAGTGAAGGCGCCGTCGCGCCAGTCCCAGGCGGCGATCACGCTCCGCGTGTAGTAGCCGCGCGCCATGATCAACGAGGGCCGGGCGCCGTCGAGGTACGCGGTGGCCGCGAGGAAGCGGTCGACCCGGTTGCCGTAGCTGTCGCCCCAGGAGGAGACGGTCCCGCGCGCCGGGACGTAGGCGGTGCTGCCCATGGCGGCGCCGGTGCGCCCGTCGAACATCGTCAGGTACTCGGCTCCCGCCAGGACGTACCCGCTGCTGTTGCGGTGGTCGGCGGAGGCGCTGCCGATCACCGTGCCGCGTCCGTCGACGGTGCCGTCGGCGGTCTTCATGGCCACCTCGGCCCTGCCGTCGCCGTCGTAGTCGTAGACCTGGAACTGCGTGTAGTGCGCGCCGGAGCGGATGTTGCGGCCGAGGTCGATCCGCCACAGGCGGGTGCCTTCGAGCGTGACACCGTCCACGACGGTGTTGCCGGTGTAGCCGGACTGCGAGTTGTCCTTGGCGTTCGTGGGCTGCCACTTGAGGACGAAGTCCAGGTCGCCGTCGCCGTCGAGGTCGCCGACGGAGGCGTCGTTGGCCTCGTAGGTGTACGCCACGCCGTCGGGTGTCGTGCCGCCCGCCGGCGGGGTGATCGGCACGTCCTTGTAGCCGGTACGGAACTGCACGGCGTGGACGGAGTCCGTCTGTTCGACGCCGCCGATCACGGCGCGGACCGTGTAGTCGGCGTGGCTCGGCGCGCCGGCGTGGAAGTAGTTGGTGGACGCGGTGACGGGGGTGGCGTTGACCTTTGTACCGGCCCGGTAGACGTTGAAGGCGACGGAGTCCGGGTCGGTGGCCAGCCAGCGCCAGCTGACGAGGTTGCCGGTGCCGGTGTGGACGCTCACCACGCCCCGGTCGAGCCGCTCGACCTGCCGCGCGGTGGCGGCGGACGCGGTTCCGGTGGTCGCGGTGAGCGCGGCACAGGTCATCGCGCCGGCCACGAGCGCGGTGGCCAGACGGCGGGCGACGACGGGTACTTGCGGGTGCTGCACGAGTCCTCCTGCGGGGGAAGAGAGCCGTTGCGTACCTCCCAGTCGTCGCCGCCGCGGGATCGGTTGCCGTCAGTCGGTGTCGCGCGGGTCGAAGGACTCCGTGTCGACGCGCAGGGACCGGGGGAAGGCGCCGGCGACCGACTCCCAGGGCGTGAACTTGAAGTTCGTGCTCTCTCGGTCGCCGTCGGCGGGCGCGGCCTCGCCGTCGTGGGTGACGACCAGGCCGCGGGGGAAGCTCCGGCCGAGCGGGACGTTGATCACGGCGGTGCCGTCGGAGTGCTGCACCCCGTCGGTGGCGGATCCGTCGCCGATCGCGAACGAGCCGAGGTAGGTGTTGCCGCGCTTCCGGTCGTAGGCGGCGAAGGTGTTGTCGCCCTGGCTGGACGCGAGGACGTAGCCCTCGCCGTCGCCCGCGTGGTAGACGGTGACGCCTTCGGCGTCGGCGCTCAGGTGCTCGCCGCCGAAGCCGGGGTCGTGGGCGGTGTCGAGGACGCATTCCTCCTCGGCGCTGTCGTACGTCCACGGGGTGCCGTACTCACGGACCCGGTCGAGGAGTACGGGCTTCTCGAACTCGGCGTCGTCGAGCTCGACGCGCCACAGGCCGACGGCCTCCTGCGCCGCGTAGAGGACGTGCTCCTCCTGGTCGACGGCCATGCCCTCGACCTGCGGCCGCTCGCCGGGGTCGGCGCAGGGCCGCCAGGAGGTGCCGTCGGGGAGGGTGAAGGAGGCGGGCAGGTCGAGGGTGTCCTCGGTGCGGTAGCCGACCCGGCCGCCCCGGTCCTCCAGTTCGAGCAGGCGCAGGCTCGTCTCCTCGCGGCGCGAGACGACGACGTACGCCTCGTCGTCGTCGCTGTACGCGGCGAGGCCGTACGTGGTGCGCTGCTCGTCCACCTCGGCCTCGTCGGCGGCGAAGACCGGAGCCACGTCGGCGGCGGTCACGTCACGCAGGGGCGGGCGGCCCTTGGCGACGGCGACGGGGTCGATGGCGTAGGCCCTGACGCGGTCGCGGCCCCGGTCGCTGACGAGGGCCAGGTCCGTCTTCCGGCCGGCGAGCTCGAAGCCGTAGACGACGTCGACGTTGTTGAAGCGGCCGGGTGCGGCGTCCTCGCCGGGGGCCTGCGGCGCGGCGATGTGCTGGAGCCGGCGTCCGTCGAGGCCGTAGACGTCGAGCCCGGCCTCTTTCAGGGTGCCGATCACGATGCTGCGGCCGGGGCTGGTCGGGTCGACCCAGACGGCCGGGTCGTCGGCGTTCGCGTTGCCGCCCGCCTCGTCGTCGTACACGGCGGGCGTCTCGACGCGCGCCGTGACGGTGACGGGGACGGGCTGGGTGGTCGCGGAGGCCGCGGTGACCACCGCGAGGGCGGTGGCGGCGAGAGCGGTCAGAGCGGAAGCGCTCACGGTACTCCTCGGTAGCGTGGACGGACGGGCGAGACGCTACGGACGGAGGGTGGAGCCCCGGGGGCCCCGGCGTGAACACCGGATGCACCGTGAACCCCCGCCGGGTGTGCGGGTGTTCACGGTGGCGGCAGGGGCCTGGCAGGGCCTAGACGATTCCCTCGGAGATGTCCGCTTCCTCGCGGGCCGTTCCGTACGTCGTCGGGGTGCCGTACGAGCGGCGGGCCACGTACCACCAGATGCTGGCCAGGACCAGGACGACGGCGAGCGCGATCACGGCGTAGTTCATGGTGTCGACCGTCACCGGGGACTTCTGCGGCAGGCAGTAGAGGACGGTCACCAGGGCCACCCACACGACGGCGGTCCAGCCGATCGGCTTGCTCCAGCGGCCCAGGCTCCACGGCCCGGGGGTGAAGCGCTTCCCGGCGCGCAGGCGGAGGTAGATCGGGATGGCGTAGGCGGGGGTGATGCCGATGACGTTGATCGCGGTGACCGCGCCGTAGGCGGTGGCGGAGTACAGGGCGGGGGCGGCGAGCAGCGCCGCCACGGCGACGGCCAGCCAGACGGCCGGGACCGGGGTCTGCGTACGGGTGCTGACCTTCCGCCAGATCGCGGAGCCGGGAAGGGCGTTGTCGCGGCTGAAGGCGAAGACCATGCGGCTCGCGGCGGCGACCTCGGCGTTGCCGCAGAAGAGCTGGGCGACGATCACCACGAGCAGGAGGGCGGTGGCGCCTCCCGAGCCGAGTGCGTCCAGGAGGATCTGGGCGGGCGGGACTCCTGTCGCGGAGTTCTGCGCGGCCGCGTAGTCCTGGATGGCGAAGCTCAGTCCGGCCAGGAGGGCGAAGCCGGCGATCCAGGAGACCCAGATGGCCCGCACGATGCCCTTGGCGGCGGCGACGGAGGCGTTGGAGGTCTCCTCGGAGAGATGGGCCGAGGCGTCGTAGCCGGAGAAGGTGTACTGGGCGAGGAGCAGGCCGATCGCCGCGACGTAGAAGGGGTTGGCCCAGCCGGTGTCGTTCACGAACTCGGTGAAGACGAACCCGGCGGACTGGTGGCGGTCGGGGATGAAGGCGAGCGCGCCGACGATGAGCGCGACGCCCGCGAGGTGCCACCAGACGCTGATCGAGTTGAGGACGCTGACGAGGCGGACGCCGAAGAGGTTCAGGACGGCGTGCAGGAGGAGGATCGCCAGGAAGATGAGGAAGGTGGAGCCCGCGGTGGGGACGAATCCCCACTGGAGGTTGAGGAAGGCCCCGGTGAAGAGGGCCGCCCCGTAGTCGATGCCGGCGATGGCCCCGACCAGGCCCAGGAGGTTCAGCCAGCCGGTGTACCAGCCCCAGCGGCGCCCGCCGAGCCGGTCCGCCATGTAGTAGAGCGCTCCGGACGTGGGGTAGGCGCTGGTCACCTCGGCGAGGGCGAGGCCCACGCACAGGACGAAGAGGCCGACGCCGGCCCAGCCCCAGAGCATGACGGCGGGGCCGCCCGTGCCCATGCCGAAGCCGTACAGCGTCATGCAGCCGGAGAGGACCGAGATGACGGAGAAGCTGATCGCGAAGTTGCCGAAGCCGCCCATGCGGCGGGCCAGGACCGGCTGGTAGCCGAGCTCTCTGAGCCGCGCCTCCTCGTCCTGGGCGGGGGGTGGCTTGCGTATCGCGTCGGTCGGGGCTGCGGTGCGGGACATGGGGACCTCCGGGGGGAGCGAGCGGTGAGCGGGGGCAAAGACTGGGCGCGGGGGCCCTCAGTGCGCCTCAGCCGGTGAGGCAGCGGGTTCTGGCGCGCACGAAGACCTCCTCCGCCAGGGCCCGGTCGTCCGGCCGGGCCGTGCGGTAGGCCCACGGCAGCGTCACGTAGTACGGGCCGAGCGCTGTGAAGACCCGGGCCGCGTCGTCGAAGCGGAGGGCTCCGTAGAGGGCGTGTGCCAGGTGGTTCAGGTCGAGCAGAGAGGCCTCTTCGGTGGCGCAGAAGAGGAACCAGGAGTCCAGGGCGCGCTCGGCGTCGCGTACGGCGTCCTCGGCGACCCAGTGGAGGTCCAGGGCGCGTTCGTGGCCGCGCTCGCGCCGGTAGCGCTCGACCCGCACATAGAGCGGCAAGGCGTGCAGGGCGGAGCCGACGGGTGCGGAAGTGGCGGCCCACTGGGCGTAGTTGACGGCCTCGGAGAGCGGTCCGGGGCTGCGGGCGTAGACGAACTGGAGCATGCGGTGGTGCGCTTCGCGGTTGTGCGGGTCGCGCTTGTCCGCCTCGGCGAGCAGTCCCCAGGGACCGGGGGCCAGCATGGGGGCCGGCGGGGAGAGCCGGTGCTCGGCCATGCGCTGGCGGCCGTCGAGGGCGGCGAGGGCGAGGAGGCCGATCCAGGGCACGGGGTCGGCGGGGGCCAGTTCGGCGGCCTCGCGGCACCCGGTCCAGGCCTCCTGCCAGAGTTCGCGTGTGCGGGCGTGGCCGGCTCGGTGGGCACGGACGGCCCGCTCGACGGCGACGCGGCTGTGCATCACCGTGGCGGGGATGCTGCCGGGCTGTTCGGTGCGCCAGGCGTGGACGACGTCGGTGCCCGCGGCGACGGCGGCGAGGACCTGGGTGCGCCGGGTCCAGGCATCCCATCCCGAGGTCTCGTCGAGCAGGCGGGCCATGGCCACCCAACGGCCGGTGCGCAGGTCCTGGACGGCGTTGCGCAGGGCGTGGTCGTGTCCCGCGGGGTGGTAGACGGGCCGGAAACCCTGTGCGGCCATCAGGGGGTGGGGCCAGGTGTGGATGACATGCTTCCTCGGTGGATGGAGGGGGGTGGTCAGTCCCCCGACGGCCTTCCTGCCGTTGATCGGCGATCACTATAGAGGGCACTGGACGCGACCACTCCACTCTTCTCCGTGACGGTAACTATTAAGACAGCGACTGGATTTGACTTACTGTCAGGTAGGCGGGACCGACCTGACGGTGTCGTTCGGCGACACTTGACGCGGGCCCCTGGCAGCGGGAACCTGACCCCTTTCGGTGATCGGACGATCACCTTCCGATCCGGCGACGGGGGCAGTGGGATGACGGGCGGTCCGGTACTGGCCGTGGACCAGGGAACGTCGGGAACCAAGGCACTCGTCGTCTGCCCGGAGCGCGGGGTGATCGGCACCGGCACGGCTCCGGTCCGGCCCCGCTACCTCCCGGGCGGCCTCGTCGAGGTCGACCCCCGTGAGCTGTACGGCTCCGTCGTCGCGGCCGGGCGGGCGGCGCTGGCCGAGGCCGGCACCCCGGTCACGGCCGTGGGGCTCGCCAACCAGGGCGAGACGGTGCTCGCGTGGGACCCGGCCACGGGCGATCCTCTGACGGACGCGCTGGTCTGGCAGGACCGCAGGGCCGCCTCCGTCTGCGACGGACTCGCCGACCACGCCGAGCTGTTGCACCGGCTGACCGGTCTGCCCGTGGACCCTTACTTCGCCGCGCCCAAGATGGCCTGGATCCGCCGTCGCGCCACCGGCGCCGGGGTGGTCACCACCAGCGACGCCTGGCTCGTCCACCGGCTGACGGGCGCCTTCGTCACCGACGCGGCCACCGCCGGACGTACCGGGCTGCTCGATCCGGACACGGTCGCGTGGTCGGAGACGGCCCTCGACCTGTACGGCCTGGGCGGCGAGCGACTGCCCCGGGTGGTGGACTGCGACACCCCGGTCGGCACCACGACGGCCTTCGGCCCGCCGCTGCCGCTGACCGGCCTCCTGGTCGACCAGCAGGCCGCGCTGCTCGCGCAGAGCGCGGGCGAGCCCTCCGCCGCCAAGTGCACGTACGGTACGGGCGCCTTCCTCCTCGCGCGGACCGGTCCCGAGCCCCGGCGCGGCACTTCGGGCCTGGTGAGCTGTGTCGCCTGGCGGCTGGGCGGACGCGTCGAGCACTGCCTGGACGGCCAGGTGTACACGGTGGCCTCGGCCGTCCGCTGGCTGACCGACCTGGGCGTCCTCGCCGGGGCCGGGGAGATCGACACGGTCGGCGGAAGTGTTCCGGACACCGGCGGGGTCACGTTCGTGCCCGCACTGGCCGGCCTCGCCGCGCCGTGGTGGCGGGGGGACGTGCGCGGCTCGCTGACCGGCCTCGGCCTGGACACCTCCCCCGGCCATCTGGTGCGCGCGCTGTGCGAGGGCATCGCCGCCCAGGTGGTGGAGCTCGCCTCGGCGGTCGCCGCCGACCGGGGAGCGCCACTGACCTCGCTGCGCGCGGACGGGGGCCTGACCCGGTCGGCACTGCTCATGCAGACCCAGGCCGATCTGCTGCAACTCCCCGTCGAAGTGGCGTCGTCGCCCGATGCCACGGCCCTCGGGGTGGGCGCGGTGGCCCGCCTCGGCCTCCACCCGGGGCTCGCGCTCCGCGAGGCGGTGCCGGAGTGGAAGCCCTCGGCCGTCTACGAACCCCGCATCGGCACCGACGAGGCCGCCGCACGCCTGGCCGCGTTCCGCGCGGAGGTGTCGTCGCTGCTCGACCGCGGCGGGGCGGGGGCAGGCGGTGCCGCGGGCGCGGGTGACGCCGCAGGCGCGGGGAGCGCCGCGTGACCGTCACCCGTACCGGCCCGTTGCCCACCGGGCCCGAGGCCGAGTACGACGTCGTGGTCGTCGGCGCGGGAGTCGTCGGCTGTGCCATCGCGCGCGCTCTCGCCCGCCACCCGCTGCGGGTCGCGCTCGTGGAGGCCGCGAGCGACGTCGGTGACGGTACGTCGAAGGCCAACACCGCCATTCTGCACACCGGTTTCGACGCCGCTCCGGGCACGCTCGAAGCGCGGATGGTCCGCGAGGGCCATCGGCTGCTCGGCGCGTTCGCGAGCGAGGCGGGCATTCCCGTCGAGCCGCTCGGCGCGCTGCTCGTCGCCTGGGACGAGCAGCAGCGGGCCGCGCTCCCCCGCCTCGCGGAGAAGGCGGAACGCAACGGCCACCTCGCCACCCGGCTGCTCTCGGCCGACGAACTGCGCGCCCGGGAACCGCACTTGGGGCCGGGCGCACTGGCCGGGCTCGCCGTTCCCGGCGAGTCGGTGATCTGCCCGTGGACGACGACCCTCGCGTATGCGACGCAGGCCGTACGCTCCGGGGTCGACCTGCATCTCGACTGCCGGGTGGAGAAGGTCCGCACGGGCGATCCGTGGCACCGGCTCGTCACGCGGCGCGGGGCGCTGCGGACCCGCCACCTGGTGAATGCCTGCGGGCTCCACGCGGATGCCTTCGACGCGCTCCTGGACCGCCGCGACTTCACCGTCACCCCCCGCCGGGGCCAGCTGCTCGTCTTCGACAAGTTCGCCCGCGACCTGGTCCGGCACATCCTCCTTCCCGTGCCCGGGCCGCTCGGCAAGGGGGTGCTCGTCTCGCCCACGGTGTACGGGAACGTCATGCTCGGGCCCACCGCCGAGGACCTCGACGACAAGACCGCCACCGGCACGACGGCCGAGGGACTGGCCGGGCTCCGCGAACAGGGCGGCCGGATCGTGCCCGCGCTGCTCGACGAGGAGGTCACCGCGGTCTACGCGGGGCTGCGGGCCGCCACGGGACAGGAGGACTACCGGTGCACGGCCCACCCCGCGCTGCGGTACGTCACGGTGGGCGGGATCCGCTCCACCGGGCTCTCCGCCTCCCTGGCGCTCGCCGAGCACGTGCTGGGGCTCCTCGCCGACTGCGGTCTCGACCCCGGGCCGGAGCGTCCGCTCGCCCCGGTCCGTATGCCCAATCTCGGAGAGGCCTTCCGCCGCCCGTACCGCGACGCCGAACTGATCGCGCGGGACCCGGAGTTCGGGATGATCGTCTGCCACTGCGAGCGCGTGACGCGCGGGGAGATCCGGGCCGCCTACGCGTCGGAGATCCCCCCGGCGGGGCCGGACGGGCTGCGGCGCCGGACGCGTGCCCGGGGCGGACGGTGCCAGGGGCACTTCTGCGGCGCGGAGGTAAGGGCGTTGAGCGAGTCGTACGGGAAGGGGGCCCGGTGAACCGCGTGGTCGACGTGCTGGTCGTGGGCGCGGGGCCCGCCGGGCTCGCCGCAGCGGCGCGGCTCGCGGCGGCGGGCGCGGGGCGGGTCGAGGTGCTGGAGCGGGAGCGCGCGGCCGGGGGTGTGCCCCGGTACTGCGGGCACCCGGGGTTCGGCGCGGACCGCCGGGGACGGCCGCTGGACGGTCCGGCGTACGCGCGCCTCGCGCTCCGGGCGGCGCTCCGCTCCGGCGCCGTCGTCAGAACCGGGGTGTCCGCCACCGGCTGGGCCGGACCGCTCACCCTGGACGTCACCGCGCCGACCGGGCTCGAACGGATCCGGGCGCACGCCGTGGTCCTCGCCACGGGCGCGCGCGAACGTCCGCGCAGCGCCCGGCTCGTACCGGGCACACGGCCGGCCGGAGTGCTGACGACGGGCGAACTCCTGCGGACGGCAGGGACGTTCGAAGGCGAGCGCGGGGTCCTGCGCGAGCGCATCGGCAGGCGGGCGGTGGTCGTCGGCGGCGAGCCGGTGGCCCGGCACGCGGTGGGGGCGCTCCGCGCGGCCGGCGTGGAGGTGGCCGCGGTCATGACCGAACTCCCGCGCACGGCTCAGGGGTTCGGAGCCGTACCCGTCCTCACGCGGACGTCGGTGGTCGAGCTGCTGGGGCGGGGGCGGCTGACCGGGGTCGCGGTCCGGGGGCGGGACGGGCGGACGTCCGTGCTGCGCTGCGACACGGTGGTGTTCACCGGGGACTGGATCCCCGACCACGAGCTGGCCCGGGCCCGCGGTCTCGCACCCGCGCCGGGGACCCGGGGGCCCGTCACGGACAGTGCCTACCGCACGGCCGAGCCGGGGGTCTTCGCCGCCGGCAACCTCCTGCGCGGGGTGGAGCCGGCGCAGGTGGCCGCCGCCGAGGGCCGCGCGGCCGCCGGCTCCGTCCTCGGCCTGCTCGCCGGGCGGGCCTGCCCGGCCGCCGGCGTGCCGGTGCTGACGGCGGGGCCCTTGCGGTGGGTGACACCGGGGCTCCTCGGTCCCGCGCCCGCCGTCCCCTTGCTCGTACGGCCGGACCGGCGGCTCGTACGACCGCTCCTGACCGTCACCCAGGACGGCTCGCCGCTGCGGCGGGAGCGGTTGCGCGGGGAGCAGGCGCCCTGGCGTTCGGTGCGGCTGGGGCCGGAGTGGACGAGCGGCGTGGATCCGGCGGGCGGCCCGGTGATCGTCGGCACGGAGGAGTACGCACCGTAGGGACCATCGGCCAGACTGGGGTGCATGCCGGACAAACGCAGCGCGGGTCTCCTGGTCTTCCGTCACACGGCGGGCAGGGGCGTCGAAGTCCTCATCGGCCACATGGGCGGGCCCTTCTGGGCCTCCCGGGAGCAGGCGGCCTGGTCGATCCCCAAAGGGGAGTACGAGCCGGACGAGGCTCCCGAGGTGGCGGCGCGACGGGAGTTCCTGGAGGAACTGGGGCTCCCGGCGCCAGAGGGCGCGTGGATCGACCTCGGGGAGGCCCGGCAGCACAGCGGGAAGCTCGTCACGGTCTGGGCGGTCGAGGGTGAACTCGACCCGGGGGCGGTGGTGCCCGGCACCTTCACCATGGAGTGGCCGCCCCGGTCCGGCGTCCACCAGGAGTTCCCGGAGATCGACCGGGTCGGCTGGTTCACCCCGGAGGAGGCCGACCCGCTGCTCGTCGCCGGACAGCGGGTCTTCCTGGAACGGCTGAGGGCGCATCTGGGCGCACCATAGGGGGCTCCGGACAGGCCCTGACCCCCGTTGTCAGACCCGTGCGAGAAGGTGGTGGGCGTAGACCTGTCGAGAGGGAGCCCGACATGATCACGATGACCGCCACCGAGCGCGCCGCGGCCCAGGCGTACCTGCGGCTGCTGGAGTCCACCCAGGCCGTGCTGACCGATCCGCAGCTCGCGCCGTACGCCGGGGTGATGCTCACCCATCCGATGGCGGAGGCCGACGAGGCGCTGCGCGCGGCGGGGCTCTCGGGGAACGAGGACCGGCTGTTGCGCCTCGTCTCCTCGCTGCGGGCCTCACCGGCGAGCGTGTGGGGGTGGAGCGGGTAGCTCCGCAGACTGCGGGCCGTCAGGGGGTCGGGCGGACCGGGAGGGTTCGGACGCTGTTGCCGACGAAGCCGGCGTGGCTGGGAAGCTCGGTCTCCGGGACGGCCAGGTCCAGGTCGGGGAAGCGGGTGAAGAGCGCCTCCAGGGCGATCGCGGCCTCCATGCGGGCGAGCGGGGCGCCCAGGCAGTAGTGGGGGCCGTGCCCCAGGGAGAGGTGCTTCGTCGTCGTGGCGCGGGTGATGTCGAAGCGGTCGGCGTCGGGGCCGTGCGCCTTCGCGTCCCGGCCCGCCGCCGAGTAGCCCGCGAGGACGGGGGTGCCCTGGGGGATGAGGGTGCCGTCGACCGTGAGGTCGCGGGTGGGGTAGCGGAACGGGAAGTAGCTGACCGGGCTGTCCCAGCGCAGGGTCTCCTCCACCACGTCCGCCCACGCGGCCCGGCCTTCGAGGACGAGGGCGAGCTGCTCGCGGTGGCCGCAGAGCGCCCGCACGGCGTTGGTGACGAGGTTCAGCGTGGTCTCGTGGCCCGCGATGATCATCAGGAGCAGGGTGCCGATCAGCTCGGGCTGGCTCAGTCGGTCGCCGCCCTCGTCCCGGGCGGCGATGAGGGCGCTGGTCAGGTCGTCGCCGGGGGCCCGGGCCTTGTCGCCGGCGATGGAGGTGAGGAGCTCGACGAGTTCGCGGTTGGCGGCGAGGGCCCGCGCGGGCTCGGTGTCGGTGGCGACGACGAGGCTGGACAGGTGGTGCAGCCGGTCCTGATGGGCGGGGTCGACGCCGAGGAGTTCGCAGATGACGCCGAGGGGCAGCGGGAGCGCGTAGTGGCGGCGCAGGTCGGCGATGCCTCCGCCGGTGCGGGCCGCTTCGGCGAGGCCGTCGAGGAGTCCTGCCGTGACGGCCTCGACGCGCGGGCGGAGCTCCTCGACCCGGCGTGCGGTGAAGGCGCTGCTGACCAGGGTCCGCAGGCGGCGGTGGTCGGCGCCGTCCGCCGTGGTCATGCCGGGCACGGTGGCGAAGGTGCGCAGCGGCCAGCCGTCGGGTATCCGGCCGTCGGTGAGGGCGGTGAAGTGCCGGGCGCCCTTGGCGACGTCGGGGTGGGAGAGGAAGTCACGGAGCGCGTCATGGCCGAGGACGGCCATGCCCTCGATCTCGCCGGGCAGGACCACGGGCGTCACGGCCCCCTCGGCGAGGAGCCGGGCGTTGGCCGCGTGCGGGCAGCCGCCGGCCGCGTCCATGCGGTGCGGCGGCCGGCCGGGTGCGGCGCTGTGCGGGGTGTTCACGGATGGCACTCCTGACTGCGACGGCGGGCCGGTGCGGCACGCAGGCGGTCAGATCCTACGGTCAACCTCCGGACGGGAGTGAGGAGTTGTCCGGGGTGCGGCCCTCTGTGACGCTGCGGCCCAGGAGTTCCGCCAGGCCGCGGCGGGTCGCCGCCACGATCACCCGGTCGTCCGGGCCCAGGATCCGCTCCGGGGCCAGGCGCCAGTCCTGGGCGGATGCCCCGGCGCCGTACGAGCCGGCCCTCCCGGCAAGGGCGATGACCCGCCAGGCTCCGGGGGTGAAGGCCGCGGCGACCGAGCGGCCGTCCAAGAGCGGGTGGTCGGCGACGTCGACGGCGGCGAAGAGCAGGACGCGCCGCTCGACGGGTACGGCACCGAGGACCTGGCGGCCCATCATGGCCCCGGCGAAGGCGGGCGCGGCGAGGTGGGAGACGCTGCGGCTCCGGGTGAGGGCCTCGGGGTGGGCGGTGCGCAGGGTGCGGTAGACGGCGGTGGCGAAGTCGTCGTCGTACAGGCGGAGCACGACCCGCAGGTCGGGGGCGACGGAGCGGGCGGAGAGCGCGGCCTCCAGGTTGGTGATGTCGACGCTGGTCAGGGCGAGGAGGGCGTGGGCCCGGTGGACGCGGGCGGCCTCCAGGACGCCCTCCTCCGTGACGTCGCCGATGACGGTGGGGACGCGCAGCCGGCGGGCCAGGGCGATGCCGCGCGCCTCCGGGTCGGACTCGACGCACACGACGGGGATCCCCATCCGGCGGAGCCGGCCGAGAACGCGGGTGCCGACCTTGCCCAGGCCGAGGAGGACGACGTGGCCGTGGAGCCCGCGGGGCGGCCGGCGCAGGGTGGTCGCCGTGCGGAAGGTGCCGAGGCCTTCGAGGAGGGCGGCGACGATCACCGGGAGCAGGAGCAGTCCGACGAACCCGGCGAGGATCTGGAGGACCTGACGGCCGGTCGGCTCGCCGATCGCCGGGTCGCCGATGGCGAAGATGTCGAGGAGCGTCAGATAGGCGGCGTGCAGGGGGTGGTCGCCGGTGGTGAAGGTCGAGGCGAGGGCCAGGGCGAGGACGGCGGCGGCGGCTCCGGCGAGGGACCACCGCAGGCGGCGGGAGAAGAGCGAGCCGACGGGCAGTCCGGAGCCTCCGAAGCGGCTCGCCGGGACGGTCGGGGCGGCCGGGGTGACCGCTTCGAGCGTCACGGCGGCCCGGCCGGTCGCCGCGGCCACCGTACGGTCGTCGGGCAGGAGGCGCGGGCCGTCGTCGCCGCTGCGCTCGGAACCCTCGCAGCCCGCCGGGTCGCCCGCCGTGGCGGAGAGCAGCGCGAGCGTGCACCGGCCGGGATCGGGGGCCTGGCCCGCGGGCGGTGTCCGCTCGACGGCGTGCAGCAGGAGTCCGCCCGCCTGGACGACCTTGCTGGTGCCGGCGACGGCCGCCGCGGCGAGTCCGGGGGCCGCGGTGTCGGCGTCGGAGAGGACGGTGGTGGCGGCGTCGAGCTTCTCGGGGTCGAGGCCGGGCTCGGCGACGGCCGCGGCCTGGTCGAGGAGGTTCTCGAGGTGCTGGCCGAGCTTGCGGTTGTAGAGCCGGATGACCAGGCGCAGCCGGGGGTTGAGCCGGCGGGCGGTCAGCGCGGCCCTGATGTTGGTCTCGTCGTCGTCGTGGACGAGCGCGAGCGCGGCGGCGCGCTCGACTCCGGCGTCCACGAGGGCCCGGTCGTCGGCCTCCGCGGCTTCGACGATCCGCAGCGTGCCGGCCGGCTCGCCGCCGGCCGCTTCGCCTCCGGACGCTCCGGTGGCCGCCGCTCCGGTCGCGGCTCCGGTCGCCGAGGTGGTGCGGGTGACGGCGGCGGTGACGCGGCCGAAGAGGGCGAGCGCCCGGCCGCCCGTGCGGGCGGCGGCGGGGGTGGGCGGGGCGTCGGGCCGTGCGGGCACGAGGAGCGTGACCCGCTCTCCGTACACCCCGTGCAGTTCGCCCGCGAGGCGGTGGGCGAGGGCATCGTCCCCGCAGACGATCATGTGTCCGGCGGGGGCGGTACGGGGCTGCCGCTCGGTCCGGAACGAGGGCGCGCCGAAGGGGCCGCCGAGAGCCCCGCCGGCCGGGCCTCCCGGAGCGCGCGCGGGACCGGGCACCGGCCTTGCGGGCGCGCCGGTGGGAGGCGAACCTGCGGGAGGCGCTCCGGCGGGCGGGGCGGTCCCGGGAGGGGCGCCGGCGTCGGCGGCCGGAACGGCGTTGTTCTGGTTCGGGTGTGAGGGCACGTCACCAGGATGCCCTGTGGCACCGACAGCAGCCGTGGGAGCCGGTGCGGCTCCGCCCTCCCCCGGGCGGGCGCACGGCGTGCGGCCGTACGCCGGAACCTCTACGCCGGTCGGCGCACTCCGATCTGCGCGGGCCACCCCTCCTTCCTACGGTGGCTGAATGATCGTCACGTCAGCTGTCCGTCATGCTGCCGCCGGAACCGCGGCGCTGCTGTTCGTGCTGCCCGCTCCGGCGGCCACGGCCTCCCCCGCTCCTCCCCGCTCCCCGGGCTCCTCCCTCGGAGAGCCGACGCCGCCCACGCCGAGGTTCGTCGACCCCGCGCGGCTCGACCGGAAGGGCACGCAGGTGCAGCGGCTGCCGGGGGCGCCCTCCGTCCCGGAGGTGTCCGCGCTCTCGTGGGTGGTGGCGGACGCGTCCTCGGGCGAGGTCCTCGCCGCGCGGAACGCCCACCGCAAGCTGCCGCCGGCCAGCACCCTCAAGGCGCTCTTCGCCCTCACCGCGCTCCCCCGCAACCACCCCTCCGAGCAGCACACCGTGGCCGATTCCGAGCTGACCGGGATCGGGGCGGGCAGCAGCCTCGTCGGGATCAAGGAGGGGTACACGTACAAGGTGTCGGACCTGTGGAACGGGGTCTTCCTCAGTTCGGGGAACGACGCCGTGCACGTCCTCGCCGCGATGAACGGCGGCTGGAAGTCGATGTCCCGGCAGATGCAGGCGAAGGCCCGCTCCCTCGGCGCCCACGACACCCACGTGGTCTCCCCCGACGGGTACGACGCTCCGGGGCAGGTGTCCTCCGCGTACGACCTCGCGGTCTTCGGGCGGGCCGGGCTGCAGGATCCCGCCTTCACGCGGTACTGCTCCACACCGTACGCGGACTTCCCGGCGGGTTCCTGGTCGTACGGCATCGCCAACACCAACCGGCTCCTCACGGGCGCGGACGGCGTGGCCCGCTATCCGGGGCTCATCGGCATCAAGAACGGCTACACCACGAACGCGGGCAACACCCTGATCTCCGCCGCGCGCCGGGACGGCCGGACGCTGGTCGTCTCGGTGATGAACCCGCAGGGCGGCGGCGGGCTCACCGTCTACGAGGAGGCGCGCTCCCTGCTCGACTGGGGCTTCGAGGCCGCGGGGCGGGTGCAGCCGGTGGGCTCGCTGCTGCCGGAGCGGACGAAGGCCGCCACCGATGCGGGCACCCGGGCCGTGGCGGCGGCGCGTGCCGGCGGCCGTAAGGACGAGGACGTCCCCGTCGCGGCCGCCGGGGCGCCGCGCGCCGGAGCGGAGGCGGCGGTGGCCGCGCCCCGCGAGGGCTCCGCGGACGAGGACGGACCGTCGGCCGGGCTGCCGCTGACGCTGGTGGGCTCGGCCTGCGCGGCGGCGCTCGCGCTGTGGGCCTTGCGGCGCAGGGCGGCCCACCGGGCCTGACGACGGCGTCGGACCGGAGACCGCAGACCGCGGGGCACGGGGGACGGGGAACGGGGGACGGGGAACGGGGGTCAGGAACCGCCGGTCGTGCGGCGCCACTGGAGACATCGGACGGTCGTGTCGGCGACCGTCCGGTGGGCGCCGCACGGTCCGGCTGCCGGAGGGGTGCCCGATTGATCCGCCGGGCACCCCCTGGGGGTGTCCTGCCCGATCGGGCCGGACTCGCGGCCTGATCGACAGCACACCCCCTGAGCTGTGAGGTCAGGCCCCCACGTAGGCCGCGAGGTGCTCGCCGGTGAGGGTCGAGCGGTCGGCGACCAGCTTCGCGGGCGTGCCCTCGAAGACGATCGTGCCGCCGTCGTGGCCGGCGCCCGGGCCGAGGTCGATGATCCAGTCGGCGTGGGCCATGACCGCCTGGTGGTGCTCGACGACGATGACCGACTTCCCGGAGTCGACGAGCCGGTCGAGCAGGCCGAGGAGCTGCTCGACGTCGGCGAGGTGGAGGCCGGTGGTCGGCTCGTCGAGGACGTAGATCCCGCCCTTGTCGCCCATGTGCGTGGCCAGCTTGAGCCGTTGCCGCTCGCCGCCGGAAAGCGTGGTGAGCGGCTGCCCGAGGCTGAGGTAGCCGAGGCCGACGTCGGCGAGCCGGTCGAGGATCTTGTGCGCGGCCGGTGTGTGCGCCTCGCCTTCGCCGAAGAACTCCTCGGCCTCGGTCACCGACATCGCGAGCACCTCGCTGATGTCCTTGCCGCCGAGGTGGTACTCGAGGACCGAGGCCTGGAACCGCTTGCCCTCGCAGTCCTCGCAGGTCGTCGCGACCCCGGCCATCATCGCCAGGTCGGTGTAGATGACTCCCGCGCCGTTGCAGGTCGGGCAGGCCCCCTCGGAGTTGGCGCTGAAGAGCGCCGGCTTCACGCCGTTGGCCTTGGCGAAGGCCTTGCGGATCGGTTCGAGCAGCCCGGTGTACGTGGCCGGGTTGCTGCGGCGCGAGCCGCGGATGGCGCCCTGGTCGACGGAGACGACTTCCGCGCCGGGCGGGATCGAGCCGTGCACGAGCGAACTCTTGCCGGAGCCGGCGACTCCGGTGACGACCGCGAGGACGCCGAGCGGGATGTCGACGTCGACGTCGCGGAGGTTGTGCGCCGACGCGCCGCGGATCTCCAGGGTGCCCGTGGGCGTCCGTACGGTGTCCTTGACGGAGGACCGGTCGTCGAGGTGCCGCCCGGTGATGGTGTCACCGGCCCGCAGCGCCTCGACGGTGCCCTCGAAGCAGACCGTGCCGCCGCCCGTACCGGCGCCCGGGCCGAGGTCGACGACGTGGTCGGCGATCGCGATCGTCTCCGGCTTGTGCTCCACGACGAGCACCGTGTTGCCCTTGTCGCGCAGCCGGAGCAGCAGGTCGTTCATCCGCTGGATGTCGTGGGGGTGCAGGCCGATGGTGGGCTCGTCGAAGACGTACGTGACGTCGGTCAGCGAGGAGCCGAGGTGGCGGATCATCTTGACGCGCTGCGCCTCGCCGCCCGAGAGCGTGCCCGCGGGCCGGTCGAGCGAGAGGTAGCCGAGGCCGATCTCGACGAACGAGTCGAGGGTGTCCCGCAGGGCGGTGAGCAGCGGCGCGACCGAGGGCTCATCGAGGCCGCGGACCCACTCGGCCAGGTCGCTGATCTGCATGGCGCAGGCGTCGGCGATGCTGACCTTCTTGATCTTCGATGCCCGGGCCCCTTCGCTGAGCCGGGTGCCGTCGCACTCGGGGCAGGTGGTGAAGGTGACCGCCCGGTCGACGAAGGCCCGGATGTGCGGCTGCATGCCCTCCTTGTCCTTGGCCAGGAAGGACTTCTGGATCCGCGGGACCAGACCCTCGTAGGTCATGTTGATGCCCGCGATCTTCATCCGCGTGGGCTCGTGGTGGAGGAAGGCGTGCAGTTCCTTCTTGGTGTACTTGCGGATCGGCTTGTCCGGGTCGACGAGGCCAGACTCGCTGTAGAGCCGGTAGTTCCAGCCGCCCGTGGTGTAGCCGGGGATCGTGAGGGCGCCGTCGGCGAGCGACTTGGAGTCGTCGTAGAGCTGGGTGAGGTCGATGTCGGAGACGGAGCCCCGGCCCTCGCAGCGCGTACACATGCCGCCGGTGCGCTCGTAGGTGGCCTTGACGGCCTTCTTGCCGCCGCGCTCGACGGTGATCGCGCCGCTCGCCCTGACGGAGGGGACGTTGAAGGCGTAGGCGCTGGGCGGGCCGATGTGGGGCTTGCCGAGGCGGCTGAAGAGGATGCGCAGCATCGCGTTGGCGTCGGTGGCGGTGCCGACGGTGGAGCGGGGGTCGGCGCCCATCCGCTGCTGGTCGACGATGATCGCGGTGGTGAGCCCTTCGAGGACGTCGACCTCCGGCCGCGCGAGGCTCGGCATGAAGCCCTGGACGAAGGCGCTGTACGTCTCGTTGATCAGGCGCTGGGACTCCGCCGCGATCGTGTCGAAGACGAGGGAGCTCTTGCCCGATCCCGAGACGCCCGTGAAGACCGTGAGCCGGCGCTTCGGGATCTCGATGCTGATGTCCTTGAGGTTGTTCTCGCGGGCTCCGAGCACTCGGATCGTGTCGTGGCTGTCGGCGGCGTGCGGCGCGACCGCCCGCTTGCCCGTCCTCTGGTCTCCCGTCCTCGGGGCAGCCTGGCTCATCGTTTCTCCTCTGTCGGACGGGCCGAATCATGATCATCGCGATCATTGCACCGCTTCGTCCCCGGCGCCCGGGAAACCGCGATGTCCACGACGGCCACGCTAGCCGGGGCCCGACGGCCATGCTTCTCGATTCCTGACCGGACCCGCAGGTCAGCTCCCCGCCAGGCCCTCCAGGGCCTCCCTGGGCGCGGGCCCGCCCTGGGCGACGTACCGCTCGGCGGCGCGGACCGCCTCGTGCGCGGTCCGCTCTCCCATCAGGACGCAGAGGGTGTACGCCGTGTCCTCGAAGCGCCGGCGGACCGACAGGTCGCACGGCCTGGCGAGCACGGACCGCTCCTGGGTGCGGTAGTGGCGGAGCAGCCGGTCGACCGTGTTCGCGTCGGGCAGCAGCATCGGGTTACTCCTGTCTCATGGCTCCCGAGTCGCTCCATCCTGCCGTTCCTCGGCCACGCCCGCGACCCGCACGGGCACGGTGCGTGACGGGGCGTGTCCCGGAGTGCGGTTCCGCCGTCCATGGCGGAGGGTCGGAGACATGAACCCGAGCGCGCAACAGCGGGTGGTCGTCACCGGCGCCACCGGCAACGTCGGCACGAGCCTGGTGCGGGCACTGGCCCGCGAACCGCGGGTCGGCTCCGTCCTCGGCCTCGCCCGCCGCAGGCCGGGCCTGGAGCTGCCCGGGGTGGAGTGGGCCGAGGTCGACCTCTCCCTTGAGGGGGACGAGCCCCGGCTCGCGCAGTACGTGGCGGACGCGGACGCGGTCGTGCACCTGGCCTGGCGCTTCGGCCCGACGCACGATCCGGTGGAGACCTGGCGGACCAACGTCCTCGGCGCGGTGCGCGTCTTCGACGCGGTCGCGGCGGCGCGGGTGCCGGTCCTCGTGCACGCCTCCTCGGTGGGCGCGTACTCCCCCGGCCCGAAGGGAGGCGCGCCGGTGTCCGAGGCCTGGCCGACGCACGGCTGGCCCGGCGCCGCGTACACCCGGGAGAAGGCCTACCTGGAACGGGTCCTCGACACCTTCGAGCGCGACCATCCGCTGACCCGGGTGGTCCGGATGCGCCCCGCCTTCCTCCTCAAGGAGGAGTCGGCGAGCGGGCAGCGGCGGATCTTCGCGGGCCGGTTCTTCCCCGGTCAGCTGATGCGGCCGGAACTGCTGCCGCTGCTACCGGAGTTCGAAGGGCTCCGCTTCCAGGTCCTGCACACCGAGGACGCCGCCGACGCCTATCGGAGGGCGATCCTCCGGGACGTCCGCGGCGCGTTCAACCTCGCCGCCGACCCGGTGCTCGACGCCGGCAACCTCGGCCGGCTGCTGAAGGCCCGGCCCGTGAAGGTCCCCGCCGGGGCGGTACGCGGCGCGCTGTCGGCGGCCTGGAACCTGCGGCTCGCCCCGGCCTCCCCCGGGCTCTTCGATGCGCTGCGGCACATGCCCCTGCTGTCCACCGAGCGGGCCCGGCGGGAGCTGGAGTGGGAGCCGTCGGCGAGCTCGCTGGAGGCCGTGGAGGCCTTCCTCCGCGGGGTCCGCGCGGGCACGGGCGACGACACGGCTCCCCTGGCGGGCCACCGCATCGGCTGAGAGGGCTGGGACCGGCGCCGGTCCGAGGAGGCTGTCGTCAGCCCGAGGCGCCCGACCAGTCGACGATCCTGATCCCGGCGCCGGCGGCCTCGTGGCCGCGACAGTGGGCGCGGTGCCGGCTCAGTACGGCGTCGATGTCGAGGTGGCGGGCGAACTCGGGGCGGGCGGCGAGGCGTTGGGCGTAGGCCCAGAGGGCGGGGTGGCCGGCGACGCGGTCCATCGCGGCGGCGTCGAGATGCCAGCGGTGGACGGTGTCGAGCTGGACGAGGGTGACCCAGACCTGCACGTCGGCGGCGGTCGGGCGGTCGCCGAGGACGTACGGGCGACCGGTGAGGCGCCGCTCCAGGGAGCCGAGCGCCGCGAAGAGCACACCGAGCGGGTCGTGGTGGGCGGCGTCGCCGTCGAGGCCGAGTTCGCCGGCGCGCTGGGCGGCCCTGTTGATGCTCCGCTCGCACAGGTCGGCCATGGCCTCGATCTCGCCCCGGTGCTCCTCCGGCAGCAGGTCGGGGCCGTCCCCCCGGAAGCGCAGGGCGAGGTCCCGCAGGATGTCGGGCACATGGGTGCTGACGATCCGCCCGGTCCATCCGTCGCTCAGGACGGGCGCGGCGGCCGGCCCCGCGTACAGGTGGGCGCTCGCCTCGTACAGCGGGCGGAGCGCGGCGTAGCCGCCGTCGGGCGTGTCGGAAGTTGCGGGGAGCACGGTCAGCGGGAGCGTGTCGTCGAGGCCGAGCAGGCCGTGGGTGAGGGCGATGCTCAGACAGCCGGGGCCGGAGGGCGCCAGATGGAGGCGGTAGCAGTGCGGGACGGCATAGTGGCCGCTGCGCACGTCGCGGCCGATCCGGCCCCGGAAGGCGGGCACGGCGGAGACGGGCAGGAGCGAGGACGGGACGACGGACATGCTTCTCCCTGGAGGGTGCTCGGTGCTGGGTCGGGGCGGTGCGCGACGGCGACGGCGACAACGGCGAGGTCGTGGTGTCACGACGGCGTCGGCGCTGCCACGCAGGGCCCTGAGGCAGCAGAGGAACGGGAAGGAGGAGGCGGACGGACCCGGATGGCGGGCGGACCGAGGAGCGGTGTGTGGGGCCGGGCCGACAGGATCAGCGGCCGCGGCGGACGCCTCGGCGGGTACGGCGACTACGCGGCGCTGCAGACCCGCAGCAGGTCGATGTGCCGCCGCGAGGTGAGGGGCACGGAGCGCGGGAGGGGCGCGGCGTGTGCGGTGTCCCGCCGGCCGGTGCGTCCCATGTTTCCCTACCCGTTCGCTCGGATTCCCCCTTTCACGAGTCTCCGACCGGTCACCCGCGACGTCAAGGGTGCGGGACGCGCCGCCTCCGGGGCGCACGTATCGGGCCGGGGGCGTACGGAATAATGCGCGCATGCGCATTTCAGCCAGAGCCGACTACGCGGTGCGGGCCGCCCTCCAGCTCGCCGCAGCCCAGGACGCGGGGCCGCTGAAGGCCGAGGCGATCGCCGAAGTCCAGGGGATCTCGCACAAGTTCCTGGAGGGCATCCTCGGCGACATGCGCAAGGGCGGGCTCGTCCAGAGCCAGCGCGGCGGCAACGGCGGGTACTGGCTGGCGAGGCCGGCCGAGTCGATCTCGGTCGCGGACGTCATCCGCTGCGTGGAGGGCCCCCTGGTCTCCGTACGCGGGGAGCGGCCGCCGGACCTCGCGTACACAGGGCCCGCCGAGTCGCTGCTCCCGCTGTGGATCGCGCTGCGCGCCAGCGTGCGCGAGGTGCTCGGGGTCTCACTCGCGGAGGTCGCGGCGGCCGAGCTGCCGACGGGGATCACCGCGCTCGCGGACGATCCGGAGGCCTGGACCAACCCCTGAGCGGGTGTCTGAAAATCTCCTATCCGGCCGGTTCTCGCGGTGCAGAACTCCGCACGACCTGCAACGACATGACGGCGTCTCATCGGTCAAGACGCTCGTGTCCAGCTCTCGGACGCCTCTTGGGTGCACGCGACCGCCTCTGCCACTATCCCTAGTGATTCAGTGGGAATACGAGGGAGCGGGTGAGGTGACGTGAGTACACCGAGGAAATCGGTCAGGAGAACCGCGATACGCATCGTCCCTTCACCGGCCGACCGGCCCGCGGACGACGAGATCTGGCCCCGCGTCACCCGCGAGCTCGCCGACGACCTCGCGGTCGACGCGCCCGCGCGGGACCGGGCCGGCAAGGCCCCCTTCGACGAGGTCGCCCGGCTCCAGGAGGCCGGACTGCCCGCCCTCCTCACGGCGCCCGGGGCGAACCGGCGGGGTGCGGACTGGCGGGCCGCGTCCGCGGTCGTCCGCGAGATCTCCGCCGCCGACAGCTCGGTCGGCGAACTCCTCGCCCACCACTACGTCCTGTCCTGGAGCAGCCGCTTCTTCGGCCCGGCCGAGGACCCGGAACCCGCCCGCACCGGCGCCGGCCCCACCACCCTCGACGTCCGGACGGCCGAGGAGCACTGGCTGCTCGCCGGGGGCGTCGAGCCGCCGCGCACCGAGAAGGACCCCGGCCTGCGGCTCACGCCCGACGCGGGCGGCTGGATCCTCGACGGGCGCCGCACGTTCGCCTCCGGTGTCGCCGTGGCCGACCGGCTGGTCGTCGGCGCACGGCCCGGCGGGACCGGGGACTGGCTGATCGCCCTGGTGGACCCGGCGCATCCCGGCGTGTTCACCGACGCCGGCACGGACCGGGTCGGGCAACGGCTCTCCGGCGCGGGCACCGTCACGTTCGACCACGTCCCGGTCCCGGCCGGCGACGTCCTCGGTGTGCTCCCCCACGACGAACACGCCGTCACCTCCTTCGCCGGCCTCGCCCCGCTCGCCCTGCGGCTGCTCCTCGTCCAGGTCGCGCTCGGCATCGCCGAGGGGGCGCTCGCCGAGGCCAGGGACATCAGCCGCGCCGGGCAGGTCGGACCGGCCCCGGGGCACCCGGCGGACGGCGGGCCGTCCACCGCCGGCACGGAGCTGGGAACGGGCGACGACCCCTACCTGCTCCTGGCCTACGGCGAGCTGGCCACGACCGCGCACGCCGCCTCGGCGGTGGTCGAGCGGGCGACGGACGCCCTGGCGCGCGGCCTCCTCGCCGGACGCACGCTGAGCCCCGAGGAGCGCGCCGACATCGCCGTCCTGGTCTCCGCCGCCGAGACGATCACCAGCCGGGCCGCCGTCCGGGTCACGACCCGCGTCCTCGAACTCGTCGACGGAGCCGAGGGCGCCGACGCCCGGTCAGGGGGGCCGGGATTCGACCGCTTCTGGCGCAACGCCCGTGCGCTCACCGCCCACACGCAGCCGGCGCACCGGCTCCGCGACATCGGCGACCACTACCTCAACGGCACGCACGCGCGGCTCACCCTGCCGGCCTGACGGCACGGGACGGCACCGGACGGCACCGCAGAAGGGACGGACGGCACGGCATGTCGGGACGTCCGTCCCTCTCCTCCGGCTGCCGATGGGCCCAAGCTGGAGGGAGGAGGGCCCGGCCACCCGGCGGGCCCGGCACGCTAGCCACGGAGGCATTCCGATGAGTCGTGAGATCGTCGCAGGAGTGGACGGTTCCCCGGAGAGTCTCGCCGCGGCCGACTGGGCCGCCCGCGAGGCCCTGCACCGGGGACTCCCGCTGCGGCTCGCCCACGCCTGGCGCTGGGAACCCCTCGACACCCCTCTCGTCCAGGACCCGGCGGGGCAGGAGCGGGCCGCCGAGGAGGTCCTGCGCGAGGCCGAGGCGACGGTCGCGCGAAACCACCCGGACGTCACCCTCACGGCCGAGGTGCTCCACGACACCCCGGTCGCGGCACTGCTCGGCACCGAACAGCGGGCCGAGATGCTCGTCATCGGCAGCCGCGGCCACGGCGCCGTCGCGGGCTTCCTGCTCGGCTCGTACGGGCAGCAGATCATCGCCGCCGCCGGCCGGCCCGTGGTGGCCGTCAGGTCCCGCGACGGCCAGCCCGCCGAACCGCCGGTCGGCGACGTCCTCGTCGGCCAGCTCGGCAGTCCCGAGGACAGTGCCGCGGCACTCGGCTTCGCCTTCGCGACCGCCGCCGCGCGCGGGGCGTCGGTGCGGGCCGTCCGCGCCTGGAACCTGCCGCCCCTCTACGCGTACAGCCCGTCGTCGATGCGGCTCGCCGACGAGGCCGGCGGTCTCGTCCCGTACGAGGAGAAGGCGCTGCGCGAGGCCCTGGCGCCCTGGCGGGAACGGTTCCCCGAGGTGCCGGTGTCGGAACACGTCGAACTGGGCAGCGCGGGGCAGGTGCTGCTCTCCGCCTCGGGGGCCGCGCAGCTTCTGGTGGTCGGCCGGCGGGCCAAGCGCGGCGCCATCGGCCCGCGCATCGGCTCCGTGGCCCACGCGGCGCTCCATCTCGCGCCCTGCCCGGTGGCGGTGATCCCGCAGGGCTGAAAGCCTCGGACGTGCATTGACACGTCGAGTTGACGAGGAGTGTCGGGGCGTCCGGGGCCGGAAAGTGTTACCGCTGTCGTCCCGGTGGCTCTCCCCAGCGCCGGACCGTCCGGCGGCCTCGGCGAGAGAGCGGAGCTCCATGCGGCACCACGACCATCCCGGTCACCCCGAAGACCCCGAACACGTCCACCTGAACGGACACCCTGATCACCCGTATCACTCGGATCTCCCGGATCACTCGTCTCTCCCGGAACACGACGAGCACCTCGTACGGCTCGACCCGCCCGCGCGGGACGGCGGGCGGCACCGGAAGGGCACTCCGGGCCGCGGCTCGCGGCGGCGCGCCCCGCAGCGGCCGGGCTTCCGCACCGCCGTCACCGCCGCCGGGGCCACGGCCGTCGCCCTGACGGTGGCGGCCGGCGTGTACGTCGCCTCCCCCGCCCCGGCCGCCGGCCCCTCTGCCGTCGCCGCTCCCGCCGCCCCGGACGCCGCCGGAGCCTCGCCCGGCGCGGCCACCACGGTCCGGGAGGCCGTGACCCCCTCCGCGCCTCCCTCCGCCCCCGCGACCGCGCCCACGTCCGCCCGCTCCGCACCGAAGACGCCGACGGCCCGGACCACGCCCCCTCGGGCGGAGCCCCCACCGGAGACGAAGGCAGCGACGACGCCGCCGCGGACCGGTGCTCCCTCCGCGCCCGCACGGGAGCAGCCCGGGCACGGGACCGAGCGGGGGCGGCAGCCGGGCGAGTCCACGGGCTCCGGGTCCGGGTCCGGGTCCGGGTCCGGGTCCGGCAGCGGTTCCGAGCCCAAGTCCGGGTCCGAGGCCGGGACCGGGTCCGGGTCCGAGGCCGTCGGCGGGCAGGTCTCCGAGTACGTCCAGCAGGTCGTCGCCCTCGCCAACGCCGAGCGGGAGAAGGCCGGCTGCGGGCCGCTCCGTGCCGAGAGCCGCCTGCGGACCGCCGCCCAGGGGCACTCCGACGACATGTCCGCGCGGGACTACTACGACCACGACAGCCCGGAGGGCCGTTCCGCGGGCGACCGGATGACCGGCGCCGGGTACAGGTGGTCGACGTGGGGCGAGAACATCCACCGCGGCCCGAAGACCCCGGCCCACGCGATGGAAGACTGGATGGACAGCCCGGGCCACCGCGAGAACATCCTCAACTGCTCCTTCAAGGACATCGGCGTCGGGGTGACCCTCACCGCCAACGGCCCTTGGTGGGTACAGAATTTCGGCGCGAAGGGATGATCGGCACGCCTCGGGGTGCCGCGCGGGTTCAGGAGGCCGGGGCCGCCAGCTTCTGCACCCAGATCGTGCCGCCGGGGCCGGGCGCCGACGCCACACCGGTGTCCCGGTACCGGCAGTCCAGCATGTTCTCCTCGTGCATCGCCCCGTCGGTCCAGTCCTCGACGACGGTCTCCGGGTCCTTCGCCCCCCGGGCCAGGTTCTCGGCCCAGGCGCTCCAGTCGTACCCGGCGGCGGTGATCCGCGCGTCGGCGAATTCGCCCTCCGGGCTGTTGTGGGCGTAGTAGCCCCGCGCGACCATGTCGCGCGCGTACCCCCGGGCCGCAGCGACCAGTCGCGGGTCGGTCCGCAGCGGGGCGCAACCCGCGGCCGCCCGGAGCCTGTTGACCCTCTCGGTCACCCGTTCCTCGGCGGTGGGCACGGGAGCCGACGGTGTGGTGCGGCGGGGTGCCGGTGTACGGGTCGTGGGCGCCGGGGCGGCGACGGTCGCGGCCCGGGTCGTGGGAGGCGCCGGGGTGACCGGGGGCGCGGGTGCCGGGGTCGCCGCTCGGGGCCGGTCGGGTGTCACGCGTACCTCCTCCTGCCTCGGTACGAGCACGGCGAGCGCGCCGAGGACGGCGACGGTCGCGGCTCCGGCGAGGCAGGCGCGCCGGATCGGCGTCCACCGGCCCACGGGCTCGGCGGCGAGGGGTTCGGCGCCGCGCCGGGCCGCGGCGGCCACGGCGACCGGCGGGACCAGCCCGATGCCGACGAGGAGGCCCTCGACGGAGGCGAAGCCACGGCCGCCGGCCATCTGCCCCGTACAGGCGGCGCAGGTGCGCAGGTGGCGGGCGATCCGCTTGCGCCAGAGGGGCGAGGGGCGGCCGTCCCAGGCGGTGAGGGAGTCCATGAGTGCGGGGCACGCGGGGTCCGTGTCGAGGGCGCGGACCACGGCCCGGCCGGTCTCCAGGCGTTCCTTCATCCGCTGGACCCGGACGGCGGCGTGCTGCGGGGAGACACCGAGGCCCTCGGCGAGTTCGGCGCGGGTCAGCTCCCCGGCCGCCTCCAGCCACCACAGGGTGAGGAGTTCACGGTCCTCGTCGTCGAGCCAGCGGGTCGCGCGGGCCACGTCGCGGCGCTCCCCGGAGAGGCGCAGGCGCAGGATGGTGAGCTCGGTGAAGTCGCCGGCGGGGTCGGCGAGGCCGGCGGCCCGGTCGAGGCCGGGCACGGGGGCCTGCCGGTTCTCGCGCCAGCGCCGGCGTATGCCGTTCATGGCGATGGCGACGAGCCAGGAGCGGAAGCGGTCCGGGTCGCGCAGGCCCGCGAGGCCGTCGAGGGCGCGGACCATCGTCTCCTGGACGATGTCGTCGGTGTCGGCGTGGCCGTCGAGGGCGCGGCCGACGACATTGTGGACGAGGGGCAGGTAGGCGCGTACCAGCTCGTCCCTGGCGTACGTGTCACCGGCCCGGGCCGCCTCCACCAGTGCGGTGGTGCGGCGCTCGTCGCTGTGCATGGGTCTGCTCCCTCATCCGTGGCCCGAGTCCCCCGTCGTTCGGAGACCCGTGGGGGCGGGAGGGATAACACTTCTCGGTCGTGAATCTGCGGTCGGGGCAGATTACCTCTGTGGTCGGGGCAGGTTCGGGACGGTGGCCCCGGCGCCCTTCCGGACGGCTTCCACGACGGCTTCGTGGAGGTCGCGGCTCTCCTCCTCGGTGCTGCACGGAACAGGACTGCCCGACATGGTGAACCAGTCGGATGCGCCGCTGTACTGCACGGCCACGCGTGCCTCGCGCTCGGTCCAGGTCGTGTGCACGGTCACATCGCCCGTCACGACGCCGGCCTCGTCGGTCAGCACCCCACCTCGCCCGGTGTAGACACCGGCGGTCGTCCAAGATGCCCAGCTCATCCATCCAGGTTCACACCCGGACGCCGGATGCGCCACCGACGGGACCGCCCCGGCCGGAATCGTTCCGGCCGGGGCGGTACGTGTCGTCCGCCGGGGCGGGCGAGGGCGTCGCGCGCCTGATCAGGCGAGGGTCGCGAGGGCCTCGTTCAGCGTGGCGGACGGGCGCATCACGGACTCGGCCTTGGCCGGGTCGGGCTGGTAGTAGCCACCGATCTCGGCCGGGGAGCCCTGGACGGCGACGAGCTCGTCGACGATCTTCTGCTCGTTGGCGGCCAGCGTCTCGGCGAGCGGGGCGAAGGCCTTGGCCAGCTCCGCGTCCTCGGTCTGGGCGGCGAGCTCCTGGGCCCAGTAGAGGCCGAGGTAGAAGTGGCTGCCGCGGTTGTCGATGCCGCCGAGGCGACGGGTCGGCGACTTGTCCTCGTTGAGGAAGGTGCCGGTGGCGCGGTCCAGCGTGTCGGCGAGGACCTGGGCGCGGCCGTTGCCCGTGGTCGTCGCGAGGTGCTCGAAGCTGGCGGCCAGGGCGAAGAACTCGCCGAGGCTGTCCCAGCGGAGGTAGTTCTCCTTGACGAGCTGCTGGACGTGCTTCGGGGCGGAGCCGCCGGCGCCGGTCTCGAAGAGGCCGCCGCCCGCCATCAGCGGGACGACCGACAGCATCTTGGCGCTGGTGCCCAGCTCCAGGATCGGGAAGAGGTCGGTCAGGTAGTCGCGGAGGACGTTGCCGGTGACCGAGATGGTGTCCTCGCCGCGGCGGATGCGCTCCAGGGAGAACTTGGTGGCCTCGACCGGGGACAGGATCTTGATGTCCAGGCCCTCGGTGTCGTGCTGCGGCAGGTACTGCTCGACCTTGGCGATCAGCTGGGCGTCGTGGGCGCGCGCGGCGTCCAGCCAGAAGACGGCCGGGGCGCCGGTGGCGCGGGCGCGGGTGACGGCGAGCTTGACCCAGTCCTGGATGGGCAGGTCCTTGGTCTGGCAGGCGCGGAAGAGGTCGCCCTCGGCGACTTCCTGCTCCAGGACGACGTTGCCCGCGGAGTCGACGAGGCGGACGGTGCCGGCCTGGGCCATCTCGAAGGTCTTGTCGTGGGAGCCGTACTCCTCGGCCTTCTGCGCCATGAGGCCGACGTTCGGGACGGAGCCCATGGTCGACGGGTCGAAGGCGCCGTGGGCGCGGCAGTCGTCGATGACGACCTGGTAGACGCCCGAGTAGCTGTGGTCCGGGAGGACCGCGAGGGTGTCGGCCTCCTGGCCGTCCGGGCCCCACATGTGGCCGGAGGTGCGGATCATGGCCGGCATCGAGGCGTCGACGATGACGTCGGACGGCACGTGCAGGTTGGTGATGCCCTTGTCGGAGTCGACCATCGCCAGGGCGGGGCCCGCGGCGAGCTCGGCCTCGAAGGAGGCCTTGATCTCGGCGCCCTGCGGGAGGGACTCCAGGCCCTTCAGGACGCCGCCGAGGCCGTCGTTCGGGGAGAGACCTGCGGCGGCGAGGACCTCGCCGTACTTGGCGAAGGTCGCCGGGAAGAAGGCGCGGACGACGTGGCCGAAGACGATCGGGTCGGAGACCTTCATCATCGTGGCCTTGAGGTGCACGGAGAAGAGCACGCCCTCGGCCTTGGCGCGGGCGACCTGCTCGCTGAGGAAGGTGCGCAGGGCGGCGGCGCGCATGACGGCGGCGTCGACGACCTCGCCGGCGATGACCTTGAGCGGCTCGCGGAGCTCGGAGACGGTGCCGTCGGCGGCGGTGAACTCGAAGCGGAGGGTGTCGTCCTGGGCGATGACGGCGGACTTCTCCGTGGAGGCGAAGTCGTTGTCGCTCATGGTGGCGACGTTCGTCTTCGACTCGGGGGTCCAGGCGCCCATGCGGTGGGGGTGGGCCTTGGCGTAGTTCTTGACCGAGGCGGGGGCGCGGCGGTCGGAGTTGCCCTCGCGCAGGACCGGGTTGACGGCCGAGCCCTTGATCTTGTCGTAGCGGGCGCGGACGTCCTTGTCCTGGTCCGTCTGCGCGTCGTCCGGGTAGTCCGGGAGGGCGTAGCCCTGCGCCTGGAGCTCGGCGATCGCGGCCTTCAGCTGCGGGATGGACGCCGAGACGTTCGGCAGCTTGATGATGTTGGCGCCGGGCGTCTTGGCGAGCGCGCCGAGCTCCGCGAGGGCGTCGGGGATGCGCTGGCCCTCCTCCAGGTACTCCGGGAAGACGGCGATGATGCGGCCCGCGAGGGAGATGTCCCGCGTCTCGACCGTGACGCCGGCCTGCGAGGCATACGCCTGGATCACGGGCAGGAACGAGTACGTCGCCAGGGCGGGCGCCTCGTCAGTGTGGGTGTAGATGATGGTCGAGTCAGTCACCAGGGTTCTCCAGCTCCACGTCTGCGTATGCGAGATTGCTCGACATCAAGATATCTCGTGATCGCGGTCCTCCGTAAAGGGCCCCACGACCTCGCCGTCGCGCGGAGCCCCCGCGGCCTCCACGAAGGGGCCGCCGAGCCGGTACGGGGAGGGGGCCCGGTCCATGTCGACGCGGCGGAGCAGGGCGAGCAGGAGCAGTCCGGCGGCGGCGGTGACGCCTGCGGCGAGGGCCTGTCCGCAGCGGTGCGCGAGCCGGAGCTCGGCCGGGTCGTAGGGGGCGGTGGCGGGGAGGGTGAGGGTGTCGCCGAGGAGCCAGAAGCCGGCGCCGAGTCCCACGGCCGCGAGGGCGGCGAGCGGGACGCCGGCGAGGAGGGCGCGCGCGAGGGGGCCTCTGCGGGCGGGGCGGACCTTGCCCCTGCGGGCGAGGAAGGTGGCCAGTCCGCAGAAGACGGCGAGGACGACGAGGGTGGCGGCGATGAGGTCGCCGGGGCGGTGGTCGCCCGCCGCGACGGTGTAGGCGCCGACGCCTCCGGCCCAGAGGGTGCCGGCGAGGACGGTGAGTCCGCGCAGCCGGTACGGGACGAGGAGGGCGAGGCCGAAGGCCGTGCCGAGGGCGAGGGTGCTCTGGGCGCTGGGGAAGCCGCTCTGGAGGAGGGCCCCGCCGGAGTCGAGCAGCCGGGGGCGTGGCGCGTACCGCTGGAGGAGTCCGGTCAGCGCGAGGGAGGTGACGAGGGCGCCGGCGACGGCTCCGGTGAGCGCGTACCGCTTACGCAGGAGACCGGTGGCGAGCAGCAGGACGCAGCCGAGGACCAGCGAGAGCGTGGTGAGTCCGGCGAGCGAGGGATGCTCGCGTATCAGGGTGGCGGCGGCGGTGTCGGCGCGCCGTCCGGTGAGGGCCGCGTCGCCCCAGCGACGGCCGGTCGCGGTGAGCACGAGGCCCGCGTAGACGACCGTGAGGAGGAGGACGGTCCCGAGGCAGCCACGCCGGGTCCGGGTGCGGACCCTGGTGCTGAAGGAGCCGGCGGCCTCGCCGGCCACGGCGGCGTACCACCACGTGTCACCGGTCTCCAGCGGCCTCGGGGTGCCGCCGGCGCGGAGCCTGTCGTAGGAAGCCATGCCCCGATTCGAACCCACGCGCGGCGGACCCGCCCGCTGGATGCACCCGAACGACACGCCGAAGGCGCCGGCGGGGGCGGTGCGCTCACGCCACGGCGAGGCGCGGGGTGGCCGTGCGGCCGCGCCGGCGCGTGCCGTAGAGCGTGAAGGCCGTGTTCACCAGGGCCACGTGGCTGAGCGCCTGCGGGGTGTTGCCGAGCTGGCGGCCGGCCACCGGGTCCCATTCCTCGGCGAGGAGCCCGACGTCGTTGCGGATGGCGAGGACCCGCTCGAAGACGGTCCTGGCCTTGTCCGGGCGGCCGGTCGCGGCGAGGGCGTCGGCGTACCAGAACGTGCAGGCGACGAAGGCGCCCTCGGTGCCGCCGAGGTCGTCGAGGTCGTGCGTCCCGCCGTCCCTGACGTCGCCGTACCGGCGGAGGAAGCCGTGCTCGTCGAGCCGTTCCATCGCCTTGACGGTGCCGAGGATCCGGGGGTCGTCGGCGGGGAGGAAGCCGAGCCGGGGGATCAGCAGGGCGGTGGCGTCGACCTGGTGGCCGCCGTAGTACTGCATGAACGACTGCTGCTCCTCGCTCCAGCCGCGGGCGCAGATCTCGGCGTGGATCTCGTGGCGCAGGGCCTGCCAGCGACGAACGGAGCCGCGGAGGCCGGCGACGCGGGCGAGGCGGACGGCGCGGTCGGCGGCGACCCAGGCCATGACCTTGGAGTGCACGAAGTGGCGGCGCGGGCCGCGGACTTCCCAGATGCCCTCGTCGGGTTCCTGCCAGCGCGTGCCGAGGTACTCCAGGAGCTCGGCGACCAGGGCCCAGGCCGGCGGGTCGAGGGCGACCCCGGCCCGGACCGCCGAGTAGACGGTGTTGAGCACCTCGCCGTAGATGTCGAGCTGGAACTGGCCGACGGCCGCGTTGCCGAATCTGACGGGGCTTGAACTCTCGTAGCCGGGCAGCCAGTCGGCGTGCGTCTCGGGGAGCCGGCGCTGTCCCTCGACCCCGTACAGCGGCTGGAGGTCGGCGGGATCGCCCGCGACGGCCCGGAGCAGCCAGTCCTTCCAGGCCATGGCCTCCCGGTGGTATCCGCCGCGCAGCAGGCAGGAGAGCGTGAAGGTGGAGTCGCGCAGCCAGCAGAAGCGGTAGTCCCAGTTGCGCTGTTGACCGATGCTCTCGGGAAGGGAGGCCGTGGCCGCCGCGACGATGCCGCCGGTGGGGGCGTAGGTGAGGGCCTTGAGGGTGAGGAGGGAGCGGAGGACGGCTTCCCTGGCCGGACCTTCGTAACGGAGCGCGTCCGCCCAGTCGTTCCAGAAGGCGAGGGTCCGCAGGAGGGTGGCGTCGATCTCGGCCGGTGAGACGGTGGGGGGCGCGGCGGTGTGTGAGGGACGCCAGCCGAGGACGAAGGCGACGCTGCTCCCGGCGGAGACGGTGAACTCGGCGGTCGTACGGTCCGGGGTGACGGTGGGGTCGACACCGGGGCCGCTGGACAGGTAGGCGGCGTCCGGTCCCGCGACGGAGGCGACGGTGCGCCGGTCCACCGCGCGGGTCCAGGGCACGATGCTGCCGTGATGGAAGCGGAGTCTCAACTCTCCCCGCATGGCGACCCGTCCGGAGATCCCCTCGACGACGCGGACGATGCTCGGCCCTCCCTGGGCAGAGCCCGGGTATTCCGGGGAGTCCGGGGAGCGCGGGGGCATGAAGTCGGTGACGCGGACGGTACCGGTGACGGACTCCCAGTAGGTGTCGAGGACCAGCGTGTCGCCCCGGTAGCTCCTGCGCGTGCAGCGGGCCCTCCCGACCGGGGCGAGGAGCCACCGGCCGTGGGCGGGGTCGCCGAGGAGGGCCGCGAGGCACGCGGGCGAGTCGAAGCGGGGCGCGCACCACCAGTCGACGGACCCGTCGGTCCCTATGAGCGCAGCCGTCTCCAGGTCCCCGACGAGGGCGTAGTCCTCAATTCGCCCTGCCATGACCGGATTGTATGCCGCTCAGGATTCTCGCGCAGAAACAGGGAGGGCAGGAAGGGGCATTTCGGAGGCGATTCGGGCGGGATTCAGAGGTGATTCGCAGGTTATTCGCAGGGGTCATTCGCAGTCATTCGCAGGTCATGCGAAGGTATTTATTCACGGCGCTCCGCATACTCTTCCGGATTTCTTGACGCCGTCACCTACGGCGCAGGATTCTGAGATGCGCGGTATGCAGCAATGCGCGGTCCGCCGCGCGGAAGGCCGTACCCATGAGCAGTGACGCGCACCCCCTCCGCCGGTCGACCGACCGGGTGCCCGGCTCCGGCACCAGCACCGTGAGCCTCGTCCTGACGGTCCGCCCCGACGGACAGGACCCGGGGAACGCGCTCGACCTGCTGCTCGGCCAGATTCCGGAGTACGTGCGGGACGTGGTCCTCATCGGCGGGCCGACGGGCGCGGGACCCGCGCGGGACGGGATGACCGTCCGGGCGCTCGGGGCCTGGGACTTCACCAGGGGCGACATTCCGCACGCGGGGCTGCGCGCGGCCACCGGTGATCTGATCGTGCTGATGGACGCCGACGGCAGCATGTCGCCGCACGAGATTCCGCACTACCTGCATTACCTGGAAAGCGGATTCGACTTCGTCAAGGGCTCCCGTTTCATCGCGGGCGGGGCCGTCGCCGACTATCCCCTCGGGCGACGCCTCGGCCACCGTGCTCTCCTGCGCGTCGCACGCCGGCTGTACGGTCAGCAGCTCACCGATCTCTGGTACGGGTTCTGCGCGTTCCGGCGGGGTTTCGTCGACCTCCTCGACCTGCGCGAGGACGGCGTCGAACTCGGCGCCGAACTCGTGACGCACGCCCTGCACTACGGGCTGCGCGTCGCCGAGGTGCCCAGTCGCGAACTGCCGAGCGGCCACGGCCCCTCGCACCCGCGCACGGTTCGTGACGGTGCCCGCATCCTCGGCACGCTCCTCGACGAGCGGCCGCACAACGCCCTCTCGCGGTTCGCCCACGGCAGCCTCCGGCGCGCCCGCGCCGGCCCCTCTCCGGTTGACGAATCACGTCCCGGGGGCTGAGTCTGGAAACAGCATCAATGTCGACCTGAGCAGACCCTCGGTCGGGTCGGTTGCCGGAAGAGGCTCGTCGTGACCTCACTCCACATCAACCGCGTGCCGGCGGCACCCGCTCCGCATCCTCTGCGGCGGGTGACCGACTGGCCCCTCTCCGAGGCCCGGCGCCGTCGGGTCTGCCGCAGTCCGCACCCCCCGACCCCCCACCCGGTCCGCCGGACCTCCGACCGGCTCCGCGCCGCCGCCCCCCCGCCCGTCAGCCGGGCGTGCAGGCCCCGTGGCGCCGCCCGGCGCCGACGCGCCCGTACGGTCAGGACGCACGCGCCGCGACGCGCCGGTTCCGGTAAACCCTCCGGATCCGACGGCCCAGCGGAGTCCCCCGGTCCGACCGCTCCGACCCATGGCGGCCACCACCGTGGCCGACAGGCCGCCCTCGTCGTGGTGAGGCGGCGGGTGCCGTGACAGGTACACGGAACGTCATCCTCGTCGCTGTGTCCGGTCCGGACGGCGCGGCCACGTCCTCGCTGGTCCACAGGCTGGCGACGCTGCTGCGCCAGCGGAGCGTCCCGGTCGTCACCGCACAGTGCCAAGGCTGCTTCCTGTGCCGCAGGTTCCCGGTTCCGCCACGGGTGAGGGATGCGGGGGAACCGGGTGAGCTGTGGGCACGGCGGGCTTCGGACCCCGAGCGCCGTGGGTCCCTCCTCCGCCGTGCCCACGCGTCCCTCGACGCCGCCGAGTCGGCGGTCCGGATCGCGGTCGCCCTGCTGACGGCGGCCGCACGGGCGCACGGCGGGCAGGCCGTGGTCCTGACCGACCGGGGGCCCCTCGACGGCCTGGCGACCTTCGACCCGCCCGCCTCGTCGGTGGCCGCGCGCGTCCTCCGCCGGATCGCGGAGCGGTGCGGTCTGACGCTGCTCGTGGAGACCGGGCCCGAGGCGCTGCCCGGACACGGCCGGCGGGAGGCCCCCGCCGCTGCGGCCGGCCGGTGGTACCGCTACCGGGCCTGGTCCGTACGGCTGCCGCGAGTGGCGCGCGTCGACAGCGGGCGGGCCCCGTCGCTCCTCGCCGCCGCCGCCTTGGAGCAGGTCCTCGACGTGGTGCGGGAGCGGGCCGCGAGCGGCGCGGAGGAGACCGACGGGGGCACGAGCGGGGGCGGCTGGAGCGGGGGCCAGAAGGACGCCGTCGAGCACACGGGCCCGAGGAGCGCGGGCACCGGGCTCGGGGGCCTGACGTGCGGAGGCACCGAGCGCGGAGGCGAGGTGCCTCCGCACGTGGTCGTGTCCGTCTACGACGACGCCGGGGACCGCGGCCACCACGGCGGCGGCGCCGCCCTGATCGTCGGCAAGGTGGTCCGCAGGCTGGCGGAGGACTTCTGTGTGACGGTCGTGACGGCGAGCCGCCGCGCCGGGACCGAGTACCGGGACGGCGTCCGGTACGTCCGACTGCCGGTGCGCCGGGCAGGCCCGCGAGCCGGGCGGCTGGCGTTCCTGGCTCTGCTGCCGTTCGTGGCCCGCCGCATCCGGCACGACCTGTGGCTGGAGAGCTTCACTCCCCCGTTCTCGACGGGCTTCCTGCCGCTGGCGACCCGCGCGCCGGTCGTCGGCATCGACCGGGGCGGCGGCGCCGCCGTGCCACGGCGCCGCTCCCCCGTGTCGTTCCTCCGGCGGCTCGGGCTGCGCCGCTACCGGCACATCGTGGCGATGAACGCGGCGGACGGCTCGGCGATCCGGCGGCTCAGCCCCCGGGCCGACGTCCAGGTCTTCGCCGAGGGCGTGGACCCGCGCCTCCCCGACGAGTCCCGGCTCGGCAACGGGCAGTTCATCCTCTTCCTGGGACGGATCGACACCTGGGCCAAGGGCCTCGACCTGCTCCTCGACGCCTACGACCGGGCCCGCCCGCCCCTGGACCTGCTGCTCGCGGGCAGTGGCACGCCCGCCGAGGAGCGCCGGCTCGCGGCGCTCCTCGCCGCCCGGCCCGACCCGCGGATCCACTGGGTCGGGTACGCCGACGAGAAGCGCAAGCGGCAGCTCCTGCGCGACAGCGCCTTCCTCGTGCTGCCCTCCCGCCACGAGACGTTCGGCCGGGTGGTCCTCGAAGGGATGTCGTACGGCAAGCCCGTCCTCCACTTCGACCTGCCCGCCCTGCGGTGGACGCGCGACGGCGGCTCCGTGGCGGTCCCGCCGTTCGACGTGGTGGCCTTCGGCGAGCGGATGGGCGAGCTCGCCCGCGAGCCGGCCCTCCGCCGCGACCTGGGCCGGCGCTCCGCGCTCGCCTCCCAGCACTGCACGTGGGACGAGATGACGGGCCGCTGTCTGGCCCTGGCCCACCGGCTCCTGGACGCACCCGCCGCCGCACGGCTGCCGAGGAGGGGGACGTCATGTCGGACGACCCGCTGACCAGCTTCGTCCGGACCGTCGTCGGATCGGGCGCCCCCATGCTCGTGCTCTCGCCGCACCTGGACGACGCCGTGCTGTCCTGCGGCGGACTGCTCGGCTGGGCGGGGCGGCGGGCGCCGGTGACCGTCGCGACGCTGTTCACGGAGGCCGCGCCACCGCCGTACGCCCTCTCGGCCCGGCAGTACCTGAAGCGGACGGGGACCGAGGACGCGGAGGAACTGTTCGCAGCCCGGCGGGCCGAGGACCGGCACGTCCTGGAGCTGCTCGACGTCCGCTCGCGCCACATCGGCCTCGTCGACGGCCTGTTCCGCCGCCTTCCGCGCCCGCGCGCCGGTACGGAACGGCTCGCCCGGCTGGTGCCCGAACTGGCCCTCGTCTACCCGACGTACCGGCTCCACCTGGCGCGGGGCCGGATCTCCGCGGGCGACGCCGACACCCTGCGCGCGGTCGGCGAGACCGTCGAGTCGCTGCTGCCCGCGCGCTCCGGCGGCGTCCTGCTGGCCCCGCTGGGCGTCGGCGGACACGCCGACCACGTCCTGTGCCGCACCGCCGCCGAACTGAGCGGCCGCCGGGTCGTCTACTACGAGGGGCCCTTCGCGGGGCCCGTACCGCCGGAGGCGTGTCGTGACGGCCGGAAGGGGCGCCTCGGGGGCGGAGGTGCGTGATGCTCCCCCGTGAGCGCCCACGCGTACTTCTCCTGACCAGCCGCCCGCTCGACGGGGCGGAGGGTTCGGACGTCGGGCTCGCCTCCGACGTCCTCGAAGCGCTGCCCGACGTCGACTTCGTCTGGTTCGCCCAGTGGCCGGACCGCCGGCAGCACCCGCCGCGCCGCGGGCGCCCCGCCCGCATCCTCACCCGGAGCGGTGCCGCCCACACCCCGCACCGGGTCCAGGCCGCGCTCGCCGGGGCCGTGTTCGCGCGCCGGGTCGACCTGGTCCATGTCTTCCTCACCGTGGGCCGTGCTTTTCCCCTCTTCTCCCGGCTCCGACCGCTGTTCCTCGGGGGGCGGCCGGTCGTCCACACCGTGACCGGGGTGATGGACCCCGGCTTCCTGGACCGCGCCAGGCCCCTGGGGGTGACGGTCGCCCTGTCGGAGTCGATGGCGCGGCGGCTGCGGGCCGCGGACTTCGGGGACGTACGGGTCGTCCCGCCCATGATCGACCTGGACGCCTGGCCGTACCTGCCGCGTCCGAAGGGCTATCCGGTGGTCCTCTTCGCCGGGTACCACGGTCCGCGGGGCGGTGCGGAGACGGTGATCGACGCGGCGGCCGAGGCGTGGCGGGAGGGGGCGCGGTTCCGGCTGGTGCTCGCGGTGCGCGGGCGGCCGGGGCAGCGCGCCGGTCTCCTGGACGAGGCGCTGCGGGAGCGGGCCGGCGCGGCGGGGCTGCCCGACGTCGAGGTCCTCGGCCACGTCGAGAACATGCGGGACCTGATCACCTCGGTGCACGTGCTGCTCTATCCGCCGGACTCGCTCGGCGGGAAGGCGGACATCCCGCTGACCGTGCTCCAGTCTCTGGCCTCGGGGCGTCCGGCGATCCTGAGCGACCTGCCGCAGTTCGCGGACTTCGGCCACGCGGTGCTGCGGGCGCCGGCGGGCGACGCGCGCCGCACCGGGCAGCAGCTGGCGTGGCTGCTCGACCAGCCGCGCTCCTGGGACGTGCTCGCGGAGCGGGGCCGGTCGCTGGCCGAGGACCACTTCGGTCCCGAGCGGTTCGCCGCCCGGTACGCGGCGCTCTACCGGGAGCTCCTGGCCTGACCGGCCGGCTCCGGCCGGCCCTACGGGATGGGACCGTCACGCCGCAGCGCGGTCAGGAGCAGGACGCCGGTGTCGCCGTACTCCGGCAGGGTGCGGTCCTTCGCGAGCCGCTCGATCCGCAGGCCGGTGGTGCGGGGCGCGAAGACGGACCGCAGGGCCGCCCCGTCGACGGGGCAGGCCGGCCAGACCGGTCCCGTGCCGATGCGGTAGCTCGGCATGCGTTCCATGAAGGAGGCGACGAGCCGGCCGCCGGGGCGGACCGCCCGGACGAAGGCGTCGCAGAGTGCGGTGAACTCGGCGAAGTCCTCGGTGACGCTCTCCGCGACGAAGTTCATCGACGCCAGGGCGTACGTGCCGTCCGTCAGCTCCTCCGCGACGCCGGGCACGACCCGGACCCTGCGGAGCGCCTCCGTACAGCTCTCCGGGAGCGCCGGGTCGAGGCTGCGGCACAGGGTGTAGAAGGGCTGCCAGCTGTCGTCGGGGCCGTCGTCGAGCTGCTGCCGCAGGTAGCGGACGTTGGCGGCGCTCGGTTCCAGGGCGTCGACCCGGAGGCTGGCGGCGCCCGCCTGCATGAGGGGGTACAGGTTCGGTCCCGCGCCCAGTTCGAGGGTGCGGCCGAGGGCGCCGGGGGCGAAGGTCCGGTAGACGGCGGCGTGGTGGCGGATGACGCCGACGTCGCAGGGGTGGAGCCTGCGGTAGTTCTCGGCGAGGTAGTCGGCGACGGGCCAGGCGTTCCAGTCGGCGTCACGGTTGCGGCGCGGTCCCAGCACCCGGCCCTGCGGACGCGAGGGGCCGGGCGACCCGGCCGTGTCCATCACCGCTCCGGCGGCCGGTGGCCGGCCAGGACGGGACCGGGGCCCGGGGCCTCGGTGTGCTGGAGGCTGAACCGCTCGGCGAGCGCCGTGAGGGCCTCGCACAGCTGGTCGATCTCCTCGTCGGTGTTGGCGGCGGTGATCTGGATGCGGAAGCCGACCCGGTCGCGCGGGACGAGCGGGTAGGACGCGAGGGTCACGTAGATCCCGTGCTCCCAGAGGAACGCGGCGACGGCGTCGAGGTCCTCGGCGTCGGCGAGCGGGATCTCGACGATCGGCAGCCCGTCGGTGTTCGGCGTCGCGAGGCCGAGGCCGCGGACGTGGGCGAGGACCCGGGCCGTCATCCGGAAGAGGTCGGCCCTGATCGCCTCGCCGCGCTCGGCGTTGACGTCGAGCCCGGCGAGCGCGGTGGCCAGCGAGGCCGTCGGCGAGGGCCCGGAGTAGAGGTACGGGGCCGCGGCCACCTTCAGGTGGTCCTTGAGCCACTTCGGGACGGCGAGGAAGGCGAGCAGCGAGGAGAACGCCTTGGAGAAGCCGCCGACCAGCACCAGGTCGTCGTAGGTCTCGCCGAGGTGGCGGACGATGCCGTTGCCGCGCGAGCCGTACGGGCTGCTCTCGTCCGGGGAGCGCTCCCCGATGACGCCGAAGCCGTGCGCGTCGTCGACGTACAGCAGCGCGCCGTTCTCCCGGCAGATCCGGGCCAGGGCCGGCAGGTCGGGGAAGTTTCCGGTCATGCTGTTGACGCCGTCCATGCAGACGAGCCGGCCGCCGTCGCCGGGTGCGCCGCGGAGCAGCGTCGCCAGCTCCTCGGGCCGTTCGGAGCGGAAGCGGTGGATCTCGGCGCCCTGGCCGCGGGCGACGACGCAGCCGTCGTACACGGTGCGGTGGGCCTGCGCCTCGACGAAGATCTGGCCGGTGCCGGCGAGGAGCGGGATGACGGACTGGTGGATGAGGGTGATCGTGGGCAGCAGGAGGGTGTCGGGGGCTCCCAGGAGCTCGGTGAGCCGCTCCTCGATGCGCGGGTAGAGCCGGGGGCTGCCGATGAGCCGGGACCAGCTGGGGTGGGTGCCCCACTGTCTGACCTCCGGTTCGATCGAGGCCATGATCGTGGGGTCGAGGTCGAAGCCGAGGTAGTTGCAGGAGGCGAAGTCGACGAGCCAGTCCTCGCCGACCCGGATACGGCGGCCGTCGACCTCGTCGATGACGGCGTCGCACATGAGGCTGGTCCGCTGGAGGTGCTCCAGGTCGCGCCAGCGGGACGGGCGCGGCGGCCGGCTGGTCCGGGCGGCCGTGGTGGCGGCGGCCGTGGTGGTGGCGGCGACGGTGGCGGGCACGGTTCCCGGGGAGCCCCGGACGGCCGGGGAGGCCGTGGACACGGGCGGCGCCGGGCGGACGGCTGGGCCGGCGCCGGGGGCCGCGGCGTGGTGCAGGTACGACTCGGCCTGGTGGGCGGTCATCGGCCGGGCGAAGAGGTAGCCCTGTCCGTAGCGGCAGCCCATCTCGGCGAGGAGCTGCCGCTGCTCCTCGTGTTCGATGCCCTCGGCGACGACGAGCAGGCCGAGGACGTCGGCGATGCGCACGATGCCCTCCACGAGAGCGACCTGCTGGGGGTCGGTCGTGATGTCGTCGATGAACGACTTGTCGACCTTGAGGATGTCGATCGGGAACTCGCGGAGGTAGCTGAGCGAGGAGAAGCCGGTGCCGAAGTCGTCGATGGCGATGGAGACCCCGAGGTCCTTCAGGGCGGCCATGGTCGTACGGATCTGGGCGTCCTGGCGCATGAGGACGGTCTCGGTGAGTTCCAGGACGAGGGAGCCCGGCTCGAGACCCGAGGAGCGCAGGGTGCGCCGTACCTCTTCGAGGAAGCCCGGGTCGCGGAACTGGCGGGCGGAGACGTTGACGTTGGCGTACAGGGGCGGCTGGCGCGGGCGGGAGCGCTGCCAGCGGGCGATGTCGAGCGCCGCGTGTTCGAGGACCCAGGCGCCCAGCGGCATGATGTGGCCGCTCTCCTCGGCCAGGGTGATGAACTGGTCGGGCGGCACCATCCCGCGCCGGGCGTGCGGCCAGCGGATGAGGGCCTCCAGGCCGGCGGTGGCCCCGCCGTCGACCTCCACGATGGGCTGGTAGCGCAGGGCGAAGGCGTGGTCGGCGATGGCCGTGTCCATGCCGGCCTGGAGTTCGTGCCGGGCGACGAGCCGGGAGTGGAGCTCGGGGTGGAAGAGCCGCCAGCGCTTCTTGCCGGCCGCCTTCGCCGCGTACAGGGCGAGGTCGGCGTGGCCGAGGAGCTCCTCGGCGTGGGCGCTGTCGAGGACGGTCGCGATGCCGACGCTGGTGGAGACGGAGACGGCTCCGTCGGTGAGGTGGAAGGGCTGGCTGAGGGTGTGCACGATCTCGGCGGCGAGGGTCTCGGCGTCGCTGGCTTCCCTGGCCCCTTCGATGAGGACGGCGAACTCGTCGCCGCCGAGCCGGGCCGCGGTGTCGGTGAGCCGCAGGACGGAGGTGAGGCGGCGGGCCACGGCGACGAGGAGCTCGTCGCCGACGGAGTGCCCCATGGTGTCGTTGACGACCTTGAAGTCGTCGAGGTCGACGAAGAGCATGCAGGTCAGGGTGGATTCGCGGCGTCCGCGCAGCAGGGCGCGCTCGATCCGTTCGAGCAGCAGGACGCGGTTGGGAAGGCCGGTGAGGGAGTCGTGGAAGGCCCGGTGGGTGAGCTCCCGTTCCAGCTTCCGCTGCTCGGTGACGTCCCTGAGGGTCAGGACGAGGCCGTGCACGGTGCGTTCGTTGCGGAGGTTGCTGCACCGGACCTCGACCTGGAGGTCGGAGGAGGAGCCGGAGCCGCCCGGGCCGCCGTGGAGCAGCTTCCAGTCGTCGCGGGCGTCGACCGTGTCACGTGACCGGGCGTCGGCGAGGAGGCGCAGGGCGCCGGCCTTGTCGGTGGGCGCGAGCAGCTCGGTGAGGGGGGTGCCGGGGATCAGGGAGTGGCCGAACATGGACTCGGCGGAGGGGCTCGCGTACCGCACGGTGTCGTCGTCGTCGACGATCAGGATGACGTCCGAGGTGTTGTGCACGAGCGTCCGGAAGTAGGCCTCGCTCGTCCGGCGGTTGACCTCCTCGCTGAGACCGAAGCGTTCCAGGGCGAGGGCCGCCTGGGAGGCGAGGGACTGGGCGGGGCCCGCGATCTCGGAGAGCTTCTTCTCGGGTCCGGCGAGGAGCAGCACGCCGAGCAGCGGTTCGCGTCCGGCCGGCGTCTGGAGCTCCAGGGGGCAGAGGAGTGCGTGGGGCTCGGGCGCCGCCTCGGCGGCGACGGCGGGGTCGAGGCGCTTCACGGCGACGAGCCGGGTGCCGTGGGCGACGAGCTCGGGCCAGGCCGTGGCAGGCGGGCGCGTCAGTGTGTCCGTGTGGCAGCTCCACGGGTGGGCCGCGGTGGCGACCGCGGTGAGGCCGCCCCGGCGGTCCCGGGTGAAGAGGAGGACCCGGTGGTCGGTGCCGGGGCCGAAGAGCGTGGCGGAGGCCGTCTCCACCGCGCCGGCGACCTCGCGGGGGCTGAGGGCGGCGACGAGGGAGGCGGCGGCGACCCTGAGGCTGCGCTCCCGGGCCTCGGCCTTGCCGTGGGCACTCATCATGCTCCACAGCCGGGCGAGGACGAGGAGGAACATGAGGGCCGAGAAGATCGCGATGACGGCGATGTCCTGGTCCTTGTCCTGGCGGAGCGACTGGAGGAGCAGCAGGGCGGGGGCGACGAGGGAGGCGCCGGCGAGGAGCGCGAGGCGACGCTCGGCGACGCGCGGTGCCGGTTCGGGGGCGCGCTCGGTCAGCCCGGTCATCGAGGGGTGGAGGGCGGCGAGGCCCCAGGCGGTGAAGAACACGACCCAGCCGAGGTCGAGGGGTGTGCCGACCTGCCAGGTGCCCTTGAGCTGGAGGGTGCCGTAGATGACGTCGGAGGCGAGGATGCCGCACGTGCCGAGGGTGAGGAGCTGCACGGACCGGGAACGCAGTCCGCCGGGGACGAGCAGCCGGGCGAGCATCGCGAGCATCAGGACGTCGCCGAGGGGATAGGCGATGGAGATGGCCTTCTCGATCCAGGTCATGTCCTCGCTCCTGGCGAGCGGGGTGATGAGGTTGACCCAGGAGAGCAGCGCGAGGCCCGAGGTGAGGATCAGCGCGTCGAGGACGACCGCGAGGTCGCGGCCGGCGGCCCGGTAGCGGATGAAGCCGAACAGACCGATGGCGAACAGCGGGTACGTTGCCAGGTACAGGGCGTCGGCGACGGAGGGAAAGGGCCTGGTCTGCCCGAAGAATCCCTCCAGGGCGTTGTAGGCGGTGTCGCCGGCGACGAAGGCGAAGTTGGCGGCGGCGAGCACGAGCCAGGGCCAGCGGCGGGCGGGCCGGTGCAGGTGGACGCCGACGAGGATGGCGGCGACGCCGCCCAGTCCGATGAGTGCCCAGAGGACGGTGTGACGGGCGGGGAACTGCAGGTACGCGACGGTGAGCAGAGTCACGACCAGGAGATAGACCAGCGTCCACGTGCGGAGTGACCCGGACGCCTTGCGTGACCGGATCGGCTGACGCAACGCCATCGTCGACCGCCCCCTAGCGGGTCGGACGCCGTGGAGCGCCCTGGTCGCGGATTCGGACTCCGTACCGTGTCCATTCTCCGGGGGGCCGGAGCGGGCTGCACCTCGGAGCCCCGCGGACCGGGGCCTGGAGGGGGCTGCACCTCGGACCCCGCGGACCGGGAGGCCCGGCGGGGGTCGCGTCAGGAGGAGGCGCGGACGACCAGCTCGATGGGGAGCATCCGGCGGGGCTGCGCGTCGGGTTCGCTGGGCGCGGCGATCTCCTGGAGGAGCAGGCGGGCCATCGTCCGGCCCATCTCCTCGATGGGCTGCCGGACGCTCGTGAGCGGCGGGTCCATGTGCCGGGCGACGGCGGAGTCGTCGACGCCGACGAGCGCGACGTCCTCGGGGACCCGGCGGCCCGCCTCGCGCAGCACGCCGCGCGCCCCGGCGGCCATCACGTCGGAGGCGGCGAAGACGGCGTCGAGGCCGGGCCTGCGGTCCAGCAGTTCCCGCATGGCGCGCCGGCCGCCCTCCTCGGTGAAGTCGCCGTTGGCGACGAGGCCCTCGTCGGGCGCGAGTCCGGCCTCGGCCAGGCCTTCGCGGTAGCCGTCGAGGCGGCAGCGGGCCACGTACATGTCGAGGGGTCCCGTGATGGTGGCGACGGAGCGCCGGCCGCGGGCGGCGAGGTGGGCGACGGCCGTCCGGCCGGCGCCGGTGTTGTCGGAGTCGACGAAGGAGACGCGCTCGTCCTCGCGGCGGCGGCCGTTGAGGACGGCGGGCAGGCCGAGGGCGCGGACCTGGTCGGGCAGCGGGTCGTCGCCGTGCACGGAGACGAGCAGGACGCCGTCGACACGCTGGGCGGCGAGGTACTGCTCGAAGCGCTGGCGCTCCTGGTCGCTGCGGATCAGGGTGAGGAGCAACTGCTTGTCGGCTTCGGCCAGTTCGGCGCTGACGCCGCGGATGATGTCGAGGAAGTACGGTTCGGCGAAGAGCCGCGCCTCGGTCTCGGGGATCACGAGGGCGACGGCGTCGGTGCGGCTGCCGGCGAGGGCACGGGCGGCGCGGTTGGGGACGTACCCGAGCTCTGCGACGGCCTGCTCGACGGCGGCCTTGGCCTGTTCGCTCACCTTCGGGGAGCCGTTGATGACCCGTGAGACCGTGCCGCGGCCGACTCCGGCCCGGGCCGCGACCTCTTCCAGGGTGGGCCTGCCGGTCTGCCGTCCGCTCACCGCCATGTGCCGGTTCTCCCCTCGGGCCGCCGCCCCGCCTGCGTTTCCCGCGAACCTATCAGGCGGGAGGGCGGCGGCCCGGGGCGCTCAGGCGTCGGCCGGGGCGAGTTCGGCCATGGCGCCCCAGCCCTGCTGCGGCACCTCGACGTTGATGATCTCGGGGGTGGTGGCGATGGCGCCCGCCATGGCGGCGAGGCCGGCGGTGAAGTGGGCGGAGGCGACGTGGGCGGCGCCGGCCTCGGCGTCGGCGAAGGCCTCCAGGAGGACGAAGACGTTCGGGTCGTCGACGCTGCGGGACCAGTCGAAGAAGAGGTTGCCGGGCTCCTCGCGGGTGGCGCGGGTGAAGTCGGCGCCGGGTCGAGCCAGCGGTCGGCGTGGTCGGGGCGGGCGGTGAAGCGGACGGCGATGAAGATCATGCGTCCACCCTGCGGCGGTCCGCCGGACGGGACCAGCCGGGCCGGTCAGGATTCCGGCAGGGCCGGAAACTCGGGTACGGCGCGGGCGAGGGCCGCCCGGAGCTCTCCCTGGCGCCGCGCGAAGTCGGCGGTGGGGAGGGAGACGGAGAGCGCGTGGACGATGCCGTCGCCGCGCTCGGGGAGCGCGACGGCGAGGCAGGTGTAGGCGAGGTCCGCCTCGCCCACGGAGACGGCGAAGCCCTGGCCGCGCACCCGGGTGGCCTCCGCCTCGAAGCGTTCGGCGCTGGTGATGGTCCGCTCGGTGAAGCGGGCCATGCCGTGCTCCGCGAGGTAGCGGCGGCGCAGCGGGCGCGGGAGCGCGGCGAGGAGGGCCTTTCCGTGGGCGGTCGCGTGCGCGCGGTCCTCGGGGCCGGGGGTGAAGGGGTGGGTGGTGTCGGTCACCGGGGCGGTGGTGTCGACGACGGTGATCAGGCCGTCGCGGTAGGCGGTGTGGTACGCCTCCGCTCCCGTGGCGCGGCGGAGCCGGCCCAGGAGGTCGCCGGTGCCGGCGCCGAGTCCGTGGTGGCGCTGGTGGGAGCGGTGCAGGGCGGGGACGCGGGGCCCGGGGGCGTACCCCTCGGCGGTGCGGGCGAGGTAGCCGCGCGCGAGCAGGGGCCCTGTGACGTGATACACGGTCGAGAGTGCGCAGCCGAGCTTCCGGGCCAGGGTCTTCGCCGCGACGGGCCGGTCGGCGTCGGCGACGGCGTCGAGCACCGCGAGGGCCCGGTCGACGGTCTGCGGGCCGGGGCTCGGGCTGGGGGTGGCGGGCATCGTTCCAGGTTAGGGCCTGTCCGGTGCCGTCCCTCCCCGGGCCGCGGGCGGACCGCGACCCGCCCCGGGAGGGTCTCCGCCGCGGGGCTGCCGGAACACTCCGTACCGGCTCCACCGCGCTCCGTATCCCCGCAGGTCATCATAGCTTTATGTGCATTTGACACTCTTTCGGCGTACCGTCGTGGAGATCCCCCCATCCTCGATGCCCCGGGAGAGCGTGTGCCCCGCTCCAGGACCGACCATGCCCCGACGCCCCGCGAGGGGCGCCGTCCGCTCCTCCGGACGGCGGCGATCGCGACGGGTGTGGTCGCCGTCGCCGTGGGCGGCCTGTACGTGGCGGGGCTCGTCACCGCCGGGGACGACATATCCGCCGGCACCAGCGTCGCCGGCGTGGACGTGGGCGGCATGAGCCGCGCCGAGGCGCGGGCGAAGCTCGCGGCCGAGGCCCCGGCCGCCTGGACCGCACCGATACCCGTCCAGGTCGGCGACCGCGAGACCACGGTCTCCCCGGCCGCCGCGGGCATGACCGTGGACGTGGAGAAGACCGCCGACCTCGCCGCCGACCCGTCCCGGGACCCCGTGACCGTCATCGGGCGGCTGTTCTCCTCGGGCGAGCGGGAGATCCGGCCGGTGTTCGCCTACGACGAGGCCAAGGCGAAGGCCGCCGTCGCCGAGCTGGCCGAGAAGAACGACCGCAAGGTCCGTGAGGGCTCCGTCGCCTTCCGCGCGGGCGAGGCCGTCGCCACCCGGGCGGTGACGGGCCAGAAGCTGGAGACCGGACGGGCCGTCGAGACCCTGCGCGCCGCCTATCCCGCCGCGTCGGGCGCCACGGCCGTGACCCTTCCCGTCACCCTCACCGAGCCGAAGCTGGGGGACTCCGAGGTCACCCGCTTCCTCGACACGTACGCGAAGCCCGCCGTCTCGGGCCCGGTGACGCTCACCGCCGGCACCGAGCGGCTGCGGATCTCCCCCGCCACCCTCGGCGACCACCTCTCCGTGAAGTCCGAGAACGGCCGGCTCAGCGCCGCGCTCGACGCCGAGGCCCTCCTCCGCGACCCGGACGTCGCCGAGCCCCTCGCCTCCATGACGGGCGCCCCGGTCGAGGCGACCCTCGGGGTGCGGGACGGCAAGGTCGTCGTCGAGTCGGAGGGCAGGCCGGGGCAGGAGGTCACCGCGAAGGCGCTGGGCGACGCCGTGCGCCCGCTGCTCACCAAGGACGGTGCCGCGGCCCGTACGGCCACGGTGGCCACCAAGGTCACGCAGCCCGAGCTGACCGCCGGCTCGCTGGCCCGCCTCGGCATCACCGAGCAGATGTCGACGTTCACGGTCGACTTCCCCACCGCGCCCTACCGGACGACGAACATCGGCCGGGCCGCCGAGCTGATCAACGGCTCGGTCGTGCAGCCCGGCGAGGTGTGGAGCTTCAACGAGACGGTCGGCGAGCGCACCCCGGACAACGGGTTCGTGGACGGCACGATGATCCTCGACGGCCGGTACCAGTCCGCGCCGGGCGGCGGCGTCTCGGCCATGGCGACCACCGTCTTCAACGCGATGTTCTTCGCCGGGGTCAAGCCCGTCGAGTACGGCGCCCACTCCTTCTACATCGAGCGTTACCCGGCCGGCCGCGAGGCCACCGTCGCCTGGGGCAGCCTGGACCTGAAGTTCCGCAACGATTCGGGCAAGCCGATCTACATCAAGGCGGGCGCGACGGACTCCTCGGTCACCGTGAGCTTCCTCGGGACGAAGAAGTACGACTCCGTGGAGGCGGTGGCGGGTCCGCGCACCAACGAGACGGAGCCCGTGAAGCGCGAGGGCACCGGCGAGACCTGTGTGGCGCAGCCGCCCCTGGAGGGCTTCGACATCTCGGTGGACCGGGTCTTCAAGGACGGCGGCGCCGAGGTGAAGCGCGAGACCTTCACGACGCACTACACCCCGCGTGACGAGGTCACGTGCAAGTGAGGTCCTGGGACAGGAGCTGACGGAAGGGTGTCTTCCCCCACAGCCCGGGCATGACTCCGGAGCGCGGCCCGTCAGGGAGCGGACGCGTGCTGCCCGTCCGCTCCGGACGGGTCCTGCCCGCCGGCCCCCGGTCGGGCCCGCCCCGATCCGCCGGAGGCACGCCTTGGCCCAGAGCAGCGAACCCTTCGAGCGGCTCCTCGACGACGGCGTGCGCGCGGGCGTGTACCCCGGCGCCGTGTGGGCCGTGGGCGATGCCCGTACCACCCTCTGCGAGGGGTCCGTCGGCGCGCTCGATCCCGCGCGACCGGGCGGGCCGATGCTCCGGGACACGCTCTTCGACGTCGCGAGCCTGACCAAGATCCTCGCGGTATGGGCCGTGGTCGGCACCCTCGTCGACGCGGGGAAGCTGGAGCCGGAGGCGCCGCTCGGCGCGTACTGGCCGGAGGCCGTGGGGCGGCCCCTCGCCGGCGTCACGGCCCTGAACCTCCTCACCCACACCGCGGGGCTGCCGCTGCGCGCCAATCTGCGGCCCCTGTACGGCTCCGACCCGCAGGACGTCCGGGACGGGGTCCTCGCCGAACCGCTGCGGCACCGGCCCGGGGAGGCCGTCGCCTACACCGACCGGGCGGCGCTCATCCTCGGCTACCTCGCCGAGCACCTCACGCGCCGCTCGCTGACCCGGCTCGCGGAGGACCGGGTCTGGACACCGCTCGGCATGACGGAGACGCGGTACGGGCCCCTGCCCGCCGAGGGCGTGGAGCGGTGCGCGCCCACCGAGTACGACGAGGAGAGCGGCGCCCCGCTCCGGGGGACCGTGCACGACTTCTCGGCCCGGCTGCTCGGCGGCGCCTGCGGGATCGCGGGCGTCTTCACCACCGCCGGCGACATCGGCCTGTTCCTGCGCCACCTCCTCGCCCCGGTGCCCGGCACCTTCTCCGCCGAGTGGACGGCGGCCTCGCTGCGCGTCCGCACCGGCCCGCTCACCCCGCCGCGCGGGCTCTTCTGGCACCCGGCGCCGGGCACGGAGCCCGAGGACGACGTCTGGGCGCACTTCGGCTTCACGGGCACGGGCCTGTGGGTCTCGCCCGCGCGCGACCGCTGGGCGGTGCTGCTCACGAACCGGCTGTACTTCACCCGGGATCCCGGTCCGCTGGCCCGTGTCCGCGAGGTCTTCCGGACCCTCGTCTTCCCCTGACGGCCGGACCCGGTCCCGCCGGGCCGTGACCAGCCCGTGGAACGGCCGTGCTCGGACGCCGGGACTCTGCGAGCCTGCTCACCGCGGCCGGACGTGTGATGCGCCACCCCTCTGAGGCACCGCACGGACCTGGGGTTACCATATGAGCGCCGCCTAGCTCGAAAGATAAACTTGTGACTGTCAATGACGACTCGTTCACCAGCTGGAAGAACCGCGAGGAGATCGCGGAGTCGATGATCCCGATCATCGGGAAGCTGCACCGGGAGCAGGACGTCACCGTCCTGGTCCACAGCCGCTCCCTGGTGAACAAGTCGGTGGTCAGCATCCTCAAGACCCACCGCTTCGCCCGGCAGATCGACGGCGAGGAGCTCTCGGTCACCGAGACGCTCCCCTTCCTCCAGACGCTCACGACCCTCGACCTCGGCCCGTGCCAGATCGACATCGGCGTGCTGGCCGCGGACTACAAGACCGACGACCGCGGTCTCTCCGTCGCCGAGTTCACGGCCGAGGCCGTCGCCGGCGCCATCGGTGAGAACAAGATCGAGCGCCGCGACGGACGCGACGTCGTCCTCTACGGCTTCGGCCGCATCGGCCGCCTCGTCGCCCGCCTCCTCATCGAGAAGGCCGGCTCCGGCAACGGTCTGCGCCTGCGCGCGATCGTCGTCCGCGGTGGTGGCGAGCAGGATCTCGTGAAGCGCGCCTCGCTGCTGCGCCGCGACTCGATCCACGGCCAGTTCCAGGGCACGATCACGGTCGACGAGGCGAACAGCACGATCGTCGCCAACGGCAACACGATCAAGGTGATCTACGCCAACGACCCCTCCGAGGTCGACTACACGGCGTACGGCATCGACAACGCCATCCTCATCGACAACACCGGCAAGTGGCGCGACCGCGAGGGCCTCTCCAAGCACCTGCGCCCCGGCATCGACAAGGTCGTCCTGACCGCGCCCGGCAAGGGCGACGTGCCCAACATCGTGCACGGTGTGAACCACGACACGGTCAAGCCGGACGAGAAGATCCTGTCCTGCGCGTCCTGCACGACCAACGCGATCGTCCCGCCGCTGAAGGCGATGGACGACGAGTACGGCGTGCTCCGCGGCCACGTCGAGACGGTCCACTCGTTCACGAACGACCAGAACCTGCTCGACAACTACCACAAGGCCGACCGTCGCGGCCGCTCCGCGCCGCTGAACATGGTGATCACCGAGACCGGTGCCGCCTCGGCCGTCGCGAAGGCGCTGCCGGACCTCAAGGCCCCCATCACCGGCAGCTCGATCCGCGTCCCCGTCCCGGACGTCTCGATCGCCATCCTGAGCCTGCGCCTGGGCCGTGAGACCACCCGTGACGAGGTCCTCGAGTACCTCCGCGACGTCTCGCTGCACTCGCCGCTGAAGCGCCAGATCGACTTCACCACGGCCCCCGACGCCGTCTCGATGGACTTCGTCGGCTCGCGCCACGCGTCGATCGTCGACGCCGGCGCGACCAAGGTCGACGGCGACAACGCGATCCTCTACCTGTGGTACGACAACGAGTTCGGCTACTCGTGCCAGGTCATCCGGGTCGTCCAGCACGTCTCCGGCGTGGAGTACCCGACCTTCCCGGCTCCGGCGGTCTGATCCCCCGGCACCGACAGCACGGCGGCGCGCCGCACTTCCCGTACGGGGGGTGCGGCGCGCCGCGTTTCCGGCGCACGGGTAGCATCGTGACCGCCGCGACTGGCGAAGGTGGATCACCACCGGGGAGCGGCAGTTGGTCGCTTTCCCGTGTGCGCGTCGACCGCCTGGGCGCCTGCGTCAGTGATGTCCCGCTGACCCAGGAGGTCCTCAGATGGAACTGCGTTACGGCATCAATCCCCAGCAGCTGGTGGCGACCGCCGCGCCGGTGGAGCCCGGGAGCCGACCGGTCCGGGTGGTGAACGGCAGCCCGTCCTACATCAATGTCCTCGACGCGCTGAACAGCTGGCAGTTGGTGCGGGAGGCGAGCCGGGTCCTGGGCCGGCCGGCCGCCGCCTCCTTCAAGCACGTCTCGCCGGCCGGAGCGGCGGTGGCCGGGCCGGTCGACGAGGTGACCGCCGAGCTGTACGGCGTCGGCCGCGACGGCGTCGGCGCGCTCACGAGCGCCTATCTGCGGGCCCGTGACGCCGATCCGAAGTCCTCGTACGGCGACTTCGCCGCCGTCTCGCACCCGGTCGACGCCGAGCTCGCCGAGCTGCTGACCCGGGTGGTCTGCGACGGGGTCATCGCCCCCGGCTACGCACCGGGCACCGTCGAGACCCTCAGCCGGAAGAAGAGCGGCCGCTTCCTGGTCATGGAGGCCGACGAGGCCTTCACCCCGTCGAGCCACGAGGCCCGGGAGGTGTTCGGCGTCCGGCTGACGCAGCAGCGTGACGACGTGCCGCTGTCCCCCGCCCTCCTGGACGACGTCGTCTGCGGTGAGCTCACGACGACGGCCGCGGAGGACCTGCTGCTCGGACTCGCGGTACTGCGCCACACCCAGTCCAACTCCGTCTGCTACGTGCGCGGCGGGGCGACCCTGGGGATCGGTGCCGGGCAGCAGTCCCGGGTGGACTGCACCCGGCTGGCGGGCGCGAAGACCGACACGTGGTGGCTGCGCCGCCACCCCGCCGTCCGGGCGCTCGCCTTCCGGCCGGGCGTCCGCCGGCAGGACCGGATCAACTGGCAGATCAGGTTCGTCGAGGGCGACCTCACCCCGGACGAGCGCACGCGCCTGTCCGGGGCCCTGTCCGTGCCCGCCCTCGACCTCGACCACGACCAGCGCGCCGGGTGGCTCGCGGAGCTGACCGGGGTGGCGTTCGCCTCGGACGGCGCGCTGCCCTTCCGGGACAACGTCGACCACGCGCACCGGCACGGCGTCACCGCCATCGCCGAACCCGGCGGGTCGATCCGCTCGACCGACGTCGAGGACGCCTGCCGGGAGCACGGGATCGCTCTCGCGCGCACCGGGCTGAGGCTCTTCCACCACTGATGGGCGCGACGGCCCCTACGGGACCCAGTGGTTGCCCGAGGCTGTGATCATGACCTGGAGCTGGATGCTGGCCGAGAAGTAGCTGCTCGTGTCGACCGGGGTGGTCAGCATCTTGTTCCAGAGGGCGTCCAGCCATGCCTGGCTGCCCGGGTCGGTCATGGCCGCCACGGCGAACGGCGCGAAGAACGCGGCCTCGCTGCCCGCCGATATCTGGGTGCCGTTGAGCCTGTAGCCGATGGCGATCTTGTTCGGGTCGCCGCCGGTCTTCGACTTGATCCAGCTGTTGAGCTTCCGCGCCGCCGCGAGCGACGTGGCGTCGCCGCTGGTCACCGCGTCGTCCGCGATGCGCCACGGGGTACGGCACGCGTTCCACCAGTACGCGCCGTCGTTCGGGTCCTCCAGGACCTGGCCGGGGGCCGGCTTGGGCGTGGTGTTCGTGTCGACGACGAAGTCGGGCAGCAGGCCGGTGCCGGAGGCGTACGTCGACTGGAGCCGCGAGATCTGCGTCTGGTGCGCGCTGCGCACGGCGTCCCAGGTGGTGTCGCCGGAGGCCGTACGGAATGCGCGGAAGTGGTCGACCATCCAGTCCGAGGTGCGGGAGATGTAGTAGTACTGGTCGCCCGAGCTGCTCCAGTCGCCCAGCTTGAGGAGCTTGGTCGTGGGGTTGAGCTCGTCCTTCTTGATCGCGGCGATGTGCTTGAGCGCGAGGTCCTTGTAGTTGTAGGTGCCGGCGCTGCCCCACTGCTTGTCGGCGAGGAGCAGGCCGTAGGCCACGTCCATGTCGCCGTCGGTGGCGCCGTCACCGCCGTTGACGCTCCTGCAGGCGGCGTCCTGTTCGGCCGCGAGGAGGTCCGGGTTGATCGAGGACGGGTGGTCGATCTTCCACTTCACGAGACCGTCGAAGATCTTCTTCGCGTCGGGGTCGGCGCCGGCCATCGTCGCGGTGACGACCATGCCGTAGCCCTGCGCCTCGGCGACGTACGGGTGGTCGGCGTCGGGCGAGATGACCTGGTACCAGCCGTTGCCGCAGTTCTGGCGGACGAAGGCGGCCTTCCACTTGTTGTAGTAGTCGACGACCTTCTGGTCGATGGCGGCCTGCGTGCCGGAGGGCTTCAGCGTGCCCGCCGCGTACGGCTTCAGGTGGCTGCCGAAGGGGACGGCCGGTCCGCCGGGGACACCGCCGCCGCTCGGGGCGCCGTAGACCTCGAACTCCCAGAGGGAGTAGCCGTACGGGGTGCCGCGCGAGGTCCCGTGCATCCGGAGGTACCGGCCGCTGCCGGAGACCGCGAGGTCGTCGACGCCGCCGTCGCCGGTCGTGGTCGCGTAGACATCGGTCCAGGTCGAGCCGTCGGCCGAGGTCTGGATCCGGTACGCCTTGCCGTAGGCGGCCTCCCAGTTGAGCTTCACCCGGGAGACGGTGTGCGTCGCGCCGAGGTCGATCCTGACCCACTGGGGGTCGACGCCTTCCAGGCTGGCCCAGCGGGTGGCGGTGTTGCCGTCCACCGCGCGGCCGGCTTCGAAGCCCGTACCCTCGATCGAGGAGGCCGTCACCGGCTTTCCGGCGGAGACGAGACCGTCGGCGGCGGCCTGGTCCTGTGCCTGCGCACGCGGCTGCGCCGGTGCCTGTGCCTGTGCCTGCGGGATCGACGTCAGGGGCAGCACCAGCAGTCCGGCGAGCCCGAGAAGCGAGACGCTTCGACGACGCATGACAACTCCCTTTCCTTCGCGGCTCATTCGTTAGGAAGTTTTCCTAACCATTGAGCCGCGAGGGTAGAGAGGGTCGGGGGTCCGCGCAAGACCCCCGACACCGGTCATGTCCGCGCTACGGGACGAGCCGCAGCAGGCGGTTGGGCGAACCGCTGCCCGGGCTGGTCACCTTGTTCGGGGTCGAGCCGTTCACCAGAGCGGTCGCGACCTGCGCCGGAGTGGCGGAGGTTTGGCCCGCGAGGTAGACGGCGGCGGCGCCCGCGACGTGCGGGGTGGCCATCGAGGTGCCCGAGATCGTGTTGGTGGCCGTGTCGCTCGTGTGCCAGCCCGCGGTGATCGACACGCCGGGGGCGAAGAGGTCGAGCACCGAACCGTAGTTGGACCAGCTCGCCTTGGCGTCGGTGTTGCTCGTGGCGCCGACCGTGATGGCGGCGGCGACCCGGGCGGGCGACGAGGAGGACGCGTTGACGCCGGAGTTGCCCGCGGCGACGGCGTAGGTGACGCCGTCCGCGATGGAGTTCTTCACCGCGTTGTCGAGGGCGGTGGAGGCGCCGCCCCCGAGGGACAGGTTGGCGACGGCCGGGGCGCCCGCCGCGTGGTGGGAGGTGACCCAGTCGATGCCCGCGATGACGCCGGCGGTGGTGCCGGAGCCCGCGTTGTCGAGGACCCGGACGGCGACGATCTTCGCGGCCTTGGCCACGCCGTACGTCGATCCCGCGATGGTGGTGGCGACGTGCGTGCCGTGGCCGTTGCCGTCCTGGGCGACGGTGTCGCCGTCGACCGCGTCGTAGCCGTTCACGGCCCGCCCGCCGAACTGCGCGTGCGAGACGCGGACGCCGGTGTCGATGACGTACGCGGTGACGCCGGCGCCCGCCGAGTCGGGGTACGTGTACGTGCCGTTGAGCGGCAGGTTCGCCTGGTCGATGCGGTCCAGGCCCCAGGGCGCGTTGGTCTGCGTGGCGTCGGCGCGGAAGACCTGGTTCTGCTCGACGGAGGCGACGGCGGGGTCGGCGGCGAGGCGGCGGGCCTCCGCCGCGCCGAGGGTGGCCGTGTAGCCGTTGAGGGCGGAGCCGAAGGTCTTGCGGACCGTGCCGCCGTAACCGGATATCAGGTCCCGGCCCTTGGCGGAGGCCGCCTTGAAGCCCGCGCCCTGCTTCAGGGTGACGATGTAGCTGCCGGGCACGGCGTCGGCCGACCCGGCCGCGAGGACGACGCCTTCGGCGGGGGCCGCCTGGGCGGGGACGGCGGCGAAGGTGCCGAGCAGGGCGGCCGCGGTCGCGGCCGAGACGGCCAGCGCGAGCCGGGCCTTGGTGTGCTGAGGGAGTGCCATACGAGGGAGTCCTCCTCTTCGGCGTCGCGCCTCGTGTGGGGCGGCGCGACAGTGGGGGGCGCGTGTGGGTCACACGCACGGCCGGGAGCCGTGTGGGGCGCTCCGGGTGATCAGCAGACTGTCCGGTCTACGGGCGTAGCTCAAGGGAGTTGAGCGCTTGTCATGCATCTGCCACACTCCCGCAATCGAACTCCCGTCGAACCCACGGAAAACGCCCACCGGCGCGTCGGGGACACCCCCTCCGCACCCCCCGGCACGGACACCGAACCACCCCGCCACGTTGGGCGGAATGCCCGTATTCGCCTGATACCTTCGGCTTGCCTTGACCGACCGTCGGCACGCCTTCGTGCCGCCCGCCCGACGGGATCAGACATGACCGGTGGACCCGAGCCCCTCAACGCCGTCGCCCGTGCGGCGTTCGCACGCGAACTCGCCGATCTCCGCACCGAACGCGAAGCGGTCGCCGTGACCCTGCGCCACGGCGGGGGCGATCAGCCCGGCGACCGCGCCGACCAGGCCGACGAGTTGCAGCGCGTCACGGAGCTCCAGCGCCTGGACGCCCGCATCACCCTGATCGAGGGGCGGCTGCGCGAGGGTTCGGTCGCCGGGCCGCCGAGCACCGACACGGTCGGCGTCGGCAGTTCCGTGACCGTACGGTTCGCGGACGCCACGGAGGCGACCGTCCAGATCGGGGAGGTCGCCGAGGTGCTGGACGCGACCATGGTGACCGGCGACAGCCCGCTCGGCCGCGCGCTGCTGGGCCACCGCGCCGGCGACACCGTCGAGTACGACACGCCGGAGGGCCGGACGACCGCGGTGGTGCTGTCGCTCGGCGACGCGTCATAGCCCCGCGGCCCGAGCCGTCCGCGAGGAGAGCCGCTGCGTTCGCGAGCCCTGGTGGCGCACCTGACCGGACGCCGCCCGCTCAGCCCGCGCCGCCGGCTCAGCCCGTGACGATGCCGGTCACCAGGTTGATGGTGGTGGCCAGGATGCTGGCGCCGAAGACGTACGACAGCAGGCAGTGCCGGAGGACGGTCGCGCGGAGGGACGACGTCGAGACGTTCGTGTCGGAGACCTGGTAGGTCATGCCGAGGTTGAAGCTGAAGTACAGGAAGTCGCTGTACCGCGGCGGGGCGTCGGTGTTGAAGTCGATCCCGCCGCCGGGGTGCAGGGCGTAGTAGTCGTACGCGTAGCGGGTCGCGTACATCAGGTGGAGCGCCGCCCAGGCCATGAACACGCCGCAGAGCGCCGTCGCGGCGGCGGCGTGGCCCAGGTCCGACCGGCCGGCCATGAGCATCACGATGATGCCGACGAGGCCGCAGACGGCGGTCCCGACGACGACGAGTTCCTCGACGACGGGCCGGAACTCCTCCCGCCGGACGTTGCGATGGGTGGCGGCCGCGTCCATGGGCCAGAGCACGAGCCACCCCACGGCGACGAAGAGGGCCTCCGCCGCGGCGATGCCGGCGAGGATGCCCAGCGGCGGGTCCGAGAGGGAACCGACGAGCACGCCGGTCGCCGCCCCGGCGACCGCCGTTCCGACGAGACGCGGGACGGCGTCGGCGAGCAGGCGGTTCACGGGTCAGGCCTCCAGGACGACCACGGCCTCGTCGGTGTGGGCGAGGAAGGTCAGCGTCTCGTGGAAGTACAGGTCGATGCCGTGCGCGTCGTGGCCCGCGTATCCGATCGCCACGTCCTGGCCGAGCAGCAGCTCGAAGTCGCCGCCCCTGGTGGAGAGGACGAAGCCGCCGCTGAGGGCCGGTGCCCAGATCGGGGAGCCGTCGAGCATCCGGCCCAGGTGGGCGGCGACCGGGTAGCCGTGGTCGGAGGTCTCGCTGACCGCCCGGTACTGGTCGGCGCCGAGGAGCAGGGCGTACGGACCGTCGACGCCCACGAGCCGCAGTGCCGTCAGGGCGCGGCTGACCGCGTCGGGGTACTCGCGCGGCTCGGCGGGCAGCCGCAGCACCGGGTTGGAGGACCGGGAGCGCAGTCCGTCGACGCCGGCGGCGCCGTACCCGTCGAAGATCGTCCGGTCCTCCACGTACGCCATCGTGCGCGCCGCGTCCTTGACGGGCTGCCAGTCGGAGTCCTTGGAGCCGCGCTCGACGTCGTCCACGGCTGCCCGGGAGACGGTGAAAGGCACCCTCAGCTCCACGATCGGCCGCGCCTCGCGCAGCCGCGCCGAGACGCCGGGCGCGGGCGGCTCGATGTCGGTGAGGTGGCCCACTCCGACGGCGGCGAGTCCGGGGCCCGCCGGGTCGGGCACGTCGACGACCCGACGGCCGGCGACGTGGCGCCGGAAGGTGCGGCGGGCCTCCTCCTCGATCTCCGCCCAGGCCGCGGGGGTGATCGGGGCGAGTTCTCGGTGCAGGTTGTTCGTCACGTCGGGAGTCGTCATGACGCGGGGGCTCCTTTCAGACTGCCGATGCCCAGGGACTCCCCGGGGCTCGCGGCGGCCGAGTCCGGGGCGGCGGGGAGGTCGTCGAGCAGGTCGGCGCTCGGCACGAAGAAGAGGCAGCCGGTGACGGCGCGGGAGAAGTCGAGGATGCGGTCCGTGTTGCCCGGGGGATCCCCGAGGAACATGTTGCGCAGCATCCGCTCGGTGACGGCGGGCGTGCGGGCGTAGCCGATGAAGTACGTGCCCAGCTCGCCGCTGCCGACCCGGCCGAACGGCATGTTCTGGCGCAGGATCTGCCGCTCGGTGCCGTCGTCCTCGACGATCGTGGTGAGCGCGACGTGCGAGTCGGACGGCTTGACGCCGTCGGGCAGTTCGACGTTGGCCTGCTTGGTGCGGCCGATGACGTGTTCCTGCTCCTCGACGGTGAGGGCGTCCCAGGCCGTCATGTCGTGCAGGTACTTCTGCACGACGACATAGCTCCCGCCCCGGAAAGCCGGATCCTCGTCGCCGATGTGCACCGCCTCTGTGGCGGCCGAGCCCGCGGGGTTCTCGCTGCCGTCGACGAATCCGAGCAGGTCGCGCTCGTCGAAGTAGGTGAAGCCGTGGACCTCGTCGACGACCGTGACCGCGCCGCCCAGCCGGTCCAGGATCAGCCGGGCCAGTTCGAAGCAGAGGTCCGTGCGCCGGGCGCGCAGATGGAACAGCAGGTCGCCCGGGGTCGCCGGCGCGCGGTGGCGGGGGCCGCGCAGGGGCGTGAAGGGGTGCAGGTCGCGCGGACACGGATCGCCGACGAGCCGGTCCCAGGCCTCCGACCCCACTCCGGCGACGCAGCGGAGCCCGGATTCGGGGGACCGGAACGCCACCGAACGGGTCAGGCCCGACAGGTCCCGCAGTGCCTCCCGTGCGACCGTCTCTCCGCCGGGGGCCACGGTGGCCACCAGGAAGACGGCCGCCTGGGAGGGGGGTGTGAGGACGGGCTGCGCGTCGACCATGGGACTCCCGATCGAAGGGGACAAGAAGGTGCATATCGAAGCAGTGGGGCGGCGTCAGCGTATCCGCGCGCCGAGCGGTCCGCCCGGCCGGACGCGGCGGTCGGGAGGGCCCCGGTGGTCGAGTGGCAGGGGCCCCGCACCGGACCTAGCCTGCGGAGGAAAGCCGTGTCGCCTCCCCGTGCCCGCAGGCCGGAAGGGTGGAGAGTCGTGAATGCCGTCGACGACGACCAGGGACGCCCGGAGCACCCCGCACCCCCTGAACGACCGGAGCACCCGGAAGCCCGTGTGGGGCCCACTCCCCAGGGCGACCCGGAGTTCCACCCGTACCACCACCCCGCGGCGGGCTGGGGCGCCGCGAAGAGCGTGACGCGCTTCCTCGTGGCCGAGCGCGCGCTGGTGGACGGGCCCCGGGCGATCATGCGGATGAACCACGAGAACACGGGGTTCGACTGCCCCGGCTGCGCGTGGCCGGACGACACCAAGGGGCTGCGGCTCGACATCTGCGAGAACGGCATCAAGCACGTCACCTGGGAGATGACGAGCAAGCGGGTCGGACGCGAGTTCTTCGCCGCCCACTCGGTGACCGAGCTCGCCGGGTGGAGCGACTTCGACCTGGAGAACCAGGGCCGGCTGACCGAGCCGATGGTCTACGACCCGGACACGGACCACTACGTCCCGATCGACTGGAAGGACGCCTTCGAGACGGTCGGCCGCGCCCTGCGCGAGCTGGACAGCCCGCACCGGGCGGCCTTCTACACCTCCGGCCGGCTCGGCAACGAGGCGACGTTCCTCTACCAGTTGATGGCCCGCGAGCTCGGCACGAACAACCTGCCGGACTGCTCCAACATGTGCCACGAGGCGAGTGGCCGCGCCCTCCAGGCCTCACTGGGCACGGGCAAGGGGACCGTCGACCTCAAGGACTGGGAGAGCGCCGACGCGCTGTTCATCCTCGGGGTCAACGCCGCCTCCAACGCGCCCCGGATGCTCACCGCCCTCGCCGAGGCGCACCACAGGGGCGCGAGGATCGTGCACGTCAACCCGCTGGTCGAGGCGGCCGCCACCCGCGCGATCGTCCCCCATGACTTCCTCGACATGGCCCTTCTCAAGACGACGAAGACCAGCACACTGAACCTCCAGCCGCGCATCGGCGGCGACATGGCGCTGCTGCGTGGCATGGCCAAGGCGATCCTGGAGCAGTCGGAGACCGATCCGAGGGCCCTGGACCGGGAGTTCATCGACCGTCACACCTCCGGCTTCGACGAGTACCGCGCGGTGTGCGAGGCCGCGTCGTGGGAGCAGCTGGAGAAGCAGTCCGGGCTGAGCCGTGCCGAGATCCTCGCGGCGGCGCGGGTGTACGGGGAGGCCGACCGCTCCATCGTCAGCTGGTGTCTGGGCGTCACGCAGCACGAGCACGGCGTCGACACCGTCCGGGAGATCGTCAACCTCCTTCTGCTGCGCGGCAATCTGGGGCGTGAGGGCGCGGGACCCTCCCCCGTCCGCGGCCACAGCAACGTCCAGGGCAACCGCACCTGCGGCATCGACCACCGCCCCTCCGACGCGTTCCTCGACCGCCTCGCGGAGGCCTGCGGGATCGAGCCGCCCCGCGAGCACGGCCTGGACACCGTCCGCGCGATCAAGGCGATGCACGAGGGCGACGTCACGGTGTTCGTCGGGATGGGCGGCAACTTCGCCCTGGCCGCCCCGGACACCCCGTACACGTACGCCGCACTGGCCAACTGCGACCTCACCGTGCAGGTGAGCACCAAGCTCAACCGCAGCCATGTCGTCCACGGCCGCCGGGCGCTGATCCTGCCGTGCCTCGGCCGGACCGAGAAGGACCATCAGCGCAAGGGGATCCAGAGCACGTCCGTCGAGGACTCGATGAGCATGGTCCACCTCTCCGTCGGCATGAAGCGCCCCGCGTCGCCGCACCTGCTCTCCGAGCCGGCCATCGTCGCGGGCATGGCGCGCGCGGCGCTGCCCGGCAGTGCGACGCCGTGGGAGTGGTACGTCGAGGACTACGACCGCATCCGCGACACGATGGCCCGCGCCCTCGACGGCTTCGAGGACTTCAACCGGCGGGTCCGGCTGCCCCTCGGCTTCCGCATCAAGCAGCCCGCCCGCGAACTGGTCTTCCTCACGCCGTCCGGGCGCGCCGAGTTCTCCTCGGCCGTCCTGCCCGACGTCGTCCCCGCGCCCGGCACCCTGGCGCTGGGCACCATGCGGTCGCACGACCAGTGGAACACCACGATCTACTCCGACAACGACCGCTACCGGGGCATCAGGAACCTCCGCACGCTCGTCTTCATGAACCGGGCCGACATGCGCGAGCGCGGCATCCCCGACCTCGGGCCCGTCGACATCACGAGCATCGCGAAGGACGGCAGCCGGCGGTTCCTCAAGGGCTACCTCGCCGTCCCGTACGACATCCCCCGGGGCTGCGCCGCCGGCTACATGCCGGAGATGAACGTGCTGTGCGCGCTCGGCGACTACAGCACGCAGAGCGACCAGCCGATCATGAAGCACGTCAAGGTCGTGATCGGCCCGGCGGCCTGACGAGCCGTTCGGGGAGCCGGTATCTGCGCTGCTCCGCGGCGGCGAGGGCGCGTTCCGCGGAGTCGGCGGCTTCCATCGGTGCTCCACGGGGGGCGCTGCTGGTTCTCAGGGTCCGGGTACGTCCAGGACCTCGACGTCGGCCCCGGCCGGCACGCCGCCGGGCGGGACGACCGCGAGGCCGTCGGCGACCGCGAGCCCGCGCAGCATCGCCGGGCCGTCGAAGGGGAGCGGCAGGATCCCGTGCGTCACACGCCGCACAGGGAGGAGCCGGGTGTCGTGCGGGTGCCCGGGCAGTGCCGAGGCGGTGGTCGTCCGGTACGACTCGGGGTCCCGGTCCGCGTGGCCGCCGAGGCGGCGCAGCAGGGGTACGGCGAGGGTGACCGCTCCGGCGACGGCTGCCAGGGGGTGTCCGGGCAGCCCGACCAGGAGGCGGGGCCGGCCGTCGGGGGGCGGTGGCAGCTCGGCGAGCAGCATGGGGTGACCGGGCCTCACGGCGACGGAGTCGACCAGGAGCCGTGCGCCCGACTCCGCGAGTACGGCGTGCAGGGGGTCCACCGCCCCGGCGGCGGTACTGCCGGTGGTGACGACGACGTCGGCGGTGGAGCCGCGCAGGGCGTCCCGCAGCCGTCCGGGGTCGTCCGCCACGGGACGGCGGCAGATCACCTCCGCGCCGTGGCGGGCCAGCCACGGCGGGAGGAGCGGGCCGAGCGCGTCCCGGACGCGACCGCCCCTCGGCGGGCCGGACTCCGGCAACTCGTCGCCGAGGATCAGGAGTTCCACGCGCGGGCGACGGTGGACGAGGAGCCGGTCGTGCCCGGCGGCGGCCGCCAGGCCGACGACGGCCGGGGTCACGGCCGTCCCGGCGGGAAGCAGCACCTCCCCCGCACGACACTCCTGCCCCCGCATACGGACGTCGCGGCCGGGGCCGCCGGCCCCCGGATTCCCCGAGCGGTCGCCCAGCAGGCCGTCGTCCGCCCCTACATCCCCGTGCTCACCGCGCAGTACGGCACTGGCCCCCGTCTGCACACGGGCGCCGCCGCCCATGGCCGACGTGTCGAACGGCGGCAGGTCGGTGAGGGCCGTCAGCGGTCCGGCGAGGGCGTGGCCGAGGGCCGCGTCGAGCTCGCGGGTGACGCCGGGCAGCGGCTGCCCGGCACTGTCCTGGGCACGGGCGCGCGCCCGGTCCCACGCCACGGCCTGCCGCCCCGGTCCGCGATGGGTGGTCCGCTTCGGTGCAGGTGCAGGTGCAGGTGCAGGTGCAGGCGACCGTCCAGTGGCCGAACCGAGCAGCCTTTCGAGGGCCCGTTCCCTGTCCAGTTCGGCCTCGACCGCGGCGATCCATTGACGCATCCGATACATCCGACGCCCCTTTTTCCCTCGGGTCCTGTCGCCCTTCCCACCGGCAGGCGAATCCGGAACAATCACCCGCCGATCACCTTCGGCACATTCCTTCGGGAAGTCGGAGGGGGACTCTCGATGGCGTCATCGGCGGCGCCCATCCGACCACAGACCCCCTGTACACAGCCGTGCGACACATCGAGGACCCGCGGCCCGGCCCTGGTTCCGCCGGGACGGTGACGCCGATCGGCGTTCCGCAGGGCACCCGCGCCGCGGCCGCCACAGAAGGGGCACGGACGGCAGGGCGTCGGCTAGCGTCGTCAGGCGAGCGGGGCCGGTGTCCGGTACCGGCCCGCGACGCGGACGAAAGGACAGTCATGCCCCTCGAAGGTGAGTACGAGCCCAGTCCGACGGCCTGGGTGCGCAATCAGGTCGAGCTGTACGAGTCGTCCGGCGGTACGAAGGGCACCACGATGCGGGGCCTGCCCGTGGTCCTGGTGACGAACGTCGGAGCGCGTAGCGGCAAGCTCCGCAAGACGCCGCTGATGCGGGTGGAGCACGAGGGCGCGTACGCGCTGGTGGCGTCGAACGGCGGGGCGGTGGAGCACCCCGTCTGGTATCACAACCTGGTCGCCACTCCCCTGGTCGAGCTCCGCGACGGCACGCGGACCTGGGACATGAAGGCCCGGCTGGTCACGGGCGAGGAGCGGCAGGCGTGGTGGGAGCGGGCCGTCGAGGCCTTCGCCGACTACGCGGACTACCAGCGGAGGACGGACCGCGAGATCCCGGTCTTCGTGGTCGAGCCCGTCGTCCAGGAGCCGTAGGGGTCTTCCCGTCGGTGCGGCCGTTCCCTGCCGGCGCGGCCGCCGCCGGCGTCGCGTCAGCCGAGGGCCGCGCGGGCGCGGTTGAGGAGGTCGCGGAAGGCCGCGCGCTCGCGGGCGGTGAAGCCAGTGAGCATCTCGTCCTCCAGGTGCTGGACGGCCGGCGCGTGGAGGGCGAGCAGGGCGCGGCCCTCGTCGGTGAGGCTGATGACGTGCCGCCGCCGGCTCGCCCGGTCCGGGGAGCGGGCGATGAGGCCACGCCGCTCCAGGGCGCCGACCAGGTCGGACATCGACTGGGGCGTGACGAAGGAGTTGCGGGCGAGCTCCGCCGAGGACATGCCGTCCCGGCGTTCGAGCACGGTCAGGGCCGTGTACTGGAGAGCGGTCACGCCCGAGGGCCTGAGCAGCTCGTCGAGCCGGGCCCGGGTGGCCAGCTCGACCTGTTTCACCGAGTACAGCAGAGACGGCGGAGCGGCGTCCGTCACATCCCCTCCCCTTCTCACCATCATCAGGAATCCTGTCGAAAATTCTAGCGCAAACCCCCTTGTGTGGCGGCGGGGCACCCTCCGATACTCAGGATTCCTGATGATTGAGGAGCCCTTCTTGAGCACGCTTTCGATCGACCGCCGCGACGGAGTGGCGGTCCTGACGCTCTGCCGCCCGGCCAAACGCAACGCCCTCGACGACGCCACCGTCCTGCGTGTCGAGGAGTTCTTCCGCAGGCCTGGCCCCGACGTCCGGGCCGTCGTCCTGGACGCCGAGGGCGACCACTTCTCGGCCGGGCTCGACCTCGGCGAGCTGACCGAGCGGTCCACCGAAGAGGCCCTGGAGCACTCGCTCATGTGGCACCGGGTGTTCGACACGATCGAGGGCGGACGGGTCCCCGTGGTGGCCGCGCTGAAGGGCGCGGTCATCGGCGGCGGTCTGGAGCTGGCGGCCGCCGCGCACCTCCGCGTCGCCGAACCGACCACGTTCTACGCCCTGCCGGAGGGGCAGCGTGGCCTGTTCGTCGGCGGTGGCGGCTCGGTCCGCGTGCCCCGGCTGATCGGGGCCCACCGGATGGCGGACATGATGCTCACCGGCCGCGTCCTCGACGCCGCCGAGGGCCAGGCCGTCGGCCTCTCGCACTACCTCACCGACGAGGGCGGCGCGCGCGCCAAGGCCCTGGAGCTCGCGGAGCGGATCGCGGCCAACGCCCCGCTGACCAACTTCGCCGTCCTCCAGGCGCTCCCCCGCATCGCCGAGGCCTCGCCCGCCGGCGGCCTCCTGCTCGAGTCCCTCATGGCGGCCGTCGCCGCCGGCAGCGCCGACGCCCAGGAGAGGATGCGGGCGTTCCTCGACGGCCGCGCCGGAAAGGTCGCCCGATGAGCGAGATCCTCAGCATCCCCGGCCCCGGGGTCAGGGACGAGTCGGAGATCGGGCGGTACCTCCGCTGGCTGGAGTCGGAGCGGCAGCTGTCGTTCCCTGACTACGACAGCCTGTGGCAGTGGTCCGTCACGGATCTGGAGGGCTTCTGGTCCTCGATCTGGGAGTTCTTCGACGTCCGTCCGCACACGCCGCCCACCGCCGCCCTGGGCCGCAGGTCCATGCCGGACACCGAGTGGTTCCCGGGCGCGACCCTCAACTACGCCGAGCACGCGCTCGGGCGGGAGGGCTCCGCCGAGGACGCCGCCGCCGTCGCGGTCGTCGCCCACTCCCAGACACGGGCGCCGATCGAGCTGACCTTCGGCGAGCTCCGCGAGCAGGTCGCCCGGGCCCGGGCCGGGCTCCTCCGCCTCGGCGTCCGCAAGGGCGACCGGGTCGTCGCCTATCTGCCGAACATCCCCGAGACGCTCGTCGCCTTCCTCGCCACGGCGAGCATCGGCGCGGTCTGGGCGGCCTGCGCACCGGAGTTCGGGCCGCGCAGCGTCGTCGACCGGTTCGCCCAGCTCGCACCGAAGGTGCTGCTCACCGTCGCCGGCTACCACTACGGGGAGCGGGACGTCGACCGCCGGAGCGAGGTGGAGGAGATCACCGCGCAGCTCCCGACCGTGGAGCGGGTCGTCCACGTCCCCTACGGCCCGCACACCGTGCCCGGCGCCCTGGGCTGGGCGGAGCTGCTCGCGGAGCCGGCGCCCGGTCCCGTCCCCTTCGAGCCGGTGCCGTTCGACCATCCGCTGTTCGTGCTGTTCTCCTCCGGCACCACCGGCATCCCCAAGGCGATCGTCCACCGCCACGGCGGGATCCTCCTGGAGCACCTGAAGAACAACGCGCTGAGCTGGGACCTGAAGCCGGGCGACCGGATGCTCTGGTTCAGCACGACCGCCTGGATGCTGTGGAGCACCCTGGTCTCGGCCCTGCTCGTGCGCGCCTCGATCGTCATGATCGACGGCAATCCGGTCCACCCGGAGCTGCGGGAGCAGTGGCGGATCGCCGAGGAGACGGGTGCCACGCTCATGGGCGTCAGCCCCGGCTATCTGATGGCCTGCCGCAAGGCCGGTGTCCGGCCGGCCGAGGAGTTCGACCTGTCGCGGCTGCGGCAGCTCGGCGCGGCGGGCAGCCCGCTCGCGGCCGACGGATTCCGCTGGGTGGCCGAGCAGTTCGGCGACCGGGTGCTCCTGAACGTCGGCTGCGGCGGCACCGACGTGTGTACCGGCATCCTCCAGGGCAGCCCGCTCCAGACCGTGCGCGCCGGGGAGATCTCCGGCCCTTGCCTCGGGGTCGCGGCGTACGCCTACGACGGCGAGGGGAAGCGGGTCGTCGGCGAGCTGGGCGAGCTGGTGATCACCGAGCCGATGCCGTCGATGCCGGTCGGCTTCTGGGGCGACACCGACGGGTCCCGCTACCGGGCCGCGTACTTCGAGGAGTACCCGGGCGTGTGGCGGCACGGCGACTGGGTGCGGTTCGCGCCCGAGGGCCACTGCGTCGTCGCCGGACGCTCCGACGCCACCCTCAACCGCGGCGGCGTCCGGCTGGGCACCGCCGAGTTCTACGCCGTCGTCGAGGACCTGCCCGAGGTCGACGACAGCCTCGTCGTCCACATCGAGGACCCCGAGGGCGGCAACGGCGAACTGCTGCTGTTCGTCGCGGGCCCCGCCGAGCTCGACGACGGACTCCGGACGAGGATCGCCCGGACACTGCGGTCGGCGCTGTCGCCGCGGCACGTCCCCGACGTGATCGAGCGGGTGCCCGCCGTCCCGCGCAACCGCACCGGCAAGAAGCTGGAGGTGCCCGTCAAGCGGATCCTCCTCGGCGCGGCCCCCGAGTCCGTCGCGAGCACCGACGTCCTCGCCGACCCCCGCTCGCTCGACGCCTTCGTCGCGTACGCCGCCACCCGCGGCGGCACGGCGCGGCCCGGGAGCGCGTCATGAAGGTCGCCGTCGTCGGGACCGGCGTCATCGGGGCCTCCTGGACCACTCTCTTCCTCCGGTACGGGCACGACGTCGTCGCCACCGACCCGGCGCCCGGCGCGGAGGCCCGGCTGCGCGCGGCCGTCACCGCCGACCAGTCCCGGCTGACGTTCACCCCGGACCTCGCCGGGGCTGTCGCCGACGCCGGCTTCGTCCAGGAGAACGGGCCCGAGCGGCCCGACCTGAAGGACGAGCTCTTCGCCGCCCTCGACGCCGCCGCCCCGCCGGAGACGGTCCTGGCGAGCAGCTCCTCCGGGCTGCTCCCGTCCCGGATCCAGCGGGCCTGCGCGACCCACCCCGAACGGGTCCTCGTCGGGCACCCGTTCAACCCGCCGCACCTCGTCCCGCTGGTCGAGGTCGTGCCGGGCGAGCGGACGGCCGAGGCCGCCGTCGAGGCGGCCATGCGGTTCTACCGCGGTCTCGGCCGACGGCCGATCCGGCTGCGCCAGGAGCTGCCCGGGCACGTCGCGAACCGGCTCCAGGCTGCGCTGTGGCGCGAGGCCTACTCGCTGGTCGACCGGGGCGCGGCAAGCGTCGCCGACATCGACACCGCCATCGCGCACGGCCCCGGTCTGCGCTGGGCGCTGCTCGGGCCGTTCCTCAACCAGCACCTCTCGGGAGGTGCGGGCGGCATCGCGCACGTACTCGAACACCTCGGCCCGCCCATGGAGGAGTGGTGGGCCGACCTCGGCGCGCCGCGCCTCACACCCGAGCTGACCGACAAGATCACCCAGGGTGTCGCGGAGGAACTGGCGGGGACCGCCGAGGCCGGGCTCGTCGCCGAACGCGACGCGCTCCTCGCCCTCCTGCTCGACGCCAAGAACCGGACCGACCACCTGTGAGCACGCCGATGAGTCCCGTGAGCCCAGTGAACCCTTTGCCCCCCTTGGACCCCGCGGATCTGACGGCGATCGACTTCCACGTCCATGTGGAGCAGGACGCCCACGGCCATCTCGCGCTCGACGCCGAGCTGATGAACGCCTCGGCCGCGTACTTCAGGTCCGGCCAGGACCGCACGCCGACCGTCGAGCGCCTCGCGGCCCACTACCGCGAGCGCCGGATGGCCGCCGTGATCTTCACCGTGGACGCCACGACGGGCCTCGGCCACCCGGGCCTGTCCAGCGAGGAGATCGCCGCCGCGGCGGCCGAACACCCCGACGTCCTCATCCCCTTCGGCTCGGTCGACCCGCACCGTCCCGACGCCGTCGACCGCGCCCGCGCGCTCGTCCTCGACCACGGCGTCCGCGGCTTCAAGTTCCACCCGAGCCTCCAGGCCTTCGCACCGAACGCACCCGAGCACTACCCGCTCTACGAGGCGCTCCAGGAGCTGGGCGTCCCCGCGCTGTTCCACACCGGGCAGACCGGCATCGGCGCGGGCCTGCCCGGCGGGCGCGGCATCAAGCTGCGCTACTCGGACCCGATGCTCCTGGACGACGTCGCCGCCGACTTCCCCGGCCTGACGATCATCCTGGCGCACCCGTCGGTACCGTGGCAGGACGAGGCGATCTCCATGGCCACGCACAAGGCCAACGTCCACATCGACCTGTCGGGCTGGTCACCGAAGTACTTCCCGCCGCAGCTCGTCAGGGCGGCCGGCTCCTTCCTCCGGCACAAGGTGCTGTTCGGTTCCGACTTCCCCGTCGTGACCCCGGACCGGTGGCTGGCCGACTTCGACGGGCTCGACATCAAGCCCGAGGTCCGGCCGCTCATCCTCAAGGAGAACGCGGTCCGGCTCCTGGGCCTCTGACCCGCCGGCCGACGGCGCCTCAACTCTCCTGCTCACCCGGGTGAGTACGCGTACTCAGGTGCCGTCGGCCGGACTCCCCCATGCTGGTGCGCGAACACCGGATCTTCACAAGGGGACACGCATGGACCGCACGAACCGCGGTGAACGGACAGGCCACGCCTTGCAGGTGCGCATCGCCACGCCGCAGGACCGCGACTGGATCCACGAGCTCCGCCATCGTGTGTACGCGGAGGAGCTCGGCCAGCATCAGGTGGACCCGTCGGGGCGGCTGAGCGACGGGCTCGACGGCGAGAACGTCTACCTCGTGGCCGCGCGCGGCGAGACGCGGATCGGGTTCGTCAGCCTCACTCCGCCGTGGGTCGGCCGCTACGGCCTGGACAAGTACCTGACGCGCGAGGAGCTGCCGGTCCTGACGGAGGAGGCGCCGTTCGAGATCCGCGTCCTGACCGTCGAGGAGCGGTGGCGGTCGACCGCGGCGGCGCCCCTCCTCATGTACGCGGCGCTGCGCTGGGCCGCCGCGCGGGGCGGGCGCGTGGTGGTGGCGATGGGACGCACGGAGCTGCTCGACATGTACCTCGCCACCGGCTTGCGGCCGGTGGGGCGCACGGTCCGCTCGGGCGCCGTCTCCTTCGAGGTGCTGAGCGGCTCCGTGGCCGAGCTGACGAGGACGGTCGGGGAGCGCCACGGCCGGACCCTGGAGCGGCTGCGGGCGGGCCTCGACTGGCGGTTGGACGTGCCCTTCGCGCCTCGCGCGGACGGCTGCGAGCACGGCGGCGCCTTCTTCTCGGCCATCGGTACGGACTTCCGGACGCTGCCCCGCCGTCACGAGGTCGTCCCGGCCGATGTGCTGGACGCCTGGTTCCCGCCGTCCCCGGACGTCCGCGCGGTCCTGTCGGAGGATCCGGGGTGGGCGGCCCGGACCTCACCGCCGACCGGCGCCGAGGGACTGCTCGCGGAGATCGCCGCGGTCCGCGGGCTGCCGGTGGAGTCGCTGGCCGTCGGGGCGGGCTCGTCCGACCTGGTCTTCCGGGCGTTCGGCCGATGGCTGACGCCGGCGAGCCGGGTGCTGCTCCTCGACCCGAGCTACGGCGAGTACGCCCATGTCACCGAGCGGGTCATCGGCTGCCGGGTCGACCGGCTGCGGCTGCGCCGGGAGGACGGCTGGGTGCTCGATCCGGCCCGGCTCGCGGCCGCGACCAGGAGCGGACGGTACGACCTCGTGGTGGTGGTCAACCCGAACAACCCGACCGGCCGCCACGCTCCCGCCGACGCGCTGCGCGCGGTGATCGCCGACTCGCCCGCGCGGACCCGGTGGTGGATCGACGAGGCGTACCTCGGCTACGTCGATCCGGCGGACTCGCTGGCCGGGCTCGCCTCCGTCGACCCCCGGGTCGTGGTCTGCACCTCGCTGTCGAAGATGTACGCGCTGTCCGGGATGCGCGCCGCGTATCTGGTGGCCGACCCGGAGACGGCCGCGGAGCTGCGCCGCTGGACGCCGCCGTGGCCGGTGAGCCTGCCGGCCCAGCTGGCCGCCGTCACCGCGCTGCGCGACCCCGCGTACTACGCGGAGCGCTGGGCGCGCACCGCGGTGCTGCGCCGTGAACTCGCCGCCGGGCTCCTGGATCTCGACGGATTCGCCTCGGTCGACGAGGGGGTGTCGAACTTCCTCACGGTGACGCTGCGGCGGGGCGGGCCGAGCGCGTACCGCCTGGTGGGCGAGTGCCGCCGCCACGACGTGTACCTGCGGGACCTGTCGCCGATGTCCCCCTCGTACGAGGGACGGACCGTCCGCATCGCCGTCCGCGACAGGGTGGAGAACGCGCGGATCGTGGCGGCGTGCCGGAGCGCCCTGGAGGTGCTGGAGGCGGAGACGGTGGCGCCGGTGGCCGGCGGGCGGGGCGCCCTGTGACGACGACGACCGTCGCCGGTCTCGTGCCGTACCTCGGTGGGGCGCTGGCGGCCGGAGGGCTCGCGGTGGCGGCGACCCGGCGCCGCGAGCTGATGGTCCGGTGGTGCGTGTGGGCGCTCGGAGTGCCCCTGGTCACCGCCGCGTTCTGGCTCGGTCCGGCGGGGATCGCGGTGCTCGCGGCCGTGGTCGCGGTGGTCGCGGTGGCGGAGTACGGGGGCCTGCTGCGGCTGGGTCCGGTGGACCGGGTGGTGCTCGGCGCGGCCGTCGTCGCGCTCGTCCTGACCGCCTGGCTGGCACCCGGGGAGATCCTCCGGGTGGCGGCCGTCGGGGCGCTCGTGATCGCCGGGGTGCCGCTCCTTGCGGGCGACGCGGAGCACGGACTCCGCCGCCTCGGGGCGGGCCTGCTCGGGCTCGTGTGGCTGGGCGCGCTGGCCGGTCTCGTGCCGTCCGGCGCCCTCGGGCTCGTCCTGTTCGTGGCCGTGTCGATCGCCGACATCGTCGCGTACGCGGCGGGTTCCCGGTTCGGCGGCCCCCGGCTCTCCCCGCTCTCGCCCGCCAAGCGGTGGAGCGGCACGCTCGCCGGAGCTGCGGCCGGTATCGGGGCGCTCGCCGTGCTGTCGTCCCTGACGTGGCAGACGGCGGTGGCCGTGGCGGTCGGCGGCCCGCTCGGGGACCTGCTGGAGTCGATGGTCAAGCGCGGTGCCGGCGCGAAGGACGCCGGCCGGTGGCTCGCCGGCTCGGGCGGCCTGCTGGACCGGATCGACTCCCTCCTCGTGGCTCTGGCGGTGCTGCTGGTCCTGAGCTGAGCCGAGCTGAATCCGAGCTGAACTGAGCCGATCCGGACCGGGCCGATCCGGACCGCGACAACTTGCTGAAATTTTCCGCAAGTTCTTGCTTCACTCTGCGGTCGCTGCTTGACTCGCGTCCGTTCGGCGGGAGTTGTGCCACCTCCTCCGACCGCCGCGATCCCGTCGAGAGGAACAGCGATGAGCAGCGAGTACGACGTCCTCGTCCTGGGAGGGGCCGGTGTCGACACGATCGTCCACGTCCCCGAACTGCCCCTGCCGTACGCCGACAGCTACATGATCCGGCCGGGCATCGAGACCCGCGCAGGGCAGACCGGCGACTTCGTCGCCCTGGGCCTGAGCTCCCTCGGCCTGCGGACGCACCACCTCGACATGATCGGCGACGATCCGTACGGCGATCTCGTCCGCGCCTTCCACCGCGACCGGGGCATCGGCTTCACCGAAGTGCCCCTGCCCGGCGGGACGAAGCGGGCCGTCAACCTCGTCGGCCCCGACGGCCGGCGGCTCTCGCTCTACGACGACAGCCGCTCCCGGGAGTCGGACCGGCTACCCGAGGAGCTGGTCCGCTCCCTGGCCGCGGCGAGTCGGCACGCGCACCTCTCGATCACCTACCCGTGCGCCTTCGCCCTGCCGCAACTCCGCGAAGCGGGTCTCACGATCTCCACGGACCTGCACAACTGGGACGGCGAGAACCCCTATCACGAGCCCTTCGCCTACGGCGCCGACCTCGTCTTCGTCTCCACGACGGCCCTGGTGGACAAGGAGAAGACCATGCGCCGGATCATGGAGCGGGGGCGGGCCGAGGCCGTCGTCGCCACCGCCGGTGCGGAAGGCGCGTACCTGCTGACCGCCGGCGGTCTCACGCACGTCCCCGCCGTCACGCCGCGCGCCCCGGTGGTCGACTCCAACGGCGCGGGCGACGCCTTCGCCGCCGGCTTCCTCTTCGGCCGGCTGACCGGCGAGGACCTGGGCCGGTGCGCACTGTACGGGTCGGTGGCCGGCGCCTACGCGTGCACCGTACCGGCGACCGGCAGCGACGCCATCGACCGCGCGGAGCTCCTCCGCGAGGTCTCCGCGCTGCTGCCCCGTCCCTGAGGCTCGGCCGGCCTCCCGGCCCGCCGCCGGACGGCCTTCAGCCCTTTCCCTCCAGGGCGCGGTGACCGTCCACGTACGTCGCCACGATCTCGATGTCCCCGATCCGGGCCGGGTCGACGCGCCGGGGATCGTCCCCCAGGACCACGAGGTCCGCGCGCTTGCCCGGACTCAGGCTGCCCGCGGTGTCGTCCCAGCGGCAGGCGTACGCGCCCGCGGCGGTGTAGGCGTGCAGGGCCTCGTCGACCGTGACGGCCTCGTCAGGACCGATCCGGCCGCCGGAGAGGGAGGCCCGCTCGACCATGAACTGCACGGCCCGCAGCGGCGAGCCGTCCGTGACCGGGCGGTCCGAGCTGCCGACGAGGGTGACGCCGTGGTCCAGGAAGCCCCGGCCCCGGTACATCCACGGCGCCCGCCGCTCCCCCATGATCTGCGCGTAGTCGTCGCCGAAGTAGCGCAGGAAGTTGGGCTGGACGACGGCGCTGAGGCCGAGGCGGGCGAAGCGGGGCAGCTGGTCGGGCCGGATCAGCCCGGCGTGCTCGATCCGGTGCCGGGCGTCGGGGCGGGGCCGCAGGTCCTGGGCCCGCTCCAGGGCGTCGAGGGCGAGATCGGCGGCACGGTCCCCGATGGCGTGGACGGCGAGCTGCCAGCCGGCGAGGTGGCCGTCCACGATGAGCTCCGCGATCCGCTCGGGGTCGTCCTGGAACTGGCCGGTGGTGGACATGCCCTCGTACGGGGCGGTGAGCGCCGCCGTACGGGCCATCATGCCGCCGTCGGTGTAGATCTTGAGTGCGCCCAGGGACAGCCAGTCGTCGCCGAAGCCGGTCCGCAGGCCGAGGTCGAGGGTGCGGGGGATGCCGTCGTCGCGGTGCGCGGCGAGCGGGCGCAGGGTGTCGCCCGCGGCCATCAGCTGGACCCGCAGGGGCAGCCGCCCCTGGTCCCTGAGCAGTTGGTAGGCGCCGAGCTCGACCGGGCTGTGGCCGAGGAGCCCGCCGCCGATGCCCGCCTCCGCGACGGCGGTGATGCCCTCGGTGAGGCAGGCGCGGGCCGCGAGCTCGACCGCGTCGGCGATCTCCTCCTGGGAGTAGGGCAGCCGGAGACGGCGTACGGCGGTCATGGCGCTCTCGACGAGGAAGCCGTCCTGGTGCGGTACGTCGGCCGGAAGGAGCTCCAGGACGGCGCTGTTGACGACACAGGCGTGGCCGGAGTCGTGCATGACGAACAGTCGGCGTCCGTGACCGACCCGGTCGAGCTCGGCCGCGGTGAGGTGCCGGCCCAGGGCCCGCTGGTCGTATCCCGCGATGTCCACCCACGCGCCGGCCGGCTTGCGCTCCGCGGCGTCGGCGACGACGGCGAGCACGTCCTCGACACGCTCGCACGGGGCGATGCTCGGGGTGTTCGCCTTCAGCCCGGCCCACGCCAGGTGCACATGGCTGTCGATGAAGCCGGGCAGCACGGTGGCGCCCTGGAGGTCGAGGACCTCACGGGCGGGCAGCGAGGTCACTGCCTCGTCGAGGCCGACGATCCGGCCGCGCCAGATCCCGAGGTCGTGGGCGACGGGGTGGTCCGGGTCCATCGTGAGGATGTGCGCGTTCGTCAGCCTCGTACAGAGCATGGGCGGTCCGTCCGGGTCGTTGTCGGCGCTGTCGGCAATGTCGGCGGTGGCGTCGGCGGCTGTGTCAGGGGGCCGGGGCGAGTGCGGTGGCCCCGGTCGTGGGCGCGTACCGCTTGGGCGCCGCCGGCACCATCAGCGGGGTCCCCGTCTCCGGGTCGTCGATGATCCGGCAGGGCAGGCCGAACACGTCCTCGACGAGCTCGGCGGTCATGACGGTCGACGGGTCGCCCTCGGCCGCGATCACGCCTCCGGGCCGCATCACGATGAGGTGCGTGGCGTAGCGGCACGCCTGGTTGAGGTCGTGGAGGACCGCGACGACGGTCTGGCCCCGGCGGGCGTGGAGTTCGGCACACAGGTCGAGGACCTCGACCTGGTGGGCGATGTCCAGGAAGGTCGTCGGCTCGTCGAGCAGGAGGATCGAGGTCTGCTGGGCCAGGACCATGGACAGCCACACGCGCTGGCGCTGGCCGCCGGAGAGGTCGTCGACGGGGCGGTCGGCGAGTTCGAGGACGCCGGTCTGCCGCATCGCCTCGACGACGGCCGCCTCGTCGTCGGCCGACCACTGCTTCAGCATGCCCTGGTGCGGGTACCTGCCGCGGGCGACGAGGTCCCCGACGGTGATGCCGCCGGGCGCGGTCGAGGACTGCGGGAGCAGCCCGAGGCGGCGGGCGACCTCGCGGGAGCGGTACGAGCCGATGGCGCGGCCGTCGAGATGGACCTGTCCGGCACGGGGCTTGAGCATCCGGGCGAGGGCGGTGAGGAGCGTGGACTTGCCGCAGGCGTTCGGGCCGATGATCACAGTGAAGGAGTGGTCGGGGATCTCGACGTCGAGGCCGGTGGCCACGGTCCGCTGGTCGTAGGAGAGGGTCAGGTTCTCGGCGCGCAGGCGGGAGGCCGGAGGGTTCGCCGGACCCGCCGACGGACCGTTCGTCGGACCGTTCGCCGGACTGCTCGCCGGAGTGCTCGTCGGACTGCTTGTCGGACGCTTCGCTGTTGCTGTCATGCGCGGCTCTTTCGCGACTCGGTGACCAGTAGCCAGATGAGATAGAGCCCGCCGACGCAGCCGGTCGCCGTGCCGACGGGGAGGAGCGCGGGGGCGAAGAGGCGCTGCACGGCGAGGTCGCTCAGGGCGAGCATGACCGCGCCCATGAGGGCGGACGGCAGCAGGGCGGGCCCGGACGAGCGGGTCAGTTTCCGGGCCACCTGCGGCGCGGCCAGGGCGATGAACCAGATGGGGCCGGTGACGGCGGTGGCGAAGGCGGCGAGGGCGACGCTGATGACGAGGAGCAGCGTGCGCGTGCGGGCCACGTCGACACCGAGGGCCATGGCCGTGGTGTCACCCATCTCCACCATGGAGAGGCGGCGGGAGAGGAAGAAGGCGAGCGGCAGCAGGACGGCGACGGCGATGCCGATGGCGGTGGCGTGCGTCCAGAGCCGGTTGCCCAGGCTGCCGATGAGCCAGGCCTGCGCCTCCAGGGCCTCCTGGAAGGTTGCCCGGGTGATCAGGTACGAGTTGACGGCGAGGAGCAGGGCGCTGACGCCGATGCCGACGACGACCAGCCGGAATCCCTGGATGCCCCGGCCGAGCATGAGGAGGTGGACGGCGAGGGCGGTGGCGAGGCCGCCGGCCAGCGCGCCGATCGCGATCTGCGTCATGCTGCCGTGGAGCACGACGATGACGACGAGCGCGCCCACGGCCGAGCCGTTGGTGAAGCCGATGATGTCGGGGCTGCCGAGGGGGTTGCCGGTGATGCTCTGCAGGATGGCCCCGCTGACGGCGAGCGCGGCGCCGACGCAGAGCGCGGTCAGGAGCCGGGGCATGCGCAGGGTGTTGACGACGAAGTCGGCGATGCCCGAGCCGTTGCCGGTGAGCGCCTCGACGACCTCTCCGACGGTGAGGTCGAAGTCGCCGGTGGTGAGGGTGACGCCCGCGACGGCGAGGAGCGCGACGAGGAGGGCGGCGGTGACGGCGACGGTCCGGCCCCTGACGAGCAGGGACACGGCCCCCGAGGGCGTACGGACGACCCGGCCGCTGACCACACGGGCCGGGGCGGAGTCGGCGGCGGGCCCTCTCCCGGAGCCGGGCGGGGGTCCGGAGGCCTTCGCCTCCCGTACGGCAGTCACAGCATGACCAGCTTTCGGCGGCGGCACAGGGCGATGAAGAGGGGCGCTCCGACGAAGGCGGTGACGATGCCGACCTGCACCTCGCCGGGGGCGCCGAGGATCCGGCCGAGGACGTCGGAGCCGATGAGGAGGACGGGGGCGATGAGCATCGAGTACGCGAACACCCACCGCTGGTCGGGGCCGACGACGAAGCGGGCGACGTGCGGGACGGCGAGCCCCACGAAGCCGATCGGTCCGGCGGCGGCGGTCGCGGCGCCGCACAGGAGCATCACGGCGACGGCGCCGAGGGCGCGGGTCCGGCCGACGTTCACGCCGAGGGCCCGGCCCATCTGGTCGCCCATGGCGAGGGCGTTGAGCGAGGGGGCGAGGACGAGGGCGATGACCAGGCCGGCCCCGATGAAGGGCAGGGCCATCAGGACGATGTCGTAGTAGCGGCCCGCGAGGGAGCCGACGGTCCAGAAGCGGAACTGGTCGAAGGCCCTGGGGTCGAGCAGCAGGATCGCCCAGTTGAAGGCGTACAGCACCGCGGTGACCGCGGCGCCGGCGACGACGAGCCGCTCGGGCGAGGCGAGTTTCCGGCCGGAGGAGCCGAGCAGGTAGACCCCGACGGACGCGGCGGCGGCGCCGGCGAGCGCGAACCAGACGTAGCCGAGGGGTGTCCCGATGCCGAAGAAGGCGATGGCCACCACCACACCGGCGGAGGCGCCGAGGTTGACGCCGAGCATGCCGGGGTCGGCGAGCGGGTTGCGGGTCAGGGCCTGCATCAGGGCGCCGGCGAGTCCGAGCGCCATGCCGACGAGCATGCCGAGGAGAGTCCGGGGGATGCGGTAGTCATGGACGATCACCGACGTCTCCGAGCCGTCGGGGTTCCACAGGACGTGCCAGGTGGCGGTGAAGGGGATGCCTCGGGTGCCGACCCAGACGCTGACGAGGGAGACGAGGACGAGAGCGGCGACGCCCAGCAGAAGGCCGAGGCTCCGGAGCGTGGCACCGGTGCGGCCCGATGAGGGTGCGGCGTCGACGGCCTTCCCGACCTGTTCGCGGGACTGGACGGACAACGACAGCTCCCCTTACGGCAGTTGGCGCGTGGGTCGAGCCCCGCGGTACGCGATCTGACAAGCCGGTACTTAGGTGAGCCTAACTGAACCGGTACAGCCGGTCAACGCTCGTCAGGTCAGAGTAGGCTTACCTAACCATTCACTCGTCTCCGTGGAGGAGCCACATGCCAACGGGCGTACCGACAGGGGCAGTTGTCCTCGGTCGAGCGATCAGAGGGCAACGCCCCCGCGTCATCGCGGCTTCCCTGCTCGGCATGACCCACCAAGGCTGCGAGGCCCTGGTCCCGGTCGTCATCGGCGTCATCATCGACTCGGCGGTGGCGACCGGCTCCTCCGCGTCCCTGCTGCGCTGGCTCGTCGTCCTCGCGGTCCTCTTCCTCGTCCTCTCCACGTGCTACCGCACCAGCGCGCGCATCACCGAGGGCGCGGGCGAGCAGGCCGCGCACCGGCTCCGCCTGGAGCTGGCGGCGCGCGTCCTCGACCCGCGGGGCGGCGCCGAGACGAACCGTCTCCCGGGCGCCCTGACCAGCATCGCCACCAACGACGCCCGCCGGGTCGGCTCCGTCGCGACCGCCATCTCGTACGGAGTGTCGGCGGTCGCCGCCCTCGTCATCAGCGCCGTCGCCCTCCTCAGGATCTCCGTCCCGCTCGGCCTGCTCGTCCTCCTCGGCATCCCGCCGCTGCTCTGGCTCGGGCACCGCATCAGCCGCCCGCTGGAGCGGCGCAGCGAGACCGAGCAGGAGCGCGCCGCCCACGCCTCGGGCGTCGCCGCCGACCTCGTCGCGGGACTGCGCGTCCTCAAGGGCATGGGCGCCGAGTCCGCGGCCGTCGCCCGCTACCGCACCACGAGCCAGGACTCGCTGGCCGCCGCCCTGCGCGCGGCCCGCAGCCGGGCCGGGCACGAGGGCGCGGTCCTCGCCCTGACGGGCGTCTTCATCGCCGTGATCGGCCTGGTGGGGGCCTACCTCGCGATGGACGGCAGCATCAGCGTCGGCGAGCTGGTGGCCGCCGTGGGTCTGGCGCAGTTCCTTCTCGGACCGTTCCAGCTCCTCACGTACGTCAACGCCGAGATCGCCCAGGGGCGGGCCTCCGCCCGGCGCATCGCGGAGGTGCTGGCCTCGCCCGTCACCGTCGAGGGCGGCGAAGCCGTCCCGTCCGACGCGGCCGCCGGACACCTCGCCCTGCGTGGCGTGTCGCTCGGCGCCCTGCGCGGGGTGGACCTCGACCTGCCCGCCGGCGGCCTGACCGGCATCGTCACCCGGGACCCGGCGGCCGCCGCCGACCTGCTGCTCTGCCTGGCCCGGGAGAAGGACCCCGCCGAAGGCACGGTCGAGCTCGACGGCGTACCTCTGACCGGGCTCGACCCGGACGCGCTGCGCCGGGCGGTCCTGGTCGCCCACCACGACGCGGACCTGTTCGAGAGCACCCTCCTCGACAACGTCAGGTCCGGGGCCGACGGCGACACGACGGCGGTCGAGAGCGCCCTCGCGGCTTCCGCCGCCGACGACGTGGCCCGGCTGCTGCCGGACGGCGTGGACACCCTCCTCGCCGAGCGCGGCCGGTCCCTCTCGGGCGGTCAGCGCCAGCGCGTGGCGCTCGCCCGCGCTCTCGCCGCCGACCGGCCCGTGCTCGTCCTGCACGATCCGACGACCGCCGTCGACACCGTCACCGAGTCGCGGATCGCGCACCGGCTGCGGGAGGTCCGCCGGGGCCGTACGACCGTCCTGGTCACCACCAGCCCCGCGCTCCTCGCGGTGACGGACCGGGTGGTGGTCCTGGAGGACGGCGCCGTACGGGCGGACGGCCACCACAACGAGCTGCTGGCCGCGGACGAGACGTACCGAGCGGCGGTGCTGGCATGACGACCGACGAGAGCGCGCTCACGACATCGCCCGAGGAGACGGAACAGACCATGAGCGGAACCACCCAGGACCGCGCGCTCCTGCCGACCGCGACCGGCGCCGAGTCCATGGCGGCGCTGCGCACCATGCTCCACGGCCACCGGCTCCTGGCCGTGGGCGCGCTCACCGTCCTCGTCGCCGGGACCGCCGTCGGGCTGCTGACCGCTCCCCTGCTCGGGCGGATCGTCGACCTGGTGGTGGAGGAGCGGGGCGCCCAGGCACTGACGGTGCCGCTCGTCCTGCTGATCGCCGTCGCGGTCGCCCGTGGATTGGCCACCGCGGTCGGCGGCACGCTCGTCGCACGGCTCGGCGAGACCGTGCTCGCCGCGCTGCGCGAGCAGTTCATCGAGCGGGCGCTGCGGCTGCCGCTCGAACGCGTCGAGGCGGCCGGCTCCGGGGACCTCGTCTCCCGGGTGACGAGCGACGTGACCATGATCGCGAAGTCGGTGCGGCAGGCCCTGCCCGAGTTCAGCCGGTCCGCGCTCACGATCCTGCTCACCTTCGCCGGACTCGCCGTGCTCGACTGGCGGTTCCTGCTCGCCGCGCTGCTCGCCGCGCCGGTGCAGGTCCTCTCCGTGCGGTGGTACATGCGCCGTTCCTCCCCCGTGTACGGCGCACACCGCATCGCCACCGGCGCGTTGCAGCACCAGCTGCTCGACAGCGTCGGCGGCGCGCGGACGGTACGCGCCTTCCGGCTCGGCGGGACGCACACCGGCCTCCTGGAGGAGCGGTCGGCCGCGGCGCGCGACCTGGGACTGCGGGGCATCCACCTCGTCTCCGGCTTCTTCTCCCGGCTGAACCTCGCCGAGTTCATCGGCCTGGCCGCGATGCTCGCCACGGGCTTCGTCCTGGTCGACGGCGGCTCGGCGAGCATCGGAACGGCGACGGCCGCCGCACTGTACTTCCACAGCCTCTTCAACCCGATCAACGCGACGCTGTACCTCCTGGACGACGCCCAGTCCGCAGGCGCGAGCTTCGCCCGCCTGGTGGGCGTCTCGGCCCTCCCGGCCGAGTCCGCGCCGCAGGGTGCCGACACGCCTGTGGACGGCTCGGTGACGGTCTCGGGGATCAGCCACGCCTACGGCACCGGCGCTCCCGTGCTGCACGAGATCGACCTGACGGTACGGAGCGGGGAGCGGGTCGCCCTGGTCGGCGCGAGCGGGGCGGGCAAGACGACCCTCGCGAAGGTCATCGCCGGGGTCCACGAGCCGACCTCCGGCTCGATCACCCTCGGCGGGGTGCCCGTCGGCAAGCTCGGCCCGGCCGGGGTCCGGCGCGCGGTCACCCTCATCAGCCAGGAGGTCCACGTCTTCGCCGGCCCGCTCGCCGAGGACCTGCGCCTGGCCCGCCCCGAGGCCGACGACGAGGAACTGCGCGCGGCCCTGGACAAGGTGGGCGCCCTGGAGTGGGCGGAAGCACTGCCCGAGGGCCTGGCCACGGTCGTCGGGGAGGGCGGCCACCGGCTGACCGTGACGCAGGCGCAGCACCTCGCCCTGGCCCGACTGGTCCTCGCCGACCCGCCGGTCGCCATCCTCGACGAGGCGACGGCCGACGCGGGAAGCGCGGGCGCCCGCGTCCTGGAGGACGCAGCGGCCCGCGCCCTGGAGGGCCGCACGGCCCTGGTGGTGGCCCACCGCCTCCCCCAGGCGGCGACCGCCGACCGCGTCGTCGTCCTGGACGGGGGCCGCGTGGTGGAGAACGGCACCCACGAGACGCTGACCGCGGCGGGCGGCCACTACGCCGACCTCTGGACAGCCTGGTCGGCCACCCGCCGACACCCCACGGAGAAGATCCCGAACCCCGCCTCGACCACCGAGACCCCGGTGTCACCGGCCGTCTGACGATCCGGCCGTAGGCACGGTCGGGCAGAACGCGGGCGGCGTGCTCTCCCACCCTGGTGGCCGGGCTTCCTCCCGGCATGAGTGCGGGCGCGAAGGAGGGGTGTCACGACGGATCGTCGTGACACCCCTCCTTCGTTCTTCCTTGCCGGGACCTTCCCGGATCCGTCAGCTCTGCCGGGCGACCAGGCTGGCCGGGCGGAGGTCGGTCCAGTGGGACTCCACGTAGGTCAGGCACGCTTCTCTCGTGTCCTCGCCGAACGCGGTTCGCCAGCCTGCGGGGACCGCGGCGAAGGCGGGCCACAGTGAGTGCTGGTTCTCCTCGTTCACCAGGACCAGGAAGCGGCCCTGCGGGTCCTCGAAGGGGTTGGTCGTCATGCGTTGTCGCTCCTCATGGATGTGGCGGGGAACAGCTCGGAGAGCGGCTGTTCGGGGTCGGCTGCCACGGTGCGCAGCAGGGTCTGGAGTTCTTCGGCCAGGCGGCGGGCCGTCGCGTCACTGAGTCGCCCGGGCGCGTGGATGAGGCCGCAGTGCACGGGCCCGTCGCCGAGCGGCTCGTAGAAGGAGAGCGTCAGGTCCGCACTCGTCCTTCCGGTCTGTACGGTCCGGAGGGCGCCCACGCCACCCTCCAGGCGGTCGAGGTCGGCCTGTTCGTGGTGGACGACCATAACCTGCGGGCCCTCCGGGCGCAGGCCGGCCGTCCGGACCACCGCGTCGAAGGGGACGTCCTGCTGGTCGAGCGCGCTGAGTGTGGTCTCCCTGACGCGGGCCAGCAGCTCGGCGAAGGCCGGGTCTCCCGCCGTGTCGGTGCGCAGCACGACCGTGTTGAAGAAGCAGCCCACCAGGTCGGCGAGTTGGTCGTCGGTGCGCCCGGCGACCATGGTGCCGATCGGCAGGTCCGTGCCCGCGCCGTGGGCGGTGAGCAGCGTCGCAAGGGCCGAGTGCAGGACCATGAACATGCTCGTGCCGGTCGCCCGGGCGAGACGGTCGACGTCGGCGTGCAGGCGGTCGTCGAGGGTGAATTCGACGACCCCTGTCGCCGCCGCCGCGGAGGCGGCGTTCCCGGTCGGCAGAGTCAGTTCGCGCGGGGATCCGCTCAGCGTGCGGCGCCAGTAGGCAAGTTGGCGTCCGCCCCGGCTCTCCCGGTCCTCCGGGTCGCCCAGTACCTCGCGTGCCCAGCGGGTGTAGTCGGTGTACGTCACCGGCAGCGGTTCCCAGGCCGGTGACCGGCCGGCCGTGCGCGCTGCGTACGCCGTCGTGAGGTCGCGCAGGAGCGGGACCACGGACCATTCGTCCACCGCGAGGTAGTGCATGGCGAGCAGGACCGCCTGCGCCCCGTCGGGGGCGGTGAGCAGCCGGACGCGGAGTGCAGGTTCCTCTTCCAAGTCGGGCTTTTGTCCGGCCAGTTCACGCAGTCGGGCGTCCAGGTCCGCGCAGCGCTCCGAGGCGAGGGTCGGTGCCTCGGCGGCCCGGCGCAGCACCGTCCCGTCGGGCTGTTCGGCGAAGGCCGTGCGCAGGGGCTCGTGCCGGGCCGTCACGTCGGCCAGCGCGACGGCGAGCGCCTCCGCGTCGAGCCCGCCGGGCGAGCGCAGCACCAGCGCGTGGTCGAAGCCGGGGTTCCTGCGGTGGGTGTGCCACTGCCACTGCTGGACGGGGGCCACGGAGAGGTCGGCCGCCGCGTCCTCCATCGGGCGCAGGGCCGGCCGCGCGGCCGTGGCGCCGTCCAGCTTGGCCGCGATGCCGGCGACCGTCAGGGCGTCGAAGACGTCCCGGATGCTGAGCTCCGCGCCGAACTCGGAGCGGATCCTGCCGAGCAGCCGCATCGACGCCATCGAGTGGCCGCCGAGTGCGAAGAAGCTGTCGTGGACGCCGACTTCGTCCAGCTTGAGGATCTCGCAGAACAGCTCGGCGAGCCGGGCCTGCGTCGGCGTCGCCGGGTGGGCGTCGCCGGTCATCGCCGACCACTCCGGCGCGGGCAGCGCCTTGTGGTCGAGCTTGCCGTTCGGCGTGAGCGGCAGCGGGCCGTCCAGGGCGACGACGAGCGCGGGGACCATGTACTCGGGCAGCAGCCCCGCGACATGGGCGCGCAGCTCCCCCGGGTCGAGTTCCCTCGGCGCTCCCTGGACCGTCTCCGGCACGGCGTAGCCGACGAGCCGCACGATGTCGCCGTCGCGGTCGGGCAGGACGGCCGCCTGGGCGACGGACGGGTGGCCGGCGAGCGCGGCCTCGATCTCGCCCAGCTCGATGCGGAAGCCGCGGATCTTCACCTGCGTGTCGACCCGGCCGAGAAAGTCGAGGTTGCCGTCGGAGCGCCAGCGCGCGCGGTCGCCCGTGCGGTACATGCGGCTGCCGGGCGCGCCGAACGGGTCGGCGACGAAGCGCTCCGAGGTGAGACCGGGCTGCCCCAGGTAGCCCCGGGCGAGGCCGCGCCCCGCGACGTACAGCTCGCCGACGACGCCGGGCGGCACCGGCCGCAGGTGCTCGTCGAGGACGTAGCAGCGGGTGTTCGGGTCGGGGCGGCCGATCGGCACCCGGCCGGGTGCCCGGCCGCCGTGCTCGCGCGCGGGCCAGAGCGTGGAGTTGACCGTCGCCTCGGTGAGTCCGTACGCGCAGATGAGGTTCGCCGTGGCGCCGAACCGCTCGAAGAGGTCCGGCGGCACCGTCTCGGTGCCGACGAGGACGGTCGAGCCCTCGGGCAGGGCGCAGCCCGGGGGCAGCGCCGACACCAGCGACGGCGGCAGGATCATGTGCGTGATCCGCTGGTCCGCGAGGAAGTCGGTGAGCGCGGGGCCCGCGACCCTGGCCTCGTCGGTGATCAGGACGAGCCGGCCGCCGTGGCAGAGGGCCATGGCCAGTTCGAAGGCGAAGACGTCGAAGCCGATCGAGGCGAACTGGAGGACGCGGCTGTCGTGTTCCAGACCCATCCGGTCGACGGCGGTCGCGACGAGGCTGGCGATGCCCTCGTGCGGGACGACGACGCCCTTGGGGCGGCCGGTGGAGCCGGAGGTGTAGATCACGTACGCGGCCTGGTCCAGACCGGCCGGGCCGGCGGACGGCGGCGGGGCGTCGAGCGTGTCCAGTTCGGCCGCGGTGTCCGGGGCGTCGAGCAGGAGCACCGGGACGCCCGGCACTTCGGGGATCTTGCCCGCGACGGGCTCGGTGCCGACGACGACGGCCGCGCCCGAGTTCTCGATCATGTACGTGAGCCGGTCGCCCGGGTGGACCAGGTCGAGCGGCAGGAAGGCGGCGCCCAGCTTCAGGGCGGCGACGACCGTCGCGATCATGTCCACCGAGCGCGGGACGGCCACGCCGACCACGCTCTCGGCGCCGACACCGCGGGCGGCGAGCAGGCGGGCGAGGCGGTCCGCGCGGGCGTCGAGCTGGGCGTACGTCACCGACCGGGAGCGCTCGACGACGGCGACGGCGTCCGGCCGTTCGGCGACCCAGCGGGCGAACAGCGCGGGCAGCGTCTGCTCCTCGACCTCGCGGGGCCCGCCGTTGAAGCCTTCGAGGACCAGCCGGCGTTCCTCGGCGGAGAGGATCTCGGCCCGCGACACGGGCTGGTCGGGGGCTGCGACGAGGGCCGTGACCAGCCTGCGGAGGCGGTCGGCGACGAGCTCGGCGGTCTCCCGGTCGAAGAGTTCGGTGGCGAACTCCAGACGGCAGCCCAGCGAGCCGGCACCGTCGCCGCTGCCGGCGAGGGCGGTCGTGTGTTCCGTGAAGCTGAAGACCAGGTCGAACTTGGCCGTACCGATCCTGAAGGGCACGTAGGAAGCCTGGAGGCCCGGCAGGCGCAGCTCGTCGTCGGTGCGGGCGTGGTAGCCGACCATCACCTGGAAGAGCGGGTTCCGGGAGAGCGAGCGGGTCGGGTTGAGGTTCTCGACGACCGACTCGAAGGGGACGTCCGCGTGGGAGAACGCGGCCAGGTCGGTCTCCCGCACCCGGGCCAGCAGCTCGGTGAAGGTGGGATCGCCGGCGAGGTCGGTGCGCAGCACCAGGGTGTTGACGAAGAAGCCGACCAGCTCGTCCAGGGCCTCGTCGCCCCGTCCGGCGATGGGTGCGCCGAGGGGGATGTCGGTGCCCGCGCCGAGCCGGTGCAGGAGGGCGGCGACGGCCGCGTGCACCACCATGAACATGCTGGCGCCGGTCTCGCGGGCGAGCCTCCTGAGGCCCTCGTGGACCGTCCGGTCGAAGGCGATGTCGACCTCGGCCCCGGTGAACGCCGGGCGGGCGGGGCGCGGCCGGTCGGTGGGCAGTTCCAGCTCCTCCGGGGCGCCGGCCAGCGCCGTGTCCCAGAAGTCCAGTTGCCGCGCAGCCAGGCTGTCGCCGTCCGACGGGTCGCCGAGGAGGCTCCGCTGCCAGAGGGCGTAGTCGGCGTACTGGACGGGGAGCGGCTCCCAGGCGGGGGCGGCGCCGTCCAGACGGGCCGTGTAGGCGGTGGTCAGGTCCCGCAGGAAGGGGCGGTCGGACCACTCGTCGGTGGTGATGTGGTGCAGGAGCAGGACGACGACGTGGTCGCCGGGTGCCACTTCCACGATCGTGGCGCGGACGGGCAGTTCGGCGGCGAGGTCGAAGGGCCGGCGGACGGCGGCGTCCACGATGCCGGGCACCTCGTCCTCGGTGGCGCGCAGGTGCTCCACGGCCGGGAGGACACCGGCGGGCAGGACCCGCTGGAACGCCTGCCCCTCGCGCTCTCCGAAGACCGTGCGGAGCGCCTCGTGGCGGGCGGTGACGTCGGCGAGGGCGGCGCTCCAGGCCGTGCGGTCGAAGGCGCCGCGCAGGCGCATGACGAGCGGGAAGTTGTACGCGGCCGAGGTGCCCTCGATCTGCTGGATGACCCACAGGCGCTGCTGGGCGTGCGAGAGCGGCAGTTCGGCGGGCCGCTCGGCCGAGGCGAGCGCCGTCAGGGCGGGGCGGGCGGCGCCGCGCGAGGCTGCGGCGCGCTCCACGAGTTCGGCGACGGTGGGCGCCTCGAACAGGTCGCGGATCGCCAGCTCGGCGTCGAGCGCCGTACGGGCGCGGCTGACGAGCCGGGTGGCGAGGAGCGAGTGGCCGCCGAGGTCGAAGAAGTCGCTGTCGACGCCGATGCTGCCCTCGGCGAGGCCGAGGACCTCCGCGAAGAGCGCGCACAGCGTCTCCTCCTGGGGCGTGCGCGGCGCCCGGGTCTCACCGGTGCCGGCGAAGTCGGGGGCGGGCAGGGCCTTGACGTCCAGCTTGCCGTTCACGGTCAGCGGCAGTGTGGCGACCGTGACGAGCGCGGACGGCACCATGTAGTCGGGCAGGCCGGCCTTCAGGTGCTCGCGCAGCCGCGGGACGAGCGTCTCGTCGTCGGGCCCGGCGCCTTCCTCCCGTACGACGTACCCGACCAGGCGCTTCGTCCCGGCAGCCTCGTGGACGACCACGGCGGCGTGGGCGACCTCCGGGTGCGCGGACAGGGCCGTGGCGATCTCGCCGAGTTCGATGCGGTAGCCGCGGATCTTCACCTGGTCGTCGGTGCGGCCGAGGAAGTCGAGCAGGCCGTCGGGGCGCTGCCGTACGAGGTCGCCCGTGCGGTACATGCGCTCGCCGGGCTCGCCGAACGGGTCGGCGACGAACCGCTCGGCCGTGAGGCCCGCCCGGTCGTGGTAGCCGCGGGCGAGGCCCGTGCCGGCGATGTACAGCTCGCCGGGGCAGCCCGGCGGCACGGGGCGCAGCATCGTGTCGAGCACGTGGGCGCGGGTGTTGCGGATGGGTACGCCGACGGTCGGCGTCGCGCTGTCGGTGGTGGAGCCGCCGAGGGTGTTGATCGTGTACTCGGTCGGGCCGTACAGGTTGTAGCCGTAGGTGTCGTCGGTGTCGCGCAGGCGCGACCAGACCGTGTCGGACACGGCCTCGCCGCCGAGGAGGACCAGGGCGGGCCGGTGCCGGCCGGTGGTCGCGTCCTCGTCGTCCCGGTCGAGCAGGCCCTCCTCGATGAGGAGCTGGGCGTAGGTGGGGGTCACGTTGACGACGTCGACGCGGTGCTCGTCGCAGTAGGCGACGAGGGCCTCGGCGTCGCGGCGGAGCTCCTCGTCGCAGACGTGGACCTCATGGCCCTCGACGAGCCAGAGCAGCTCCTCCCAGGACATGTCGAAGGCGAAGGAGACGGTGTGCGCGATGCGCAGGCGCCGTCCGCCGGCCGAGGCGATGGCCGGGTCGAAGATCTCCTTCTGGTGGTTGAGCTGCATGTTCGTCAGACCCCGGTAGGGGGTGACGACGCCCTTGGGGCGGCCGGTGGAGCCCGAGGTGTAGATGACGTACGCCGGGTGCTCCAGGCGGTCCGGCACGCCGCGCGCGAACGCGGGCCGCTCGGCGTCCGTGAGGTCGCCGCCGGACAGCGCGGCCAGCTCGGCCTTCAACGCCGGTTCGTCGAGGAGGATTTCGGGGGCCACGGGGCCGTCCTCGCCGCGCAGCGTCGGGGCGACGGCGGTCGTGGAGAGCAGGCACAGCGGCCCGGTGTCCTCGGCCATCAGGCGGAGCCGGTCGGCGGGGTGGTCGAGGTCGAGCGGCAGGTAGGCGGCGCCGGTCCGCAGGACGGCGAAGAGCGCGGCCACCATCTCGATGGACCGGGGCAGCGCGAGCGCCACGACCGTCTCGGGTCCGGCGCCGCGCGCGAGGAGCAGCCGGGCGAGCCGGTTGATCCGCGCGTCGAGTTCGGCGTACGTGAGGGCGCGGTCGCCGAAGACGAGGGCCACGGCGTCGGGGGTGCGGGCGACCTGGGCCGTCAGCATGTCGGCGACCGTCTCGTCCGGGACGTCCTCGCGGGTGGCCGCCCTGCCGGACTCCAGCGCGGCGCGCTCCTCCGGCAGCAGCAGGTCCACGCCGGCGGTACGGGCGGCCGGGCCTTCCGTCTCGTCCGGGGCCCCGTCCAGGGCCTCGCCCAGCCGGTCGAGGACCGTCGTGAAGCGGGCCAGGATCGTGGCGGCGGCCTCGGCGTCGAAGAGGTCGGGCCTGGCCGCCAGGGTCACCCGCAGCCGCGTGCCGGGCGTGACGATCAGGGTGAGCGGGAAGTGGGTGCCGTCGACGTTGGAGACGCCGGTGATGCCGTGGCGCGCCCGGAGCTCCGCCGCGCGGTCCTCGCCGTCGGCGGAGCGGAGCACGAAGAGGGTGTCGAAGAGCCGGCGGTGGCCGGTCTCCTGCTGGAGCGTGCCCAGGCCCACGTACTCGTACGGCATGACGGAGGCGCGCTCGGACTGCATCCGCCGCAGCAGGTCGAGCAGCGGCTCGTCCGGGGCGAAGGCGATGCGGGCGGGAACGGTGTTCAGGAACATGCCGATGATGCCGGCCACGTTCGGCACGTCCGCCGGGCGCCCGGCGACCGCCGTGCCGAAGGCGACGTCCCCGCGGCCCGTCATCGCCGAGAGCACCAGGCCCCAGGCGGCGTTCAGGACGGTGTTCAGGGTGAGTCCGTGGCGCCGGGCGAGGGCGCGGAGCCGGTCGCTGCTCTCCTGGCCGAGGAGGGCGTCGAAGTCGGCCGGGATGACCGGGCCGGCGTCCCGTCCGGACGGAGCGACGAGCGTCGGCTCGTCGAAGCCGTCGAGCGTGCCGCGCCAGGCGTCCAGGGCGGCGGCGGTGTCCTGGGCGTCGAGCCAGGCCAGATAGTCGCGGTACGAGCCGGGCAGCGGCAGACCGGTGGCGTCGCCGGCCCGCTCGTACAGCGTGAACAGCTCCTCCAGGAACAGCCAGGCGGACCAGCCGTCCCAGAGGATCAGGTGGTGGGTGACGACGAGCCGGTCGCGGCCGTCTCCGAGGCGGATCAGCAGCAGGCGGCAGAGCGGCGCGGCGGACAGGTCGAAGCGCTGTCTGCGGTCGGCGGCGAGCAGCTCCTCCACCCGGGCCCGCCGCTCCTCCTCGGGCAGATGGGTCAGGTCCTCCACGGACAGCGGGATCTCGGCGCCGTCCGCGATGAACTGCACGGGCCGGGGCAGGCCGTCGCTGGTGAATCCCGCGCGCAGGCTCGCGTTGCGAGCGAGGAGCGCGCGGCAGGCGGCCCGCAGCCGGTCGGCGTCGACCTCGCGGTCGAAGTCCAGGACCTCCTGGGACTGGTAGACGTCGAGGGCGTCACCCGCGTCGTAGGTGGCGTGGAAGTACATGCCCTCCTGGAGCGGGGAGAGCGGCCAGACGTCCGCGACCGGGAGCCCGGCGGCGGTGTGGACGCGCGCGGTCTCCTCCGCCGTGAGGACGAGTCCGCCCAGGGGGCCCTGCTCGGGAGCCGGGGCGGGCGCCGGGGGCGCGGCGGCGGTCAGCTGGTCGAGCAGGGCCTTCAGGGCCGGGTCGACGGCCGCGCCGGACTGCTGCTGGAGCGCCAGGACGGCCTGGAGGGCGGCGGCTGCCTGCCCGGCGTCGCCGGCGGAGACGGTCACGCCGTCTGAGTGCACGGGTACCTCGGGTGTCTCGGGTGTCACGGGTGTGGGGGGATCGGCCGGGGCCGCGGCGGCGGCCGCCTCGGCGAGTGCGGCGGGCGTACGGCAGACGAACACGTCGCGCGGGCTGAGCGTCAGCCCGCGCTCGCGGGCACGGGTGGCGACGGTGATGGAGGTGAGGCTGTCGCCGCCCAGGACGAAGAAGTCGTCGTCGACGCCGATCCCCGGGACGCCCAGGACGTCGGCGAAGATCGCGCACAGGTCCCGCTCGCGCTCGTCGCGGGGCGCGCGGCCGTCCGCACGGGGCGCGGCCTCGGGGGCCGGCAGGGCGTTCTGGTCGAGCTTGCCGCTGGGGGTCAGCGGCAGTTCCGCGAGGACGACGACGGCGCCGGGCACCATGGGCGCGGGAAGCGCGTCGGCGAGCGCCGCGTGCAGCGCCGCGCCCTCCGGGGCGGCGCCGGCGGCCGGGACGGCGTACCCGACGAGTGCGCCGTCGCGGACGGCCACGGCGGCGCGGGCGACGCCGGGGAGGGCCGCGAGGGCGCTCTCGATCTCGCCCGGCTCGATGCGGTTGCCGCGGATCTTGACCTGGCGGTCGGTGCGTCCCAGGTACTCGACCGCCCCGTCGGCGCGCCGCCGCACCAGATCGCCGGTGCGGTACATCCTCCCTCCTTGCCCGCCCTCGGGCAGGAGGGGCCCACCCGGCGCCCCGAACGGGTCGGCCACGAACCGCTCGGCGGTCAGCCCGGGCCGCTCGTGATAGGCCCGCGCGAGCTGGACGCCCGCGAGGTACAGCTCGCCGGGGACCCCGTCGGGCACCTGCCGCAGGAACGGGTCCAGGACGTGGAGCCGGGTGTTCCACACGGGGTGGCCGATCGGCACGGCCGGCTCGTCGTGCCCCTCGCCGCCTCCCTCGTACGGGAAGTACGTGACGTCGACGGCCGCCTCGGTGGGGCCGTAGAGGTTGTGCAGCGGCACGGGTCCCCGCCCGTCGCGGGCGGCCCGCGAGGTGAGGTCCCACCAGCGGCGGGCGTCGGCGGTGGTGAGCGCCTCGCCGCTGCAGAACACGCGGCGGAGGCCGACCGCCCAGCCGGGGAGGTCCGTGGCGGCCTCCATGACCTGGACGAACGCGGCCAGCATCGAGGGCACGAAGTGGACCGTGGTGACGGCCCGGTCGTGGATCAGGCGGGCGAGATAGGCCGGGTCGCGGTGGCCGTCGGGGCGGGCGAGGACGACGGTCGCGCCCTCGGTCAGCGCCCAGAAGAACTCCCACACCGACACGTCGAAGCTGGACGGGGTCTTCTGGAGCACCCGGTCGTCGGCGGTCAGCCCGTATGCGTGCTGCATCCAGGCGAGCCGGTTGACGATGGCCCGGTGGGTGACGGCGACGCCCTTGGGGCGGCCGGTGGAGCCCGAGGTGTAGATCAGGTACGCGGGGTGGTCGGGTCCGGCGACCGCCGGGGCGGGCTCGGCGGGCAGGGACGCGTCCCGCTCGTCCTGGGCCGGCTCCGGGTCCGGCTCCGCGTCCACCAGGACCCGGTCGAGGCCCGGGACGGAGGGCAGCCGTCCGGCCGACTCCCCCGTCGTCACGACCGTGCGGGCGCCCGAGTCGGTGAGCATGAACGCGACCCGGTCGGCCGGGTAGTCGAGGTCGACGGGGAGGTAGGCGGCGCCCGTCCTGAGGACGCCGAGGAGCGCGACCATCAGCTCGGCCGAGCGCGGCACCGCGACGGCGACGTACCGCTCGGGGCCCGCGCCGTGTGCCCGGAGCCGCCGGGCCAGAGCCTCGGCACGCCGGTCGAGTTCGGCGTACGTGAGGGTGGTGTCCTCGAAGACGACGGCCGGGGCGTGCGGTGTCCGCGCCACGCTCGCGGCGAAGAGGGAGGCGAGAGTCGCCTCGGGAACGGGGTGCGCGGTGGCGTTGAGTTCCGCGAGGTGTTCCCGCTCGCGGAGGGAGAGCAGTCCGGTCCTGCCGACGAGCCGCGAGGGTTCGGCCACGACGGTCCGCAGCAGGGCGGCGAACCGGCCGGCGAGAACGGCGACGGCCACCTGGTCGAGGCGGGCCGCGTCGTGCTTGAACCGCAGCAGCAGGCTGCCGTCGGTCGGCTCGACGACGAGCGCGAGCGGGTAGTGCACGGCGTCCAGGACCTCGGCGCCGGTGATGCGCAGCTCCTCCGGCCCCGCTCCGTCGGCGGGTCGGGCGGTCGGGTAGTTCTCCAGCACCACGAGCGTGTCGAAGAGTTCACCGCCTCCCGCGACGCGCTGGATGTCGGCGAGGCCGAGGTGCTGGTGGTCGAGCAGGGCCGTGTGCTCGTCCTGGACGCGCCGCAGGAGGTCGGTGAGCGACTCGTCGGCGCGCAGGGTCACGCGGGCGGGGACGGTGTTGATGAAGAGGCCGACGGCGGAGTCGAGGCCCGCGACCTCGGTGGTGCGCCCGGACACGGTGGTGCCGAAGACGACGTCCTGGCTGCCGGTGAGCGCGCCGAGGAGGAGGCCCCAGGTGCCGTGGAGGACGCTGCTCAGGGTCAGGCCGTGGGTCCGGGCGTAGGCGGTCAGCTCGGCGGTGAGGTCCTGGGGAAGCCGGGTGTCGACGTGCTCGGGCCGGGCGGGCGCGTCGGCCACACCCGTAGGGGCCTCGGTCCCGGAGACCTCGGGCAGCCGGGTAGGTCCGGTGATCCCGGCGAGGGCGCCGCGCCAGGCCTCGCGCGCGGCGGACCGGTCGCGGCCCGCGAGCCACGCCAGGTACGGCTCCGGGGGGACGGGCTCCGGCAGGGCGTCTCCCCGGTAGGCGGCGGCCAGTTCCCGGAGGAGGACGGAGACGGACCAGCCGTCGGCGACGATGTGGTGCAGGGTGAGGAGGAGCCGGTGGCTCTGCCCGTCCCTGACGAGGGTGGCGCGCAGCAGCGGCGGCCGGTCGAGGGCGAACCGCTCGGCGCGGTCGGCGCGCAGGAGTTCGTCGAGCGGGGTGGCGGCGGTGTCGGCCTCCCGCCACGGCAGGGTCACGTCGTCGGCGAGCCGCTGGACGATCTCGCCGCCGGGCAGCTGGCGGTACGAGGCACGCAGCAACGGGTGCCGGTCGAGAAGCAGTTGGAGCGAGCGGCGCAGCCGTTCGGGGTCGACGGGGCCCGCGAGGTCGAGGAGTTCCTGGACGACGTAGAGGTCCGGGGCGCGGTCGTCGAACTCCGCGTGGAAGAAGAAACCTTCCTGTAGTGGGGAGACGGGCAGCGCGTCCGCGTCGAGCCGTACCCGAGGAGCCGGGACGGTGACCGTCTCAGCGGCGATCCGGGCGAGCGCCGCGACGGTCCTGTTCCGGAACACCTCGCGCGGGGTGATCGCGAGACCGGCATCGCGGGCGCGGTTGACGAGCTGGATGGCGACGATGCTGTCGCCGCCCAGCTCGAAGAAGCTGTCGTGGACGCCCACCGACGGCAGGCCGAGGACCTCGGCGAACAGCGCGGCGAGCGCGGTCTCGGCCGGGCTGCCGGGGGTGTCGGCGCCGGTCATGGCCGTCCACCGCGGCTCGGGCAGCGCCTTGCTGTCGAGCTTGCCGTTGGGGGTCAGCGGGAGCGGTCCGTCGAGGACGACGACGGCCGACGGGACCATGTGGTCGGGCAGCGCCTCGGTCACGTGGGCGCGCGCTGCGGCCACGGCCGCCTCGGCCGCCGCGCCGCTCGCCTCCGCCACCAGATAGGCGACGAGGCGCTTCACGCCCCGGTGGTCCTCGCGGGCGAGTACGGCGGCCTGGGCGATGCCCGGGCAGGCCATGAGGGCGCTCTCGATCTCGCCGGGCTCGATGCGGTGGCCGCGGATCTTGAGCTGACCGTCCGCGCGGCCGAGGAACTCCAGGTTGCCGTCGGCGCCCCAGCGGACCCGGTCGCCCGTGCGGTACATGCGGGTGCCGGGCTCGCCGTACGGGTCGGCGACGAACCGCTCGGAGGTCAGCCCGTGGCGGCCCAGGTAGCCGCGGGCGAGGCCGCGTCCGGCGACGTACAGCTCGCCCTCCGTGCCGACGGGCACCGGGCGGAGGGCCGTGTCGAGCACGTAGGCGCGGGTGTTGGGGTCCGGCCGGCCGATGGGCGCGGGGCCGGGCCGGTCGGGCTCGGCGAGCCAGAGCGTGGAGTTGACGCTCGCCTCCGTGAGGCCGTACGCGACGACGACGCGGAGCCTGCCGTCCCAGCGGGCGATCAGTTCGCCCGGGACCGCCTCGGTGCCGACGACCAGCACGGAGCCGGGGGGGAGTTCACACTCCTGCGGCAGCGCGGAGACGAGCGAGGGCGGCAGGATCATGTGGGTGGCGCGGTGGTGGGCGATGTAGTCGGTGAGCGCGGGGCCCGCGACGCGGCGCTCGGCGGGGACCAGGATGATCCGGCCGCCGACGCACAGCGACATGACGAGGTCCCACACCGTCACGTCGAAGCCGACGGACGCGAACTGCACGACCCGGCTGTCGGCGGTGATGCCGATCCGGTCGGTCGCGGTGGCGATGAGGCTGCCGACGCCGTCGTGCGGGACGACGACACCCTTGGGGCGGCCGGTCGAGCCGGAGGTGTAGATGACGTACGCGGCCTGGTCGAGGGCGACCGGGACACCCGGGTCGGTGCCGGCCTGGGCGGCGAGGGCGTCGGTGGTCGCGGGGTCGTCGAGCAGGAGGTGGGCGGCGTCTCCCGCCCCGGGGAGTTCACCGGCGAGCTCGCGCACGGTGAGGACGGTCCGCGCCCCGGCGTCGGCGAGCATGTAGGCGATGCGGTCGCGGGGGTGGTCCGCGTCCAGCGGCAGGTAGGCGGCGCCCGCCTTCATCACGGCGAGCACGGCGACGACGAGCTCCGGCGAGCGGGGCAGGGCGACACCCACGACGTCCTCGGCGCCCACGCCGCGGGCGGCGAGGAGGCGGGCGAGCCGGTTGGCGGAGGCGTTGAGTTCGGCGTAGGTCAGCTCGCGGTCCTCACAGACGACGGCCGTGGCGTCGGGCCTGCGTCGGACCTGGCGCTCGAAGGCGGCGGGCCAGGAGAGCTCCGGCACCTCGCGCGGCGCGACACCGAACTCGGCGAGGACCAGGGCCTGTTCGACTGCGGAAGCGATGTCGAGGTGGCCGATGGGGCGGTCGAGGTCCTCGGTGAAGGCGTCCAGCAGGGCGAGGAAACGGCGTTCGTGGTCCGCGAGCGCGGCCTCGTCGCAGACGTCCGCATCCGCGTCGAGGTGGACGGTGAGGCCTCGGCCCTGCCGGGTCTCGGCGAAACTGAACGCGAGGTCGCTCACGGGCCCGAGCCACTCCGGGCGCAGCTCGGCCTCGTGCTCGGCCCCGTCGGTCGCGAAGCGCAGCCCCTCGGGGCGCGGCAGGATGTTGACGGTCGGTCCGACGAGTTCCGGTACGCCGTCGACGAGGCCGAGGTCCCTGGCCAGGTCCTCGGCGCGGTAGCGGCCGTGGGCGACGGCGTCGGCGACCGCGTCGCGGACGTGGGCGACGAGGGCGGCGGCGGTGACGGCGGGCCCGGCGGCCAGGCGCAGGGGGACGATGTTGGACACCATGCCGGGGACCGTCGCGGCGACCTCGCCCTGTCGGGCGGTGACCGGCAGGCCGAGGACGAGGTCCTGTTCGCCGCTGACGCGGTGGAGGTAGGCGGCGACGGCCGCGACGAGCACGCGGGACGGGCGGACGCCCGCGCCGCGGGCGGCGGCGTGCAGCCGGTCGACGTCCTGGGGGGCGAGTTCCGTCGTACGTCGCAGGCGTCGCGTCATCGGGGAGGCACCGCGCTCGACGAGGCGTACGGGCTCGGTCCGGCCGGCCATGCGGCGGGCCCACCAGTCGTGGTCCTCACCGTGCCGTGCCGACGTGCGGTACGCGCGGTCGGCGGCGACCAGGCGGGCGAGGGACCGCTCGCCGGGCGGCGGCGCCTGCTCCCCCACCGTGTAGAGCTCGCCGGCGCGCCGGGTGACGAGGGCGGCGCCCATGCCGTCGGCGACGATGTGGTGATAGCGCTGGACCCACAGGACGTGGTCGTCGGCGAGCCGCAGCAGGGCGTGGCCGGTGAGCGGTCCGTGGGCGAGGTCGACGGGCCGGTCCCGGTCGGCGGCGGTCCACGCGGCGGCGGCCTCCTCGGGGTCGGCGGCGGCGCGCAGGTCCACGACGGTGATGTCGACGGGGAGGGGCCGGGGCACCTGGCGCGGCCCGTCCTTCCCGGGGACGATGTTCACCCGCAGGCACTCGGCCTCTTCGACGGCCCCGTGGACGGCGGCGGTGAGCCGGTCGATGTCGAAGCCGCCGCGGAGGTCGAGCGTGAACACGATGTTGTAGGCAGAGCTGTCCGGCTCCAGTTGCTGGGCCAGCCAGATACCGGACTGCCCGCCGGTGAGGGGGATCCCGGAAGCGGACGTCCGGTCCGACTCGACGTCAAACATCGTACGAAGTGGCCTTTCCCTGGAGGTGCGTCGGTGTGGGTGGTCCCGGGCGCGGCTCGGCACCCCTCCGTGCGCGGGGTGCGGCTCGATCGCCGACGGCGGGGCGGGGCCGCCCGCCACGCCGTCGGTTCCGGTCGACACACCCTGACGCCGCGTCAGCGGCGGGTGCGGCAGCGGTGCGCCGTCACTTGACGGCCGCGAGCAGCGGCTCGATCTCGTCGATCGCGTACGGGATCGACAGGACGGTGTTGAAGGAGAACGCGGCGCCGATGTCCGGGTCCTGGTAGGGCACGAACAGGTCGCGCTTCTCCTGGTTGACCTTCAGCTTCTTGTAGAGCGGCTCGGCCTTGATGCGGTCGTTGGCCTCGGTGCTGGAGGTGACCCAGACGAGCCGGTCGACGTCGAGGATGTTCAGCTTCTCGGCGCTGAGTTCGGCGACGTTCCACCCCGGCTTGGCCAGGCCGTCGATCTCGGGCTTCAGCTTGAATCCGAGCTCGGAGAAGAAGATCGCCTTGGGGTCGGTCTTGGTGAACGCCGAGTACTTGCCGGCCTCGAAGGAGTCGGCGACGGCCAGCGTCTTCGTCGCGAACTCGGGGTGCTTCTCGCGGACGGCCTTGAAGCGGGTGCCGATGTCGGCGATCAGCTTCTCGGCCTCGGCGTCCTTGCCGAGCGCCTTGCCGATCTGCCGGGTCATGACCTGCCAGGGCGCCCCGTAGTCGGGGTGCTCCTTGGGCTGGGCGACGACCTTGGTGAACTTGGAGAGCGTGTCGTACTGCTCCTTCTTCATCCCCGAGTACTGGGCGATGACAAGGTCCGGCTTCAGCTGGGCGATCTTCTCGATGTTGTACTCGTCGCGCTCACCGACGATCACGGGCTTGACGGAGCCCCACTTGTCCTTGGTCCAGGGCCACTTGCCGTACGGCTGCTCCTTGAACCAGTCGACCGAGCCGGCCGGCTTGATCCCGAGCGCGAGGACCGCGTCCTGGTCGGAGAGGCCGAGGGTGACGATCGTCTTCGGCTCCTTGTCGATCGTCGTGCTGCCGTACTTGTGCGCGACGGTGACGGGGAACGCGGCGGGCTTGTCCGCTCCGCCGGCCGATGCCGGGGCGGAGGGGGAGGAGGACGACCCGGTTTTCTCCGTACCGCCCCCACAGGCGGCGAGTGCGAGCGCCGCCACCGCGAGGACGGCAACACGGGGAGCGGATCTGGCGAACCGCACAAGGGCGGTGGGACGTGCACCAGTTGACACGGACTTTCCTTTCACGGGGATTCACAGTGCGTGCCGCTGCCGCCGGGCGGGAGTCCGTCCGGCGGAGGGGCGGCGGGTGCCGCGTGGGGGGCGCGGAGACGTGACCGAGGTGCGACGGAGGCGCCGGCCTAGCGGGCCGTACCGACTCCGTCGACGACCGGCCGGCCCTCACCGACGGCCGGGGCCGCGGCGCCGGCGGGAGCGGGGACCGGCACCGAGGCGGACACTCGGGAGGAGGCCGAGGCGGTGACGTCGGCCTGGCGGTGTCCGACGACCGATTCGAGGATCTCCCCCACCCTGATCGCGGTGTTGGAGAGCAGCGAGGACGTGATGCCGTGGGTGTGTTCCGTACCGCCCTGGAGGTAGATGCCGCAGCGCAGTTCGGGGTCGGTGGCGACGCGGTAGTCGCGTGCGACGCGGATCCGGCCCTGCTCGTCGCGGTGGCACTGCCGGGCGACGTCGCCGAGGAGGCCGAGCGGGTCGGCGGGGCTGTAGCCGGTGGCGAGCACGACCACGTCGGCGTCGAGTGTCGTCTCCTCGCCGCTGACCAGGGACTTGACGGTGGCACGGGCCCCGTCGGGGCCGTCCTCGACGCCGACGAGCCGGGAGATGTTGAGGAAGCGGAGCCGCTCGGTGCCGAGGACCTTCTCCTGGTACGACTGCCGGTACAGGTCGTCGATGAGGTCGATGTCCACCACGGAGTAGTTGGTGTTGCCGTGGTACTCCATCAGCTTGCGCTTGATGTCCTCGGGGGCGGTGAAGTACTCGTCGACCGCCTCGGGGTCGAAGATGCGGTTGGCGAAGGCGCTGTCGTCGGCGGGGCTGTAGCCGTAGCGGGAGAAGACGGCGCAGATCTCGGCGTCGGGGAACCGGCGGTGCAGATAGGCCACGTTCTCCGCGGCGCTCTGCCCGGCGCCCACGACGACGAAGCGCTCGGGGGCGGTGCCCTCCAGGCCGTCCACCTTGGCCAGCAGCTCGGAGTTGTGCCAGACCCGTTCGCTCCGCTCGATGCCCTCCGGCATGCGGGGGCGCAGCCCGGTGCCGAGGACGAGGTTGCGGGCGCGGTGCACGACGAGCTCCGTGCCGGCGCGGGCCGTGACCTCCAGGTACTCCACCACGCCGTCCTGGACGACGGGTTCGACGGCGATGATCTCGTGGCCGTACGAGACCATGTCGTCGACCTTCGCCGCCGCCCACTCGAAGTAGTCGTGGAACTCCACGCGCAGCGGGAAGAGGTTCTTGTGGTTGACGAAGTCGATCAGTCGGCCCTTGCTCCGCAGGTAGCAGAGGAAGCTGTACTCGCTCGCCGGGTTCCGCAGCGTCACCAGGTCCTTGAGGAAGGACACCTGCATGGTCGCGTCGTCGATCAGCATGCCTCGGTGCCAGCCGAAGGACGGCTGCCGCTCGAAGAAGTGCGCGGTCACCGCCTCCTCCCTGTCGACCTGTGCGTTGTGCTCGCTGAGCGCCAACGCCATGGCCACGTTGGACGGCCCGAAGCCGATTCCAATGAGGTCGTGGACCAGAGGTGTGTCGCCAGGAAGAACCTGAGACATGTCACTCCCATCGTGCGTGCCGCCTGTGGGGGGCGTGGGCCGGGAACAGGACGTCGGGGCACACCGGAGGCGGCGACCCGAGTCGAACTTAGGTAAAGCTAACCTGATCTGACGGTGCCTGTCGACGGGCAGCTGCGAACGGCGATGAAGAAGTGGCCCTGAACAGCCTTGAATCACAGCCCAGTTGTCATGTTAGGTAAGCCTTGCTTTACTGGCATCGATCAATCGCTCTTCCGAGGAGGAAGCCCATGCGGGTCGTCATGTTCGGTTATCAGACCTGGGGCCATCGGACCCTCCGAGCGCTCCTGGACTCCGAGCACGACGTGGTGTTGGTCGTGACGCACCCCAAGAGCGAGCACGCGTACGAGAAGATCTGGAGCGACTCGGTCGCCGATCTGGCCGCGGAGCACGGCGTCCCCGTCGTCATCCGCAACCGGCCAGACGACGAGGAGCTGTTCGAGCGCCTCAAGGAGGCGGATCCGGACATCATCGTGGCCAACAACTGGCGTACGTGGATCCCGCCGCGCATCTACACGCTGCCGCGCCACGGCACGCTCAACGTCCACGACTCGCTGCTGCCGAAGTACGCCGGCTTCTCGCCCCTCATCTGGGCGCTGATCAACGGCGAGCCGGAAGTGGGCGTCACCGCCCACATGATGGACGAGGTGCTCGACGCCGGCGACATCGTCCGGCAGGAGTCGGTCACCGTGGAGCCGACCGACACCGCGACGGACCTCTTCCACAAGACGGTCGACCTCATCGCCCCGGTCACGATCGGCGCGCTCGACCTGATCGCCTCCGGGCAGACCGAGTTCACGCCACAGGACAGGTCCCAGGCCACCTTCTTCCACAAGCGGGCCGAGGAGGACATCCGCATCGACTGGAGCTGGCCCGCCGAGGTCCTGGAGCGCCTGGTCCGCGCCCAGTCCGAGCCGTATCCGGCAGCCTTCACGTTCCATCGGGGCCGGCGCCTGGAGATCCTCTCCGCCGTCGTCTCCACGGGCCGTTACGGCGGAACTCCCGGCCGGATCTTCTACCGCGAGGGCGACGGCGTCGTCATCGTCGCCGGAGCGGACGCCCGCACGGGCCGCAACCGCGGACTCGCCGTCACGCGCGTACGGACCGACGACGGGCGCGAGTTGGCTGCGGCCGAGTACTTCACCTCCATGGGCGGCTACCTCACCGGCCGCCCCTGACCCTGCCCCCGACCACGAGGACCCTTTCCATGCGTACCGCACGGCCTCGGCACTACCTCATGTGCCGGCCCACCCACTTCGACGTGGTCTACTCCATCAACCCCTGGATGGACCCGGCGAAGCCCGTCGACACCCAACTGGCCATCACCCAGTGGGAGAAGCTGCGCGAGGTCTACCTGAGCCTCGGGCACACCGTCGACACGATCGACCCCCTCCCCGGCCTCCCCGACATGGTCTTCGCCGCCAACGGCGCCACCGTGATCGACGGCCGGGCGCTCGTCGCGAGGTTCCGCGACGCCGAGCGCATCGCGGAGGGCCCCGCCTACCACGACTGGCTGCGCGACAACGGATTCCCGGATCTCCGCACCGCCCATGTCGTCAACGAGGGCGAGGGTGACTACCTGCTGGCCGGCGAGTGGCTGCTCGCCGGTACGGGCTTCCGCAGCGACCCGCGCTCGCACGACGAGGCGCAGGAGTACTTCGGCCGCCCCGTCATCGGGCTGACGCTCGTGGACCCGGACTACTACCACCTCGACACCGCGCTGACCGTGCTCGACGAGCAGACGATCGCGTACTACCCCGCGGCCTTCTCGCCGGGCAGCCTCGCCGTGCTGCGGCGCCTGTTCCCGGACGCCGTCATCGCCACGGCCGAGGACGCGGCGGTCTTCGGCCTCAACGCGACCTCGGACGGCCTCAACGTCGTGCTGCCGCACAACGCCACCGGCCTGACCGGGCAGTTGCGCGACCGGGGCTTCCACCCCATCGGCGTGGACCTCTCCGAACTCCTCAAGGCGGGCGGCAGCGTCAAGTGCTGCACGCTCGAACTGCGCCCCGCCGCGACAAGCCACAGCCCCGCATAGCCACTGACGTGCCCCGGACGGTCCCGGGGTGCGTCGGTGGACGGATATTAGGTTCACCTCACCCAAGGATCACTCGATGGAGCAGCCGGTCGTCACGGGGACGGCACAGGACCCGGAAGGCGAGCGATTCGCCTTCGTCGCGATTTCGAACGTCCCGACCGACTGGGCACGGGTCCTCGCGGCACTCACCGATTCCGGCCTGACTCTCAGCACGCTCCCGAGCGGATCCCCGGCCGCACCGGCCGGCGCCCCTCCCTCCACGACGCCGACGACGCGCATGACACCACCGAGCGTCCTCGACCTCCACGCGTATCTCCTGACGGCGATCGGCAAGGCCGCGCGCCGACGCCTCACCGAGCGGCTGACCGCGCGCGGGCTCCGCCTCTGGCACCTCACCGTGATGGCGCTGCTCGCCGACCTCGGCCCGCAGATGAAGACGGCCCTGGCCACCCGGCTCGACATGAACGCCAGCGACCTCGTGAAGATCGTGAACGACCTGGACCGGGCCGGACACGTGGACTGCGTCCGGGACACCGCCGACCGGCGTCGCGTCGTCGTCAGGCTGACCGACGAGGGCAGGACCGCGCTGGCCGAGCTCAGCGCGGACATCGCGTCGGCGGACGACGACATCCTCGCCCCGCTCAGCCCGGCGGAGCGCGACCAACTGGGCTCCCTTTTACGGCGCGTCCACCGCCACCTCGAACCGGAGCCAGCCGGCGTGGTCCACGGCCCCCCGGGGCGCGTCGGCCCCGGCACCGGCTCCCCCGCACGGACCCACTCCGTCGAGGACCGCCGGATCGACTGGTCGCTTCCGGCGGAGTCCCTCGCACCGTTCGTCGCCTCCCGGCGCGCGTCCTACCCGGCCGCCTACACCCACCACCACGGCCGCCGTCTGGAGATCCTCGCGGCCGAGGTGACCCGCCGCACCTATGCCGGGACACCCGGCCTCGTCCTCCACACCGAGGACGAGGGCATCGTGATCGTCACCGGACCCGCCGCCCACACGGGCCGCAACCGCGCCCTCGCCCTGACCCGCGTCCGTACGGAGGAGGGCCGGGAGTCCGCGCCCGAGGAGTGCTTCGGGGAGACGGCCCCGGAGCTCTCCGACGAACTCTGAACCGTCAGCGGCGGGTGAGGACTTCGGCGATCCGGGTGAAGCCGTCGGCGCCGTGGCCCAGGCCGACCGTGCGGCGCGCGAGCCCCTCGGCCGCCCGCATCACCCCCGCGTCGATGCCGTGGGCCTCGGAGGCATGGACGATGTGCGCCATGGACGACACCGCTGACGTCAGCGGATTGCCCTCGCCCGAGTAGGTGCCGCTCTCCATGTCCTCGGCCATCTCCTGGAAGAGCGGCGGCAGGATCGCACCGATGCCCTGGGCGAACGGGGCCAGTTCGCGCGGCGAGACGCCCTCCGCTCCGGCCACGGCGAGGGCATGGACGTACCCCGCCGCCGACGTCCAGAAGATGTCGAGCAGCGCGATGTCGTACGCCGCCGCCCGCCCGATGTCCTCGCCGAGGTGCGTGTGGGAGCCGCCCAAGGCGTCCAGCGCCGCCCGGTGATCGGCGTACAGCTCCTCCGGGCCGCTGAACAGGAACACGGCCTGCGGCGTGCCGATGGTCGGGGTGGGCGTCATGATGGCGCCGTCGAGATACCGGATGCCGTGGTCGCCGGCCCAGCGACCGGTGTCCCGGGCCCGGTCCGGGGTGTCGGCGGAGAGGTTCACGAGGGTCCGGCCCTTGAGCGCGGTGGTGACGGCGACCTGACGGAGTACGGCATCCGTCGCGTCGTAGTTGACCAGGCAGACCACGGTGAGCGGACTCGCGGCGACCGCCTCCGCGACGCTCGCCGCACTGACCGCGCCGCGCGCGACGAGCTCGCGGTCCCGGCCCGGGGTCCGGTTCCACACGGTGGTACGGACTCCGGCGTCCAGGAAGGCGCCGGCCAGCGCGCGGCCCATGGGCCCGAGACCGATCACCGTGACGGAGGGGGACGGAGACGTCGGGGAAGAAGGCACGGCGGAACTCCCTTGTAGATGAGGTAAGAAGAAAGACGTGACCGAGGAGACGGAGAAGACGGACATGGCCGGGGGGCGAGCACGATGACGCGCGGCCGAGCGCACGACACGGAGGTCTGCGGCGTGACCGCCGCCGTAGCCGTGATCGACGGCAAGTGGAAGACCCTGCTGCTCTGGATGCTCGAATCGGGGCCGCACCGCCCCGGCGAACTGCGGCGCCGGATTCCGGCGATCAGCGAGAAGGTGCTCACCCAGGCCCTGCGGGAGATGGAGGCGGACGGCCTCGTGCACCGCGAGGTGCACGACGTGGTGCCGCCGAAGACCGTCTACTCGCTGACCGGCATCGGACGCGAACTCTCCGACGCGCTGGCGCCCCTCTCCGACTGGGGCCACCGCCGGCTCGACCGGCTAGCCGAGGAGCGCGCCGCGTCCTGAACGCTCGTCCGGCTCCTTTCCCCCTCCGTCTCCGTCTCCGTGTCCTCGGTCACCACCAGGTTCTCCCGGCGCCGGTCACGCGACAAGTACCCACAAAAAGGTGGGTGCCCCTCCTCTCCGTCAACCGGCCCGCTCGGGTTCCTCCGGGAGAGTGTTCCTGTTTGCCACCGAGATCTGCCGCCCCCTAGGGTTCTGACCTGCTGGAACACCGTTTGCCCCTCCTGCGAAGGGCGCCATCATGGCTGCCGTCCGGCCTGACGACCAGGAACCGGCCCGCGCGCTCGGCAGGGCGCTGCGCGACCTCCAGCGACGCTCGGGACACACGCTGCGAGCCCTCGAGACGAGCGTGCGCATCAGCGACTCGTCCCTGTCGCGGTACTTCCTCGGCGTCACCGTTCCCCCGTGGGAGACGGTCCGTGACCTGTGCGAGGCCCTCGACGCCGACCCCTCCGAGTACCGGCACCTGTGGCTTGCCGCCGAGCGGAGCCAGCGCAAGCCGGTCCGGCGCCAGAAGGACGCAGAGGTCCGGGGCGAGCCTGTCCAGGGCGAACCGGAACAGGCCGAGTCGGTCCGGGACGTGCCGGTCCCTGGCGAATCGGTCCCAGACGTGCCGGTCCCAGACGTGCCGGTCCCTGGCGAATCGGTCCCGGACGAGTCGGTGCGGAGTGTCGGTACGGCGGAGGCGGGCGTCCCGACCGGTCCCGCGCGGCGGTGGCTCTCCCTGCGGCGAGGGCCCACGGGCTGGGCCCTCGCCGGGGCCGTGATCGGCCTGGTCATCGGAGCCGTGAGCACCGTTCTCCTCCGGCCCGGTCCCCCGGCGGGCGGCGATGACCCGTCGGCCGCGCCCAGCGGGCACAGCGCACACGGCGCGTCGGCCGCGTCGCCCGCACCCAGGATCTTCGTGAGCCGTGCGACGGGCGCCTGCCTCGACGACAGTCTCGACATGGGCACCCGGTCCTTCGCCTGCAACGGCATGTCGTACCAGCGCTGGACCGTCCGCACGACGCCGGACGGCGGCACGCAGCTCAGGAACCACGCGACGGGAGAGTGCCTCGACCACCTCCCCGGCGGCCTGTCCACGACGCCCTGCGGCCCGGCGGCGTCGCAGCGGTGGACCGTCAGCGCACGGGACGACGTGGCCGTCGAGATCCGGAGCACGACCGCCCGGCGCTGCCTCGCCGACAGCGCGGGCGGTCTGCGGGTGTCACCGTGCGACGGGACGGCACATCAGAAGTGGGCCTGACAGGGCGGGTCGGGGCCTACGCCACCTCCACGGCGTCCAGCTCCGCGTAGCGCTCGCCCTTCGTGAGACGGAGGGTGTTCCACCCGGCTCGCAGGTCCACCGGGACGTCGGTCGAACGCCACTCGTCCCAGCCGGTGTACGGGTAGCCGACGGCGCCCGCGGCCCGGCCGTCGACCGTCAGGCCGTGCGAGGCGGCGGCCGGTGCGCCCGAGGCGTCCAGCGAGCCGTTGCCGTAGCGCACGCTCATCGTGTGACGGCCCGGAGAGGCGGCGTAGACCCGGAACTCCACGAAGCTGCCGGGTTCGTCGATGTGCCCGACAGCCCGGTCACCCCAGGCGTTGCGCGCTTCGCGGACGGACGCCAGGTGCACCTGGGCGAGCTCCGCCTCGTACACCGTCCGGCTGCCTCGCACGACCGGACGGCCGTCGGCGAAGCCGAGGTCGGCGGCGTACAGGACCCGTCGTGAGCCGTCGGCGCCGCGGCCGTGGAAGAGGATGCGGTCCTGGCCGCCGGGGCCGGTCACGACGTCCTGACCGCCCGGCCCGCCGATCGCGCCGGCGAAGGACGTCGTGGTCATGAAGGGACCGCTCCCCTTCACGTACGGGCCGGTGAGGGCGTCGGAGGTCGCCCAGCCCGCCGCGTACGCGTCGGTGCGGTAGTCGCCCGCCGAGAAGAGGAGGACGTAACGACCGTCCCGCTTGACGAGTGTGGGCGCTTCGACGAGGCCCTGCTCCCAGTTGTGGGGCTCGTCCTGCTTGACGAGCCGGACGGGGTCGCCGGTGACGCGCGTGCCGTCCCATGAGACGCGCTGGAGGTGGAGCCAGGTGTCGAGCCCGCAGCAGTTGCCGTCGCTCTTCCACAGGAGGTGGCGGACGCCGTTCTCGGTGTAGCTCGACGCGTCGATCGCGCCGCCCTGCTCGGTCGGGCAGACCAGCGGGCCGTCGCCGACCGGCCGGAACGGGCCGCCGGGCGCGTCCGCGAGCGCGACGCCGATGCACTGGCGCCCGCCGGCCCGGTCGCGGGCCGTGTAGTGGAGCGTGAATCCGTCGCCGTTGTCGAAGACTTCCGGCGCCCAGACGTGGCCCGGCGGATCGAGCGTGACCCACGCGCCGACCTCGGGCAGCACGTCCGTGCCGTCGACCGTCCAGTGGACGAGGTCGGTGGAGGTGGCGTGCTGGATGTTCCTGCCGTGGGCGTTGGTGGCGTAGGCGTGGTGGATCCGGCCGACCCGCACGACGTCCGGATCGGCGAAGTCCTGGTCGAGGACGGGCCCGGGAGGCACGGCCGGCGCGGCCGGCGCTCGCGACGCGGACCGCCCGGACGGCGTGGACCGCCCTGACGGCGTGGACCGCTCGGACGGCGCGGGCACCTGGGCCGCGGCCGGGACGAGGACGGGCGGTACGGCTCCGGGTGCGAGGACCTCCACGCGCGGCGGGGCCGTCACGGGGGTGCCGACACCGACGCCGCCGCCGGTGAGCGCGGCGAGGCAGGCGGTAACGCCCAGCGTCAAGGCCGCGACGAACCCTCGGCGGGAGGCGGCCCGTTCCCGTTCGCCGGCGATCGGCGGGTCTGCTCGGCGGCTTCTCGCGTCCGCGTGGCGGGGAGGTCCGTCCCCGTGCTCGTTCCGGTGGTCCACGGATCCGCTCCCTCGGTTCTGGCCGGCCCGCCGCCGCGGACGACGACGGTGCCGACGGTCGGCACACCACGAGAACGACGCGGCGCCCGTCGCGTTGCGCCGGCCCGAGCCGTGTCCCGGGGTCGTTCCTGTCCCGGGACAAGCAAGTCCCCGCAGGTCAGAAGGGTGGGGATCCCGACTTCGGCGAAACGGCCGGGACATGGTTGCGGGCCGCTTCCCGCCCGCCGCAGACTTCCGTTGTCCGACCGGGACGCCGCTCGGCAGCGGCCCCCGGAGCGGGCTTCCCGCCCCGGTGCGCCCCCGCGCCGTACGTCGGAGCCACGCACCGCACGGATGCTCCGACGCCTTCCCCACGTCTTCCGATGTCGCCCGACGACACCACCGCCTTCTCCGCCTCCTGGCCCACGGGTCCGGGGCCCCAGGCCTCGTCGTCGGCTGCTCGTCCCCGACCACCGCAGGAGATCCCCCATGCCCCGGCACAGCCCTGCCCACAGCTCCCCCCTCGCCACGGCCGTGGCGGTCACCAGCGCCACGATCGCCCTCGTCGCGACCCTGCTGGCCGGCCTCGGTGAACCACCCTCCGGTGAACGCCCGCCTCCCGAACGTCCCGGTTCCGCGGGGGCGGTCACCGCGGACGACCGGCTGCTCCACGACGCCGAACAGCGGCTGCTGCGCGACTGCATGCGGCGGCACGGATTCACGTACGAGGTGTTCCCGCTCGACGAGGACTCCGGGGCCACGGCCTTCGTGTACGTCCTCGACGACGCGGACCGGGCCCGCCGCCACGGCTACGGCTCCGAGCTGCGGCGGCAGCGGGACGCCCGTGCAGCGAGCGATCCGAACCGCGCCTACTTCGCGGCGCTGCCGACGGACCGTAAGGCCGCGGCGCTCGCCGCCGCCAACGGCACCTCGCCCGACGGACTGACCGTCACCCTCCCGGGCGGCGGAAGCGTCCGGCGCAGCGACCGGGGCTGCGTCGCGGAGTCCCAGAAGGGTCTGTACGGAGACCTCGGCGCCTGGTTCCGGGCCTCCACCCGCGTCGACGCGCTGGTCCAGATCCGCCGGAGCCGTGTCGTGGCCGACCCCGGTTACCGGGGACGGCTCGGTGCGTGGCGGGAGTGCATGCGGCGCGCCGGACACGCGTTCGCGGCGCCGGCGGACGCCCGGGCCGCCGCGCTCTCCCCCGAACGCCCCCTCGGCAAGGAACGCGAGGTCGCCCTCGCCCTGGCGGAGGTCCGGTGCGGCGGGGAATCGGGGCTGGCCGGCACGGCCCGTGACCTCGACGAGCACCACGGCAGGCTGCTGGCCGGCGAGTACCGCGCGGACGTCGAGACGCGGGACCGGCTGAGGGCGGCGGCGCTGCCCCGTGCTCACCGGATCCTCGACGCCGACGAGCGGGCCTGACCGCCCGCCCCAGAACTCCGCCGTGTGCCACGTGCCACACGGCGGCCCAACGGCCGCGCCGCGAACGGCGGCACGGCGACCACCCCAGAAGGAGACACACCATGCGTATCAAGCGTGCCCTCGCGGCGGCACTCACCGTCGGATCCCTCACCCTGCTGACCGCCCCGGTGGCCGATGCCCGCGTCGCCGTCCCCGAGACCAGGGCGGCCGTCGCGCCGGCGGCGGTCCCCGCACCGGACGGCTTCCTCTACGCCTGGGAGCACCCCCACGCGGGCGGAGCCCACTGCAAGTGGAGCGGGCCCAACGGCAACTGGGCGGGCTGCCAGAACAAGATCTCGGACATCTGGAACAACGGCTTCCCCGGCCGTAGCGAGGACGTCAAGCTCTTCCGCGGCGTCTCCTGGACCGGCTCGTGGGTCTGCCTCCACCAGGGGCACTCCATTCCCGACCTCGGCGCCCACGGCCTGAGGTTCTTCGGCCCGGGCGAGGGCCAGGGCGAGCCCGTCAACGACCGGGTCGGCTCCCACCTCTGGGTCGACGCCTGCTGACGTCACCCACCCCGGCGCCGGCCCGACGGGACTCCCCCGCCGGGCCGGCGCGCGTGCCTGCGACCGGCCGAGGACGGGAAACCGGGTGGCCGCCGGGTCCGCGGCGCGGCTATCGTCCGGGTCCCCGCCGGCCGTACCTTCGGCCGCCCCGGCCGAGAGAGAGGGACGCGCATGACCAGCCGCCAGGCGACGACGACCCTGTGGCGCCCCACCGGTCCCGTGGAGCTGGACCTCGTCCGCGAGCTGAACTGGCGTGCGTGGCCGCCGCGTCTGCCCGAGCAGCCGATCTTCTACCCGGTGCTCGACGAGGACTACGCGATCCGGATCGCCCGGGACTGGAACGTGAAGCACGACGGCGCGGGCTTCGTCACCCGGTTCGAGGTCGACTCGGAGTTCCTGCGCCGGTATCCCGTCCAGCAGGCCGGCGGGCGGACGATTCTCGAGCTCTGGGTGCCGGCCGGGGAGCTGGACGACTTCAACGCGCACGTCGTCGGCGAGATCCAGGTGATCCACGAGTTCCGCTGACGGCCACGTGTGCCGTGCCGGTCATGCTCCTGCTTCGCCGCTCGCGCGGAGTGGCTCGGCGGTCCGGTACTTCTCGTCCGCGACGAGCACCGACGTGAAGCGGATCGGGAGGCCCGTCGCGTCCCGTGGCACGTCCTGCGAGGTGGCCCGGGTGAAGGCCAGGGTGACTCCGGGGACGTACGGGGCCTCCGGGTCCTCGTCGTTGACGTGCCGGCCGTTTCGCGCGGCGTGCGCGAGGATCTCGTCGGCCGGGGTACGGAAGACGTCCAGGCCGTCCAGCAGGACCTGCACGTCCAGGGCCTCGTCCTCGTCGGGCGCCCACACGGTGACGGCGGTGACCCGGTGGTCGCGCTCCAGGGCCGCCTGGAACCCGATGCCGTGGTACTCGGTGGAGACCAGGTCGAAGTCGCGTACCGCGTCGGCCCCGTACACCCGTGGTTCGCCCCATGCGGACACGGCGGCGACCGCTTCGTCGAGCGTCATCCCCAGCCGGACGGGGGCCACTCCGCGGGGCGGGTCGAGTACCAACTGCATGGGTGATTCCTTCTGGTCGGTTGCGACCACTTCACCATGCCGGGCGGCATGCGCGTGGCCCGTGTCATGACGTCCAGAGGCGGAGGAGCGCGGTGACGGCCACCGCGCCCAGGAGGGTCACTGGCAGCGGTGCCCGGTAGTGGCGGAGGACGGCCACGGTCGCGAGGCCGCCGAGCAGGGTGAGGTCCACGGCGCTCCAGCCCGGTCCGGCGAAGGCCGTCACGATGAAGCCCGCGAGCAGGGCCGGTGCCACGAGGGCGAGTACGGACCGGGTGCGTACGGGCAGTTCGCGGCCGCCCAGGACCGCCGGGCCGATGGCCTTGAAGGCGAAGCTGATCAGGGCGATGGCGCCGATGGCGATCCAGAGGCTCATCCGGCCACCTCGGCTGCCGAGTCGGCGTCGGCCGGACGGGCCGATGTCCTCGGGGCGGGTCTGACGAGGGCGACGAGGGCGGCGGTGGCCGCGCCGATCAAGGCCGGTCCGGTGGGCAGGACCAGTATCAGCGCTGCCGCGATGATCGCGCCGAGCAGGGCCGGCAGCCGGTTGGCCCGCTCCTTGCGGACCTCGTCGATCAGGAACGTCACGAGCAGGGCGGGGGTGATGACGTCCAGCCCGAGGGTGTGCAGGAGCTCCGGTTCAGGGGCGACGACGACACCGAGCGCGGTCCCTGCGACCCAGGCCGGCCACTGGACAGCGGTCGCGCCGAAGAGCACGTACCGGTCGAACCGTCCGCCGCCGAGGTGCGCCGCCGCCCAGGAGCCGTCCACCACCGCCTGGCCTTCCAGGGCCCTGCGCAGCCGGCCGCCGCGCAGGTCGCCGGCGATGGCCATGCCCATGGGGAGGAAGCGGCTGTTGATGAGGGCCGCGGCGGTGACCGCGGAGGCCACGCCCCCGCCCGTCCCCAGGGCCGCCACCAGGGCGAACTGCGCGGAGCCGGAGAAGACGACCACGGAGCACAGGATCGGCGCGAGGGTGCCCCAGCCCTGTGCCTGCGTCAGCGCGCCGAAGCTGGTGGCGAGCAGGAACGAGGCGGCTGCCAGTCCTGCCCCGACTTCGAGTCCGGAGCGGAAGCGCTCTCGGGGTGTGGCGACGCCTCGTGGCGCCGGCAAGGAGTTGTCCATGGCCACAACCTAACAGGCATAAGCCTGTACGCCTGTTAGATGGCTACACTGGTGGGGTGACAGTGGAGAACGTGGAGAAGTACGACCCCGACGCCCCCGACGCCGTCCCTGGTACGGCCGCGGGCGTGACGCTCATGGGCGGGCACCCGGTGCTGGACTTCGCCAACACCGTCGCCTGGCGGACCGACCCCGCCCGCCACGCCGAGCGGGTGCAGAGCGCCACGGCCTGGGCGAGATGGGCGGTCGCCGCCGGGCTGCTCACCTCGCAGCAGTCCGCCGCCCTCCAAGAGGCGCTGGGGGAGGCCGAGACGGAGGAGACACAGCGCCAACTGGCCGCGCTACGACACCTTCGCGCCCTGCTCTGGCCGGTCCTGGACTCACTCACCGAGGGCGGGCCCCCGCCGCCCGAGGAGTGGAGCGAGCTCCGTCAGGTGATCCTCCGGGCCCGCGAGAACGCGGAGCTGCCGCCGGCGTTCCCGCTGCGCTGGCAGCCCGGCACGGAGCGGCTCGCCGACCTGGGCCACTCCCTCGCCCTCCAGGCCGAAGCGCTGCTGAGCGGCCCGGGCCTCGAACGGATCCGGCGCTGCGGAGGACCCGGCTGCGGATGGTTCTTCCTCGACCGCAGCCGCAGCGGCACCCGGCGCTGGTGCAGCTCGGGCGACTGCGGCAACCGCGACCGCGCCCGCCGCCACTACGCCCGCTCGAAAAACGCCCGGTGACCTACCGGAAGCCCCGGGAGCCCGGACGCCCGGCTCCGGCATAGGCTGAGGACCGGACGAGCGCGACATGCGGGACAGGAGGCCCCAGGTGAGCGGGACGAAGGCGGCCGAGGCCACGGTGACCGACGCGACCGTGACCGAGGTGCTGGCCGAGCTGGCCGGACTCGATGACCCGAAGATCCGCGCGGTGAACGAGCGGCACGGCGACGATCACGGCGTGAACCTCGGCAAGCTCCGCGCGCTCGCGAAGCGGCTGAAGACCCAGCAGGAACTCTCGCACCGGCTGTGGGCGACGGACGACACGGCGGCGCGGCTGCTGGCGATCCTGATCTGCCGCCCGAAGGCGTTCCGGCGGGACGAGCTGGATTCCATGCTGCGCGAGGCGCGCACACCCAAGGTGCACGACTGGCTCGTGAGCTACGTGGTGAAGAAGAGCCCGCACTCCGAGGAGCTGCGCCTGGCCTGGACCGCCGATCCGGATCCCGTGGTCGCGAGCGCAGGCTGGGCGCTGACCACCGAGCGCGCGGCGAGGAAGCCCGAGGGCCTCGACCTCGGAGGGCTGCTCGACGTCATCGAGGCGGAGATGAAGGACGCCCCGGACCGGCTCCAGTGGGCGATGAACCACTGCCTGGCCCAGATCGGGATCGAGCACCCCGGGCTCCGGACCCGTGCGATCGACATCGGTGAGCGCTTGCAGGTGCTGAAGGACTACCCCACTCCCCCGGGCTGCACGTCGCCGTTCGCGCCTGCCTGGATCGCGGAGATGGTGCGTCGGCAGCAGGCCGAGTAGCCCGTCCCGACCGAGCGCACCCGCACGGCACGGACTGGCGCCACCTGGCATTGCCTGGCACCGCTTGGCGCAGAATGGCGCCACACAGCGCCACATGGCGCCACAGGGACTTGCAATGGCGCCACAGTGGTGCCACTATCTCCTCATGGACCTGACTCCCTACGTCGACCACCTCCGCAGCGAGCTCGCGGTCGCCGCCAACGCCGGCGGCGACGAGGCGCGCGCCCTGGCCGAGCGGCTGACCGCCCCCCTGGAATCGGCCGCCCGCCTGACACTCCTGAACGCCCTGTCCGCGGCCTCGGAGGAGATCACCCGCGAACTGGCGCCGGGCTCGGTCGACGTACGGCTGCGGGGAACGGATCCCGAGTTCGTGGTGACGTCCCCGCTCACGACCGAGGCACCGAACGACGACACCACCATGGCGGCACCGATGGCGCCACGTACGGCCCCGGTGGCGCCGCCCGTCGGGGACGGCGACGAAGGGGGCACCGCCCGCATCAACTTCCGCCTCCCGGCCCACCTCAAGGCCCGGGTGGAGGACGCCGCCGGACAGGAGGGCCTCTCGGTCAATGCCTGGCTCGTCCGGGCGGTCGCCCTCGCCCTGGAACCGGCGGGACCGGCCCAGTCCGCCCCGCGGTCCGGCCGAACGGGCCAGAGCTACCGGGGCTGGGTCCGCTAACCGGCCCCCGCCCCCGCCATCACCCGCACCACCTGCGCGAACACCCACCAGAGCCAAGAGGACGGGACAGCCATGCCTTCTTTCGAAACGCCCGAGCCCATCACCGCGATCCTGGACTTCGAGGTCGGAAACGTACGCCTCGCGGCGAGCGACCGTACGGACACGGTCGTCGAGGTGCTGCCGAGCAACGGAGCCGAGGACGTCGACGTGCGCGTCGCGCAGCAGACCAAGGTCACGTACGCCAACGGCACGCTGACCGTGAAGGGACCCAGGAAGCGCTCGCCGTTCGGCAAGCACGGCTCGATCGACATCACCGTCGAGCTCCCCGCGGGCTCACGCCTCAACGGCACCGCCCCCATCGGGGACTTCATCAGCGAGGGGCCGCTCGGCGAGTGCCGCGTGAAGGCCTCCCTCGGCGACATCCGGCTCGACGAGGCCGGCGTCACCCACCTGCGGACCGGCCACGGCGACATCCGCGTCAACCGCGCGACCGGCCAGGCCGAGATCCACGGACAGGGCCGCGTCGAGATCGGCGAGATCAAGGGCGGGGCCGTCGTCAAGAACGGCAACGGCGAGATCACGATCGGCGAGATCACCGGCGACCTCAAGGCCAACTCCGCCAACGGCCGCATCACGGTCGGCCTCGCCCACGCCTCCGTGGACGCCAGGTCCGCCAACGGCGCCATCCGCATCGACGAGGTCGTCCGGGGCGTGATCCAGCTCCAGGCCGCCGCGCACGACCTGGAGATCGGCGTACGGGAGTCCACCGCGGCGTGGCTGGACGTCAACACCCGGGTCGGCACCGTGCGCAACTCGCTCGGCGCCGCCGAGGGCCCCGACAACGCCGCGGAGACCGTCGAGATCCACGCCCGCACCGGAGTCGGCGACATCGTGATCCGCCGCGCCTGACCCGGCCCGCACCCTCCCCCTGCGGGCCTCACCTCCCCCGGACCCGGCCTCCCTCAGGCCTGACTTCCCGGGCCGCTGTCGCCACCCTCGCGGCGGCGACCCGCAACCCCGCAGGCAATTTCACATGTGCCATGTCACACCTCACACCTAGGGAGACGCACGCCATGACCGCGACACCCCTCACCACCCAGGCCACCGCCCAGGCGATCTCGGCCCTCGGACTGCGCAAGTCCTACGGCGAGAAGGTCGTCCTCGACGGCATCGACCTGACCATCCCCGAGGGCACGGTCTTCGCCCTGCTCGGACCCAACGGCGCCGGCAAGACCACCACCGTCCAGATCCTCTCCACGCTGATCGCCCCCGACGGCGGCCGGGCCCAGGTCGCCGGTCACGACCTCGCCGAACGGCCCGAGCGCGTCCGGGCCGCCATCGGCGTGACCGGCCAGTTCGCCGCCGTGGACAACCTCCTCACCGCCGAGGAGAACCTGCTCCTCATGGCCGACCTCCGGCACCTGCCCCGGCCCGAGGGCAGGCGGCGCGCCGCCGAGCTCCTGCGCCGGTTCGACCTCACCGAGGCCGCCCGGAAGCCCGTCAGCACCCTGTCCGGCGGCATGCGCCGCAAGCTCGACCTCGCGATGACCCTGGTCGGCGACCCCCGCATCATCTTCCTCGACGAACCGACCACCGGGCTCGACCCCCGCAGCCGCCGCACCATGTGGGAGATCATCCGCGAGCTGGTCACCGACGACGGCGTGACGATCTTCCTCACCACGCAGTACCTGGAGGAGGCCGACCAGCTCGCCGACCGCATCGCCGTCCTCGACCAGGGCCGGCTCGTCGCCGAGGGCACCTCCGAGGAGCTCAAGCGCATCGTCCCCGGCGGCCACATCCGCCTCCGGTTCGCGACGGCCGACGAACTCGACGCCGCGGCACGTCACTTCGGCGCTGCGGCCCGTGACCCGGAGGAGCTCACGCTGCGCGTCCCCAGCGACGGCGGGATCGCCACCCTGCGGGCCGTGCTCGACGTCCTCGACGCCGCGGACGTCCGGGCCGAGTCGCTGACCGTGCACACGCCGGACCTCGACGACGTCTTCCTGACCCTCACCGGGCACGGCACGCCCGCCACCGCTACGGAGATGACCCGATGAGCTCCCTCTCGTACGCCGCCGCCGACTCGATGACGATGCTGCGGCGCAATCTCAAGCACGCCATGCGCTACCCCTCGATGACCCTGTCCACCGTCATCATGCCGGTGATGATGCTGCTGCTCTTCAACTACGCCTTCGGGGGCGCCCTCGGCAGCGGGATCGCCGGCGCGCCCACCGGCGGCGGCGCCTACATCGACTACGTCGCTCCCGGCATCATCCTGATGGCCGCGACGGCCGGCGCGGTGGCGACGGCGGTCGGTGTCTGCGTCGACATGACCGAGGGCATCGTCAACCGGTTCCGTACGATGTCGATCTCGCGGGCCGCGTTCCTCACCGGGCACGTCGTGGGGAGCGTCATCCAGACCATGATCGCCATCGCCCTGGTGATCGGCATCGCGCTCGCCATCGGCTTCCGGCCCGACGCCTCCGCCGTCGAGTGGATCGCCGCGATCGGCCTCCTCGCCCTCCTCACGACGGCGCTGACCTGGTTGTCGGCCGGCATGGGCCTGGTCGCCAAGACCCCCGAGTCGGCGAGCAACGCACCCCTGCCGCTGACCTTCCTGCCCTTCCTCGGCAGCGCCATCGTGCCGACCGACTCCATGCCCACGGGGCTGCGCTGGTTCGCCGAGTACCAGCCCTTCACCCCCGTCATCGAGACCCTGCGCGGCCTGCTCATGGGCACCGGGATCGGCAACAGCGGATACCTCGCGCTCGCCTGGTGCGTCGGCCTCACGCTCGTCGGCTACCTGTGGGCGCGCTCCGCCTTCGGCCGCACGGCCACGCTCTGACACCCCGCCACCGCACGTCACTCACCACTCACCACTCACCCAGGAGGACGCCATGCAGCACGAACCGTCGACCCGCCCCGACACCGCCCGGACCTTAGCGGCCGGCGAGCCCGCAGACGCCGCGGCCCCGGTCACGCTCCCCACCGGACGATCCGCCGGCTGCCCCTTCGACCCGCCCGCCGGCCTGGCGGAACTGCGCGAGGAGAGGCCGCTCGCCCGCATGACGTACCCCGACGGGCACGTCGGCTGGCTCGCCACCGGCTGGTCCACGGTCCGCTCGATCATGGGCGACAGCCGCTTCAGCTCGCGCTACGAGCTGATGCACTACCCGCTCCCCGGCGGGCCCGAGGGCCCGCTGCCGCCCGCCCCGCTCGGCGACATGACCGGGATGGACGCGCCCGAGCACACCCGCTTCCGGCGCATCCTGACGGGCAAGTTCACCGTCCGCCGCATGCGGCAGCTCTCCGACCGGGTCGCGGAGATCACCGCGGAGCACCTGGACGCCATGGAGCGCGGCGGCCCGGGCGTGGACCTGGTCGAGGCGTTCGCCCGTCCCCTTCCCGCCCTGATGATCTGCGAGCTGCTCGGGGTGCCGTACGCCGACCGCGAGCGGTTCCAGGGGCACGCGCACACGATCATGTCCATGGACGTGACGCCCGAGGAGCGGTACGGCGCCTTCGTCGGGCTCCAGGAGTACATGGCCGAACTGGTGGCGGCCAAGCGCGCCGCGCCCGCCGACGACCTGCTCGGCGACCTCGCCAGGGACTCCGACCTCACGGACGAGGAACTGGTCGGCATCGGGGGCTTCCTGCTGGCGGCGGGGCTCGACACCACCGCCAACATGATCGCCCACGGGACGTTCGCCCTGCTCACCGAGCCGGCCCAGGCCGACGCGCTGCGGGCGGACCCTGAGCTCGCCCCGCAGGCCGTCGAGGAGCTCATGCGCTATCTGACCGTCGCCCACACGAGCGTGAAGTCCGCGCTGGTGGACGTCGAGCTGGACGGGCTGGTCGTCAAGGCGGGCGAGAGCGTCACCCTGTCCCTGGAGGCCGCCAACCGGGACCCGGAGCGGTTCCCCGGTCCCGACGTGCTCGACCTGCACCGCAAGGCCACGGGACACCTGGGCTTCGGGCACGGCATCCACCAGTGCCTGGGGCAGCAACTGGCCCGCGTCGAGCTGACGGTGGCCCTGCCGGCGCTGCTGCGTCGGTTCCCCACGCTGCGGCTCGACGTGCCGGCCGAGGAGGTGCCGCTGCGGACGGACATGAGCATCTACGGTGTGCACCGGCTGCCGGTGACCTGGGACGAGGTCTGATCCCGTGGACGTCCATGTCGACCGCGACCGCTGCCTCGGCGCCGGAATGTGCGCCCTGACCGCGCCTCGGGTCTTCGACCAGGACGAGGAGGAGGGCCTGGTCGTGCTGCTGGACGCCCGGCCGCCGGAGGAGCAGCGGGCGGCGGTCCGCGTCGCGGCAGGTGTCTGCCCCGCCTCGGTCATCACCCTCACGCAGGACGGGTCCTCCCCCGCCTCGTGACACCGAGGGCGAGACGCGTGCATCCCCGAACACGGGGCGGCCCCTGGCGAGTTCCTCTCGTCAGGGGCCGCCCCGTCCCTTCCTGCGCGGGCGCTACGACGTGGACCTCGTCGTCGCCCACCTGCGTGACAGCATCGCCGAGGTGCTGCGGGCCGCGAACGTACCCTCGGCACCCGCGCCCGCCTGGCGCGCCTGCCCTCCAGAACCGTGTGTGACACGCGGAACGGGACCGCCGGCCGGCGCCGCTTGACCTTGACACCGTGACAAGGCCTTCACTGGGGCCGAGGAGGTGGTCACGATGACCGAGCGGAAAGACGCCGCACGCACGACCCGAGTCCTACGAGGGCTGGAGCACGACAGCCCGTCCGTACGGCTGCGGGCGGCGCTGGAGGTGGGGACGAGCCCCGACCCGTGGTGCGTGGACGCGCTCATCGGACGGAGCGCGGTCGAGCCCGACTTCTCCGTCCGCGAGATGCTCACCTGGGCGCTCACCCGCCATCCGGCGGCCGCGACGGTCCCCGGGCTCGTCGGCGAACTCCGCTCGGAGCACGGCCAGGCGAGGAGCCAGGCGCTCCACACACTCTCCAAGATCGGGGACCGGCGGGCATGGCCGGCGATCACCCGGGCGCTGCTGGCCGACGCCGACGACGAGGTCGCGCGGAGCGCCTGGCGGGCGGCGGTCGCGCTCGTGCCCGAAGGGCAGGAGGCCGAGCTGGCCGGAGTGCTGGGCACACAGCTCGGGCGCGGCGGACGCGAGACGCGGTTGAGCCTCAGCCGGGCGCTGATCGCGCTCGGCGAGGCGGCCGCGTCGACGCTGCGTGCCGCGACGGGCCATCCGGACCCGGAGCGGCGCCGGCACGCGATCGCCACGGAACGGCTGGCGCGCGACCCGGATGCCGGATTCGATTTCGCGATCGAGGAGGCGAAGCGCATCGTGGCCCTCGGCACGACCGGCCGGGAGGAGTGAGCAGACGGTGTTGATCGGTGAGGTGGCACGACGGTCCGGGGTCAGCGCCCGCATGCTGCGGCACTACGAGTCGCTCGGCCTGGTGCGGCCGACGGGGCGCACCGACGGCGGCTATCGCGAGTACGCGGACGAGGACATCCGGCGGATCTTCCACATCGAGAGCCTGCGCTCGCTGGGGCTGTCGCTGCGTGAGGTCGGGCGGGCGCTCGACGATCCCGGCTTCACTCCCTCGGAGCTCGTCGACGACCTCATCCGCCAGGCGCGGGAGCGCGTCGCGGCCGAGACGGAGCTGCTGACGCGGCTCCACCGGATCGGGGCCGCCGAACCCGCCGGCTGGGAGGACGTCCTGCGGACCGTCGCCCTCCTCCAGGCGCTGGGCTCGAAGAGCGCCGGCACCCGGCAGCGCGCGGCCCTGTCCTCGGGCCCGGGCGAACCGGTTCCCGTGGAGGCGCTGGTCGAGGCGGCGCTGGGCGAGCCCGACCCGGTGGTCGCCGGAGCCCTCCGCTGGGCGCTGGCGCACGGGGCCGAGGGCGGACCGGCGCTCCTCGCGGAGGGTCTCGACTCACCGGCGGCCGAGGTACGGGAGCGGGCCGTGCGCTCCCTCGCCGAGTTCCCGGACGAGGAGGCGACCGCCCTGCTGCGCGAGGCGCTCGCGCATCCCGACGTGGTGGTCCGGGGGCACGCGGCGCTGGCGCTGGGGGCCCGTGGTCTGGCCGAGGCGGTCCCGGTGCTCATCGACATGATCGTCGAGGAGACGAACGACGTGGACGCGGCCGACGCGCTGAGCGCGCTGGCGAGCCGTCCCGGCTCGGCGGACGGGATCGCCGCCGGACTCGTCGACCGCCTCGGCCACGCCGGCGCCGGGGCGCCCGCACGCCGTCGGCTGGCGCAGGCCCTCGCGGACATCCCGGGAGCCACGGCGGCCCGCGCCCTCGCGGAGCTCGCGCGCGACGAGGACCCCTCCGTCGCGCTGACCGCGGCGTACGTCCTCGCCCTGCGGGAGGAACGGTAGCGGGGACACCGACACGCACACCGCGCGAGAGGCGGTGACGGGCGCGCTGTCGACCGGTTCGTGCGGCGCCGACGGGTGCACATTCGAACGGTGCGATGAGCGGTGGCGGCCGCGTCCCGGCTGTCGTCACGCTCCGTGTCCGGCCTGCGCTCGCGCGAGCGGTGCGCGCGCGTGGGCGGCCCGGTCGGGGGCCGGGATCCTCGTACGCTCCCCCCGTAACCATTCACGGGAACAAGGGAGTTGTGGTGTCCACAGCAGTCGTGGTCGGTGCCGGGCCGGGGATCGGGAAGGCCGTGGCCTCGCGGTTCGCCCGTGAGGGGTACTCCGTCGCCGTGATCGCGCGGAGGAAGGAGACCGTGGCCCGGGTCGCCGGGGAGATCGGGCGGGACGGCGGCAGGGTGCTGGCCCTGACGGCCGACAGCACGGACGAGGCGGGGCTGCGGGCCGCCCTCGACACGGTCGGGGAGGAGCTCGGACCGGTCGACGCCGCCGTGTACAACGCCGCGCTCATCCGGCGCGACGGCCCCGGGGAGCTCGACGCGCGGGGGCAGTTGGAGGCCTGGGCCGTGAACGTGGTGGGCGCGCTCACCACCGCGAGCCACGTGGCCCCGGGCATGGCCGAGCGGGGCAGCGGAACGATCCTGGTCACGGGCGGAATGCCCCGGATCGACCCGGGCTACGTGAGCCTGGGTCTCGGGAAATTCGGTGTGCGGACCCTGGTCGACCTGCTCGACGCGCAGTACGGTCCGGCCGGGGTCCACGTGGCGTCGGTGACCGTTCCGGGGGCCGTGGCGCCCGGGACGGCGTACGACCCGGACGACATCGCGGAGCACTACTGGCGCCTGCACACCCAGCCGCGGGACGGTTGGGAGCGCGAGGTCGTGCACGGCGGCGTGCCGGTGGCGGGCTAGGTCCTGTCCGGGCGCACGCGCGCCCCCGCCGTCAAAGCATCCTTTCCGGACTCCGCGCCCCGGGAGGGCCCGGGATCACGCCCCGAGTGCGCCCGGGACGTGCCCGTACGCCCCGGGCAGGAAAGCAAGGGCCCCTTCGGTCAGGCACCGACGGGGCTTCGGCCATGTCCGGGACGACCCGGCCTTCGTGAATGTTCCATGAACTACACAGCGCGACACAGGTCGCATCCCCTTCTCGTGGATATACACGAAGCAGGAATCCTTGTTCGAGCTGCGCTGACGCAAATCCAACTGCCGGGCGTGCGAGCCGATGCAGCAGGATGAGGAGCATCTGTGAAGAGAGCCGGTATCGGTCCTCAGGAAAGGAGAACTCCATGCCCCGCGATCCCCAGGGCAAGTGCATATCTCTTTCGGCGGCACCTGGACGATTCACATGAGCACGGTCCTGCTCGATCCGCCCGGACCGGTGCGCACCCTGCGTACGGGGGAATCCGATCTGCAGCGGGGATTCCACGCCTGGGGTGATCTCGTCACGGACACCTGCGGTCCGCTGCGCGTCTACCGCACCGAACCCGGCCACTTCGAAGGGGCCATCGCCACGGGCACCTTCGGCACCGTGCAGCTCGCCGAGGTCCAGGCCGGGCCGCACGCCGTGGAGCGCACCGCGCTGCTCGCCACCAAGGCGGCGACCGCACCCCTCTACCTCGTCTGCGTCCTGGACGGAGAGGTCCGCGTCCGCCAGGGCGACCTCACGGCCGTCGCCCGGGCCGGCAACCTCTTCTGCTACGACAGCTCGCTCCCCTTCTCGCTCTGGATGCGCCAGCCCATCCACATGGTCACCGTGAAGTTCGACCACCAGCTGGTCGACCTCAGGGCCGGGGCCGAGCATCCGCTGCGCGCGGCCACCTGGTCCGGCTCCGAAGGGGCCAGCGTGCTCCTCGCCGACCTGCTCCGCAGCGCCGCGCGGAACATGTCGCGGCTCGACCCGGCGATAGCGGACCACCTGGGCAGCAGCGTCGCCAGCCTGGTCGGCGCCGTCTGCTCGGAGAAGCTCGGCGAGGCGGTGCCCGACCCCGTCCTGGCCCGCCGCGCCCTGCTCCACCGGATCAAGACCTTCGCCCGTGCCCGCCTCGGCTGCTCCGAGCTGAGCCCCCGTCTCCTGGCCAGGACGCACAAGATCTCCCTGCGCTATCTCCAGCTGCTGTTCCAGGACGAGGACAGCAGTCCCGCCCTGTGGATCCGCAACGAGCGGCTGCGCCGCTGCCGGGACGACCTCTCCGACCCGCGCACCGCCCATCTGACGGTGGCCGGCATCGCGGAGCGCTGGGGCCTCGACAGCGCGTCGCACTTCAGCAAGCTGTTCCGCGAGCGCTACGGGGTGGCCCCCCGCGAGTGGCGCCGCCAGTCGGCGGGCGGACTCCCCTAACGGGTGTCCCGCCCGCCCCACTGACACCCTCTCCCCCACCCTTCCCGTTTTCCGACTCCCTTCCCGTACCGGCGCGCACGCCGAACGAGCGTGCGCAAACCCGTTATGCCGCATGCGTGTTCGCGCCAACGGCGCCGACGGGAAGCCAGGAGACTGGGGACCGATTTCACAGGTTTTGCGGTTCGGTTCTCCCGATGCTCCGGTCCATGCCTTCCGCATTTCTTTCCGCACCTGTTCCGATCGGTATTCCCTCGGTAAAAGAACGGACATCATCCGCGCCATTGAACGGGGTTCGCTCGAATGTTGTTTCCTGCGAGAATCGGCATCATCGGAGGCGGCGCCTCCGCCGTATGCCTGCTCGACACTTTGAGCCAGCGCGACGCAATTCCCGAGTCGGTCACGGTGTTCGACCCCTCCCCGCACCTGTGGCGGGGCCGTGCCTACCAACCCGACGCGGCGACCCTGCGGGTGAACGCCCCGCCCGAGGACATGACCGTGCGGGCCGGCGACCCGGAGCACTTCACCCGGTGGCTGGAAGCGCGGGCCGTGGTCCTGGGCCCGGGCGCCGACCACGTCGACGCCCGGTCGGGCATCACCTTCCCTCCTCGTGCCCTGTACGGCGACTACCTGGAACAGTGCGCCCGCAGCGCGCTGAACCGGCTCGCCGCCCGCGGCTGCGCCATCCGCCTGGTCCGGGCCGCCGTGGTCGATCTGGCGCGCGAGGACGGCGCCCTCGTCGCCCGTACCGCCGACCGCACTCCGTACGCCGTCGACCACGCGGTGCTCTGCGTGGGCACCGGGGAGCCGGCCGACCCGCACGGGCTGACCGGCACGCCGGGTTTCGTCGCCGATCCGTACCCGGTGGCGTGGCGGCTCGCCGGCATCGGCGAGCGGGACCGGGTCGTCGTGGTCGGCAGCGGGCTGACCGCCGTGGACGTGGTGCTGCACCTGACCGCCGCCGGACACACCGGCGAGATCCTCATGGCCTCCCGGCGCGGGGTGCTGCCGAGCGTCCGCCAGCGGCCGGTGGAGCGCCACCCGCGCCACTTCACCGCCGCGCGCTTCCGCGCGATGGCGGCGCGGGGCGAGCGGCTCTCCGTCGCCGACGTGGTCGCCCTCATGGGCGCCGAACTCGCGGACGCCGGGTCGTCGCTCGACTCCGTCGCGGCCGAGGTCGCCACGACGGGCACCGAGGACCCCGTCGAGCGGCTGCGGCGCCAGTTCGGGCTCGTGGACGGCGCCGACCCGGGCCTGCGGCTCCTCCAGCACGCCGTCCCTGACACGGGCCCCGACGTCTGGCCGCTGCTGCCCGAGCACGAACGGACCCGGCTGCTGCGGGACCACTACCGGACCGTGATGAGCCTGTGCTGCCCCATGCCGCCGGCCAGCGCGGCGACGCTGCTCGACCGGGCCGACCGGGGCCTGCTGCGGATCGTCCGCGGCGTCGAGCGGATCGCCGCCCGGCCCGCGGGCGGCTTCCGCCTGGTCGGCGACGCGGGCGTCCAGGACGCCGACGTCGTCGTCAACGCCGTCAGCCCCGCCTCGCACCGCGTACCGCGCGGGGCGTCGGCGCTCGTCGACGCCCTGGCCCGCAGGGGACTCGCCGTCCGGCATCCGCGCGGCGGCGTGCACGTCGCCCGGTCGACCAGCGGGCTGCTCGCCGCCGGTGAGACCGACCGGCGGATCCACGTCCTCGGCGACCTCGCCTCCGGATCGCTCTTCTTCACCTTCGGCGTGCCCTCCCTGGTGGACCGGGCCGTCGACATAGCGGATGCCGTCCACGCGGAGGCGGCCCGCACGCCCGTCGGGTCCGCGGACCCGGTCCGCGCCCTGTGACGCGGTACGGCCCACTCCCCCCCTCTCGACCGCCCCCACGCCCGGCCGGAATCCGGCCGCCCCACACGACGAGGAGCCCCCGCATGACTGACATCGCCACGCAGGAACGGCAGGAGCAGCAGGAACGGAAGGAGCAGCAGGAACGCGCCGGCTACCTGGCCGACACCCACACCGGCCTGCCCATGCCCACCGAGCCCGTCTTCACCTCCGTCGAGGACGACCGCAGGCACCGCAAGCAGCGTCTGACCGCCGCGCTGCGGCTGTTCGGCAAGTACGGGTACGGGGAAGGCGTTTCGGGACACATATCGGTGCGGGACCCCGAGGGCGACGACCTGTTCTGGGTCAACCCCTTCGGCGTCCCCTTCAGCCGGGTGAGGGTCCGCGACCTGATCCTGGTGAACTCCGAGGGCCGTGTCGTCGAGGGCCGCCACCGGCTCAACCCCAGCGCCTTCGTGATCCACTCCGCCATCCACCGCGCCCACCCCGGGGCCGTCGCGGCCGCGCACGGCCACACCCCGCACTCGCGGGCGCTCGGCGCGCTCGGCAGGCTCCTCGAACCGCTCGACCAGGAGTCCGCCGCCTTCTACGGCGACCAGGTCCTCTACAGCGACTACGAGGGCCCGTCCATCAGCCTCGCGCAGGGCGAGGACATCGCCGACCGGCTCGGCGACAAGCGGGCGATCCTGCTGCGGCACCACGGCCTGATCACCGTCGGCGGCTCGGTCGACGAGGCCGTGCACTGGTTCTTCACGTACGAGGCCGCCGCCCAGGTGCAGTTGCTCGCGTCCGCCGCCGGGGAGGTGAAGCCGATGAGCCACGAACAGGCCGAGGCGGCCCGCGACGGCTTCGGGGACCGCCACCTCGGCTGGTTCAGCTTCCAGCTGCTCTGGGACGAGATCGTGCACGAGCAGCCGGACCTGCTCGACGAGTGACCCCGGCCGGGCCGGCCGGTCCGTGACAGGCGCGAGAGGCCGCTCCCCCGTGGGGGGGAGCGGCCTCTCGCGCACCGGTGACCGGCCACCGACGACCGGTCACCGTCGGTCCGCCCCGGCCCGGGTCAGCGCCCGGACCGGCCGGCGGACTCGGCCGTACGGCCGTCCGCCTTCTCCGCGTTGCCCGCACCGGCGGAACCGGCCTCCGCGGAACCGACCTCCGGGGAGCCGGCCTTCGAGGAGCTGCCGGCCTTCCGCCGGGCCGCCGCCGCGGCGATCGGGACCGAGAAGGCCGAGACCGCGGCGATCAGGACGATCACCCAGATGCCCTGGTGGTACCCGGTGAGCGACTCGGCGTGCGAGGGACTGTCCTCGCCGCCCATCCGTACGGTCACGACGGCGAGCACCACCGCGGCACCCACCTGGTAGCCGGTCTGCAGGATGCCCGCGGCGAGGCCCTGCTCGGACTCGTCGACGCCCGAGGTGGCCGCGACGTTGGCCGCGGTGAAGGCGAAGGGGAAGCCGACACCGATGAGGACCATGCTCGGCAGGATGACGAACCAGTACGAGGAGCCCTCGCCCACCCGCAGGAAGAGCAGGAAGGCGACGGTGTAGGCGAACATGCCGCCGAAGACCGGCCAGCGCAGTCCGGTACGGCCGAGCCACTTCCCCGCGCGGGGCGCGAAGGTGAGGATCATGAGGCCGATCGGCAGGAAGGCGAAGGCCATCTCCAGCGGGGACCAGCCCCGGTAGGACTGGAGGTAGAGGCTGCCGATGAACTGGTAGCTCATGTAGGTGCCGAGGATCGCCGCGGCGATGAGACTGGCGCCCACCAGCGACTTGTTGCGGAGCAGACCGAGCCGCAGCAGCGGCTGCGGGCTGCGGGACTCGATCGCCACGAAGGCGGCGAGCAGCAGGGCGGCGGCGGCGAGGACGCCGAGGGTGACGCCGGAGAACCAGCCCGAGGACGGGGCCTGGACGATGCCGTAGACGAGGAGCAGCATCGCGGCGGTGACCGTGATGGCGCCCGCGGCGTCGAAGTGCCGCTTGGAGCCGTCGTGCGCCGGGTCCTTGGGGACCAGGATCAGGGCTCCGATCAGGGCGGCGATCGCCACCGGTACGCCGAGCACGAAGGTCCAGCGCCAGCTGGCCTGGGTGAGGGCGCCGCCGACGACCACGCCGATCGAGTACCCGATGGCGCCGCAGGCCGTGTAGATGCCGAGGGCGCGGTTGCGCTGCGGTCCCTCGGGGAAGTTCCCGACGACGATCGAGAGGGCGGAGGGGGCGGTCAGTGCGGCGCCGATGCCCATCACGAGCCGGCCGACGATGACCAGGAGGCCGCTGTTCGCCAGCCCTCCGAGGAGGGAGCCGGCCGCGAGGACGGTGAGGCCGACCAGGAAGACCCGCCGCCTGCCGAGGAGGTCGGACATCCGGCCGCCGAGCAGGAGGAAGCCGCCGAAGCCGAGGACGTACGCGCTCACCACCCACTGGGCGGCGGACGTGCTCATGCCGAACTCGTCCTTGATCTGGGGGGTGGCGATGCCGACCATGATGTTGTCGAGCGCGTCGAGGGAGAACGCCCCGCACACCACCACGAGCATCAGCCATTCCCGCAGGCCCCACCGCACGCGGGGTTCGGGGTCGCTCGTACCGGGTAACGCGCCGTCCGCCGTGGCGTCGTCCGCGATAGTCATGAACTGGATCTCCTTGTCGGACCGACCGTAGAGTCGAGGGGAAGGACGAGGGCAGGACGGAGTGACCGCGTATTTCCCGTACCGGGGGCAGCGGACAACACCACTTCTGTACTAACCTCTACAGAAGAGGCTATCGACCGGCTGATCGGCCGTCAAGGAGGACATGTGGCCCGCACCGGACGCCCCCGCAGCTTCGACCGGGACGCCGCACTGCACACGGCGATGCTCGTCTTCTGGGAACGCGGGTACGCCACCACGTCGACCACCGACCTGAGCGCCGCGATGGGCATCAACCCGCCCAGCCTGTACGCCGCCTTCAAGAACAAGGAGCAGTTGTTCCGCGAGGCCATCGAGCTCTACGAGCGCACCGAGGCGGAGTCCTCGCGCCGCGCCATGGACGAGGCCCCGACCGTGCGCGAAGCCGTCGCCGCGCTCCTGCACGGAAGCGTCGACCGCTTCACCGCCGCCGACCGGCCGCGCGGCTGCATGATCGTGCACGCCGCGAGCAGCTGCACCACGGACCACGAATCCGTGCGGGACTTCGCGCTGCGCTGCCGGGCCCGGACCAAGTCCACCCTCATGTCCCGGCTGGACGCCGCCGTGGCGGGCGGGGAGCTCGCCGAGGGCACGGACACCGACCGGATCGCCGCCTTCTACACCACGTTCCTCAACGGCCTCTCGCTGCAGGCGCGGGACGGGGCCGAACGCGCGCAACTGCACGAGCTGGTGGACATGGCGATGTCCGTCTGGAGCCCCCGGACGGGCCCGCTGGTCGCCGCGTAACGCGGAAGGACGAAGGGAAGCGCGCACGGCCCGGCCGTGCGCGCTTCCCTCCGCCGGACGGTCTTCCGTCACCCGGCCCCGGTGATCCTGTCCAGCCAGGCCCGCGTGGCGTCCGGTGTCCTGACGGCCTCCCACATGTCGGCCGGGTGGTTGAAGTTGGCGACGAACGCGTCGGCGACGCGCTGGTCGTCCGTGGCGGTCACGAAGATCCCGCCCAGGTGCTCGACCGGAGGCGCGACGTTCAGGTTCGACCAGGCGACGACCGGTTCGGCGATCCGCCACAGGCGCTCGGCCGCCCGCTCGGCGAAGGCCTCGTCGAACGGTCCGCCGGCGACGATGAGTTCGGCGATCTCGAAGGCGATGCGGGAGCCGAGGTTGGCGCCCTGCCCGGCGAGCGGGTCGTTGACGATCCAGGCGTCCCCGAGGGCCAGCGCGATCCTGCCGGAGTCGAGCGCGGCCCAGCCGCGGCGCACCACCGGGGTGAGGCCGCCCTGGATCACGTCGCCGGGGCGGCGGATCCCGAACTCCCGGTCGGAGATGCGCTCGCGCAGGTCCGGCGCGTACTCGGCGACGAGCGACAGGAGGGTCTTCTCGAAGCCGGCGGGGTCCTCGGCGTGGTCGTAGGAGGCGAGCTGCTCCAGGGCTCCGCCCGGATGGCCCTCCACGACGATGCCGTGCACGGGTCCTTCGGCGGTCAGGATGCGGGTGGAGAAGATCTCGCCCGCCTCGGAGACCTGGAAGTGGATGTGGCCAGGGTCGACGGGCGCGATGCCGTGGAAGAGGCCGGCGGTGAGGACGCGCTGGGGCGCCGTGTACGGCGAGCGCTCCGGGTCGCGCGGGAACAGGCCGGTGGTGGCGGCCCGCCCGGTCGCCACCACGACCAGGTCGTGGTCGCGGGAGATCCGCTCGATCTCGGCGGCGTCGGGCCGCAGCACGACCACCTTGCCGCCGCGCTCCAGGTAGTCGGCGGTGAGCGTGGGCAGGTAGAGGCGCAGGTCGACGCCGCTCGCGGGGGCGTCGAGGCGGCCGAGGAAGCCGATCCCCGCCCCGCGCGCCACGAGGCGGACGCCGAGGGTGTCGTGGTCGCCCCCCTCCCAGTGCGAGACGCCCAGTTCGCGCTCCCGGTCGCGGGTCCGCCCGAAGCGGACGGGGAGGCTCAGCGGGCGCCCCGCCGCGAGGTCCTCGGTGCTGCGCTCGGCGTAGACCGTCGTGGCCACTCCCGCCTGCTGGAGTCGCAGGGCGAGGTGCAGGCCCGAGATGCCTGCGCCGACGATGGCGATGTCTGACATGGTGCTCCTTGCTCCTTCTGGGGTCGGGCGCGCGGGAGCGGCCGTCGGCCGGCGCGCTCGGGCGGACTGTCAGGCGAACTGCGGCAGGACGTGCTCGGAGAACAGTTCGAGGGAGCGGCGGGCCCGGTCGGCGGGCAGCCCCGGCGCACGGCCGAAGAAGATGACGCGCTCGACGTCGCCCAGCGGCTTGATCCGGTCGCGCAGCCCCTCGGCGACCACGTCCGGCGGGCCCACCAGGAACAGTTCGCGCGGCAGGTCGTCCACGGACGGCAGCCCGGGGTTGCCGAACCACTCCTGGAACTTGTTCAGCAGGTACCAGTAGTGCTCCCTGATCTCCTGCCAGCCCTCCTCGGCGTCCTCGCACACGTAGACGCCCGGGGTGACGATGGCCGTGAGGGCGAAGGCGGCCGGGTCGTGCCCGTGCTCGGCGAGGGTGCGCCGGTACAGGTCGAGGATCTCCGGCGGGGTGCCGAGGTCGGGCAGGAAGCGCAGCCCGTGGCGGCCCGCCCGCCGCGCCGCGGCCTCGCTGCCGCCGCCGATCCACACGGGCGGCGGGCTCTGCGGGACGGGGGTGACGACCACGTCGTCGAAGGCGAAGTGGTTCCCGGCGTACGAGAACGGTTCACCGGTCCAGGCACGGCGGAGGATCTCCACGGTCTCCTCGGTACGCGCGCCCCGCCTGGCCCGGTCGAGGCCGAGGGCCTCGAACTCCTTCTCCCGGTAGCCGGGGGCGATGCCGAGCTCCAGCCGGCCGCCGGAGAGCAGGTCGGTGACGGCCGCGTCCTCGGCGAGCCGCAGCGGATGGGTGAGGCCGGCGAGGACCATGGCGGTGCCGAGCCGGACCCGGCTCGTGCGGGCGGCGATCGCGGCGAGCGCGGGGAACAGGGACGGCAGGTAGCCGTCGTCGGTGAGGTGGTGCTCGGACAGCCAGACGGACTCGAACCCGAGGGTCTCGGCGTCGGTGGCCAGCGACAGCGTCTCCTCGTAGACGTCGGTCCAGGGCCGCCGTCCGGCCGGGTTGCGGAAGTCGAGCCAGATGCCGAATTTCACTGTTTCTCCTGGGAGTTCGGGGTGGATGCGGTCGGGCGGGCGGGACGGCCGGCGGGAGCGGGGGCCGGGGCCGGGTCAGGCTTCGGAGAGCGCGCGCGGGCCGCCGTTGACGAACACGAGCGGGGGCCGCCGGTACCGGCCGCCGGTGGCCAGCACCTCCCCGATCAGGACCGTGTGGTCGCCGGTGTCGTGGCGGTCGTACAGGGTGCACTCGAGCCAGCCGGGTGCGTCGAGGACCAGCGCCCCGGTGCGCTCCCCGGGTATGGCCGTGCAGGTGAGCAGGGCCCGGGCCCGGGTCTCCCGGTCGCCGTCCAGGGCCTCGGCCATGTCGATGCCGGCGACGTCGAGGATCGACACCGCCCAGACCTTGGCCGTGAGCAGGGTCGCGAGGACCTCGGAGTCGCGGGGGACGGCGAGGGAGACGAGCGGTGGGTCCAGGGAGACGGAGGTGAAGGAACGGACGGCCACGGCGTCGTGGCGCCGCCGGTCCCCCTCCTCCTCGTAGGTGGTCACGACGCAGATGCCGGTGGCGAAGGTGCGCATGGTCGCGGTCAGGTCCAGGGACATGTCAGGCCTCTCGGTGGGGGGAACGTGCGCCGCCCGCTGTGCCGTGCCGAGCGGAGGCGAAGGCCGGGAGCCGGAGCTTTCCGGTGGGGGTCCTGGGCGCCTCGTCCGCGCTCAGGACCTCGACGTGCACCGGGTCGGCCCCGAAGCGCCGTCGCACCCGCTCGCGTACCCGCTCCGCCGCCTCGTCCGGCGAGACCCCCGGCCGGGGCCGGAAGAGCACCGCGAGCCCGGCGGGGCCGGTGGCGGCGGCTTCCTCGCTGGCCGCGGCGAGCCGGCGGGCGACGGTGAAGGACGGGAGCACGCACGGGAGTTCCTCGACGGCGTCCTCGATCTCGTGGCCGTGCCACCGTCCGCCGACGGTCTCGACGAGGCCGTCGGCCCGGCCGGTGACGGTGAGTTCGCCGTCCGCCACGAAGGCCAGGTCGTCGGTGACGAGCCAGCCGTCGGCCGAGAGCGGGGCCGGGCGCGCCTCCCCGCCCACGAGGTACGTGGCCGCGACCGGTTCCCCGGTGATCTGGAGCCGGCCCACGACCCCGGCCGGCACCACCCGGCCCGCCTCGTCCACGACCCGTACGGACACGCCGGGCTGCGGCGTCCCCACCGGTACGTGGCGGCGGGGCGGTCCGTCGGCGGGGCGGAAGACGCCGTCGACGACACCGGAGGCCGTCTCCGGCATGCCCCACCCGGGGTGCACGGCGGTGGCCGGCAGCCCGTGGGGGGCGAGCGACTCGACGAACCGCCGTACGACACGGTCCTTCACCGCCTCGCCGCCGTTCATCACGTACCGCAGGCGGCTCAGGTCCCAGGACCGGTCGGGTACTTCGGCGAGCCGGTCGACGAGGAGCGCGAGGACGCGGTTGGGCGCCCAGGTCGTGTCGATCCGCTCGGCCTCGGCCACGTCGAGCCAGCGCAGCGGGTCGGCGCGGACCCAGGCGGCGTCGGCGTGCACCTGGTGGCAGCCGAGGTAGACGTCCCGTACGTGGAACATGACGATCCCGCTGACATGGTCGAGCGGCATCCGGTTGAGGCTGCGGGTGTCCGGGCCGAGGCCCCGCACGAGCGCGGTGCCGTGGGCCCTGGCGAGCACCTGGCGGTGGGTCAGCGGTACGGCCTTGGGTCGGCCGCCGCTGCCCGAGGTCAGGGTGAGGACCGCCGGATCGTCGGGCCGCGCCGCGACCGGCTCACGGGATCCGGTGGACGGACGGGGCCCCTTGTAGAGCGGGCGCAGCCCCCGCGGGCGCGGGCCGGGCGGCTCGTCACCGAGCAGCCACGCCTCCCCGACGGCCTCGGCCGCCTCGGCGAGCCCGTCGGCGCCGGAGCCGTACGACACGGGCAGCGGGACGAGCCCGCCGAGCACGCACGCCCAGAAGGCGGTGAGCAGGTCGCCGGTGCGGTTCGTGCGCAGGATCACCCGCGCGCCGGGCCGCGCACCCGCGGCGGCGAGGTCCGCCGCCGTCCGTGCCGCGTCCGCGTACAGCTCGGCGTACGACCTGTGGGCGGGCGTGCCCGTACCGTCGATCACGACGACACCGTGCGGACCGCGTGCGGCACGCCGCAGCGCCTCGCCGAGCGTGCCGGCCGACGGCGCCGGCAGCGGCCCTCCGCTCAGCTCGGCCCGGTCCGCGCGCGGGTGTCCGCTCATGCCACGATGCCCAGGCTGAAGGGGTTGGACGGGGTGCCGCCGAGCAGGTGCGCGCCGGCCGACTGGAGCACCTGGTCCTGTGCGATCACGTGCTGGCGCATCGTCGTCAGGTCGCGCAGCCAGCGGTCCAGCGGCGAGGGCCGGTAGACGGCGGTGGTCGCCACGAGGTCGTACAGCCGGGTGACGATGGTCCGGGCGACCCGGAAGGCGTTGACGCGCGCGAGGACGGTGTCCACCCGGGCGTCGCGGCCGATCTCGCCGCCCTTCTCCAGGATCTCCGCCTGCCTGCGCAGGCTGCCGTAGACGGCGTGCCGGGCCGCGCCGAGCTCCATCTCGGCCTCGGCGATGGTCATCTGTACGCGGTAGGTGTCGGCCCAGGGTGTGGCGGCGGCGCGGTCGACGCGGCCGGCGGCCAGTTCCCGTACGTGGTCGAGCGCGGCCCGGGCCACGCCGAGCGGCACGCCGGGCATGTTGCGCAGGATCGCCTCCGCCGTGGAGTGCGGGCCCTCGACGCGCGGGGCGCCGAGGCTGAAGGAGTGCTCCTCGGGGACGAAGAGCTCCGTCGCCTGGTAGTCGTTGCTGCCGCTGCCGGCGAGGCCGGTGGTGTGCCAGGTGTCGAGGACCTCGAACTCGTCGCGGCGGGCCAGCATGATGCGCCAGTGCCGGGGCGAGCCGTCGGGTCCGGGCTCGGGCTGCCCGTCCCGGTGGACGAAGCAGCCGGCCACGACCCAGTCGGCGTGGGTGATGCCGCTGCCGAACCCCCAGCGTCCGGTGACCCGGTAGCCGCCGGGCACCCGCTCGGCCCGGCCGAGCGGCAGGATCAGTCCGGCGGTGATGGCGTCGGGGTCGCTGAGCTCCTCCCGGGCGACGGACTCGGGCAGGAACTGGGCGTAGAGGGGTGTGTCCATGCCGATCATGGCGCACCAGGCGGCGGAGGCGTCGCCGCGGGCGAGGGTCTCCACCACCTCCGTCTGCTGGACGGAGTCGAGGCCCGGGCCGCCCTGTTCGGTGGGCACGCCCATGCGGAAGACGCCCGCGTCGCGCAGCTTCTCCACGACGGTGTCGGGCAGCCTGCGGGCCCGCTCGATGTCGTCGGAGAGGCCCCGCAGCACCGGGACGAGGTCCTCGGCGCGCCTGAGGAGCTCCTCCGGGGTGGTCGGCCGGGCGGGCTCGGGACGCCGGGCGGCGACCTCCTGTGAAGTGACCATGTGCTGTAGTCCCCTGTCTCACTGGTGTCCGGTGGGCTTCCGCGGTCAGCGGTAACGTCCCGGCGCGATGGCGTTGTTGGGGTCGAATACGGCTTTGAGCCGACGGGTCAGGGCGAGGGCTCCGGGGTCGGCGGCGAGGGCGTCGCGCCGGTGGGAGTGGTCGACGTCCAGCCGGTACGGCGCGAAGCCGGCGTCGGCGAACGAGGTGTGGAGCAGGTCGAGGGCACGGTGGGCCCGCTCGGGCGCGTCCCCCTCGCGGGGGAACTTCATCGCCACCACGCAGTCGATGAGGTCGGGGCCGAGGAGGTGCAGTGTCGCCGAGAGGCGGGTGCCGGTCGCGGCGGCCGCTTCCCGCAGCAGTCCGTCCGCGCGGGAGACGTCGGTGCCGGTGAACGGCAGCAGCGGCAGGAAGAAGACGAACCCGGCCTCCGCGTCGACGCGGTCCGCGGACACGCCCATCTTGGCCCGGAAGAGGACGTCGGCGATGTCGGGGTCGCCGGCGTAGCCGCGCTCCACGAGCCGGGCGACCTCGTGGTTCGGGTGGCCGGGGTCGATGGCCTCGGTGGCCGTGACCTGGGTGAACAGGCCCGAGCGGCGGGCTTCGGCGGTCAGGATGCCGGTGAGGGCCTCCACGGCCTCGGCCGTGCCGTCGACGGGGAGGTGCACCAGGAACTCGCCCTCGGAGCCGCCGTACGAGCGGCCCGCCGCCGGATCGTAGATCCTCGGGACGCCCCGTGTGAGGCCCTGGGCGACCCAGCGGCGCACCGCGTCGGTCGCCGCGCTCAGCGCGGACTGCGGGAAGTCGAGCCGGACCACGCTCAGGGCCTCGGGCCTGGGGGCCAGCCGGATCACCGCGGCCGTGACCACGCCGAGGGAGGACTGGACGAAGAGCGGCAGCGGCGACGGGCCCAGGCCGTGCGGGTAGACCGGTGCGGTGCGGTCCTTCGTGGGCCACCAGCCGACCCGTACGGTCTCGCCGTCCGGCAGCACCACCTCCAGGCCCGCGAGGTCGTCGGTGCGCTGGCCGCGCAGGCCGACGCCGCGGTCCAGGGCGTTGCCGAGGACGCTGGTGGCGGCGGCGGAGACCGTGACGTTGACGAGCCGCGGGGTGTGGGCGAGGAGCCGGGAGAGGTGGCCCTGGGTGACCCCGGGCTCGACGACGGCCCAGCCGGCCTCCAGGTCGAGCTCGCGGACCCGGTCGAGACCGCCGAGGTCGAGGACGACGACGTCGTCGTCGGCCGGTTCGCGGGAGCCCAGGCCCCAGTTGCGGCCGGTGCTGACGACATGGAGGCTGCCCGACTCGGGTTCCCTGGTGAAGAGTTCGACGAGCTCGGGGACCTGTCCGACGGTGGCGGGCCGCAGGACGGCCGCGATCCGGCGGGCGCGGAAGAGGCTTGCGTTGGGGCCGAGGAGCCGGCTCGGCGGCTCGTCGCTCCCGGGGCGCAGCACCCGGTCCTCGCCGAGGATGCGGGCGGCCGCGTCCAGCGCCTTGCGCAGTGCGGGGCTCGCCGTCGTCGGCGGGGTGGAGGGTGTGTCGACGGCCCTGGGCTGTTCGGTCATGGTGGTCTCCCTGGTCTCTCTGATCTCCCTGGTCCCTCTGGTCTCCCTGGTCCCTCTGGTGGGCCGGGGCCGGATCACAGGCCGGTGGCCGGGGTGAGCGCCCCGTGCAGGAACACCAGGGGGTCCTGCGGTGCGCGCACCCCGGTGGCCAGCACGGTGCCGATCACCATGAGGTGGTCGCCGACGGTGAACGAGTCGGCGAGCGCGCACTCCAACCAGCCGGGCCCGTCGAAGAGGAGGGCACCGGTGTGCGGCCCCGGGACGGCGGGCAGGGCGGCCAGCGCCTCCGTCCGGCTCTCCCGTGAACCGGCCAGACGGCGGGCGGTCTCCGCGCCGTCCGCGGCCAGGATCGACACGCCCCACCGGCCGGAGGCGAGGAGGTCGGTGAGGAAGGCCGACCCGTGGCGCAGGGAGAGCGACACGAGCGGGGGCTCGAAGGAGACGGGGACGAGCGAGTTGACCGTGATGGCGTCGTGGCGACGCCCGTCCGGGACGCCGGGGGTCTCGGTCCAGGTGCTCACCACCCCGACGCCGGTGGCGAAGTGCCGCATCACCGTGCGCAGATCGAGTTCCACGGTGTTCCTCCTTCGTTCGCTGACGGCCCCTTGGCGACAGCAAGTTATGGGTCGCCGCCGGGCGACGGTGCTGTCCCCGCGCATGCGCTCTGTCGCGTTCGCGAACGCCCGAAGTGCGCTGATGCGGTACTTGCCGTGCGCGGTCGGCCGAGAACCGGGCACCCGGTTGCGGTCAGACTGCGACGGAGAATCCGGCCATGAGGGGGAACAGTGATTCGCACTGCGGCAGTGGTGGGGACCGGGCTGATCGGCACGTCCGTGGGACTCGCGCTGACCCGCCGCGGCGTCCACGTCCATCTGCTCGACGCCGACGAGTCGGCGGCGCGGGTGGCCGCGGCGCGCGGCGCCGGCGTCTTCGGCCCGCCTCCCGAACCGGTCGACCTGGCCGTCGTCGCCGTACCGCCGACGCGGGTGGCGCAGGTCCTCGCGGACCAGCAGCGCCGTGGCCTCGCCCACGCGTACACCGATGTGGCGAGCGTCAAGTCGGCGACGGCGCTGGCCGTCTCGCACACGGGGGTGCACCGTCCGAGCTATGTGGGCGGCCATCCCATGGCGGGAAGCGAGCGGTCCGGCCCGCTGGCGGCCCGTGCCGGACTCTTCGAGGGGCGCACCTGGGTCCTGGCCCCCGGCCCCGAGACCTCATCGGGCACGCTGAACCGGGTGCTCGCCGCCGTCGCGCTGTGCGGTGCCGTGCCCCTGGTGATGGAGCCGGGCGTGCACGACCGGGCGGTGGCCCTCGTCTCCCACGCTCCGCACCTCGTGGCGACGCTGATGGCGGCGCGCCTCGGCGGGGCGTCCCGGGAGGCCCTCGCCCTGGCAGGGCAGGGGGTACGGGACGTCATCCGCGTCGCCGGGGGCGCTCCGACGCTGTGGACGGACATCGTCCGGTCCAACGGCCCGGCCATCGCGGAGATCCTCGGCGACCTGCGCAAGGACCTGGAGGCGCTGACCCGCGCGCTGAACGCCCTCGAGGTGTCCGGTCCCGAGTCGGAGGAGGCCCTGGCCTCGCTCGCGGACCTGTTGGAGCGGGGCCGGGAGGGCTGGGAGGCGGTGTACGAGCCGGGGGGCCGGGCCGCCGTGGAGCGGGTGACGCTCGCGGTCCCGCTCGACGGCGGGCCCGGTGAGGTCGACCGGCTGCTCGACGCCGCGGAGGGCTCGGGCATCGACGCGGACGGCATCCGTCTGACCTGGTCCGCCGCGGACACGGAGCTCTCGGCCCTGCTCGCGGCGCCCGCCCCCACGGCCGAGGCGGTCCGCCGCCGGCTCGCGGACGACGGCTGGCGGGTCACGGTGGCGGCGGGGTCCTGAGCGGACCGCGACGCCGGGCCGCCGCACCGGCCCGGCGTCGTCGTGTCCGCCCGCCGTCGCGTCAGTCCGTCGCCGCGTCGGCCGGCAACCCGTAGGCGTCGGCTATGAGTTCGTAGGAACGCACGCGGAAGTCGGGGCCGTGCGAGTTCATGGCGAGCATCAGCTCGTCCGCGCCGGTCCGCTTCTGGAGCTCGTCCAGGCCGGCCCTGACCTCGTCGGCCGTGCCGTACAGGGCGTTGTCGAGCCAGGTGCCGAGGACCGCGCGCTCCTGTTCGGTGAAGACGTGCCGGTCGGCCTCCTCGGGTGTCGGGACAAGCCCCGGCCGGCCGCTGCGCAGCCGTACCGTGGCGAGCGCCCCGGTGAGTGCCTGCCGCCGCGCCTCCTCGGCGTCGTCCCCGGCGAAGGCGAAGACGCCGAGCACGACGTACGGCTCGGCCAGGGTCGCGGAGGGCCGGAAGCTCGACCGGTACAGCTCGAGCGCCGGGAGCGTGTTGCGCGCGGAGAAGTGGTGGGCGAAGGCGAACGGCAGGCCCAGTCGGCCGGCGAGGCGGGCGGAGAAGCCCGAGGAGCCGAGCAGCCACACCTGCGGCTGCCCCACCTCGCCCTGTACGGGCCCGGGCACGGCGTGGATGCGTCGGTAGGGGTGACCGTCGGGGAAGTCGTCGCGGAGGAAGCGGATGAGCTCGGCCACCTCGGCCGGGAAGTCGTCGGTCTCCGCGCCGCCGGCCCGCCGCAGCGCCGCCGCGGTGGCGCCGTCGGTGCCGGGCGCACGGCCGAGGCCGAGGTCGATGCGCCCCGGCGCGAGCGCCTCCAGGGTGCCGAACTGCTCGGCGACCACGAGCGGGGCGTGGTTGGGCAGCATCACGCCGCCGGAGCCGAGCCGGAGGGTACGGGTCTGGGCCGCCAGGTGGGCGAGGACGACGGCCGGGCTGCTGCTGGAGATGCCCGGCATGGAGTGGTGTTCGGCCACCCAGTACCGGAGCAGGCCGCGGGCCTCGGCGAGTCGGGCCAGCCGGGCCGAGGCCTGGAGCGCCTCCCGGGCCGTGGTGCCCTCGCCGACGGCCGCGAGGTCGAGTACGGACAGCGGGACGGGGGCCGATCCCCGGGCCGTGCCACGGATGAATTCGCTGTGGGACGCAGTCATGCCCGCGACAACGGACGACCTTCGCGCAACATTCCCAACTCACCTGGTAGGGAAGGAAGTCTGGCCGAACACCACACCTGGAGCGGCCGGTCCGCCCGTCTTGCGGAAGCGAGCGGAAGAGAGGTGAATCCTTTCCGGACCTCCCCGCCTCCTATGTGCGTGTACCGGCCGCACGGGCCGGTGTGAACCAGGAGGAGACACACCATGACGGTCATCGCACTCGTCGCACTCGGAGTCGTGCTCGTGGGCGCGTGCAGCTGGCACCTGACGCGCCGCTACAGGAGCCGGGGCTGACCGGCCCCGCACCACGGGCCGTCCACCGAGCATGAGTTATGAGTAGGACATGAACCGACGCTTCACCTGGCCGGACGAGCGGCTGATCAAGGCCGCCCAGGACGGCGACGTCACCTCGCTCACCACCGTCGTCGTGCAGTCGCAACCGCACGTGCGCAAGTTCGCCCTGTCGCTCTGCGCCTCCCCGCAGGACGCGGAGGACGCCGCGCAGGAGGCGCTGATCATCCTCTACCGGAAGATCGGCACCCTGCGGGCGACGGGCGCGCTCGCGTCCTGGATGTTCCGGATCGTCCGGAACGAATGCCTCCGGCAGGTACGGCTGCTCGCCGCGCGGCGCGAAGGGGCACAGGGCGAACCGGAGGCACCCGAGGGGCCGTCCGCCGAGGAGTCGGTGCTGCACAGGCTGGAGGTGGAGCGGATCGCCGCCGCGGTCGGCGCCCTCCCCCGTGACCAGCGGCAGGTCCTGATCATGCGGGACATCCAGGGCCTGCCCGGCAGGACCGTCGCCGACGCGCTCGGCCTGAGCGGGGCCGCGATGAAGTCACGCCTGCACAGGGCCCGCACGACCCTGCGCCACTCCCTGGCGACGACCGGCCGGGCGGCCGGTCCCGCCGTCGACCCACCAGTGGGAGGAGACCCACGACCGTGAAGACACTGAACGCCGTGAAGCCGGTGGATCCCGCGCGGCCCGCGCGCACCACGCACTCCGCCCCTCCCGGGAGGAACTTCGCCAGCACGTCCGTCCCGCGCCATCTGGCGCGCGGCGCCGTCGGTTTCGGGCTGATCATCGGCTCGATCGCCCTGGTGCCGGTCGCCGGCCCGGCCACCCTGCTGGCGGCCCCGCTGGCTCTGATCGCCTTCCGCGGCTGCCCCACCTGCTGGCTCGTGGGCCTGGCTCAGACCGTCTCGCGCGGCCGTCTGGAGCGTCAGTGCGAGGACGGGGTCTGCACCATCGCGAAGGCGCAGCCGGCGGCGAAGTAGGCGGCGAATCAGGCGAACAGGCGGGCAAGGAGGGGACCCGGCGTCGGGCGACGACGGGTCCCCTCGCCGCTGTTCGTCGGCGTTGTCAGTGGGCGGTTGTAGCTTCGGAGACGTTCGAGAGCGTGTGCGAGAAAGGTGGATTCGTGGGTGCCGAACGCACGTTGAAGGTCGTTCTGGTCGATGTCAACGACGAGGTGGTGGCGGCCTGGCGCTCCGCCTTCGCGGACACGCCCGAGGTCGAGATCCGGCAGGGCTCCCTCCTCGACGTGGATGTCGACGCCTGGGTCTCCCCGACCAACGCGCGGGGCCGGATGGACGGCGGCGTCGACGCGCTCGTGAAGCGCCGTCTCGGCGCCGGGATCCAGGTGCGGGTGCAGCGGGCGATCCGCGAGCGGTTCGGCGGGAGTCTGCCGGTGGGGAGCGCGGTGTGCGTCCCGTCGGGGGCTGCCGTGCCGCGGTATCTGATCTCGACGCCGACCATGCGGGAGTCCTCGCAGAACGTCAGCGCCACCATGAACGTGGCACTGGCGTGCGCGGCCGCGTTCCAGGCGGTGCACCTGCAGAACCGGGCGAAGCCCGGCAGCATCCGGTCCGTGGCGCTCGTCGGGCTGGGCGCGCGGACGGGGCGGGTGCCCGCGACGGTGTGCGCCAATCTGATGTGGACGGGCCACACCCTGTTCCACGACCACGGGTTCGCGGACTACGACGAGTTGCGGGCGGCCGTGCTCGGGCAGCTCGACGACATCGAGGGCGCGGGGCCGGCGCAGCGGGTACGGATCAACGTTCCGGCCGCGGGCGGGGCGGTGTCCGCGGCGGCGGGTGTCTCCGCCGGGGACCCGTTGGGGCTGACCGAGCTGTTCGCCGGCGGCGGGGAGCCGTGGCTGCCGTTGCTGGGTCCGGTGATCGAGGCGCAGCACGGAGCCGCCGGCTTCATCGGTCCGAAGCGGAGTCCGGAGGTCGTTCCGGTACGTGAGCTCACGTTCCAGGCGCTGAAGCCGCATCCGCCGCAGAAGTGGAAGGTCGTCGCCTTCGGGCAGAACCCCTATCCACGGCCGGAGAGCGCGACCGGCATCGCGATGTTCGACAACACCTTCGGCGACTGGAAGGACAGCCAGTTCGGCCGGGTGGTCAGCATGCGCTGCCTCATCAAGGCGGCCGCGATGTGGAAGTACGGCATCGCCAAGAAGACGCCGATCGCCGACGTCCGGGCCCTGCTGAAGAAGGAGGACACGGTCCAGCCGCCGGAGTGGTTCCAGGCGATGCTCACGCAGGGCGTGCTCCTGCTGAACGCGTCCCTGACGGCGAGCGCGGACGGGGCGGTGCCGACCGACCGGCACACGGCGTTCTGGCGGCCCGTGGCCGAGCAGATCGTCGAGGAGATCCTCCGGGCGAAGCAGAACGGCCCGGAGGAGGACCGCGGTGTGGTGTTCGCCTGGTGGGGTGCCCATGCCCGCAGTCTGAAGAGGGTCGTCCAGCGGCTGGAGAAGAAGTATCCGGGGGTCGAGGTCCGGCACCTGGACCACGCGAACCCGGCGGCCCAGGGTGACATCTTCTGCGAGGGCGACCACTTCGCCCGGGTGAACGACGCCCTGGCGGCGGTGGGTGCGGAGCCGGTCGACTGGTTGCCGCGCAAGGGCTGGGACCAGGACGCGGGCGGTGCGGGCGGTGCGGCCGGCGGCGGTGTCTCGGAGCGGATGGGCGCCTTCATCGCGTCGACGATGGAGCTGCACCAGCTCTATCTGGAGCGGCTCACGAGCGTCAAGGACGAGGGGCTCGTCCTGCCGCCGATCACCGGGGTGTTCGACACTCCGGTGATGGACTTCCGCAAGGCCGTCGAGCCGGTGTCGCGGGTCCTTGCCAACCTGGACCGGCACATCGAGCGGTCGAGCCGGTTCGCGGAGGCCAAGGTCGCCGAGGTCGCCGGGGCGGCGGAAGGGGCGGCCGGACCGTCCGTGGAGGGGCTGTCCGCCGACGCGATCTCGGCGCTGTACCTGTACACGTGCGAGTCGGCCTTCTACCGCGAGATCAACGCCGTGCTGCGCTCCCCGGACCGGGAGCGGCTGGTGCCGTATCTGCCGTACCTGCGCCTGCTGTTCTCGGCGGTGGCCGGGTTGCCGGCGCGGACGGAGCCGTTGTGGCGCGGTGTGGCGCTGGACCTGCGGTCGCAGTACCCGCTGGGACGGACGGTGACCTGGTGGGGGGTGTCGTCGTGCACGTCCGAGTTGAGCGTGGCCCGGGCGTTCCTCGGCAGCCGCGGCCGGCGGACCCTGTTCGAGGTGACGCCGGCGCGTGCGGTGGGAATCCGGCGGTTCTCCGCGTTCACGGGCGAGGAGGAGTACCTCCTCGCGCCGGGGACCCAGTTGAAGGTGACGGAGGTGAAGGCGGAGCGTGGGGGGCTGTGCACGGTACGGCTGACCGAGCTGGAGGGACAGGGACTCGTGTCCTGACGCCAGGGGGGCCGGTTCCGCGCCGGGGAAGCCACACCCCGGCGGCGGAGCCGGCTCCGTGCGCCGCTGTCCGCGCCGGGCGTACCCGTCGAGGCCGCCGCAGCGCCGTGCGCTCGCCGGATCAAGTGAATCCGGGGGGCTGTGTGTTGGTCTGCCTATGCCATCGGGCACGTTCCGACCAGCGGTACTCACCGTTGAGAGGGACAGGCAATGACGAGCGACGTCACCGGAGTTGATCTGGAAGGCCTTCTCGGCCAGGCCCTGCGCGCCACGGACGGCGAGGGGCGCTGGACGGCCGATTCGGACGAGATGTGGTGCCGTGTCGCGCCCCGGACCAGGGCGCGGCGCGAGCAGGGGTGGAAGCTGCACCTGTCGGCGACGGCCGCCTCGGCGGAGGCCGTCCTCGGCAAGGCCCTGGAGGTGCTGCTGCCGGAGGAGTCGGCGTTCAAGTTCGCCCGGTCGCTGGAGCAGGTGAGCGCGCTCAACTCCCGGGCCACGCCGAGGGGAAGCTCCGGAAAGTTCCTCACCGTCTACCCGCGCTCCGACACCGACGCGGCGCGGCTCGCCCGGGACCTGCACCGGGCCACGGCGGGGCTTGCCGGTCCGCGGATCCTGTCCGACCAGCCGTACGCCGCGTACTCCCTCGTGCACTACCGGTACGGCTCCTTCGTCGGCCGCCGGAGGCTGTCGGACGAAGGCCTGCTGGTGTGGTTCATCGAGGACCCCGACGGCAATCCCGTCGAGGACCGGCGCACCGGCCGGTACTCTCCGCCTTCCTGGGCCGTCTCCCCGTTCCCCTCCTCCGTGCCCGTCTCGCCTCCGCCGGCGCGCACGGCCGGAGACGCCGCCGACGGGCCGGTGGTGCTCGGCGGTCGTTTCGCCGTACGGGAGGCGATCCGGCACACGAACAAGGGCGGCGTCTACCGGGGCAGCGACGTCCGTACGGGCGACCTCGTGGTGATCAAGGAGGCCCGGCCGCATGTGGAGGCCGACGCCGCCGGCCGCGACGTCCGCGACTGGCTGCGCGCCGAGGCCCGCACGCTGGAGAAGCTGAGGGGTACGGGGCTGGCGCCGGAGCCGCTGGCGCTGTTCGAGCACGGCGGGCACCTGTTCCTCGCCCAGGACGAGGTGCCGGGCGTGACCCTGCGCACCTGGGTCGCCGAGCACTTCCGCGACGCCGGAGCCGAGCGCTACCGCACCGACGCTCTCGCGCAGGTCGCACGCCTGGTGGACCTGGTCGCGGCGGCCCACGCCCACGGCTGTGTCCTGCGGGACTTCACACCCGCCAACGTCATGGTCCGCCCGGACGGAGAGCTGCGCCTCATCGACCTGGAGCTCGCCGTCCTGGACGACGCGACCGCACTGCCGACCCGCGTCGGCACGCCCGGTTTCAGCGCCCCCGAGCGGCTGGCCGACGCGCCTGTCCGGCCGTCGGCCGACTACTACAGCCTCGGCGCCACCGCGTGCTTCGTCCTGGCCGGGAAGGTGCCCGACCTGCTGCCCGAGGAGCCTGCCGACAGGACTCCGGAGCAGCGGCTCGCCGCCTGGCTGGCCGCCTGCACCCGGCCGCTCGGACTGCCCTCCGGCCTCGCCGAGTTGGTCATCGGGCTGATGAGGGACGACCCCGCCGAGCGGTGGGACCCCGCCCGGGCGCGCGAGGCTCTCCGCAGGGCTCACCTGGTGCGTCCGGGGAACCGCGCCGCCCACCGGGCGGCGCGGGACGCCGCACCCCACGATCCGGTGGCCGGAATCGTGGACCACCTCGTCGACTCCATGACCCCGGAGGACGACCGGCGGCTGTGGCCCGTGTCCACCACGGCCGGGGAGAGTGATCCGTGCACGGTTCAGCAGGGCGCGGCCGGTGTCCTGGCCGTCCTGACGCGGTACGGGGAACTCACCGGCGACGCGCGCATGCCCGGCCTGATCTCCACGGCGGGCCGCTGGATCGCCGCCCGCACCGATCCGAGCTCTCCGCCACGCCCCGGCCTGCACTTCGGAGGCCGCGGCACCGCGTGGGCCCTGTACGAAGCCGGGCGCGCCGTCGGCGACCGCCGGCTCACGGACCACGCCCTGGCTCTGGCGCTGGCCCCGCAGCAGGTGACGCTCCATCACGACATCACCCACGGGACGGCGGGCAGCGGGCTCGCCGCTCTCCACCTGTGGCACCGCACCGGCGATCCGCGCTTCGCCGAGCTGGTCGTCGACGCGGCCGACCGGCTGACCGCCGCCGTACAGCGCGACGCGACGGCGGTGAGCTGGCCGGTCCCCGGGGAAGCCGGTTCCACGGAAGCCGGGTCAACGGAAGCCGGGTCAGCGGAAGCCGGGTCAGCGGAAGCCCGTCCCTCGGAGGCCGGCAAACGCTACCTCGGCTTCGCCCACGGCCTGGCCGGCATCGGCTGCTTCCTCCTCGACGCCTCGGCCGTCTCGCGGCGCCCGGAGCACAGGGAACTGGCCGTGGCGGCCGGCGAGCATCTGCTGGCCGAAGCCGTACTCGTCGGGGAAGCCGCCCAGTGGCCCGCCCAGGCCTCGGACCCTCCGACGGCCCCGTACTGGTGCCACGGCTCGGCGGGCATCGGGACCTTCCTCGTCCGGCTCTGGCAGGCGACCGGCGACGACCGGTTCGGCGACCTCGCCCGCCGCAGTACGCGCGCCGTCATGGAACGCGCCTCCCGCGCCCCCCTCACCCAGTGCCACGGGCTCGCGGGCAACGGCGACTTCCTCCTCGACATGGCCGACGCCACGGGCGACCCCGTCTACCGCGCCATGGCCGCGGACCTGTCACGCCTCGTCCTCGGCGAGCGGGCCCACCGGAACGGCCACGTGGTCTTCCCCAACGAGTACGGGGACGTCTCGACCAGCTGGAGCGACGGATCCGCCGGAATCCTGGCCTTCCTCGTACGCCTCCGGCACACCGACTCCCGGCACTGGACGGTCCGGATGCCGGGCTGAGCGGCGGAAGACCCGCCGCTCCCCCACAGGAAATCCTCACAGGAAATCCCCTCAGGAACGAAAGAAGGAGCACCCCATGGAGAACAACGACCTCGAACTGCTGGCCCGGCTCCACGCTCTTCCGGAGACCGACCCCGTCGGTGCCGACGGAGAGGCATTCGGCGCGACGTGCGAGTGCGTCGGCCTGCTGACCCTCCTCAACACCGTCTGTATCGGCATCAGCTGCGCCTAGGACAGTCGGCACCGTCCGGCCGGCGGCTGTCCCGGGACAGCCGCCGGCCGGAGCGACGGCCCGGGGCGGGCCGCGTGGCGCGGCCCGCCCCGGGCCGAGAAGAGAGGACCGGACCACATGCAGTCATCCACGGGCGACGAGGGCCTCCCCCTCACGCCCCGCGCTCCCGAGGCCGTCCACGCCGTCAGCACACGCGGCCTGGTCAAGACCTACCCGGGCCCGCGGGGCACCACCACCCATGCCGTACGCGGCCTGGACCTGGACGTGCCGCAGGGCGAGACCTTCGCCTTCCTCGGCCCCAACGGCGCGGGAAAGTCCACCACCATCGCCCTGCTGTGCGCCCTGGCCCGCCCCACCTCCGGTCACGCCACGGTCGCGGGCGCGGACGTGCTCACCCGGCCCGACCAGGTACGGCGCCACGTCGGCATGCTCTTCCAGCACAGCACGCTGGACGCGGACCTGACGGCCGAACAGAACCTCCGCATCCACGCGCGCCTCCACGGACTCCCCCGCCGCCTGGCCCGCCGGCGCACCGCCGAGGTGCTGGACGCGGCCGGACTGACCGACCGGCGGCGCTCCCCGGTGCGCACCCTGTCGGGCGGCATGCGCCGGCAGCTGGAGATCGCCCGAGCCCTGCTGCACTCCCCCCGGGTGCTGTTCCTCGACGAGCCGACGACCGGACTCGACCCGCACGCCCGCGCCGAGGTCTGGGAGCGGCTGCGCGCCCTGCGCGACCGGCACGGGAGCACACTGTTCGTCACCACCCACTACCTGGAGGAGGCGGAGAACTGCGACCGCATCGGCATCATCGACCGCGGCCGCCTGGTGGCACAGGGAGCCCCCCTCGCGCTGAAGGCGGCGATCGGGGACGACCGGGTGGTGCTGCGCACGAGCGACGACTCGACGGCACGCGAGGTCGTGTGCGGCACCGCGCCGCAGGGCTGCGCCGTCACGGCGGACACCGGCGGCATCGGTCTGCGCGTACCCGACGGGAGCGCCTGGATTCCCCGCCTCTGCACGGCCCTTGAGCGTGCGGGCATCGCCGTCCACACGGCTTCCGCGTCCCGGCCCACGCTCGACGATGTCTTCTTCCACCACACCGGCCGCAGCCTCCACACGGCGGGCGGCGGCCGATGACCACCTCCGCGCTGCGGACGACGGACGCGGCCGACGCCCCCGGCACCGCTGCCTCCGTCGACGTCTCCGACACCTCCGGCGGTGGAAGGACGGCCCGCCTGCGCCTCGAACTCCGCGCGATCCACGCCCTCGTCCACCGCGACCTGCTGCGGCTGGCCGGCCAGCGCGTCCACACCGCGCTGCTGCTGCTCCACCCCGTGCTCTACCTCCTCGTCCTCGGGGGCGGACTGGCCGCCCTCATCCCCCGCTCGTCCCTGGGCGTCGACTACCGGACGTATCTCTTCCCGGGCATGCTGATGATGACGGTGCAGACGCCGGCCGTCATGGTCGGCATCCGGCTCATCACCGACCGGGAGAGCGGCTACCTGCGCGAGCTCCTCATGGCTCCGGTCGGCCGCTCGACCCTCCTCCTGGGGAAGTGCGCCGGCGGCACCCTGGCCGCCACGGTCCAAGGGGCCGTACTGCTCGGCCTCGCCGGTGCGGTCGGACTGCCCTACGACCCGCTCCTCCTGGCCGCGCTCCTGGCCGGGATGGTCCTGGCGTCGTTCACGATCACCGCCCTGGCCCTCGCCCTGGCCGTGACGCTCCGCAGGGCGGAGACGTTCCACACGCTCCTCGGCGTGGTGATGATGCCGCTGCTGTTCCTCTCCGGCGGCTTCTTCCCCCTGGACGCCCTGCCCGGCTGGGCCGGCACGCTGGCCGCTGCCAACCCCCTGGCCTACGCGGTGGACCTCCTGCGCCGCTGCGTCGCCCACCACGTGCCCGGCGGGCCCGGTACCTCCGGCATCATGTGGGCAGGCTGGCAGCCCCCGGTCCTCCTCGAAGCCGCCCTCCTCTTCACGAGCGGCGTCCTCGCCCTGCTGTGGGCCGCGCGCCGCTTCAGCCGCCCGGAATGACCCGCCCGTCCCCCACGTCCCCCGGAACTCTCCCGTCCGTGCGACGGGCACCCTAGCGTGCTTGTCATGACCTCGATCAGGTACTGGCGTGCGCCGCTGCTCGCCCTCGCTGCCGTCCTGCTGCTCGTCCCGCACCCGGCCTCGGCGCGGGACCCCGGGGACTCCGCCGGCCCCGCGCCGGTCGCGGCGACACCGGACCGACCGTCGTACGACGTCGAGCTGCGCGGCGACGCGGACGGCTCGCGGTGGACCGGCCGCCAGACGGTGTCCTTCCGCAACGCCGCCCGCACTCCCCTGCGTTCGGTCGACGTACGGCTCTGGGGGAACGGCTCCGACGGCTGCGGCGCCCGCGACAGACCGTCTCCGGTCCAGGTCGACAGGGTCGAGGGCGGCACCCCCGGACCGCTCACCGTCGACTGCACCGCGCTGCGGATCGACCTGCCCGCGCCACTGCCGTACGGGGCGCGGACGAGCATCTCCTTCGACGTCGACATCACCGTCCCGGACCGCGTCCACCGCTTCGGCAGGGACGGCGCCCACCGCTACCTCGGCAACGCGCTGCCCCTCCTGTCCGTCCGCGACGCGCAGGGCCGGCACCTCGACCCGGACGTCGGCTTCGGCGAGAGCTTCCACACCCTGGCCGGTGACTTCCGGGTCGTCCTCGACCACCCCGAAGCGCTCGTCGTACCCGCGACGGGCACCACCACCCGCCGCGCGGGCGCGCCCGGCCGCACGGTCAGCACCAGTGTCGCGCGCGGGGTGCGGGACTTCGTGTGGGCGGCGGGCCCCTTCCGGTCGACGTCGGTGACCACGCCCGGCGGGGTCCGGCTGAACGCGTACTGGACCGCCTCCACGCCCCCGGAGGGCATCGCCCTCGACCTGCGGAACGCCGTCGCCTCGGTCGACGAGTTCGGAAAGCGGTTCGGACGCTACCCGTACGGCGAGCTCGACCTCGTCATGAGCGACAACCTGGACGACTTCGGGAGCATGGAGTTCCCGGGACTCGTCCTGCTGTGGACCGAGCCGGAGGGTTCGGCCGTCGTCCACGAGATCGCCCACCAATGGTTCTACGGCATCGTGGGCAACGACCAGTTCGCGGCGCCCTGGCTCGACGAGTCCTTCGCCCAGTACGCGACCCAGCTGTACTACGGGGAGCCCACCGCCACCTGCTGGGAGGACCTGGGGATGTGGCCCAGCGACACGGCCGCCCTCACCCGCTCGATGGCCTACTACGCGGACGGCCACCGCACGGAGTTCTTCCGCGTCGTCTACCCGCGCGGTGCCTGCGCCCTGCACGACCTGGAACGCGAGCTGGGCGGACCGGCGATGGCCTCGATGCTGCGCGGCTATGTGCGGGACCACTGGCTGGGCGTCGCCACCACCGCCGCCTTCAAGCGCGCGGCCCAGGCCGCGACGGCGAAGGACCTCGGCCCGTTCTGGACGGAACACAGGATCCACTGACGGACGGCCGCGGACCCGGCGCCGCCTCAGCCGCTGAACCCCGGCACCACCAGACCGGACTCGTACGCGATCACCACCGCGTGGGTCCGGTTCTGGGCGCCGAGCTTGGTCAGCACGTTCCCGACGTGCGTCTTCACCGTCTCCAGACTCACCGTGAGGGACCCGGCGATCTCCGGGTTGGACAGGCCCGTGGCCATCAGCCGCAGCACCTCCTCCTCCCGCACCGTCAGCGCGGCCCTCGGCAGCGCCTCGGCGGATTCCAGGGGCCGGGCGGCGACCATCCGGCGCAGGGTCGCAGGGAAGAGGATCGCCTCCCCCGCGGCGACGACCCGGACCGCCTCCGCGATCTGCCGGACCGGGAGCCGTTTGAGGACAAAGCCGCTCGCCCCTGCGCTCAGGGCGGCGGTGACGTAGTCGTCGTTCTCGAAGGTCGTGATCACCACGACCTTCGGCGGCGCGCCCGACGCCGCTGCCCGGGCCTCGGAGAGGAGTTCGCGGGTCGCCTCGATCCCGTTGCGGCGGGGCATGCGTACGTCCATCAGGACCACGTCCGGACACAGCCGCCGCGCCTCGTCGACCGCCTCGACGCCGTCGGCCGCCTCACCGATCACCGTGATCCCCGGCTGCGCGGCGAGCAAGGTGCGCAGACCGCTGCGGGTCACCTCGTCGTCGTCCGCCACGAGGAGGGTGACGGTGCTGTCCGCCGTGACGGGTGAGACGGATGCACCCGTCGCGGCGCCCGCGCTCACCTCCGGGCCGTTCACGCCGACATCCGTACGGGCAGCCGGACGGCCAGCCGCCAGTGCCGCGGCCCGTCGGGGCCGGCCTCGAACTCGCCGTGCAGCAGCCGCACACGCTCGGCGAGACCGGGCAGACCGTGCCCGGACGTGCGGAAGGCACCCCGGCCCGTCCCCGTACGCGCACCGTCCCCGGTCGCATTCACCACCACGAGCTCCAGCCCCTCCGCCGTCACCGCCACCCGGACCTCGACGGGCCCGCCCCCTCCGTGCCGCACGGCGTTCGTCAGCCCTTCCTGCAGGATCCGGTACGCCGCCCGGGAGAGCGTCCCCTGCACCTGCACCGGCTCCCCCGAGAGCTCCAGCTCCACCACGGCGCCCGTGTGCCGCAAGCGGTCGAGCAGTTCGGGCAGGTCGGCCAGGGTGCGGGCGGGCGCCGCCTCGGCCGGGGCCGCCCCGGACTCCTTCTCGCGCAGCACGCCCAGGACGTAGTCCAGGTCTTCGAGCGCCGCCCGGGCCGACTCCTCGATACTGCGCAGGGCGGCACGCGCCGCCGCCGGGTCGGCTGACATGAGCTCTCCCGCCACCGCGGCCTGGATCGTGGTGGTCGTCAGCGTGTGCCCGATGGAGTCGTGCAACTCGTGGGCGAGCCTGTTGCGTTCGGCGAGGCGCAGTTCCCGTTCGGCCGCCAGCGCGAGCCGTTCGGCCGACGACGGCCCGAGGAGCCGGGGCGCCGACCACCTCAGGGCCTTCGTCACCCCCGCGCACACGGTCGCCGCCAGCAGCAGGCAGCAGAGCCCCACCACCCAGCTCTCCCAGCCACCCGAGACCCGCACCGACCGCCCGAAGAGGCTCAGCCCGGCCTCGGCGTCGAGCCATCCCCCGGGCAGCGTCAGGCCGGCGAACAGCAGCACACCGCTCGCCAAGGCCCCCGTCCACCCCAGCGTCACGTGCAGCACGAGCCAGAGAGGGGTCCGCCAGCGGTCGGCGCGCGGCGGCGCGACGAACACCGGGCCGGTGCCGGTGCCGGTGCCGGGCGCACTCGTGAACGTCCGTACGGCGACAGGCTCGGGCAAGGCCACGCCCAGGAGCCGGCGGGCCGACAGGACGAGCACGCGTCGCGTGGTGCGGGCCAGTCCGACGAGGCCGATCAGGGCCGACCAGACGAGCAGCACCACGACGATCTGCACGCCTTCGGGAGCGGACCGCCAGGCCAGCGCGGGCAGCAGCGCGAAGGACAGCAGGGGCAGGCTCGCCAGCACACCGGCGTAGGCGAAGAGCGCACCCGCGTACGTGGAACGGCTCAGCAGCGGCCGGATTCCTTTGATCATGATCAGCCAGTATGTACGGGCGGCCGGCCGACGGCCTCCCCCGATCGGGGGAACAACCTCTCCCTCTGTACCGCGATGCGCTCCCCAGCCCTCGAAATCCATGATCGTGTCCAGCCCGACCAACGGGCGGCGCGACCGAGAGCGCTGCGTGATTCCACACGATTCCCAGGGAGTTGACCCATGCGAGAGCAGACGTGGCACGGACCTCGTTCCACCGAGCGACGGCGGCGGGGAGGGCGGCGCGGGGCGATGGCGGCCGCGGCGGCGATCGTCGTCGCCGTCATGACGACGGGCGCACTGGCTCCGGCATCGGCTTCGCCGTCGGCCTCGGCGTCCGCCACGCCCCGGCCCGACCGCGTACAGCAGGGCCTGAACGCGCTGGTGCGGGAGGGCCAGCCCGCCGCGCTGGCGAGCGTCGAGGACCGCGACGGCCGTACTCGTACGTACACGGCGGGTGTCGGGGACCTGGCGACCGGCGCGAAGGTGCCGAAGGACGGTCAGGTGCGGATCGGAAGCAACACGAAGACGTTCACCGCGGTGGTCGTGCTGCAGCTGGTGGCCGAGGGCAGGATCGCCCTCGACGCCAAGGTCGACACCTACCTCCCGGGCCTTGTGCGCGGCAAGGGCATCGACGGCCGCCGGATCACCGTCCGTCAACTCCTCCAGCACACGAGCGGCATTCCCGAGTACGGGGCTCACATCAGCGACGAGGAGATGAGGGACCGGTACTTCGAGCCCCGCGACCTCGTCGACATCGCGCTCAAGCAGAAGGCCGAGTTCGCCCCCGGTGAGAAGTGGGATTACAGCAACACGAACTACGTCCTGGCCGGTCTGATCATCCAGAAGGTCACCGGCCGACCTCTCGCGGAGGAGATGGACCGGCGCGTCATGAAGCGCGTCGGCCTGCGCCACACGTACTTCCCCGCGCCCGGCGACAGGACGATCCGGGAGCCGCACCCGAAGGGGTACGCGCGGACTTCGGCAGGCGCGACCCCGATCGACTTCACGGAGGTCGACCCGTCGGCGGGCTGGGCGGCGGGCCAGCTGATCTCCACCAACTCCGACCTCAACCGCTTCTTCACCGCACTCCTCGACGGCCGCCTCCTCCCCGCGGCCCAGCTCGCCCAGATGCGGACGACCGTCCCGGTCGGGGACACGGGCAGTCACTACGGACTGGGCCTGATGAGCAGGCAGTTGTCGTGCGGCGGCGTCTACTGGGGCCACGGCGGCGACATCGTGGGCTACGAGACCCGGGGCGGTGTCACGGACGACGGCCGCGCCGTCAACGTCGCGGTGACGAGCATCCCCCCGGACGAGGCGGGCGCGAAGGGCGTCGCGAAGGTCGTGGACACGGCCTTCTGCCGCTGAGCCGGAGGACACCCTCCCCGGTGTGCCCCGGACGTGCTCTATACGCGTCGTCCGGGGACGTCCAGCACCATCGTGTCCGAGCCGCCCACGCGCCCGACCCGGGCGAACCCGAGGGAGGTGTAGAGGTGCGCGGCGGGGTTGCCGTCCTCGACGCTGAGGCTGAGTCGGGTGACGGGTCCGGCCTGCTCGGCGGCGGCCCGGATCAGCGCCTCCATGAGCGCCCGGCCGTGCCCACGGCCGCGGTGCGCGGACAGCACGCCGAGGGTGAGCTCGGGGACGTCCGCCGCGACGAACCCGTACCCGGGCCGGTCCTCGGGCAGGCACCGCGCCCAGGCCGCACCGACCGGTTCGCCGGCGTCGGTCTCGGCGACGACCCCGAAGTCGCCGCCGCGGGGCCAGCCGTCGACGTATCGCGCGGCGTGCGGGTCGGCGGCGAGCTCCTCGGCGGTGAACCGCTGCTCGCCGTTCCAGTTGTACGCCTCCCGCAGGATGCGCCGGAGGAAGCCGGCGTCGCGGGCGGTGGCGGTGCGGACGGGCACGGGCGGTCTCCGGGGCGGGAGCGGGGCGCGAGCGGCGCCGGACCGGCCGACGGTAGACCGCCGTCGGCGTGGACGGCAACAGGATTGACGCCCCGGACGGGCGCCCCACGCGGGCGCGCCGCCGGGCCTCGCCCTACGGACCCCGGCGGCCTCAGCCGGCCGCCGCCAGTGCGGCGAGCCCCGGGCCGCCGAGGTCGTCCAGGGCCGGGCGGCGGCCGGACACGGCCAGGAGCAGGGAGAGTGCGGGGCCCGTCGCCTCGGGGCCGGTCCCGAGGGTCAGGTCGGTGTCGGTCGCCGTGAGCCGGACGCGGGCCAGGAGCTCCTTGGCCCCGCCGAACGAAGCCGGGGTCCGTGCCTGCAGGCGGAGCGACCTGGCCACGGCCTCCGCCGGATAGGTGCGGGTGAGGCCCAGGGGGCGGCGGATGTCCTCACCGTGGACGATCTCCTCGACGAGCCGGCTGTCGAGGGGCGCCGGCGGGGTCGAGGTCCGCGAGGCCGCGCGGCGCAGTCGTTCCAAGGTCTCCTGCGGTGTGGCCCCGCGCTCGCGGGCCACCCCCACGGAGTTCTGGCGGTCGAAGTCGAACCGTGCCCGGGCGAGGCCGACCACGAAGCCCAGGCGTGTCGTCCGGTACGTGTCGACCAGGTGGGCGGCCACGTCGTGGACCGTCCATCCGGCGCAGAGGGAGGGCTGTTCCCATTGCCGGTCGTCGAGGCGCGCGAGGTCCTCGACGAGCGCCGCGCGCTCCGCGTGGACCATCGCCCAGACGTCGTCCTTCTCCGCCATGCCTTCTCCTTCGTCGGCCACCGTGTGTACCAGTGTCAGCCGCCGTTCAGCGTGTCCGCGACCGCGACCGCGAAGGCTTCGGGGTTGTCGAACATGATGTTGTGGCCGCAGTCGGGGATCGCCCGGAGGGTCACGCCCGAGGCACGCAGGCCCGCCGCGTCCGCCGGTTCGCCGTCCGCCTCCGGGTGGAGGCAGGTGCGGGGGACGGACAGGCCGGCCAGCTGTTCACGCAGGGTGGGCGAGGTCCCGCGAGCGCGGTGGACCGTGGTGCGGTACAGGGCTTCGCGTCCCGCGAGCCGCATCGTGGACCACCAGAACGCGCCGACCCGCTCCTCGGTGCGCTGCCAGCCGTCGGCCAGGAACTCCTCCTCCGTGTAGGCGGCGATGCCGCTGCTGCCGGGGGCGGGCTCCGGCGGAGAGGGGTCCAGGACGGAGTCCACGAGGACCAGGTTCGCGACGAGCCGCGGGTGCCGGGCGGCGAGCAGGATCGCCACGGCTCCGCCCAGGCTGTGCGCGACGACCTCGGCGTCGGTCACCTCGGCGGCCTGCAGGGCCGCGGCCACGGCGTCCGCGTGCTGTTCCAGCGTGTATCCGAAGTCCGTGGGACGGTCGCTGATGCCGAAGCCGAGCAGGTCGAGCAGCAGGGACCGGCGGCCGGTCAGCAGGGGGTGCGCGGCGGCCGCGGCCCAGTAGACCGGCGACGTGGCACCGAGTCCGTGCAGGTAGACCCTGGTGGGTTCGGCGCCGGGGATCTCGACCCAGCGGATCAGGTCGCCGTTCGGTGTCACGGGGGCATGGCGCATGGCCGACTCCTTGCTCGTGGGCTGACACCCGACGATACCTCGATGCCGAGGTATAGCGGTACCGATATACCTCGCACCTTCGCCAGTTCTGTCACCATGGACCCATGCTCAAGCTCGCGATCCTCGGGTTCCTCCGGGACCGGCCGATGCACGGCTACGAACTGCGCCGGCATCTGACCGCCCTGACGGGCCACATCCGTCCCCTCAGTGACGGCACCCTCTATCCGGCGATCAAGCGCCTGGAATCCGACGGCCTGCTCGTCCGCGAGACCGAGCCCGGATCGACCGCCGCACCCCGGCACACCCTGCACCTGACCCCGGCGGGGCAGGCCGTGCTGCTCGAACGGCTGCGCACGCCCGAGCAGTTGGACATCAGCGACGAGAACCGCTGGTTCACCGTGCTGGCCTTCCTCCGCCACCTCGACGACCCCGCCGGTCAGGCCGCCGTGCTGCGCCGGCGCCTCGCCTTCCTCGAGGAACCGGCGAGCTTCTTCCACGACGAGACCGGGCCGCTCGACGCCGAGCGGGTCACCGACCCCTTCCGCAGCGGCATCCTGCTGATCGCCCGGGCGACGTCCCGGGCCGAACTCGCCTGGCTGCACGACATGATCGCCGCCCTGGAAGCCCCCGGCGGTCAGGACCTCACGGCAACGGGCGCGTGAGCCACACCACTTCGCCGTTCTCCTCCATGGAGAGGTGGTCCCGCTCGAAGTCGAGCTTCTCCAGGACACGCAACGACGGTGCGTTCCACGTGCCGACGGTCGACCAGAGCCGCTTCCGCCCGGTCGCCGCGGCGGCCTCGACGACCGCCGCGGCCGCCTCCGTGGCATAGCCGCGCCCGTGCGCGTGCCGGAACAACTCGTACGCGATCTCGGGCTCGTCCAGGGTGGCGCGGCCGATGATCAGCCCGCAGTAGCCGATGAAGTCGCCCTCCTCGCGGCGCTCGATGGGCAGCAGGGCGATCCCCGTCTCCTCCGTCGCCGCGAGCAGCTCCGCGATGCCCGTGCGGGTGCGCTCGACCGTGAAGGTCCCCTTGTCACGTTCGGAGAGAAGGGCGGTGAACTCGACGGCATCCGACTCGGCCCACGGCCGCAGTGTCAGGCGCTCGGTCTCCAGGTGGAACGACATCGTCTTGTACGTGGTCATGGCGCTCACTCTGCCCCACGCGTCACGTGTGACACTTCCGGACCCCTGCCCGCTCAGGAAGCGAGGGAACCGAAACCGTCGGCTCCCCATCGACTCCCAAGGGGCCGGCATGCATCGACACGGCATCACCGCGGCGGAGATGCCGCGACACTCCGCGGGGCTCCTCAGGGAACTCGCCGTTCGCCGCTCGGTCACCGCCCGCGGACCGCTCCCGCTGGACTACTCGACCGCGAGTCTGCGGGTGGTGGACTTCCTCATCGACGGCCTGCGCCGGGACCGTGACGCACGGGCCGAGACACCGCGGCCGCTGCTCTTCGGACTCGGCTCGTACGTCGGTGAGGTCCTCGTGCGGCAGGCGGGCGCGGTCTGGGTGGATCTGGACGCCCCCCAACGCGAGTACTTCGGCCAGCGGGTGGGGGTGCGGATGCCGGACGGACGCATACGCAGCCCGCTCACCAAGGTCGAGAACCGCTACCGCCTCGGGCCCGCGGAATCCCTGTACCAGTTCTACCTGACCCTCCCCGGCCGCTCCCGCACCAGACGGGTCCGGGTCTGATCCCGCCCCCTCAACCGGCCTGTGGAACAGCTGTGATAGTCCTGTGGCGGGAAGATCACTCGGCTCGGCCAGGGGTGGCGGGGAAGACGCGAGGAATGGGATTCAGGGGTGTACCAGCAGAAACCGGCGACCGGACACGGGAGTCGGGACGGCGGGGCCCACGACAGAGAACTCGAGGAGGCGGTGAAGCGGGCCCAGCAGGGTGACGAGGACGGCTTCACACTCGCCTACCGCCTCGTGAACCCCCTCCTCATCGGCTACCTGCGCGGTCTCGTCGGCGAAGAGGCGGAGGACGTCTGCGCCACTGCCTGGCTGGAGATCGCGCGTGACCTGGGACGCTTCCGCGGCGACGGAGCCGGCTTCCGGGCCTGGACCGTCTCCATAGCCCGCCACCGGGCCCTGGACCTCCTGCGGCGCGAGAAGGTCCGCCCCCGGAAGTCCTCCACCGCGCTGGACGACCTGCCCCATCCCGCTTCCCCGGACCTCACCGACGACCAGGCACTCCAGGCCCTCGCCACCGAACGGGTGCTGGCTCAGCTCGCCGAACTGCCCCGAAGCCAGGCGGAGGCGGTACTCCTGACGACGATCGTCGGTCTCGACAACCCGTCGGCCGCGCGCATCCTCGGGAAGCGCCCCGGCGCCGTGCGGATGGCCGTGAGCCGCGGGCTCGCGACCCTGCGCCGGCGTCTCCCCTTACCCCTTACAGGAGACCGACCTCCGTCCGACCACCCGACAACGCCCCGCAGTGCCGACCCCTGGAGGACTCGATGACTGAGCGCCCCGCCGCCGCCGTCCCCTCCTCCGCCTCGGACCCCGGGATCGAGCGCCTTCTGACCGAGGCCCTGGTCCCCGCGTCCCCACCCTCCTCCGCCGCTGCCTCCGAAGCCGAGGCGGCCGAAGCCAGGGCCGCCGAAGCCGAGGCCGCGGCCCTCATGGCCTTCCGCGCGGCCCGGGACTCCGGCGCCCTCGACGCCCGCCCCCGTCCCTCGGACGACTGGCGCCCGCGTGGTGCGGCCGCGTCCTCCCGCCTCTCCCTGCGCACCTACGTGGGTGCCGCGCTCGCCGGGCTCTCCCTGAGCGGCGTCGCCGTGGCCTCGACCCCTCTCCCCGCCGAAGCCGACCAGTCCCCCGAGAAGCCCGCGCCCGTCGGCGGTACCCCGTCCCCCGGCTCCGCGTCCCACGCCGGCCCGGGCCCCTCCGCCACTCCGGTGCGGCGTCCCGCCCCGCCGTCACCTCCCGCCGCCCCCGGCCCCGCCGCCGTGCCGGAACCCGCTCGGGAGCCCGTGCATGCCGACAACTTCACCTCCCTGTGCCGGAAGCACCTGCGCCACGGCTCGGCGGAAGCGGCCGACCCTTCGCACAACTCCGCGGCCTGGCAGCGGCTCGTCGCGGAAGCGGGCGGCGACTCACAGATCGACACGTACTGCGCGCGGGCCCTGGCGAAGGAGAAGCCCCGCGAGAAAGCGACCCCGCCCGCCGCTTCCCGGGGCGGGAAGAAGGCTCCGGCCGGCCCCGGGTCACGGCCCGCGAAGGGGGCGCCGGCAGGAGCGAAGGGCTTCTCGAACCGGCCTGAGCGTCATCAGGTCCCGGGCGCGGAGCCGTACGCGAAGGACGGGGCCGGGGAGAAGCGGCTCACCTCGAACGGCAAAGACCCCGCAGCCGAACGCAGCGGCACGCTCCCGGCAGACGAGAACGCCCCCATGGCGGCCGGGCGCATGCCGGCGAAGTGAACTATGGTGTCCCACCACATACGACGCTGACCTGCCACTTCCTACGGTGTGGCGACACCGAATCGTCCCCGCCCTTGCCTGGAAGTGGTGCACATGGCCGCCGCAACAACCTCCCCGACGCCACCCGGTTCCCTCAAGCGGATCGTCGCCGCCAGCCTCATCGGCACGACGATCGAGTGGTACGACTTCTTCCTGTACGGGTCCGCCGCGGCGCTCGTGTTCAACAAGCTGTTCTTCCCCGAGTCCGATCCGCTCGTCGGGACCCTGCTGTCCTTCCTGACGTACGCCGTCGGGTTCGCCGCCCGGCCGCTCGGGGCGCTGGTGTTCGGGCACTACGGGGACCGGCTCGGGCGGAAGAAGCTGCTCGTCCTGAGCCTGCTCCTGATGGGCGGGGCGACCTTCGCCATCGGGCTGCTGCCGACACACGCGACCATCGGCTCCGCCGCCCCGGTGCTGCTGACCGTCCTGCGCCTCGTCCAGGGCTTCGCGCTCGGCGGTGAGTGGGGCGGGGCCGTACTCCTCGTGTCCGAGCACGGCGACGCGAAGCGGCGCGGCTTCTGGGCCTCGTGGCCGCAGACCGGCGCGCCCGCCGGACAGCTGCTCGCGACCGGTGTGCTGTCCGCGCTCACCGCGCTGCTCCCGGACGCCGCCTTCACCTCCTGGGGCTGGCGCATCCCGTTCCTCCTCTCCGGCGTCCTCGTGATCGTCGGGCTCTGGATCCGGCTCTCCGTCGACGAGTCGCCCGTCTTCAAGGCGGCGCTCGCCGCGGCCGAGGAGCGCAAGGCGGCCGGCGGACAGGTCGAGAAGCTTCCGCTGGTCTCGGTCCTGCGCCACCACTGGCGGGACGTGCTCATCGCGATGGGCGCCCGTATGGCCGAGAACATCTCGTACTACGTGATCACCGCGTTCATCCTGGTCTACGCGACCACCCAGGTCGGTCTCTCCAAGCAGACCGCGCTGAACACCGTCCTCATCGGCTCCGCCGTCCACTTCGCGGTCATCCCGCTCTGGGGCGCGCTCTCCGACCGGCTCGGCCGCCGTCCCGTGTACCTGATCGGCGCGATCGGTGTCGGCGCCTGGATGTTCCCGTTCTTCTCGCTGATCGACCGGGGCACCTTCGGTTCGCTGCTGCTCGCCGTGACGGTCGGCCTGGTCCTCCACGGGGCGATGTACGCGCCGCAGGCCGCCTTCTTCTCCGAGATGTTCGCGACCCGCGTGCGCTACTCCGGCGCCTCCATCGGGGCGCAGTTCTCCTCCGTGGCCGCCGGCGCACCGGCGCCGCTCATCGCGACCGCGCTGCTCGCCGACTACGGCGACTCGACGCCGATCGCGCTGTACGTGATCGCCGCCGCGCTGCTCACCGTCGTCGCCATCGCCTGCGCCAAGGAGACCCGCGAGCGGGACCTCGGAGAGATCGCCGAGCGGACCTCGGAGAGGTCCCGGGTCGGCGCCGACGCCTGACGGCTGCCCGAGCGCCCCGTGCCGCGCTCCTCACGAGCCCGGCACGGGGCGCTTCTCACGTCACTTCCCCGGGACCGCCCCCGCGAGCGCGTGCAGGCGCAGGGCCAGCTGGATCTCCAGGGCGCGGGCCGGGGACTGCCAGTCCGGGCCGAGGAGCCGGCCGACCCGGTCCAGGCGCTGGGCCACGGTGTTGACGTGGACGTGAAGCTCTTCCTTCGTACGGGCCGGGCTCATGCCGCTCGCGAAGTACGCGTCCAGGGTGCGGACGAGATCGGTGCCCCGGCGGCGGTCGTACGCGACGACCTGGCCCACGGTCCGGTCGACGAAGCCGTCGACGTCGCGGCTGTCCGCGAGGAGCAGCCCGAGGAAGCCCAGGTCCTCGGCGGCCGCGCCCTGGCCGGAGCGGTGCAGGAGCCGGAGCGCGTCGAGGCAGCGGCGGGCCTCCTCGTAGGCGACGCCGACCTCGTCGGGGCGGTCGAGGGGCGCGCGTACGGGGGCGGAGGCGCCGACGGTCACGGGCTCGCGCAGGGTGTCGCCGAGGTGGCGGGCGGTCTGGCGGGCCAGGTCGGCGGCGCTCTCGCCGGGGCCGAGCGGCAGCAGCAGGACCGTGCCGCCGTCGCGGGCGGAGGCGAGTCCGTGGCGGGTGGCGGCGAGGTGCGAGGCCGCCGCCCCGAGGCGGCGCCGGTCGGCGCTCTCCCGGCGGCCGGCGTCGGTGTCGGCCGCGCCGCCCGCCCGGTCGACGCGGGCGGCGAGCACGACGTGGGGCGCGGCGCTGTCGGTGCGCAGCCGGGCGGCGCGCTCCCGCAGCAGGCGGCGGTCGCGGTCGGGGGCGTCGAGGAGGTCGTCGAGGAGTTCGCCGCGCACCCGCTGCTCGGCCTCTCCGGCCGAGCGTCGGGCGAGCAGCAGCAGGGAGGTGACGAGCGCGGCCCGCTCCAGGGTCCGCTGGTCGACGGGATCGAGCTCGGGCTGGCCGTGGAGGACGAGGGCGCCGAGCGTCTCGCCGCCGGCGGAGACGGCCGCCACCCAGTCGTCGCCCTCGCGGACGGCGTGGCCCTCCGCGCGGCGGACCGATCCGGCGTCGGCCTCGGTGAACTCGACGGTGCCGCCGAGGACCTCGGAGACCGCGTCGGCCACGTCGTGGACGCCGCCGCCGTGCAGGACGAGCTCGGAGAGCCGGTCGTGGACCTCGGAGGCCCGCTCGATGACACCGCTGTGCTCGCGGATGATGTCGTTGGCCCGCTCCAGCTCGGCGAGGGCCGAGCGGGTCTCGCCGAGCAGGTTGGCCGTGTCGATGGCGACGGCGGCGTGCGCGGCGAAGGAGCAGAGCAGGGCGACCTGCTCGCGCTCGAAGACCCTGGCCCTGCGGTCGGCGGCGAAGAGGACGCCGATGACCTGGCTGCCGAGGCTGAGGGGGACGCCGAGGATGGCGACGAGGCCCTCGTCCCGTACCGCCGTGTCGATCGTCCGGGTGTGCTGGAAGCGCTCGTCCTCGAAGTAGTCGTCCGTGACGTACGGCCGGGCGGTCTGGGCGACGAGGCCGCCGAGTCCCTCGCCCATGCCGAGCCTCACCTGCTGGAAGCGCGCGGAGACGGAGCCCTCGGTGACCCGCATGTACGTGTCGCCCGCGACCGGGTCGTTGAGGCTCAGATAGGCGACTTCGGTGCCGAGGAGCGAGCGGGCGCGCTGGACGATGGCGCGCAGCACGGCGTCGAGGTCGCGGAGGCCCGCGAGGTCGTGGGCGGTCTCGATGAGCGCGGACAGCTCCGCCTCACGGCGCCGCCGCCCCTCCAGCTCGGCCCGGACGCGCAGGGCGAGCGCCTTGGCCTCTTCGAGCCCGGCCAGCGCCTCGGGGCCCGCGCCGCTCGCACGGGCGAGCAGCACGGGCCGGTCGTAGGCCTCCGTCGCGGCTCCCCTCGCGAGGAGTTCCAGGTAGGAGACGTGTTCGTGGGACATGGACACAGGGATACCTGCCGAACGTGTGGTCGCACCACCCCTGTGGACAGGCTTCACCACCGCGACCGCGGGGTGTTCCTCAGTGGGCGGTCCAGCCGCCGTCGAGCGTGAGCGAGCTGCCGGTGATGAACGAGGCCTGCGGGGTGCAGAGGTAGAGGACGGCCTCGGCGACCTCCTCGGGCTCGATGAGCCGCTTGAGCGCCGAGTCCTTGAGCAGCACCTCCGAGAGGACCTGCCCGCGGGGGATGCCGTGGGCGGCGGCCTGGTCGGCGATCTGCCGCTCGACGAGCGGGGTGCGTACGTAGCCGGGGCTGACGCAGTTGGAGGTGACCCCGTACGGGGCGCCTTCGAGGGCGGCGGTCTTCGAGAGGCCTTCGAGACCGTGTTTGGCGGCCACATAGGCGGACTTGAAGGCGGAGGCGCGCAGCCCGTGGACGGAGGAGAGGTTGACGATCCGCCCCCAGCCCTGGGCGTACATGTGCGGCAGCGCGCCCCTGATCAGGCGGAAGGGTGCCTCCAGCATCACCGTGAGCACGGTGTGGAAGACGTCCGGCGGAAAGTCCTGGATGGGGCGGACGAGCTGGAGTCCGGCGTTGTTCACGAGGATGTCGGCTCCGGCGGCGGCGCTTTCGGCCGCGTCCAGGTCGGTGAGGTCGAGGAGCCGGGGGTCGACGCTCCCGGGAAGACCGGCGGCCTCGACCGCCAGCGTCTCCAGGCCCTCGGCCGCCCGGTCGACGGCTCTGACCCGGGCCCCGGCGGCGGCCAGCCGCAGCGCGCAGGCCCGCCCGATGCCGCCGGCCGCGCCGGTGACGAGCGCGGTGCGGCCGGTGAGGTCGAGGGCGACGGCCCCGGGCAGCGGGGCGGGCGAGGCCGGGTGGGACACGGAGCCGGGGGCGGTGCTGATGGGGGCGCTCATGCTCCGCACCCTACGAACGGGCCACTCCCCCACCGATGTGGTCTCCGCCTACAGTTCAGCCGGTCTCTGTGGTGCGGAACCATGTGGGGTCGTCGGCGAGCGCCTTCTCGATCCGGAGGTACGAGAAGCGCTTCATCTCCGGCAGGTCGTCCACCTCGAACCAGCCGACCTCGGTCGACTCGTCGTCGTTGACCCGGGCCTCGCCGCCCACCGCCCGGCAGCGGAAGGCGACGTCCATGTACTGGCAGGTGTCGCCGTTGGGGTAGACGACGGGCTTGCGCAGGGTCTCCACGAGCACGATCCGCTCCGGTACGCAGCGCACGGCGGTCTCCTCGTACACCTCACGGACCGCGCAGTCGGCGGGCTGCTCGCCGGGCTCGACGATGCCGCCGATGACCGCCCACATGCCGTTGTCCGCGCGCCGGCCGAGCAGCACCCGGCCCCGGTCGTCGAAGACCACGGCGCTCACCCCGGGCAGGAAGAGGAGCTGGTGTCCGGCGGTCTCGCGCAGCGTACGGATGAAGTCAGGGGTAGCCATGGCTCCGACCCTAGATCATCCGCGATCCGGGGCCGGGGCCTCCGCGGCCGGCTTGCGCCGGGCCCGCGCGGAGCGGAGCGCCGACCAGCCGAGGCCGGCGGCGGCGAGGGCCACGAGCAGGGCCTCGGGCAGGGTGCCCATGCGGGTCGCCGGGGTGAGCGAGGAGCGCAGCGGCACCTCTTCGACGAGGACGTCGGGGGTGAACATCTTCGTCTGCGAGACGATCTCGCCGTCGGGGCGGATGACCGCGCTGACCCCGCTCGTGACGGGCACGACGACGGACCGGCTGTGCTCGACGGCCCGCACGCGGGACATCGCGAGCTGCTGGTAGGTCATCTCGCTGCGGCCGAAGGTGGCGTTGTTGCTGGGGACGGTGATGAGCTGCGCGCCGTGGGTGACGGTGTCCCGCACGGCCCAGTCGAAGGCCGCCTCGTAGCAGGTGGCGAGGCCGACCTTGGTACCGGCGAGGTCGAAGACACCGACCTCTGAACCGGCTCCGAAGTCGCGGCTGACCCGGTCGACGTTGCTGTTGAAGAGCCGTACGAAGGACCGCATCGGGATGTACTCGCCGAAGGGCTGGACGTGCCGCTTGTCGTACGTGGCCACGGGGCCGCGCTCCGGGTCCCACTGGATGAGGGTGTTGCGGAGCTTGCCGGTCGGCGGGGCGAGGACCGCGCCGATGACGGTGGGCGCCCCGATGGCCCGGACGGCGCCGTCGATGACATCGGCCGCGTCGCCGTTCGCGTACGGGTCGATGTCCGAGGAGTTCTCCGGCCACAGGACGAAGTCGGGCTGCGGTTCGCGGCCCGCCTTGACGGCCTCGGCGAGCTCGCGGGTGCGGGCGGCGTGGTTGTCGAGGACGGCGCGGCGCTGGGAGTTGAAGTCGAGGCCCAGGCGGGGCACGTTGCCCTGGATGGCGGCGACCGTCGCGGTGCCGTCCTCGGCCGAGTCGTCGACGAGCGGCAGCGCGGCGGCCGCGCCCGTGACCGGCAGGAGCACGGCGAGCGCGGCGGCGGCGAGCGGGCCGCGCGGCACGGCGCCGGTGGCGCGGTGGGCGCGGAACCGCCTGTACACCTCGAACAGGCCGAAGCCGCAGAGGGCGACCGCGAAGCCGAGCACCGGGGTACCGCCGACGGCGGCGAGCGGCAGGAAGACGCCGTCCGCCTGCCCGAAGGCGATCTTGCCCCAGGGGAAGCCGCCGAAGGGCACGCGCGCGCGTGCCGCCTCCGCGAGGATCCACACCCCGGCCGCGAGGAAGGGCCACCACGGAAGCCGGGAGACGGCCGCGATGCCGAGGCCGGCGGCGGCCACGAAGAGCGCCTCGATCGCGGCGAGGGCGACCCACGGGGCGGGGCCGACCTCCTCTCCGGTCCAGATGAGCAGGGGGAGCATGAAGCCGAGACCCGCCAGGTAGCCGAGGCCGAACCCGGCGCGGAGGCGACGGCCCCGCAGGGTCCAGCCGAGCAGCGCGAAGGCGGGCAGGGCGAGCCACCACAGGGGGCGCGGCGGGAAGCTCAGGAAGAGCAGGAGCCCGGACAGCAGGGCCGTCGCGGGCCGCACGAACCGTCGCAGCGGGGAGCCCGGCGCGGGCGAACCCTCGGCTCCGGACGCGGGGGCGGGTGCGGGGGTGATGGTGGTGCTCACCTTGCGGAGTCTACGGGGCGTCCCTGTGGGTACCGAGGCCGGTACGAGCCCGGTGAGCGGCGTTCTCCGCCCGCCGTCCGGAGGGGGCTCAGACGCCCGTCGTGGCGGGCGGGCCGGGCGGGGCCGGGTGGCGGAGGCGGTCGCGGATGACCCGGACCGCGGACTCGGCGTCGTCGACCGTGACCGTGAACGTACGGCCGTCGCCGAGCCGCAGGACGAGGCCCTCGCCCCGTCGGACGATCACCGCCGTGCCCTTCTCGGGGCGCCAGCGGTAGCCCCAGCCGCCCCACTGACGCGGGTTCACGCTCGGGGCGAAGTCCGCGCCGACGACATGGGAGAGGGGGATGCGGCGGCGCGGCAGGCCGATGTGGCCGCAGCGGACCTCCATGGCACGGTCGTCGACCTTGACGGCCACGTGGACGAAGGCGAGCGTGCCGAAGAGGACGAGGACCCCGGCCGCGACGCAGCCGATGACCGCCATGAGGAGGGCGGCGATCCCGGAGGTCCACGCCGACTCGACGGCGATCGTGATGCCGAGGGCCATGCAGGCGGCGCCGGCCAGGGCCGCGAGCCACTGGACGCGATTGGTGGCGCGGCCGGTCCAGACGGCGGGTGTCCGCTCGTCGGCGTGCCGGTCCCGGGGATACTGCCTCATGTCAGGAAGAGTACCCAGGAATGCCCGGCGCAGCCCGCCGGAGCGCGGCCACTCGCGCACGGTCAGTGAGCGGGTGCGGTGGCCCCGAGGAGACGACCTTCGGCATAGCCGAGGGTGGTGGCGGGGAGCTGCCCGGGCCGGCCGCTGAGCAGCACGGAGAGGCCGCCGGTGGGGTCCGCGTCGGGCGCAGGCTCGGCACCGATCCGGCGCAGCGCCTGGGCGGCGACGGCGTCGGCGGAGCCGTGGAAGACGATCGGCGGCAGCCCGTCCTGGCGGCGCGCCTCCAGGGCGGCGAGGATGCGCTCCTCGACGAGCTCGTAGTGGGTGCAGCCGAGGACGACGGCGCGGACGTCCGTCGGGGTGAGGGCGGCGGCCGCGGCGACGGCCGCGTCCACGGCGTCCCGGTCGGCGTGCTCCACGGCGTCGGCGAGCCCCGGGCAGGGCACCTCGGTGACCTCGGCGCCGTCCGCGAAGTCGCGGATGAGTCCGCGCTGGTAGGCGCTGCCGGTGGTGGCCGGGGTGGCCCAGATGGCGACCTTGCCGCCGCCGGCGGCTGCGGGCTTGATGGCCGGGACGGTGCCGATGACGGGGATGTCCGGTTCGAGTGCGGCGCGCAGGGCGGGCAGGGCGTGCACGGTGGCGGTGTTGCAGGCCACGATGAGCGCTTCCGGCCCGTGCTCGGCGGCGGCGAGGGCGACCGCGAGGGCGCGCCGGGTGAGGTCCTCGGGCGTACGCGGACCCCACGGCATGCCGTCCGGGTCGTTGGAGAGGAGCAGATCGGCGTCCGGCCGCAGCCGGCGCACCGCGGCAGCCGCCGGGAGCAGGCCGATTCCGGAATCCATGAGCGCGATCTTCACCCGGTCACCCTAGCCGATGGGCCTCGTACGCCCGGCGATCTGGGGCAGACTGCGGCAAATGAGCACCCTTGCCTGGTTCGCGATCGCTTCCCTGGCCATCTGGCTCTGGCTGCTGCTCGGCCAGGGCTTCTTCTGGCGCACGGACCAGCGTCTGCCGCCGCTCGGGGAGGTCCGCGCCGCGCCCGCCGGGGGCGGGTGGCCGCGGGTGGTGGTCGTCGTACCGGCGCGGGACGAGGCCGAGGTGCTGCCTCTGAGCCTGCCGTCGCTGCTGGCGCAGGACTATCCCGGCGAGGCCGAGGTGATCCTGGTCGACGACGGCAGCACGGACGGCACGGGTCGCGTCGCCACGGAACTGGCGGAACGGTACGGGGCGGCTGCCGAGCAGCAGCGCGGGCTGCCGTTGACCGTCGTGTCGCCGGGCGAGCCGGAACCCGGCTGGACGGGGAAGCTGTGGGCGCTGCGGCACGGCATCGCCCTGGCACGCGCGCGTGAGCCGGAGTTCCTGCTCCTCACGGACGCGGACATCGCCCATGGGCCGGACAGCCTGCGACTGCTGGTCGCGGCGGCCCGGGCCAACGACCTGGACCTGGTCTCGCAGATGGCCCGGCTGCGCGTCGAGAGCCGCTGGGAGCAGCTCGTCGTGCCCGCGTTCGTCTACTTCTTCGCGCAGCTCTACCCCTTCCGCTGGATCAACGGGGCGCGGCCCCGCGCGACGGCCGCGGCGGGCGGCTGCGTGCTGCTGCGGACGGAGACGGCGGTGGCGGCCGGCGTGCCGGAGGTGATCCGGCGGGCGGTGATCGACGACGTGTCGCTCGCACGGGCGGTGCGGCGGTCGGGCGGCCGGATCTGGCTGGGCCTCGCGGAGCGGGTCGACAGCATCCGCCCCTACCCGGGCCTCGGCGAGTTGTGGCGGATGGTCTCGCGGAGCGCGTACGCGCAGCTGCGCCACAGCCCGCTGCTGCTGGCGGGGACGGTGGCCGGTCTCGTCGTGATCTACCTCGTGCCGCCGGCGGCCCTCGTGGCGGGTGCGGTGACGGGGGACTCCGCGGCGGCCTGGGCGGGGGGTGCGGCCTGGGCCGTGATGGCGGGGACGTACCTGCCGATGCTCCGCTACTACCGGCAGCCGCTGTGGCTCGCGCCGCTGCTGCCCTTCACCGCTCTCCTCTACCTCCTGATGACCGTGGACTCGGCCGTGCAGCACCACCGGGGCCGCGGGGCGGCGTGGAAGGGGCGTACGTACGCCGGCAATTACGTTTCCCGACACGGGGAGTAACGCCGTCAATTCGGCGCGTGCACAGGGACGCCGGGCGCCATGGATTGACGCTTAAGCATGCCCATGATCACTTCTTCCACGCCTTCCCGGCATCTTTTCTTTATGCGTTCTTCACGCCGCCGTACACAGCGGGGCCCACCTGAGCGTGACCCGCCGGTAACCCCCTCCGAACTCGGCTTTTACACGATCTTGGCGATCGACGCCGCCCGTTTTTGTCACGTTCGCTCGGATTGGGGATCCACCTCTTCACGAAGCCCGTCAAACAACCCTCTAATCAGGCTCCCCAACCAGCACATCGTGGGCTTAACTTATGTGCCATGACCTCCCCCCGCTCCATCTATGGAGGCGGTTACCAGACCGCGCCGTCCTTCCCGGACACCCCGATCTACGACTCCCTGGTCGCGGAGCGGGGCACGCCTCAGATCGCCCCGATCCGAGTGCCCGCCGCCTACGACACCGGCAGCAGCTTCCCCGTCGGCAACTCCTACCTGCCGGCGCTCCCCGCGGCCCTGCCCGCCCTTCCGGCGGCGCCCACCCCGCAGCCCGCCCCCGCCTACGGCGGCGGTGGGTACGGCTATCCGCAGCCCTCCCCGCAGATGGCCCCCGCACCGCTCCAGCACGCCCCCACTCCGTACATCCCGCAGCAGCCGGTGGCCCCGCGCGGCTACCAGGGCGGCGGGTACCCGCAGCAGCCCCGCCCGGCCGCCGCGGGATACGAGGCGATGCGGCCCGCAGCCCCGCGGCCCGTCCCGGCACCGGCCCCGGCGGCGCCGATGTACAACGACCCGTACAACCGCCCCTACCAGGGCGGGGGTTACTGAGAGCGGCGAAATACCGGCCGACGAGGGCCGGGGCGGCTGGCAGGATGACGGCATGTCCAATCCTGTACTCCGCTCCGTCCACGTCCACCCGGTGAAGGCCATGCGCGCGCTGGCACCCACGGAGGCCGAGGTGGAGCCCTGGGGGCTCGCCGGCGACCGCCGCTGGACCGTCGTCGACGCCAAGGGCAAGGTCGTGACCCAGCGCCGTCACCCCCGGATGGCGCTGGCCACGGCGGAGCTCCTGGCGGACGGCGGTGTCGCGCTGTCCGCGCCCGGCCTGCCGACACTGGAGGTCGCGGTGCCGTCCCCCACCGCCACGGCCACGGTGGAGATCTTCGACAAGTTCGTGGAGGCGGTCCCCGCCGGCGACGAGGCGGCCGCCTGGCTCTCCGCGTACCTGGAGACGGACGCCCGGCTCTTCCACATGGACGCGCCCGAGCACCGGCGGCCGGTCGACCCCGCCTACGCGCTGCCCGGCGAGACGGTGAGCTTCGCGGACGGCTACCCCCTCCTCGCCGCCACCACGGCCTCGCTCGACGCCCTCAACGCCCTGATCGAGGCCGGCGACCACGCCCACGAGGGCCCCCTGCCGATGAACCGGTTCCGGCCGAACCTCGTGATCGAGGGGACCGGTCCGTGGGCGGAGGACGGCTGGACCCGACTCGCCGTCGGCGAGGTCACCTTCCGTGTGGCCAGGCCCTGCGGGCGCTGTGTCGTCACCACCACGAACCAGTCCACCGCCGAGCGCGGCAAGGAGCCGCTGCGCTCCCTCGCCCTGCACCGCAAGCGCGACGGCCGCGCCGTCTTCGGCCAGAACCTCGTCCCCGAGCACCGCGGCACGGTCCGGGTCGGCGACCCCGTGAAGATCCTCGACTGAGGTCCGAGGACCGGGTCCGACGCCGGAGGACGGCGGTCCCGGCGCCCGACAGGCGGGGAACGCCTGCCCGGGGCAGACTCGTTGGAGCAGCGGCGAACAACGAGGGGGTCCTGACGTGCGTGCGGCCACCGGAGTCTGGCGCTGGCGGCGCAATCCACTCCGCCGGACCACGGATCTGGTCGAGGCCTGGGTCGCCCTCACGGCGGCCGCGCTCCTCTGCTTCCTCGTGCCCCTGGTCGGCTGGGCCGCGGGCTCGTCCGCGAACGGCTCGCTCCAGCGCGCGGTCCGCACGCAGCAGGAGCAGCGGCTGCCGACGACGGCCCGGGTCGTGCGTCTCGCCGACGGCCCCGCGAGCGGCCTCCGGACGACCGAGGCCGCCGGGGAGCAGCGCCTGCGGCGGTCCGTCGTCGCCCGCTGGACCGCCCCGGACGGCACGACCCGGACGGGCACGGTGCCCACGGCGAGGCGGCACTCCACGCCGGGTGGCACCTTCGCCCTGTGGACCGACCGCGACGGACGCCCCGTATCGCCGCCCATGCCGCCCGGCACGGCCCGCGCGCACGCGCTCATCGCCGGCCTGATGGCCGCACTCCTCACCGGTCTGCTGGTGGAGACCCTCCGCCGGCTCGTCGTCCGCCGGCTCGTCCTGCGGCGGTACGCGCGCCTCGACCGCGCGTGGGCCTCCGCCGGTCCCGACTGGGGCCGCGCGGACACCGGCAGCTGACCCCGTACCCCTCCCCCGGTCCCCGGTTCGGGTCAGCCCTCACGACCCGTCATCCCCGACCCCCCGCGCGCGCTACGGTGGGGCATCGGTTCAGCGGCGAGGCATCAGGCGGGGGCAGGGCACACCCATGGCACAGGGCACGGTCCAGGTGACGCACACCGGCACATCGCGGTGGCGGCGCCGCACGGGTGAGTACGCCTCTCTCGCCGCCGCCCTGGAGGCCGCGAGCGACGGGGACGTCCTGACCGTCGCGCCCGGCACGTACCGGGAGAACCTGGTCGTGCGACGAGCCGTCACCCTGCGCGGGCCCGAGGGGTCGGTCGGCTCGGTGCGGATCGCGCCGCCGGACGGGGTGGCGCTGACCGTCCGCGCCTCCGTCACCGTCCAGGACCTGCACATCGAGGGGCAGGACGTCGCCGCGCCCGCGCTGCTCGTCGAGGACGGCACGCCCGAGCTGCTCGACCTGCGGATCATGACGCGCTCGGCCGCCGGGATCGAGGTGCGGGGCGCCGCCCGCCCGACGGTCCGCCGGTGCACGATCGACAACCCGGCCGGGGTCGGCATCGCCGTGGTCGACGGCGCGGGCGGGGTGTTCGAGGAGTGCGAGGTGGTCTCCGCCGGCCAGGCCGGCGTCTCGGTCCGCGGCGGGGCGCATCCGCGCCTGGAGCGCTGCCGGGTGCACCACGCCTCCGGGGCCGGGATCGCGGTCACCGGAGAGGGCAGCGCCCTCGAGGGCCTCGGCTGCGAGGTGTACGAGATCAAGGGCGCCGGTGTGCAGATCGCGGCCCGCGCCACCGCGCACCTCACCGACTCCTCGGTGCACCGCACGTCCGCGGACGGCATCACCCTCGACACGGACGCCGTCCTGACGCTCTCTGACTGCGACATCCACGACGTCCCGGAGAACGCGGTCGACCTGCGCTCGCGCTCGGTGCTGACCCTGACCCGGTCGACGGTCCGCCGGTTCGGCCGCAACGGCCTGTCCGTGTGGGACCCGGGCACGCGCGTGGACGCCAACCAGTGCGAGATCCACGACAGCACGGGCGACTACCCCGCGGTGTGGGTGAGCGACGGTGCGACCGTCGTCCTCGACGCCTGCCGCGTGCACGACGTGCCGGACGCGCTCTTCGTCCTCGACCGGGGCTCGCGCGTGGACGTGGTCGACAGCGATCTGTCGCAGGTGCGGAACACGGCGGTGTCGGTGAGCGACGGGGCGACGGCGCAGCTCGACGACTGCCGGATCCGGGAGGCGTCCACGGGCGCCTGGTTCCGGGACCACGGCAGCGGCGGCACCCTCGCGGGGTGCACGATCGACGCCGTGCAGACCGGGGTCATCGTCACGAAGGGCGCCGACCCGACGATCGACCGGTGCACGGTCACCTCGCCCGCCGAGGCCGGGTTCTACGTGTCGGCCGAGGGCCGCGGCTCCTTCCACGGCTGCCGGGTCACGGGCAGCGGCGGGTACGGCTTCCACGTCACGGACGGCTGCCGGACCAGCCTGCGCAAGTGCCGTACGGAGCGGTGCGCGCGCGGCGGGTACGAGTTCCCGGAGGAGGGCGCGGTCGCCGAGGACTGCACCAGCGACGAGAGCGCGGTCCGCTCCTCCGTGCCCGACGGCGGCACCGTCCTGACGGCCACGCAGTCGGCGGGGCTCCTCGGGGCGGTCCCCCCGCCCCGTACCCGGCCCGTCCCCGCCCCGCCGGTGGCCCCGGCGCCCGTCGCGGAGGCCCGCTCCTCGCAGGACGTGCTCGGTGAACTGGACGCGCTGGTGGGCCTGGAGAGCGTCAAGCACGAGGTGCGGACGCTCACCAACATGATCGAGGTGGGGCGCCGTCGTCAGGAGGCGGGCCTCAAGGCGGCCTCGGTCCGACGGCATCTGGTCTTCACCGGCAACCCCGGCACCGGCAAGACGACCGTGGCCCGGCTCTACGGCGAGATCCTCGCCTCCCTCGGTGTCCTGGAGCGGGGCCATCTGGTGGAGGTCTCCCGGGTGGACCTGGTGGGTGAGCACATCGGCTCGACCGCGATCCGTACGCAGGAGGCGTTCGACCGGGCGCGCGGCGGCGTGCTGTTCGTCGACGAGGCCTACGCCCTGTCGCCGGAGGACTCCGGCCGGGACTTCGGCCGTGAGGCGATCGACACGCTGGTGAAGCTGATGGAGGACCACCGGGACGCGGTGGTCGTCATCGTCGCCGGGTACACGGCGGAGATGGAGCGCTTCCTGACGGTCAACCCCGGTGTGGCGTCTCGTTTCTCACGGACCATCAGCTTCGGCGACTACGAGCCGGAGGAGCTCCTGCGGATCGTGGGCCAGCAGGCCGACGAGCACGAGTACCGGCTCGTGCCGGGCACGGACGAGGCGCTCCTCACGTACTTCGCGAAGCTGCCGAAGGGGCCGGCCTTCGGCAACGGCAGGACGGCGCGGCAGACCTTCGAGTCGATGGTGGAGCGGCACGCGGGCCGGGTCGCCGCGCTCGCCGAGCCGAGCACGGACGACCTGACCCTGCTCTACCCGGAGGACCTCCCCGAACTCCCCTGAAGGTCGGGATCGTTCGGGTCGCGCTGGCGCGGGACGGCCGGCGGCAGCCGGTCGAGGAGGGCGGAGCGCCGCCGGGCGAACTCGGGGTCGGCCTGGTAGTCGGAGTGGCCCAGGATCGGTTCCGGCAGCGGGTGTTCGCGCGTGCGGCCGTACGCGACGGGGTCGAGGAGCACCTCCGCGTCGACGCTCGGCCGGTCCGCCTCGGCGGGGACGCGGACGGGGCCGCCGATGGGGTCGGTGGCGCGGTGGAGGTTGCTCCAGCAGTGGATCGTGCGGTGGAGGGCGCGGAGCGCCTCCGGGCCGAAGTAGGCGGGGAACCAGCGTCCGTAGAGCCGCTCCAGCGGTGAGCCGTAGGTGAGGAGCGCGACCCGGCCGCGGGTTGCGGGCGGCAGCTGCCAGACGGCGGCCGCGGCGAGGACGCTGCCCTGGGAGTGGCCGGAGATGACGAGCCGGCCGCCGGTCCGGCGGGTCCAGGAGCTCATGCGCCAGGTGAGGTCGGGGACGGCCCGTTCGGCGTAGCAGGGCGGGGCGAACGGGTGGGCGGCGCGCGGCCAGAAGGTCCCGACGTCCCAGAGGATGCCGATGGTGCGGCGGGCCGAGGCGTCCTTGTAGGCGCGGCGGCCCCAGGTGACGAAGAGCAGGAAGCCGAAGCCGATCATCCAGGAGCCGAGGGCCTGGGCGGCTGAGGCGGCGGAGGCGATCGCGGGGTGGGCGCCGTCGAAGGCCCGGCCGGGGACGTTTCCGCTGACCCAGGCACCGGCGACGGAGGCGGCCCCGAGGAGCAGGGTCGCTCCGGAGACGACGCCGACGAGGACGGGCGCGGAGTCGGTGAGCCCGGCCCGGGCCCGGCCGGCCGCGATCCTGCCGGTGCGGACCGGGTCCGGTTCGTCCTCGGCGTCGTAGTCGGCCTCGACGGCGGGCCGCAGTCGCCGGGCGTCGAGCACGGTCCGAACGGCGAGGAGGGCGGCGGGCGCGAGCAGCAGGAGGAGCAGGACGGGGATCACGGACGCCTGCCAGCTGAGCAGGACGGGCGGGCCGATCCGGGGGCCTACGCCCGCCCCTGTGCCGTCGAGCCAGTCGGCGACGCGCTGGGCGACGCCGCCGGACATGACCCCGGCGAGGGCGCAGGCGAGCATGGCGACGGCGGGGCCGCCGAGCCCGCGCAGTGCGGTGCGCGGGTCCCTGCGGGGCCGCTGGAGGAGCAGGGCGACGGCTCCGAGGGCGACGACGAGGGCGCCCTGGGCGAGGGTGAGGGCGCCGAAGGCGGCGTCTCCGGGGAGGGTGCCGGTGGAGACCCAGCCGGGCCGGGCCCAGCCGGCGTGCAGGGCGGTGAGGGCGAGCACGCCGAGGGCGGTGCCGGGCAGCCCGGACACGAGGGCGCGCTCGACGCGCAGGTCGACGCGGCGCTCGCTGCGGCCCCGGCGGCAGACGACCCAGAGGACGACGACGCCGAGGGCGGCGAGGGCGGCCTGGAGAGCGAGACCCAGGGCCGCGCGCCCTCCCGTGTCGTGGCGGGAGGTGGCGGTGGTGAGGGCCGCGGCGACGGTGAGGAAGCCGGCGGCGGTGTGCGCGCCCCGGAGCCGGGCGACGAGCCGCCGCCCGTACCAGAAACCGGGGCGGCCGAGCGCGGGGCGGAGCTCGACGGGGGTGGGATCGGGCGCGTCCGAAACGGGTCCCGGGGCGGCCACGGCGGGTCCGGGCGCGACCGGGGCCGGCTCCTGCGCGGGGGCGTCGTAGCCGGTGGGCGGGCGCTGGGCCTCGTAGGCGCTCCAGGTCCGGTTGGAGAGGTACCAGAGCAGAGCGACCAGCGCCGTCGGCACCAGCGCCGCGAGGGCGAGGCGGCGCCCCGGCGGGGACCACCAGCCCCCGCCCTCGGCGGCGAGGAAACCGAGCCAGGAGTATGCGTCGGAGCAGGCCGCCATGCCCGCGCACTGCCAGGCCGTCAGATCGAGCGCGACCTCGCAGGCCGCGGCGGTGAGGAGCACGGTGAGGGTGAGGGCGACGAGCCGGACGAGGACCCCGTACAGCCTGACGAGTCCCGGCCGGCCCTGGGCGGGCGGACGCATCCAGTGGGCCAGATTGGCCACCATGAACGGCAGGAGCAGCAGCCACAGGGCGCGGGTCCCGTCGCCGGAGGTGAGGTTGGACCAGCAGTACGCCTCAGGGACCGGCCGTGCCGCATACCGCTCGGGGTGGTCCTCGGCGTCCAGGTCCTCGGTCCGCCGGTACACGGCGGCGGTCGCGTCGCCGGTGACACGCACGGTCCTGGGGTCGTCGAGCATGGACTGCGGAGTGGCTCCGCCGACTCCGTGGACGAGGAGTTCGAGCGCCGCGCCCCCGGTCTCCGGGGCGGGTGTGGCAGGGGACACTTAGGGGACTTCCTCTCTGGGTGGGAGGATGCGACGTCGGAAACAGGATCGCTGACGGCCGCGCGCCCGCGCACGGTCTCTCACCGAATCCGACACTGATCCCCTCGTCCCCTGCGGAAGGACCGGCCCCGGCGGTGACTGACAACCAGAACCTCCTCGCGGAGCAGCGGCGTGCCCTGATCCTGGACGAGGTCCGGCGGCGCGGCGGTGTACGGGTCAACGAACTGACCCGTCGGCTCAATGTCTCGGACATGACGATCCGCCGCGACCTGGACGCGCTCGCCCGGCAGGGCATGCTGGCGAAGGTGCACGGCGGGGCCGTGCCGGTGGTCGAGGCGAGCACCCACGAGCCGGGCTTCGAGGCCAAGTCGGTGCTCGAACCGAGCGCCAAGGACGAGATCGCGCGGGCCGCGGCGGCGCTGGTCGCGCCGGGCACGGCGATCGCCCTGTCCGGCGGGACGACGACGTACGCGCTGGCCCGCCAGCTGCTCGACGTGCCGGATCTGACGGTGGTGACGAACTCGGTGCGGGTCGCGGACGTGTTCCACGAGGCGCAGCCGGCGGGCGGCGCGGGCGAGGTGCGGCGCGGGGCACCGACCGTCGTCCTGACGGGCGGGGTGCGCACGCCGTCCGACGCACTGGTCGGGGCGGTGGCGGACCGGGCGATCCGCTCGCTCCACTTCGACCTGCTCTTCCTCGGGGTGCACGGCATCTCGGTCGAGGCCGGCCTGTCGACGCCGAACCTCGCGGAGGCGGAGACGAATCGCTGTCTGATGCGGTCGGCCCGCCGGGTGGTGGTGGTCGCGGACCACACCAAGTGGGGGACGGTGGGCCTGAGTTCCTTCGCCGACCTGGGCGAGGTGGACACCTGGGTGACGGACCGCGGTCTGGACGAGGGGGTGCGGGGCGAGGTCACCGAGCACCTGCCGGGGCTCGTGGTCGCGGGTGAGGAGCCGGCGTGACCCTCTTCCGGGTCGAGCGGACCGTACCGCTGCCGCCGCACGAGGTGTGGCGGCGGCTCACGGACTGGCCGGCGCACGGCCGCCAGGTGCCGCTGACCCGGACGAAGGTCCTTACCCCCGGCCCGAACGGGGCGGGGACGCGGTTCACGGCGCGGACCGGGCTCGGCCGGCTCGCCTTCGACGACCCGATGGAGGTCGTGCGCTGGGAGCCGCCGGAGGCCGGCCGGCCGGGCGTGTGCCGGCTCGACAAGTCCGGCCGGGTCGTACGGGGCTGGGCGGAGGTCGCGGTGACGGAGACCCCGGGCGGCGGCTGCTGGGTGGAGTGGACGGAGGAGCTCGCGGTACGCGGGCTCCCGCGCGTCTTCGACCCGGTCCTGGCGCGTGCGGGGCGCTTCCTGTTCGGCCGGGCGGTGGACGGCCTGCTCCGCCCGTAGGGGTGCCCGGTCGATCGGCCCGGGCCCGCTGCGGGCGGACCCGTCGTCCTACGGGCGGAGTTCCGCCGCCACCAGGGCCGCCGCCTTGGCCACGAGCGGGTTGTCCGCCGCCGCGTCCTCCTCGGGTTTGGCCGTCAGGACGGCCAGCAGGACCGGACCGCCGGTCGGCGGCCAGGCGATTCCCACGTCGTTGTTGCCGCCGTACCGCCCGCCGCCGGTCTTGTCGGCGAGGATCCAGTCGGCGGGCAGCCCCTTGCGGAACCGCTCGCCACTGGTGGTGTTGGCGAGCATCCAGCCGGTGAGCCGGTCGCGGTCCCGGGGCGTCAGCGCGGCGCCGAGGACGAGGTGGCCGTAGGTCCGGCCGATGGCGCGGGGGGTGGTGATGTCGGTTTCTCGCCAGGGCTCACCGGAGTTCAGCTCGGGCTCCCAGCGGTCCAGCCGGGTGACGCCGTCGCCGATCGACCGGGCGAACCGGGTGACGGCCTTCGGCCCGCCCAGCTCCCGCAGCAGCAGGTTCGCGGCGGTGTTGTCGCTGTAGCGGAGGGTCGCGTCGCAGAGCCCGGCGACGGTCATCCCGCCGGCGAGGTTCCGGGGGAGCCCGGTCCTCGGCGAGAAGCCCGACCGCTCGACGTCCGCCGCCGTGTACCGGATGCGCTGTGCCAGGAAGGAGCCGTCGTGGTCGAGGTCGCGAAGGACGGCCGCGGCGGCGAGGGTCTTGAACACCGAGCACATCGGGAAGCGTTCGTCGGCGCGGTACGCCACCGACCGGCCGGTGCGGACGTCGTGTGCGAACACGCCCAACCGCGCGGAGTGCTCTTCCTCCAGTTCCCGGAGTCGTCCGGTGAGGCGGCCCGTCGAGGCGTGGGCCGTCCCCGCGAGCGGGAGGAGCGAGGCGAGCGCGGTGCCGGCGCCGAGCGCGAGCACGGTGCGGCGGGACGGGTGTGGCGCGGTCGTGGACGTGCGGGACGCGGTGGACTTGATGGACAAGGGAGTTCCCCTTCCGGCGCGGCAAGATCCTTGCGGAGTCCATCATGCGCGGCGACCGCCGGCCCCCTGTGCCATTGACATCCTGTCAGCTAGGGTTCACTTCCGCGTCCGTCCTGGGAGGTCCGGTCCATGGCACGCCGACTGAGGCCGGTGGAGCTCGACTTCACCGCAACCGCGCCCGTCCGTCTCGTCCACTCGGCGACTCTGGCCGCACCACCGGCGGCCGTCTACCGGTCGCTGGCCGTGGAGGTGGGCAGCATGCCCTCGTGGTTCACCGCCGTCGCCTCCGCCGTCCCCACGGGTGACGGGGCGGGGCGGACGATACGGCTGCGGGGCGGGATCGTCTTCGAGGAGACGATCCTCGCCACCGAGCCGGACACGCGGTACGGCTACCGGGTGGACCTCACGAACGCCCCCGGCGTCACGGCCCTGGCTGAGGAGTGGACGCTCTTCCCCGCCGGGAGGGGCACCCGTCTGCGATGGACCATGGCGGTCGACGGCCCGGCGTCGGTCCGGCTGGCGCTCCGGCTCGCACGTCCCGGCGTCGGGCTGTCCTTCCGGGACGCGGCGCGGCGCCTGGACCGGCGGCTCACTCCGGCCAGACCCCCGTCGCCAGGAACCGCTCGATAGCCGCGCTGTACGGGGCGATGTCCAGGCCCTGGTCGGCCAGCCAGGCGTCGGAGTAGTACTTGTCGAGGTAGCGGTCGCCCGGGTCGCAGATCAGGGTGACGACGCTGCCGGTGCGCTCCTGCCGGACCATCTCGGCGACGATCTTGAAGGCGCTCCACAGGCCGGTGCCGGTGGAGCCGCCGGCCTTGCGCCCGATGGCCGTCTCCAGGGCGCGGACGGCGGCGACGCTCGCGGCGTCGGGGACCTTCATCATGCGGTCGATCGCACCGGGCACGAAGCTCGGCTCCATACGGGGACGGCCGATGCCCTCGATGCGCGAACCGCAGTCGGAGGTCGCTTCGGGGTCGTTGTGGGTCCACCCGTCGAAGAAGCAGGAGTTCTCCGGGTCGGCGACGCAGATCCGGGTGTCGTGCTGCATGTAGTGGACGTAGCGGGCGATGGTCGCCGAGGTGCCGCCGGTGCCCGCGGTCGCCACGATCCAGGCGGGCTCCGGGTAGCGCTCCAGCTTCAGCTGCTGATAAATCGATTCTGCGATGTTGTTGTTGCCGCGCCAGTCGGTGGCCCGCTCCGCGTAGGTGAACTGGTCCATGTAGTGGCCGCCGGTGCGCGCGGCGAGGGCCGCGGACTCCTCGTACATCGTCCGCGAGTCGTCGACGAAGTGGCACTCGCCGCCGTGGAACTCGATGAGCCGGCACTTCTCGGGGCTGGTCGTGCGGGGCATGACGGCGATGAAGGGGACGCCGACGAGCTTCGCGAAGTACGCCTCGGAGACGGCGGTCGAACCGCTGGAGGCCTCGATGACGGGCTTGCCCGGACGGATCCAGCCGTTGCAGAGCCCGTAGAGGAAGAGGGAGCGGGCGAGCCGGTGCTTGAGGCTGCCGGTGGGGTGGGTCGACTCGTCCTTGAGGTAGAGGTCGATGCCCCACTTCTCCGGGAGCGGGAACCGCAGCAGGTGGGTGTCGGCGGAGCGGTTGGCGTCGGCGTGGACCTTGCGGACGGCTTCCTTCAGCCAGGCCCGGTAGGCCGCGTCGCTGCGGTCGACGTCCACGGTCGCCGGCGCGGCGTTCACGCTGTTCTCGGTGGTGCTCATCCGTCCCACTCCTCGTTCACTGCCACTGCTTCCCGCTGCCGACAATACCCCTCTCACCTGGGCAAACGTTCCCTTTGACGTTCCATAGGCATCCCTTGTGGGGAGGCTACTGGTGCGGTTGCGGGCCACCCGGCACACTGGTAGCGGCAACCGGGTGAAAGGGGCGGACGACATGGCGGAACCCGAGTTCAGCGCGAGGGGCGTGCGGATCGCACGCTGGCCCCGCTCCCTGACACGCGCGGGAGAGGTGCGGATCGAGGACGGGCGGCTCGCGCTGCTCACGAGCTACGGCAGCGAGATCGACAGCGCGCCGGTGACCGCCGTACGGGCCGGGCGGCCGTGGTTCGCCAAGGCCGACGAGACGGTGGCGACCGTGAACGGCACCCGGTACCGGCTGACCCTGCACCACGGGGACGGCGACGGGCGCGATGGGGGCGAGGCCGCGGAGTCGGGGCGCTTCCTCGCGGCGCTGAAGCGGGCCGCCGGGCGCTGACCTGCCACGGCTCGCCGCGAGTTGCGGGGCGGTCACCGCTGGTTCAGGCTGGTACCACCTCACCGAGGGTTCACCGGTGGTGACGTCACGCTACGGCCACCGCCACGGTGTACAGGTACGCCTCTTTACCGCAGTGCCGCAGTACCGCATGTGAGATCCGAATCTTCGTCTTCTTCCGGACTACTTCGGGGAGTCGCAGCCGTGATCAGCGAGCCGAGCAGGTATTACGCGGTGGAGCTCCACGCCCTGCCGTCGCGGATCGGTCAGGTCCGCAGAATTGTCTCCGCCCATCTGCGCCAGTGGCATCTCGACGCCTTGGTCGACCATGCCGTGCTCGGGGTCACCGAGCTGCTGACCAACGTCCACCGGCACGCACAGCCGGACAAGCGGTGCACGGTCGAGATCGAGCTGCTGCTCGACCGGCTGACCGTGTCGGTCAGGGACCACGATCCCCGAATACCGCAGGCCACCCCCCTGGACGAGGTCGGCCACGACGACGGGTCCGACGACTTCGAGGCGCTCGCCACCTCCGGCCGTGGCCTCGCCATCGTCGGCGCGGTCAGCGACAGTTGGGGCGTCCGCCCGTGCGGCGACGACGGCAAGGTCGTGTGGTTCACCCTCTCGGCACCGCCGTCCGCCCCGCCGGTCGAGGAGCGCGTACACCTCGTGCACGTCCCCCCGATCGAGCGCGCGTACGCGGAGTACGACCCCTTCCCGGTCCTCGCCGGCCACGCGGGCTGAACCCCGCCGGGGCGTCCCGCAGTTCACTCCTGGGCGATGGCCCGGAGGATCTCCAGGCGGGCCGCGCGGCACGCCGGACGCCAGGCGGCCACGACGCCGGCCACCAGGCCGACCAGGGCCACGGCGGCCAGTGACGCCGCCGGTACGGCGAAGGCGAGCGCACTGTCGCCCGGTTCCTCCGAGGCGCGGACGAGCACCCAGCCGAGGAAGCCGCCGAGGGTGAGTCCGCCGAGCGTCCCGAAGGCGGCGACGAGGACGGACTCCCAGCGGACCATGGCCCGCACTTGGGCGCGGGTCTGGCCGACGGCCCTCAACAGGCCCAGTTCGCGGGTCCGTTCGTGGACGGCGAGCGTCAGGGTGTTCGCGATGCCGAGCAGCGCGATCAGGACCGCGAGCGCGAGGAGCGCGTAGACGAGGGTGAGCATCATGTCGATGCCGCCCGCCGAGGCCTCCGCGTACTCGTCCCGGGTCTGCACCTCCGGCGCGCCGTACCGGTCCGCGACCGCGGTCACGGCCGCCTCACCGTCCGCCGCGGACACGCCGTCCGCGAAGGCGACGGCGACCAGGCGGTCGGCGTCCTGGGTGCGGTGCGGGGCCCAGGCCTCCCGGGTGACGAGGTAGTCGCCGGCGAGGTCGGCGCGCTCGTAGACCGCCCGGACGGTGAAGGTCCCCCGGGTGCCGTCCGTGAAGGTCAGTTCGGCCGTGCGTCCGGGCGCCAGACCGGCGGCCGCGGCCTCGTCGGCGGCGACGGCGAGCCCGTCCTTGCCGAGTCCGCCGAGGGAGCCCCGTACCTCCCCCAGGTCGAGGGTGCGGGCGAGCGCGGCCGGATCGGTGACGGTCAGGGCGCGGCCGCGGCCGTCGACCTCGGGCAGCGCCGCGACCGCCGGGGCGAGCCGAGGGCTGAGCCCGCTGCCGCCCGCGCCGAACGAGGGCGCGCCGATGGCCACGTCGCCCGCGAAGGAGCGGTCGACGGTGCGGTCCATGGTCGCCTTGAGGGAGGCGCCGAGGACGGTGAAGAGGGTGACGACGGCGACCCCGATCATCAGGGCGGTGGCGGTCGCGGCCGTACGTCCGGGGCTGCGCAGGGCGTTGCGGCGGGCGAGACCGCGGTTGACGCCGCGCAGCGGCCGGCCCAGCGTCCGTACGGCGACCGACGCGGCCACCGGTCCGAGCACCACGAAGGCGGCGACGGCGAGCCCCGCGCCGGTCGCGGCGAGCCACAGCGAAGGGGTGCCGAGCACTCCGGCGAGGGTCGTGGCGACGGCGGCGGCCAGGAGTGCGCCGCCGGTCAGGGCGCGGGCGCGGGAGGTGCCGGAGCCGTCCGCGTCCGTCTCGCGGAGCGCGGCGAGCGGGGCCGTGCGTCCGGCCCGTACGGCGGGCAGGAGCGCCGATGCGGCGCAGACGGCGAGGCCCACGCCGAGCGGGACGGCCAGGGATCCGGCCGTGACGACCAGGCCGCCGGCGGGGAACGGGAAGCCGATGGCCGGGAAGAGGGCCTGGAGGCCCGCGGCCACGCCGATCCCGGCGAGGAGTCCGGCGGTGGAGGCGAGCAGGCCCACGGCGAGGGCCTCGGCGAGCGTGCCGGTGACGATCTGACGGCGGGCGGCGCCGACCGCGCGGAGCAGGGCGTTCTCGCGGGTCCGCTGGGCGATGAGGACGGCGAAGGTGTTGTGGATGGTGAAGACGGAGACGAGGACCGCGACTCCGCTGAAGACCAGCAGGAAGGTGGTGAAGAGGTCGAGGAAGCGGCCGGAGACCATCGCGGTGTTCTCCTCGGCGGCGCGCTGACCGGTGATCGCCTCGACGCCCTCGGGCAGGGCGGGGGCGAGGGCGGCGACCAGCTCCTCCTGGCTGACGCCGGGCCCGGCGCGTACGGCGATGCTCGTCGCCTCGCCGGGGCGGGCCGTCAGGTACCGCTCGGCGTCGGCGCGGGTCAGGCCGGTCCAGGTGACCTGGCCCATGCCGTCGGCGCCGCCGAAGGTGGCGAGACCGACGACGGTGACCCGGACGGGGTCGGGGGTGCGCAGGACGGTCGTGTCGCCGATGGCGAGGCCGGCGGCCTTCGCCGCGCCCCGGTTGACGACGGCCTCGCCGGGCGCGTGCGGAGCACGACCTTCCGCGAGCCGGTACGGGTTGAGTGCCGGGTCCTCGATCCAGTTCCCGGCGAGGGTCGGCGGGCCCTTGCCGCCGACGGGGGTGCCGTCGGCGGCGAGCAGCTGGCCCGCGCCCTCGACGAGCGGCGCGGCGGCGGCGGCTCCGGGGACCTCGGCGAGACGGTCGGCGAGGCCGGCGTCGACGGGGCCGCGGGTGCCCTGCGCCTCGCCGGCCGCGGTGACGACGGTGGCGCTGCGGACGACGGCGTCCGTGCCCCGGGTGGCGCCGGTGAACATCGCGTCGAAGCTCGTGCGCAGTGTGTCGCCCATGACGAGGGTGCCGGTGAGGAAGGCGACGCCGAGGAGGACGGCGGCGAAGGTGCCGAGGAAGCGGCGCCGGTGGGCGCGGAGGGAGGCGAGCGTGAGCCGGAGGGTGGCGGGGGTCTTCATGGTGTCGCTCCTCGGGTCGCGCCGATCCCGGAACCTGCGCTCACGCTGTCGCCCGCGCCGGTCTCGAAGACCTTCGCGTCGGTACCTGTCGTGCCGGTACCTGTCTCGAAGGCCTTCATGCGGTCGAGGACGCGGTCGGCCGTCGGGGCTGCCATCCGGTCGACGAGCCGCCCGTCCGCGAGGAAGACCACCTCGTCGGCGTGGGCGGCGGCGACCGGGTCGTGCGTGACCATGACGACCGTGCGGCCGGTCTCCCGCACGGTGCGTCCGAGCAGCCGCAGGACCTCCTCGCCGGAGCGCGAATCGAGGTTTCCGGTGGGTTCGTCGGCGAAGACGACGTCGGGGTCGCCGGCGAAGGCACGGGCGACGGCCACCCTCTGCTGCTGTCCGCCGGAGAGTTCGCCCGGCCGGTGGTGCAGACGGTCGCGCAGGCCGACGGTGTCGACGAGCCGGTCGAACCGCGCCCGGTCGGGCGCTCTCCCGGCGAGGTCGAGCGGGAGGGTGATGTTCTCGGCGACGGTCAGGGTCGGCAGCAGGTTGAAGGCCTGGAAGACGAAGCCGACGCGGTCGCGGCGCAGCAGGGTCAGACGGCGGTCGTCCAGCGTGGAGAGGTCGGTGCCGCCGACGAAGGTTGAGCCCGAGGTGAGGGTGTCGAGTCCCGCGGCGCAGTGCAGGAGCGTGGACTTTCCCGAGCCCGAGGGGCCCATGACGGCGGTGAAGCGGCCGGCCGGGAAGCCGACGCTCACCCCGTCGAGGGCCCTGACCTCGGTGTCACCGCGCCCGTAGACCTTGACGGCGTCCAGGACCCTGACGGCGTCGGCGTACCCGGCGGGGGTGGGAGCGACGGTGGTCATGCCCGGCGCTCCTTGCCGGTCGCGGCGCGGCCGAACTGCTCCTCCAGGACGGTGAGCCGGCGCCAGTACTCGTCCTCGTCGATCTCGCCGGCGGCGAACCGGTGGCCGAGCAGGGCGATCGGCGAGTGCTCGTCGGGACGGCCGTCCCGGTACGGGCGTCCGCCGCGTCCCGGGCGCCATCCGGCGCGGCGGGCGAGGGTGAAGAGCCCGGCGACGACGAGGGCCCAGAACAGGGGGAAGAGGAGGATCCAGGGGCCGGGGCCCGCGTGGGCGAGGGTGTTCATGAGGGTTCAGCTCCTCGGTGGGCGGTGGTGGTGTGTCCGTGGTTCGAGACTCGCCCCGGGAGGGGGTCCGGGGCGTCGTACGGGCAGCGGCTTCGCACGTACGACAGCGGGAGTACGGCGGGCGGTCGAGAGGGCCTGCCGTTCTGTACCTACTGGTATGTACAGTGCGGTCATGAGCACCCCGAAGACCACGGCAGAGCGGCTCGTCGAGGCCACCCGCGAGCTGCTGTGGGAGCGCGGCTACGTGGGCACCAGCCCCAAGGCCGTCCAGCAGGCGGCGGGCGCGGGCCAGGGCAGCATGTACCACCACTTCGCCGGGAAGCAGGACCTGGCCCTCGCGGCGATCCGGCGTACCGCCGAGGAGACGGCCGCGGCGGCCGAGGCCGTGCTGGGCGGCGAGGGCTCGGCGTACGCCCGGATCGAGGCGTACCTGCTGCGTGAGCGCGAGGTCCTGCGCGGCTGCCCGGTGGGGCGGCTGACCATGGACCCGGAGGTGATCGCGGACCCGGAACTGCGCGCCCCCGTCGAAAAGGTGCTCGGCCGGCTGCGGCGCAGACTCGCCGAGGTCGTCCAGGAGGGCCTGGACAGCGGCGAGTTGAGGGGTTCCCTCGATCCCGAGGAGATCGCGGCGGCCGTCGTGGCAACCGTACAGGGCGGTTACGTCCTGGCCCGCGCCACGGGCTCACGGGCGCCGTTCGACAGCGCCGTACGCGGCCTGCTGTCGCTGCTCACCGCCGCCTGATCCCCCGCCACGAAAGGTCGCTCCATGCACGCGATGCAGTACGAGATCACCCTGCCCGCCGACTACGACATGGGGATCATCCATGAGCGGGTCGCGACGCGGGGCCATCTCCTCGACGCCTTCCCCGGGCTCGGGCTGAAGGCCTATCTGGTGCGCGAGCGGGAGGCCGGGTCGCCGGTCAACCAGTACGCGCCGTTCTATCTCTGGGCCACCCCCGAGGGCATGAACAGCTTCCTCTGGGGGCCGGGATTCCAGGGCATCGTGAACGACTTCGGCCGGCCGGTGGTGCAGCACTGGACGGGGCTGTCGTACGAGGAGGGGCCGGCGTCCGCGTCGGCTCCGGCTGCCGCGACGCGCCGCAGGACCGCGCTCGGCGAGGCGGTGCCGCCGGGCGAGGCCGTGGCGGAGGCGGTGGACCGGCACGCGCGGGAGGCGCGCCGGGACGGTGTGGTCGCCTCGGCCCTGGCCGTGGATCCGCGCCACTGGGAGCTGCTCGCCTTCACCCTGTGGGCCGACGCGGAAGCGCCCGCCGGCGAGGGCGAGCGCTTCCGGGCCCTGCACCTCTCGGCCCCGGGCCGCGGAGCGCTGGGGGCCGGACGGCGCCGGTGGTGACGCGGCCTCAGGCCACGGCCACGCCTCAGGCCACGGCGACGAGGGTGAGGTACGCGAGGCCGAGGACCCGGCGGTAGCCGTTCACCCAGGTCGACCGCTGCCGGTCGACGCGCTCGCGGGTCTCGGCGGCGAGCGGGTGGTCGGGGTTGGCGGCGAGCCAGACCTCGGTGTCGTACCGGTAGCCGGACTCGAACTCCTCCCATTCCTCCGCACTCGCCGTCTCGATCCACGCGGGCCGGAAACCCGCCTCGATCGCGAGGTCCACGAGGGCGCCGAGGGTGAAGTGGTCGCCGACCTGCGCACCGGGCCACATTCGGGCCAGCTCCTCGTCCGTCGGAGTGCGCTCCCAGAAGCCCTCGCCGAGCACGACCCGGCCGCCGGGCCTGACCAGTCGGCGCAGTTCGCGGAGGACGGCTGCGGGGTCGTACGGCTGCTCGGGATCGCAGAGCGCCTGGCTCGACCCGAGACAGAGGACGGCGTCCACGGGGCCGCGGCCGGTGCCGAGCGCCGACTCCTCGACGAAGAGCACGCGGCCGGCGAGACCCCGCTCCTCGGCGAGCGCCCGGCCGCGGGCCAGGTCCTCGGAGTTGATGTCGATCCCGATCCCCTGGGCGCCCGGGGCGCCGTCCAGGACGCGGAGGAGCAGCTCGCCCCAGCCGCAGCCGATGTCAAGGACGTCCGCGGGAGCCTCGGCGACGAGTCTCCCGATCATGCGGGTGGCGCGGGCCTCGGAGAGGGGCCCGTGGAAGGTGAGGCTGCCGAGGCGTGGGGGGAGACCGGAGTCGGAGGTGACCATGAGGCGGAACGCTACGTGGTACAGCCTCCGCCGCCCACGGGTTTTCGGCCCCCGGGCCGGCGATCGCGGTCAGACGGTGGCTTCGGGGTGTGCCGGGCTGAGGTAGTGCGCGGTGCTGCGCTCGCAGTGGGGTCGGAGCAGGGCACGCAGGTCGTCGGCGGCGGCCCTGAGCAGGTGGCCGTCGCGGGTGGCGGCGACGGTCTCCAGGAGGAAGGCGACGTGGGTGGACTTCTCCGTGACGCGGGTGCGGTGGGCGTCGCGATGGTTCCAGTGCCGGGTGAGCACGTCGGTGGTGTCGGTGTAGACGACCTCGCCGGGCTTGGGGTGCTCGACGGTGCCGGCCTCGCCGAGGGGCGTGAAGGTCTCGGTGCCGTCGGCGTGGCGGATCTCGATGTCGCCGGTGACGTGGTCGAGGTCGAAGGCGCCGGCGGGCAGGCCGTGGCGGACGGAGACGGTGTTGTAGGAGTCGACGGCCGGGTTGATACGCGGCAGGGCGCCCGTCTTGGCCATGCGGCGGCCCAGGGCGTCGACGCTCGGCCGGATGCGGCGGGGGTTGGTGCCGAAGGCGCGGTAGGCGGTGTGCCATGCCTCGATGCGCGGGTCGCTCTCGTCGGCGGGCCGCCAGACGCTGTCGGCGAGCTGCTGCTCCAGGTCCTGGAGAGCGGCGGTGGTGGCGGGCCAGGGTTCGTGGCCCCGCAGATCGGTGGCGGTGACGACGAGGACGAGGGTGTCGGGGAAGGCGTCGGCGACGGCGGGGCCGATGCGGAAGGTGGTCATCGGGTGGTCCGTTCGGTGAAGGCGGCCGAGGGCCGGGGGGGTCAGGTGAGGGCGAGGAGGCTGACGGCGACGGCAGCGGTGCCCAGGCCGATCAGCTGACCGCGGTGGACGCGCTCGGCGAGGACGCCGCGGGCGAGCAGGACGGTGCCGGCCGGGTACAGGGCGGTGATCACGGCGACGACCGCGAGGTCGCCGTCGCGGGCGGCGAGCAGGAACAGCAGATTGGCCAGGGAGTCCAGCACGCCGGCTGCCGCGGCCATCGCGTACGCGGGCTTCTCCGGGCCCAGCCGCCGGTGCATCAGACCGGCCGCTGCGAGCGTGACCGCGGAGGAGACGGCGCGGCCGATGATCAGCGGGCCGACACCGCTGTCCGCCGGCGCCTGATGCAGGAAGACCAGCTGCAGGGCGATGGCGGCCCCGGCGCCGAGGGCCAGGAGCAGTGCGGTGCGCGAGGGGCGGGCGGTCCTCGCTCCGTGCCCGGCGCTGACCAGGACCACGGCAGCCAGGGCCAGCGGCAGGCCGATCAGCCCGGCGAGACCCAGGTGCTCGCCCTGGAGGAGGCCCACGCCGACCGGCAGCATCGCCGAGACCAGGGCGGTGACCGGGGACAGGACGCTCATCGGGCCGATCGCGAGCGTGCGGTAGAGCAGGGCGAACGCGGCGGCGGAGGCGACGCCGGACGCCGCGCCCCAGGCGAGGGTCGCGGGGGCGAAGGAGGCGCCGAGGAAGGGCCACAGCAGCAGCTCGACGGTGAGCGACGCCGGGGCGGCGATCAGCACGGTCCGCAGGACGTGGGCCTTACGGGCGCCGAGGCCGCCGAGGAAGTCGGCGCAGCCGTAGGCCAGGGAGCTGCCCAGGGCCAGCAGCAGAGCGATCACGGGTACATCCCTTAGTATCAGTGGAACGACCACACCGTACAACGCATCGACCGCAAGTCGTCAACCGAACGACCGCGCGGTGCATTGCGCCGACCAACCGACCCACCGATCAAGGCGATCCAGGCGATCCAGGCGATCAAGCCGATGAAGCCGATGAAGGGACGAAGCGATGGCCGAGACCGAGGCGGCGCTGCGGACGCTCGCGCACAACGTCCGCGCGGCCCGTACCCGCGCCGGACTGTCCCTGGACGAACTCGGCCGCCGCGCCAAGGTCAGCAAGGGAGCCCTGGTCGGCCTGGAGAAGGCCCAGGGCAACCCGAACTTCGCCACCCTCGTCCGCCTCGCCGACACTCTCGGTGTCTCGGTGTCCGCGCTGATGGAGGGTCCTGCCGAAGGCCGCGTCCGGGTCGTGACCGCCGATGCCGTCACGCCCCTGTGGACCGGGGGGCAGGGCAGCGAGGCGCGACTCATGCTGACCACCGCCGGACCGGCCCCGGTGGAGGTCTGGCGCTGGAGACTCGAACCCGGCGAGGAGTACCCCAGCCACCCCCACCAGGGGGGCGTGGTGGAAACCGTCAGCGTCACCGCCGGGCAGATGGTGCTCGTCGTCGACGGCGCCGAGCATCCTGTCGAGGCCGGGCAGACCGCCACCTTCGACGCGGACGCCCCGCACACCTACCGCGGCTCGGGTTCCGGGACCTGCCACCTGATCATGACCGTCCACCTCCCCCCCGGGCCCGCGTAACGGCTCGCCGCAGCAGAGCGGCCGCGCCGCACAGGGGCACCGTCCGGGCCTCGCTCAGACGGACTCCCGGCCGAGCGCGGCCAGCGGGTCGTCGAGCACCGGCTGCCAGGCCAGCTCGGCGGCGCCGACCAGGCTGTTGTGGTCCAGGGTGCAGGGCAGGATCGGGACGCCTCCGCTGCGGCCCCAGAGGCTGCGGTCGGCGACGACCGCGCGGAGACGCTCGGGGTCGGCGTCCAGGAGCTCGCGGTGGAGCCCGCCGAGGATGATCCGGTCCGGGTTGAGGATGTTCACCAGGCCCGCGAGGCCGAGGCCGAGACGGTCGATCAGCTCCCCGACGGCCACCCGGACACCCGGGTCGTCCCGACTGGTCCGCAGCAGGTCGCGGGCCTGCTGGAGCAGGGAGATCTCGGGCCCGGGGTCCCGGCCCGCGACCGTGAGGAAGGCCAGCGGGTCGGTCTCGACGTCGAGGCAGCCGCGGCTGCCGCAGTGACAGGGGCGCCCCTCCGGATTGACCGTCAGATGGCCGACCTCCAGGGCGAGGCCCGCGCTGCCCGTGTGCAGGCGCCCGTCGAGGACGAGCGCGCCGCCGACGCCCCGGTGGCCGGTGGCCACGCAGAGGAGGTCGCGGGCGCCGCGCCCGGCGCCGTGGCGGTGCTCGGCCAGGGCGGCGAGGTTGACGTCGTTGCCGGTGAACGCGGGGCCTTCGATCCCGGCGGCCCGTACGCACTCGGCGAAGATCTCCCGGACCGGCGCACCGGCGGGCCAGGCGAGGTGGAGCGGGTTGAGCGCGGTGCCCTCGGGCTCGGCCACGGCGGAGGGCGCGGCGAGGCCGGCGCCGACACAGCGGCGGCCGCTCTCGCGGAGCAGGGCGGCTCCCGCGTCGACGACAGCGCCGAGGACCTGGGCCGGGTCGGCGGAGACGGTGACGCAGCCGGGGGCCGTGGCGACGATGGTGCCGCCGAGGCCGACGAGTGCGGCCCGGAAGCCGTCCGCGTGCACCTGGGCGGCGAGGGCGACGGGGCCCTTCTCCTCGACGGCGAGCCGGTGGGAGGGGCGCCCCTGGGAGCCGGCGGCGGCGCCGGGGTTGGAGTCGACGCGGATGAGGCCGAGGGCCTCCAGCTCGGCGGCGACCGCGCCGGCGGTGGCCCGGGTGACGCCGAGCTCGGCCGTGAGGACGGCCCGGGTCGGCGCCCTTCCGGTGTGCACCAGCTCCAGCGCGGGGCCGAGCGCACTGCGCCCCCTGTCCAGCCGTGTCCGGGTCGTCGTCGCCTTGCCGTTCATGGGGTGGAGTCTCCCATGATCGGAGGGTGGGGTGTTCCTCCGGACGGGGTGCGGGGACCGCCGGGCGGGGACTGCGGCCCTGCGGACGTCCGGGCGGGCACCCCGTCGGTCCGGCCGCGGGGGACTCTCCGGAACGGGCCGGCTCGGGCGAGGGCTGCGTCCTCGCCCGAGCCGGGGGTGTGTCAGGTCAGTGCGCGCCGAGGAAGGCGCCCTCCGGGCCCTTCTCCCAGCCCTTCTCCGAACACGAGCCGGTGAAGATCGTCCCGTAAACGGACGGCACGCCGGTCGCCGAGCAGTGCGAGCTGAAGCCCGCGCCACCGGCGGAGAAGTACCCCGTCCCGACTCCGTCGTTGGCGAGCGCGGCACCGGCACCGCCCAGCAGAATGCCCACGGCCAGCACAGACGCGGCGAGAGAACGCATGACTACTCCTCAAGATCTCGGAATGACGTGCCGGAAGTGCTCGTCTGCCGGTCAAACGCCTCCGGAAAACGCGAGACACGGCGTCTCACTCCAATGCCGGGCAGTCTGATCCAGGGGTCACGCGGGCGCAGAAACGATGCTCTCCGGTGGCCCGTTGGGGAGCGACCTCACCGCCATGACCTGGCCTTTGTCACCCGAACAGCGTGCACGGCCGTGGGCATCACGGTTCGGGGCGGAGGGTTCGGCCCCGTCCGCACCCCCTTCGGGTTCGCCGGCCGCTCGCTTGATTGCGGCTGGTGGATCCCCCTATCCTGAGTTTGTGCCGCTACTAAACAAAGTACGGACGGCCGTATCGGGGGGCCCCGGCGGAGACACCGCCACCCACTCCCTGTCCCGCCTCCGCTCCGCCCTGACCCTCTTCTTCGCCCTCGACGGCTTCCTGTTCGCCGGCTGGGTGGTCCGCATCCCCGCCGTCAAGCAGCAGACCGGCGCCTCGGCCGGTGACCTCGGCCTCGCCCTTCTCGGGGTGTCCGCCGGCGCCGTCGTCACCATGACGCTGACCGGCCGGCTCTGCCGCCGCTACGGCTCCCACGCCGTCACGGTCGCCACCGCCGTACTCCTCTCGCTCTCGGTCGCCCTGCCGGCCCTCACCCGGTCCCCGCTCACCCTCGGCCTCGTCCTGCTGGTCTTCGGCGCCGCGTACGGCGGGATCAACGTCGCCATGAACAGCGCGGCCGTGGACCTGGTGACCGCCCTGCGCCGCCCGGTGATGCCCAGCTTCCACGCCGCGTTCAGCCTCGGCGGCATGCTCGGCGCCGGTATCGGCGGGCTCCTCGCCGGAAGCCTCTCCCCCACCACCCACCTCCTCGGCCTCACGGTCGTCGGCCTGGCCCTGACCGCCGCCGCCGGACCCGTCCTCCTGCGCCACCCCTCTCCCGCCCTGCCCGAGAGCCTCGCGGCGCCTTCCGGCACGCGGAAGGCCGGGAAGCCCACGCGGGCGGCCCGCCGCACGGTCGTCGTCTTCGGTGTGATCGCGCTCTGCACGGCGTACGGCGAAGGGGCACTGGCCGACTGGGGTGCGCTCCACCTCGCACAGGACCTGGGCGCCCACCCGGGCGTGGCAGCGGCCGGATACTCCGTCTTCGCCCTGACCATGACCGCCGGCCGGCTCTCCGGCACGCTCCTCCTGGAACGCCTCGGCCAGACCCGTACCCTCGTCGCGGGCGGCGCCACGGCCGCCGCCGGCATGCTGCTCGGCGCGCTCGCCCCGACCGTCTGGGCCACGCTGCTCGGCTTCGCGGTGACGGGGCTCGGCCTCGCCAACATCTTCCCCGTCGCCGTCGCCCGCGCGGGCGCGATCGCCGGTCCCGGCGGCGTGGCGACGGCCTCCACGCTCGGCTACGGCGGCATGCTGCTCGGCCCGCCGTCCATCGGGTTCCTCGCCGACTGGTTCTCCCTGCCGGTGGCGCTCACCACCGTCGCCGTCCTCGCCGCCGGTGCCGCGGCGATGGGCTACTGGGCCCGGAACGCGGCCGCCGATCCGGCGAGTTGAGGAACCGTATGCACGCGGCCTGCGAGAATCCGCCCCATGGAGACGATCCACGGGGCGGGACGATGAGGGTCACGGAGCACATCGCGGCGCTGGAGACGGCCGGCCGGGCACTGGCGGAGGCGGCGGCCGAGGCCGGGCCGGGCGCGGAGGTCCCGACCTGCCCGGGGTGGCGGGTCCGGGACCTCCTCCGGCACACCACGACGGTGCACCGCTGGGCCACCGCCTTCGTGGTCGAGGGCCACACCTCCTACCACCCGGACGGCGGCGAACCGGCCCTCGACGGCGACGAGTTGCTCACGTACTACCGGGAGGGCCACGCGGCCCTGGTCGCCGCTCTGCGCGCGGCTCCGGAGACGCTGGAGTGCTGGACCTTCCTCCCGGCCCCGTCGCCGCTCGCCTTCTGGGCACGGCGGCAGGCACACGAGACGATCGTGCACCGCGCGGACGCCGAGTCGGCGCTCGGGAGCGGGCCGGGGGCGGTCGACCCGGCGACGGCCGTCGACGGGATCGACGAGCTGCTGCGCGGCTTCCACGGCCGCGACAAGAGCCGCGTGCGCACACCGGAGCCGCGCGTCCTGCGGGTACGGGCCACGGACACCCATGACCTCTGGGACGTACGCCTGTCGGCGACGGAACCGCCACGGACGGACCGGAGCCCGGCCGCGGCGACGGCGTGGGGAGCGGCTGACGCGGAGCTCGCCGGACCCGCCGACCGTCTGTACCTGACGCTGTGGAACCGGCTCCCGGCCGATGCCGTGACCGTGACCGGGGACGAAGCTCTCGCCCGACTGTGGCGCGAGAACTCGGCGGTCGTCTAGGAACCGGGTCGTCTAGGAACCGGGTCGTCCAGGACGGCGTGGTCCGGGGCGGCGCGGTCCAGGGCCGCGTCGTCTAGGAACTGCGGTCCAGCATCCGGATCAGGACCTCGCGCTGGAGAGGCAGCACCTCGGCATGGCGCGCGAGGCCCTTCTCCGTGATTTTCACCTGGACTCCGCGCCGGTCTTCGGCGCACATCCCCCGCACGACCAGGCCGTCCTTCTCCAGGCGCGCCACCGTCCGGGACAGCGCGCTCTGGCTGAGATGGACCCGCCCGGCGAGTTCCTGGACGCGCCAGGAGCCCGGGCCGTCCTCGGCCGCGCCCTCGGCGAGGACGTCGAGGACCTCGAAGTCGCTGGCGCCGAGCCCGTACGGATGGAGGGCCCGGTCGAGCTCGCAGGTCGTACGGGCGTGCAGGGCGAGGACGTCACGCCACTCGTCCACGAGCGCGCGTTCGGACTGGTTCGCTGCCATCCCCGCACGTTAGCAGAAACGACCCACTTTGTTGCACGGGAATTAAATGCACTTGCATTCAATGCACGTGCATGTACTGTCCTGCCCATGACCTCTCCGCTCACCGCCGCACCCACGGCCCCCACGCAGGAACGCTGGAGTCCGCGGCTCTGGGGCACCCTGCTCGTGCTCTGCGCCGCGATGTTCCTCGACGCCCTCGACGTCTCGATGGTCGGCGTCGCCCTGCCCTCGATCGCCACCGACCTCGGCCTGTCCACCGCCACACTCCAGTGGATCGTCAGCGGCTACATCCTCGGCTACGGCGGCCTGCTGCTCCTCGGCGGTCGCGCGGCCGACCTCCTCGGCCGCCGGCGCGTCTTCCTGATCGCCCTCGCCGTCTTCGCGCTCGCCTCGCTGCTCGGCGGACTCGTCGACTCCGGCCCGCTCCTGATCGCCAGCCGGTTCATCAAGGGCCTCAGCGCCGCCTTCACCGCCCCCGCGGGCCTGTCGATCATCACGACGACCTTCAAGGAGGGCCCCGAGCGCAACCGGGCCCTGTCGATCTACACCACCTGCGCCGCCACCGGCTTCTCCATGGGCCTGGTCCTGTCCGGACTGCTCACCGAGCTCAGCTGGCGCTGGACCATGCTCCTGCCGGCCCCCGTCGCCCTGATCGCCCTGGCCTTCGCGCTCCGCCTCATCCCGCGCAGCCCCCGCGAGGACTCCTCCGGCGGCTACGACCTGCCGGGCGCCGTCACCGGCACGGCCGCGATGCTGCTGCTCGTCTTCACCGTCGTCCAGGCGCCCGAGGTCGGCTGGACTTCCGCCCGGACCCTGCTGTCCTTCCTGGTGGCCGCCGCACTCCTCGTCACGTTCGTCCTGGTCGAACGGCGGAGCGCCAGCCCGCTCGTGCGGCTCGGGGTCCTGCGCTCGGGCTCCCAGGTCCGCGCCCAGCTCGGCGCGGCGGCGTTCTTCGGCTCGTACGTGGCCTTCCAGTTCATCGTGACCCAGTACATGCAGTCGCTGCTCGGCTGGTCCGCGCTCCAGACGGCGCTGGCCTTCCTCCCGGCCGGCGTGCTCGTGGCGCTCTCCTCCACGAAGATCGGCGGGATCGTGGACCGCTTCGGCACCCCGCGGGTGATCGCCGTCGGATTCACCCTGCTCGTCGTCGCGTACGCGCTCTTCCTGCGGATCTCGCTGACCCCGCAGTACGCGGCCGTGATCCTGCCCTCGATGCTGCTCCTCGGCGCCGCCTGCGCCCTGGTCTTCCCCTCGCTCAACATCCAGGCCACCAACGGCGTGGACGACCGCGAGCAGGGCATGGTGTCGGGGCTGCTCAACACCTCGATCCAGGTCGGCGGCGCGCTCTTCCTCGCCGTCGTCACCGCCGTCATCACCGCGGACGGGGAGGCCTCGGCCTCTCCGCAGGCCGCCCTGGACAGCTTCCGCCCGGGCCTCGCCGTGGTCACGGTCATCGCCCTCGCCGGACTCCTGATCACCCTGCCGGGGCTCCGGAGGAAGCGGGCGGACACCACGGAGTCGGTCGTCGTGGCACGCTCGGCGCCCGCGGGCACGACGGGCTCCGCGAGCGCTGCGGGCTCCGCCGAATCCACCGGATCCACGGGATCCACGGGATCCACGAGCACCGCCGGATCCACGGCGAAGGTCGCCGCACGCGACTGAGCCGGCCGCCGACGCCCCGGGATCAGCCCAGCCAGCCAGGCCGCACGAGGCCCGACTCATAGGCGAGGACCACGAGTTGGGCCCGGTCCCGGGCGCCCAGCTTCACCATCGCCCGGCTCACATGGGTCTTCGCGGTGAGCGGGCTGACGACCAGCCTGCGGGCGATCTCCTCATTCGAGAGGCCGATGCCCACGAGGGCCATCACCTCCCGCTCCCGTTCGGTCAGGGCGCCGAGCCCGGCCGTGGCCGACGGGGGCTTGGAGCGGGCCGCGAACTCCTCGATCAGCCGCCGCGTCACTCCCGGGGAGAGCAGCGCGTCCCCGTGGACGACGGCCCGCACCGCCCGCAGCAACTCCTCCGGTTCCGTGTCCTTCACGAGGAAGCCGGAGGCGCCGGCACGGATCGCCTCGAAGACGTACTCGTCGAGTTCGAAGGTGGTCAGCATCACGACCCGGACCTCGGCGAGGTCCGGGTCGTCGGTGATGCGCCGGGTGGCGTCGAGCCCGTCGAGCCCCGGCATCCGGATGTCCATGAGGACGACGTCGGGGCGCAGCGACCGCACCCGGTCGACCGCCTCGCCGCCGTCCGCGGCCTCCCCCGCCACCTCGATGTCCGGCTGGGCGTCGAGCAGTGCCCGGAATCCCGCGCGGACCAGCGACTGGTCGTCGGCGAGCAGGACACGGATCACGAGGTCTCCTCGGTGCGGAGCGGGAGTACGGCATGGACGCGGAAGCCGCCGTCCGGCCGGAGCCCCGCCTCGATCGTGCCACCGAGGGCGGCGGCCCGCTCCCGCATTCCGGCAAGTCCGTTGCCACTGCCGCCCGCCTCGGTGCCGGTGGCCGGGCCGTCGTCGTCGACGCGCAGGTCGAGGCGGGCGGGGCCGTGCGCGATCTCCACCCGGGCGGTGCGGGAACCGGAGTGCCGCACCACGTTGGTGAGCGCCTCCTGCACGATGCGGAAGGCGGCGAGGTCGGCGCCGGGCGGCAGGGCCGTGGCGGGCGGGCCGCTCGCCGTGACGGTGACGGTCAGGCCCGCGGCGGCGGCCTGTTGGACGAGCTCGGGGAGGCGGCCGAGGCCGGGGGCCGGGGCGCGCGGGGCGTCGCCGGGGGTACGGAGCGTGTCGAGGACCTGCCGCACCTCGCCGAGCGCTTCCTTGCTCGCGGCCTTGATGGTGGTCAGCGCGGTGCGGGCCTGCTCGGGGTGGGCGTCGAGGAGGGCGAGGCCGACCCCCGCCTGCACGTTGATCACGGAGATCGAGTGGGCGAGCACGTCGTGGAGTTCGCGGGCGATGCGGAGCCGCTCCTCGTCGGCGCGGCGCCGCTCGGCGGCGGCACGCTCGGCCCGTTGCTGCGCCCACTGCTCGCGCCGCACCCGTACGAGTTCGGAGGCGGCGAGCACGGCGACGACGAAGGCACCGGCGGGCAGCTCCTGGCCCCAGGGCGCGGGGCCGTCGCCGGCCGGGGGCAGCCACCGGTAGAGCCAGTGCGAGAGCAGCAGATGCCCTGCCCACAGCAGGCCGATGGCCCACCAGGCGGCGATCCGGTGCCCGTGGACGACGGCGGCGAAGCAGGCGACGGCGACCAGGACGAAGACCGGTCCGTACGGGTAACCGGCCGCCAGATAGGCGAGGGTGACGCCCGCCACGCCGAACACCACGGGAACGGGCCACCGGTGACGGAACAGCAGCGGCGCCGTCCCGAGGAGCAGCAGGGCCCGCCCGAGGGCGTCGAGGGTCTCCCGGTCGGGCTGGTTCCGCGCGGCGAAGCCCGTTCCCGCCATCACGAACACGGCGACGGCCAGCGTGGACCGCCACGGCAGCCCGCCGCCGGCGTCCCGCTCGCCTGCCCACCATCCTGAGGGGCCCCACGGTGCCCGGCCCGGGCCTTCGACACCGCGCCCGGCGGTCCGCTCCTCGTCCATACCCGCCACGCTAACCGCGCCCGCCGTGCGCGGACGTCACCCTGGCGGGGTGGTCGCCCGTACTCCCGCGGTAGTACGGGGGCGGCGGGCTCAGTCGCGAGGGAGGAGGCCCACGTCCTGGCCCAGTCGGCGGGCGGCCGTCGTGAAGAAGGCTTCGCGGTCCTCGACGAGCCGGTGGAACTGACCGAAGACCTCGAAGGAGATCAGGCCGAAGAGCTGCGACCAGGCCGCGACCAGCGCGACGACAAGTGCCGGGGGCAGGTCCGGGGCCATGTCGGCGGTGATGCGGACGGCTTCGGGGCGCAGCGGATCCGGGAGCGGCGGGAGGGCGATGCCCTCGCCCTCGTGGGCCTCGCGGGCGATGCCTACGAGGACGAGACCGACGCGGGCGGCGGGGGCATTGGTGTCCTGAGGTGCGGTGTAGCCGGGGACGGGTGAACCATAGATCAGGGCGTACTCGTGCGGGTGCGCGACGGCCCAGGCGCGGGCGGCCCGGCAGACGGCGGTCCAGCGGTCGAGCGGCCGCTGCCCGGCGGCCTCCCGGGCGGCGCTCTCGGCGGCGGCCCCGACGGCGTCGTAGGCGTCGACGATGAGGGCGGTCAGCAGGTCGTCGCGGCTGGGGAAGTACCGGTAGAGCGCGGAGGACACCATGCCCAGCTCGCGGGCGACGGCGCGCAAGGACAGTTTGGCGGCGCCTTCGGCGGCGAGCTGGGTGCGGGCCTCGGCCTTGATGGCCGCGGTGATCTCGACACGTGCGCGGGCGCGGGCTCCTCTAACGGTTGTCATGCGGAGCAGTGTGCCATTCGCAGAGCACCGCCCTGAAGCGAGAGCACTGCTCTTGCATGAGAGCGGTGCTCCATGCAGACTGGAGACAAGCGAGAGCAGTGCTCTCGCTTTGCGCCCACCGTTCCACAGGAGGAACCCATGTCCGCTCAGCCCGCCGCCCACGTCATGAAGCCCGGCTGGTTCACGGTCAACGTCCTCAACCGCGCCGTCGCGTGGATGACCCGCCGGGGCATCAGCGTCTGGGGCTCCCGGGTCCTCGCGGTCCGCGGCCGCAAGAGCGGCGAATGGCGCCGCACCCCCGTCAACCTCCTGACGGTGGACGGCGCCCAGTACCTCGTGGCCCCGCGCGGTCACGTCCAGTGGACCCACAACATGCGCGCCGCCGGCGGCGGACAGCTGCACCTGGGCAAGCACGCGGAGGGCTTCACCGCCGTGGAGCTGGCCGACGACGACAAGCCCGCGCTGCTCCGCGCCTACCTCAAGCGCTGGAAGGCCGAGGTCGGCGTCTTCTTCGGCGGCATCGGACCCGACTCCTCCGACGAGGAACTCCGCGCCATCGCGCCGAAGCACCCCGTCTTCCGCATCACGACGACGGGCCCCGCCGCCCCGGCCGTGTGAACCGGCCAGGGCAGCGGAGCCCGTACCCGTCGGCGGCGCCCAAGGCACCGCCGACCGTGCTGAGGGGGAGGCGTCAGACCTGCTCCGCGGCCTCCGAAGCCGAGGACGACGACGCCTGACCGTCCGTCTTCCCCCGGGGAGCCGACGGCTGACCCGACTGCGGACCCGACTCCGGACCCGACTGCGGACCCGACTCCGGGCCCGGCTGCGACACCGCCCCCGCCTCGACTCCCGGCTCCGTCCCGGTCCCGGTTCCCGTCTCCGCCGTGATCTCCGGCTCCGCCTCTTCGGACGCCCCGCGCTCGCGGGCGGTGACGCCCCGGCCGGCCGGACCGACGCCGGAGGCCGAGTCCATCCGCTTGTCCAGGATCTCCAGCGCACGCCGGGCCAGGCCGTTCGAGCGGACCATGCCGCCGAGCGTGGCGGAGCCGCGGGTGATGTCCGCGAAGGCGTTCCAGGCGGGACGGAAGCCCGTGATGGTGGCGTGCAGCAGCCCCGGACGCCGCTCGAAGAGCGCGAGCATCCGCCGTCCGACCGCCATCTCCACACCGAGACCGGCCTTGATGGCGAAGGCGTAGTTCAGGGCCTGGCGCCGGGCGTCGACCGCGTCGTTCGCCTCGGCGACCCGGACCGCCCACTCCCCCGCGAGCCGCCCCGAGCGGAGCGCGTACGAGATGCCCTCGCGCGTCCACGGCTCCAGGAGTCCGGCCGCGTCGCCACAGACGAGGACCCGGCCGCGGGAGAGCGGCGAGTCGTCCGTGCGGCAGCGCGTCAGGTGCCCCGAGGAGATCGTGGGCTCGAAGCCGGCGAGGCCGAGCCGGGCGACGAAGTCCTCCATGTACCGCTTGGTGGCGGCGCCCTCGCCGCGCGCCGAGATGACGCCGACGGTCAGCGTGTCGCCCTTGGGGAAGACCCAACCGTAACTGCCCGGCATCGGACCCCAGTCGATGAGGACGCGGCCCTTCCAGTCCTCGGCCACGGAAGGCGGCACCGGGATCTCCGCCTCCAGGCCCAGGTCGACCTGCCCGAGCTTCACCCCGACATGGGCCCCTATGCGGCTGGCGCTGCCGTCGGCACCGACGACCGCGCGCGCGAGGACGGTCTCGCCGTCGGCCAGGACGACGGCGACGGTCCGCCGGTCCGGCACGGACGGGCCGTGCTGCTCCACCCGGCTCACCGTGGCGCCGGTGCGCAGTTCGGCGCCCGCCTTCTGCGCGTGCTCGACGAGCTGCGCGTCGAACTCCGGCCGGTTGATGAGCCCGAAGAGCATCCGGCGCGAGCGGCGGGTGCGGGCGAAGCGGCCGTCGAGGGAGAACGTGACGGCGTTCACCCGGTCCTGGAGGGGCAGTTCGAAGCCGGGCGGGAGTGAGTCCCGGGAGGGGCCGATGATGCCGCCGCCGCAGGTCTTGTAGCGGGGCAGCTCCGACTTCTCCAGAAGCAGGACCCGGCGGCCCGCGACCGCCGCCGCGTAGGCCGCGGAAGCGCCGGCCGGGCCTGCGCCGACGACGACCACGTCCCAGACCTCGGCCTCCTCGTCCGCACCGCCGTCGGTGCCGGCGACCTCGACGGCGGGGCCGGGGACAGGACTCTCGGCGGCGGTGGCGATGTCGTCGGCGGCAGCTTCGGCGGCGTCGCCGAACTCGGCGGCGTCGTCAGCGTTGGCGGCGTTCTCGGGACCGGCGTTGTCTGCGTGCTCGCTGCTCACGATGTGCTTCTGCTCCTGATCCGACCGGTGGTCTGCTCTCGACGCATCCTACGGCTCGGTAGCCGGAGCCCCGCGCCGTAGGATCTACGGTGCGTTCGCCGTACCACGACATACGACGAGCGCCCTCCCCTACGTCGTAACGTCGCACCCACCAGGAGCGTGCCCATGACCGCGAATCCGATCGCCGAGACCGTCAGGTCCCTGATGCCCCGGGCGAAGGCCGAGCTCGCGGAGCTCGTGGCCTTCGAGTCGGTGGCGGACGAGGCCGTGGCGCCCCGCAGCGAGTGCGAGGCGGCGGCGAACTGGGTCGCGGACGCGCTGCGCGCCGAGGACTTCGAGGACGTGGCGCTGCTCGACACGCCGGACGGTTCGCAGGCCGTGTACGGCATCCTGCCCGGCCCGGCCGGCGCGCCGACGGTCCTTCTCTACGCGCACTACGACGTGCAGCCGAAGCTGGACGAGTCCGCGTGGCTGACCCCGCCGTTCGAGCTGACCGAGCGGGACGGCCGCTGGTACGGGCGCGGCGCGGCCGACTGCAAGGGCGGCTTCATCCTGCACCTGCTCGCGCTGCGCGCCCTCAAGGCGAACGGCGGCGTCCCCGTGACGGTCAAGGTGATCGTGGAGGGATCGGAGGAGCAGGGCACCGGCGGTCTGGAGCGGTACGCGGAGCAGCACCCCGAGGTGCTGACCGCCGACACGATCGTCATCGGCGACGCGGGCAACTTCCGTGTGGGTCTGCCGACGGTGACGGCGACGCTGCGCGGCATGACGATGATCCGGGTGCAGATCGACACCCTGGAGGGCAATCTGCACTCCGGTCAGTTCGGCGGCGCCGCGCCGGACGCGCTGGCGGCGCTGATCCGCGTCCTCGACTCGCTGCGCGGTCCCGACGGCTCCACCGTCATCGACGGCCTGCCGGGCGACAAGGCGTGGGAGGGCCTCCAGTACCCGGAGGAGGACTTCCGCCAGGACGCCAAGGTGCTCTCGGGCGTGGACCTGCCGGGCGCCGGCACCGTCGCCGACCGGGTCTGGGCGCGCCCGGCCGTGACCGTCGTCGGCATCGACTGCCACCCGGTCGCCGGGGCGACGCCGTCGATCCCCGCGTCGGCCCGCGCCCAGATCAGCCTGCGGGTGCCGCCCGGCCAGGACGCGGCCGAGGCGACGAAGCTGCTGTTCGCGCACATCGAGAAGCACACGCCGTGGAACGCCCGGGTGTCCCTGGAGCAGGTCGGCCAGGGCCAGGCCTTCCAGGCGGACACGTCGAGCCCGGCGTACGCGTCGATGGCCGACGCGATGAGGATCGCGTACCCCGGTCAGGAGATGCAGACGGCGGGCATGGGCGGCTCGATCCCGCTGTGCAACACGCTGGCCTCGCTGTACCCGGAGGCGGAGATCCTGCTGATCGGTCTGAGCGAGCCGGAGGCGCAGATCCACGCGCCCAACGAGTCGGTCTCGCCGGAGGAGCTGGAGCGACTCTCGGTGGCCGAGGCGCACTTCCTGTTCAACTACGCCCGCTCGAAGCAGGCCTGACGGACCGGATGCGGGCCGGGGCGCCGGTCCGGATTCCGCGCTCGGCGAAGCTCGCCGAGAGCGGACAAGCATGCGGTGGACCTGCGCGAATGCGTAGGTTCGCCGCATGGAACTCATCCCGATCACTCCTCGACTGCACCTCCTCGACTACTCCATAGGTCAGGCCTATCTCTGGCGGGACGAGGAGCAGTTGACTCTCATCGACGCCGGATGGGCGGGCTCGGCGGACGCGACGACGCGGGCGATCCGGGCGGCCGGCCTGGACCCGGACCGGCTGCGGCGGATCGTGCTGACGCACTGCCACCGGGACCATGTGGGCGGGGCCCAGGAGTTGGCGGACCGTCACGGCGCCGAGATCCTCGCCCACCGCCTGGACGCTCCGATGGTCCGGGGCGAGGCCCCGGTCCCGGAGCCCGATCTGCTGGACTGGGAACTCCCCCTGTACGAGCACGGGCTGACGGTGCCGGTGGCGCCGCCGACCCGGGTGGACCGGGAGGTGGAGGACGGCGAGGAGCTCGGTTTCGGCGACGGGGCGGTGGCGGTGCACACCCCGGGCCACACTCCCGGCTCTCTCGCGGTCCATCTCCCGCGCCACGGCGTGCTGTTCACGGGCGACACGGTGGCATCGGTGCAGGGCGTGATGTTCGGCGTCTTCCACGTCGACCGTGACCTCGCCATGGAGTCGATGCGCCGTCTGGCGAAGCTGGCTCCCTCGGTGCTGTGCTGCGGCCACGGGGCCCCGGTGACCGAGGACACGGCGGAGCAGTTCGCCGCCGCTGCCGGCTAGCGAGAGGATGTCGATCATGAACCCCCCCACCTCCACCAGCACGGACCAGGCGCCCGCCGACCCGGCGGCCACCGACGACGCCCTCGCCACTCAGCCCGTCGGCTACTGGAGCGGCCTCGCCCACACGGCCGTCACCCGGCACCTGCGGGACGCCATGGCCCGTATCGACGTCACGCAGCCGCAGTACTGGGTGCTGAACCGCGTGAACGGCGGCCCCGCGGCGCCGAGCCGCGAGGAGGTCGTCAGCCGGCTGACGCCCCTCGCGGACGGACCGCACGAGATCGCGCGCGTCGTCGACCAGTTGCTGCACCGCGGCTGGCTCCGGACGGACGGCACCGGGCTCCTTCACCTCACGGACGAGGGCGAGGCCGCCCGCATACGGCTCCGCACCCTGGTGACCGACCTGCGCACCGAGGTCCACGAGGGCATCAGCGACGAGGAGTACGTGGCCGCCCTCAAGGTCCTTCGCCGGATGGTCGCGAACATCGAGGGCGCCCAGTCGTAGAGGGCGGCGGCACCCTCAGGGGGCGTCCCCTCCCACCGGGACGCCAGCCTCCAGGTTGAGTACCGTGCCGCGTTCGCGGGCGCGTAGTGCCCAGCGGAGGCGGGTGTAGCGGACGGGCGGCAGGAGGGCGGCGGCCTCCTCCTCGGTGACGAAGCGCCATGCGCGGAGTTCGGCGCCGGGGAGGCGGAGGCGTGCCGTGTCGTCGGCGCTGAGCGTGCCTCCGTCGAAGAGGAGGCGCAGGCCGCCGTATCCCGGGGGCTTGGGACGCTCCCAGTCGACCAGCAACAGCCGTGGTACGGAGTCCAGTTCGAGCCCGATCTCCTCCGCGACCTCGCGCACTCCGGCGCGGGCCGGTGGTTCGCCCGGTTCGACGACGCCGCCGGGGAACTCCCAACCGGGCTTGTATGTGGGGTCGACGAGCAGGAAGCGGTCGTCCTCGTCGAAGAGCAGGACGCCCGCCGCCAGGGTCTCGCCGGTCGGTTCGGGTGTCTGGACGATCCCGCAGGTCGCGGCCCGGTCGGCCAGGACCGCTTCGGCGACGGTCCGGGCGGCCTCGGCCACGGTGAGCTCCGAGGTGTCGACGGTGTACGCGTCGCCGGCGAGCCAGCCGAGCGCGGCGCGGTACGGGGGGAGGTGGCCGTGGCACCACTCCCTTACCCGAGCGTCTGCCTCGGGCTCGCCGTGCTCGGTCCGGCTGTCGATCCGCTGGCGCAGGATCGTTTCCTCCGGGGCGAGCAGGACATGCCGCACCTCGATCCGGCGGGCGGCCAGCGCGCCGAAGATCTCGTCCCGGTACTCCTGCCGGAGCAGCGTCATGGGGACGATCAGCACCCCGCCGACCTCGGCCAGCAGGGCGGCGGCGGCGTCGACGACCATGCGCCGCCAGATCGCCAGGTCCTGGTAGTCCTCGACCTCGGCGAGCCGCTTGGCCGGCAGCAGCCAGGTCATGGCCCCGCCGATGAGCTCCGGGTCGTACAGCGTGCTGTGCGGGATCAGATCGACCAGTTCGCGCGCGGTACTCGACTTCCCCGCGCCGAACGCACCGTTGATCCAGACGATCACGATTCCCCCTCTTGGGTAGCCCCCTGTGGACTGCCCGCAACACCCTGCCACGAAAACCACGAACACATGTCCGGCAGATGTCCGAGGATGTGCGGGCCCCCGCGGGTCGCCCGGCGGGCCCCGGCGGGGTGGCCGGATCCCGAGGGACCGGGGCGGTCAGGAGCCCGGGCCGGACGACGCCCACGCGGCCGCCGCGGCGCCCAGGAGTCCGGCGTCGGTGCCCGTGGCGGCCGGGACGACCGTGAGGTTCCGGACGAAGGAGAGCGTCGCGTAGTTCCGGAGGCTGCGCCGCAGCGGGCCGAAGAGGATCTCGCCCGCGCCCGCCACCCCGCCGCCGACGACCGCGATGTCGACCTCGACGAGCGTCGCCGTGGCGGCGATGCCCGCCGCGAGCGCCTGCGCGGCCCGCTCGAAGGAGGCCACGGCGACCGGGTCCCCGGCGCGTGCGGCGGCGGCCACGGCCGCCGCGGAGGCGTCGCCGCCGGGCCCCGGCCGCCAGCCGTTCTCCACGGCGCGGCGGGCGATGTGCGGGCCGGCGGCGAGCCGTTCGACGCAGCCGCGCCCGCCGCAGGCGCAGGGGTCGCCGTCCAGGTCCACGGAGATGTGGCCGAGGTGACCGGCGTTGCCGGTGGGTCCGGGGTGGAGTCGGCCACCGAGGACGAGACCGCCGCCGACGCCCGTGGAGACCACGAGGCAGAGGGCGTTGTCGTGGCCGCGGGCGGCGCCGAGCCAGTGCTCGGCGGCCGTCATGGCCACCCCGTCGCCGACCAGTGTGACCGGGCGTCCGCCCGTGGCCCGGCCGACGCGCTCGACGAGCGGGAAGTCGCGCCAGCCCGGCACGTTCACCGGACTGACGGTCCCCCGCGAGGCGTCGACGGGGCCGGCGCTGCCGATGCCGACGGCCTCCGCCGCCTCCCACAGCGGGGAGGTGGCGAGCTCGTCGAGGACGGCCTCGACGGCCTTCATCACCGTCTCGCCGTCCTCCCTCGCCGGGGTGGGCCGCCGGGCCCGCGCCAGTACCCGCCCCTCGTCGTCGACCAGCGCCCCGGCGATCTTGGTGCCGCCGATGTCGAGCGCGACGACGGGACCCGGCGAGGGGCGGGGGACGGGGTCGGTGAGCGTGGGCACGGATCCTCCAGTCGGCGGCCGGGAGCGGCCTGGGGCAATCCGTACAGTCTGCCCAGACTCCGAGGGATTGACAACGTTGTCCAGCCTCTATGCTCAGCGGAGGAAGAAGATCCGGAACCGACACGACGGAGGAACCCCGCACCGTGGCCGCCATCGCCCGCCGCACCGATCACCGCTACGGCAACCGGCCCACGATGAAGGACGTGGCCGCCCGCGCGGGCGTCGGCCTGAAGACGGTCTCCCGCGTCGTCAACGGCGAGCCGGGCGTCACCCCGGAGACCGAGCGCCGCGTCCACGAGGCCATCGAGGCCCTCGGCTTCCGCCGCAACGACAGCGCGCGGGTCCTGCGCAAGGGCCGGACGGCCACCGTCGGCCTGGTTCTCGAAGATCTCGCCGACCCCTTCTACGGGCCGCTCAGCCGCGCGGTCGAGGAGGTCGCGCGGGCGCACGGCGCGCTCCTCATCAACGGCTCCAGCGCCGAGGACCCGGACCGGGAGCAGGAGTTGGCGCTCGCGCTGTGCGCACGCCGGGTCGACGGCCTGATCGTCATCCCCGCCGGCGACGACCACCGCTATCTGGAGCCGGAGATCAGGGCGGGCGTCGCCACGGTCTTCGTCGACCGGCCGGCGGGGCGGATCGACGCCGACGCCGTGCTCTCGGACAGCTTCGGCGGGGCGCGCGAGGGCGTGTCCCATCTGATCGCCCACGGACACCGCCGGATCGGTTTCGTCGGCGACCGGCCCCGCATCCACACGGGCGCCGAGCGGCTGCGCGGCTACCGTGCGGCGATGGAGGACGCGGGCCTGCCGGTCCGGGAGGAGTGGATCTCGCTCGGGTCGACGGGCCCTGAGCGGGTGAGCACGGCCGTACGGGAGCTGCTGAGCGCGCCGGAGCCGGTGACGGCGCTGTTCGCGGGGAACAACCGGGTCACCGTGACGGCGGTGCGGACGCTCGCCGCGCACCCGTCACCGGTCGCCCTCGTCGGCTTCGACGACATCGAGCTGGCCGATCTGCTGGGCATCACGGTCGTCGCCCAGGATGCCGCCGCGCTCGGCCGGACGGCGGCGGAGCGGCTCTTCCGGCGCCTGGAGGGGGCCGGCGGGACGCCGGAGCGGGTGGTGCTCGGCACGAGGCTCATCGCCCGCGGCTCGGGCGAGATCCCGGCACCGACCGGCTGAACACGACTGCCCCGCCCCCGTGCCGCGCAGGTGCGCGGGGACGGGGTGCGGGGGCAGTCCGCCGGGAATCCGGAGACTATTCGGCCGAAGCGGTGAGGTCACCACGGCGCGGGGCCGCGAAACGGTCCAGGGCGGCGCGGCTCATGCCGGTGAGGGCGTCGACCTCGGCCGTGTCGAGTGCCCCGCAGTCGATGCCGCGCAGCAGGTACGAGGAGAGCGCCTTGGCGGTGGCGGGCTCGTCCATGACGTCGCCGCCCGCGTGGTTGGCGTAGGCGGAGAGCCGCTTGGCGGCTGCCTCGAAGCCCTCGCGGTAGAAGGCGAAGACGGCGGCGTAACGGGTGGGGATGTGGCCGGGGTGCATGTCCCAGCCCTGGTAGTAGGCGCGGGAGAGGGCGCGGCGGGTCAGGCCGTAATGCAGGCGCCAGGCCTCGTGGACGTGCTCCTTGGAGCCGACCGGGAGGACGTTGGTGGAGCCGTCGGAGACGCGGACGCCGGTGCCGGCGGCGGCGACCTGCATGATCGCCTTGGCGTGGTCGGCGGCGGGGTGGTCGCTGGCCTGGTAGGCGGCGGAGACGCCGAGGCAGGCGCTGTAGTCGAAGGTGCCGTAGTGCAGGCCGGTCGCGCGGCCCTCGGCGGCGCCGATCATGCGGGCGACGGCGGCGGTGCCGTCGGTGGCCAGGATGGACTGGCTGGTCTCGATCTGGATCTCGAAGCCGAGGCGGCCGGCGTCCAGGCCGTGGGCCTTCTCGAAGGCCTCCAGGAGGCGGACGAAGGCGGAGACCTGCTCGGGGTAGGTCACCTTGGGCAGGGTGAGGACGAGGCCGTCGGGAAGGCCGCCGTTCTCCAGCAGGCCGGTGAGGAAGACGTCGGTGGTGCGGATGCCCCGGTCGCGTACCGCGGACTCCATGCACTTCATCCGGATGCCCATGTACGGGGCGGCCGTGCCGTTCGCGTACGCCTCCGAGATCAGCCGGGCGGCCCGGGCGGCGTCCTGGTCCTCGTCCTGGCCCGCGTACCCGTCCTCGAAGTCGACCCGGAGGTCCTCGATCGGCTCGCGCTCCAGCTTGGCGCGCACACGGCTGTAGACGTCCTCGGCGAGGTCGTCGGTGAGGCCGAGGACGGCCGCGAAGGAGGCGGCGTCCGGGGCGTGCTCGTCGAGGGCGGCGAGCGCCTGGTCACCCCAGGAGCGGACGGTGTCGGCGTCGAAGACGTTGCCGGGGACGTAGACCGTGTGGACGGGCTGGCGGGTGCCGGGGTCTCCCGGGTAGCGACGGTCGAGCTCTGCGTCCACCGCCGCCAGGGAGGCGCTGATGCCCTCGCTGACCGCGCCCGCGAGGCTCGTCGACACCTTCTCCTGCTGACCCATTCCACACCCTCCTGTTTTCCGCTGCACGGAATCAACAATCCGTATAGCGAAGTTAATAGTCGGCCTGGACTCACGTCAATGGCTGTCCGAAACGGCCGGGGGCCGCGCGGCGACGAATCGCCACGCGGCCCCCGGACCGTACAGAACCGCAGGTCAGCCCTTGCGGGCCTGAACCTCGGCGGTCAGCTGCGGGACGACGTCGAAGAGGTCGCCCACCACGCCGTAGTCGACGAGGTCGAAGATCGGAGCCTCGGCGTCCTTGTTGATGGCGACGATGGTCTTCGAGGTCTGCATGCCCGCGCGGTGCTGGATCGCGCCGGAGATGCCGGAGGCGATGTACAGCTGCGGCGAGACCGACTTGCCGGTCTGGCCGACCTGGTTGGAGTGCGGGTACCAGCCGGCGTCGACGGCGGCGCGCGAGGCGCCGACGGCGGCACCGAGCGAGTCGGCGAGCGCCTCGATGATCGCGAAGTTCTCGGCACCGTTGACGCCACGGCCACCGGAGACCACGATCGCGGCCTCGGTCAGCTCCGGGCGGCCGGTCGACTCGCGCGGGGTGCGCGCGGTGACCTTGGTGCCGGTGGCCAGCGGGCCGAAGGAGACCGCGAGGGCCTCGACGGCGCCGGCGGCCGGGGCGGCCTCGACCGGGGCCGAGTTCGGCTTGACCGTGATGACCGGGGTGCCCTTGGAGACACGGGACTTGGTGGTGAACGAGGCGGCGAACGCGGCCTGCGTCGCGACCGGGCCCTCGTCGCCGGCCTCGATGTCCACGGCGTCGGTGATGACACCGGAGCCGATGCGGACGGCGAGGCGGGCGGCGATCTCCTTGCCCTCTGCGGAGGACGGGACCAGGACGGCGGCCGGGGACACGGCGTCGTACGCGGCCTGGAGGGCGTCGACCTTCGGGACGACGAGGTACTCGGCGAACTCGGGGGCGTCGGCGGTGAGGACCTTCACGGCACCGTGCTCGGCGAGCGCGGCGGCGGTGTCGGCGGCGCCGTTGCCGAGCGCGACGGCGACCGGCTCGCCGAGGCGGCGGGCGAGCGTCAGCAGCTCCAGGGTGGGCTTGCGGACGGCACCGTCGACGTGGTCGACGTAGACGAGAATCTCAGCCATGGGACTTCAGTCTCCTGCGAACGAAAAGGGACGGACGGAACGGCTCGCGCGAGCCCTTAGTTGCTGTGTCGGCCCGGGGGACGACCCCCGGACCCCCAGCAGCTAGATGAACTTCTGGCTCGCGAGGAACTCGGCGAGCTGCTTGCCGCCCTCGCCCTCGTCCTTGACGATCGTGCCCGCAGTGCGCGCCGGGCGCTCGGCGGCCGAGTCGACCCGCGTCCAGGAACCCTCGAGGCCGACCTCGTCGGCGTCGATGTCGAGGTCGTCGAGCTCCAGGGACTCCACCGGCTTCTTCTTGGCGGCCATGATGCCCTTGAAGGAGGGGTAGCGCGCCTCGCCCGACTGGTCCGTGACGGACACGACGGCCGGAAGCGCGGCCTCCAGCTGCTCGGAGGCGGTGTCGCCGTCGCGGCGGCCGGTGACCTTGCCGTCCTCGATCTTGACCTCGGAGAGCAGCGTGACCTGCGGGACACCCAGGCGCTCGGCGAGGATCGCCGGCAGGACACCCATGGTGCCGTCGGTGGAGGCCATACCGGCGATGACGACGTCGTAGCCGGTCTTCTCGATCGCCTTGGCGAGCACGAGCGACGTCGCCATGACGTCACTGCCGTGCAGGTCGTCGTCCTCGACGTGGACGGCCTTGTCGGCGCCCATGGACAGCGCCTTGCGCAGCGCGTCCTTGGCGTCCTCGGGGCCGACCGTCAGCACGGTGACCTCCGCGTCGTCCGCCTCTTCGGCGATCTGCAGGGCCTGCTCGACCGCGTACTCGTCGAGCTCCGACAGCAGGCCGTCGACGTCGTCGCGGTCGACCGTCAGGTCGTCCGCGAACTTACGGTCTCCGGTCGCGTCGGGCACGTACTTCACACAGACAACGATCCTCAAGCTCACGCCGGCTCTCCTACTGCATCGTCATAACTTGGCTGCCTTGTTGCTCGCAGCATAGGCGCCTGAAGGGCGGGTTTCCGGTCGGGGCACCGGACGCCCCGACCGAAATATTACTCGTCAGTACACCCAGTCCGTTACCAGTAAGCAAGCGCTCAGCCATGTGACCTTGACAACGCACGGTGAGGGAGGCGTACGGGAACTCTCAGTCGCGCAGCGCGTTGAAGCGCCCGTGGTGATAGAGGAGCGGGCGGCCCGCCCCGTCCGGGTCCCCGGCGACGGCCTGCGCGATCACGATCCGGTGGTCGCCCGCGGGCACCCGGGCCACCACGCGGCAGACCAGCCAGGCGAGAACGCCGTCCAGGACGGGCACTCCCTCCGGCCCCAGGCTCCAGCGGGTGTCCCCGCCGAAGCGGTCGGCACCGCTGCGCGCGAAGGTGGCGGCCAGCTCCTGCTGGTGCTCGCCGAGTATGTGCACGCCGATGTGCTCGGCCTCGGACACCACGGGCCAGCTGGAGGAGGTGGTGCCCACCCCGAAGGAGATCAGCGGGGGCTCGGCGGCGACGGAGTTGAGCGAGGTCGCGGTGAAGCCGACCGGGTGCTCGCCGTGCGCGGTGATCACCGCGACACCGGCGGCATGCCGGCGGAAGACGGAGCGGAGCAGATCGGGAGAGGCCTGCCGGGGTGCGCCGATCGTGGGAGCGGTACGGAGGTCGGGCGTGACCGTCATGGAATTGTCCTTCTGCGAGGGCGTCATGAGGGGAGTCCTGAGGTGGTCAGACACCCGGACAGCGCGCGCTCGCGTTGCGGGCCAGGTCCACGTGGGCCCGGCCGTAGAGAAGGAGTTCTGGGGGCACTCCGCCAGGGTGACGATCGTCGGCGGGGGCAGTCAAGTGCGTACCGGGATATGGGAGAAGTGTCACGGCGTCAGACCGCCTGCCCCAGCGCCGCGATGACGTCGGCCCTGCGGGGCTGGCCCGACGCTCTGCGGACGACCCGGCCGGCGCGGTCGAGGACGAGCACGGTGGGTGTCTTCGCGATGCCCAGCTCCCGTACGAGATCGAGCCGTTCCTCCGCGTCGATCTCCACGTGCCCGACTCCCGGCACCATGGCGGCGACCTCGGCGAGGGTGCGGCGGGTGGCGCGGCAGGGCTGGCAGAAGGCGGTCGAGAACTGCACGAGGGTGGCCCGCTCGCCCAGCTCGGCGCCGAGCCGCTCCGGCCGCAGGATCTCCACGCCCAGGGCCTCCGACATCCTTCTCCCCTTTCCCGTACGTCTCTTCTCCCCCACCAGCAGCGTCGCACGGGACCGTTCGATTCCCGCCACCGGCCACCCGGGGTGACGAGAATCTCTCTGTACGAAGGCGTCTGGACTGGTCACGGCGCCCCACATGGGGCACGATCTGCCCAAAGCCGAAAACCTACGGCCGCGTAACTTCGCCGGGAGAATCCGCTCCGGGCACACGAAGAAGAGGTTCCTCTCCGATGGCAGAACTCGTCTATCGACCGGTCGTCGGTGCCGCGCTCACGCTGTTCAAGGCGCTCGACCTGAAGATCGACACGCAGGGTTCCGAGAACATCCCCCGCACGGGCGGCGCTGTGCTCGTGAGCAACCACATCAGCTATCTGGACTTCATCTTCACGGGGCTCGCGGCCCTGCCGCAGAAGCGGCTCGTGCGCTTCATGGCGAAGGACTCCGTCTTCAAGCACAAGATCTCCGGGCCGCTGATGCGCGGCATGCGGCACATCCCCGTCGACCGCTCCGCGGGCGAGCACGCCTACAAGCACGCGCTGGAGTCGCTGCGGGCCGGCGAGATCATCGGCGTCTTCCCCGAGGCGACCATCTCCCAGTCCTTCACGCTCAAGGGCTTCAAGACCGGTGCGGCGCGCCTGGCGCAGGAGGCGGGCGTCCCGCTGATCCCGATGGCGCTCTGGGGCACCCAGCGGGTGTGGACGAAGGGCCACCCCCGCAACTTCAAGCGAAGCCACATCCCGGTGACGATCCGCGTCGGCGAGCCCCTGGAGGCCCCCGCCGACCAGTACGCGGGCGCCATCACGCGACGGCTGCGCGAGCGCGTCCAGGAGCTCCTGGAGGCCGCGCAGCGCGCCTACCCGGTCCGCCCGAAGGACGCGAACGACACGTGGTGGGTGCCCGCGCACCTCGGCGGTACGGCTCCGACGCCGGCCCAGGTCAAGGAAGCGGGCTGACCCGGCCCGCGGGCGGGGTCACCGTCCCGTAAGCGAGTTCACCGTCCCGTAAGCGAGTTCACCGTCCCGTAAGCGCGGTCATCGCCCCGCGGGCGAGGTCACAGCTCCGTGGGGAGCGTCCGCCAGAGGTGCGGCCGGTCCGGGGCCGCCTTGAGCGCGCCCAGGACCGCCGGATGCGGTTCGGCGTACAGCCGCGGGTAGTCCACCTCGCCCAGCTCCGGCCGTACGGTCCAGGCGAGGCGCTCCTCCCCCAGCGAGAACCGGGCGTCGACGCCCGGTTTGTTGCCCCGCACGTCCTGCCGGGCCCACGTCCGCTCGCCGGGCAGCAGGAGGGCGACGAGGCCGTGGATCACGGGGTTCGTGCCGTCGTCCTCCGCGAGCCGCTGGTAGCAGAGGGCGGCCGGGACGGAGCGGGCGCGCAGCAGCGCGGCGTACGCGACGGACTTGGCGTAGCAGATGCCGGTGCGCTGCTCCAGGACGTCGGAGGCGCGCCAGGTCACGCGGAGGTCGCCCGAGTCCTGGGAGTGCGGGATGGTGTCGCGTACGTACGCGAAGGCCGCCTCGGCGTATGAGTATGCGTCGGGATGCTCATCGGAGAGCTGGGCTGCCACCTCCCTGACCAGCGGATGGTCATGGTCGACGGCCTCGCCGACCGCGAGGTAGGCCGATACGCCGGGGTGCTGCTGCACGAGTTCCATGCGGTGTGAGCGTAAGGAAACGGCCGGACAGAAGTCAATGACTTTCCGTCCGGCCGCATATTCATGCAATTTCAGCGGTGACTCTACTGCCGCGCCATCTCTTCCTTCAGCGCCTGGAGGAAGGCGTCCACGTCGTCCTCCGTGGTGTCGAAGGCGCACATCCAGCGCACATCGCCGGCCGCCTCGTCCCAGAAGTAGAAGCGGAACCGTTCCTGCAGTCGCCTGCTCACCTCGTGCGGGAGCCGCGCGAAGACCGCGTTGGCCTGCACCGGGTAGAGGATCTCCACGCCGCCCACCGCGCGCACGCCCGCCGCGAGGCGCTGGGCCATCGCGTTGGCGTGCCGGGCGTTGCGCAGCCACAGGTCCTTGGCGAGAAGCGCCTCCAGCTGCACCGACACGAAGCGCATCTTCGAGGCGAGCTGCATGGACAGCTTGCGCAGGTGCTTCATGTGGCTGACCGCGTCCGGGTTGAGGACGATCACGGCCTCACCGAAGATCATGCCGTTCTTCGTCCCGCCGTACGAGATCACGTCCACGCCCACCGCGTTGGTGAACGCACGCATCGGTACGTCCAGCGAGGCGGCGGCGTTGGCGATGCGGGCCCCGTCGAGATGCACCTTCATGCCCTTGGCATGGGCGTGCTCGACGATCGCGCGGATCTCCTCGACCGTGTAGACGGTGCCCAGCTCGGTGTTCTGGGTGATCGAGACGACCTGCGGCATCGCGCGGTGCTCGTCCTCCCAGCCCCAGGCCTGCCGGTCGATCAGCTCGGGGGTGAGCTTGCCGTCCGGGGTCGGCACGGTGAGCAGCTTGAGGCCACCCATCCGCTCGGGCGCCCCGCCCTCGTCCACGTTGATGTGCGCGGTCTCGGCGCAGACGACGGCGCCCCAGCGGTCCGTGAGCGCCTGGAGGGCGGTCACGTTCGCACCGGTGCCGTTGAAGACCGGGAAGGCCTCGGCGCCGGCTCCGAAGTGGCTGTGGATGACGCGCTGGAGGTGCTCGGTGTACTGGTCCTCGCCGTAGGCGACCTGGTGGCCGCCGTTGGCGAGGGCGAGGGCCGCGAGGACCTCGGGGTGGGCGCCGGCGTAGTTGTCGCTGGCGAAGCCCCGGACCGACGGGTCGTGGCGACGACGTGCGTCGGTCCCGGGGCCGAGGGCCGCTGTCACGGCTTGGGGGTCAGCCACAGACGCTGTCCATTCACTTCCTGGGCGGGCTTGTCCCACAGGCCGACGATCTCGTCGGCGAGGTCCTTGACGTCGGTGAAGCCCGCGAACTTCGCGTTGGGGCGCTCGGCGCGCATGGCGTCGTGCACCAGTGCCTTGATCACCAGGATCGCAGCCGCCGCCTGCGGGCCGTCGTCGCCCCCCAGCTTGCGGAACGAGTCCGCCATGGCGAGGGTCCAGGCCTCGGCGGCCGCCTTGCCGGCGTTGTACGCGGCGTTGTTGGCGAGCGGCTTGTGCGCGCCGACCTGGCTGATCAGGGCGTACCGGCCGCGTCCGCCGGCGCGCAGCAGCCCGTCGTGGAAGGCGAGCGAGGTGTGCTGGACGGTACGGATGAGGAGCTTCTCCAGGAAGTCCCAGTCCTTGAGCTCGGTCTCCGTGAAGGAGGAGCTGCCGCGCCAGCCGCCGACGAGGTGGACCAGGCCGTCGATGCGGCCGAACTCCTTCTCGGTCTTCGCGGCCCAGTCGCGGGTGGCGTCCAGGTCGAGCAGGTCGACCGTGTCGCCGATGACGCGGGCGCCGCCGTGGGCGTAGCGGGCGGCGTCGACGGCCTCCGCGAGGCGCGCCGGGTCGGCGTCGGAGCCGACGACGGTCGCACCCGCCTCGGCGAGGCGCAGCAGGGTCGCGCGTCCCGCGGGGCCGGCCGCGCCGGCCACCGCGATGACGGCACCGTCGAGCGGTCCACCGTTTCCGTTGGCGTTCATGGGCGTCGCCTCCTGGGTGTCCTCGTTGAGGTCGCTCACGCGGCGACCCGCTCGGTGCTCGGGACGTCGGCGGCGGTGATCCCCTTGGTGTCGGCGATCACGCCCTTGAGCTTCTTCGCCAGGGCCTCAAAGAACATGCTGAGCGGAAACTCGTCCGGAAGCACGTCGTCGACCAGCTTGCGCGGCGGAAGCGACAGGTCCAGGGCGTCCGGACCCTTGGCCCACTTCGATCCCGGGTGCGGGGCGAGGTAGGTGGTGACGAACTCGTACGCCTTGAACCAGTGGACCAGCTTCGGACGGTCGATGCCGTCGCGGTAGAGGGTCTCGATCTCGGAGCAGAGGCGGTTGGTGACTTCCGGGGCGCGGTCCCAGTCGATCGTGAGGACGTTGTCCGTCCAGCGCACCACGTCGTTCTTGTGGAGGTACGCGAAGAGGAGCTGGCCGCCCAGACCGTCGTAGTTGCGGTTGCGGTCGCCGGTGAGCGGGAAGCGGAACATCCGGTCGAACAGCACGGCGTACTGCACGTCACGGCCGTGCCCGTTGCCCTCGGCCTCCAGCTTCACGGCCTCCTTGAAGGCGGTGAGGTCGCAGCGGAGCTCCTCCAGGCCGTACATCCAGAACGGCTGGCGCTGCTTGATCATGAAGGGGTCGAAGGGCAGGTCGCCGCGGCTGTGGGCGCGGTCGTGGACCAGGTCCCAGAGGGCGAAGGCCTGCTGGCAGCGCTCCTGGTCGCCGAGCATGACGGCGATGTCCTCGGGCAGCTTCACGCCGAGGGTGTCGACCGCGGCCTCGGTGACCTTGCGGAAGCGCGCGGCCTCGCGGTCGCAGAAGATGCCGCCCCAGGTGAAGCGCTCGGGGACCTCACGGACGGCGACGGTCTCCGGGAAGAGGACGGCCGAGTTGGTGTCGTACCCGGCGGTGAAGTCCTCGAAGGTGATGCCGCAGAAGCCCGGGTTGTCGTAGCGGGTGCGCTCCAGCTCGGAGAGCCACTCCGGCCAGACCATGCGGAGCACGACGGCCTCGAAGTTGCGGTCCAGGTTGCCGTTCTGCGTGTACATCGGGAAGAGCACGAGGTGCTGCAGCCCGTCGGCACGGCCGGTGGACGGGTGGAACTCCATCAGGGAGTCCAGGAAGTCCGGCACGGCGAAGCCGCTCTCGACCCACTTGCGCAGGTCAGCGACGAGGGCGCGGTGGTAGGCGCCGTCGTGCGGGACGAGCGGGGAGAGCTGCTCGACGGCGGCGACCAGCCGGTCCACGGTCAGCTCGACGAGCGCGCGGGCAGGGGCGTCCTCGGCCTCGAAGTCGATCGAGCCGTCGGCGCTCTGCCAGGGGCGGATCTCTTCCACGGCATTCTTGAGCTCGGCCCAAGCAGGGTGGTCGATCACCCTGGCATCGGCGGATATGGCCCCACCGGTCACGTCCTGCACAAGAATTTCCGTCATTCCTCTTCCTCCACAGGAGAACCTCGCGTTAAGACACCGTAACCATCCACGGTTCCTCAACACAAGGGGAGGAAGAGAAATTATCCTGTGCGACCCCCATGGGGACCGAAGTTTTTCCTGTCTGTCGGCCGTGAAGCCACCCTTCCGCCGCGCGGACCGCCTCCGGCCCCTCCCCGCCCGCTACTCTGCGTCAGCTCAGCGGCTTGACCAGCAGCTCGAACCGCAGGTCGTCGCGCTGGGGCACGCCGAAGCGCTCGTCCCCGTACGGGAAGGGGGTCATCCGCCCCGTACGCCGGTAGCCGCGCCGCTCGTACCAGGCGATGAGCTCCTCGCGCACGGAGATCACCGTCATGTGCATCTCGCGGACGTCCCACAGCTCGCTCACCCGCCGCTCGGCCTCCGCGATGATCAGCTTGCCGAGGCCCGCGCCCTGGAGCTCGGGGCGCACGGCGAACATCCCGAAATAGGCGGCCTCGCCGCGGTGCTCCAGCTGGCAGCAGGCGACGACCTCCCCGTCACGCTCGACGACCAGGAGACGGCTGCCCGGGGTGGTGATGACGGCCGCCACGCCCTCGGGGTCGGTGCGCTGCCCCTGGAGGATGTCCGCCTCCGTGGTCCAGCCGCCCCGGCTGGCGTCGCCCCGGTAGGCCGACTCGACGAGCGGGACGAGGACGGGGACGTCCTCCAGGACCGCCTCGCGGTAATCGATCCGGCCGGTCTCCTGGGACGTGGCGGTGTCCATGCGTGCGGGCTCCCCTCGGGTGCTGACGATCGGCGTGCGCGATCGTCCCGAGCCTAACGCGCGCACCTCGCACTCCCCCTCGTACATCCGTGCGCGCCCGTGCGCCCGCGTGCCGTCCCCGGGCGGCGGGCATCCCATCGGGGAGAGGGGGAGGTGTGCTGTGCACGGAGCAAGCCTGTCGGGATGGCTACTGGTCGTGCTCTGCGCCGCGACGGGCGTGTACTGCCTGCTGCGGATGCGCGCGTGCGCCGGGGAGGAGCGGCGGGCCGCGGGCGGCGAGGCCCTGATGGGCCTGGGCATGGCCGTCATGGCGCTGCCGGCGACGGTGGTGGCCCAGCCGGGGTGGAGCTGGGCGGTGTACGCGGCGGTGTTCGGCGGGGCGGCGCTGTTCGGCCTGGCCGGGGCGGCCCGGCGCGGCGGGCACCATCTGCACCACCTCGTCGGCTCGCTCGCCATGCTCTACATGGCGGTGGCGATGGCCGGCCCCGTCGCACAGGGGGCGCACTCGGGGCACGCGATGGGCACGGCGGGCGGCATACCCGTCCTGACGGGCGGACTGCTCCTCTATTACACGGTGTACGTGCTCCGCGCGGGAGCACGGCTCGCGCCGGCGGCCGGGGTGGTGACGGTGCCGGCGGGTGGTCCCGGCCCGGCCTGGGCGCACCGGCCGGAGCTCACCCTCGTGTGCCGGCTCTCGATGGCCCTGGCGATGGTGGCGATGCTCGTGACGCTGTGACTCCTCGGCCGCTGCAGCCGCTGTCGGCACTTTCGGCGCTGTGAGATCGGGCGGACCACGCTGTTCGCGCAACGAAACCGTGGCGTACGTCACTTGAGGTCCGGGGCCATACCCCCGACCAGTACCGCGCTCATAGGGTGGCGCTATGTGGGTCTCCCTCGCGCTGCTCCTGCTCGGCGTCCTGACCGCCCTCGCGGCCCCCCGGCTGCTGGCGCGGGCCGACTGGGCGGAGCGAGAACCCGTGGTCGCGCTCTGGGTGTGGCAGTGCGTGGTGGCGGCGGTACTGCTGAGCTTCGCGCTGTCGATGACGTTCAGCGCGTCGACGGCCTGGCAGGCCGTACGGGGACAGCTCTTCGCGCCCGCCCCGCGCGCGGTGGTCGACGCGTACGAACTCGGCACGACCGGGCCGTGGTCGGGGGTCCTCGCGGTCGCCCTGGCGTGCGGCGGCCTCTGGTCCGGGGCGATGCTCGGCCGGGAGATCGGCCAGGCGCGCGCCCGGCGCAGGCAGCGCCACCGCGAGCTCCTCGTCCGCGCCCCCCTGCTGCCCGGGGAGCGGCCCGGCAGCGAGCGGCTCGTCGTCCTGGAGGGCGAGCGGGCGGACGCGTGGTGGATGGCCGGGGGCGCACCCCAACTGGTCATCACCACGGCCGCGCTGCGCCGCCTGAAAGGCAGGCAGCTGGACGCGGTCCTGGCGCACGAGCAGGGTCACGCCCGGGCCCGGCACGACTGGCTGCTGCACTGCTCGGCCGCGCTCGCCGGAGGCTTTCCGGGGATCCCGGTCTTCGTGGCCTTCCGCGAGGAGATGCACCGGCTGGTGGAGCTGGCCGCCGACGACGTCGCCTCGCGCCGGTTCGGCCGGCTGACGATCGCGCTGGCACTCGTCGAACTGAACGAGGACCGGGGCGTGTTCGGCCCCGGCCAGGCGCCGGACGCGGATCTGCCGCAGCGGGTGCACCGGCTCCTCACGGCGACTCCGCGGCTCACGGCGGGGCGGCGGCTGCGCCTGACCGCCGTCGCGGCCCTGGTGCCCGTGGTCCCGGTTCTCGTGGCCTTCGTCCCGGCGCTCTCCGCGCTGGGTTAGCGGAGGGCGGGGCGGAAGCGGATCATCCGCGGAATGCGGGGCGGACCACCGCCCCGGGCGGGGCGTCGGGCAGGATCGGCGCATGCGCTCCTCCGCTGTGGTCTCCGGAGTCCTGTTCGCCCTGCTTCTCGTGTGCGTCGCCGTCGGCTGGCCGCCCCTGCTCTCCTTCGACCGGTCGGTCGCCGAGGAGTTGCACCGGGACGCCGTCGCCAGACCGGGCGTCACGGGCCTCAACCGCTTCCTCAGCGACTGGGTGTGGGATCCCTGGACGATGCGCGCCCTGGCCGCGGTGACCGTGGTGCTGCTGTGGCGGCGGCGGGAGCGGCTCCTCGCCCTGTGGGTGGCCGGCACGAGCCTCGTCGCGGTGGGGCTGCAGCAGGGGTTGAAGTACGTGGTGGGGCGGGACCGGCCCGTGTGGTCCGACCCGGTCGACTCCGCACGGTACGCGGCCTTCCCCTCCGGGCACGCGATGACCGCGATGGTGACCTGCGGGCTGCTGCTGTGGGTGCTCGCGCTGCACTGGCGGGCGGAGTGGCGCGGCTGGGCCGTCCTCACGAGCGTCGCGGTCGTGTCGGTGCTCGGGGTCGGCTGGACGCGGATCTATCTGGGCGTGCACTGGACGTCGGACGTGCTCGGCGGCTGGCTGCTCGGCTGGTGCTGCGTGGTCGCGGCCGTCCTGACGTACCGCCGGAGGAGAATGGGAGGGAAGCGATGAAGCCGCCTGTCCTGGACGATCCCCCGTGTCGTACAGCACGACTTTCCTACCTGGGGTGATCCATCGGAACCCCAAGGGACGCAAGGAATCCGGGTAACTCAGGATCACTCGACACCACGCATGATCACGAGGTCTTGTGAACCGAGCGTGAACCGATCTTCGGTTCGGTTCCTCGGTCTCGTGTCGCCATGTGACCTCTGATGCGACCTCGTGATCTTGGAATCGCTGTACGGCCACACAAGCCACTACCACGACGCGATCCGACCACAACCCCACCCCAGACAGGAACGTCCCTCACGCAGGCACACAGGGACTCCATGGGCGACGACGCACCCACGCAGTCACAAGGTCGCGTGTGGGTCGTACGTGAATGTCAGTCTGTCGCGATCTTCGAGTCTCATTGATCACCGATTCGACTCTTGGTTTCGGTTGAAGTCGTTTCGAGGTTTCGTTGAAACAACTCACACAAAGACAGTTCGGGAGATCAGGTGTCGGTGTGGGTTGGGGTGTAGGTGGTGTGGGTCTCAAGGATGAGGAGTCGAGGTCATGATCGTTTCGTTCGATTCGAATCGTTCGTTCACACAGTCTGTCGAGGTCACAGAGCGTCGAGACATGTTCGAAGGTCTCAGCATCGATCGTTTCCATGAAATCAAGAAAGATCGATGCAATCTCGACTTCAATTCGAAACCCGAAACGAGATTCCACAAAGGGACCCTAACGAAAGGGGACCCTGCACCTTTGGATTTTGAGGTAATTTAGATTTTGGGTCCCATGATCGTTTGGGGCGGTGGCACCTCACGAGACGAAAAGCGCTCTTCCTCATATCGCTTAAAATAGAACCATAGAATTTCCCATATAGCCAAGCATCGAGAGGAAAGACGAATGGCACCCAGGAAGAAGAGATTTGCGAGCGCGGCCGGGGAATCCGACGGGATTATCTTTAACGTCTACGGCCTCCCCGTGGACTACGAGGAAAACAGGCATGCTTACGGGGCCTTGCGGCGCTGCTCTCTATGTCGCCGGTACAAGCCACGACACCTCTACACACCTTCCGAGTGGCCGAAAGGCGGGTCGGGGTACTGCATATCCTGTCGCCGCGAAGACTCACGCAGACGACGCATCCTCGCAGAAATCGAGAAACGCGAAAGCGCATAGCGGATAAGGTACAATTGGAAGTGCGCGACAAGGCTTCCCGGCGCGTCACGTATATCACAGAAGAAGCCACACACCCCCTTTAACTGGCCTGGTCGGTGTGTGGCTTTTTTGTGCAATGATTCAGGTAGCGACTATTCCCTATTTCAGGTCTTCGGGGTCGATGCCAAGTCGGCGCAGCATGTCCAGGGCTTGCTTCTTCTTGGCGGCCTTGCCGGTGACCTTTGCGGCCTCCTCAGCTTCCAGCTTGTCGGCTAGGCCCTTCTGGCTTCCCGCTTGCTGTACGCCCTTCTGGCGGCTGTACTTGCGGTTCTCGGCCTTGGTCTGGCGTTCCTCTTCGATGGCCAGGCGGAAATGCCCGGCCTCATGTAGTCGAACCAACTCAGCGTTCTGGCCTGATGCTCTTAGGCGTCGGAGGTAATCCAGCGAATATTGTTCGATCTCGACTCGGTCGGGATCGTTGTACTTGTTCTCAGTCATTCTTAGTATTCCTCTCGGAGGGTTTCCCCGGTCGCGGGAAAGTAGCTTACCTTTTTGACGATGCCGCCTCGGCGGGGGCCCTTCTTCTCCAGAATCCCCCCGCCCCCGTCCGGGATCAGGCACCAAGTCCCGAGCTTGACAGTGCCTCCGTCTACGCTTCGGCGGGTTCTAGGTCTGTGAAAGTGATTCCGGCAAAGAGTAACGTCGTCGTCAGAGTAGTCCGGTTCCACAGGGAAATCATCGGGCTCAAGGAAGGTCCCCAGGTCCTTCAACCCCTTAGGGTCCGGCTTCTTCTCTCTTTTCATTTATCCTCTTCTTCTCTCCGAATTTAGTTTCGTAGGGATCGCGAGCTCGGCGGAACCGAGCCGGCAAGTGGGCATCATCAAGGGCCGCTTGAGCCCTCTCGACGTGATCTGTGGACCAAAACTTACGGAACGGGACACCACAGTCTGGGCATTCGTAGAAATGCACCTCTGTGTACTCCTTATTACGGGAAGGCTCTGAGTAAAAACTTCTAATCTTGCGCCCTTTTCGACAGATGGCACAGCCCGCTAGATAGCGGTCACTCCCGTCCATACACAATCCTCACAGTTACAAACTTTCGCGTGTGCGATCTTTCGGTAGGTTTCCATTCCCTTTTCCCACTCTCGGCATTCTTTGTGCTTACAGGTGTGGTCAGGACATACGTCGCTGATTTTCTCGTTGAGTTCTTCCAGGAACTTTCCTGCTGTATATAGTGCCATCGCGAATCATTATCTCAATCCTGCCCTCTTATGCTTCGAGCTAAGCCTAACGCCTACTCTTCCTCTTCTGTGATCGGTTTCAGAATCAGTTCATCCACGAAGTGGGCGTACTGAATTCTTCCCGAGCGGCTTGGGCGCATCTCCCGAGTGATCTTCCCGTCCGCTACCAGTTCATGGAGCACCTTGCCGATAAGGGCTCGCTTGCCCACGACTCCATTGCTGATGCTGTTTGAATTGCATCCGGGGTTGTTCTGGACGAACTCCAACACAGCGGCCCTTTTCTCCTCTGCCGTGTCTGACGGTACATGGAAGGGGATTTCGTCACGGTCTGAGAAATTCTCCAGAGACCACAGGGGGTCGGCCTCGGGGTTGGTGTCGTCAAGTGTGAACCGGCAGACAAGACGAGTTCGTTCGTCCGCGTGGCGCTGCACCTCTCCGCCACGGTCCTTGTCGGCCAGAGTGATATCCAGGATTCCCTTACGGCCCTTGCCGAACGGGCGGACGTTCTTGGCCTGAAAGGCACATCCGGTGAGTACGGCTCTCTTGGCCTGAGAACCGATGGCAAAACCCGATGCGGTGTCCTTCCCGATGTGGTCGACCATGAGTACGGCGCAGCCGGCCCTTGTGAATGGCCGGACAACCTCCAAGTCCCACAGGGTGACGTCATCGGTCGAGTTGGAGTTGAGACCGCCCCATGACGAGATAGCCGTGTTAACCCCATCGATGACTACCAGGTCAAACCCGCCGCGCCACGCAAGGCTCTCGAACAGGTCCCGCGCCCTCTCGGAAATTGGCTTCATCTCCGGGTTCATATAGACCAGGCTGCTGACGATCTGGTCAATGGTGAGTCCGAAGGTGTCATGCAGCCGGTCACCTACCACGTTGTCCGCGATATCCTCGTAGTCGAGATAGAGGACTTGCTTGTCATCCTGGATTGCCTGGGCGACGACCGCATCCACAAGTAGCGACTTACCGCATCCGGACGGCCCGAAAATGGAGTGACTCAAACCGGGATAGACAAGTGAAACCCCATTGGTGCAAGTCCACAGGGTCGGCTGCAATTTCTGTCGTTCGCCGCCGAAGACTCTCGTTAGGTCAACCGCTTCCCAACCGTAGTCGGGCTGGGCTTCATACAGGGCCATCTGCGCGCCTGTGAAGCCGTTCTCATTTACAATCTCTTTCAATCTTTCACTCCACTTACGCCGATCTCCTCCCTGTGGTCTTTTTCAGATTCGCTGCGCGCGTCGCATGTAGAGGTACGTTTTGATTGCTTCCCGGCCTAGGTAGCTCAGGCTACGGGATTCATTCTCGGATAGTTCTTTGAGTTCATCCAAGAGGCTTTCAGGGAGATTTACTCGAACAAACTTTGTAACCTCTCCCGGTGATAGTCGTGGGGCTCCTACTGCCATTGTTAGATTCCTTTCTGCATGGGGTTCGAATTCTCAACCCACCTTAGACTATAATATCACATTATTCGAATTATGCAACTTTCAAGGAGTTTATGAAAACCCCTGCGGGGGCGTGGAAAACCTCCCGCAAATGCCCGTTCGCGTACCTATCCGAGGATCGCACGCTCCCTATCACGGGAGCCTGGCCAGAATAGGGTTACCTGATTCCCAGTTCCCCCTTCTAGGGGGGAACTGTGGGAACCAGGTTGACCAACCTGGTTCCCCGAGGGGCGGGAACCAATAGGGAACCAGGAGGAACCATCCAGAATGTCACGGTACGTGAGCCTGCCGAATGGTTCCCGTAATCAGAATTCCAGGGTCCCGGGGAACCATTCAGGAACCTGGCAAGTGCCGCGCCGGGCAACCCTGGGACGCGACGCTAAATGGGGAACAAAAAGGCCCCTGCGTGTGTACGAACGACAGGGGCATCGGTGCTCCCGGCTCCACGGGCCGGGGTGGCACAAGGAAAGGTGCTGGCGATGGTTATGCCGCTGGATCTTGATTGATCTGTCCGCTGTGCGGTTGCGCCGGACTCTTACCCATGAGGTGGAACGGGCTAAACCTCACATCTAAGACATAGCAGGCAGTCCTCTTGTGGTCACGGAGTGCGTTCGCCGGCGCATAGGCGGAAGGCTCGACCTGAGAGCGCAAGTCGAGCCTTCGCGGAAAGTGAACTACAGGTCCCCGTCAGTCCTGCGGAGCGCGTCACCGACTCTCCGGTAGGAGTCGATTCGGTGCTGTGCTCGGCGGGCGCGTTCCTCCGGGTCCCGCACGAAGAGGGCCTGTCGACCGGGGTGGTAGGTGCTCACCACCTCCAGGGTCCTGTCGCGGACGGCATCCGGGTGCGACTTGAGCAGGCGGCGCCACACATCCTGGGCTTCCTTGCCCTGGAGGAGCACGACCTCGACCTTCGGCATCAACCCCAGCAGCCGCTTCAGAACCTCGGCACCGGCCTGGAGCTCAGCTGCGTTCGGGGAGCGGTTGATGTACCAGGGGTATGCGTTCCAGGGTGTGATGTCACGAGGCGCTATCCCGGCCTCCTCGAAGATCTGTGCCTGAAGTTCCGCCGTCGGATCGTCGTTCTCCACGCACAGAAATCCCGAGCCGACGCCTTCCTGCGTCTTGGGACCCGGGTCCCGCAGAACGGACAGGACACGGGCCTCCGCCCCTCCGTGCCAGGGCGCCACATGCGGCAGCCAGCCACGCCCCTCCTGGTCACGCAAGGCGTCGACCATCTCATTGACCGGACGGACATGAGGGGCGTAACGCCCCTGCTCCTGCTTCACTCGGAACGCCTCATCACGCATCCGTCTTGCCATGCTTCGCTTCCTCCAACACCGGACGACACCGTCGCAGGGCACCCTAACGGGCACGTCTGACACTGCTCGATCGGACGGAACTGCGGCCGACCGGCTAGAGGCCGACTCACGCAACGGTGGTCGGCATGGCTACCTCGCTCATCAGCATGCGCAACGTCAAGCTGTGCTTCTCGGGAGGTAGCGCGTCCATGGCGGCCTGGGCGTAGGCCACGCCCCCTGTGGGGTCACCGGACCGGGCAAGCATCAGGCCCCGGTGAAGCTCAAGGTGCGTCGCGAACCGAGGAAGCTTGGCCGGTAGCTCTGCCCGCGCGGCGTCCTGAGCATCCACGGCCCCGCGCTCATCCCCGAGCCTCGCCAGCAGGAGGGACCGGAACACGTTCAACCGCCACCACGGCACGGCGTAGTCGCTGGTCTGCTCGTACGAACCTGCTCGGTCGAAGATCCGGCAGCCCATCGTGTCCAGCTCGCGGGCCGACCGGTGGTCCCCACGGAGTGCGGCGGCGTGAGCCTTGCCGTAGATGGCGTTCAGCAGGCCCAAGGAGGGCTTGCCGGAGCCGATGGCTAGTGCCTGGTCGGCGAGCACGTCAGCCACTCCCAGGGAAGCCCCCTCGTAGCCGAGAGCGATAGCGGCACGGCCCCGCACCCACACCCGCGCATCCGTGTCCCTGGACTCGTCCGCCGCCTGCGCGGCCATCCGGTACCAGTGCACGGCCTTGGATCCGTCCGCCCCCGGGAACGTCTTCGCGTACAGGGTCATCAGCCGTGACGCGACCGACCACAAGCGTGGGTCATCCAACTGTTGCTGAACCACCACGAGTTCACCCGACACACGGCGCTGAATGTCAGCGGCGCCCATGGACATGTAGTCGGTGCCGTACGTGGCCAGCTTGGCCTCCCAGGCATCCACAGCCGGACCGCCGGCAAGCCGTGCGGCGAACCCTGCCGACAGGAGGTCGGAGGCGACTACAGGGGCTATGACGGCCCCGGCGGCATCAGTCAGAAACGTACGGCGCTTCACATCGTCCTCAAGCACGGCTAGGGGAACATCGAGCACAGCGGCCAGACAGCGCAGGTAGAACGCCCCTGGCGTCACCTTCGAACGCTCCCAGCGGCTCACGTACTCCCGATCAAGGTTCGTGTCGAAGGCGTCGTTGATCTCCGACGCTAACCGCCCCTGGCTCCAGCCTCGTGCCGTACGCAGATCCTTGATCAAAGCCCCGATCGACATGGAACCCATCATGCCCCCACGACAAGGCGCGGAAGGGTCAATGGCAGTTGACTGTGTGGAACTTGCCCCTACGGATGCCTCTACCTCCGACGCTCGCGCTAGACCACGCTCAAAGCCTCAAGCGAACGGTGTGGGAGGCAGACGGCACATGGCTGGCAGCGAGACGAGAGTTCCCGAGTACTCCACCTACGTACCGAGCGGCCACACGTGCACCCGGTGCAAGCAGGGGATCAAGCAGTTGGAGCCCGCACGCCGTATCCGGATCATCGGGCGAGTCGAGGGGACCGGCCCCCTTGTGGAGTACGAACACCTTCGCTGCCCGAACCTGTGACGCATGCCTTGGCGGCTACGACGCGGGTCCTGTCAGTTGAGTGCCGGCTAGGACAGCGGCAGGGGTACGAGGACGTTCACGCGTGGTGCCGACAGACCGAGGACGTACCCCTGCCGCACTCCGACGGCTCGATCCTGCTCGCCCGTAAGTGCCAGTGCTCCTGCCACCACCACTAGCAGACGATGCGACCAAACCTTGCCATCTGTCGATCAACCTGCTCTTGAGTGCGGGGCGGGGAATTGCGACAGATGACCTGCGTGCCATCTGCCGCGCTCCACCTCCCAGCCACTCCCCCGTGATGGCTGCACGCACCCTGCTTGCCGATGGAGAAGGACAGCGTGCCGTCTGCACAAACGGCCCCCTCGTAGCTCCAGTCGATCGGTGTACGTGTGGTAGGCGCCGCTGACGGCACCGACGCCAGTCTGGCCTGTCTCTCGCGCTCCTCCTGTTCGTCACGCTTGATCCCATCGATGATCCCGAAGATCATGAGCGCCGGGAACACAAGCACAAACAGTCCGGCACAGACCATGCCGAATCCGTGCCAGACCTTCTTCGCAACGCTCACGGTCCGCTGGGTCGCGGATCGTATGCTCACAGCGCGCACTTCGGGTGTCTGCACATGCGGTGCCCGGCGGCCCGCTCGATGGCCTCGGCCTCCGAACTGAACTCGATCACATCCTGGGACGCGATGCCCTGCGCCTCGTTGCCCTGCTGCCCAGACACCAACCCCGGACACTCTCCGGACCGGTGCACCACGTCACCCTGCTCCGCTACCCAGTAGGACTGGCTCCCGCTCATACCTCGACTCCTCTCCCCCTCCTGACCAACCGGGCCAGTGTGCCAGCCACCACAGCCTCCCCATAGGTACCTCGGACTACTGGCAGGCCCGATCCATCTCACGTGGTGACACAAAAGTTGAGACAAAATCGCAGGTCAACACCCTCCCGTCGCCGATGCGGGAGGGTTCTTTCCTTGCGCTCAGGAACTCACGGATGGGCTCGATATGGCGAGAATCCTTGCCCGCGATCTTGAGATTCCATGATCAAAGTTGGATATCCCCACGCAATTTACTAAGCATGACCCCTCGCGCGCTACTTCGCCAGGACGAGTGGCGGGTTGACCTTTGATTCGATTTCAACTTACGCATTGCACCTGATTGCTGCCCCGGCGTAGCCATCGGCGAGTGATCGAAACGGGAACGCCCAACCCGGTTTCAGCACACGCCGTCAGCCGTAATGTTCAGACAGGGGGAAGTTCACCGCACGTCACCGGAGATCATCCATGCCGGAATCCGCCCTATGGACCTCACAAGGTAACCCGTCACTACTCACCACCACGCAAGCCGCCGAATACCTATCAGTCTCCACAGGAACACTCGCTAACTGGCGCTATCGGCGCGAGGGTCCACCTTTCGTCAAGGCCGGTAAGTGCATCCGCTACCGACTAAAAGACCTTGAATCCTGGCTGTCTTCAAGCATCGATAAAAAGTAGAATTGAACTACAGGGAGGGGGAATTGGAGCAAAAGGATCATGAGCACAGTGCAGGTATGGGACGCATGGCACCGGGACACTCCGGCAAGCCCTGACGACAGGCCGTGCGGCCACAGGGCCAAGGGTCACGCCCTCTACGCGACGCAACGACACGGGGTCGGCAAGCGCTGGAAGGTGCGCTACCGCGACACCATGGGAAGGCAACGGGCGGAGTCCTTCGACAGGAAGCCCGACGCCGAGAAGCGAGCGGCTGAAATAGCCATAGAACTCGGTAGGGGAACCTACGTGGACCCTAAGGCTGGTAACACTCTTTTCAACGTGGTGGCCGCTCAGTGGAGAGCACAGAGGATCTACCGGCCGAATTCCGCGTTGAAGGTTGACGGCGTCTTCCGGCTGTACATCGATCCCTTTTTCCAGCACCGCCCCGTAGGGAAGATCACGACTGACGAGATACGGGCATGGCTCGCAAGTGATCACATGGCCAAACTGTCACCGGCCAGCCGGCATACCGCACTCGGTTACCTGCATTCCGTGCTCCAAAAGGCCATTGAGGACGGCCTGATAAACCGTGACCCTTCTTCCCCTGTGAAAGCCAACGGCGGCAAGCACAAGCCTATAGACAGGGTGCTGTCGAGCCATGAGGTTTCTCTGCTCATCAAGACCGCACCCGATGAACTGCGCCCCGTGGTGATGCTCGCGGCCGGTACCGGTCTGCGACTGGGGGAAGTGCTCGGGCTCACCGCTCAGGATGTCGACCTTGAACGCAAACTGTTGCATGTCCGGCAGCAATGGCTTTTGAAACAGGGCGAGTTGGGGCCCCTCAAGACAGAGTCCTCGCGTCGTACCGTACCGTTGGCTGATGTGCTGGTGACCATGCTCCGGCCCTTTGTGGAGGGTGCGGAGTCGTCATCGGCCCCGCATCTGTTGTTCACCCTCGGCCGCCGTGTCGAGGGCATGTGGGCCAAGGCAGTCAAGGGCGCTGGCGTGACGGCGAGGTTCCATGACCTGCGACACCACTTCGCATCCGTGCTCATCGGCTCCGGGGCGGACGTGAAGGCGGTACAGAAGATCTTGGGCCACACCTCGGCGGCCATGACCCTGGACACGTACGCCCACTACTTCCACGGCACCGCCGATGACACCGTGAGGGCCGCGATCCAAGGCAGCTTTGGGCAGGATCATGAACCCGTTGTGCACCCTGACCACGGTTCGGAGGCATAGGTGCAGGTAGACAGCATGAGGCCGCCCGTCCTGGACGATCCCCCGTGTCGCCCAGAACAGACGGCCTGCCCGCCGGCCTGCCACAGGGGCCCGCCGACGGGATGCGCTGAGTATATTGGCCGGCAGCCAGTCAACGCAGGAGCCAAGCATGTCCCCGCGCAGCCCATCGGTCAATGAAGAGCTCAGGCGCCGCTCACGTGAGCGGATTCTGCAGGCCACCGTGGACCTGGTGTCGACGCGGGGCTACGAGGCGACCACGCTCGGCGACATCGCGGAGCGTGCGGGGTCGGCGCGCGGACTCATCTCGTACTACTTCCCGGGGAAGCGGCAGCTGCTGCAGGCGGCGGTGCACCGGCTGATGCACCTGACGCTGGAGGAGGCGCTGGAGCGCGAGCCGCACACGGAGGACGGCCGGGAGCGGCTGGCGCGGGCCATCGACGCGATCCTGGGCCTCGCGGTGTCGCGTCCCACGCTGATGCGGACCCACATGGCGGGAATCCTCCAGGCCGAGGGGTTCGTGCAGTGCCAGGAGCAGCAGCGCCTCGCCCACCTGCTGCGGGACACGGTCGTCCGGTACGGCTCCGCGGACGTGGACACGGACTATCCGCTGCTGCGCGCCCTGCTGATGGGCGCGGTGGTGGCTGTTCTGCTGCCGGGCGCCCCGATGCCGATGGCGCGGCTGCGGTGGGAGCTCTTCCAGCGGTACGGGCTGGGATGGGAGCAGGGCGCGCCGCCGGACGGAGGTCCGCCCGACAGCACGCCCGTGGTGCGGCTCGGTCAGTCGTCGAAGTCGAAGTAGTCCGGCTGCGTCTGGACGTTGAGCTCGTCCATCCGGATCCGCTTCGCGGGGTCGGTACGACGGTCGGAGAGCTTCAGGACGTCGAAGCCCTTGGCGATGTCGTTCGAGTAGATGTAGCCGTTGTAGTAGTACGCGGACCAGGAACCGCCCGTGGAGATCGTGGTGGCGGACAGCGGGCCGCGCTCGAAGTAGCCGATCTCCTTCGGGTTGGCGGAGTCCGTGAAGTCCCAGACGGAGACGCCGCCCTGGTACCAGGCCTGGACCATGAGGTCCTTGCCCTTGACCGGGATGAGCGAGCCGTTGTGGGCGACGCAGTTCTCGGTGTCGGCCTGGTGGCGCGGGATCTTGAAGTAGCTGCGGAAGACCAGCTTGCGCTTGTCGCCCTTGCCGACGATGTCGTAGATGCCGTCGGCGCCCCGGTTCGGGCCGACCACGGCGTTGCAGGTCGCGCCGCCGCCACCGCCGAGCTCGTCGGTGAAGACGACCTTGTTGGCCTTCTGGTTGAAGGTGGCCGAGTGCCAGAAGGCGAAGTTGACGTTGTCCTGGACCTGGTCGATCACCTTCGGGCGCTCGGGGTCCTCGATGTCGAAGAGGATGCCGTCACCCATGCAGGCGCCGGCGGCGAGGTCCTTCTCCGGCAGCACGGTGATGTCGTGGCAGCCGGTGGTCTTGGAGACGCCCGGGTTGGTGGGACCGCCGGGGTTGCCGCCGCCGTCCGGGCCCTCGCCCGGGAAGAGGACGGGGAAGCTGACGATCGCGGCCTTCTCGGGCGCCTTGCGCGGGACCTTGATGACCGAGATGCCGTCGTGCGGGGGCTGGCAGTCGGGGAAGGCCGCGTTGGGCGAGTAGGAGGAGACGTACACGTACACGTTCTTGCCCTTGGGCAGGAGCGTGTGGGTGTGCGAGCCGCAGGCGGTCTCGACGGCGGCGACGTACTTCGGGTTCCTGATGTCGCTGATGTCGAAGATCTTCATGCCCTCCCAGGATTCCTTCACCGAGGCGGGCTGCGACGTGCTGGCGCAGGAGTTGTCGCTGCGGGAGGAGTCGGTGGAGAGGAAGACCAGGTTCCCGGAGACGGAGATGTCGTTCTGGGAGCCGGGGCAGAGGACCTGGGCGACGGTCGTCGGGGCCTTCGGGTTGCTGATGTCGAAGATCCGGAAGCCGTCGTAGTTGCCTGCGAAGGCGTACTTGCCCTGGAAGGCGAGGTCGGAGTTGGTGCCCTTGAGGGCGTCCTTGGGGATGTTGGCGAGATGTTCGATGTTCTTGCTGTGGACGATCTCGTCCACGCCGGGGATGTCACCGCTCTGGATGGCGGAGCGCGCCTCGGCGGCCTGCTCCGCGGAGACCGTGCCCTGGGTCAGGGCGTCTCCGGGGTCGGGGGTGGCGACCGAGGGTCCGGCCGCCAGCATCGTGGCCAGCAGGCCGGCGGCGGCCGACGCCACACCCAGGCGTCTGATCCGTGCACGCGGGCTACGCGGGGTACGCGATATTCGCAACGAAGTCACTCCGTCCTCGCTGGTATCCGTTCAGCCTTGAACGGATGTTGGACCCCGGCAGTATGGTCCTTGGCGTGCGCATCTCAACAGATGGCAACACAGACGTAATGAAGGAATCTGATCGATCCCTCCGGGAAAAGTGCTAGGAACGGTCACTGTCCCCGCAAGAACATCTGGAGGTCGCGTTGTTGATCCGCCGTCACCGTGCCGTCGTCGCCGTGGCCCTGTCAGCCGTCGCCGTACTCGCCCTGGGCGCCTGCGAGTCGGGATCCGGCACGGCCGCACCGCGGGCCGAGGCCTCGGCCGGAGGCTCGGTGGTGGCCCCGGGGAAGCCCGGCGAGCCGGCCAAGCGGATATCGCCGGAGGAGGCCGCCAGGCTCCTCCCCGACGAGAGCCCGAACAGCGCCGACTTCACGTACGCGCAGATGATGATCGTCCACCACCGCCAGGCGCTGACCATGACGGAACTCGCCCCGCAGCGGGCGGGATCCCCGATGGTGAAGAAGGTGGCCGAGCGGATCGCGGCCGCGCAGCAGCCGGAGATCGCCGCGATGGAGGGCTGGCTGAAGAACAACGGCGGGCCGCGCGAGCAGAGCGGCCACGACCATCACTCGATGCCGGGCATGGCGACCGAGGCCCAGCTGAAGGAGCTGAAGGGCGCGAAGGGCGAGGCCTTCGACACGCTGTTCCTGAAGCTCATGATCACGCACCACGAGGGGGCCGTGACGATGGCGGCCGAGGTGCTGAGCGAGGGCAACAACGTCCTGGTCGAGGAGATGGCCAACGACGTGATCGCCCAGCAGACCTCGGAGATCAACCGGATGCGGTCGCTGTAGGGGCTCAAGCCCCTTCGGCGGCGTCCCGGCGGCCGGCCTGCGCCTCGGCCGCCGTCAGGACGGTGTCCAGGAGGCCGGGGAAGAGGGCGTCCAGGTCGTCCTTGCGCAGGGCGTTGAGCTTCGCCGTGCCCTGGTACATCTGCTGGATCACGCCACTCTCGCGCAGGACGCGGAAGTGGTGCGTCGTCGTGGACTTGGTGACCGGGAGGTCGAAGTACGAGCAGCTCAGCGCGTCGCCCTCGCGTGCCAGATCCCGCACGATGCGCAGTCGCACGGTGTCCGAGAGCGCGTGGAGCACCCCTTCCAGGCCGATCTGGTCCCGCGTGGGGTGTTCGAGCGCGCGAGGGCTGGCGGCGGTCGACATGGCGGCGGCTCCGCTTCATCCGGTGGGGCCTCATTGACGGAGCCCCATTGTACGAGAACTCTCGTAGTTTGACAGGTGCCGTACTACGATGAGTATCGTACGAGCATCCTTCGAGGCCCCCGAAACGGAGTCCGTCATGAGCGTCGCCCTGTTCCAGCCCTACACCCTGCGTTCGCTGACCGTGCCCAACCGGGTCTGGATGGCGCCGATGTGCCAGTACTCGGCCGAGATGACCGGGCCGAACGCGGGTGTGGCCGGAGACTGGCACTTCGCCCACTACGCCTCCCGGGCCACCGGCGGCGCCGGGCTCATCCTCGTCGAGGCGACCGCCGTCGCCCCCGAGGGCCGGATCAGCCCCGCGGACCTCGGCCTGTGGAACGACACCCAGACGGAGGGCCTGCGCCGGATCGCGGACTTCCTCAAGGAGCACGGCACCGTGCCCGGCATCCAGATCGGCCACGCCGGACGCAAGGCCTCGACCAACCGCCCCTGGCAGGGCCGCGGTCCCGTCGCGCCGGGCGGGCCCGGCTGGCAGCCCGTCGGCCCCAGCCCGGTCGCCTTCGACGAGGGGTACCCGGTGCCGACCGAGCTGACCGTCGAGCGGATCCGCGAGATCACCGGGCAGTTCGCGGACGCGGCCCGCCGCGCGCTGGACGCCGGCTTCGAGGTCGTCGAGGTGCACGGTGCCCACGGCTACCTCATCGGCGAGTTCCTCTCCCCGCACAGCAACCACCGCACCGACGAGTACGGCGGCTCCTTCGAGAACCGGACCCGGCTCGCCCTGGAGGTCGTCGACGCGGTGCGGTCCGTGTGGCCCGAGGAGCTGCCCGTCTTCTTCCGGATCTCCGCCACCGACTGGCTGGAGGAGCAGGGCTGGACGGCCGACGAGACCGTGCGGTTCGCGGCGCTGCTGCGCGAGCACGGCGTCGACCTCCTCGACGTCTCCAGCGGCGGGAACGGCGGCCCGGCGCGGATCCCCGTGGGTCCGGGCTACCAGGTGCCGTTCGCAGCCCGGGTCAGGGCGGAGACCGGACTGCCGGTGGCCGCCGTCGGCCTGATCACCGAGAGCGAGCAGGCCGAGAAGATCCTCGCCAACGGCGAGGCCGACGCGGTCCTCCTCGGCCGCGAGCTGCTCCGCGACGCCTCCTGGCCCCGCCGCGCGGCCCGCGAGCTCGGCGCGGAGACCCATGCCCCTGCGCAGTACGCCTGGGCGATCTGAGAGGCAGGGCAGGGGTCGTCCCCGGGCCCGGCGTCCGGGGTGGTCCCGGACCGTGTCCGGGGCCGCCCCGGGCCGGTGTCCCGGGGCCTCAGGTGTGTCCGGGGGCCGTTGTCAGTGGGCGGGTGCAGACTGGCCCGTATCCGCGACAACGGCGTCCTGGAGGTACCAAGCCATGCCTGACGTACTCCTCACCGTAGGCACCCGCAAGGGGCTCTTCATCGGCCACCGGCACGACGGCCGATGGGAGTTCGACGATCCGGCCTTCCCCGCGCAGGCCGTCTACTCGGTCGCGATCGACACCCGACGGCCGGTACCGCGGCTCCTCGTGGGCGGGGACAGCGCCCACTGGGGACCCTCCGTCTTCCACTCCGACGACCTCGGCAAGAACTGGACCGAGCCCGCGCGGCCCGCGGTGAAGTTCCCCGAGGACACGGGCGCCTCGCTGGAGCGCGTCTGGCAGCTGCACCCGGCGCCCGGGCACTCCCCCGACGTCGTCTACGCGGGGACGGAACCGGCGGCGCTGTTCCGCTCGGCGGACGGCGGGGAGTCCTTCGAGCTCGTCCGCCCGCTCTGGGAGCATCCCACCCGGGGCAAGTGGGTGCCCGGCGGAGGCGGCGAGGCCGTCCACACCGTCGTCACCGACCCCCGCGACCCGGACGCGCTCACCGTCGCGGTGTCGACCGCCGGGGTGTTCCGCTCCCGGGACGGCGGGGCCGCGTGGGCGCCGTCCAACCAAGGGGTGCCCGCGGTCTTCCTGCCCGACCCGAACCCCGAGTTCGGGCAGTGCGTCCACAAGATCGCCCAGGACGCGGCCGACAAGGACCGGCTGTACCTCCAGAACCACTGGGGCGTCTTCCGCAGCGACGACGGGGGCGGCAGCTGGTCCGACATCGGCGCCGGACTCCCCTCCGACTTCGGCTTCGCCGTCGCCGCCCACCCGCACCGCCCGGACACCGCCTACGTCTTCCCCATCACGGCGGACTCCGACCGTGTCCCGGCCGGCCGACGCTGCCGCGTCTACCGGACGAACGACGCCGGAGCCAGCTGGGAACCGCTGAGCCGGGGCCTGCCCGAGGGCGACCACTACGGCACGGTGCTGCGGGACGCGCTCTGCACCGACGACGCGGACCCGGCGGGCGTCTACTTCGGCAACCGCAACGGCGAGTTGTACGCGAGCGACGACGACGGGGAGAGCTGGAGACTCCTGGCGGAGCACCTGCCGGACGTCCTGTGCGTGCGGGCCGCGGTGATCTGACGGCCCGCTCCGGACGGCGGCCGGGCGCCCGCCCGCCGCGTACGGATCAGGGCAGGCGCCAGTCCACGGGCTGGGCGCCCTGCTCCAGGAGGAGTTCGTTGGCGCGGCTGAAGGGGCGGGAGCCGAAGAAGCCCCGGTCCGCCGACATCGGAGACGGGTGCGCCGACTCGATCGCCGGGAGGTCCCCGAGGAGCGGCCGGGCGTTCCGGGCGTCCCGTCCCCACAGGATGGACACCAGGGGCTTGCCCCGGGCGGCGAGGGCGCGGATGGCCTGCTCGGTCACCTCTTCCCAGCCCTTGCCGCGGTGGGCGGCCGGCTTGCGCGGGGCCGTGGTCAGGGCCCTGTTGAGGAGCAGGACGCCCTGACGGGTCCACGGGGTCAGGTCGCCGTTCGACGGCCGGGGCAGCCCGAGGTCGGTGTTCAGCTCGCGGTAGATGTTCTCCAGGCTGCCCGGCAGCGAGCGGATCTCGGGGGCGACCGCGAAGCTGAGGCCGATCGCCATCCCCGGTGTCGGGTAGGGGTCCTGACCCACGATCAGGACCCGCACGTCGTCGAATGGCTGCTGGAAGGCCCGCAGGACGTTCGGCCCGGACGGCAGGTACGTCCGGCCCGCGGCGATCTCCGCGCGCAGGAAGTCGCCCATCTCCGCCACACGGCCCGCGACGGGGCTCAGAGCCTCCGCCCAGCCGGGCTCCACCAGTTCGTTCAAGGGTCGCGCTGTCACGGTCCGTCACTCTACCGGCCTACAGTGACAACCCGGTCCGCCCGGACCGCCGCCCTCTAGACTCCCGTCACCCGCCCGCCCCTTGTCCCTCTCATGTCAGGACGGTGCACCGTGGATTCCGTGGATTCCGTCGATTCCGTGAACGAACCCGCCGAGGGGCTCGTCATCGGTGTGGACTCCGGTGGGTCCGGGCTGCGGATCGCGCTGGCCGCGGCCGCGGACGGCACGGTCCTCGGCACCCTCGCCACGCGGGAGCCGGTCGGGACCGGGCCGGGCGGCATCTCGGCGGCCCACTTCCTGGAGCAGGTCCTCCCCGCCGTCCGCGAGCTGCGCGAGCGCGCCGCGACGGGGGCGGCAGCCGGCCGGCCGGTCCGCGCGGTGGCCGTGGGCGCCGCGGGGATGGCGACCCTCGGGCGCGAGCTGCGGGCCGAACTGCCGGGCGCCTTCGCCGGGGCGTGGGGCGTACGACGGCTCGCGCTCGCGGCCGACGCCGTCACCGCGTACGCCGGGGCGCTCGGACAGCGGCCGGGTGCGGTCGTCGCGGGCGGCACGGGGATGATTGCGCTCGGTACGGATCTGGCGTCCTGGCGCCGGGCCGACGGCTGGGGGCACCTCCTCGGCGACTGTGGCAGCGGGGCCTGGATCGGCCGGGCGGGCCTGGAGGCGGCGATGCGCGCCCACGACGGGCGGCGCGGCGGTTCGGCGGCGCTCCTCGCCCGCGCCGAGAAGCTGTTCGGGCCGGCGGCGGGCCTGCCGGGCGTGCTCTACCCCCGTACGGACCGGCCCGCCGTACTCGCCTCGTTCGCCCCGGAGGTGGGGGCCTGCGCCGCAGCGGGCGACCCGGTCGCGGCGGAGGTCCTCGGCCGCGCCGCGGCGCATGTCGCGGACGCCGCCGAGGCCGTGTGCCCGGCCGCCCCGGGGGCCCTGGTCGCCCTGACGGGCGGTCTCTTCAGGATGGGCGACCCCCTGCTCGTACCCCTGCGGGCCGCGCTCGCGGAGCGGATCCCGCACGCCCGGACGGTCCCGCCCGCGGGCGATCCGCTGGCCGGGGCGGTCGCCCTCGCCTCGGCACTCGCCTCCGGCACGCTGCGCCTGCCGGAGGACCCGTCGCTGCTGCGCCTGTTCGACGGCATGACGGCGCAGCCGACGGCATCCGCCCAGGTCGGGCGTGGTGCGGAGGCACGAGAGGGGCCGGGAGCGGACACGGAGACCGGACATACAGGGACAGACGACGCGTGATCGCACCTCACCGAACAGCGTGTCCGACGAAACCAGTAGCATGCGGCGCCATGAGCTCCCCCACTGGGCCTGCTTCCGGCCTGCCTGTACGAATGCCTCGACCCCGCCAGTCCGGGCGGCACCGTCGCCCCGAACCCGCGGCGGCGCCCGAGGGCGCTCCCGCACTGGTTCTCGCCGTTCCCGGTGTGCCGTCGGCCGCCATACGCTCGCTGGCCGAAGAGGTCGTGAGCATCGCCCGCTCGGAGCTGCCCGGCCTGGAGGCCGTGATCGGCTTCCTGGACGGCGACGACATCGAGTACCCCGCGCTCGCGACGGTGCTGACGGCCGCCGAGGCGCTCCGCGCCCAGCGGTACGAGCTGGCCCTGGCCGCCGGCCGTGAGGTCGCCGCCCCGACCGGCCCCGCCGCCGTCGTGGTCCCGCTGCTCGCGGGCCCGGACAGCGCCCTGATGCGCCAGGTGCGCCAGGCCGTCATGGACAGCGGCAACACCGCCGAGCTGACCGAGGTCCTCGGCCCGCACCCGCTGCTGGCCGAGGCGCTGCACGTGCGCCTGTCGGAGGCCGGGCTCGCCCGTGCCGACCGCGCCCGGCTGTTCACGGTGGCGACGGCCGCCGACGGCATCATCCTGGCCACCGTCGGTGGCGAGGAGGCCGTGCAGGCCGCCGGGATCACCGGCATGCTGCTCGCCGCGCGCCTCGCGGTGCCGGTGATGGCCGCCGCGCTCGACCAGGAGGGTTCGATCACCTCCATCGCCGAGCAGCTGCGCGCCTCGGGCTCCGCCCAGCTGGCGCTCGCGCCGTACCTGATCGGCCCGGAGCTGGCCGAGGGCCTGCTCGACGAGGCCTCCAAGGAGGCCGGTTGCGCCGCTGCCGAGCCGCTGGGGGCCTACCCGGCGATCGGCAAGCTGGTGCTCTCGCAGTACACCTCGGCGCTGGGCATCCCGCCGCAGCAGCCGCAGGGCGCTCCGTCGCTCTGAGGCGCTACACGAGGGGAAAGGGCCCGCACCGGGAAGATCCGGTACGGGCCCTTTCTGGTGCGGCCCCGCCTCTCGTACGGCTCCGCTCGTGTACGGCTCAGCCGAAGACGACGCAGGAGGCCGCCGGGACGTCGATCGCGCCCGCCCGGGCCGGCACGCCGGTCTCCGGGTCGAGGTCGAACCAGGTGACGTCGCCGGAGCGCTCGTTGGCCGCGTACAGCCGCCGCCCGGAGGGGTCGAGGGTCAGGTCGCGGGGCCAGGTCCCTCCGCAGGGCACAGTGGCGACCAGGTCGGCCTTCGCGCCGTCCGGGCCGAGGGCGAGGACGGCGAGAGTGTCGTCGCCGCGGACGGCGGCCCACAGGAAGCGGCCGTCGGGGGACGCGACGACCTCGGAGGGGTAGCTGGGGCCAGGGGTGCCCTCGGGGACGACGGGGGTCTCGCCGAGCGGTTCGAGGACGCCCGCCGCCGCGTCCCAGCGGCAGACGGTGAGGGTGGGCTCCAGCTCGTTCAGGACGTAGGCGTGGGTGCCCGCCGGGTGGAAGGCGAGGTGGCGCGGGCCGGTGCCGGGGCGCAACGCGGTCTCGCCGTGGAGGGTGAACGCGCCCGTCGCGGGATCGAGGGCGCAGATCCGTACGGAGTCGGTGCCCAGGTCCACGCTGACGACCCAGCGGCCGGAGGGGTCGGGGAGCACCTGGTGGGCGTGGGGGCCGCTCTGACGGCCGGGGACGGTGCCGCGGCCCTCGTGCCGCAGGACGGCCGTGGCGGGGCGCGGGGTGCCGTCCTCGGCCAGCGGCAGGACGGTGACGCTGCCGGAGGTGTAGTTCGCCGTGACGAGGTGGCCGGCGGCGAGGGCGAGATGGGTGGGGCCCGCGCCGTCGACGGGCACGGGGTCGCCGAGCGGCCGGGGCGCGGGGCCGGTGACCTCGAAAGCGGCGACGGCGCCGGGCTCGGCCTCGGAGACCGCGTGAAGCACGGGGCCGGCGAGGGCGAGGAAGGAGGGGTCGACGACGGCGTCGCTGGCACCGGTGACGGTCAGCGCGCCCGTCTCCGGGTCGACGTCGGCGGCGAGGACGCCGCGACCGCCCGCCGAGGTGAACGACCCGATGTACGCGCGCGGCCCGCTCCGGCCCCCCTGCACCGCCCGTGTGTCGCCCATGACGCCTCCCCTGTCCCGGGGCCGGTCACGGACGACCGGCCGTCGTTCCGGCCGACGGTAGCAGGCGGTCTAGACCAACGGCGTCGAGTGCGGCCAGGACGGACGGGGGCCGGGTCGCCTCGGACCGGATCCGATCGTGCCGGTCCGGATCCGAGCTAGGGCAGGCCCCTGATCAGCGCCCCGCCGGGACCAGCAGGGCGCGCGGTGAGGTGCGGGCGGGGCCGTCGGATCGACGGGGGTGCCCTCTCAGGAACGGACCACCCACGCGCCGGGCGGAGTCCGCAGCGGAGCGTCCAGCTCCGTGAGAACGCGAGCGAGTCCCCTCGCATGGGCGAGAGCCGGCGCACCCGCGTGGGCATCGCCCTCGGTCCGGAGGTGCCCGTCCGGCTCCACCACAGTCCCTTCGCGAGAAGTGAGGGCCTCCACGGCGGCTTCGACGCGCCAGCAGGCGGCAGCCAGACGAGCGTCGTGGCTGGCGTCCGGGTCGGCGGCGACGGCAACCAGTCCGCGCACCTCGCGGGCCGCTTCGTCGAGGAGCACGAGGACGCGCCGCGCCCGCTGCTTCCTGCCCAGGAAGGGGGTCAACGGATGCACGAGCGGAGCCAGCGAGAGCCGCACGCGCCCGAGGAGCGCCTCCAGCTCGGCAGCGTGCGGCGCGGGGTCGGCGGCTTCCTCGCCGGCGAGACGGCGGACGGACGCCGAGGTGGCGGACCGGACGCAAAGGAGCGCTCGCTGGATCCACGCGTCGTTCGTCGTGTGCGTCCGGACGGGAAGGACCAGCGTCACGGCAAGGCCGGCGCACACGGCCCCGACACCGGTCTCGGCCACGCGCAGGAGGAGCAGCGCGCCGTCCAGCACGCCGAGCAGCCCGTAGAGCAGGCTGGCCATCACGGTGACCGCCAGGATCATCCAGCTGTACGAGACGGCGGCGGTGTAGAAGATCCCGAACACGCACACGGCGACCAGCAACGCCGTGACGACGGGCGCGCCACCCAACGGGATGGCGACGAGGAATCCGCCCGCGATGCCGGTGACGGTCCCGAGGACACGGCGGAAGCCCCGCACGAGCGTCTCCCCCCGTGAGGCGGTGTTGACGAAGATCCACCAGACGGTGCCGACGGCCCAGTACCAGCGCTCCTCCGAGAGGAACTGCCCGATGACGAGGGCCGCCCCCGAAGCGACGGCGACCTGTACGGCCTGGCGGGTGGTGGCCCGGGCGAGCCCAGCCCCGGGCAGGGGGGCGGGCGCCGCCGGCGGCGGAACCCGACGCTCGATGGGCCACAGCACGAAGCGCACGAGCGCGACCGCGCCCAGCGCGATGCCGATCGCCGCGTACAGCTCGGGGAGCTGGGCGGGGAGTGCGTGGAGGAACTGGGTCACGAAGAACTGCATGAAGGCGAAGATGCCGAGCGCGTGTCCGCGCGGCCCCCAGCGGCGCGCGTAGACGCCGGCGAAGATCACGAGCAGCCAGGCCGTGTCGCGCGCGAGCGGCATGCCGTGCAGAAGGGTCGCGAGGGCCAGCACGGGGAAGCCGACCGTCGGCAGAAGTGCGGTGGTGACGACCTGACGGCGCACCGTGGAGTCACCCACCGTGAAGAGCGCGAGCAGCGCGGCGAGTCCGGCGGTGATGGACGCGACGAGGGACAGGCCGAGCAGCTCGGCCAGGGCGACCGCGAGCGCGACGCCGAGGACGGCGCGGAGCGAGACCCTGAGCCGGACGCGCCCCGGATCCGGGGCCGTCACGTATTTCTGCAGCTTCTGCACGGCGGCCAATCCCGCCCCCCTTGTTCCTGTTCCTCGCCGCACATGAGGCTCCCCGGGGGTGGTGGGGGCTCGGACACGACGAAAGCACCGCGGGCCGGTCCGGCCTCGTCGCCGGACGGCGCTGCGCGGCGCCGAGAATGTGTGATGGCTACAAGGATAGACCGAAGGGGGTGCAGCGGCTCAACCGACAGGGGAAGGGCTGGGCCATTGGCCCAGCCCTCTGGTGTCACGAGTGACCGGACGGAGCCATTGGCTCACGCGGCCGGGGGTGGGGTCCTCCAGAACGTCGACCAGGCGGCCCTCGCTCAGGCGGGCATCCTTCCTGGCCCCCCTCCCGGCACCGGGCCGACGGCACGAGGTCCCGGGAAGGGGCTCGACGGGAGCTGCTCGACCCTCGTGCAGTAGGGCAGTCCGTGCAGCGGCTCGTCGGACAGGAAGCGGGTCACCAGGTCGGTGATCTCCGCCGGCCGTTCCAGGAAGAGCATGTGGTCGCTCTCCGCGACTTCCGCGAACCAGCCCGTGCCGCACGCCAGCGCCATGCGACGGCACTGCGCCGGGGTGGTGAAGGCGTCGTGCTCCCCCGTCACGGTCAGGGTCGGGGCCGACACCGGCACGCTCGTGTCGAGCTCCGCGTGCCGGAGCAGACGCAGCGTGTTGGTGCTCACCTGAACCACCTCGGCCTCGGAGAGGGCGGCCAGGCGCCGCAGGAGGAAGCGGCGGACGCGCGCGCCGTTGGTGATCCCGTCGAGGCGCCCCGGGTTCATCATGATGTCGACCGCGGCACGGGCGTACTCGTCCATCCTTCCGGCGTCGAGGAAGGCCAGCGCTCGGTGCATGGCCTGTCGGGAATGCTCGGGGATGGCCGCCATCGTGCCGACCAGGACCATGCGCCCCACCCGGTCGGGGTGGCGCTGGGCGATGCGGTACGCGATGGCACTTCCGTAGGAGCCACCCACCACGTTGACCTGCCGCAGACCGCTCTCGTCGAGTATGTGGCAGACAGCGTCCGCCAGTACGTCCACTCTCTTCCCCGGGGGCAGGGGGTCGGCAGCGCCCCAGCCGGGCGGGTCGACGGTGAAGACGTCCATGTTCGCCAGGAAGAGCTTCTCGCAGCGCCCCCAGGTCTCCTTGCTCTGGAAGGCGCCCCCGATCAGCAGCACCGGGCCCAGCCTCGGGGCGGCCGCCCGGACCAGGCGCGACTCGCAGCGCAGTCCGTCCCAGCGGTGCCGGCGCACCACCTCCGGCCGCTGTAACGGCTGCGACCCGACCGGAGGGGGCGGCGATGAGAGGCGCATGGCGGGGGTCCTTTCAGGTGGGCGAAGGAGCCGTACGGAAGGGGCGATGAACGCTGCCGCCGCCCGGACCCGGTCGCTCGACCGCCCGAGCCTTCCCGTTGGCACCTTTTGTCCTGCTCTCAGGACTCAACGAGCCTCGACGTGCAAGGGCACGCCGCCCGCCCGGCCCTGATCCGACCTGATCGGCAGGACACCCCCTAGCGGCGCGCGGCCCAGCGGAGGGCTCCGGCGAGGTGCGCCCGGAAGTCGGGGGAAGCGTACGACCCCGACGTGTGCCCCAGGGCGGTGAAGAAGAACCGGCCGCCGGCTTTGTCGTGGCACCAGGAGAGCGGATGGTCCGGGCCGTGCGTGCCCCCGGTGTACGTGGACTCGTCGGCGCGCAGCAGGACGTGGACGCCCGCCTCGCGCGGGGGCGAGGTGAAGTCGTACCACTCGTCCGTCCAGGCCCACCGCGCCGGCAGGTGCGCGGCCGCCGGATGCGTGGCGTCCTCCACCTGGACCAGGCCGGGCTGCAGGGGAGGATGACCCGCGAAGCGCGTGCCGAGGAGATCGCCGTAGAACGGCCAGTCCGGCTCGGCGTTGGCGGCGGCGTGTACGGCGAGGAGGCCGCCGCCTCGCCGTACGTATGCCTCCAGGGCCGCCCGGCCCGGGGCGGTGAGGACCGCTCCGGTGGTGGACAGGAGGACCACTGCCGCGCACCGCCCGAGCCGCTCGGCCGTGAAGGCTTCGGGGTCGTCCGTCACCTCCGCCTCGAAGCCGCTCTCCCGGGCCAGCTCGGCGAGGGCGTTCGCACCCGCGGGGATCGAGCCGTGGCGATAGCCGGCGGTGCGGGTGTACACGAGGACGTCCGTGGGCGGCACAAGGCTCCTTGGAATGGAAAGCGCTTTCTCGCCGACCTTAGCTCACCCTGCGCGGCGCGCCCAGGTGCGCGACGCCCACGCCTGGGCAGGCCGAGGAGGCCCGCCTCTGGGTGGATTCCCTCGGCGGCCGGGCCGCGGTCCGCGCCCGCGCCCGGCACTACGCCGACCGGGGCGAGCTGGGCTTCGCCGTCACCCTGCTCAACCGCGCCGTCTTCAGCGACCCCCGGGACAGCCGGGCCAGGCGCCGGCTCGCCGCGCTCTACACGCGCCGGGGGCAGGCCGTCGAGAACGCCGTGTGGCGGAACTTCCACCTCACAGGAGCCCAGGAGCTGCTCCACGGCATCACGCAGCACGCCACCGCCTCCCTCGGCCCCGACATGTATCTCGCCCTGACCGTCGGCCAGACCATCGACAGCCCCGCCGTCCGCGTCGACGGCCCGAAGGCCTGGTCGCTGCGGATCGCCATCGACCGGCACATCGGCGACGGCCCCTGGCACCTGCGTCTCGCGAACGGACTGCTCACCTGGACCAGGGATTCCAGGCCCGCCGCCGACGCGGGCCTGACCGTGACGATGACCAAGCCCCAGCTCATCGCCCTGCTCGCCGGAAAGGGCACCGACGGCATCACCATGGCCGGCGACCGCGCGCTCCTGCCCCAACTGCTCCCGGTCCTCGAAGCCCCCGAGCCGGAGTACCCGATCGTGACCCCGTGAGCAGGCCGGGTCAGCGTCCGTACATGCCGCGGCACAGGTCGGCGGCGCCCATCGGGGCGTCGATCTCCCGGGCCTGTCGGCAGAGGGCCCGCATCTCGGGGGCCTGACCGGTCACCGGCTGCCTCGGACGCGGCGAGGACGGACGCGATGCGGACTGCTGTGGGACGGACTGCTGTGACGGGCGGGACTTCGGGATCGGGACGGTCCTTCCGGCAGGCTTCTTCTTCCTCTCGGCCGGCGCCGGCGTCCGCCGCTCCGTCGTCGCACGCGGGTTCTTCCGCGGTGCGGCGGGGCGAGCGGGCGCCACCTCGACGGTTTGCCCCGGGAGGTTGTGGTGCCGGTGCCGGGCGGGCGCGCGTTCGGCAGGGAGGTGCTCGGCCGGTGCGGACTTCGCCGGTGGGTGGCCGGGGTGGGCGGGGTGGCCGGGGTCGGTGACGGCGAGGTTCTCCCTGGGCGGGGCCTGGGTGGGTTCCGGCCAATCCGGGAGGGCGGCGGGCGGGCGTTCGGCCGCGGGGGCGAGCTCGGCGGGCCGGGCCGGGGTGCTCGGGGCCGTTCCCCGGGGGACGGCCACGCAGCCGCTGGTGAGGAGCGCGGCGAGGAGAGCGACCAGCGCTCGGCGGGTGTTCATGGGGCTCACGCTGCCCGAGCCGTCCCGGGGCCCGCCCGACGCGCGGACCCGGTCCACCGTGACGAGTGACGTCCGACGCGCTGCGGGTGACGCGTGAGGAGCGGCCGTGGCGCCACGGTAGGTTCGGGGGACGTGCAGCGGGGTCGCCGAGCACCCCGGCCGATCACCCGCGGGAGCCCCACGTGCACACCCTCGTCTACGACGACATCACGACCGCCGCCGACCGCGTCGCCGGCCATGTCCGGCCGGTCGCCCTCGCGGGGCCCACGGAGCCCGGCGGTGTGCACCTCGCGCTGGAGCTGATGCAGCACACCGGCTCGTTCAAGGCGCGCGGCGCGCAGAACTTCCTCCTCGCCCACCGCGAGGCCGGCACCCTGCCCGACGCCGGGGTCACGATCGCCTCCGGCGGGAACGCCGGTCTCGCCTGCGCCTGGGCCGCCGCCCGGCAGGGCGTCCCCGCCACCGTCTTCCTGCCGGCCACCGCGCCCCACGTGAAGGTGGCCCGCCTCCGCGACTACGGCGCGGACGTCCGGCTCGTCGGTGCGGAGTACGCCGAGGCCCTCGCGGCCTGCGAGGAGTTCGCCCTGGCGACCGGGGCGCTCGCCTCACACGCGTACGACCATCCGCTGATCGCCGCCGGAGCGGGCACCCTGCTCGACGAGATCCGCCGCCAGGTCCCCGGTCTCGACACGGTCGTCGTCTCGGTCGGCGGCGGCGGTCTCTTCGCCGGGGTCGCCACCGCGGCCCGCCACCACGGCATCCGTACCGTCGCCGTCGAACCCGAGAACTGCCGCGCGCTGGACGCCGCCGTCCGGGCCGGCCGGCCGGTCGACGTCACCGTGGACTCCGTCGCCGCCGACTCCCTCGGCGCCCGCCGCGCCTCCGCCACCGCCGTACGGGCGGCCCAGCAGGACGGCGTGGACTCGGTGCTCGTGCCCGACGCCGCGATCGTCCGCGCCCGGCAGGCCCTGTGGGACGACCGCCGGCTGGCCGTCGAGCACGCCGCCGCCACCGCCCTGGCCGCCGTGGCCCGCCCCGGGCCGGACGTCCCGGACACCGCGTACCGCCCCGCGCCCGGCGAGACGGTCTGCGTGATCCTCTGCGGCGCGAACACCGACCCGACGGACCTCGTCGCCCCGTAGCGCGCTTCCGCCGTCGGCGGGCACTCGCGGACACGCCGCCGCCGGTGGCACACTGGCGCGTCGATCCGCCGAAGGAGCACGTCGTGTCCATGATCCAGCGCCTGCGCAGGGCCGTCCGTCTGACGTACCGGCGTGCCGTGGACCTCAGTCACCCGGCGCGCTCCCCGCTCGGCAGCGCGGTCGTCAACTGCGTGGTCTACATCGACGGCGTGCGGCGGAGCGGGCGCGGGTCGGCCGAGGAGGCCCTGCGGCAGGTCCGGAAGGCCGGCGACGGGTTCGTCTGGATCGGCCTGCACGAGCCGGACGAGAAGGAGTTCACGGGTCTCGCCGAGCTCTTCGGGCTCCACCCGCTGGCGGTGGAGGACGCGGTCAACGCCCATCAGCGACCCAAGGTGGAGGAGTACGACGGCGTGCTGTTCGCCGTCTTCAAGACCGTCCGCTACGTCGAGCACGAGGAACTCACCGCCACCAGCGAGGTCGTGGACTCGGGCGAACTGATGGCCTTCGTCGGGCCGGACTTCGTCATCACGATCCGGCACGGCGGCCACGGCTCGCTCGGCCCGCTGCGCGAGGCCCTGGAGGACCTGCCCGAGCAGCTGGCCAAGGGGCCCTCCGCCGTGCTGCACGCGATGGCGGACCACGTGGTGGACGACTACCTCGCCGTCGCGGACGCCGTGCAGGACGACCTCGACGCGATCGAGAGCGCGGTCTTCTCCGAGCAGGCGGACCGGCGCGACGCCGGGCGCATCTACCAGCTCAAGCGTGAACTCCTCGAACTCAAGCGGGCCGTGACGCCGCTGGGCCGGCCGCTCCAGCACCTCGCCACCCGCCCGATGCCGCTGATCGACCCGGACATCAGGGCGTACTTCCGCGACGTGACCGACCACCTCGCCCGGGTCTCGGAACAGGTCACGTCCTTCGACGCCCTCCTCGACTCGATCCTCCAGGCCCATCTCGCGCAGGTGACGGTCGCCCAGAACGAGGACATGCGCAAGATCACCGCCTGGGCCGCGATCGTCGCCGTCCCGACCATGGTCTGCGGCGTCTACGGCATGAACTTCGAGCACATGCCCGAGCTGCGCTGGACCTACGGCTACCCGCTGGTCCTGAGCGTCATCCTCGTCGCCTGCTTCGTCATCCACCGGGGCTTCCGGCGCAACGGCTGGCTCTGACCGCCGGCTCGCCGAGACTTCTGCCGGGCCCGTTTCGGCACGTCGTCGCAGGCCACGGCCTGGGTAGAGTCGGGAGCCCGGCCTCCGGACGCCGGGAGCTAAGGAGGCCGACCGACCATGGCGGTGGACGCACTCGACACCCGCATCCTGCGGCTCCTCATCGAGCAGCCGCGTACGAGCGTGCGGGAGTACGCGCGGATCCTGGGCGTGGCGCGAGGCACCGTCCAGGCGCGGATCGACCGCCTGGAGCGGGACGGAGTGATCACGGCGACCGGCCCCGTCCTCTCCCCCGCCGCCCTGGGGCACCCGGTGCTCGCCTTCGTCCACGTCGAGGTGACGCAGGGCCGCCTCGACGAGGTCGGCGACGCGCTCGCGCGCGTCCCCGAGATCGTGGAGGCCTTCTCGATCACCGGCGGCGGGGATCTCCTGACCCGGGTCGTGGCCCGTGACGCCGGGCACCTGGAGGACGTCATCCAGCGGCTGATCCGACTGCCCGGGGTCGTCCGCACCCGGACCGAGATCGCGCTGCGCGAGCGGGTGCCGCACCGGCTGCTGCCGCTGGTCGAGGCGATCGGGCACCGGTCCGGCACGGCATGAGCGAAGCCCGACCAGCACCTTGGTGATTCCTCCAAGGGGGCTGGCGAATGCGCCGAGATGCGCCTCCGTTCGTTGTAGACGACAGCGAGAACGGCCTAACGTGGCGCACATGCAGTCCTACACCATCGGGCAGGCGGCACGTCTCCTGGGCGTCAGCCCCGACACGGCCCGCCGCTGGGCCGACGCCGGCCGGGTCACCACCCATCGCGACGAGAACGGCCGGCGACTCATCGACGGCCGCGACCTCGCCGCCTTCTCGATCGAGATCGCCCAGAACGGCGTGGGCGAGGAGGACGACCCGTCCACCACCTCCGCACGGAACGCGTTCCCGGGGATCGTGACGGCCGTCAAGCTCGGCGACGTCGCCGCCCAGGTCGAGATCCAGGCGGGCCCGCACCGGCTGGTGTCCCTCCTCACCCGCGAGGCGGTCGAGGAGCTGGGCCTTGAAGTCGGCATGCGGGCCACCGCCCGGGTGAAGTCGACCAGCGTCCACATCGACCGCGTCTGAGCCCTGTGAAGCACCTCCGCGTCCGGCCCTCCGGTCACGGGCCGCGCACGCCCGTCGTCCTCGCCGTCCCCGCGCTGCTCGCCGTGGCGTTCCTGGTCCTGCCCCTCGTCGGCGTCCTGGCCCGTACCGACTGGGGCGCCTTCGGCGAGCACCTCTCGGCTCCCGGCACCGTCCAGGCCCTGAAGCTGTCGCTGCTCGTGTCCTTCTGGGCGCTCGGTCTGTCGCTGCTGCTCGGCGTCCCGCTGGCCTGGCTCCTCGCGCGGGTGCCGTTCCGCGGCAAGGCGCTCGTCCGCTCCCTCGTCCTGCTGCCCATGGTGCTGCCGCCGACCGTCGGCGGTGTGGCGCTGCTGCTCGCGTTCGGGCGGCGCGGACTCCTCGGGCCCTGGCTGGAGTCCACGTTCGGCGTCACGCTCCCCTTCCACACCTCGGGCGCGGTCGTCGCGGCGACCTTCGTGGCGATGCCGTTCCTCGTCATCAGCCTGGAGGGCGCGCTCGCGGGACTGCGCCCCCGGTACGAGGAGACGGCGGCGTCCCTGGGCGCCTCGCCGGTACGGGTCTTCTTCACCGTCACCCTGCCCATGGTCGCCCCCGGGCTGCTCGCGGGCGCCGCGCTCACCTGGGCGCGGGCACTGGGCGAGTTCGGCGCCACCATCACCTTCGCCGGGAACCTGCCCGGCAGCACGCAGACCCTGCCGCTCCAGGTGTACCTGCTGCTCCAGGAGGAGCCGGAGGCCGCGACCTCCGTCTCGCTGCTGCTCCTCGCCATCGCCATGGCCGTGCTCGTCGCGCTGCGCGGTCGCTGGACGGGCACGCCGGCGTCACCCCGACGGACCGCGCCCGCACCCGAGCCGGATTCCCCCCGCGAGCCGGAGCCCGGCTCATCCCCCGAAGCGCCGGAGGCCTCGCTCTCCGGCGGGGAGGCGGACGGCGGCCGCTGGGCGCTGCGGGCCGAGGTGGGCGGCTTCACCGAACTGGCCCTGGACGCCGGTCCCGGCACCACGATCGCCGTCGTCGGCCCCAACGGCGCCGGAAAGACGACCCTCCTCCGGGCCCTCCTCGGCCTCACCCCCCGCGCCCACGCCACGCTCCGGCTCGGCGACACCGATGTCACCGAACTGCCCCCGCACCGGCGTCGGGTGGCGTGGGTGCCGCAGGACGGCGCGCTGTTCCCGCACCTGTCCGCGCTCTCGAACACCGCGTACGGCCTGCGGGCCCACGGCGTGCCGCGCGCCGAGGCGCGGCGGGCCGCCCAGGCGTGGCTCGACCGGCTCGGCGTGGGCCACCTGGCGCACCGGCGCCCCTCTCAGCTCTCCGGCGGCCAGGCCCAGCGGGTCGCCCTCGCCCGCGCCCTGGCCGCCCGGCCCCGGCTGCTGCTCCTCGACGAGCCGCTCGCCGCGCTCGACCAGACCACCCGGGCCCATGTGCGGCACACTCTGCGCAGCCATCTCGCCGGGTTCGGCGGTGTCTGCCTGATCGTCACCCACGACCCCGTGGAGGCCGTCTCCCTCGCCGACCGGGTCCTCGTCCTGGAGGACGGACGCACCCTCCAGGACGCCTCCCCCGGCGAGGTGTCGCGCCACCCCCGGTCGCCCTGGGTCGCCCGGATGCTGGGCAGCAACGCATGGCCGGGCGCCGCGACCGCCGAAGGGCTCGCGCTCGACGGGGGCGGCTCCCTGGTCGCCGCCGAGCCGCCGCCGGCCGGCACGCGGGCGCTTGCGATCATCGCGCCCGAGGCGGTGGCGGTGCACCGCGAGAAGCCGGGCGGCAGTCCCCGTAACGTCTGGCCCGGAACCGTACGGGAGATCACCGCGAGCGGCAGTCGGCTGCGGGTCCTGGTGACCTCCGACCGGGCCCCCGACCTGGTCGCCGAGATCACCCCGCAGGCGGCGGCCGAGCTGGGGCTCGCGGACGGGGTACCGGTCTGGACCGGGGTCAAGGCGACCGAGGTGACCGTCGTGACGCTCTGACCGGCGGCGACACCGGCGACACGGGCGACACGGTGTCCAGCATGAAGTCGGCGACCTCAGCCCGTGGTCCGCGTACGGGCCATCAGGACCGCGACGTCGTCCTGGGCCGGTCCGGAGAGGAGCCGGCCGAGCACCTCGTCGCACAGCGTGTCCAGCGGCCGGTCCAGGCCCCGGAGTGCCCGGGCGAGCTGGCTCATCCCCTCGTCGAGGTCCCGGTCGCGGGCCTCGATGAGGCCGTCCGTGTACAGCACGAGCAGGCCGCCCTCGGGCAGGGCGACCTCCTCCGTGGCGAAGTCGCGGGCTCCGGTGCCCAGGGGGGTGCCGGGTGGGCCTTCGAGGAAAGTGATGGTGCCGTCCGGGGTGGCGAGCGCCGGGGGCGGGTGCCCGGCACGGGCGATGACCCAGCCTCCGGTCGCCGGGTCGTGGACCGCGTACACACAGGTGGCCATCTCGTCCTCACCGAGGTCGGCCACGACGGCGTCGAGCGAGCCGAGCATCCGGGCCGGGTCGATGTCGTGGCGGGCCAGGGTCCTCACGGCGGTGCGCAGTTGGCCCATGACGGCCGCGGCGTGGATGCCGTGGCCCATGACGTCGCCGATCACCAGGCCCGTCCTGCCGCCGGGGAGGGCGATGACGTCGAACCAGTCGCCGCCGACGTCATGGGCGCTCGCGGGGAGGTAGCGGCCGGTGAGTTCGAGTCCGGTGACGGCGGGCAGCGCGCTGTTGGTGAGGCTGCGCTGGAGCGTGATCGCCGCCTCCCGCTGTGTGGTGTAGAGGCGGGCGTTGTCGATGTTGAGGGCGGCGCGCGCGACGACCTCGTCGATGAGGACGCAGTCCTGCGTGTCGAAGGGCTCGCGGGTCCGCAGCCGCGTCACGGTGACCGCGCCGAGCACCTGGCCCCGGGCCACGAGGGGGACGAGGCGCGCCGAGCCGATGCGGGTCGCGAAGTAGGTGCGGAGCGCCTCGGTGCGCGGGTCGGTGAAGAGCGCCGGAAGGTCGGTGGTGAAGAGGTTCGTGGGTCTCCCGTCGGCGACGACCCGCTCGTACACGGAGTCCAGCGGGAGCTGGAAGGTCTGGCCGGGGGCGAGCACGGCGGTGGGGGCGGTCGGGTCGGGGAAGCCGGCGGCGAGGCGGCGCAGCACGCCGCGTGTGGAGGCGGCCGGGTCGTCGGGTTCGAGGACCGATTCCAGCATCTGTACGTCGGCGGAGTCGGCGAGCTGGGGCACGAGGAAGCGCACCACCTCCTGGGCCGTCTTCTCCAGGTCGAGGGTCGTGCCGATCCGCGCGCCGGCCTCGGCGAGCAGGGCGAAGCGGTGCCGGGCCCGCTCGACCTCGATGTGCGCCTCCTGGCTCTCGGTGATGTCGACGAGGGAGGCGATGAGGCCGAGGGGCTCCTCTGCGCGGTCGCTGAGGGGCGCGTACGAGCAGGACCAGATGTGGTCGCGGCCGGGGTCGGCGGGCGTGCGGCCGACCCTGCGGGCGTCGACGACGGCGGTTCCGCTGTCGAGCACCTGGCGCATCAGGGATTCGAGCGCGGCGGCGTTGACGCCGGGGACGACCTCGGTGAGGCGGCGGCCGACGTGGGCGGCGGCGGGGACGCCGTTCATCCGGGCGAGGGCGTCGTTGATGCGGAGGAAGCGCAGGTCGGGGCCGAGGAGGGCGAGGCCGATGGGCGACTGGGTGAAGAGGCTCTCCATCGCGGCGAGGTTCTCGCGCATGCGCAGGACCTCGGAGGTCTCCACCGCGATGAGCATGGCCCCGGGACGCCCCTGCGGGTCGGCGGCGGGCACGATCCACATCTCCATGGCGATGGTGTGGCCGTCCCGGTGGCGGACGGGCAGCGTGCCGACGATGGTCTCGCCCGACTGGACGCGCTCGGTGAGCCGGTCGGCGAGGTCGCGGTTCGCGTCGGGGACGAGGAGCGGTGTGGCAAGACGCCCGAGCACGTGCTCCGGCCGGTGGCCGAGCAGGTCCTGGGCGGCGAGGGACCACTCGACGATGCGGCCGTCGGCGTCCTCCCGCCAGAGGGCGATGGGCAGCAGCTCGCGGAGCACGCCCGCGTCCCCGACGGCCGCCCTGGGCGGCTTCGGAACCCTGCTCGACGACTGGTGAGTCTCCAACGCATCGACCTACGCATCGGCCTGGCCCCAAGGGGCGCAATCCCTACCGAATCACCCTAGCGGAGTCGTTGACCGCGGGCTCTGCGCAGTGCGTCCGTCCGATTCCCGGCGCGCTCCGGGAGGGAGCACGGCCGGGGGCGAGGGCGGGGAGCGAAGCGAAGGGGGTGGTGCTGCGGTGCTCTTCCGTAGTTCTACGGATGTGCCGGCGGGCGGCCGTCTGCGAGAGTCGTCGCGACCTCCCTGTACGCGCCTCCCCGTGCGCCGACGTTCCGCCCTTCCCGTTCCCGGAGTACCCCGCATGACCAGCCGCCCGTCCGACGCGCGTCCGTACGACCGGGGGCCCGGCGGCGGGCCCGAGGACCCGCACACCCTGCTCGACCGGGCCCGGCGGCTCTCCGCGGCCGGCGGACACCCGGCGGCCGGCGGGGCCTGGGAGCGGGCCGCGAAGGCCCTGCGGCGGGTCGGCGGGGCCATCACGCCCGGGGACCACGCCGACGCGCTGGACGCGACCGCCCTCGACTGCCGGGGCGGGGCACGGCCCGCCGCCGAGACCCTCTTCTCGCGCGCCGCCGACCTGCACGAACGGTCCGGTCTGCTCGGCAAGGGACTGATCTCACGGGCCCGGGCACTCGTCACCGGCCCGGAACCGGGCGCGACCGCCTGCGCCGGGCTCGTGGAGCTCTGCGAGCGGGCCGCCGCCCTGCACGCGGCCGGCCGGGCCACCGTCGCCCAGACCGCGACGGTCCTCCTGCTGCGCTCCCGAGCCCGCGCCGATCTCCTCGACACCGCGCCCGACCCGGCGGCGGAGGCCGCCGTCCTGCGCGAGGAGCTCGTCCGGCTCGTCACGTTCGCCGCGCCGTACCGCGCGGACCCCGCCGTCCTCGGCTCCCTCGCCGACTGCCGCGCGCTCCTCGGGCGGGTCAGCGCGCCCGAGGACCCGGGCGCGGCCCTCGCCCACCTGCGGGCGGCCCTCGCGGACCACGCCGCCTCGGGGCGTCCCTGGCCGCCCACGGAGACCGAGCTGCTGCTCGCCGGGGTGCTCCGGGCCGCCGGAGCACGGGCGGAGGCGGCGGCCGTGCTGCGTACCGCCGTCGGTTCCGGCGAGGAGAACGCCCTCCTGCGGGCCATCGACGGGGCGCGCCTCCGGCTCGCGCTCGCTCGGACGCTGGAGGAGGGCGAGGGCCTGGACCCGTTCGGCGGGCACGGGACGTCCGGTCGGCCCGGCGGCTCCGGCCCTCCCGGCGGCGAGGAGGTCGTGGCGCTCCTCACCGAGGCCGTCCGGCTGTGCGACCGCTCCGGCGAGGACCCCCTCCTGGGCGTCCTCGCCCGGCTGCGGCTCGGCTCCGCCCACGCGGCGCGCGGCCGGTGGCAGGAGGCCTCCACCGTCCTGGAGGAGGTCCTGGCCGGCCCGGCGCGGGACGGGGACCAGGCGGCCCGCCTACGGGCCAGGGCCTGGCTCGCCTACTGCGCGCTGCGCCGGGGCGAACCCGCGCGGGCCGCACGGCAGTACGCGCTCGCGGCCGCCGAGGCCCGGCTCCGGGCCGACCTCCGCCACGGCGCGGCCCTCAGCCACCGTGCCGCGCACGCCCTGGGCGCGGCCGGGGCGCCGGAGAAGGCGGCGCGGGCCTACGAACGCGCCGCCGACCTGTGGCGTTCCGCCCGCGACCACGGCGCGGCGGCCCGTTCCCTGCGCGCGCGGGCCCGGCACGTCCGGACGGCGTGGGGCGCCGCCAGGGCCGAAGTGGTCCTGGAGGAGGCTCTTCGGGAGGCCCAGCGCGGCCTGCGCGGCACTCCGGAGCCGGCGGAGCGCGACCGGCTGTGGGCCGAACTCGTGCTGATCCGCGAGGAACTGGGGGAACTGACGGACCTCCTCGCCCCGGGCGCCGTCGAGACCGGCGCCGTCGAGCCCGGTGCCGTCGACGCGGTTGCCGGTGCCATCGGCCCCCGTACCGCCGACCCCGGTCCGTGGCCCGGTCCGTGGTCGCCGCCGGATCCGTACGAGATGTCAGGGCGCTATCAGGTGAATGTGTACGGCGACGTGGGCGGGGGCCGCCCGGCGGCGGCCGCCGGGCGGAGGACCCGAGTACAGGGGTGCGTGTGAGCAGAGTGATCGACGGCCGCTTCGAGCTCGTGGAACGGCTGGGTGGCGGCGGCATGGGAACCGTCTGGCGCGCCCGTGACCTGGCTCTCCACCGTGACGTGGCCCTCAAGGAGGTACGCCCGCCGGACCCTGCGATGGCCGAGTACGACGTCGAGGGTGCCCGGACGCTGCGGGCACGGGTGCTCCGCGAGGCCCGGGCGCTGGCCCGGATCGACCATCCGGGTGTGGTGACGATCCACCACATCGTGGACGCGGGCGAGGGAACGTACCCCTGGCTCGTGATGGAGCTGGTCACCGGCGGCTCGCTCCAGGACCGCCTCGACCGGGGCCCGATGACGCCCGCCGAGGCCGCGGTGCTCGGACGCCGCCTGCTCGCCGCCCTGTCGGCCGCGCACGAGCGGGACATCGAGCACCGTGACGTGAAGCCGGCCAACGTCCTGCTGCGGCCGGACGGGCGGCCGGTCCTCACCGACTTCGGCATCGCCGCGATCCGCGAGTCCACCGTCCTCACGGCCTCGGGTTCGATCATCGGCTCGCCCGACTACATGGCGCCCGAGCGGATCCGGGGCGGATCGAGCGGCCCCGCCGCCGACCTGTGGTCCCTGGGCATGCTGCTGTACGTGGCGGTGGAAGGCCACCACCCGCTGCGCCGGGAGAACACCCTGGCGACTCTGGCGGCCGTGCTCTCCGACGACGTGCCACCGCCCGTGCGGGCCGGCGGACTCACCACCGTCCTGACGCGGCTGCTGGTTCGGGATCCGTGCACCCGGCCCGACACTGCGGAACTCGGCCGCGCCCTGGCCGCCGCCGCGGCCGGGGAGGAGGGCACCGACTGGGAGGTGACCGCCCGGGAAGGAACCGCCGGGGAGGGGACCGCGACCTCGTTCCGGCTCGCGCCTCCGTCCGTACCCGTACCGGCACCCGTGTCTCCTGTGTCCCCCTCGGATTCCGTGCCGGACAGGACGCCCGCGCCCGAGGCGGCGTCGGCCGCCGGCGCGGTGAGCGGGGCGGAACCGGTCACCGCGGCGGCGCCCTCCGGGGGCGGGCGGCGGCGGGGGCGGGCCGGCCGGTTCTTCGGCAGCGCTCTCGTCGTGGTCCTCGCCGTCGGGATCCCCGTCGGCGCCACGTTCTGGGACTGGCGGCCCGGCGAGGCGGGCAACGGTCCGAGCAGTGCCACGCCCTCGCAGCAGGGACCGACCGCGCAGCGACCCCGCCCCTCGGCTGCGGCGCCGGAGAGGACCTCGGCCCCGAAGGAGCGGAATCTGCTCACCCCGGCCGGGATCAGGGCCGCCGTCGCCGCGGTGCACGCCGCCACGGACGGCGCGAAGGTCACCGGCTTCGTCGTCTACCCGGACTACGCCGTCGCCGAGTCGCTGGTCAAGGGCAGCACGGAGCGCTACGACCGGTACGTCTACCGGGGCGAGGACGTGGCGGTCCGTCAGGGCCCCGGCGGCACCGCCTTCCCCGGCACGGTCCCGACCGACCTGGACGCGTTCGACTGGGACGCCCTGCCCGCGCTCCTGAAGCGGGCCGACAAGGACCTGGGCGTCGAACGGCCCACCAGCCGGTACCTCGTCGTCACCCCGGGCTCGACGCTGCTCGGGAGCGGTGCGGGCTTCAGCATCTACCTCTCCGACACGTACGGCGTCGCCTACCTCAAGGCCGACCAGAAGGGCCGGGTGACCTCCACCTATCCGCGCGAGAACTGACCTTCCCCCACTCCGGTCCTGACCACCAGGGAGGCGAGGCCCGCCCGGGTCTCCACACCGGTCTTCCGGTAGACCCGGGCGACATGGCTCTCGACCGTGCGGGGGCTCAGGGAGAGCCGGTCGGCCACCGCCTGGTTGGTCAGTCCTTCGGCCACGAGGACCGATATCTCGCGCTCGCGCGGGGTGAGCACCGAGAGCCGGCCGTCGGGCGCGCCGCCGTCAGGAGGCACCGGTCTGGTCCGGTCGGCCAGGTCGACCAGCATGCGGGCGCCGCCGTCGGCCGCCAGGCGGCGGCCCCTGCGCCAGAGGGCGGCGGCCCGGGCCCCGTCGCCCGCGGCCCGTACGTGCGGGGCGGCGAGGAGCAGGCTGTGGGCCTCGCGCAGCCCGGCGCCCGCGCGGGCGCTCTCCCGCGCGGCCTCGGTGAACGCCTCGGCCGCCGCGGCCGATTCGCCCCGGTGGGCCAGCACCCGCCCCCACGCGCGCTGCGCGGCCCCGCGCTGGACGGCGAGGCCGAGCCGGGCCGCCTCCGTGAGGGCCCGGCGGGCCACGCGCTCTGCCTCCGGGAGGTCGCCGGCCGCGAGGGCCGCCCCTGCGAGGAGTTCGAGATAGCCCGGGCGCAGGGAGGGCTGGAGGCGGGACAGGTCCCGGTCGCCGCCCGCCCGCAGGAGCGCCCCCCGTACCCGGTGCGGGTCCTGACCGAGGGGCACGCTGTGGGCGAGCATGCAACGGGCCTGCGTGGCCCACCAGCTCTGGGCGGTGCCCACGGTGGCCGCGGCCTCCTCCGCGGCGGCCAGCCCCTCGGGGTCGCCGAGCGGCAGGGCGTGGAGGAGGACGGTGGCGCGGATCGCCCGGCTGAAGCCGAGGAGTTCGGCGCCGCCCAGGGGGCGGGCGACGGTGAGGGACTCCTCGGCCAGGTCGAGCGCGGCACCGACCCGGCCCGTGAGGAAGTGGACGTACGCCGAGCAGAGGAGGAGCTGGGAGAGCGCGAAGGGCCGTCCGGTGCGGCGGGCCACGGCGATGCCCCGCGCGGTGTGGCGCTCGGCCGCTCCGTACTCCTCCAGGAAGGCCTCGGTCCAGCCCAGGCGCACCAGCGACTCGACGTGGTCGGCCAGTTCGCCGTCCGTGAAGGTGTCGGTGAGGGCCGCGGCCTCCTTCGCGCGGGCGCGGGCGGTGACGGTCTCGCCCTCATAGGCCTCGCCGAGCGCGGAGAGGGTGAGGGCCTCCGCCGTGGCGGCCTCGTCGCGGCGGAGGCGCGCCTCGTCTAGGGCCCGGGCGACCTCCTCGCGGACCTCGGGGTAGCGGGTGGCGAAGAGGGCCCTGGCGCCCCACTCGACGACGAGTCCGGTCCGCAGGCCGTCCCTGGGCCCGGGGCTGCGCGCCAGTTCACGGCGGAGCAGCGCGTCCGCCTCGGGGTAGCGGCCGAGATGCCGCTCCATGAACGCGCAGAGGAGGACGGCGGAGGTCCGGATCCCTGCCGTGTGCTCGCTCCCCCGCGTGCCCTCGGGGTCTTCCGTACGGGCGGGGTCCGGGCGGCACGTGTCGATGAGGTGGTGGAGCACGTCGCGGCTCTCCGCGACGCGTCCCGCCGCGCCGAGGGCCTGGGCCCGCCGGAGCGTCAGCTCGTGCCGGCCCGCGAGGTGTCCGGGGGTGTCGGGGATGTGGTCGAGGGCGGCCGCGAGCCAGTGGGCGGCGCGCGCGGGGTCGACACTGCCCGATCGCTCGGCGGCCTCGACGAGCACGGCCGCCGTCTCGGGGTCCGGGCCGACCGCGGCGCCGACGAGGTGCGGGGCCTGGGCGGTCGCGGGCGCGCCTGCCCGGGCGAGTGCGGCCGCCGCCCGCCGGTGCAGCTCGCGGCGGCGCCACGGGTCGAGGGCTTCGCGGATCAGTTCCGGGACGGCCGGGTGGCGGGGGCCGAGTGTCCGGCAGTCCTGGTCGGGCCGGACGAGGTCGCGGGCGGACAGCGCGCGCAGGGCTGCGTCGACCTCTTCCTGGCCGTCGCCGGGCCCGCAGCCTCTCCCGTCGGTCGCGACGGCCGTGACCAGTTCGGAGGTGACACGGCCGCCGAGGACGGCTGCCGCCTCGACGACCGCCCGCTCCAGCGGGCCGAGCGGCGACAGTTCATCGAGGAGGACCGCCACGGGTCCGGTGCCGGGGGCCTCGTCACGCCGGTGGCGGGTGTGGGCAAGGGCCCGGAAATAGAGGGGGTTGCCGCCGCTGGCCGCGTACAGCCCGGGGACCTCTTCGGGCGGCACCTCGGGGGCGAGGCCCTCGGCGCAGTCGTCGGGGTCCAGCGGGCCGAGGTCCAGCCGCGCAAGGGCGCCGGAGTCGGCCGCCCGGGCGAGGGAGGAGGCGGCTGCGGGCGGGGTCTGGCGCTCGCGGCGGGCCATGACGACCAGGACGGGAGCGTGCGGCGGGTGGCGCAGGAGATGGTCGAGGAGGGCCACGGTCGGCGGGTCCGCACGGTGGAGGTCGTCGAGGAGGAGGACGAGCCCGGGCGCCGGAACACACCCCAGCGCGGCGCCGATCCGCCGTACGGATTCGGCGTGCCCCTGCCGCCCCGCCACCACGTCCGGGCCGCTCGCCTCCTCGACGAGACGGGCCAGCTCGGCCAGGGCCGGGACGGTGGCCCGCTTCTCCTGGCCGAGGTCGGCGAACGCGTCCAGGAAGGCCTGGAAGGGCGTGCCGCCGTCTCCTTCGGCACCACCGGCCCGGCCGTGCAGGACGGTCGCTCCGACGCTCCTGGCCCGTACCGCGAACTCGGTCAGGAGCCGGGTCTTGCCGATGCCGGGCTCGCCCGTGAGGTCCACGGCCACCGGGCCCACGCGCTCTCCGCGGCAGCCCAGCAGCCCGTTCAGCCGGTCCAGTTCCCAGGATCGCCCGGCGAGAGGCGCTCGGCCGGCGCACCCCCGGTCCGCGAAAGTGTCCACGTACAGTCCCCCTCGTGCGGTCGTGCGATCGTGCCGTCGAGCCGCCGTGCGGTCGTGCTCTTTCCCCGCTGTCAGTTGTACGGCACGTCACCGACAGGCCCGTCGGCCGGAGGCTGGTTCGGTGGCCGCACGGCGCGCGTCGGCGGGGTGACGGACACCGGTCGGCCGGGGTGGTGCGGAGAGTTCCCGTCCGGGCTGTCCAGAACTTGCCAGGCGCCTCCGCCGGGACGGGGCGGGCCGCGCGCCCGGTTCCCGCCCGACGTGGCGTCCCTCTGTCAACTCGGGAGCGGAGGACCACAGTCCGAAGGGCTCGATCCGGCCAGGGACCGATGGCTCCGCGCGGGCAGGTCACGGCGGTGGATCAGCGCGTGCGGCTTGATCCCATCCTTCGTCACTCAAACGGACCAGATGATGCACAGGTGGTCACACTCCCTGGTGGCAGTGATCCCCGCGCCCCTGTACACGCCCTGTTGAAGGTGATCTTCCGCCAGCACGCTGAACACCGGGAACGGCGAGCGGAGAGCGGGGGTGGCCCGGTTGGACACAGGCGACGGCGATGTGGCGTCCGCGGACGAGGGAGTCGGGGCGCCGGCCGGTGACGGGGTCGGCGAAGGCACCGGCGACGTGGACGTTTGCGTGGTCGGGGCGGGCCCGGTCGGCCTGACCCTCGCCATCGGCCTGCGCCGGCTCGGGGTCGGTGTCCGGATCGTCGACAGGGCACCCGCGACCAAGCGCGAGGCGCGGGCCCTGGTTCTGTGGGCGCGGGCCAGGGAGGCGCTCGACGCCCTGGGCGTCGGCGAGACGCTCCGGCGCCACGGGGTGGAGCTGGCGTCGGTGACCGTCCACGCCCGCGACCGGGCCCTCGGCGAACTCACCACCGGCTGGGCGCGGTCGGCGCACGCCCGGCCGCTCAACATCGAGCAGCACGACATCGAGCGCCTCCTCTCGGAGGAGCTGGCCCGGCTCGGCACCCGGGTCGAGTGGAACACGGAGCTGACGGACGTCAAGGTCCACGACGACCGGGCCGAGTTCACCCTGCGGCACGAGAACGGCACGGTGGAGTCCGCGGTCGCCCCGTGGATCGTCGGCTGCGAGGGCACGGCCAGCGTGGTCAGGGACCGGCTGGGCATCCCCTTCGAGGGGCGCCGCCGCACGGGCCTCCAGGTCGTCCAGGGCAACGCCCGCCCGACCTGGCAGCTGGGCGAGGAGCCGGGCCGGGGCCACATCTTCCTGGCCCCGCACCGCTCCCTGCTCGTCTTCCCGCTGCCCGGCGGAGGATTCCGCTTCTTCTGCTTCCGCGACGACCCCGACCCCACGCTGACCGCCGCGCCCACCATCGGCGAACTCCGGGACCTGGTCGCGGAGACCGCCCTGATGCCCGGACTGCGCCTGGAGCCCACCGAGCATCTGTGGCTCAACCGGGCCCGCTTCAGCGACCGGGTCGCCGCCCGGCTCCGCTCGGGGCGCGGGCTGCTCGCCGGGGACGCGGCGCATGCCTGGGCGCCGGTCGGCGGCCACGGCATGAACGTCGGCATCCTCGGCGCCCACAACCTCGCCTGGAAGCTGGCCGCCGTGCACCACGGGCAGGCCGGCGAGTCGCTCCTCGACACGTACAGCGACGAGCAGAGGCTCCTGGCCGTGCGGTACATCCGCGAGATGCGGTTCAACTTCATGGAGCTGCCGCTCCCGCCGCTCGGCTTCCGGGCGTTCACGGCCACCGTGCCCGCGGCTCTCGCCCGGCGCGGCGTCCAGCGCCGTCTCGACCTGCGGCTGAGCGACCTGGGCCGGAGCCACGGGGACAGCGTGCTGTCCCGGCACCGGCCCGGCCGCCGGCACCGCGCCGGTCCGCGCGCGGGCGACCGGATGCCGGACGTCGCCCTCGCCGCCGGGGCCGGCGTCCAAGGCACCGCGGCCGTCCGGCTGCACACCCTGCTCGGGTACGAGCGGTGGACGCTGGTCCTGCACGCCGCTCGGGCCGACGCCGGGGTGCTCGACCTCCTGCGCGAGGCCTGCGAGGGGTTCCCGGCCCCGGTCCGCGTCCTCCCTGTGACGCCCTGGGACGCCGCCGAGGCCAGACGGCTCGGGCACCCGGACGACCTGCGGCTCGTCCGGCCCGACGGATACGTCGGCCTGGTCGCCCCGCTGGCCCGTACCGCCCTCCTCCGCTCCTACCTCGTGGCACTCGCCGCCCAGGGACGGACACCCGCCCGGCGGCCGCAGGAACACCACCCGCACGACCCGCACCGTCCGAAGTGATCCGCAGTGCTCCGCAGTGATCCGCATTGATTCGAGGGGGAGTCGGACCGACATGCAGACCGCAACCGTCACGCAGGCCACCGCCGTGACGCAGCCCGCCACCGCGCCACGTACCGCCGAGCCGCAGGCCGGCGCCGCGGCCGTGACGCAGCCCGCCGCCGGCACCCGGCCCGGCCGCGTGCCGGCGCCCCTCCCCCGCGCCCGCCGCCGCACCCGCGCCAACAGCACGGTCGGTGTCGTGGGCGCCGGAATGGCCGGTCTGGTCGCCGCGTACGAGCTGGAGCGGCTCGGGTTCCGGGTCGAGATCATCGAGGGCAGTCGCAGGCTGGGGGGCCGCGTCCACACGCACCGGTTCGGCGCGTCCGAGGGCGCGCCGTTCGTGGAGCTCGGCGCGATGCGCATCCCGACCGCGCACCACCGCACGATGCGGTACGTCGAGCACCTCGGCCTCGCCGACCAGATCCGCCCGTTCACCACCCTCCTGTCCGAGGAGAACGCCTTCCTGGCGACCAGCACCGGTCACGTCCGGCTGCGGGACGCGCCCCGCGCGCTGATCGCCGACGTCCGCGCCTCGCTGCCCGGCGCCGACTACCGCGAGGAGACGGTGGTGTTCGGCGCGTGGCTGGCGGCCGTGGTCGACGCGGTCGCCCCGCCGGCGCTGCGGGAGGGGCTGCGCGCCGATCTCGCCCGCAACCTCCTCGACCTCGTCGAGGACGTCGACGTGTCCCCGCACCTGCTCGGCAGCGCCAAGGACCGGATCGACGTGCACGGGCTGTTCGCCGCCCACCCGGGGATCCGGGCCGGCTGCGGCACCCGGCTGAACAGCTTCCTCGACGACATCCTCACCGAGACCAGCCCCGAACTGGTACGGCTGGCCTGCGGCATGGACCAGCTGGTGCAGCGGCTCGCCGCCCGTGTGCGCGGCCCCATCTGGTTCGGGCAGCGGGTGTCCGGCTTCGACGTGTCCGCCGACCACGTCCTCGTACGGATCGGGGGCGGACCGGGAGCGACCGTACGACGCTGCGACTACGTGCTGTGCACCGTGCCGTTCTCCGTGCTGCGGGGCCTCACGCTGACCGGCTTCGACGAGGACAAGCTCGCGGTCGTCCGGGAGGTCGACTACTGCCCGGCGACGAAGGTCGCGGTCCACTGCCGCGAGCCGTTCTGGGAGCGCGAGGGGATCCGGGGCGGCGCCTCCTTCAGCGGGGGCCGCATCCGGCAGACGTACTATCCGCCCTCGGCCGACGAGGAGGCCGAGAGCACCGAGGGCCCCGACGGGACCGGCAGGACCGGCAGGACCGAAACTGCCGGGGCCCCGGATCCCGCCCAGGGCGCGGCCCTCCTCGCCAGCTACACGATCGGCGAGGACGCCGACCATCTCGGCCGCATGCCGCCGCCGCTGCGGCACCGGACGGTCGTCGAGGAGCTGGGCCGGATGCATCCGCAGCTGCTGCGGCGCGGGATGGTGCGGGGCGTCGCGAGCCTCGCGTGGGGCGAGCATCCGTGGTCGGAGGGCGGCTGCACGATCCGCTGGGGGCAGGACCCCGCCGCCTGCGAGGAGCAGCGCAGGCGGGCCGTGCGGCCGCAGCGCCGGATGTTCTTCGCCGGGGAGCACTGCGCGACCGAGCCCGCGTGGATCGAGGGGGCGGTCGAGTCGGCCCTTGAGGCCGTGGACCTGATCGCCCGGCACGCGCCGGGCCGGGGCGTGGCACCGCGGGCCGGGCTGGAGGCGGCATGAGCGTGTTCGACCTGCCGCGGCTGTACTTCGGCGGCACCGCCGTGACCCGGCTGCCCACGGGGCCGCGCGGCGGACTCGTGGACCTGGCGCGCAACACGGCCCTGCGGGGTGCGGGTGCGGCGAGCGGATCCGAACGCCCTTCGGCGGTGGGCCCGTTCGGGGAGGACGGGCCCGCCGAGGCCTACCACGAGCACCTGGCCGAGCACGGCGCGCGCGGCGGGCACTTCTCCGGGAACGGCCATCTCGTCCTGGACGCCCGCGTGACCGGGGTGGAGCGGGCGGACGGGGCCGTCGGGACGGCCGATCCGGTCGTCGGGCGGTCCGTCGACCTGTGGGGCCACTGCAACCCGTACCTGGGCACGACGGTGAACCGGGCCCGGGTCTTCGACGTCGATCCCGCCTCCGCGTGGACGACGACCCTGATGGGCGGCCAGTTCGCGTTCGGCCGGGAGGGGCGCTCGCACGACGCGGGCTATCTGTGCGTCGGGGACATGGCGGGGTTCATGCCGCCCCGGTGGCACGGCTTCGCGCCGGTGTGCCGGACGCTCCACCAGTTCGCGATCGCTTCCGGCGAGGGGCTCGACTGGCCGGCCGGGGCGGTGGACTCCCCCGCCGTCCGCGCCCTGCGGGCCGCCGTGGAGGAGTGCGAAGGCGGCGGGATCGTGGTCCAGTTCACCCTGGAACGACCGGCCGCGCCCACCGCGTCCCTTGAGGGCGTACCGACGGACGGTACGGAGCCTGAGGACGCGCCGGGGGTGTGGCGGCTGCGGGGCACCATCGCGCCCTGGCGGCCCGACGAGCCCCGCACGCACCCGGCGGGGCGCCTGCTCGTCCCGTACGGGAGGGAGGCCCGGGCCGGCGGGGGGGCGGGGCCGTGCACCGTGCGGGTCTCCCCGGACACGGTGGCGTTCAACTGGCCCTTCGCACACGGCCTCGACGCCACCGGCGCGGTGGTACGGAGCGGGGGGCCCGCCCTGGAGCTGCGGACCGCCCGCTCGGACCTGCCGGTCGCCGTCCTGCCGGACGGAGCGCCCGAGGGAGGCCGGGTGGTGACCGTACCGACCGTGTCGGCGGAAGGCGCGCGGCGGGCCGCGGAGGAAGGGCTCGCCTTGGTGCGCGCGGAGACTGGCGACGGGGAGGGGAGGGAACGGAGTGCCAGGCGGGAAGGGCGGGACGGGCCGAACGGGCGCACGGTGCTGCTGCGGGAGCGCGAGACCGTCGTCCTGACCGACGAGGCCTGCCAGATCCTGGAGCATCCCGACCCGGAGCACGGCGACGAGCACGCCGTCGAGGTCCCGGTGCGGACCTTCCTGCGGGGTGTGCCGGCCGCGCTCGACGAGGTCGTCGTCCGGCAGTTCCCCAACCCCCGCGCCCTCCCGCTGGATCCGGTGGCCTCGGCCCCGACGGCCCGCTGCGGGGACGTCGAGATCGTCCGGCTCCGGGCAGGCCGGACCGCCGGGGAGAAGCCCGACGGTTCCGAGCCGTCCTCCTCGTGCGGTTTCGCCACCGATGCACGCGGGCGCGGCTGGTTCACCGTCTCCGGCGCGCGCGCCGGCACGGCACGGCTGCTGCTCGCGGCCGGTCCCGAGGAGCTGCCGCCGCACGACCCTCGGGCGCCCGGCTCCGCCGAGGCCTGCTACGACCACGAGGACGCCCTCGGCTTCTGGTCCTGGGCGGGCTCCGCCGCCGTCCGCGTCCTGCCCGACGACTGGCAGCTGGACGCGGTGCTCCAGCAGGACGTGACCTTCGAGCTGCTGCACCGCGAGGTGTTCGCGTACTACGAGCAGCTGTTCCCGTTCATGCGCGACGAGGTGTTCAGCCTGGCCGACCGCTGCAAGGTGGAGACGTACGCGAAGCTCATCTGGCAGATGTGCGATCCCGCGAACAAGGACCGGACGTACTACATGCCGCCGACCCGCGACCTGTCCCTTCCCAAGGCGCGGCTGCTTCTGAAGTACCTGCGCGCGCAGAGCACGGCGGCGGCCGTGCCCCCGGCCGCCGTCCCGTCACCGGTCCGTTCCCATCCACAGATCACGACCCGGGCCCAGCTGCGGTCGGCGCTCTGGCAGGCCGTCACGGTGGAGCTCGCCACCTCGCTCCAGTACCTCTACGCGGGGTACTCGGTGCCCACGCACGGCACCGGGTTCGAGTACGTGCGCAGCGGGGTGTGGACCCCGCGCCAGCTGCGGCTGGCCTGCGGGGACGGCGGGGAGACCCTGGCCAAGGGCATCCGGGACAGCCTCTTCGACGTGGCCCGGGAGGAGATGATGCACTTCCTGGTCGTCAACAACATCCTGATGGCGATGGGCGAGCCCTTCCACGTCCCGGAGATCGACTTCGGCACTCCGGGCAGGCTGCCGCTGCCGCTGGACTTCGCGCTCGAACCGCTGCACCTGGGCAGCCTCCAGCGGTTCATCGCCATCGAGCGGCCCGAGCGGCTCACGGGCGGCGCCGCGGTGAAGGGCGGGCCAGGGGCGACGGGCGCGCCCGGCCGGTTCGGTTCGCCGAGCGAGCTGTACGCGGGCATCCGGGAGGGCCTGACCCGGGTCCCCGACGTGTTCCCGGTGGACCGGGGGCGCGGCGGGGGCGAGCACCACCTCTTCATCGGCGGCACGGTCAACTCCGTCCATCCTGACTACCAGTTGGAGGTGGACGACCTGTCGAGCGCGCTCTTCGCCGTCGACTTCGTGACGGAGCAGGGCGAAGGCGGGGTCCTCGACACGGAGAAGGCCGGATCCGAGTCCCACCACGAGACGTTCGTGCGCCTCGCCGAGCTGCTGATGACGGAGCGCGCCGACGGGCCGCAGGGCGAAGGGGCGCCCTGGCACCCGGCGTATCCGTCGCTGCGCAATCCGACGCTCGACCACGGTCACCCCGGGCGGGCGCCGGTGAGCGATCCGCATGCCCGGCAGGTGATGCGGCTCTTCAACCGCTGCTACTTCATGATGCTCCAGCTGATCGTGCAGCACTTCGGGGAGAGCCCGGACGCGAGCCTGCGCCGCTCGAAACTGATGAACGCCGCCATCGACGTGATGACGGGGATGATGCGCCCGCTGGCCGAGCAGCTGATGCCGCTGGAGTCGGGATGGCGGGGGCGGACGGCCGGCCCCTCCTTCGAGCTGGAGGAGCCGCCCGCCTACGTCGCGCGGCCCGACGTGGCCCGGCGCGGGTTCGCGATGCGCTTCCGGCATCTCGCGGCGATGGCCCGGGAGTGCGAGGGCGTGCAGGACAGGGTGCCGGAGCTGATGACCTGGTACGCGGAGCGCTTCGCACAGGAAGGCAGGGGCTGAGACCGTGTCGGACAGCAGGAGCAGGAGCGGCGGCGAGAGTACGAGCAGGGGTACGGGGACACCTCGGACGGCGGGCCGGTCCGCCGTCGAGGAGACCGAGGTACTGATCGTGGGCGGCGGGCCCGTCGGACTCGCGCTCGCCCTCGACCTCACCCACCGGGGCGTGGACTTCGTCCTGGTGGAGGCCGGGGACGGGCGGGTCATCCACCCGAGGGTCTCCACCGTCGGCCCGCGCGCCATGGAGGCGTTCCGGCGCTGGGGCGTCGCGGACGCGATCCGTGGCGCGGGCTGGCCGCCGGACCACACGCTCGACATCGCGTGGGTGACCGCCGTCGGCGGGTACGAGCTGCACCGGCTGCGGCTCGGCACGGCCGGTGAGCGTCCCCCGCCCTCGTACACGCCGGAACCCGAGTCGATCTGCCCGCAGCACTGGCTGGCCCCCCTGCTCACCGCGCACCTGGGGGTCCGGCCGGCGGGACCGGTCCGGCTCGGCACGCGCCTGGTCGGGCTCGCCCCCAAGCCCGACCGGGTCAGCGCGGCCCTCGTGGACGGGGCGGGGGTGCGGACGACGGTGCACGCCCGGTACCTGGTGGGCTGCGACGGGGCCTCCTCTCCCGTGCGCAAGGCCTGCGGTATCGCCGCGCCCGAGCGGCACCGCACCCGCACCCTGCGCAACATCCTCTTCCGCGCCCCCGGGCTGGGAGCCGTGCTCGGCCCGCGCGCGGCGCTCGTCCACTTCGTCACGGAGCCGGGCGGGCTGCGCTATCCGCTGAGGGCGATGGACGGCCGGGAGTTGTACCGGCTGACGTGTCCCGCCGGGCCCGCCGACGCCGAGCGCGTCGTGCGGCGGGCGATCACGCCGGACGTGCCGGTGGAGGTGGTCTCGGACACCACCTGGCACCTGACGCACCGGGTGGCGTCGGTGTACCGCGAGGGACGGGTCTTCCTCGCCGGGGACGCGGCGCACACGCTGTCGCCGTCGGGCGGCTTCGGGCTCGCGACGGGTGTGGGCGACGCGGCCGACCTCGGGTGGAAGCTGGCGGCGGAGCTGGCCGGCTGGGCGGGGTCCGGGCTGCTCGGCACGTACGAGAGCGAGCGGCGGCCGGTCGCCGTCAGCAGCCTGGAGGAGAGCCACCGCAACCTGCGGCGGACCGTCGACCGACGGCTCTCGGCCGCGCTGCGCGACGCGACGGAGGACGGAGAGCGGGCACGCGCCGAACTGGGCCGGGAGATCGCGGACTCGGATCCGCTCAGGGAGTTCGACGCACCGGACCAGCACTTCGCGCACCGGTACATGTCGACGGCGATCGTGGACGAGGAAGAGGGAGCCGGCCCTGTGGCGGACGGGGCAGACCGGGTCGAGGGGGTCGACGGAGCAAGCGGGGTGGACGGGCCGGTCTGGAACCGGACGACGCTGCCCGGGGTCCGGGCGCCCCACGAGTGGCTCGGACCCGGCCGGTCGACACTCGACCTGTACGGCGGGGAGTTCGTCCTGCTCTGCTTCGACCCGAGAGGCGGAACCGGAGCGGGAGCGAGCGGCGGCACCCGTGCCGGAGGCCGCTCCCCCGACGGTCTCCTCCGCGCCTTCGCCGACCGCCGGGTCCCCCTTCGCGTACGGCACTGTCGCGACCCCCGGGTGGCGCGGCGGTACGAGCGGCCGTTCGTGCTGGTGCGCCCGGACGGGCACGTGGCGTGGCGTGGGGTCGCCCCGCCGGCCGATCCGCTGCGGATCGTCGATGTGGTGCGCGGGGCCGGCGGATGAGCGGGGCCGGTACGGGAGCGGGCGACGCGCCGGAACCCTTCGACCCGGCGCGGCTGAACCTCGCCGACCCCTACCCCGTCTACCGGCGCTACCGCGAGGCCGACCCGGTGCACGCCGTACGGGGCGGGCGGGACGCGCACGGCCGTGCGGCGCCCACGACCTGGTACCTCTTCGGCCACACGGAGGTGGCGCACGTCCTGGCGGGCCGGGGCTTCGGCCGGTCCTCCCCGCTGACGGCGCGGGCGGCGCCGGTCCCGGACGGGTACGTCACGCTGCGGCGGGTCGTCGAGAACTGGCTCGTCTTCCTCGACCCGCCCCGGCACACGCGGTTGCGCGCCCGGGTGACGCCGCCGCTCGGGGCCGGCGCGGTGGCGGCGCTGCGTCCGCGCGTGCGGGAGATCGCGGAGGAGCTCGTCGCGCCGCTCGCGCGGCGGTCGGTGGTGGAGCTCGTCGAGGGGTTCGCGGCCCCGTATCCGCTGCTGGTGATCGGTGGACTGCTCGGGGTGGAGGCCGAGCGGTGGCCGTGGTTCCGTGCGCAGGCGCTGGCTCTCCAGCAGGCGGGCGGGACGCGGGGCGACCGGACGCCGGCCGCCCTGGAGGGGGCCGAGCGGGCGGCTGCGGAGCTGGACGGGTACTTCCACCGGGAGCTGGCGGCACGGCGTACCGAGGGCCGTGGGGATCTCCTCTCGGCGTTGGCCCGGGCCGGGGCGGATGATCCGTCGCTGAGCGGCTCGGAGCTGGCGGCGACCTGTACGCATCTGCTGACCGCCGGGCACGAGACGACGACGGGTCTGCTCGGCAAGGCGGTGCTCGCGCTGCTCGCTCGCCCGGAGGTGCGGGAGGAACTCCGCTCCGATCCGGGGCTGTTGCCGAACGCCGTGGACGAGTTCCTGCGGCACGACCCGCCCGTGCAGATGGTGACGAGATGGGCTCAGCGGGACGTGGAGCTCGCGGGCCGGACCGTCCGCCGGGGCGACCGCCTGCAGTTGGTCCTGGGCTCGGCGCACCGGGACCCGGACCGCTTCCCGGACCCCGACGTCCTCGACATCCACCGGGACAGCGGCCGCCATTGCGCGTTCGGCCTGGGCATCCACTACTGCGCGGGGGCGGCGCTCGCGCGGGCGGAGGCGGAGATCGGGCTCGGCGTCCTGCTCGACCGGCTGCCCGCGCTCGCCCCGGGCGTCCGGCCCGGGGTCGAGGTGGAGTACGCCCCCGACTGGGTGTTCCACGGCCCGTCCCGCCTGACACTGACGCTGCCTTCGCCCTCTGAGGTCCGTGAGGTTCCTGAGATCCCCTGAAACCCTCTCAAACTGGCCCCCTCACGTCCCGGGAGGCGTCGGGGAACTCCCGCACCCCTCTCCTCGTTATACCCCCCACGGGTATAACGAGGAGGTTCCGTGACCACGAGAAGGCTGACCGCGCTCGCCCCCGAGCAGGCACCGGGACGGGCACGCGAGGTGCTCACCGACATCGCCGAACGGCACGGTTCGGTCGGCGAGATGGTGTCGACGATGGCGCACTCGCCCGCGCTGCTCGACGGCTATCTGAGCCTGTCCCGGGCGATGAAACGGGTGAAGATCCCCCGCGCCCTCAGCGAGAAGTTGTCGCTCGCCGTGCAGGAGTGGATCGGCTGCGGCACCTGCCGCGAGGCGCACCGCTCGGCCGGGCGCGCGGCGGGGCTGAGCGAGACGGACATCGAACTGGCCCGCCAGGGCACGTCGACCGATCCACGCGAGGCGGCGCTCATCGGCCTCGCGCTCCGGGTCCTCGCCGAACCGGGCTCGCTGTCCGACGACGACGTCGCCGAGGTACGGGCGCACGGCTGGAGCGACCGGGTGATCGCGGAGGTGGTCGGGGTGGTCACGCTGAACCTGCTGACCGGGGCCTTCAATCTGCTCGCGGGCATCCAGCCGGAGCCCGGTCCGGAGGCGTGACCGCCTGTCCCGCGAGGGCGTCGCCGGTCAGGATCGAGCGGGCCACCAGGAGGAGTTCCGTGACCCGCGAGCCGGTCAGCGCGTAGTACACGGCCACGCCCTCGCGCCGGGCGACGACAAGGTTCGCCCGGCGCAGCACGGCCAACTGCTGGGAGAGGTACGCCGCTTCGACTCCGGTGTCGCGCAGCATCTCGGCGACCGCGTGCTCACGCTCGCCCAGCAGCTCCAGGACGCGGATCCGGACGGGGTGTCCCAGTGTCTTGAAGAACTCCGCCTTCGACTGGTAGAGCGGCGCGCTCATCGCACCCACCCCGCGCCTCGCGTCGAACCAGCACAGTGCACCATGCCCCCATCCTCGCGTTTTCCGGGGTGCGCGGGCTAGCGATCTCCGGAGTCGGGCCGCGCGGAACGCCGGGCCCGGCTCACTCGCTCGGCCACGCGTCGCTGCGCCAGGCGCGCTGTTCCGCACCTGCGCCGCGATGGGCGGCGAACGCCGCGTCGAGGTCGCAGTGGACCGGGATCTCCGGGCCGTCTCCCGCGGGGGCGAGGGAGCCGTCGGAGGGGATCGCGGCGACTTCGAGGCTCCGGCCCGCGGCCCGGAGCCGGTGGGCCGCCTCCGTGACGGCGTGCTGACCGCCCGTGGACCAGCCGCGCAGCCGGCTCAGGTCGAGGACGACAGGTCCCGTACCGCGCGCGACCGCCCAGCCGACGGCACCGGTGAACCGCCCGAGCGCGTCGGCGCCGAGGAACCCGGCCAGGGACAGCACGCCCAGCTCCTGCTGGACCGTGTAACGCCATTCGATGGTCATGCGCGTCGTCTTCCCTGTCGTTCGGCGGTGGCGCCGGGTGCGGCGGCGGGAGGGCGTGGGGGCCGGACCAGGATGGAACGAATTGCAGGATTGTGCAATATCCCATCTCACGGAGCGGATGGGGCCGCCGAGAAGGTGACGTCGGCCGCGCGGACGGTGACCTCCGCGTCGCTTCCGAGAGCGTAGGCCGCGACGCGGGAGACCGTCGCGGCCGGGACGGCCTCGTAGACGCCCGGTACCGCCGGGCAGTCCTGGGTGGCGTGGGCGTCGTACGGCACGACGACGCGGTAGCCGCGGTCCAGGGCCGTACGGGCCGTCGCCTGAACGCACATCTCGGACATCACGCCACAGACGGCAATGGACCGGACCCCGGCACCGGTGAGCACCTCGCCCAGCGAGGTCTCCTCGAAGCCGTCGTCCCAGGGCTTGCGGATCACCAGCTCCCGGGGGCCGGGCAGGACGGGGTGGTGGAGTTCCCAGCCCGGCGTGTGGGGCTCGTCCTCCGCTCCGGGCGGCCCGTCGTTCTGGAGGTGGACGACGAGCGCCCCGTCCCTCCGGGCCCGGGCGATCAGGTCCGTCGTCCGCTCGACGAGCAGGCCGGCCGCCGGCACGGCCCCGTCACCGACGACGAAGGCGGACTGCACGTCCACGACGATCAGGGCGTCCACGGGCCGCGTGTGCTGGGTCATCCCGTCATCATCACTCCCACGGACCACACGGCTCCACGCTATTTCGGCCGATCACCCGCTGTTCACGGCCTTACCTCCGGCACCGGCCCGGGCCAGGAGCAGGCGGCCGGCGGCGCCGGTCGTGAACAGGCCGGCGACGAGGGCGAGGAGCGAGACGCCCGGGCCGGACGTCCAGTCGACGGACCGGGCGTGGACGGCGAGCAGGACGGCGACGGCCAGTGCCACCGCCGGCACGGCCGTGAGGGCCGGACGGATACGGGCCAGGTCGTCCTCGACGAGAGAGCCGAGGACGCCGACGCCGAGCGCGAGCGCCCACACCCCGAGGCCCTGCGCGTCGGCGCGGTTCACCGTCCACGGCACGAGCGGGCCCCAGAAGGCGGGGAAGGCGAGGAGGCCCGCGCCGATGCCGAGCCAACCGGAGCCGAGGACCGCGAGGAGCGGTTTCGACCAGCCGGGCAGCGGGGCGACACGCGGGCGCTCGGCCGCCCCGGGCGGCGGAGCCGGCCTGCCGTACTGCGCGACGAGGCACACGACGGCGGCGAGTGCGAGCACTCCGAGGACGGCGACCCAGCCGAGGCTGAAGAGGGCGAGGAACAACGGGCCGCCGTGGACGGCCTGGAGAGTGCCGCCGTTCAGCAGACTCACCGCGAAGAGGCCGACCAGGACGATCGCCAGCGGCAGGACGAGGCTGCGCGCCTCCTCCCAGACGCGGACCCGGCCGAGGGTGAACAGCGCGGGCGCGACCCCGGCCATCGCGGCCCCCAGAAGACCGGGGCTGAGCGGCTCCGGGGACACCCAGGCGCCCGCAGCGTGTCCGGCGAGGCTCGTGACGGCGAGCAGGGCCCCGACGGTGAGGCTGATGCCGCCCACGACGCCGCTCAGGATCACCACGGCGGGCGAGAGCTCCCTCCCGTCGACCGCACCCGCCCCCGCCCCCATCAGCGGTCGCCTTCCCGCGAGACGGCCACGACGGACACCGCATCAGGGGTGGCCACCGCCGCCTCCTGTGCGGTCGACCGGCCGGCCGACGCCCGCTGCCGCTTGAGGAGTTCGCGACCGTACAGCACGCGCAGGCTCACCACGGTGACTGCCGCGTAGGCGAGCATGCCGCAGCCGATGCCGACGCCGGCGATCAGGGCCGTGAGCCGGTCGAGGCCCATGGTCCGCTCCAGTACGGGCACGGCCACCGCCGAGAACGCGGGCGCCAGGCACAGGGCCGCCAGGTGCAGGCGCCACTCCTCGCGCGCCCAGTCGGCACCCCGCACGCGCGCGCGTGCCGCCCGCACCGCGATGACCGCGTAGGTCACGGCGTACGGGACGACATGGGCGAGGAGCAGCCTGCGCCCTCCCGTCCCCTGGCCGAGGAAGGCGGCCGTGATCCAGGTCAGTCCGGTGGCGCCCGCGAGGTGGGCGGCGACCAGGACCGGCCCCGGGCACCAGGTGCCGGTCAGACCGGGGACGGTGGTGCGCCGGTCGAGCGCGCGGGTGGCGAGCAGGGCGCCGAAGGAGACGAGGGAACCGAGGTGCATGATCGCGACGCGGTTGACGTCCTGGATCGAGAGCCCGGGATAGAGGGAGGGCAGGATGCCCCATTCGAGGCGGAGCAGCGGAGCCGTCATCAGGAAGCCGTAGCAGAGCAGCATCCAGCGCTGGTGCAGGTCCGGGAAGCCGCGGACGGCGGCGAGGACGCCGAGGGTCACGCTGCCGACCGTGCCGACCAGGATCGTGGCGAGGACGATCCAGAAAGCGGCGCCGCTGAACGCCTGCTCCGGCGGGGTGCGGACGAGGTAGAGGGCGGCGCCGGCCATGGACACGTACACGGTGACGGCGAAGACGGTGCCCGCGATCCGGTGCAGCCGGACGCGCCGACGCACGGCCGAGAGCAGTTGCACGGGACCGAGCAGCATCAGCAGGCCGCCGAGGACGGAGTGCACGATCAGCGGGGCCAGGCTGCGGCTGTACGGGCCGATCCGGTCGCGCACCGCCTCGGCCACGAACTCCGGGGAGACGGACTTGCCGAGGAGCCACTCGCCGATGGCGGGCGCCCCGGGGCTCGCGTAGGGCCAGAGTTCGGTCATCGCGATCGGCGCGTACGCCAGACAGACCACCGTGACCGCGAGGGCGGACGCCCTTCCCCGTCTCGTGCTTGTCGGACGCCCCACGGCGGTTCCCCCTCCGAACGCGAACACGCGATAGTCCCGTCTGGACTATGGAGGAAGGTAGGGCGGGACACGGCCGGGGTCAACCGGTCGGTAACAAAGTCGGCGGCGGGGCCGGGCCGTTGGCCGCTCAGGGCTCGCGGGTTTCCACCCACTGCCAGAAGTCCACCATCATCCGCTCGTACCGGATGCCGAACTCCAGCGCCTCGCGCTGCCCGCGCGTCAGCAACTCCCCGACCCCCTCGGCCAGTTCCTCGTACTCGCCGAGGGTGCGCCGGTGTTCCTCGACCTGGACCGGGGCGTGGACGCGCGGGCTGGCGCCGAACCACAGTTTGAGGATGCCGCGCTCGCGGGCCTCGACGGGGACGAAGGAGGAGTCGGCGAGCCAGCTCCGCAGAGCCTCCGCCCCCTCCTCCGTCAGCTTCATCAGCCGCCGGTTCCGGCCACCGGACTGCCGGACCTCCGAAAGGAGACCCGCCCGCAGGAGCCGGTCGCACTGGGCGTAGACCTGCGCGTGGGGCATCGACCAGAAGGGGGCCACGGTTCGCGCGGCCTCGACCTTCACGTCGTACGGACTCGCCTCGCCCAGGTGGTCGATGATGCCGAGCACGAGGAAGGAAGGCGTGGTCAACCGGACTTCAGACATGCCGCGACGGTATCGCGGGCAGCGCGCCCGCCCCCGCGAGCCGGCGTCCGGTCACTCCGCCCGCAGGGCGTGCGCCGTGCCGGTGCGGGCCGCCCGGCCCGCCGGGAGCAGCGCGCCCGCGGTCGCGATCACGACCCCGGCGACGGCCAGGAGCGCGAGCAGCGGCGCCCCGTACACGTCGATGCCGGCCGACGGGATCGTGGTGCCGACCGCGCGGCCCATCGCGGGTATCACCCAGCGGTGCAGGGCCACGCCCGGCGGGACGCCGGCCGCGCCCGCCACGATGCCGATGCCGGCGGCCGAGGTGCGGACCTGGGCGACCGCCTGACGCGGGGTCACGCCCAGGGCCTTGCAGACGCCCAGGTCACGGGCCCGGTCGGGGGTGTCGAGGATCACCGTGTTGAACACCCCCAGGGGGCCACCACGACCAGCATCACCGTCAGCCGGCTCGTCCGCTCCCGGGACGCCCCGCCGGCCCCGGCGATCAGCGCCGGCTCGTGGAGCGCTTCGCCGGGGCCGGTGAGCGGACGGCTCCGCTGCACCGCGACCTCGCCACGCTCACCCCGCGCGAGCTGGAGGTCCTCGAAGCGCTGGCGCGCGGGCACACCAACGCCGAACTGGCCGCGCGGTTCCGGCTGAGCGAGGCGACGGTGAAGACGCACGTCGCCCGCATCCTGTCGAAGCTCCGTCTCCGCGACCGCGCCCAGGCGGTCATCGCCGCCTACGAGACCGGGCTCGCCACCCCGGGCCCGGAGGGCCGGACGGCCGACTGATCCGCCGGCGCCGCCTCGGGCCGCAGGAGCTCGCCCAGCGCCGCCAGACGGATGAGCCGGAGGATCCACGGCTGGTCGCAGATCAGCCGCCAGCGAGCTCCCCGCGCCTGGACCTTCCCTGCACAGTGGGCGAGCAGGCCGAGACCGGTGGCGTCGCAGAAGGTGAGACGACGGATGTCGACGGTCAGGGCATCGGACTCCCTGACGAGGGCGTCGAGCTCGGGCCTCAGGTGCCGCACCAGAACGAGATCGAGCTCGCCGTCGAGCACGGCGACGGTGAGTCCACCGGTCGACCGGACGACGAGGTGCGGGTCGTGACGAGGAATCAGCTGCATCGGACGCTCCACAGGGTGGGTCCATGTGTCCCGTCGAGCGTGGCCGCGTCCGTGCCGGGAGGGACGTTTCGCCTCGACCCCTGTCACCTGAACCGGTGAATTCGCGGGCCGCTCGGAGCCGTCCGGACACGTTTATCCGAACACATGGCCGAGAATGTGAATCTATCGTTTGACAAACGGTCGCATCGCAAGCGAACGTTACGAGGGTGATAGTGCGGCTGCGGGCTCACCGCCCCGGCCCGTGACGGACGGGACGAGGTGTGCCGATGGACACGACGACGGTGGTGCGGCGGGGCGTACCGGAGGGCGGCGCGGCGCGCGTCGCCGCCCTCTACTGGGAGGCGTTCGGACGTAAGCTCGGCGCCGCGCTCGATCCGCCCGACAAGGCCCGTGCCTTCCTCGCCGCCCACCTGCACCACGACCGCGCCGTCACCGCCCTCGTCGGCGGCGATGTGGCCGGGGTGGCCGGCTACCGGCTCGACGGGCGGGGCCTGTTGGGCGGCGGGGCGGGAGACGTCCTGTCGGCGTACGGCGTATTGCGCGGGCTGCACCGGGTGGCCCTGCTGGCGCTCCTCGAACGGAGACCCACGTCCGGCGAGCTGGTGATGGACGGCATCGCCGTCGCCCCCGGACACCGCGGCGCGGGCATCGGCACGATGCTGCTGCGCGAGATCGCGGCCGTGGCCGCCGAGGCCGGCTGCCGCCGGATCCGGCTCGACGTCATCGACGTGAACCCACGGGCCCGTGCCCTCTACGAGCGGCACGGCTTCGCCGCGGTCCGCACCGAGCGAACGCCTTACCTGCGCGACCTGATGGGCTTCGGCGCCGTCACCACCATGCACCGGCCGGTCACGCCGGCCGACGCGTCCCCCGGCCGGGAGGCCCGATGACCCGCACCGACACCAAGGCCGGCACCGACACCACCGCCGAAGGCAGCACCGCCGAAGGCAGCACCGTCAACGTCCCGACCCGCACCCTCGTCCACGCCCTCGTCCGCGAGGACGGCACCGTGGACGCCGGCGAGCTCTACACGGTGGCCGGCCTCCTCGGCATGACCGACCAGCAGGTGCGGCTCTGCGTGAAGCGGCTCGTCGCCGAGGGACGGTTCACCCACGAGGGCCGCGGCCGCAAGGCGGTCCTCCGCTCCGTCGCCGACGCCGCCACCGGCGCGCTCGCCCCGGACGCCGCCCATGTCCGCCTCGCCTACCGGCAGGACCACGGGCTCGCCCCCTGGGACGGCGTGTGGCACCTCTTCGCCTTCGCCGTCCCCGAGTCCGAGCGTGCCGCCCGCGACGCGCTCCGCGACACCCTGCTCCACCTGGGCGCCGCCCCGCTCCAGGGCGGTCTGTACGCGTGCGCCCACCCGATCGAGCCGCTCGTCGAGGCGCGGGCCGAACACCTCGGTGTCGTCGCCTCGCTGACCTGTCTGACCAGCACCGACCTCCGCGTCGGCGGGGTCGCCGGAGCGCCGGCCCTCGCCGCCTCGCTCTGGCCCCTGGACGAGATCGCCGCCCGTCACGACACCCTCGCCGCCTTCGCCCGCTCCTGTCTCGACCGCCTCGACCGCGCCGAACCCCTCGCGTCCGCCGAGCGGCTGAGCCTCGCGGTCCGGCTGGCCGCGGCCTTCTCGTACGCGATGACACCGGACCCGCTGCTGCCCGCCGAGCTCCTCCCCCGCGCCTGGCCGGGCACTCGGGCCCGGCACCTCATGGCGACCTGCTGGACCGCGCTCGCGAACCACCCCGCACCGGAAGGCAGCACCCCCCTCCCGCGCCTCTTCGCCCTCTACGAGGACCCGGAGACATAGCGGGAAGGAGGTGGGCGCGAGCCGGTCAGCCCGCGAACTCGGCCATCCACGCCTCGACCTCGTCCGAGGAGCGCGGCAGACCGGCGGACAGGTTCTCGTTGCCGTTCTCGGTGACGACGAGGTCGTCCTCGATCCGGACGCCGATGCCGCGCCACTCCTCGGGCACGGTCAGGTCGTCCGGCTGGAAGTACAGGCCCGGCTCGACGGTGAGGACCATGCCCGGCTCCAGGAGGCCGTCGACGTACTCCTCGTTCCGCGCGTGGGCGCAGTCGTGGACGTCCAGGCCCAGCATGTGGCCGGTGCCGGCCATCGTGAAGCGGCGCTGGAGGCCGAGCTCGTACGCCCGGTCGACGGGGCCCTCGATGAAGCCCCACTCGACCAGCTTCGCCGTCATGCTGCGCTGGGACGCCTCGTGGAAGTCGCGGTACCGGGCGCCCGGCTTGACGGCGGCGATGCCGGCCTCCTGGGCCTCGTAGACCGCGTCGTACACCTTGCGCTGCACGTCGTTGAAGGTGCCGCTGATCGGGAGGGTGCGGGTGACGTCGGCGGTGTAGAGGGAGTTGGTCTCCACGCCGGCGTCGAGCAGGAGCAGCTCGCCGGGGCGGACCGGGCCGTCGTTGTCCGTCCAGTGCATGATCGTGGCGTGCTCGCCGGCGGCGCAGATCGAGCCGTAGCCGAGGGCGTTGCCCTCCAGGCGGGCACGGCGGAAGAAGGTGCCCTCGATCCACCGCTCGGAGGTCGCGATCGCCCAGGACAGCTCGGAGACGCAGTCGGTGAATCCGCGCACGGTGGAGTCCACCGCCTTGCGCATCTCGCCGATCTCCCAGTCGTCCTTGACGAGCCGGAGGTCGCTGAGGGCCTCCTCCAGCTCGTAGTCGCGCTCCTCGTCGGTGGTGACGGCGGCCTCCAGGGCCGGGTCGTGGCCGCGCACGATCCGGGTGGGGACCTCGGAGGAGGCGGCGGCCAGGTCCGCGGCGATCGTGCGGACGTCGCGACAGGGCAGCCCGAGGACGCTCTCGGCCTCGGCCAGGGAGCGGCGCCGGCCCATCCACAGCTCGGCCGAGTAGCCGATCCAGAACTCGTCGTTGTCGCGGCTGTCCCGGGGCAGCTGGTAGCAGTAGGCGTCGTGGCCGCCGTCCGCGCGGGGTTCGAGCACGAGGGCGCCGTCGCGGGCCTGGTCGCCGGTCATGTGCACGTAGCCGGTGTACGGGCGGAAGGGGTAGGTGTCGTCGTTCGAGCGGGTCTTCAGGTTGCCGGACGGGATCACCAGGCGCTCGCCCGGGAAGAGCGCCGAGAGGGCCGCGCGGCGGGCGGCCGCGTACGGAGCCTGCTCGTCGGCCTCCAGGCCGTGGCGCTCGGTGTCCGCCCACCCCGTCCGCATCAGGGCGGAGAGCTCCGCGGAGACGCCGTCGTAGAGCCCGTTCTTTCGACGCTTCGCCATGCGATGCACCTTCTTCTCGGTTCTTGTCGGTTCTTCCCGGAGAGGTCCTCCGTGAGCCACCGGGTCATCGGCGGCTCACGGACAGTACTGCGCGCGGAGCCCACCGGGTGCCCAGGACCGCCAGTGGCACAGATCGGCCATCCGCCGCCTCTCCGCTGGGTGCGGAGCGGCGGCCGGGCCGTCGATAATGCGGCCCATGGCGAATGCGAAGCTCGGCGAGGCCCTCCGGCTCCTGGGGATCGGTGACGACGCGGTCCGGGTCTACCTGCGGCTCCTGGAGCTGGCGCCCGCGCCGCTGAGCGCGGTCGGCTCGGCGGCCGGCGTGGAGGGTGGCGCGCTCTCGGCGGCGTACGGCGCCCTCGTCGACGCCGGTCTCGCGAGCGCCGCCGCGGAGGGCGGGGACGTCGTGGCGCCCGTGCCGCCCGCCGCGGGCCTGGAGATCCTCGGCCGGCACCGGGCGGCCGAGCTCGACGAGTCCCGGATCACCGTCGGGAGCGCGTTCGAGTCGTTCCGGCGGCAGCGGCTCGCCGGTGACACCGACCATCTCGTGGAGGTCGTCACGGGCGACGCCGTCGGCCTGCGGATGCGTCAGGCCTGGGCCAGTGCCCGCCGGCAGATCCGCCAGCTCGACTCCCCGCCGTACTTCCCGCTGCCCGAGGCCACCGAGGACGCGCTGGCGACCCTGGCCCGCGGGGTGACGCAGCGCGTCGTGTACTCGCGGGAGTCGCTGGAGCTGCCGGGCAATCTGGAATCGGCCATCGAGCCCTGCGTGGAGGCGGGAGAGCAGGCGCGGGTGCTGCCGTCGGTACCGGTCAAGCTGGTGATCATCGACGACGCGTACGCGCTCGTCTCCCTGTCGATCAGGGAGGCGGACGTCCACAACACGATGCTCGTCGTCCAGCCCTGCGGGCTGCTCTCCGCGCTCGTGGCACTCTTCGAGCAGGCCTGGCAGAACGCTCTGCCCTTCCACGGCCACACCGCCCGCCCGGGTGGCCTGCCGCCCTCCGACCGGCGCCTGCTGTGGCTGCTCGCGGGCGGCGCGAGCGACGACGTGATCGCCCGGGAGCTCGGCGTCAGCCGCCGCACGCTGTTCCGCCGGATCCAGATCCTCATGGCCCGGCTCGGCGCCTCCAGCCGCTTCCAGATGGCCCTCCAGGCCCAGCGTCACGGCTGGTTGTGACACCGGGCCCGAGGGGGACGTCGGTCAGTCGGCGGCCGGGCCGGCCAGCCGCTGCCACAGGAAGGTGTGCACGAGGGCGCTGTTGTGCGCGGCCTGCTCGTTGTCTCCGGCGCCCGCGTGTCCGCCGCCGGTGTTCTCGTGGAACAGCACCGGATGGCCGAGTTCCCGCAGCCGCGCCGCCGTCTTGCGCGCGTGCCCGGGGTGGACGCGGTCGTCGCGGGTCGAGGTCATCAGGAGCACCGGCGGGTAGTCCGCGTCCGCGGTGAGGCGGTGGTACGGGGAGATGTCGAGGAGGTGCGGGAGATCGGCCTCGTCGTCGGGGTCCCCGTACTCGGCGATCCAGGAGGCGCCGGCGAGGAGCCGGTGGAAGCGGGTCATGTCGAGCAGCGGCACCTGCGCGACGATCGCCCCGAAGAGCTCGGGGTGGCGGGTGAGCATCGCACCCATGAGCAGGCCGCCGTTGCTGCCCCCGGAGGCGCCGAGCATGGCCGGGGTGGTGACGCCCCGGGTGACCAGGTCCCCGGCGACGGCCGCGAAGTCCTCGAAGGCGCGCGGCCGGTCGGCGCGCAGGGCGGCCTGGTGCCAGTCCGGTCCGTACTCGCCGCCGCCCCGGATGTTCGCGATCACGTACGTGCCGCCGCGCTCCAGCCACGCCCGGCCGGTCACGGAGGCGTACGACGGTGTGAGGGAGACCTCGAAGCCGCCGTAGCCGTAGAGCAGGGTGGGGCCGGGGCCGGTGGCGGCGTGGTCGGGGCCGATGACGAAGTACGGCACGCTCGTCCCGTCCGGGGAGGACGCGAAGTGCTGCCGCACGGTGAGGCCCGACGCGTCGAAGCGGTCCGGGGCCTGCTTGAGGAGTTCCGTGTCGCCGCCGATCACCCCGCGGTGGAGGGTCGAGGGCTGGAGGAAGCCCGACAGGTCGAGGAAGTACTCGTCGGAGACGTCGGGGTCGGTGTCGACGACGCTGACGGCGGACAGCTCCGGTACGCCGACGAGCGGTTCGCGGGTCCAGCCGCCCTCGGGGGCGGGGGTGAGGACCTCGATGCGGGTGCTGACGTCGCGCATCGTCTCCAGGATCAGGTGGTGGCGGGTCCACGCGTGCCCGGCCAGGGCCGTCCGCTCGTCCGGGGTGAAGAGCACCTCGGGGGTGCGGTCGCCGGCGAGGAAGGCGTCGAAGTCGAAGGCGAGGAGGGAGCCGGTCGGCTGCCCGAGCCACTCGGACTTCAGGGTGACGATCAGATGCCGGCGGTGGGCGTACGCGACGGCGTCCTCGGGGACGTCGATCCTGACGAGCGTGGAGTCGGGCCGCAGGAGGTACGTCTCGCTGCGGAAGAAGTCGAGGGCGCGGCCCACGAAGTCCCGTTCGAAACCGGGGGTGTCGTCCCGGTAGCCCCAGGCCGACACGTCGCCCTGCCCGGCCTCGAAGACGAGCTCGGCCTCCTCCACCGGGGTGCCCCGCCGCCATCTGCGGACCTGGCGCGGGTAGCCGGAGTCGGTGAGCGAGCCGGGCCCGGTGTCCGTACCGATGAAGAGGGTGTCGTCGTCGATCCAGCCGGTCCGGGTCTTCGCCTCCGCGATCCGGAAGCCGTCCTCGACGAAGCGCCGGGTGCCGAGGTCGAACTCCCGGACCACCACGGCGTCCCCGCCGTCGCGCGACAGCCTCACCAGCGCACGGTCGTGCTCGGGGCGGCGGACGCGGGCCCCGTCCCAGACCCACTTCTCGCCCTCGGCCTCGGCGAGCGCGTCGACGTCGAGGAGGACCTCCCACTCGGGGGCGTCCTTGCGGTACTGCTCCAGGGTGGTGCGGCGCCACACGCCCCGCAGGTGCTCGGCGTCGCGCCAGAAGTTGTAGAGGTGGGCGCCGCGGCGGACGGTGTACGGGATGCGGTCCGCGGCGTCCATGACGTCACGCACCCGCTCCTTGAGCGCGGCGAAACCGGGGTCGGCGGCCAGGGCGTCGGCCGCCTCGGCGTTCCGCTCGGCGACCCAGGCGAGCGCGCGCTCACCGGACACCTCTTCCAGCCACAGGTACGGGTCGTCCTCGGTCGCACGCCGCATGGATTCAGTTCCCGTTCTCGCGTCGGAGCTGTGCCGAAAGGTGGTACTGGAGGGGCTGACCGACCGCCGCGAGGTCGTGGCGGAAGTCGAGCGTGTCCTCGTCGGTGAGGGTGTAGCGGCGGCGGGTGGCGGTGACCTCCTTGGCCGTGGGGGTGAGCGCCACCTGATGGGTGGTGAGGTCGGCCCCGCCGTCGGCCGCGCCGCCGACCAGGATCTCCGCGATGCCGGTCGGCTGGGTGATCAGTGCCTCGACGCGCCCGTCGGGCTGCATCCGCCACCAGCCGCTCTCGCGCGCGGCGGGCCGCTGCGGGGTGCCGTCGGCGTCGACGATCCAGGCGCGGGCCTCGTAGTGGAGGAAGGGGCGCCCGTCGTGGCTGAAGGTGACCTCCTGCTCGTACGCGAACTCCTCGGCGAGCGTCGGGTACGAGCCGTGGCCCCGGCCGGTCCAGGTGCCCAGGAGACCGGTGACCGGCGCGAGGAGCGGGTGCGGAGCGGGCGCCGCGTCCGCGCGCAGGGCGTCGGGGTAGGGGTGCTTCCGGTCGCGGTCGAACATGAGGTGCGCTCCTGGGTCGGGACCTGTGCCGGATGGCAGCTTAGGGGGTGTCCCGAGGACACCCCCTCATACCTGTCCGTGGCTATCCCCGGCTGCGTACCAGCAGGTACAGGAAGTACGGGGTGCCGATCACGGCCGTCATGAGACCGGCGCCGAGCTGGGCCGGTGCGATGACGGTGCGGCCCACCAGGTCCGCGGCGCAGACGAGGACGGCGCCGAGGAGCACGGCGACCGGGACGACGCGGGCGTGCTGCCGGCCGACGAGGGCGCGGGCCGCGTGCGGTGCCACGAGTCCCACGAAGCCGATCGTGCCCGCGGCGGCCACGGCGGTGGCGGTGAGCAGGACGGCGAGGGCGAGGAAGCCGAGGCGGGCGCGGCCCAGGCCGAGGCCGAGGAGGCGCGGGGTGTCCTCGTCGAGGGAGACGAGGTCGAGTTCGGTACGCCGGGCGAAGGCGACGGCCGCGCCCACCGCGAGGACGGCGACGAGAGGCACCACGTCGGGCATGGACCGCCCGTAGGTGGAGCCCGAGAGCCAGGTGAGGGCCTTCGTCGCGTTGAACGGGTCGGTGAGGATGATCAGGAGGCTGATCAGGGCGGCGGCAGCGGTGGCGACACCGAAGCCGACGAGGACGAGCCGGTTCTGCTGGAACCCGCCCCGGGCGGCGAGCCCGAAGACGAGGACCGAGCTCACGACGGCTCCTGCGAACGCGGCGCCCGCCATGCCCCACGAGCCGGCCATGGGCACGGTCGTGACGAGGAGCACGGCGCTGAGCGCGGCGCCGCCGGAGATGCCGAGGATGCTGGGTTCGGCGAGGGGGTTGCGGGTGACGGCCTGGACGACCGTGCCCGCCAGGGCGAGCGCGGCTCCCGCGAAGAGGGCGGCGAGGACGCGGGGCACCCGGGTGTCGAGGACGAAGGTGACGGTCCGGCCGGCCTGGCCCTGGACCCAGTTCACGATGTCGCCGAGGAGCAGTTTGCTGTCGCCGAGCAGGACGCCCGCGACGGTGACGCCGATCGCCACGGCCACCAGGACGGCGGTGACGGTGAGGAAGCGGGCCCGGCTCCTGATGCGGAGCTGCTCGGTGGCGGCGGCTCCGGTCGTGTCCCGGACGCGGGTGGCCATGACGATCAGGAAGACGGCGCCGACGAGGCTGGTGACGACACCGGTCGGCACGGAGACCACCACGTCCGACGGTACGAGGGCGCGCAGCAGGACGTCGGAGCCGAGCACGAGGGCGGCGCCGGTGAGTCCGGCGGCGGGCAGGAAGCCGCGCGACTTGGTGAACCCGCGGAAGGTGCGGGCGAGGGGCCGGACGAGCGCGGGGGCGCAGAGGCCGACATAGCCGACGGGTCCGGCGAGGGTGACGGCTGCCGTGGAGAGCAGGGCGGCGAGGACGACGGCGGTGATCCGGGTGGCCCGGACGGGCACGCCGACGCCGCGGGCGGCGTCGTCGCCGAGGGCGAGGGCGTCGACCCTGCGGGCGAGGAGCAGCAGGCCGACGAGGCCGACGACGGCGATCGGGGCCATCTGCAGGACGCCGTCGAAGCCGCTCTGGCTGATGCTGCCCTGGTTCCACTGGTAAAGGCCCTCGGTCTGCCGGGGGAACAGCAGGAGCAGGCCCTCGGTGACGGCGGTGAGGCCGAGGGTGAGGGCGCTGCCCGCGAGGACCAGACGGACCGTTCCGGCGCCCAGGCCCGAGAGGACGAGGACGACGGCCGCTGCCGCGAGTCCGCCGGCGAAGGCGAAGGCCGAGGAGGCGAGGAGCGGCAGAGAGAGACCGAAGGCGGCGGTGAGGCCGAGCGCGAAGTAGGAGCCCGCGTTGACGGCGAGGGTGTCGGGCGAGGCCAGGACGTTGCGGCTGACGGCCTGGAGGGCGGCGCCCGCCATGCCGAGGACGGCGCCGACCAGGAGGCCGGCGGTCATCCTCGGCAGGCGGGAGGCGATGACGACGGACGCGTCGGCCGGATCGGCCTGGCCCGTGAACGCCTTCCACACCTCGGGCGCGCCGACCGCGGCGGTGCCCTGGGTGATGTCGACGAGCGCGAGGCCCGCGACGAGAAGGACCAGGGCGGCCGTCACCGGGGCCGCGCCCGTCCGGGACGTGGCCGTCGGCGGACGGGTGGCGGGGGTGGTTGCGGTGACGGCCATGGTGTTACTTCGTCAGGGCGGTGACGACGGAGTCGACGTACTTGCTCATCGACTGGGGGCCGCCGAACATCCAGATGCCGTCGGGCAGTCGGTGCACGTTGCCCTTCTTGACGAACGGCAGGGACGTCCAGACCTTGTCCTTGGCGAGGACGCCGGTGAAGGGGGTGCTGGAGGCGTCGCCGTCGTTGCCGACGTAGGCGAACTGGACGTCACCGAGCTTGGTGAGGCCCTCGACGTCGGTGGCACCGAGACCGTAGGCCGGGTCGCCCTTGACGGTCCAGGCGTTCTTCAGACCGAGCTTCTCGTTGACCGCACCGATCAGCGAGCCGCTGGTGTAGGGGCGGATCGAGACCTGGTTGGACATGACGTAGCCGTCGGCGAAGGCGTACTTCGTGCCGGCGAGACCGGCGTCGGCGAGCTTCTTCTTGCCCTCGTCGAGCTTCGCCTGGAACTGCTTCTTCAGCTCCTCGGACTTCTGCGTGGTGCCGGTGGCCTTGGCGATGGCGTCGAGGTCGGCGTTCATGCGGCCGATCGGGTCGGCGGCGTCGGCGGCCTTCAGCGTCAGGACCGGGGCGACCTTGCGCAGCTGCTTCACGGCGGCCGGCGGCAGGTCGGTGGTGGCGACGATGAGGTCGGGCTTGAGGGAGGCGACGGTCTCGACGCTGGGCTCGCCGCGGGTGCCGATGTCCTTGGGCTCGTTCTTGAGCGGGACGGCGGTGTCCCAGGTCTTGTAGCCCTTGACGTCGGCGACGCCCACCGGGTCGACGCCCAGGGTGATCAGGTGCTCGACGACGTTCCACTCGGTGCCGACGACCTTCTTGGCGGGGCCGTCGAGCTCGACCTTCTCGCCCGTGGAGTCGGTGAGGGTGATGGGCTCGGCGGACTTCTTCGCGTCGTCGGCGGCCGGCTCGGTGGTGCCGCAGGCCGTGAGGGCGAGGGCCGCGGTGGTGGCGATCGCCGTGGTGAGGAGGAGGCGCTTCATGAGGTGGTGCTGAGCCTTTCGCTTCGCGAGTGGTGCCGACCGATGGCGCGCGTGCGCAGCCGTCCGGTCAGGGGGTCGGTGTCTACGTCGATGCGGATGCCGTACGTGGCGGTCAGCCGCTCGGGAGTCAGTACGTCCTCGGGGTCGCCGTCCGCGACGATCCGACCCGCTTCGAGCAGGACGATCCGGTCGCCGACGGCCGCGGCCTGGTCGAGGTCGTGGAGGACGGCGCCGACGGCGATGCCGTGGTCGTCCGCCAGATCGCGCATGAGGTCGAGGAGTTCGACCTGGTAGCGCAGATCGAGGTAGGTCGTGGGTTCGTCGAGCAGCAGCACGCCCGTCTGCTGCGCGAGGCAGCCGGCGAGCCAGACGCGCTGGAGCTGGCCGCCGGAGAGGTGTTCGGCGCCGCGCTCCGCGAGTTCCGTGACGCCCGTCATGGCGAGCGCGCGGTCCACCGCCTCCCGGCCGCCCGGGTCGGCCTTGCCCCAGCGTCCTCGGTAGGGGTAGCGGCCGAACTCGACCACGTCCCGCACGGTCAGGCCGCTGGGGGTGGGGCGGCCCTGCGTGAGCAGAGCCACGTGGCGCGAGAACTCACGGGGGCTCAGGGCGAGGGCGTCGGTGTCCCCGTCGAGGACGAGGGTGGCGGTGCGCGGCTGCTGGAGGCGCGCGATGGTGCGCAGCAGCGTCGACTTGCCGCTGCCGTTCGGGCCGACGAGGACGGTCACTTCGCCCGGGCGCAGCGTCATCGCCGCGTCGTGGACGACGTCGACGCCGTCGTACGCCACGGTGACACCCATGGCCGAGAGTTCATGACCGTGGGGGCCCGGGGCCGCGGAGGTCTGTTCACCTGCTTGCACGACCCGAAGGTTAGCCTAACCTTAGCTGGCGGCAAAAGGGGTCCGGCATGCGACCACAAGGCGAATTCCGGCCAAGCCGTCCGGTCCACGCCTCAAGGCGGTCGTTGACCCCCCTCCACCGCGGCGGCTACGTTCGCGCCATGTTGCGTTCAGCCCTGCTCACGACGCGCGGTCACATCGACCTGCTGCGAGTGGCCTCCGCCGCGTGTCGCCGCGGCCGCTGACGCCTCCTCACCCCCACCCCTCCCCGCTCTCCCTCCCCTTCGCCCCGTTCGTCGTGCGCGCGTGCCCGCTCCGCGCCCACGACCGCCGAGGCGCACCTTCGCGCCGACGGAAAGGCCTCCTGATGACCGTCCACCTGCACTGGTTCCTTCCGACCGGCGGCGACGGCCGGACCCTCGTCGACCGGCACGCCTACGCGGACGGCGGGATCACCCGGGACGGGACCGTCCCGGGGCTCCGCGCCCCCGACATCGACTACCTCATCCAAATAGCCAAAGCCGCCGAGCAGTTGGGCTTTGAAGCGGTACTGACCCCGACCGGGACGTGGTGCGAGGACGCGTGGCTGACCACGGTCGCGCTCGCCCAGCACACCGAACGCCTCAAGTTCCTGGTGGCGTTCCGGCCGGGGGTGATCTCCCCCGTCCTCGCGGCGCAGATGGCGGCCACGTACCAGCGGATCACCCGGGGCCGGCTGCTGCTCAACGTGGTGACCGGGGGCGACTCCGCCGAGCAGCGCCGCTTCGGCGACCGCCTCGACCACGACCGGCGCTACGCGCGCACGGCCGAGTTCCTGTCGGTCGTGCGGGGCGCGTGGAGCGGGCGGCCGTACGACTTCGACGGGCAGCACTTCCGCATCGAGGGCGGGCTGACCGCCCTGCCGCCGGACCCCCTGCCGGAGGTCTTCTTCGGCGGCTCGTCCGCCGCCGCGGGTCCGGTCGCGGCGCAGCACGCGGACGTGTACCTGACCTGGGGCGAGCCGCCGTGGCAGGTGAAGGAGAAGATCGACTGGATCCGGCGCCTCGCGGAGGAGCGCGGCCGGACGGTCCGCTTCGGGATCCGGCTGCACACGGTCTCGCGCGACTCGGCGCGGGAGGCGTGGGCCACGGCCGACCGGCTGCTCGCCGACCTCGACGACGGGACGGTCGCCTCGGCCCAGCGGCTCCTCGGCCGCACCGAGTCCGTGGGCCAGCAGCGCATGCTGGCCCTCCACGGGGGCGGCTCGCTCGACCGGGACAAGCTGGAGATCTCGCCGAACCTGTGGGCGGGGGTCGGTCTCGTCCGGGGCGGGGCCGGCACCGCGCTCGTCGGCAGCCACACCGATATCGCGGACCGGATCGAGGAGTACCACGACCTGGGCGTGGAGCACTTCGTCCTGTCGGGCTACCCGCACCTGGAGGAGGCGTACTGGTTCGGCGAGGGCGTGACGCCGGAGCTGGTGGCGCGCGGGCTCGTCGCCCGGCGGGAAGATCTCCGGCCCCCGCAGAGTTAGTAGAACCGTGAACGAATTTGCTGGAGCAGAGGCGCAGGTCACCACCGTGGACGTCGTCGTCATCGGCGCCGGGCAGGCGGGCCTCTCGGCCGCCTTCCACCTGCGACGCGCCGGCCTGGAACCGGACCGGGACTTCGTGGTGCTCGACCACTCCCCGCACGCGGGCGGCGCCTGGCAGTTCCGTTGGCCGTCCCTCACGTACGGCAAGGTGCACGGAATGTACGCGCTGCCCGGCCTGGAGCTGACCGGCGCCGACCCCGCGCGGCCGTCCTCGGAGGTGATCGGCGCGTACTTCGACACGTACGAGCGGACCTTCGACCTGCGCGTCCACCGGCCTGTCGACGTCACCGCCGTCCGCGACGGAGACGCCGGGGCCGCCGGGGAGGACGGGGGCGGTGACGGTGCCGGCGGGCGGATGCTGGTCGAGACCTCGGAGGGCGTGTACGCGACGCGCGCCCTGATCAACGCGACCGGTACCTGGGACCGCCCCTTCTGGCCCCGCTACCAGGGCCAGGAGACCTTCCGGGGCCGCCAGCTGCACACCTCCGGCTACCCGGGCCCGGAGGCGTTCGCCGGGAAGCGGGTGATCGTCGTGGGGGGCGGGGCCTCCGGGACCCAGCACCTCATGGAGATCGCCGAGGTCGCCGCGGAGACGACCTGGGTGACCCGGCGCGAGCCCGTCTTCCGCGAGGGCCCCTTCGGGGAGGCCGAGGGCCGCGCCGCCGTGGCGCTCGTCGAGGAGCGCGTACGGCTCGGCCTGCCGCCTCAGAGCGTCGTCTCGGTCACCGGCCTCCCGCTCAACGACGCGATCCGCGAGGCCCGCGCCAGCGGTGTCCTGGACCGGCTCCCGATGTTCGACCGGATCACCCCGACCGGGGTGGCCTGGGACGACGGGCGGACCGTCGACGCGGACGTGATCCTCTGGGCGACCGGCTTCCGCCCCGCGATCGACCATCTGACACCGCTGCACCTGCGGGAGCCCGGCGGCGGCATCCGGGTCGAGGGGACGCGCGCGGTCCGGGACGAGCGTGTCCACCTCGTCGGATACGGCCCCTCGGCCTCGACGATCGGCGCCAACCGGGCCGGCCGCGCGGCCGTCACCGACATCCGCCGCCTGCTCACCCGCGAGACCGTCGCCGCCGCGACGGCCTGACCGACGAGGCGGCCGGCGCGTTCGGATACGGCTCGGCGTTCGGGTACGACTCGGCGTTCGGATACGGCTCAGCGTTCGGATACGGCGCGGCGCTCAGCCTGCGGTGGCCGCGCGCCGGTTCGCGTTGAACTCCGCCACGTTCTCCTGGTGGAGCGCGTAGTCGGCCGTGAAGCGGGTGTCCCCCGGGGCCACGGTGACGAAGTACAGCCAGTCCCCGTCCGCCGGGCGGATCACCGCGTCCACCGCCTGCTCCCCCGGGTTCCCGATGGGTGTCGGCGGGAGGCCCTTCCGCTCGTACGTGTTGTAGGGGCTTTTGATCTTCGTGTCGGCGACGCTCGTGTCGACGGTGCTGCGGCCCAGCGCGTAGTTGAGGGTCGAGTCCATCTGCAGGGCCATGCCCCGGGCGAGCCGGTTGTGCACGACCCTGGCGACCTTGGCCATGTCCTCCGGGCTGTCGGCCTCCGCCTGCACGATGCTGGCCGCGGTCACCGCCTGGTAGACGCTCATCCCGTAGGCCCGCGCACCCTCGGCGATCCGCTCGGTGCCGAACCGTTCGCCCGCGGTCTGCGCCATGTAGCGGAGGAGGCCCTCCGGGGTGGTGGCGGCCACGACCGGGTACGTCGCGGGGAAGAGGTAGCCCTCCGGGTTGCCCCCGGCCGCGGCGGGGAGCGGGAGGACGGCGCCCGGTGCGGTCGCGGCCTTCCGCGCGGTTCCCTCGGGCAGACCGAGCGCCCGGTCGACGGCCGTGTAGACCTGTCCCGACCGCCACCCTTCCGGGACGAGGAGCGTACGGGGCTGTTCGACGGCCGGTTCCTCGCGCGGGAGCAGCAGGAGCGGGACGGTGATCGCGGCGGCCACGGCGACGACCGCGCCGAGCAGCAGCGCCAGGCGGCCCCGTCGGGTGAGACGGCCGCGGCGGGGCGGCCGGGGTGACCTGGGCGACCGGGGAAGTGAGGGGCGGCGAGGGTGTGCGTACGGTGACGCCTGCCGGTACGTCATGGGCGCACGCTAACCCGCGTCGCACAGGATTCCGGGGAGCCCCGCGCACGCGGCGGCGCCGCCGGTCCCCTGGGACGGGGGACCGACGGCGCCGGGCACTGCGATCGTCAGACGAGCCAACCCAGGAAGTGGAAGACGCCGGCGAGCAGATCGGTGATGACGTTCATGGTGGTGCTTCTCCTCGTACAAGTACATCAGTGGGACTGTGCGGTCGCGGTCTGCAGCCCGTCGCTCGCACTCCGTAATCTTCCGATGCCGTACGGGAGTTGGGCAACGATTCCCGAAACGATCACACGTTCTGGGGAACAACCGCTCCCACGTTCGTTTGTTCGCCTCCGGCGCGGCCCCCGATGGGGCCTTCGGCGGCGCCGGTCACGGCGGCCCGGGCGTCCCTGCGGACCAGGGCCGCGTACCGCCCGTCCCGGGCGAGCAGCTCCTCGTGTGTCCCGCGCTCCGCTATGTGCCCCGCCTCCAGGACGACGATCTGGTCGGCGTCACGGACGGTGGAGAGCCGGTGGGCGATGGTGATGGTGGTACGGCCGGCCGAGAGGGCGTCGATCGCCTGCTGCACAGCGTGCTCCGTACGCGTGTCGAGGGCGCTGGTCGCCTCGTCGAGGATGAGCACCGGCGGGTCGCGCAGGATCGTGCGCGCGATGGCCAGACGCTGCTTCTCGCCGCCCGAGAAGCGGTAGCCGCGCTCGCCGACGAGGGTGTCGTACCCGTCGGGGAGGGAGGCGATGTGGTCGTGGATCTGCGCGGCGCGCGCGGCGGCCTCGATCTCCTCGTCGGTGGCGTCCGGCTTGGCGAAGCGGAGGTTGTCGGCGACGGAGGCGTGGAAGAGGTACGTCTCCTGGGAGACGACGCCGACGGCGCGGGCCAGTGTGTCGAAGTCGAGGTCGCGCACGTCGACGCCGTCGAGGGTGACCCGGCCGCCGGTGACGTCGTACAGCCGGGGCACGAGGTAGCTGAGCGTGGACTTCCCGGAGCCGGTGGGGCCGACGACGGCCAGGCTGCCGCCGGCGGGGACGGTGACGTCGATCCCGTCGAGGGTCGGGCGCGCCTGGCCCTCGGGGTCGTAGCGGAACTCGACCTTCTCGAAGCGCACCTCGCCGCGGACCTTCGCGAGCCGGACGGGCTCGGCGGGCTCGGTGATGTCGACGGGCAGGTCCAGGTATTCGAAGATCCGGTGGAAGAGGGCGAGCGAGGTCTGCATCTGCACCCCGGTGGAGAGCAGGCTCACGGCGGGCCGGAAGAGGCCCTGCTGGAGCGAGACGAAGGCGACGAGCGTCCCGAGCGAGATCGCGGGGCCGCCCGACTGGAGCGCGATGCCGGCGGCCCAGTAGATCAGGGCGGGCATGGCGGCCATGACGATGCCGATGGTGGACATGCGCCACCGCCCGGCCATGGAGGAGCGCACTTCGAGGTCGACGAGGCGCTCGGACTCCTCGGCGAAGGACTTGGTCAGGGAGTCGGCGCGGCCCATGGTGCGGCCGAGCAGGATGCCGCTCACCGAGAGGGACTCGGTGACGGTCGCGGCCATGGCGGCCATCTGCTTCTGGCGCTGGGTGGTGATCGCCTTGCGCTCACGGCCGACGCGACGGCTGATCCAGACGAAGACGGGCAGCAGGAGCAGGGAGACGACGGTGAGCCGCCAGTCCAGGGCGAGCATGGCGACGACGGTCGCCACGACGGCGGTGAGGTTGGAGACGAGCGAGGTGGCCGTGGAGGTCACGGTCGCCTGCATGCCGCCGATGTCGTTGGCGATGCGGGACTGGACCTCGCCGGTGCGCGTGCGCGTGAAGAAGGCGAGCGGCATCCGCTGGAGCTGCTCGTAGACCCCGGTGCGCAGGTCGTGCATGACGCGCTGGCCGACCGTGGTGGAGATCAGGGTCTGGAGCACGCCGAAGACGCTGGTCAGGACCGCGGTGGCGATCATGCCGAGGGCGAGGAGACTGAGCAGCCCCGTCCGGCCCTGCGGGATCGCGGTGTCGAGGATCTCCTTGAGCAGGAACGGCGAGGCGACCGAGACCAGCGAGGCGGCGCCGACCAGGAGGCCGACGAGTGCGAGGCGGGCACGGTAGGGACGGAAGAGCCGCAGGATGCGCCGTAGCTGTGCGGGCTCCTTGGGCTGGGTGGAGTCGCGGGGCGGGGGCGTCCAGTCGGACTGGTCGTGGGGGCGCATGGGCTCCTTCGGGAGGCGGACGTACGTCGGTCGACAGATACCCTAGCTCATTGTTACCTATGCTCACAATGAACATGGTCCTGATATTGTTCCCGGCATGAGCACCTCCGACCACCCGAGTGGGACCGATCGGCCGAGCGGGAACCACCGGCCTGGCGGGACCGATGCCGACGGCCTCCTCGCCGAGCAGCTGCTGCGGCTCACCCGGCGCCTGCACCGCATCCAGAAGCACCACCTGGAACCGGTCGGCATCACCCCCGCGCAGTCCCGGCTCCTGCGCACGGTCGCGCACTTCGGGGAGCCTCCCCGAATGGCCGATCTCGCGACCCGGCTCGAGGTCGTCCCGAGGGCCGTGACCAGTCTCGTCGACGGGCTTGAGGCGGGCGGGCGGGTGCGCCGGGTCCCGGATCCGAGCAACCGCCGCGTGGTCCGGATCGAGCTCACCGAGGAGGGGCGCGCCACGCTGCGGGAGCTGCGCAGCGCGCGCCGGGCCGCCGCAGAGGACATCCTTGCTCCATTGACCGTCGATCAGCGCGAGGTGCTCGGAGGTCTGCTGTCCGCTCTGGTCGACCGGGTCCCGGAGAGCGGCTGCTGATCCCCCGGACACGGGGACGCGCCGAAGGGGAGCCGCTCCATGCCGCTGTTCGAGCCGAACCCGCAGGCCCTCCGGCCCGGTACGAAGCGGAGTCCGGCCCCGGACCGGGTCCCCGAGCTCCAGTCGAAGGGCACGCCGCGGCGGCTGCGCGAGGAGCTCTCCGCGCTCCTCGGCGCGGAGAAGGTCCTTTCGGGCCTCTCCGACCTGGTCCGTTACGCCTCCGACGCCAGCCCGTACCGTTTCGTCCCGCAGGTCGTCGTGGTCGCCGAGGACATCGACGACATCTCCGCCGTCCTGTCGTACGCGCACGGCAAGGGCCGCGAGGTCGTCTTCCGGGCCGCCGGGACCAGCCTCAACGGTCAGGCGCAGGGCGAGGACATCCTCGTCGACGTCCGCCGGCACTGGGCGGGCGTCGAGGTCCTCGACGGCGGCGCCCGCGCGCGGATCCGCCCCGGCACGACCGTCGTCCGGGCCAACGCGGCACTCGCCCCGCACGGGCGGGTCCTGGGACCCGATCCGGCCAGCGCGATCGCCTGCACACTCGGCGGCGTCGTCGCCAACAACGCCTCGGGGATGACCGCGGGGACCACCCGGAACTCGTACCGGACCCTGGCCTCGCTCACCTTCGTGCTGCCGTCCGGGACGGTGGTCGACACCGCGGACCCCGCGGCCGACGAGGAGCTCGCGCGCGCCGAGCCGAAGCTGTGCGCGGGGCTCCTGGCACTCAAGGCGGAGATCGAGGCGGACGCCGAGCTGACGGCCCGGATCCGGGCCAAGTACGCCATCAAGAACACCAACGGCTACCGGCTCGACGCCTTCCTGGACGGTGCCACGCCGGTCCAGATCCTGCGGGGTCTGATGGTCGGCTCCGAGGGCACCTTCGGCTTCATCGCCGAGACCGTCTTCGACACCCTCCCGCTGGACCGCGAGGTCTCCACGGCCCTGCTCTTCTTCCCCTCTCTGCCGGCCGCCGCGGCGGCGGTGCCGCTGTTCAACGAGGCCGGGGCGCTCGCCGTCGAGCTGATGGACGGCAACACCCTGCGGGCCTCGGTGAGCGTGGCGGGCGTCCCCGCCGACTGGGCGGAGCTGCCGAGGGCGACGGCGGCGCTCCTGGTCGAGTTCCGGGCCCCGGACGCGGCGGCGCGGGAGGCGTACGAGCGGGCGGCGGACGCGGTGCTCGCCGGGCTCGACCTGGTGGCCCCGGTGCCATCCGTGGAGAACTCCTTCACCCGGGACCCGAAGCGGATCAGCGGCTACTGGAAGGCCCGCAAGGCCTTCGTGTCGGCCGTCGGCGGCTCGCGGCCCTCGGGGACGACCCTGATCACCGAGGACTTCGCGGTGCCGCCGGCGCGGCTCGCGGAGGCCTGTGCCGAGCTGCTGGAACTCCAGTCCCGGCACGGCTTCGACGCGGCCGTCGCCGGCCACGCGGCCCACGGGAACCTCCACTTCCTCCTCGCGTTCGACGCCGGAGACCCGGCCGACGTCGAGCGGTACGCGGCCTTCATGGAGGAGTTCTGCAAGCTGACCGTGGAGCGGTTCGACGGCTCGCTGAAGGCCGAGCACGCCACCGGACGCAACATCGCGCCGTTCCTGGAGCTGGAGTGGGGGACGAAGGCGACCGAGCTGATGTGGCGGGTCAAGGAGGTCATCGACCCCGACGGGGTCCTCGCCCCCAGGATCGTCCTCGACCGCGACCCGGAGGCCCATCTGCGCGGCCTGAAGACGATCCCGGCCGTGGAGCGGATCGCGGACCCGTGCATCGAGTGCGGCTTCTGCGAACCGACCTGCCCCAGCCACGACCTGACGACCACTCCGCGCCAGCGGATCGTGCTGCGCCGGGAGATGATGCGCCAGCCGGACGGCTCCCCCGTCGAGGCCCGCCTCCTGGAGGCCTACGGCTACGACGCCGTCGACACCTGCGCCGGCGACTCCACCTGCAAGCTGGCCTGCCCGGTCGGGATCGACACGGGCGCGCTCATGAAGGAGTTCCGGCACGAGCGGCACTCGCCGCGCGAGGAGCGGATCGCCGCCCTGGCCGCGAGGAACTTCCGCGCGGTGGAGGCCTCGGCGCGGCTCGCGGTGGCCGCCGCCGACCGGATCGGCGACCGGGTCCTGGAGCGGGTGACCGGCTTCGCCCGCAAGGCCGTCCGGCCCGACCTCGTACCGGAGTGGCTGCCCGAGATCCCCGGCGCCGCAGCGCGCCGGCTGCCCCGCACCCACCGCCCGGCGGCCGTCGCGGTCTACTACCCGGCCTGTGTGAACCGGATCTTCGGCGGCCCCGACGGGCAACGCGGCCCCTCCCTGCCGGAGGCGGTCGTCGCCGTGTCGGCGCGGGCCGGGAAGCCGGTGTGGATCCCCGACGACGTGGCCGGAACATGCTGCGCCACGATCTGGCACTCCAAGGGGTACGAGCGGGGCAACGAGGTGATGGCCAACCGGATCGTCGAGGCCGCCTGGGGGTGGACCTCCGGCGGGAAACTGCCCCTCGTCGTCGACGCCTCCTCGTGCACGCTCGGCATCGCGCACGAGGTCGTCCCGTACCTCACGGCGGACAACCGCGAGCTGCACGCCGAGCTCACCGTCCTCGACTCCCTCGTCTGGGCGGCGGACGAGCTGCTCCCCCGGCTCGACGTGCGCCGCCGGGTCGCCTCCGCGGTGGTCCATGCGACCTGCTCCATGCGGCACCTGGGCGACGAGGAGCAGCTGACCCGGCTCGCCGAGGCGTGCGCCGAGGAGGTCGTCGTCCCCGCCGACGCGGGCTGCTGCGCCTTCGCGGGCGACCGCGGGATGCTGCACCCGGAGCTGACGGCCTCGGCGACGGCGCGCGAGGCGGCCGAGGTCACGGCCCGCTCCTTCGACGCGCACCTGTCGGCCAACCGGATGTGCGAGATCGGGATGGACCGGGCCACCGGCCGCACGTATCAGTCGGTGCTGCTCGCCCTGGAGCGCGCGACCCGTCCCTGACCTTCCGTCAGCCCGAACCCCGAAGGACCCCTCACCCCGGCCGGTGAGGGGTCCTTCGTATGTTCGGGTGATCGCACGGTGTCGGGTACGACTCCGTGCGATATCCGGAACAGTAAAGTCCAACTACCCGTCGCAAGAGTCCTATCCGCGCCCTTGCGCACCGTCGGCCACCGGGGCCAGGGTCCTGTGCGGGATTCATGAAACAGCCGTGCACACAGCTCCTGGAGGTTCCATGAACGAGCAGGTACCGCCCAGCCCGAGCCGTCGCAAGGTCCTCAGGACCACCGCGGGCGCGGCCGGAGCAGGCCTCGGCCTCGCCGCGGCCGGCGCCCCGGCCGCCCAGGCCGCCACCGCGTCCGCCGCCGCCACGGCCTCGGCGGCAGCGAAGACGGAGACCGCCGCCGAGGCCGCGCCCCGGCGTCGCGGACAGACCATGGCCGGCGTCCCCTTCGAGGGCCGTTCCACGGTCCGTGTCGGGATCGTCGGCCTCGGCAACCGGGGCAACGGCATGATCGGCCTCTTCCTCGCGCTCCCCTGGGTGCGGGTGGTGGCCGTCTGCGACCCGGTGCGGGAGAAGGCCGAGCGGGCCGCCGGCAAGGTGGTCGCCGCCGGTCAGCCCGCGCCCGCCGTCTACACCAACGGCGAGGACGACTACGAGAACCTCTGCGCCCGCTCCGACCTCGACTTCGTGTATGTGGCCACCCCCTGGGACCAGCACTTCCCGATGGCCAAGGCGGCGATGCTGAACGGCAAGCACGTCGGCGTCGAGTGTCCGGTCGCGATGACGATCGCCGAACTCTGGGAGCTGGTCGACCTCTCGGAGCAGACCCGCCGCCACTGCATGCAGCTGGAGAACTGCTGCTACGGACGGAACGAGATGCGGGTCCTGCGCATGGCGCACGCCGGCAGGTTCGGCCAACTCCTGCACGGCGCGGGGGCGTACAACCACGACCTGCGCGGCCTGATGTTCTCGCCGACGTACTACGAGGGGCCGTGGCGCCGGCTGTGGCACACGAAGCTGCGCGGCGATCTCTACCCCAACCACGGCTTCGGGCCCGTCGCCAACTACATGGACGTCAACCGGGGCGACCGGGTGGTGAGCATCAGCAGCTTCGGCACCCCGGCGCTCGGTCTCGCCGAGTACCGCGCGGAGCACATGCCGCCCGGCGACCCGAGCTGGAAGGAGACGTACATCGAGAGCGACCGGACGATCAGTCTGGTCCAGACGGCCAAGGGGCGGCTCATCCGGCTGGAGCACGACGTCTCCACGCCGCACCCGTACAGCCGGATCAACAGCCTGGGCGGCACGAAGGGCGTCTTCGAGGACTACCCGGCCCGGATCTACCTGGAGCCGGACCACACGAACGACCAGTGGGCCGACTTCTCGTCGTACGCCGCCGAGTTCGACCACTGGCTGTGGAAGGAGCACGCCAATCCGCCGGGCGGCCACGGCGGCATGGACTACATCATGATCTACCGGCTGATGCAGTGCGTGCAGCTGGGCCTCGTCCCGGACTTCGACGTGTACGACGCCGCCACGTGGACGGCTCCGGTGCCGCTGAGCCACGCCTCGATCAAGGCGAAGGGCGCGCCGCAGGAGATCCCCGACTTCACGCGGGGCGAGTGGCGCAAGGCCCGCTCGGGCGTGGACTCGGTCAGGCCCTCCTGAGCTGCGCGGCGCCCGGTCCCCGCGTGACGGGGGCCGGGCACCGCCGTGTTCAGCAGCTCCGCCGGTCCTCGGTGAGCGTCCCCTGAACCGTCGTCAGGCTCCGGTCCCAGCAGCCCTCGGAGCCGTACAGCCGGTAGCGCTCGGTCGTGGTGCCGACCGCGTGCCGCTGGTCGCGCGGCACACCGGTGGTGTAGGTCGCGTCCCCGGTGTACGTGTCGTCCAGGCGCGACCAGGAGAGGCGCCGCCCGTCGCGCAGGACGACGGTGTCGGCGCGGTCCCCGAGGGTGAGGACCGTCCGCAGCCGGTCGCCCGCGCCGACCGTCGTCTCACCGTCCATCGTGTACGCGCGCCGGACGTGTGTGGCGGTGCGGTCGCTGGTGACGGTCTCGTCGTCCGTCCAGCGTCCGGTGAACGCGTCCGGGTTCTCGCCCTCGCCCCAGCGGTGGACCGAGGTGTGGCCGACGGTCCGGTCGACGGTGGTGGCGATCCGGCCGTGCGAGGTGTTCAGGTGTCCCGCGACGGTGAGCCGGTGCCCTGCCCCGGTGTCGACGGTGTGCGGGGCGGTTCCGGAGGCCGCCGTGTAGACGGAGGAGTTGCGCGGGACGCTCTCCTCGTGCCGGTCGAGCCCGCCGGTGACGACCCGGCTGCCCTCGTCCTGCCAGAGCAGCACGTTGGTGGGGACGGACCAGCCGCTCAGACCGGCCGGGACGCCGGCGACGGAGACCTCCACACGGTGGGCGCGGCCGTCGTTGAGGAGGGCGGCGAAGGGCGTGAGGTCGTAGACGACCGGCCGGACGTCGAAGGCGCGCGGGCCGGGGGTGACGTACCAGAGGAAGGGGTTGGACCAGCCGCCCGTCCAGACCGTGGGGAAGGGGGCCGCGATGCCCGCGAGGCGGCCGTCGACGGCGATCCGGACCTCGCGGTGCGGGCCGTCGGTCGCCCGGCAGGAGTAGGGGGCGGTGTCGGGGACGGAGAGGTACCAGTATTCCTCGCAGCCGCCGCCGGAGCCGGTGGCGTACACCTCGGCGAGGAGCCGTTCGGTGTTGCGCGGAGTGGTGAGGGTGGGGCCGGTGAGGGGGATGACCCGGTCGGGGGTGCCGGCGGCGGGTTTCACGCGGCCCTCGGCGGTGTGGAAGGTGAGGGTGACCCGGACGTCGAGGACACCGGTGTACGTCTCGTTCACGACATTGCCGATGAGCATCTCGACGGGCTGGGGGCGGCTGAGGGTGTCGCGGTAGCGGGTGACGTCCTTCTCGACGGACCAGGTGATGCCGTCGGGCGAGGGCTGGGGCGTGGAGGTGCGGAAGATCTCCACGCCGCCGACGGCGACGTGGCCGAGGCGGTCGTACTGGCGGCCCTTGACGCTTCCTTCGAGCCGGAGGACGACCTTGTTCCAGCGGGTGCCGCACTCCTTCGGCGGGGTGTATCGGCCCTGGTACGGGGTGAAGTCGCGGAACTGCGCGGCGGCGAGGGTGACCTCGCAGCTGCGGGTGCCTGGGGTCTCGACGGGCGGGCCGGCGGTCACCGGGTCGTGCCAGTCGGAGGTGAACTCGGCCGGGGGCGTCGGGCCGTTCGGACCCTCGGCGGCGGCCGGGTGGGCGGTGAGGAGCGCCCCGGCCGCCAGGACCAGACCGCTGAGCATGCTCATGATCTTGAGTGATCTCATGGGCCGGAAGTGAAGCGCGGTCACCGCGGTGCGGTCCAGAGGACGATGAGCGGACATGGCGCGATCTGTTCCCTCGTGGGGAAAATCGATTGCCGCTCCCTGGGGAAGAAGCGAACCTTGCACGGTTTCCACTCCGCCGCCGCACCCCCGGCGCGCGATCCCCCGCACAGACAGACCCGGAGACCCTGGGACGCCATGCAGATTCGAGATCTTCCCTACGCCGACCCAGGGGTCCCCGATGTCCGCTCGGGTACCCGGTTCCTCCTCTGGCTCGGCCGCAACCAGCTCGGCGGACAGGTGAAGGCCCTCCTCTGGGGCCTGCTCCTCCAGCTGGGCATCGCCGGGCTGCCGCTCGGCGTCGGCGTCGCCGTGCAGGCGGTCGTGGACCGCGACGGCGGGCGGCTCGCCCTCGCCGCGGGCCTGCTCGTGGGCTGCGGGCTGGCCATCGCGGTGGGCGACACGATGCTCCACCGCGTCGCCGTCACCAACTGGATCACCGCCGCCGCCCGGGTCCAGCAGCTCCTCTCCCGCAAGACCGCCGAGCTGGGCTCGGTGCTGACCCGGCGGGTCGCCGCGGGCGAGGTCGTCTCCGTGTCCACGGGCGACGTCGAGAAGATCGGCTGGTTCGTCGAGGCGCTGTCCCGGTTCGCCGCCGCCGCCCTCTCCCTGCTGATCGTCTGCGTCGCCCTCGTCGTCTACCAGCCGGCCCTGGGCATCGTCGTCGCCATCGGCGTCCCCGTTCTCGCCCTCGCCGTGCTGCCGCTCCTCCCCCGCGCGACGCGCCGGGCCGACGTCCAGCGCGAGAAGGCGGGCAAGGCGACGGAGCTGGCCTCCGACACCGTCGCCGGGCTCCGCGTCCTGCGCGGCATCGGCGGCGAGGAGCTGTTCCTCGGCCGCTACCGCGCCGCCTCCCAGGAGGTCCGCAGGGCCGCCGTGCACAGCGCGCGGATGTGGGCGCTGATCGCCGCGATCCAGGTCCTCCTGCCCGGCGTCCTGCTCATCGTCGTGGTGGCGTACGGCGCGCGGCTCGCGCTCGACGGGCGGATCACGGTCGGCGAACTCGTCACCGTCTACGGCGCCGTGGCCCTCACCCATCACCCGATGCGGAACTTCGAGGAGATCGCGATGGCCTTCTCCTTCTCCCGGCCGTCGGCGAAGCGGGCCGCCCGGGTCCTCTCCCTGACCCGCACCACGACCACGACCACCACCGGTGCCGCGGGCGAGGCGGGCAAGGCGACCGGCGATCTGTACGACCCGATGACCGGGCTCGTCGCCCCGGCCGGCCGGTTCACCGCCGTCGTCTGCGGCGACCCGGACGTGGCCGGACGGCTCGCGGACCGGCTCGGCGGGCACCCGGCCGACCGGGACGAGGGGCACACCTCGGTCCTGCTCGGCGGGGTCCCGCTGGACGAGCTGCCGCTGGCGGCCGCCCGTACGGCCGTCCTCGTCCAGGACAAGGACCCGGTCCTGCTCTCGGGCACGCTCCGCGAGCTCCTCGACGTGCCCTCCTCGGGCGCGGTCCGGGCCGAGGACGCGCTCGCCGCCGCCCAGTGCGGCGACGTCCTCGACGCGCTCGCGCAGGCCTCCGTCGACACCGACGGGGACCCGATGCGGACGCGGATCACCGAGCGGGGCCGGTCGCTCTCCGGCGGCCAGCGCCAGCGGCTCGCGCTCGCCCGCTCCCTGGTGACCGACCCGGAGGTGCTCGTCCTGGACGAGCCGACGTCGGCGGTCGACTCGCACACCGAGTCCCGGGTGGCGGACGGGATCGCCCGGCTGCGCGAGGGCGGGACCACCGTGGTCCTCGCTTCCTCGCCGCTGCTCCTGGACCGCGCCGACCGGGTGGTCCTGGTCCACGCCGGGCAGGCGGTCGCCGTCGGCACCCACCGTGAACTGCTCGCGAAGGAGCCCCGCTACCGCGCGGTCGTCACCCGCGAGACCGACGAGGAGCTCGCCGCGGCGGACAGCCGCCTCCCCGACATCGACACGGACGAACTCGAAGCACTGGAAGGGGAAACGGCATGATCGGCCTGGCGCCACCGGAGTACGACCCGGCGGCCCCCACGACGGCGACGACGCTGCCCGTCGCGGCCGGCCCGACCGTACGGATCTACGTACGGGAGCTGCTGCGCCGGCACCGCAGGGCGTTCGCGCTGCTCATCGGGGTGAACGCGGTCGCCGTGATCGCCTCGATGGCCGGACCGTACCTCCTCGGTTCGGTGATCGACGAGCTGAGTGCCGGGGCCCGCGACCTCCATCTGGAGCGGACGGTCGCGCTGTTCGCGGTCGCGCTGCTCGTCCAGACGGTCTTCGTGCGGCTCGTCCGGCTGCGTGGGGCGATGCTCGGCGAGGAGATGCTCGCCGATCTGCGCGAGGACTTCCTCGTCCGCTCGGTGGGCCTGCCGCCCGGCGTCCTCGAACGGGCCGGGACGGGCGACCTGCTCTCCCGTATCACCACGGACATCGACCGGCTCGCCAACGCGATGCGCGAGGCCGTGCCCCAGCTGGCCATCGGCATCGTCTGGGTGGGGCTGCTGCTCGGCGGGCTCGCCGTGACCGCGCCCCCGCTCGCGCTCGCGGCGCTGCTCGCGGCGCCGGTGCTCGTCGTGGGCTGCCGCTGGTACTTCAAGCGGGCGCCGTCGGCGTACCGCTCGGAGTCCGCGGGGTACGCGGCGGTGGCCGCCGCGCTGGCCGAGACGGTCGACGCGGGCCGCACCGTGGAGTCGCACCGCCTCGGCGCGCGGCGGATCGCCCTCTCCGACAAGCGCATCACCGAGTGGGTGGCGTGGGAGCGGTACACGCTCTTCCTGCGGTCGGTGCTCTTCCCGGTCGTCACGCTCACGCACACGACGGTGCTGTGCGGTGTCCTTCTCCTCGGCGGGGTCTTCGTCTTCCAGGGCTGGATCGACGTGGGCCAGCTGACGACGGGCGCGCTGCTCGCCCAGATGCTGGTGGACCCGATCGGGATCGTGCTCCGCTGGTACGACGAGCTCCAGGTCGCGCAGGTCTCGCTGGGCCGGCTGGTCGGCGTCCGGGACATCGAACCGGCCGCGGGTGACCACGAGGTGCGCCCGGACGGGCGGGCCGTGCGGGCGGACGAGGTCCGGTTCGGCTACCGCGAGGGCGTCGACGTGCTGCACGAGGTGTCCCTGAAGGTGGCGCCGGGCACCCGGCTCGCGCTGGTGGGCCCGTCGGGCGCGGGCAAGTCCACGCTGGGCCGGCTCCTCGCGGGCATCTACGCCCCGAGGGAGGGCTCGGTCACCCTCGGCGCCGCCGAGCTGGCGCGGATGCCCGCAGAGCGGGTCCGCGAGCACGTGGCCCTGGTCAATCAGGAGCACCACGTCTTCGTCGGCTCGCTCCGGGACAATCTGCTGCTCGCCCGGACGGGCGCCGCCGATGCCGACCTGTGGGAGGCCCTGTCCGCGGTGGACGCGGACGGATGGGCCCGGGGCCTCGACGAGGGCCTGGACACGGAGGTCGGCTCGGGCGGCCGTTCGCTCACCCCGGCGCAGGCCCAGCAGGTCGCGCTGGCCCGGCTCGTCCTCGCCGACCCGCACACACTGGTCCTGGACGAGGCGACCTCGCTGCTCGACCCCAGGGCGGCCCGGCACCTGGAGCGGTCCCTCGCCCGGGTCCTCGACGGGCGCACGGTCGTGGCCATCGCGCACCGGCTGCACACCGCGCACGACGCCGACCTGATCGCGGTGGTCGAGGCGGGCCGGATCAGCGAGCTCGGCAGCCACGACGAGCTGGTGGCGGCGGACGGCGCGTACGCGGCGCTGTGGCGGTCCTGGCACGGCTGATCCTCGGCGACGAAAGGGGGCCCGCACCGGATGTCCGGTGCGGGCCCCCTTCCCGTACGCCTAGAAGAAGCCGAGCGCCGAGGCCCCGCCGACGCCGCCGAGCAGCATGAAGGCGGGCATCAGGACCTTGAGCTCGACCCAGCTGCCGGCCCGGAAGCGCATCCCCTTGGGCGGGCCGATCGGGTACCAGCGCTTGCGGCCCACCGGGATGGGCCACAGGATCGGGCAGCCGGAGACCGTCAGGGCGTCGCCGATGTCGTGGACGAGGGCGCCGAGGACGATCGGCAGGCCGAGCCAGAGGTACTCCTGGCCGGGGCCGGTGAAGAACCAGTCCGCGCCGTTGCCGGGCTTGTCGAGGACGCCCGCGAGGATCCAGGCGCTCGTGGCGCCGAGCAGCCAGACCAGGACGTCGCTGGACATCCGGGCGGCCCGCCACAGCAGCCCTTCGACGGCGAGGACCAGGTGGACGAAGAGGATGGCCAGGACCGCCCACCGGCCGCCGGTGACCGCCGCGGCGGAGGCGCCGGCGCCGATCAGGACGGCCCAGAGCCAGGTGTGGGTGAGCGTCCGGTGCCCGCCGGACCTGCGGGGGTCGGCGGAGGAGCGGGTGGCCTTGTAGACGGCGTACGAGAGCTTGTCGACGATCTCGCAGAGGAGCTTGGAGACCGGCCCGAAGGCACGGGAGATCGTCGCCGACTTGTGGTCGAGGTCGGGGGCGAGGGCGGCGCCCGCGCAGATGAGCGCGCCGACGAGGAGGACGGGCCAGGGCATCGGGCGGTCGAAGGCGGCGGCAGCCGCTCCGACACCCAGCCAGGCCGCCGCTCCGGACAGTGAGTGCGCCGGTCCCATCATGGTCGCTGCCGCCCCCGTTTCTCGTGCGCCGGCGCTCAGTTGACGACCGGTCGACGGACGAGCCTACCGTCCGTGATCAAGAAGGCCTCCGGCCGGTTCCCTCATCCGAACGGAATCCAGGCAAGATGGGGGCGTGACCCTTATCGATCGCCTTCCGCCGACCGCCGACCCCGACGCCCTCTTCGAGGCCTTCTCCTCATGGGCCGAGGACCGGGGCATCACGCTCTACCCGGCCCAGGAGGAGGCGCTGATCGAGGTGGTGTCCGGGGCGAACGTGATCCTGTCCACCCCCACCGGCTCGGGCAAGTCGCTGGTCGCGGCGGGGGCGCACTTCACGGCCCTGGCGAACGACCAGGTCACCTTCTACACGGCGCCGATCAAGGCGCTGGTGTCGGAGAAGTTCTTCGACCTGTGCAAGATCTTCGGCACGGAGAACGTCGGCATGCTCACCGGCGACGCCTCCGTGAACGCGGACGCGCCGGTCATCTGCTGCACGGCCGAGGTCCTCGCCTCGATCGCGCTGCGGGACGGCAAGTACGCCGACATCGGCCAGGTCGTCATGGACGAGTTCCACTTCTACGCCGAGGCGGACCGCGGCTGGGCCTGGCAGATCCCGATCCTCGAACTGCCGCAGGCGCAGTTCGTCCTGATGTCGGCGACGCTCGGCGACGTGTCGATGTTCGAGAAGGACCTGACGCGGCGGACCGGACGGCCGACCTCGGTGGTCCGCTCGGCGACCCGGCCGGTGCCCCTGTCGTACGAGTACGAGCTGACGCCGATCACGGACACCCTGACGGAGCTCCTGGAGACGAAGCAGGCCCCGGTCTACATCGTCCACTTCACGCAGGCGCAGGCCGTCGAGCGGGCCCAGTCGCTCATGAGCATCAACATGTGCACGCGCGAGGAGAAGGACAGGATCGCCGAGCTGATCGGCAACTTCCGCTTCACCACCAAGTTCGGGCAGAACCTCTCGCGGTACGTCCGCCACGGCATCGGCGTGCACCACGCCGGCATGCTGCCCAAGTACCGGCGGCTCGTCGAGAAGCTGGCCCAGGCCGGTCTGCTGAAGGTGATCTGCGGGACGGACACGCTGGGTGTCGGCGTCAACGTGCCCATCCGTACGGTGCTGTTCACGGCGCTGACGAAGTACGACGGCAACCGGGTGCGCACGCTGCGGGCCCGGGAGTTCCACCAGATCGCGGGCCGGGCCGGGCGGGCCGGCTTCGACACGGCGGGTTACGTGGTCGCGCAGGCGCCCGAGCACGTCATCGAGAACGAGAAGGCGCTCGCGAAGGCCGGCGACGACCCGAAGAAGCGCCGCAAGGTCGTCCGCAAGAAGGCTCCGGAGGGCTTCGTCGCGTGGAGCGACACCACCTTCGAGAAGCTGATCGGCTCCGAGCCTGAGCCGCTGACCTCGCGCTTCAAGGTCACCAACATCATGCTGCTCTCGGTGATCGCGCGGCCGGGCAACGCCTTCGACGCGATGCGCAAGCTCCTGGAGGACAACCACGAACCGCGCAAGGCGCAGCTGCGGCACATCCGCCGGGCCATCGCGATCTACCGCTCGCTGCTCGACGGCGGTGTGGTGGAGCAGCTGGACACCCCGGACGCCGAGGGCCGCACGATCCGGCTGACGGTCGACCTCCAGCAGGACTTCGCGCTGAACCAGCCGCTGTCGACGTTCGCGCTCGCCGCCTTCGACCTGCTGGACCCGGAGTCCCCGTCGTACGCGCTCGACATGGTGTCGGTCGTCGAGTCGACGCTCGACGACCCGCGCCAGATCCTCGCCGCGATGCAGAACAAGGCGCGCGGCGAGGCCGTCGGGCAGATGAAGCGCGACGGCGTCGAGTACGAGGAGCGGATGGAGCGGCTCCAGGAGATCTCGTACCCGAAGCCGCTGGAGGAGCTGCTCTGGCACGCGTACGACGTCTACCGGAAGTCCCACCCGTGGGTCGGCGACCACCCGGTCTCGCCGAAGTCGGTCATCCGTGACATGTACGAACGGGCCATGACCTTCACGGAGTTCACGTCCTGGTACGAGCTGGCGCGGACCGAGGGCATCGTGCTGCGTTACCTCGCGAGCGCGTACAAGGCGCTCGACCACACCATCCCGGACGACCTGAAGACGGAGGACCTGGAGGACCTGATCGCCTGGCTGGGCGAGATGGTGCGGCAGGTGGACTCCTCGCTGCTCGACGAGTGGGAGCAGCTGGCGAACCCGGAGGTCCAGACGGCCGAGGAGGCCCAGGAGAAGGCCGATCAGGTCAAGCCGGTCACGGCGAACGCCCGTGCCTTCCGGGTCCTCGTGCGCAACGCGATGTTCCGCCGGGTGGAGCTGGCGGCGCTGGACAACGTGGACGCGCTGGGCGAGCTGGACGCGGAGGCCGGCTGGGACGCGGACGCGTGGGGCGAGGCGATGGACGCGTACTGGGACGAGTACGACGACCTCGGTACGGGCCCGGACGCGCGCGGCCCGAAGCTGCTCGCCATCGAGGAGGACGCGGCCCACGGTCTGTGGCGCGTCCGGCAGACCTTCGCCGACCCGAACGGCGACCATGACTGGGGTGTCAGCGCGGAGGTGGATCTCGCGGCCTCCGACGAGGAGGGCCGTGCGGTCGTGCGCGTGACGTCCGTCGGACAGCTGTAGAGGAGAGACCTGTCGTGACCAATCCCGCCGAGAGGCTCGTCGATCTGCTCGACCTGGAGCGGATCGAGGTCGACATCTTCCGTGGGCGGAGCCCGCAGGAGTCGCTGCAACGCGTCTTCGGCGGGCAGGTCGCCGGGCAGGCCCTCGTCGCGGCCGGCCGGACCACCGAGGGGGACCGGCCGGTGCACTCGCTGCACGCCTACTTCCTGCGGCCGGGCCGGCCCGGGGTGCCGATCGTGTACCAGGTGGAGCGGGTGCGGGACGGCCGGTCGTTCACGACCCGCCGGGTCACGGCGATCCAGGAGGGGCGGACGATCTTCAATCTGACGGCCTCCTTCCACAAGCCGGAGGAGGCGGGCATCGAGCACCAGCTGCCGCCGCGGCACCTGACCGACCCGGAGAGCCTGCCGAACCTCGCGGACGAGATCCGCGAGCACCTGGGCGCGCTGCCGGAGGCGCTGGAGCGGATGGCCCGCCGCCAGCCGTTCGACATCCGGTACGTGGACCGGCTGCGCTGGACCCAGGGCGAGGTCAAGGGCGCGGATCCGCGCTCGGCGGTGTGGATGCGGGCCGTGGGGCCGCTGGGCGACGACCCGCTGGTCCACACCTGCGCGTTGACGTACGCCTCGGACATGACGCTCCTGGACGCCGTCCGGATCCCCGTGGAGCCCCTGTGGGGTCCCCGCGGGTTCGACATGGCGTCCCTGGACCACGCGATGTGGTTCCACCGGCCGTTCCGCGCCGACGAGTGGTTCCTGTACGACCAGGAGTCCCCGATCGCGACGGGCGGCCGGGGGCTCGCGCGCGGCCGCATCTACGACCGCGAGGGGCGCCTCCTCGTGTCCGTGGTCCAGGAGGGCCTGTTCCGCAAGCTGTGAGGGGCGCCCGGGCCGGTCACTCGTACTCCGTGCCGCCCTTGCGGGTCAGGTAGGCCGGGCTGACCGCCTTGGCGATGGCCCGGCCGCCGACGACCGGGCTGTACCGCTCGGTGGCCGGGCGGATGACGACGCCCTCCCGCAGGTGCGCCTCGCGCCCGGAGACGGTCTCCCGGCCGCTGGCGTGCGCGAGGACCGTGTCCAGGTCGTACGGGCCGGTGTAGAGGCTCGGGACGAGCGGGACCTCGCCGGGTGCGAGGACCTCGGCGGGGGCCAGCCAGTGGACCTGGCCGTCGATCTCGGCCGACACGTCGAAGAGGGCGTAGCCGACCGTCTGCGAACGGCCGTCGGCGCCATACGTGAGGTCCTGCACCCCGGCTCCGAAGACCTCGCCGAAGAAGCCGATCCTGCGGGCGCCGAGGCGCTCGGCGAGCCGCTGCGCGACGGCGGGCAGGCCGTGCGCGTGGACGGCGCGCCAGTACAGGTTGCGCGGGTCCTCCTGGAGGGCGAGGCCCTTCGCCCCGTACCCCTTGGAGGAGACCTGGACGCGCCCGTCCTCGGCGTGCCAGGTCAGCAGGCAGGCGGTGCCGTGGAGCTTCTCCGTCAGGACGACGGGCTCGCCGGGCTCGAAGATGTCCGGGTAGCGCTGGAGGTTCTCGATGTCGACCCAGGGCAGCAGGTCGGGGGCGGACTCGACGTCGCCGTTCATGGTGGTCGGGACCGGCGGAACCCATTTGGTGATGCCGAGGGTCTCGGCGAAGTCGGTCCCCTCGGCCGCGGCGCGCTCCAGGTCGGTGCCGGCGAGCGCGGCGGGGCGGCAGACGATGCCCTGCGACAGCTCGCCGCGCAGCCGTACGGCCCTGACCCGGTCGGAGTCCTTCCCGGCCAGGCGGCCGGTCAGCCCGAGCTCGTCGACGAGGGCGGCGGGCAGTACGGCCTGCTCCGGTATGTAGAGGGCCGCGTCGCCGGTGCGGTAGGCGCCCTTGGCGACGACGGCGCGGTAGAGGCCGACCTGAGCGAGTTCCAGGGCGTCGGCGTTGGGGTGGGGGTGGACGGTCAGGACTTCGGCGGTGACGCGCAGGGTCGACATGTCAGGACTCCGGTGGCTCGGGTTTCGTTCTCATCGGTGATCACTGTGCCGATGCGAATTTGCCTGGGCCATCGTTTTGTCGCCTGGTACCGTCGCCCGGTCGCGGGGGCGCCCCTAGATGCCCGGGAGGGTGTCCTGCGCGACCTCGTGGCGGCGCGAGCGGATGTCGGGGCCCGGCGGGTGGAGTCTGGCGTCGCAGGTCGGGCCGAGGCCCGTGCGGCGGGAGTCCGCGCCGGTGAGGGGCCGGCCGCAGAGCCGGCAGCACACGCGGCGGGGCTCTTCCTCCGTCGCGGAATCGATCGCGATCGCCAGTCGTTCTTCACCCATACCGAGATCAAACCCCATTTCGACCAGGAGCGGTCCATGAGCCTGTACGACATCCCCCTGAAGACCCTGACCGGGGAGCCCGTCTCCCTCGCCGACTACCGGGACCGCGCGGTGCTCGTCGTGAACGTGGCCTCGAAGTGCGGGCTGACCCCGCAGTACGCGGGTCTTGAGCGGCTGCAGAAGGAGTACGGGGAGCGCGGCCTCACCGTGCTCGGTGTGCCCTGCAACCAGTTCGCGGGCCAGGAGCCGGGCAGCTCGGAGGAGATCCAGGCCTTCTGCTCGGCGACGTACGGGGTGTCCTTCCCGCTCCTGGAGAAGACGGACGTCAACGGCGGCGACCGCCACCCGCTCTACGAGGAGCTGACGAAGGTCGCCGACGCCGAGGGCGAGGCCGGTGACATCCAGTGGAACTTCGAGAAGTTCCTGATCGGCCGGGACGGCACGGTCACCCGCTTCCGTCCGCGCACCGAGCCGGAGGCCGCGGAGGTCGTCGCCGCGATCGAGGCGCAGCTCGCCTGACGGTCCCCCGCCGCCGTTGCCGTCTCCGGTGGGCGCCTAGGCCCTCCTGGGGCGGAGCCGGCAGCGGGCCGGGCCCGCCGCCTGGAGGGTGATCGCGGGGGCGACCGGGACCTCGGTGTCGACGGCCTCGAACTCGTACTTCTGGAGGAGCATCGCCAGGGCGACCACCGACTCCAGCATCGAGAAGTGCTGGCCGATGCAGGCGCGCGGGCCGCCGCCGAAGGGGAACCAGGCGTACCGGGGGCGGGCGGCCTCCGCCTCGGGCGTGAAGCGGTCGGGGTCGAAGCGCTCCGGGTCCTCCCAGTAGGCGGGGTGGCGGTGGGTGACCCAGGGGGCGACGATGACGTCCGCGCCGGCCGGGACGGTGACGCCGTCGATCTCGGTGGCGGCGACGGCACGGCGGCCGATGACGGGCGCGGCCGGGAAGAGCCGCATGGCCTCCTTGAGGACCTGCGTGACGTACGGCAGGGAGTCCATGTCGGCGGCGCCGGGGGTACGGCCCGCGAGCACCCGGTCGACCTCCTCGTGCGCCCGCTTCTGGAACTCCGGGTGCAGGCCGAGGAGGTGGAGGGCGAAGCCGAGGGAGGTCGCGGTCGTCTCGTGGCCCGCGACGAGGAAGACGAGGACCTGCTCGCGCAGCTCGGTGGCGCTGAAGCTGCCGTCCTCGGCGCTCTCGGCCTCGGCGAGGAGCGTGAGGAGGTCCTGCCCGTCGCCGGGGGCGCGGCCGGACTCCCGGCGGTCGGCGATGATCCGGTCGCAGACCTCGTACAGCGCCTTGTGGACCGCGGCGGCCCGGCGGTTGCCGGGGGTGGGCCAGTCGCGGGGGGTGTTGAGCGGCGCGTAGCCGCGGCGCAGGACGTAGGCGCCGACCTCGGGGAAGCAGCGCTCGACGACCTCGACGGCCGCGTCGACGTCGGTGCCGAAGAGGATGCGGGCGACGGCGCGGAGTGCGAGCCGGGTCATCCCCTGGAGGACGTCGACGGTGAAGGCGGCGTCCTCCTGCCACTCCTCGGTGAGGGCGGTGACCTCGGCGGCGATGGCGGCTGCGTAGCCGTCGACGCGGCGCTTGGTGAAGAGGGGCTGGACGAGCCGGCGCTGGCGCAGGTAGTCCTCGTCCTGGCTGGTGAGCAGACCGTTGCCGAAGGACTCCCGTACCTCCTGGTAGAAGGCGTTGTCCTTGCGGAAGTTGGCCGCCTCGCCGGCGAGGACCTGCTGTGCGCCCGCGGCGGAGAAGACGCCGTAGACGGTGGCGCGGATCCCGGGCGGCCCGGCGGTGATCCGGACGACGTCGCCGTGCTCGCTCCGCGCGCGCAGGAAGGTGCCCAGTGAGTCGTTCTTGAGGTCGCGCATGGAGCCGAGCAGCGGATGTCCCGCGAGTTCGGGCGCTTCGGCCCGCGTGGTGGTGGCCATGATCGGTTCCCCTCGATTCGTCACTGCTGGGCGATTCTCCCCCAGGCAGTAACCCACACGTAGCCCGGACTGAACACCCGTCCGAATGCGCCCGGTTGGTCCGGCCCCGGGCGGCTGTCGGTGGCGTCTGCGAGGCTCGCTCCATGGACCGCCCCGAGCTCACTCTGCAACTGACGATCGACTGCGCGGACCCCCAGCGGCTCGTGCCCTTCTGGCTGGACGCCCTGCGGTACGTCCCCGACCCGCCGCCCGCCGGACACGCCTCCTGGCGGGAGTACTGGCGGGCGATCGGCGTGCCCGAGGAGGAGCTGGGCGAGGACGCCGGGGAGCTGCCCGAGTCCATCGTGGACCCGAAGGGCGTGGGCCCCCGCGTCTGGTTCCAGCGGGTCCCGGAGCCCAAGGCCGCCAAGAACCGCGTGCATCTCGACCTCAAGGTCGGCGGCGGCCGCGAGGTGCCGCTCGCCCTGCGCCGGGAGCGGGTGGACAGCGAGGTGGCCCGCCTGACGGCCCTGGGCGCCACGATCCTGTACGCGATGGACGAGCCGAACGGCATGGACTACTACGCGGTGGTGCTCCAGGACCCGGAGGGCAACGAGTTCTGTCTCGTGTGAGACGTCCGGGGGCGGGGTGTCCCGTGTCCCGCCCCCGGCGCCGGCTACTTCGCGAGCGCGCGGCTGATGACCATCCGCTGGATCTCGCTCGTGCCCTCGAAGATGGTGTAGATGGCCGCGTCGCGGTGCATCCGCTCCACCGGGTACTCGCGGGTGTAGCCGTTGCCGCCGAGGATCTGGATGGCCTGGCCGGTGACCTGCTTGGCGACCTCGCTCGCGTACAGCTTGGACATGGAGCCCTCGGCCGAGGTGAAGGGCTTGCCGGCGGTCGCCATCCAGGAGGCGCGCCAGACGAGGAGCCGGGCCGCGTCGATCTGGGTGCGCATGTCGGCGAGCTGGAAGGCGACGCCCTGGTTCTCGATGATCGGGCGGCCGAACTGCACGCGGGTCTTCGCGTAGTCGAGGGCGACCTCGTACGCGGCGCGGGCGGTGCCGACGGCCATGGCGCCGACCGCCGGGCGGGAGGCCTCGAAGGTGGCCATGGCGGCGTTCTTCACGCTCGCGCCGCCGCCCGCCTTCGCCTTCTCGCGGGCCCGGGCGAGGCGCTCGTCGAGCTTGTCCTTGCCGCCGAGGAGGCAGTGACCGGGGACGCGGACGTCCTCCAGGACGACCTCGGCGGTGTGCGAGGCGCGGATGCCGTGCTTCTGGAACTTCTGGCCCTGGGAGAGGCCGGGGGTGTTCGGCGGCACGATGAAGGAGGCGTGGCCGCGCGAGCCGAGCTCGGCGTCCACGACGGCGACGACGACGTGGACGTTGGCGATGCCGCCGTTGGTCGCCCAGGTCTTGGTGCCGTTGAGGACCCACTCGTCCTTGGCCTCGTCGTACACGGCCCGGGTGCGCATGGCGGCGACGTCGGAGCCGGCGTCGGGCTCGGAGGAGCAGAAGGCGGCGACCTTCACGTCGTTCGCGTCGCCGTACATCTGCGGGACCCAGGTGCCGATCTGCTCCTCGGTGCCGTTGGCGAGGACGCCGACGGCGGCGAGGCCGGTGCCGACGATGGAGAGGGCGATGCCCGCGTCGCCCCAGAAGAGCTCTTCCATGGTCATCGGGACGCCGAGGCCGGTCGGGTCGAAGAACTGCTGGGCATAGAAGTCGAGGGAGTAGATTCCGAGCTTGGCGGCTTCCTGGATGATCGGCCAGGGGGTCTCCTCACGCTCGTCCCACTCGGCCGCGGCCGGACGCATCACATCGGCGGCGAAACCGTGCAGCCAGTCCCGGACCTGCTTCTGGTCGTCGTTGAGTTCGAGCGTGAACTCGGCCATAGTTCCCTCCCAGCAGTACGTTACTTGCGGTAACAGCAGTCTGTTACCGGTGGGTACGGGCTGTCAACCTGCGGCGGAGCACTTCGGGCCGCCCGGCGCCGGGCGCCGGGCGGGTGTTACGTTGCGACAGCCTCACGGAATCGCACGGGCGGGGAGACACGCTTATGGACATCACACACCGGACCACCGATCAGCAGAAGCCCGCGGAACAGCGACGGCGCGAACTGCTGGAGGCGGCGGACCGGGTGGTGCTCCGGGACGGACCCAAGGCGTCCATGAACGCCATCGCGGCGGAGGCCGGCATCACCAAGCCGATCCTCTACCGGCACTTCGGCGACAAGGGCGGCCTCTACCGCGCCCTCGCCATCCGCCACACGGACGCGCTGCTCTCGGCGCTCCGGACCGCGCTCGACGCCCCCTCCGACCGGCGCCGCCGCGTCGAGTCCACCCTCGACACCTACCTCGCCTCGATCGAGGCGATGCCCCAGGTCTACCGCTTCCTCATGCACCCGGCGGAGGAGTCGCACCAGTCCGAGCAGGGCTTCGACGTCGGCCGCCACTCGGCCCCGCTGCTGCGCCGCATGGGCGAGGAGCTCGGCCAGGTCATCGCCGAACGCGTCGACCTGGGACCCGCCGCCGACGTCCAGGCCCGGATCTGGGGCCACGGCATCGTCGGCATGATGCACGCGGCCGGCGACTGGTGGCTCGGCGAGCGACCCTGCTCCCGCGCCGAGCTGGTCAGCAGCCTGGCCGACCTGCTGTGGGGCCGGCTCGCGATGGCCGACGACCGCCCCGGCGGGCCGGGGTTCTGACCGGACGCTCAGCCCTCCAGCACGGACGCGTCGCCGCCCCACGGCTGCTTGCGGATCGTCCGCAGCAGACGTGACTTACGCCACCCCGTCACATGGTCGGCGTAGACCCCGCCCTCCAGGTGGTCCGTCTCGTGCTGGAGGCAGCGGGCGAAGAAGCCCGTGCCCTCGATCCGTACCGGAGTACCGTCCAGCCGGACGCCCTCCACCACGGCGCGGTCGAAACGCGGCGTCGGCGCCTCCAGTCCCGGCAGCGAGAGACAGCCCTCCGGGCCCCGGATCACGTCGCCGTCCGCCTCCACCAGCGTCGGATTCACCACATGGCCCAGGTGGCGCGTGTCCTCGTCGTCAGGGCAGTCGTAGACGAAGACCCGCAGGCCCACGCCGACCTGGTTGGCCGCCAGTCCCACGCCGTTCGCCGCGTACATCGTCGCGAACATGTCCTCGACGAGCCGGGCCAGTTCGGGGCCGAAGTCGGTGACGGGCTCACAGGGCGTGTGCAGTACGGGGTCGCCGAGCAGAGTCATCTCTCGCACGAGGCCGGAACTGCCGGGGATGGGGCGGTTTCGCATGGCCGTAAGGGTACGGTCCGCCGTGACCAGGCTGTTTCGCGCGGCCTCGCACGGTGCCGCTGTTCGGGCTGCTGGCCTGATCTCGATAGGCTGAGCCCGGACCGACGCAAGGAGGAACAGGAACGATGTCAGGACACCCCGGTAATCCAGAGCCGCTGTCGCCGCGTGCCAAGCTGGCCGTGACGGCGGGCAGGGCCGCGGCCGCGGTGTCGCGGGCGGCGGGGCGCGGCAGCGGATCGGTGATCGGCGGCAAGGTCGCTCTCAAGCTCGACCCGGACCTCCTCGGCCGGCTCGCGCAGCATCTGGACGTCGTCCTGGTGTCGGCGACCAACGGCAAGACGACGACGACCCGGCTGATCGCGGAGGCCCTGCGAGCCGCCGGCCCCGTGGTCTCGAACGCCCTCGGCGCCAACATGCCCGCGGGCATCACCTCGGCGCTGGCCGGCGGCTCGGACTCCAAGTACGGCGTCATCGAGGTCGACGAGAAGTACCTCGCCGGCGTCGCCCGTGACACCACGCCCAAGGTCATCGCGCTGCTCAACCTCTCGCGCGACCAGCTCGACCGCGCCGCCGAGACCCGCATGCTCGCCGAGAAGTGGCGCGAGGGCCTCAACGGCACGAAGGCCGTCGTCGTCGCCAACGCCGACGACCCGCTCATCGTGTGGGCCGCCTCCTCCTCCCCCAACGTCGTGTGGGTGGCCGCCGGCCAGGAGTGGAAGGACGACGCCTGGTCGTGCCCCGCCTGCGGCGGTGTGATGCAGCGTCCGGGCGACGACTGGTTCTGCGGCGAGTGCGGCTTCCGCCGTCCCGCGCCGAGCTGGGCGCTCAACGGCGACCACGTGCTCGACCCCCACGGTTCGGCCTGGCCGATCCGGCTCCAGCTGCCCGGCCGCGCCAACAAGGCGAACGCCGCCACCTCGGCCGCCGTCGCCGCCGTCTTCGGCGTGCCGCCGCAGGTCGCCCTGGAGCGCATGTACCAGGTGCAGGCCGTCGCGGGACGCTACGACGTCGTCTCGTTCCAGGGCCGCGACCTGCGACTCCTGCTCGCGAAGAACCCGGCCGGCTGGCTGGAGACGTTCTCCCTGATCGACGCGCCGCCCACGCCGGTGATCCTCTCCGTCAACGCCCGCGGCGCCGACGGCACGGACACCTCCTGGCTGTGGGACGTGGACTACGGGCGGCTCGCGGGCCACCCGATCATGGTCATCGGCGACCGCCGGCTCGACCTGGCGGTCCGCCTGGAGGTCGCGGGCGTGGACTTCCGCGTCTGCGAGACGCTCGACGAGGCCGTCACGATGGCCCCGCCCGGGCAGATCGAGCTGATCGCCAACTACACCGCCTTCCAGGACGTCCGCCGCCGCGTCGGCAACTGACCCGTAGAGGACATGCAGCATGACTGACAGCAGCCTGCGCCTGGTCTGGGTCTACCCGGACCTGCTCAGCACCTACGGCGACCAGGGCAACGTCCTCGTCGTCGAGCGCCGCGCCCGCCAGCGCGGCCTGAACGTCGAGCGCGTCGACGTCCGCAGCGACCAGCCGGTGCCGACCTCGGGCGACATCTATCTGATCGGCGGCGGCGAGGACCGGCCGCAGCGGCTCGCGGCCGAGCGGCTGCGCCGCGACGGCGGGCTCAGCCGGGCCGCGTCCAACGGCGCGATCATCTTCTCTGTCTGCGCCGGCTACCAGATCCTGGGCCACGAGTTCATCAACGACCTCGGCGAGCGCGAGACCGGCCTCGGTCTGATCGACGTGATCTCGACCCGCGGCGAGGGCGCCCGGTGCGTCGGCGACGTCCTCGCGGACATCGACCCGCGCCTCGGCCTGCCCCAGCTGACCGGGTTCGAGAACCACCAGGGCATCACGCACCTCGGCCCGACGGCCCGGCCGTTCGCCCGGACCGTCTTCGGCAACGGCAACGGCACCGGCGACGGCACCGAGGGCGCGTACAACGACACCGTCTTCGGTACGTACATGCACGGCCCCGTCATGGCCCGGAACCCGCAGATCGCGGACCTGCTCCTGAAGCTGGCCCTCGATGTGAACGCGCTGCCGCCCACCGACGACCGGTGGTACGAGGCGCTGCGCGCCGAGCGCATCGCGGCTGCCACGCAGCCCGCCTGACGCGCCCTCACAGGCTCGTACGAAACGACGATGTCCACTGTGCGGACATCCGTTTCGGCCCCGCCACCCAGCACCGATAGGGTGGCGGGGATCCAGCCGGACGACGTGGTCCGGGAGTCGGCCCACGTTGCAAAGGTTTTTGGGCTATGCGCATTGGTGTGCTCACCTCCGGCGGAGACTGCCCCGGTCTGAATGCCGTCATCCGTTCCGTCGTGCACCGCGCCGTCGTCGACCACGGTGACGAGGTCATCGGCTTCCACGACGGGTGGAAGGGCCTGCTGGAGTGCGACTACCGCAAGCTCGACCTCGACGCGGTGGGCGGCATACTCGCCCGCGGCGGCACCATCCTCGGCTCCTCCCGGGTCCAGCCCGCGCACCTGGTCGGCGGCGTCGAGACCGCCCGCGGCCACGTCGCGGACCTGGGCCTCGACGCCATCATCCCGATCGGCGGCGAGGGCACCCTGAAGGCGGCCAACCTCCTCTCCGAGGCGGGCCTGCCGATCGTCGGGGTCCCCAAGACCATCGACAACGACATCGCCTCCACCGACGTCACCTTCGGCTTCGACACGGCCGTCACCGTCGCCACCGAGGCGCTCGACCGGCTGAAGACGACCGCCGAGTCGCACCAGCGGGTCCTCGTCGTCGAGGTCATGGGCCGCCACACCGGGTGGATCGCGCTGCACTCCGGCATGGCCGCCGGCGCGCACGCGGTCGTCGTCCCCGAGCGCCCCTTCGACATCGACGAGCTGACCGCCCGCGTCGGCGAGCGGTTCGAGGCCGGCAAGCGGTTCGCGATCGTGGTCGTCGCCGAGGGCGCGAAGCCGCGCGAGGGCTCGATGGACTTCAAGTCCGCCGGGAAGGACATCTACGGCCACGAGCGGTTCACCGGCATAGCGAACCAGCTCTCCGTCGAGCTCGAGCGGCGCCTCGGCAAGGAGGCCCGCCCGGTCATCCTCGGCCACGTCCAGCGCGGCGGCACCCCGACCGCGTACGACCGCGTCCTCGCCACCCGCTTCGGCTGGCACGCGGTGGAGGCGGCGCACCGCGGCGAGTTCGGCATGCTGACCGCGCTGCGCGGCACGGACATCGTGATGGTCCCGCTGGCGCAGGCCGTCGAGTCCCTCAAGACGGTCCCCGAGGACCGCTACAGCGAGGCCGAGTGCGTGCTCTGACGCCGCCATGAGCCCAGAACCGCCCCCGGTCGCGATCGCGGCCGGGGGCGGTTCTAGTCTGGTGCGGACAACAAGCGCGAATCGGGCTCCAGGAGTACTCAGATGGATCACAGCGGACACGGCATGACCATGGATCTGCCGCCGTTCACGCTGGCGCGGGGCCTGGAGTTCTCCCCCGACCTCTTCTTCCTCGTCGGCTGCATCGCGGGGCTCGGGCTCTACGGCTGGGGTGTGGCGCGGCTGCGGCGGCGCGGTGACGCGTGGCCCGTGAGCCGGACGGTGTTCTTCACCGTCGGTGTCCTGTCCGTCGCCCTGGTGATGTGCACCAAGCTCAACGACTACGGCATGGTCATGTTCAGCGTGCACATGGTGCAGCACATGGTGATCTCCATGCTGTCGCCGATCCTCCTGCTCCTCGGCGCACCGGTGACGCTGGCGCTGCGGGCACTGCCGGTGGCGGACCGGGGTTCGACGGGGCCGCGCGAGCTGCTCCTGAAGCTGCTGCACAGCCGGTACGTCAAGGTGATCACGCACCCCGGCTTCACGATCCCGATGTTCATCGCGAGCCTGTACGCGCTGTACTTCACGCCGCTCTTCGACTTCCTGATGGGCTCCAAGCCCGGGCACATCGGGATGATGGTGCACTTCCTGATGGTCGGCGTGGTCTTCTTCTGGCCGATCATGGGCGTGGACCCGGGCCCGCACCGGCCGGGTTACGTGATGCGGATGCTGGAGCTGTTCGCGGGCATGCCGTTCCACGCCTTCTTCGGCATCGCGCTGATGATGGCGAGCGAGCCGATGGTCGGGACGTACCAGAGCCCGCCCGCCTCGCTGGGGATCGACGCCCTCACCGACCAGAACGCGGCGGGCGGCATCGCCTGGGCGTTCAGCGAGATCCCGTCCGTGCTGGTGCTGATCGCGCTGGTCTACCAGTGGTACCACTCCGAGCAGCGGCAGGCGGTCCGCATGGACCGGGCCGCCGACCGGAACGGGGACAAGGAGCTGGAGGCGTACAACGCGTACCTGGCCTCGCTCCGGGCCAGGAGCTGAGACGAGGCCCGCTTCCGGCCCCGGCGCACGCGGGGGCGTCCAGGGAGTAGCGCGCGCCCCCCTTCCGGGGTCACGATGGGGACGACGACTTCCGCGGCCCCGGTCGGGAGGAGGCGGATCGATGTCCGGTCCCACGAAGACGATGGCGGCGCTCACCGGCGCGGCACTGGTCCTGACGACGACGTACACGGTGGCGCTCGGCAGCAGCGGATGGCTGTGGTTCGGCCTGATGGTGCTGGTGGTCGCCACGATCGGCATGGCGGCGGCGGACAGCTCGACGCCCGATTCTCCTCGCCGGCGCCCACGGGGCCGGCCCGGCCGACCGGGCACGACGACACAGCCCTGACCCGTCCTCGCTGCCCTGCCCGCAGACGCTGCCCCGCCCCCGCTAACCGCGCGGGGCGAGGACGACCCAGGTCTGACCCGGGGCGAAGGCGAGGGGCTTCCCGTCCGGGGTGGTGAAGGTGGTGCCCGCTTCGGGCGTGGGCCGGGACCAGCGGGCCTCGTACGAGCGGCCGTCGCGCAGCACGAGCGCGCTGCCGCTGCCCGTGGTCTCGGTGTACGGGGAGACCGAGCCGAACTTGTCCCGGAAGTCGGACGGGCGGATGGTGACGCGCTGGACGACGACCGTCTCGGGGGTGAGCGGTCCGGTGTCCGTGGCGCGGGCCTCGCGGCCGTCCATCGCGACCCGCCAGGCGCGGTCCGCGGCGGACCACGTGAAGGTGTAGCGGGCTGCCGGGAAGCGGACGGACGACGTGTCGACCGGGGTGCCGCCGGGCGGCGCGGACCCGAAGCGGAAGCCGATGTCCTGGGCGTTCTCCGCCGACGGATCGGTGGCGAGGGCGCGTTCCGGGCGGACGTAGAGGTTGTGCGGGGCGGCCCGGTCAGGGGAGCGCCGGAAGGCCCCGGGGGCGGTGGACTCGGTGACGAGGTGCAGCGGCGCGGCGTTCAGCAGGGGGTTCAGGGCGCTCTGCGCGCCGGAGTAGGCGAGCACCGGCCGGCCGTAGGGCGCGAGGAGCGATATGTCGGACTCCCGGGCGCTGCGGACGGGTCCGGTGAGCTCAGGGAGCCGGGAGGAGTACACGGCGAGGAGCCGGGTCACGCCGCCCTCGACCTGCTCGACGTAGACGAGGTCGGCGGCGCCGAGACCGGTGTGGGGGCGGGCCGCTTGCACGTTGTCGATCTTCACGGCGACGACGGGGGCGGGCCGCGCGGGGAGTCCGGTGAGCGGTGACCGGCCGGCGGGCGCGGGGGCCGTCGTGGGGGACGCCGGGGCGGTCGTGCCGGGGGGCGTCGTGGCCGGTGAGGGCGTCGGTGTGGGGCTGGGCTCCCGGGGGCCGGGGTCGGAGCAGCCGTACAGACCGGCCGCCGTCACCGCGCAGAGCACCGCGGTGAGGACACGGCCGGGACGTCTCGTTCCGTGCTGTCCCGTCATCGTGACGCTCCCCCACCAGTGGACCACGGGCCCGCGCGCCGATACAACGGGCATGACGACGACGAACGGGGGTCGCGGGTGTTCTACCACCTGATGAAGCACGTACTGCTGGGTCCGCTGCTCAGGCTGCTCTTCCGGCCGCGGATCGAGGGGCTGGAGCACGTCCCGGAGGAGGGCGCGGCGATCGTCGCGGGCAATCACCTCTCCTTCTCCGACCACTTCCTGATGCCGGCCGTGCTCGACCGGCGGATCACCTTCCTCGCCAAACAGGAGTACTTCACGGGGCCCGGCATCAAGGGGCGGCTCACGGCCGCGTTCTTCCGGGCCGCCGGTCAGATCCCGGTGGACCGGTCGGGGAAGGAGGCCGGGCAGGCGGCGATCCGCGAGGGGCTCGGCGTCCTGGGCAGGGGCGAGCTGCTCGGGATCTATCCCGAGGGGACGCGCTCCCACGACGGGCGGCTCTACAAGGGCAAGGCCGGGGTGGCGGTGATGGCCCTGACCGCCGGGGTGCCGGTGGTGCCGTGCGCCATGGTCGGCACGTTCGAGATCCAGCCGCCCGGAAAGGTCGTGCCGCGGATCCGCCGGGTCACGATCCGCTTCGGGGCGCCGCTGGACTTCTCCCGCTTCGCGGGGTCCGCGGACGAGCGGGCGGTGGTCCGCGCGGTCACCGACGAGATCATGTACGAGATCCTGCGGCTGTCCGGGCAGGAGTACGTGGACGAGTACGCGGCCGTGGTGAAGGCGGCGGAGGCGGGGACGGACGTGCCCGCGCGAAGGTTCCGCCGCCGGGAACGCCGAGGGCGGATCCGCGCACGGCGCAATCGCTTGGGGCGCCGGTCCCGCCGCCCGTAGCGTCGCGATCATGACCAAGGGAAACGCGTTCGTACTGGGCGGGTCGGGACAGGTGGGGCGGGCGGCCGTGCGGGCCCTCGTCTCGGACGGCTGGGAGGTGACGGCCGCCTCGCGGGGCGGCGCGCGCGACGAGAGGTGGCCGGACGAGGTCCGGACGGTGCGGCTCGACCGGACCGAGGAAGGGGCGCTCTCGGCGGGGCTCGGCGACGGCTGCGACGTGCTCGTCGACATCGTCGCGTACGGCGGCGGGCACGGACGGCAGCTGACCGGGCTCGCCGACCGGATCGGCTCGGCGGTGGTGGTGTCGAGCGGCGCCGTCTACGAGGACGAGGAGGGCCGCAGCTTCGACACCCAGGACCGGCCCGACGGTTTCCCCGCCTTCCCGGTGCCCGTCCCCGAGGAGTGGCGGACCGTCGCGCCGGGCGACACCACGTACAGCAGGCGGAAGATCGCCCTGGAGCGGGAGCTGCTGGCGGCGGGCGACGCGCTGCCGACGACGCTGCTGCGCGCGGGCGCGATCCACGGGCCCTTCTGCCCGGGCCCGCGCGAGCTGTGGTTCGTCAAGCGGGCGCTCGACGGGCGGCCGGTGCGCGTCCTCGCGTACGGCGGCGCCTCGCGGTTCCATCCGGCCCACGTGGACAACCTCGCCGAGCTCGTCCGGCTCGCGGCGGCGAAGCCGGGGAGCCGGGTGCTCAACGGCGCGGACCCCGAGGCGCCGACGGTGGCGGAGATCGGGGCGGCGATCGACGCGGTGCTGGGCGTGCGGAGTGAGCTGGTGCTGATGGAAGGGGAGCCGGCGGAGACCGTGGGGCTCACTCCGTGGACCGCGCCGCACCCGATCGTCTACGACATGACGGCGGCGGAGCGGGAGTTGGGATACCGGCCGGTCGTGTCGTACGCCGGGTCGCTCCCGGAGACGGTGGCGTGGCTGACCGCGCACCTGGCGGACCGGGACTGGCGTGAGGCCTTTCCCGGTCTCGCGAAGTACGGGGTGGACTTCTTCGACTACGCGGCGGAGGACGCCTGGCTGAAGACCCGGGGCTGACCGTGACCGGCCGGAGGGGCGGCCCCCTGACGACCGCCCCTCGCGTCAGTGCGGGGCGAGTTCGGCCAGGGCCGTGTCGAGGAGGCGGCGGAGCGCGAGGGCGTCGGGGGCGACGGCGGTGACGAGGGCCGCGGGGCCGGCGAGCGGGGCGATCACGGCCCCTTCGTCGAGAAGCCTCGACTCCCTGGGCTTGTCGGCGAAGTCGGGGTCCACCACGAGGAGTTGACCGGTGGCCCGGTGGCCGCCGAGGACCGCGCCGCCGTCCCAGCCGCCGGGGGCCCCGGGGCCGTACGCCAGTTCCTGGTCGAGCAGGGGCCGTCCGGCGCGGCGGACGGTGAGGCGGGTGACGAGGGTGCCGGGCGCTTCGCCGTGCCGGCCGAGGACCTGCTCCTCGCGGAGGACGAGCCGGGCCGTGGCGGCGAGCTCGACGGTGGTGCGCATCCGCAGGTGGGAGCCGTGGGCGGAGACGAGCTGCTCGGGCAGCCAGTGGAGGACGCTGGCCTCCCCCACCGCGATCCGGACGTCGTACGTGGCGGGCTCGGCGCTCCGGCCCGGCAGGGCGAGGGTGGCGGCGGCGGAGTCGACCAGGAGCCGGGCCCCGTCCCGTACCTCCGTCTCGATCGCGAGCCGGTCGCCGCCGAGCGGGGCGCTCATCGCCCCGACGACGGTGACCCGGGTCCAGCCGGCGGCGGCCCTGGTGCGGCGCAGGGCGAGGGGACCGTCGCTCTCCAGGAGCGGCAGCCGGCCGTCGGCGGCGGCGGCGATCCGTGCGGTGGCGCGCAGGCTCACGCGGCCGGCGCCCCGGCCGCGGTCCACGCGTCGAGCCGGCCGCGGACCCAGTCGGCGACGGGCCCGACGCCGTTCTCGGCGCGCAGGGAGGTGAAGGCGACGGGCAGCTCGCCGCGCTGCGCCTTCGCGTCACGGGCCATGCGCTCCAGGTCGGAGCCGACGTGCGGGGCGAGGTCGGTCTTGTTGACGACGAGCAGGTCGGCGGTGGTGACCCCCGGTCCGCCCTTGCGCGGGATGTCGTCGCCGCCGGCCACGTCGATGACGAAGATCTGGGCGTCGACGAGCCCCTTGGAGAAGGTGGCGGTGAGGTTGTCGCCGCCGGACTCGACCAGGATGAGGTCGAGGGGGCCGACGGCCTCCTCCAGTTCCTCGACGGCTTCGAGGTTGGCGGAGATGTCGTCGCGGATCGCGGTGTGCGGGCAGGCGCCGGTCTCCACGGCCTGGATGCGCTCGGGCGGCAGGACGGCGTTGCGGAGGAGGAACTCGGCGTCCTCGCGGGTGTAGATGTCGTTGGTGACGACGGCGATCGAGAGGGTGTCCCGCAGGACCCGGCAGAGGGCGGCGACGGTGGCGGTCTTCCCGGAACCGACCGGTCCGCCGAGTCCGACGCGCAGGGCGCGGCGGGTGCCGTCGGGGCGGTGGGCGTCGGCGGAGACCGCTCCGTGGTGGGTGTGGCCGTGGTCGAGGTGCATGGCTCTCCTGTCGGAGTGGTTACGAGGCGAAGAGGCGGACGGGCCAGGCCGCGTGCTGTTCGGCGGTGAGGTCGAGCAGCGGCGCGGAGGCGGCCGGCAGGGCTTCGACGCCCTGGCGGGCGGCGGCCGCCGCGCGGTCGGCGATGTCGTCCATCTCGGGTGCGAGGCGGGCGAGGACGGCGGTCGCCCGGTACGGGTCGAGGCTGAGGAGGCGTACGGCGGCGGTGGCGGGGCCGCCGACCGTCTCGTACGCGACACAGTGGGCGGCGTCCTCCGGGCCGAGTCCCGCGGCCCGGGCGGTGGCGCCGAGGACGACGGGCTGATGGGCACCCCGCGGGAAGGCCGCCGCGAGCGCGTCGAGTTCGGGGCTTGGCCAGGTGGCGCGGGCGGCCCGCATCAGCTGGCGGCCGAGCCTGCGGGCGGCGGCGCGCAGGGCGGGTGAGGGCGTGCGGGCGTCGGCGGCCGCGTCGAGCTCGTACGGGTCGAGTCCGTTCGCGGCGGCGGCGGCCAGGCCCGCGGAAGTGAGGCCGGTGGTGTGGAGCCGGCCGCGGCAGAAGGCCTCCAGGTCGTCGGCGTCCTTGATCCGGCCGGCCCTGACCGCCGCCTCGGCGCCGCCGGAGTGGGCGTGCCCGCCGGCGGGGAACCGTCCGTCGGCGAGCACGAGGAGTGCGGAGCGTGTCATCGTGTCCGCACCCTCAGAAGAGGAAGTAGCGCTGGGCCATGGGGAGTTCGATGGCCGGTGCGGGTTCGACCGCCTCTCCGTCGATGGTCACCGAGAAGGTGTCGGCGTCGACCTCGACCCGGGGCAGGGCGTCGTTCTCCCGCATGTCGGCCTTGGTGACCCGCCGGGTGTCCCCGATCGCGGTGAACTCCTTGTGCAGGCCCAGCTTCCGGGGCAGGTCGTCCTCGATCGCCGCCCGGGCCGTGAAATTGACGGAACCGGCCGCGGCCGCCCGGCCGAGCGCGCCGAACATGGGGCGGGGCATGACCGGTTGCGGGGTCGGGATGGAGGCGTTGGCGTCGCCCATCTGCGCGTACGCGATCTGGCCGCCCTTGACGACGGTGAGCGGCTTCACGCCGAAGAAGGCGGGGTCCCAGAGCACGAGGTCGGCGAGTTTGCCGGTCTCGACGGAGCCGATGAGGTGGTCCATGCCCTGGGCGACGGCCGGGTTGATCGTGTACTTGGCGACATAGCGACGGGCCCGGTGGTTGTCGGCCCGGCCGTCGCCGGGCAGCGCGCCGCGCCGCTTCTTCATGACGTGGGCGGTCTGCCAGGTCCGCATGATCACCTCGCCGATCCGGCCCATGGCCTGGGAGTCGGAGGAGATGATCGAGATGGCGCCCAGGTCGTGGAGGACGTCCTCGGCGGCGATGGTGGAGGGCCGGATGCGGGACTCGGCGAAGGCGAGGTCCTCGGGGACGGCGGGGTTGAGGTGGTGGCAGACCATCAGCATGTCGAGGTGTTCCTCGATGGTGTTGACGGTGTGCGGGCGGGTCGGGTTGGTCGAGCTGGGCAGGATGTACGGCTCGGAGACGACCGTGATGATGTCGGGAGCGTGCCCTCCGCCGGCGCCCTCCGTGTGGTACGCGTGGACGGTGCGGCCCGCGATGGCGGCGAGGGTGTCGCCGACGAAGCCCGCTTCGTTCAGGGTGTCCGTGTGGATGGCGAGTTGGGCGCCGGTCTCCTCGCAGACGCCGAGGCAGGCGTCGATGACCGCCGGGGTGGCGCCCCAGTCCTCGTGGATCTTGAATCCGAGCGCTCCGCCGCGGAGTTGGGAGTGCATGGCCTCCCGGGACATGGTGTTGCCCTTGCCGAGCAGGCCGATGTTGACGGGGAAGGTGTCCAGGGCCTCGAACATCCGGGCAAGGTGCCACGGGCCCGGTGTGACGGTGGTCGCCTTGGTGCCCTCGGCGGGTCCCGTGCCGCCGCCGACGAGCGTGGTGACGCCGGTGGCGAGCGCCTGCTCGACGACGGTCGGGGAGATGAAGTGGACGTGGGCGTCGACGGCGCCGGCGGTGACGATCTTGCCGTTGCCGACGATGATCTCGGTCTCGGGGCCGATCACGAGGTCGGGGTGGACGCCGTCCATGGTGTCGGGGTTGCCGGCCTTGCCGATGCCGGTGATCCGGCCGTCGCGGATGCCGATGTCGGCCTTGACGATGCCCCAGTGGTCGATGATCACGGCTCCGGTGATCACGGTGTCGGGGGCGCCCTCGGCGCGGGTGGTGCGGGCCTGGCCCATGGACTCGCGGACGACCTTGCCGCCGCCGAAGACCGCTTCCTCGCCGGCGCGGCCGGGGCCGCCGCAGCGGTCCTCCTCGATCTCGACGAGGAGGTCGGTGTCGGCGAGCCGGATGCGGTCGCCGGTCGTGGGGCCGAAGAGGTCGGCGTAGACGGCGCGCTGCAGGTCAGGCACGGGGGGCTCCGTTCGGGCCGGCGGCCGCGGCGAGCTCGGCATCGGCGACGGGGGCGGCTTCGGCGGTGCGGGCGGCTTCGGCGTCGAGGGGACCCGCGGTCTCGCCGCGCAGGCCCGGGACGATCCGGCGGCCCGCGATCGGGACGAACTCGACCTCGACGGGGATGCCGGGTTCAAAGCGGACGGCGGTCCCGGCGGCGATGTGGAGGCGCTGTCCGCGCGCGGCGGCGCGGTCGAACTCCAGGCCCGGGTTGACCTCGGCGAAGTGGTAGTGGGAGCCGACCTGGACGGGCCGGTCGGCGGCGTTGAGCACGGTCACGCGGGTGACGGGGCGCCCCTCGTTGAGGGCGACCGGGTCCTGCGCGTACAGGATCTCTCCGGGGATCATCGGCGTCCCCGCTCAGACGATGGGGTCGTGGACGGTGACGAGCTTGGTGCCGTCCGGGAAGGTGGCCTCGACCTGGACGTCGTGGATCATCTCGGGGATCCCCTCCATGACGTCCTCGCGGGAGAGCACCTTGCGGCCGGAGGCCATGAGTTCCGCGACGGTGCGGCCGTCCCGGGCGCCCTCCAGGATGTGGGAGGTGAGCAGGGCGACGGCCTCGGGGTGGTTGAGTCTCACACCCCGCGCCCGGCGCTTCTCGGCCACGTCGGCCGCGACATGAATGAGCAGGCGTTCCTGTTCGTGCGGGCTCAGTTGCACTCTTCCACCTCACAGTCGTCGACCGGGAAGGCACCCGGACAGCTGCGGACCCTACCCAGCTTCAACAGCCTGTTGAGCTGCCGGGACGCGGTCCGCGGCCGGACATTGCACGTTAGGGCGGAAGTTTTTCCGGCTCGTTAACTCCGGCTTTGCAGTTTCATGATCATCAGGTCGGATCGACGGTCATCGACATCAGACCCCTGAGTCCGTCCTCCAGGATGTCCACGGCCACGTCCCCGAAGAGCGCCTGCTGGGCGATGAAGCCCTGGGCGACGGCGATCAGCGTGCGGGCCACATGGTCGGCGGGGACGTCGGCGGTCAGGATGCCGCTCTCGCGGTAGGCGGTGACGAGCTTCGCCCAGGCGATGCGCATGCCGTGGTACCCCTCGGCGAGGGTCTTCGCCAGCTCCTCGTCGCGCAGGGTCTCCGTCCACACCTGGATGATCAGACGCGCGAAGGCCTGCCGGTCGGCACCCTCGATCCGCTCCTCCAGGAAGAGCCGGAGCACCGCGCCGAGCAGCACGTCGGGGGTGGGTGGCGGGGTGGCCCTGGACGCCTCCTCGAACGCGCCCCGGATGCCCGCGAAGGCCTCGGTCGCGATGGCGGCGATCAGTTCGTCCTTGCCGCGGAAGTAGCGGTAGACCGCGCCGGCCGACAGGCCCACCTCGGCCAGCACGTCCTGCATCGAGGTCGCGTGGAAGCCGTTGCGGGCGAAGCAGCGCGCGGCGCCGTCGAGGATCTGCCGCCGCCGGGCGTCGAGGTGTTCCTGGGAGACACGAGCCATGGAGCGAACCTAAAACGAATATTCATTCTTGACAACTCCGCGACGCCGCAGGACAGTGACATCAAGAAAAACGAACGATCCTTCTCTTTGATCGGAGGACGCCATGTCCGCCACCACCACCGCCCCCGGCGCGGGGCGCAGGACCATCGCGGTGATGGTGCTGATCCCGACCGTCGTGGCCCTGGCCCTCTGGGCCTTCGCCTGGCCGGCGGCCCGGACGGCCCCCCGCGACCTGCCGATCGGCGTCGCCGGCCCCGCGACGGCGGTGACCGCCCTGGAGGAGGGGTTCAGCCGCCACGAGGGGGCCTTCGAGGTCCACCGCTACGAGGACGGCGCCGCGGCCCGGTCCGCGATCGCGGACCGGGACGTATACGGAGCGGTGGTCGTGACACCGGGCGGTACGGAGCTCCTGACCGCCTCGGCGGCGAGCCCGGTGGTGGCCGGGCTGCTCCGGGAGGCCGTGACCGCGCAGGCCCCGGAAGGCGCGAAGGTGACGGTCACGGACGTGGTCGCCGCCCCGGCCGGTGACCCGCGCGGGGCCGTGCTCGCCTCCAGCCTGCTGCCGCTCGCCCTGGCGGGGGCCGCGGCGGGTGTCGTCACGACCCTCCTCGGGCTGCGCGGGACCCGGGCGGTGACCGCCCTCGTCGGCGCCTCGGCGCTCGCGGGGCTGGCCGGCACGGCCCTCGCCGACAGCTGGCTCGGCGCGCTCACCGGCGACTGGTGGGCGGAGGCCGGGGTCCTGTCCCTGACCGTCCTGGCGATCGGATCGACGTTCGCGGGGCTCGCCGCGCTCATCGGAAAGCCGGGCTTCGGGCTCGGGGCGCTGCTCGTGATCCTGATCGGCAACCCCTTCTCCGGGGTGTCGAGCGCACCGGAGCTGCTGCCCACCGCGGCCGGCTCGCTCGGGCAGCTGCTGCCGCCGGGCGCCGGGGGCGCGGCCCTGCGGTCGGTCTCCTTCTTCGACGGCGCGGCGGCGGGCGGACCGCTCCTCGTGCTCAGCGTCTGGGCGGCGGCGGGTCTGACCGCGACCCTGCTGGGCACCCGCAGGCGCCGTACGGAGCCGGCGGCGGCGCCTCTTCCGGTCCCGGCACCCGTGGGCTGAGCCCGCGGGCGACGAAAGACGGCCGCGTACCCCCGCTGCAGCGGACGGGGGTACGCGGCTCTTTCGTGCGCGCGGCCGCGACGTGCGCACGGCCCGCGTCGAGCGGACCGGAGCAGCGGCGGAGGTCGGCGGCGGAGGTCTAGGAGACGCCCGGTTCGCGGTGGTGGGCGGCGATGCCGAAGCGGCGCTGTTCGCCCGTGGCGGAGTCGACCGGACGCAGCGCGGAGACCGAACCGACCACCCGCTCCGGCGCCGGCTCGCCCGCCGCTTCCAAAGCCTCCAGGTCAGCGGCCGAGACCAGGGCGACCAGGGGCTTCCCGTGGCGGGTGACGACCACGCGCTCACCGCCGTACACGACGCGGTTGATGAGGTCGGCGAGCTCAGCCCGCGCTTGCGTCACCGGGATCTCGTAGGTCATGCTCCCCATCTTACGGTCTGTACGTCCTGTACATTTTTCACAGACAGTTCGATGGAGGTGCTCAGCCATGGACGCGCGCTACGTTCTGCCCGAGTTCACGGAGCGGACCAGCTTCGGAACCCGGACCCTCGACCCCTACTCGAAGCTCCTGGAGTCCCGGATCGTCTTCCTCGGCACGCCGGTCGACGAGACCTCGGCCAACGACGCCATCGCCCAGTTCCTCCACCTCGACCACGCGGCGCCGGGCCAGGACATCTCCCTCTACATCAACTCCCCCGGCGGCTCCATCAGCGCCATGACCTCGATCTACGACACGATGCGGACGCTCTCCTGCGACGTGGAGACCACCTGTCTGGGCCAGGCCGTCTCCACCGCGGCCGTCCTGCTCGCGGCCGGCACCCCGGGCAAGCGCCTGATCCTGCCCGGCGCCCGGGTCACGCTCCGTCAGCCGACCCTGGACGAACCCCTCCAGGGACAGCTCAGCGACCTCGACCTCCAGACCGCCGAACTGCTGCGCATGCGCGCGCTGGTCGCCGGGATGCTTGCCGAGCACACCGGGCAGGACCGGGAGCGGATCGACGCCGACACCGACCGGCTGACCGTCCTGGACGCACCGGCGGCCGTCGCGTACGGCCTGGCGGACCACGTGGTCGCGAACCGGCGCACCGCCGCCGGCGGTACGGGCCGGTGAGCCGGCCGTGGTCCCCGAACTGCCGCCGCTGCCGGCCCTGACGCGGGCCGAGGGCGAACTCGTCGACGCGTACCTCGAAGTCGTCGACCTCCTGGGGAAGATCAATCCATCCAGGAGCACGCATACTTATGGGGCGTTGCGCGCGGCCCAGGCCCTGGTGGGACGCGCGGAGGCGCTGCGCGAGGCCCTGACGCTCATGCATATACGGGGCGAGGCCGAGGTCCACGCGGACACATTGGCGCGCGCCCTAAGGGTGTTGGACGGGGAGCGCCGGACCGGCCGCGTCACCGTCCCCCGGACCCGGGCGAGTTGACATATTCGCGTGTCGTGTCGAGGTCCGGTCGGCCGACAGGCACCGCAGAATCCCTCGCTCGTTCGGCGTAGTCGACGAGTCGACATATGAAGCGGGGAAGTTGCGCAACAGGTGTACGCATTTGGCGGAATCGAACGTTCCATCGCTGGTACGCGGCTCGTCGGCCAAACCTCCGAAGATCACAAAGGCTCTCTGTCCACCCGAACGGATCAGTCGTGAGGAGCCTCACATATCGACGTTTCAGCTCGGTTTTCGCCCATGTCATGGGTCAAGATCCCTGTCGACGACAAGCCCCCGCCACCGCGGCGGGGCGGTCCGGGCGGACGCCGAGTCCTGCCGCTGTCCCGGACGTCTGGTCGACAGGAGTGGATCGGCAGGAGTGGAGGACCCAATCAGTACGGGACGTTCGAGCTGTCACGACAGCGAGGACCGTTCCTTGGGGTGAAGCCGCAGCCGCGGCCGGGCATCTTCGCCTGCCCGAACCCGACAGGTCATCCTTCTCAGGCGGCTGACGAAGGGTTGCGCATGACCGCGCAGATGCATGTCCCGTCCCTGCTGTCCCGGGCCGGAGCCGTCTCGGCTCTCACCCTCGCCGCCGTCGGCGGCACGCTGTTCGCACCAGGTGCGGCACCGGAGGCCCAGGCAGCGACGACACACGCGAACAAGGCACTGAGCGTCGCCGTGTCCAAGAAGGGATCGCCGTACCGGTACGGATCCGCCGGACCCACGCGGTTCGACTGCTCCGGGCTGACGCTCTACGCGTACAAGAAGGCGGGCAAGTCGCTGCCACGCACCGCGCAGCAGCAGTACAACAAGACCCGGCACATCTCCAAGTCCAGCAGACAGAAGGGGGACCTGGTCTTCTTCCACTCGGGCGGGAAGGTGTACCACGTCGGCATCTACGCCGGCAGCGGCAAGATCTGGCACTCGCCCAAGACGGGTTCCTGGGTGAAGCTCGACAGGATCTGGTCGTCGAAGGTCTACTACGGCCGCGTCCGGTGACGGCCCCCGGGCGCTGACCTCGGACGAGGGGTGTGGTGGCGCCGCCGCACCCCTCGCCTCAGTGGTACGAGCCCGACACCGGGGCCATCGCCCACGGCAATGTGATCCAGACCGTCTTGCCGCCCTCCTCGGTCGGAGTGACCGAGAGGCGGCCACCGGCCTCCGCCGCCAGGACCCGGATGATGACCATGCCCCGCCCGTTGTCCTGCTGGACCGCCGCCGGGAGGCGGCGGGGCCAGCGGGGATGGCTGTCGGTCACACCGATGTGCAGCCGCTCCTCCCGCTCCAGGCGGAGGTCGACCGTAAAGGTGGGCGACTGACCGAAGGTGTGCTGGACGGCGTTGGTGGCCAGCTCCGAGATGATGAGCCGGATCGAGTCCGCGATCTCCGCGTCACCGTCGAGCCCCCAGTCCCCCAGGACGTCCGCGACGTATCTGCGGGCCGTGCGGACCGAGGCGGGATCGCTCGGCAGAGTGACGGATACTTCCTGATGGTCTGCCATGGCGGCGCTGTCCCTTTCCCGCCGGGGACACCACCCCGGATTGCGCTTCGCGTCAGAGTGCCACCGATCGTGCCGCCCCGTACGGGGTTCCACCACGATATGTGCGCATCTATCGCCCGAAGCGGTGAACTCTGCTGCCCGGAAACTCTCTTGGGCAGCGGAGTCGACACGGTCAGACGGCGGCGGGCGCGGTGCGCAGGATCGTCCGCACCGCCCGCTCGATTTCGGAGTCCGTCAGGTCGGCACGGGCCGTGAGCCGCAGCCGCGAGATGCCGTCCGGGACGGACGGGGGCCGGAAGCACCCGACCGCCAGGCCCTGTTCGCGGCAGTCCGCGGCCCAGCGCAGCGCCGCCTCGGGTGAGGGGGCGCGCACCGAGACGACGGCCGCGTCCGGCCGCGCCGCGGTCAGTCCGGCCGCCGTGAGGAGCTCGTACAGGGTGGTGGCGACGGTCCGCGCCCGCCCGGCCAGCGCCGGTTCGGCCGCGATCAGACGCAGGCTCGCGAGCGCGCCGCCCGCGGCCGCCGGGGCGAGCCCGGTGTCGAAGATGAAGGTGCGCGCCGCGTTCACCAGGTGCTCGATGACACGGGCCGGGCCGAGGACCGCGCCGCCCTGGCTGCCCAGGGACTTGGAGAGGGTGAGCGTGGCGACGACGTCCTCGTCGCCCGCGAGGCCGGCCTCGTGCAGGGCTCCCCGGCCGCCCTCGCCGAGGACGCCGAAGCCATGGGCGTCGTCGACGACGAACCCCGCGCCGTGGGCGCGGCAGGCCTCGGCGAGCTCCGGCAGGGGCGCCTTGTCGCCGTCGACGGAGAAGACGGAGTCGCTGACCACGAGCGCCCGGTGCGCCGGCCACGCCTCCAGGGTCTTGGCGACGGCCTCGGGATCGGCGTGCGGCACGACGGCCGTCTCGGCGCGCGCGAGCCGGCAGCCGTCCACGATGGAGGCGTGGTTGGAGGCGTCCGAGACGATCAGCGAGTCCCGGCCGCCGAGTGCGGTGAGCGCGGCCAGGTTGGCGGCGTAGCCGGAGGAGAAGACGAGGGCCGCCTCGAAGCCGCAGAAGTCGGCGAGTTCGCGCTCCAGGCGGGTGTGCAGCCGGGTCGTTCCGGTGACGAGCCGGGAGCCGGTGGCGCCCGCGCCCCAGCGCCTCGCCGCCTCGGCCGCCGCCTCGGTGACCTCCGTACGGCGGGTGAGGCCGAGGTAGTCGTTGCTCGCCAGGTCGAGGAGCTCCGACTCGGCGGCCCGGGGCCGCAGCGTACGGACGAGACCGGCTTCCGCCCTGCGGCGCGCCTCGGCGTCGGTCCAGTCGAACGCGGTCCGGCGCGGGCCCTCGGCCCGGGCGTCGTCGGCCAGTGGCATGCGGCGATCCTTTTGTAGGCAGCCCACAGACCCTAACCGGAGTCCGTCGAGGTCGGGATGTGGTCATCCACACACCTCGTTCGGGGGCGTTTGTTCGGATCCTCCTTGGCCCGAGGGCGGGCGGTAGGCAAGGATCAGCGTTTATGGACCTGCTGAACACGCTGGTGGAGAAGGGGCTGCGGCGCGAGCTGCCGACCCGTGAAGAAGCGCTCGCCGTACTGGCGACCTCCGACGACGAGCTGCTCGATGTGGTGGCGGCTGCCGGGAAGGTGCGCCGTCAGTGGTTCGGGCGGCGCGTGAAGCTGAACTACCTGGTCAACCTGAAGTCGGGGCTGTGCCCCGAGGACTGCTCGTACTGTTCGCAGCGGCTCGGCTCCAAGGCCGAGATCCTCAAGTACACGTGGCTGAAGCCGGACGAGGCGTCCCAGGCCGCCGCCGCGGGTGTCGCGGGCGGGGCCAAGCGGGTCTGCCTGGTCGCGAGCGGGCGCGGTCCGACGGACCGCGACGTCGAGCGGGTCGGCAAGACCATCGAGGCGATCAAGGAGCAGAACGAGGGCATCGAGGTGTGCGCCTGTCTCGGTCTCCTCTCGGACGGCCAGGCGGAGCGGCTGCGGGACGCCGGCGCCGACGCGTACAACCACAACCTGAACACCTCCGAGGCGACGTACGAGGGGATCACCAAGACCCACACGTACGCGGACCGGGTGGACACCGTGCAGAAGGCGCACGCCGCCGGTCTGTCGGCCTGCTCCGGTCTGATCGCGGGCATGGGCGAGACCGACGAGGACCTCGTCGACGTCGTGTACGCGCTGCGCGAGCTCGACTCGGACTCGGTGCCGGTCAACTTCCTCATCCCCTTCGAGGGCACGCCGCTCGCCAAGGAGTGGAACCTGACCCCGCAGCGCTGCCTGCGGATCCTCGCGATGGTGCGGTTCGTCTGCCCCGACGTCGAGGTGCGGATCGCGGGTGGCCGTGAGGTGCACCTGCGCTCGATGCAGCCGCTGGCGCTGAACATCGCGAACTCGATCTTCCTCGGCGACTACCTGACGAGCGAGGGCCAGGCCGGCCAGGCCGACCTCGACATGATCGCGGACGCGGGCTTCGAGGTGGAGGGCGCGGGCACGACGACGCTGCCCGCGCACCGGGCGGACGCGCTCGCGGCGGCGGGTGCCGCCGCGGCCGGCGGCTGCGGTTCGCACGGCTCGGCGGAGGGCGCGGGCTGCGGCTCGCAGGCCCCGTCCGAGGGCGCCGGCTGCGGTTCGCACGCGGGCGGCGGCTGCGGTCCCTGCGGGGGCCACGCCGCACCCGCGGCCGAGCCCTTGGCGGCCGAGGCGGCTGCGGCGCCCGAGGCGGTCCCCGCGGCGAACACCGCGCGGACCGACCTGGTGGCGGTCCGCCGCCGGGGCGCCGGCACGGACCTGGCGCCGAATGCGTAACGACGAACTCCTCGCCCTGGACCGGGCGCACGTCTGGCATCCGTACGGCCCCATGCCGGGCCGTACGGACCCGCTGGTCGTCGCGTCCGCGTCCGGGGTGCGGCTCCGGCTCGCCGAACCCGCCGAGGGCCGGGACGAGTTGATCGACGGCATGTCCTCGTGGTGGTCGGCGATCCACGGCTACAACCACCCCGTGCTCAACGAGGCGGTGCGCGGCCAGCTCGACCGGATGAGCCACGTCATGTTCGGCGGGCTCACCCACGAGCCGGCCGTACGCCTCGCCGCGCGCCTCGTCGAGATCACCCCCGAGCCGCTGCGCCACGTCTTCCTCAGCGACTCGGGTTCGGTCGCCGTCGAGGTCGCGGTCAAGATGTGCCTCCAGCACTGGCGCTCGGTCGGCCGGCCCGGCAAGCAGCGGCTGCTCACCTGGCGCGGCGGGTACCACGGGGACACCTGGCAGCCGATGTCGGTGTGCGACCCCCAGGGCGGGATGCACGAGCTGTGGTCGGGGGTGCTCCAGCAACAGGTGTTCGTGGACGCCCCTCCGGTCGCGTACGAGGAGTCGTACGCGGAACTGCTGCGGACCGAGATCGCGCGGCACGCGGACGAGCTGGCCGCGGTGATCGTGGAGCCGGTCGTGCAGGGCGCGGGCGGGATGCGCTTCCACGACCCGGCGTATCTGAAGGTGCTGCGCGAGGCCTGCGACGCGCACGACGTCCTGCTCGTCTTCGACGAGATCGCGACCGGCTTCGGCCGCACGGGCACGCTCTTCGCCGCGGACCAGGCGGGTGTCTCCCCCGATGTGATGTGCGTGGGCAAGGCGCTGACCGGCGGCTACCTGTCGATGGCGGCGACGCTCTGCACGAGCCGGGTCGCCGACGGGATCTCCCGGGGCGAGGTCCCGGTCCTGGCCCACGGGCCGACCTTCATGGGGAACCCGCTGGCCTCGGCGGTGGCCCTCGCCTCGATCGACCTGCTCCTCTCGCGGGACTGGGCCGTGGACGTCAAGCGCATCGAGGCGGGGCTGCGCGACGGACTCGCTCCGGTCGCCGCCCTCCAGGGCGTGAAGGACGTACGCGTGTGCGGCGCGATCGGGGTCGTCCAGCTCGACCACGCCGTCGACATGGCGGCGGCCACGCGGGCGGCGGTCGGGGCCGGCGTGTGGCTGCGCCCGTTCCGGGACCTGATCTACACGATGCCCCCGTACGTGACCGGTGACGAGGACCTGGCCCGGATCTGCGCGGGGGTCCACGCGGCCGCCGCGGCGGGCTGAACGACGGACGGAAGGACAAGGACAGCGGTGGGAATCGTCGTGGTCTCCGGTACGGGGACGGAGATCGGCAAGACGGTCGTGACCGCGGCGGTGGCCGCCCTGGCCACGGCCGCCGGCCGGTCGGTCGCGGTCCTGAAGCCGGCGCAGACCGGGGTCGGGCCGGACGAGACGGGCGACGCGGACGAGGTCGTCCGGCTGTCCGGCGCCGCGGCCTCGGTCGAGCTGGGGCGCTTCCCGGAGCCGCTGGCTCCGGGCACGGCCGCGAAGCGGGCCGGACTCGCCCCGGTCGGGCCCCGGCAGGTGGCCGAGGCGGCTTCCGCGCTGGCCGCCTCGCACGATCTGGTGCTCGTGGAGGGGGCGGGCGGGCTGCTCGTCCGCTTCGACGAGGAGGGCGGCACGCTCGCCGACGCGGCGGCGCTGGTGGGCGCCCCCGTCCTGTGCGTGGTGCCTGCCGGTCTCGGGACGCTCAACTCGACGGCCCTGACGGCAGAGGCACTGGCGGCCCGCGGCATCGAGCAGCTCGGCGTCGTGGTCGGCAGCTGGCCGGCCGCGCCGGACCTGGCGGCCCGCTGCAACCTGGCGGACCTGCCGCAGTCGGCGGGCGCGCCCCTGCTCGGGGCCGTACCGGAGGGTTCGGGCTCGCTCGGCCCGGCGGAGTTCCGCGCGGCGGCGGCCGACTGGCTGGCGCCGGTGCTCGGCGGGACGTGGGACGCGGAGGCGTTCGGGGCACAGTTCGCGGCGGAGTTCCGGGCCTAGCCCGCCGTCGGCATCCGGACGTGGCCTGCCGCCGGATTCCGGGCGTAGCCCGCCGCCGGCATCCGGACCGACTTCGGGGGCCGATCCTGGGCGGACTCCGTACTCTGGGCGCATGCGTGCTCGCGTTCAGGAGATCGTCTTCGACTGTGCCGATCCGGCTGCCCTCGTCCGTTTCTGGGCGGGCCTGCTGGGCGGTGATCCGGTCGACCGCTCCGGCGACTGGTCGTACGTCGACCCGCCGGAGTTCGTCCGGCTCGCCTTCCAGCGTGTGCCGGAGGGCAAGTCGGTGAAGAACCGCGTCCATCTCGACCTGGAGGTGGCGGACCCGGACCGGGCCGCCACCGAGGCGGGGCCCGCCGGCGCGGTCCGTGTCGGCGGACTCGTGGCGGACGAGCAGGGCTCCTTCCAGGTCATGCGGGACCCGGAGGGCAACGAGTTCTGCTTCGTGACCGGGTGAGGGGCGCCCGATGACCCCGCCGTCCCCTCCGCTTCCCCCGGGTCCTCGGGTCCACCACCCGCTCTTCGCGCGCTTCTACGCCCGCGTCAGCGTGTCGGCCGAGACGCGCGGCGGGCTCGCCGCCCTGCGCGAGGAGCTGCTCTCCGGGCTCACCGGCCGGGTCGTCGAGATCGGGGCGGGGAACGGGCTGAACTTCGCCCACTACCCGGCCGGTGTCACGGAGGTCGTGGCCGTCGAACCGGAACCCCGGCTGCGCCGGCTCGCCGAGGAGGCCGCACGGCGAGCGCCCGTGCCGGTGACCGTCCGGCCGGGCACGGCGGAGGCGCTGCCTGCGGAGGACGGGGTCTTCGACGCGGCCGTGGCCTCGCTCGTGCTCTGCACGGTACGGAGCGTCCCGCGGGCTCTCGCGGAGGTGCGGCGCGTCGTGCGGCCCGGCGGTGAGCTCCGCTTCTTCGAGCACGTGGCGGCGGGGACGCCCGGGCTCGCGCGCGTACAGCGGGGACTGGACCGCACGGTCTGGCCGCTGCTCTTCGGCGGCTGCCACACCTCGCGGGACGCGATCGGGGAGATCGGGGTGGCGGGTTTCACCCTCGGCCCGTACCGCTCCTTCGACCTCCCGGAGCGCGGGCCGCGCCTGCCGAGCTCCCCGTGCGTACTGGGCGCGGCCCGGCGGTGAGCGGCGTGTCCCACCCGCCGGAACTCCGTGGCACGGGCTCCGATCCGCGTGGTGGGATCCGGCCATGACTGATCCGCAGATTCGTTCCGCCCGGCCCGACGAGGCCGACGCCGTCCTGGCCTTCTGGAAGGAGTCCGCCGAGGGGACGTCCGTCTCGGACGACGTGCTCGGGGTGACCCGGCTCGTCGAGCGCGATCCGGACGCGCTCATCCTCGCGGTCGCCGACGGGGTGATCGTGGGCTCCGTGATCGCCGGCTGGGACGGCTGGCGCGCCTCCCTCTACCGGCTCGCCGTGCTGCCCTCCCACCGTCGCCGCGGCATCTCCACCGCGCTGCTGCGCGCGGCCGACGAGCGGTTCGCCGCGCTCGGCGGGCGACGGGTGGACGCGATGGTCCTGGAGGCGAACGAGACGGGCAGGCTGCTCTGGACGGCCGCCGGGTACGAGCGCCAGGATCATTGGCGCCGGTGGGTGAAGCCTCTCCGGAGCTGATCCACGGCGGGCGGAGGAAGCCCGTCGCAGGCTGGTCGGCGGCGGGCGGGCCAGGCTCACCGACGGCTGATCATGACGCCGCTTTGCCCGTCCTTTACCATGGTCCTTCATCCCGACGACCGAAAGGTGTGAGCGTCCGCCCATGGGCGAGCCTCCCAGTAGCACTGGTTCCACGTTCCGACATCGAGCGATCCTCTCCCCTCTGGCTGATCATGGGACGGAGGTGAACCGATGACCGAAGTGCTTCTGCTCGTGCTGGCGCTCCTGCTCTCGCTCGCGTGCGGCGCCTTCGTCGCGGCCGAGTTCTCGCTCACGACCGTCGAGCGCGGCGAGCTCGAAGCCGCCGCCGAGCGCGGCGAGCGCGGCGCGGCGAGCGCCCTCAAGGCCGTCCGGTCGCTGACCTTCCAGCTCTCCGGCGCCCAGCTCGGCATCACCGTCACCAACCTGGTCGTCGGCATGCTCGCCGAGCCCTCGGTCGCCAAGCTGATCAAGGGCCCGGTCGAGGCCCTCGGCCTCTCGCCCACGGTGGCCTCCTCGGTCGCCCTCGTCATCGGCACCGCCCTGTCGACCGTCGTCCTGATGGTCGTCGGCGAGCTGGTCCCGAAGAACTGGGCGATCTCCTCACCCCTCGCGATCGCGAAGGTGGTGGCGACCCCGCAGCGGGTGTTCACGGCCGCCTTCAAGCCGCTGATCAGCCACCTCAACAACACCGCGAACCGGATCCTGCGCCGGCTCGGCATGGAGCCGACCGAGGAGCTGGCCTCCGCGCGCTCCCCGCAGGAGCTCGTGGCGCTCGCCCGGCACTCCGCGAAGGAGGGCGCGCTGGAGGCGGACACGGCCGAGCTGTTCGTCCGTACGCTCAACCTGGCCGAGCTGACCGCCGAGAACGTGATGACGCCCCGCGTCCAGGTCACCGCCCTGGAGGTGCAGGCCACCGCCGAGGACGTGGCGAACGCGACCCGCGCGACCGGGCTCTCCCGCTTCCCCGTCTACCGGGGCAGCCTCGACTCGGTCGTCGGCATCGCGCACATCAAGGACGTGCTGGCCATACCGGCCGGCGAGCGGGCGCGCCGCCGGATCGGCGAGATGGTGCGCGAGCCGCTGCTCGTCCCGGAGACCCTGACCGTGGACCGGCTCCTCGACCGGCTCTCCGGCAAGCAGACGATGGCCGTCGTCATCGACGAGTACGGCGGCACGGCCGGGGTCGTGACCCTGGAGGACATCGTCGAGGAGGTCGTCGGCGAGGTCCGCGACGAGCACGACCCGCACGAGACGCCCGACCTGGCACGGGCGGGCGAGGACGCGGACGGCCGCGAGCTGTGGTCCGCCGACGGCGCCGCCCGTACGGACCAGGTGGGGGCTATCGGCCTCCGGGTGCCGGACGGCCCGTACGAGACGCTCGCGGGTGTCGTCGCCAACGAGCTGGGACGCATCCCGGCCGTCGGCGACACCGTGGAGCTGGCGGGCTGGCGGCTGGACGTCGTGGACGCCTCCGGGCGGCGCGCGGCGCGCGTGCTGCTGCACGCCCCCGCGCACGGCGCCCCCCACGACTCCGACGAGACCGGGGAGGCCGGCCGATGATCGTCATCCAGCTGTTGATCGGTCTGCTGACCCTGGTCGTCAACGCGTTCTTCGTCGGCGCCGAGTTCGCCCTGATCTCGGTCCGCCGCAGTCAGGTCGAGCCGCTGGCCGAGGCCGGGAACCGGCGGGCGCGCAGCGTCATCTGGGGCCTGGAGCACGTCTCCGCGCTGCTCGCGGCGGCGCAGCTCGGCATCACGCTCTGCACCCTGGTCCTCGGCATCGTCGCCGAGCCGGCCATCGCGCATCTCCTGGAGCCGGTCTTCGACGCGGTGGGCGTGCCGCACGGCCTGGTGCACCCCATCTCGTTCGTGATCGCGCTGAGCCTGGCCACGTACCTGCACATGCTGCTCGGCGAGATGGTCCCGAAGAACATCGCGCTCGCCGAGCCGACGCGCACCGCGCTGATCCTCGGCCCTCCCCTGGTGACGCTCGCGCGGGCGCTGCGGCCGGTGATCTTCACGATCAACGCCTTCGCCAACGCGCTGCTCAAGCTGTTGCGGGTGGAGGTCAAGGACGAGGTCGCGGCGACGTTCTCGGACGACGAGCTGGCCCGCATGGTCACCGACGCGGGTCATGCCGGGCTCCTGGACGACCGGGCGGCCGAGCGGCTGCACGACGCCCTCGAGCTGGGCCGCCGCCCGGTGCGGGACGTCGTGATGCCCGCGGAGAAGGTCGTGTACGCACAGGTCGGCACCACTCCCGAGGAGCTGGAGGCGCTGTCGGCGTCGACGGGCTACTCGCGTTTCCCGGTGGTCGACTCGGAGCGCAGGATCCTCGGCTATCTGCACGTCAAGGACGCCCTGGACGTCTCCCCGCGCGACCTGCCGTTCCCGGTGACGGCGCTGCGGCCGATCGCCCGGGTCCGGGCGGCCACGCCGCTGGACGACGTCCTGACCGCGATGCGCCGGAGCCGTACGCATCTGGCGGCGGTCCTCGACGAGGACGGCAAGCCGGCCGGTCTCGTGACGATGGAGGACGTGCTGCGCGAACTGGTGGGGCGCCCGGCGGCGCCGTGACGCCCTGAAGCGGAGGGGCCCCGGGAGTTTCTTCCCGGGGCCCCTCCGGCGTGTCAGAGCGCGGTGGCGGTCAGCCAGGCGTCGAGCAGGGCGCGGTCCCCGGTGCGGGCGAAGCGCGGGTCGTCGGCGGTGTACCGGCGGTGCAGGAGGAGTAGCAGGTCGCCGCTGTCGCCGGTGACGCCCGCGGTCGGTTCCGTACGGGCGTCGGACGCCGCGCTTGCGCGCCGCCGGGTGAAGCCGCCCCCGCCGAAGGTGAGCGTCCAGACGGTCCCGGTGTCGCGGGCCGTGAACCGGAGCAGCTCGCCGTCGCGGTCGAGGTGGGCGATCCGCTCGGCGGTCCTCGGGACGTACAGGAGGGTGGCGAGGTGGTGCTCGATGCCCTCGGCGGCCGTGCCGGGGTGGATCGGTTCCGCGGCCCCGGCGAGGGCGATCTCGGCGTCGGCGAGGTGCACGACGGCCTCGAAGAGCACGTGGCGCGGGTAGTAGCCGGCGCGCGGCTCGGGTCCCGGGGACCAGAGCGGGGTGTCCGGGTCGGCGGCGCGCAGGGTCGTGACGAGGGCCTCGGCGCCGGCGGCGAACCAGTCGGGGTACGCGGCGTGGTCCCTCGGCAGGCCGAGCGGGACGTCCCGGGCGGGGACGCGGGCGGTGGCCCCCGTACGGACGAGGTGCTCGGCCCAGCGGTGGACGGTGCCGAGGTGCCGGGTCAGCTCGGCGAGGGTCCAGCCGGGGCAGGTGGGCACGGGGGTGGCGGGGTCGGCGTCCCGGACGGTGGCGACGAAGCGGCGGGCCTGCCGGGCGAGGGCCTCGCAGGCGGCGGCGTGGCCGGCGGCGGTCGAGGCGGCGGGGGCGGCCCCGCGCGTGCCCTCGGCGAGGCCGAAGCCTTCGGAGACCCTGAGCAGCTCGTCCCGCCGGGGTCCTTCCGGGTGGCGCAGGGCCGCCGCGCGGACGTGCCCGTCGAGGGCGCGGCGGTCGGCCGCCGGAAGTGCGGCGAGCGTGGCCGCGGTGCCCTCCAGCCACTTCACCGCCGTGCCGGGGTCCAGGACCTCGTCGTCGCTCGTCCCGACGGCCGTCACCAGCTCGGCCAGGGCCTCCGCCAGTGTGCTCAGGAGCGCGTCGCTCATCGGGTCTCCCCCTCCGGGTCCTCCACGGCATCCCGCGCATACCGCGCGGTATGATCTCTCCGCCATGGAGATCAATGCCACCTACACCAGTCTCGTCGCCCTCGGCGACAGCTTCACCGAGGGTATGTCGGACCTGAGGGCCGACGGCTCGTACCGGGGCTGGGCCGACGTCCTCGCGGGCCGGCTCGCCGCCCGTACGCCCGACTTCCGCTACGCGAACCTCGCCGTGCGCGGAAAGCTCATCGGCCAGATCGTCGACGAGCAAGTCGACCTGGCCGCAGGCATGAAGGCCGATGTGGTGACCCTGGTCGGCGGCCTCAACGACACCCTCCGGCCCAAGGTCGACATGGTCCGGGTGCGGGACCTGCTCACCGAGGCAGTGGAACGCCTCACACCCTCCTGCGAGCGGCTGGTCCTGATGCGCAGCCCCGGCCGCGAGGGCCCGGTGATGGAGCGCTTCCGCCCCCGCATGGAAGAGCTCTTCGCCCATCTCGACGAGCTCGCCGCCCGGCACGGCGCCCTCGTCGTCGACCTGTACGCGGCGCCGGCACTCGGCGATCCCCGGATGTGGGACGTGGACCGGCTCCATCTGACCGCCGACGGGCACCGGCGGGTGGCCGAGGCCGTGTGGCAGGCGCTGGGCCTCCCGCCCGAGGAGGACTGGCGCACTCCGCTGCCCCCGGCCGGGCGTCCCACCTGGGCGAGCCGGCGGATCGCGGACGCCCGCTTCGCCAAGGAGCACCTGGGGCCGTGGATCGGACGGCGGCTGACCGGCCGCTCCTCCGGGGACGGCCGGACGGGCGCCCACTTTAGCGCTGAGCTGGGCAAAGCCTTCTGGGTCACCCCCGCGGACCACGAAAACCCCGGCCCTGTGACGGACTGGCTGCAGCTGGAGCCCTGACCCGGAGCCTCCTCGAACACCCTTCAGAACACGATCAAGTGCCGCCCGGCCTACAGGTCCCCAGTTCGGCGTGCCGCCGGGAAGACCCCGATCCCCGCTCTGCCCCATGAGCACCAGGAAGAGGCTCTTCATAGCGGCCGGCCTGCGGGCACGCCGGATCGCCGCCTCGTCCGCATGCGCGTACACGCCGAAGAACCGTGAGGCCGTGCCCGCGGGGGCCCGCGCCCGGGCGGGACGACAAGGTCGTCGCCGCGTGGAACGGGCCGGCCATCGCGGCGCTCGCCGAGTGCAGGGGCGTACGTCGATCGGCCCGACCTCGTCGAGCGGGCCACCGAGGCCGCCGATCTGCTGGTGCGGGTGCACGTGAACGGGAAGGCGCGGCTGGCACGGACCAGCGAGGACGGGCAGGCCGGGGCCGATGCGGGGGTGCTGGAGGACTACGGCGATGTCGCCGAGGGGTTCCTGGCCCCGGCGTCCGCCACCGGAGAGGAAGTGCGGCTGGAGTTCGCCGGCTTCCTCGTGGACCTGGTCCTGGACCGGTTCACCGCCGAGGACGGCTCGCTGTACGACACCGCGGCTCCGTCCGGCTGGACCGCCGCCGCGGGCGCGCTGCTCTCGTACGCCGCCCACACCGAGTCGGAGACCCACCGTACGGCGGCCGAGCGGGCGCTCGCGGTGGTGCACGCGCTCGGGCCGCGGGCGCCGCGGTTCATCGGGCACGGGCCGGCGGTCGCCGAGGCGCTGCTCGACGGCCCGCGCGAGGTGGCGGTCGCCTGCCATCCGGAGGACCCGGACCGGGCGGCGCTGCACCGCACGGCGCTGCTGGGGACGGCGCCCGGGGCGGTGGTGGCGGTCGGGCTGCCGCGGGCGGCGGACGGCAGCGGAGGCGAGTTCCCCCTGCCGGCCGAGCGCACACTCGTACACGACCATCCGACGGCGTATGTGTGTCCACATTTCGTCTGCGCGCGGCCTACGGCAGATCCGGTCGAGCTGGGCGAGCAGTTGGGTACGGTTCATCCCTGAAGCACCCGGAGTGCCGTCAATTCCGCTTAGCGGTGCTGGAGTTCGGAAACCCCTTTTTTATCCATACAGCACCTGAGTGTCATGTTCGCTGCCTAGTCTCGTGTCTTCGAGGGTTGCCGGAGAGTGGCCGGAAAGTCACTGCGACCGCGCACCGGGGTGTGCGCACGAGGGGGAAGCGGAAGCCGGTGACGGCGGGCCGGGGGGCCCGCCGGGGGCTTCCGGGGGTTTGACGACTGCCACTCGGGGTGGCGGCACGCCTTGGGGGGGACGCTGTGTACACGTCTGTGTTCATTACGCTCATTTCGCTCGCACTATTCGGGATCGCCGCGTTCACGCTCTGGTGGCAGATGCACGCGTGGCGGACTCCCGAGGTGCTCGCCTCGACCCGCTTCGACCGCCCCGACGGGGGCGGCCGCCTGGCCTTTTCCCTACTGCTGCCGGCCCGCCACGAGCAGGCGGTCCTGGAGCACACCATCGATCGGCTGCTGGAGTCGAGCCACGCCGATTACGAGATCATCGTGATCGTCGGGCACGACGATCCGGAAACGGCGGCGGTCGCCGAACGCGCCGCGGGCCGCGCGCCCGACCGGGTGCGGGTCGTCGTCGACCACCACGAGACCAAGAACAAGCCCAAGGCCCTCAACACCGCCCTTCCGTACTGCCGGGGCGACATCGTGGGGGTCTTCGACGCCGAGGACCAGGTTCACCCCGAGCTGCTCGCCCACGTCGACCACGCCTTCCGCTCCACCGGCGCCGACGTGGTCCAGGGCGGGGTCCAGTTGATCAACTTCCACTCCAGCTGGTACAGCCTGCGCAACTGCCTGGAGTACTTCTTCTGGTTCCGCTCCCGGCTGCACCTGCACGCCGAGAAGGGCTTCATCCCGCTCGGCGGCAACACCGTCTTCGTGCGCACCGACGTGCTGCGCGAGGCCGGCGGCTGGGACCAGAACTGCCTCGCCGAGGACTGTGACCTGGGCGTGCGGCTGTCGTCCGTCGGCAAGAAGGTGGTCGTCGCGTACGACTCCGACATGGTGACCCGCGAGGAGACGCCCGGCTCGCTGATGAGCCTGCTCAAGCAGCGCACCCGCTGGAACCAGGGCTTCCTCCAGGTGTACCGCAAGAAGGACTGGCGGCAGCTGCCGGGCCGCGGTCAGCGCTGGCTGGCCCGCTACACGCTGATGACCCCCTTCCTGCAGGCCGCGTCCGGGGTGATCATCCCGGTCAACTTCGCCGTGGCGGTCTTCCTCGACGTGCCGGTCGGGATCGCGATCATCACCTTCCTGCCGATGCTCGCGGCGATGGTGACCTTCGTCTTCGAGATCGTCGGGCTGCACGACTTCGGCCGCCAGTACGGGCTGCGCGTGCGGTTCATCCACTACGTGAAGTTGGTGGTCGGCGGCCCGTTCTACCAGGTGATGCTCGCGGGCGCGGCGATCCGCGCGGTCTGGCGCGAGCACCGGGGCCGCAACGAGTGGGAACTGACCAGCCACACCGGCGCGCATCTCGCGGGGGCGGTCGCGGTGCGGGGCGCCGGCACCGTGCCTGCCCAGCGCGGCGAGAGCACCGGGAGCGGCAGGAGCGGGGCGCCCATCGCCTCCGCCTCGACCTCGTCCGCGCCCGCCGTATCGGTCGCGCCCGCCTCGTCCGCGCCCGCCGCCTCCGCCTCGACCACCTCCGCGCCCGCCGCCTCGGCCTCCCCGCCGGCCGTTTCCCTCGCGACCCGAGAGGACAGCAACCAGTGACCGCCACCCTGCCCACGGCCGCTGATCCCCAGCCCGGCGTGACGTCCACGGCCCTGGCCGAGGCCACCGCGACGGCCCCCTCCGCCTCCCGCCCGGCGCAGCGCAGCGTCCCGGTCCGGCCGCTCGTACGCTTCCGTTCCTCGCGCCCCGATCTGCTGCTGTGCGGGGCCCTGCTGCTGGTCATCGTCCTCGTGCAGGGCTGGAACATCACCGACTTCCCGACCCTGAGCGACGACGAGGGCACCTACCTCGCCCAGGCCTGGGCCGTCCAGCAGGGTGACGGGCTCGCGCACTACACATACTGGTACGACCATCCGCCGCTCGGCTGGATCCAGCTCGCGGGGCTGACGTACCTGCCGTCCCTCTTCGTGCCCGACTGGATGACCGTCGCGCCGATGCGGTTCTCGATGCTGGCGGTGTCCGCCGCCAGTTCCGTACTGATCTACGTGCTCGCCCGCAGGCTGTGGCTGCCGCGCTGGGCGTCCGGGCTCGCGATGGCCCTCTTCGGGCTCTCACCGCTCTCCGTCGTGCTCCAGCGCGAGATCTTCCTCGACAACATCGCCGTGATGTGGATTCTGCTGGCCTTCTGCCTGGCCGCGTCCCCCAGCCGGCACCTGTGGCACCACTTCGGCTCCGGGCTCGCGGCCGCCACCGCCGTGCTGACCAAGGAGACGATGCTGGTGGTGCTGCCGGCGCTGCTGGTGACGATGTGGCGCCACAGCCACCGCGACACCCGCAAGTTCGCCGTCACCGGGGCCATCACCGCCTGCGCGCTGATCGGCCTGTCGTACCCGCTGTTCGCCCTCCTCAACAGCGAGCTGCTGCCCGGCGCAGGCCACGTCTCCCTCATCGACGGCATCACTTACCAGATGAGCCGCCCGGGCTCCGGCTTCATCCTCACTCCGGGCACCGGCTCGAACGGAGTCTTCCGCTCCTGGCTCTACTACGACACCGTCCTGCCGCTCGGCGGGCTGGCCGGGGCCGCGCTGCTGCTCGTCACCATCGGGTGGTCGGTCACCGCCCGCGCGCTCGCCGGGCCCGCGCTGGCCTGCGTCATCCTGGCCCTCGTCGCCATGCGGCCCACCGGCTACCTCCCGGCCATGTACGTGATCCAGGCGCTCCCCTTCCTCGCGCTGGTCCTCGCCGGGGGCGCGGCCAGCGTCACGCACGCCGCGCTCCGGCGCCTCAAGGCCCCAGGGGAGCGGCGGCAACTGCTCTGGGCGCGCTGGGCGTTGGTCGGGGTGCTGGCCGGCTGCGCCGCGGTGTACGTACTGCCGCGCTGGTACGACGGCAACCGCACCGCGCTCACCGTCGACGCGAACGCCCCCTACCGGCAGGCCGCGGCCTGGCTCGGCAGCGACGTGGTCGACCCCGAGCACACGAGGGTGCTGCTCGACGACGCGCTCTGGCTGGACGCCGTGCACCACGGCTTCGAGCCGGGGCTCGGAGCCATCTGGTTCTACAAGGCCGACCTCGACCCCGCCGTCACCAAGACCCTGCCGCGGGGCTGGCGGGACATCGACTACGTGGTCTCCTCGCCGACCGTGCGCCGCGACGCGCGGGACCTGCCGAACGTGAAGGCCGCGCTGGAGCACTCGACCGTCGTGGCCGTCTTCGGCGAGGGCGAGGACCGCATCGAGATCCGCCGCACCGATCGCGCCGAAGCCACCGACCCCGCCGGCCCAGCCGACTCCGCAAGCCCCGCCGACTCCGCCGACTCCGCCGACCGCCCGACCGGGAGCTGATCGACCATGACCGAGGACCTGCGGTCCCTCCGTGCCCCGGTCGAAGCGGAACTCTCCGCTCCGAGGGCCCTGCCCGGCAGCGTCACCCTCATCATCCCGACCTTCGACGAGTCGGGGAACGTGGCCGAGCTGCTGCGCCGGCTCGGTGACGCGCTCCCCGCGCACCTGCCCTGTGAGGTGCTGTTCGTGGACGACTCCACGGACGACACCCCGGCCGCCATCGAGAAGGCCGCCGCCGCCCACCCCTTCCGGGTGTCCGTCCTGCACCGCGAGGTGGCCGACGGAGGCCTCGGCGGCGCCGTCGTCGAGGGGATCAGGCGGGCGGACACCGACTGGATCGTCGTCATGGACGCCGACCTCCAGCACCCGCCGCACCTGGTGCCCGAACTCGTCGGCGAGGGCGAGCGCACCGGCGCCGACCTCGTCGTGGCCTCCCGCTACATCAGCGGCGGCAGCCGGGCCGGGCTCGCCGGAAGCTACCGGATCGCCGTCTCCCGGAGCGCGACCTGGCTGACCAAAGGCCTCTTCCCGCGCGCCCTGCGCGGCATCAGCGACCCGATGAGCGGCTTCTTCGCGATGCGCCGCTCGGTGGTCACCGCGGAGGCCCTGCGGCCGCTGGGCTACAAGATCCTGCTGGAACTGACGGTGCGCTGCCGCCCCGGCAAGGTCGCCGAGGTGCCGTTCGTCTTCCAGGACCGCTACTCGGGCGAGTCCAAGTCCACCGCCCGCGAAGGCGTGCGCTTCCTGGCCCACCTGGCCTCGCTGCGCTCCGCGACCCCGCTGGCCCGGATGATCGGCTTCGGGCTGATCGGGCTCACCGGTTTCGTACCGAACCTGGCCGCGCTGTGGCTGTTGACGCACGCCGGCATGCACTACCTCCCAGCCGAGATCCTCGCCAATCAGGCCGGGGTGCTGTGGAACTTCGCCCTCATCGAGGTCCTGCTCTTCCGCGACCGCCGCCGACACCGGCACTGGGCGGACAGGGTGGGCCGGTTCGTGCTGCTCGCCAACGCCGATCTGCTCCTGCGGATCCCGCTGATCGCGGTGTTCGTCGCGAAGTTCGGAATGACCGTGCTGCCCGCCACCGCCCTCGCTCTGGTCACCACCTTCGTGCTGCGTTTCGCGGCGACGGAGGCCCTCGTCTACCTGCCGCGCAAGTCGGCCAAGTCGGCTAAGTCGGCCAAGTCTGAACGTCACGCCAGGAGTTGAGCCGCACAGAAAGGAACTTTCCATGCGTCTGAAGATCCGGCGGAGGGCAGGGCGGCGGACCGTCCTGGCGGCCGCCGGGGCGATGACCGCGGCCCTGCTGCTCACCGCACCGCAGCAGGCCACGGCCGGAGCGCCCAATCTGCTCTCCAATCCCGGTTTCGAGACAGCCGGCGCGCCCGGCTCCGACATGCCGTCCTGCTGGTCCGAATCCGGCTGGGGCGACAACGACTTCACCTTCGCCACCGTCGCCGACGCGCACTCCGGCACCAAGGCGATGCGGGTCTCGCTCACCCGGCGCATGTCCGGCGACCGCAAGGCCCTGGTCACCGAGAACAGCACCTGCGCGCCGACGGTCGTACCGGGCAAGCAGTACGACCTGTCGGCCTGGTACAAGTCGAACACCCCGGACGTGTCGGTGACCGTGTTCCGCCACGACACGACGGCGGGCTGGCAGTACTGGACCGACCTGCAGAATCCCCCTGTCAGCGCCGCGTGGGCGCGTACGGAGGTCCGTACGCCGGCCGTCCCGCCGAACACCGACAAGATCGCGTGGGGCCTGTCGGTCTACGGGGTGGGCACGCTCACCACCGACGACTACGCGCTGGAGGAGGTGGGCGCGGTCCCGCCGCAGCCGACCTGCTCGGGCACGGCGGAGGAGTGCGCCAAGGGCAAGTGGGAGGTGATGGCGACCAAGAACCCGGTGCGCTCGATGCACGCCGTCGTCCTCAGGAACGGCAAGGTGCTGCTCATCGCCGGCTCGGGCAACGACATCGCCCAGTTCAACGCGGGCACCTTCACCTCGGCCGTCTACGACCCGGTGAACGGGACGGTCAAGACGATCCCGACGCCGGTGGACATGTTCTGCTCGGGCCACGTGCAGCTGTCCGACGGCCGGGTGCTGGTGATGAGCGGCAACAAGGGATATCCGTCCGCAGACGGCAAGATCGGCTACCAGGGGCTGAAGGACTCGTACACCTTCGACCCGGCGACCGAGACGTACACGAAGACCAACGACATGAACGGCGGCCACTGGTACCCGTCCGCCACCATCCTCGGCAACGGTGACGTGATCTCCTTCGGCGGTCTGAAGGAGGACTCCACCGGCAACGTGACGGCGGAGAAGTTCTCGGCGGCGCAGAACAAGTGGCTGCCGATGAACGAGGTCAACCAGACCTGGTCCTACTGGGGCCTGTACCCGTCGATGATCCTCATGCAGGACGGGCGGCTCTTCTACTCGGGCAGCCACACCTTCGGCAACGGCACCCCCGGCACCGGAGCCTCCGTCTACGACTACGACGCCAACACCATCACCGACGTGCCCGGCCTGCGGAACAAGGACGAGCGCGACGAGTCGGCGAGCGTGCTGCTGCCGCCCGCGCAGGACCAGCGGGTCCTGACCATCGGCGGCGGCAACAACGAGCGCAACCCGGCCGCGAACCGGCTCACCGACATCATCGACCTGAAGCAGCCGAGCCCCGCCTACACGGCCGGCCCCGACCTCCCGCAGGGCCTGGTCGACCAGGGGCAGGGAAAGCGGCCGCAGACCGGCGCCGAGGGCAAGATGTTCGTGTCCGCGGTGCTGCTCCCGGACGGCAAGGTGCTGGAGACGGGCGGCGGGCTGCACGACCGGGCCGACCCGGTCTACGAGGCCTCGTTCTTCGACCCGACGACCAACACCTACCAGCCGGGCCTGGCCACCGACCCGATCCCGCGCACCTACCACTCCGGGTCGTTCCTGCTGCCGGACGGCCGGGTCATGTCCGTCGGCGACAACCCGGGCAACGGCACGTACAACCACAACGTGTCGATCTACACCCCGCCGTACCTCTTCAAGGGCGCCCGCCCGCAGATCACCTCGGTGATAGACAAGGAGTGGGTGTACGGGGACACGCAGCGGATCACCGTGAACCGGGCGGTCGCCAAGGCGGAGCTGATCCGTCCGGCGGCGGTCACGCACTCCTCGGATCCCAACCAGCGGTTCGTGGACCTGCCGATGACGGTGGTCGACGGCACCACCATCGACCTCAACATCACCAGCAACCCGAATCTGGCCCCGCCCGGCTGGTACATGCTCTTCGCGGTCGACGCGAACGGCGTCCCGTCCATCGCGCAGTGGGTCCACCTGGGCGGCCCGTCCGCCCTCGCGGCCACCGCCGAGGCACCGTCCGCGCACGAGCACACCTTCGCGAACGAGCTGGCGGCCCCGAAGCAGAACCCGACCAGGCGGGACTCCGTCCCGGTGGCGCCCAGCGTGGCGGGCTGCGACCGCCACTACGGCACGGTCAACGTGTGCGTGCCGACCCGCTTCCCGGCCGAGGTGAAGGAGACGACGAAGGCCCGCTGCGACTGGCTGGCCTCCCACCAGTACCCGAAGCGCATGAAGGTCAACGGCAGCGACCCACTGCGCCTTGACAAGGACGGCGACGGCTACACCTGCTGAACGACTGGAACGGGCCCGGCCGCGCTTCTCGCGCGGCCGGGCCCCTTCAGGTACGGCGCAATCCACAGACGCGAAAGGTGTCAGGAACTGCGTTGCTCCTCATGCGCGACCCACGCCGGCATTGCGTGCCTGGAGAGAAGTGACACACGGTGATCTCCACGCCGGCCTCCAAGGCCAGAGCGGCGATCTCGGCCTTCCAGGCCCGGGTCCGGCAACGTTCGAGCCGCCTGCGTCGGCGGTGATCAGCAGCCGCCGGGCATGGGGGGCGGGCTGCCCGGTTCCGTGCCACCAGCGGCGGATGGATGGCCCTGGCGGGTCGGCTCCGCGGCGAGATGGCGGGTGGACTTGGTGGTCCACCGCAGCGGCGACATCGGATCGCCGCGCACGTCGGGTTCGGCCAGGGCCAGCAGCGCGTCCCGCGGGCCGGGGTCCAGGTCGGCGACCCGCCTGCGGCCCCCGCCGGGCCGACGGGCGCGGCCCAGTGGCGGCTCACCGGAGTCCAGCTCCACGCCGCCCTGGACTCCAGCGGCAACCGTCTGGCGGTGAAGGTCGTCCATCCGGCTCAGGCCGAGGACGAGGAGTTCCGTGCCAGGTTCCGGCGTGAGGTTGCGCTGACAAGCAGGTATGGGCGTGTGAGCCCGAACTGCCGTGGGCCGCTGCGGGATCTTCTCCGTGTGGACCGACATTGCTCCTGAACCGGACACCCAAGACTGCCCGGCTCGGCGGTGTGACATCACAAGATCTTCGACAGAGCCGGAATACGCGACCGTCGACACCGCTCCACAACTCCTTGCCTTCGGGGGCTTTGGGCTTGGCCGCACTGCCATCCGGCGACGGCCGCGCGCCCAAGCGCCCCGAGCTGCTGCCCTACGAGTTCCCGGCCGGTCCGTGAGCGGACGGCGGGTCACTTCCGTGACCCGCGTCTCGTAGCAAGCTCCAGATCGGACCGTGGCGCTGGCCTGCACAAACCGCCAGTAGACTCTCTCCACGTGACTGCTGTGACTGCGAAGCCCCGCATCCCCAACGTTCTGGCCGGCCGCTACGCCTCCGCGGAGCTCGCCGTCCTCTGGTCCCCCGAGCAGAAGGTGAAGCTGGAGCGCCAGCTGTGGCTCGCCGTGCTGCGAGCGCAGAAGGACCTCGGGATCGAGGTTCCGGACGCCGCCCTCGCCGACTACGAGCGCGTTCTCGACCAGGTCGACCTCGGTTCCATCGCCGAGCGCGAGAAGATCACCCGGCACGACGTGAAGGCCCGGATCGAGGAGTTCAACGCCCTCGCCGGCCACGAGCACGTCCACAAGGGCATGACCTCGCGCGACCTCACCGAGAACGTCGAGCAGCTCCAGATCCGCCTCTCCCTGGAGCTGATGCGGGACCGTACGGTCGCCGTCCTCGGCCGCCTCGGCAAGCTCTCCGCCGAGTACGCGGAGCTGGTCATGGCGGGCCGCTCGCACAACGTCGCCGCCCAGGCGACCACCCTCGGCAAGCGTTTCGCGACCGCCGCGGACGAGCTGCTCGTGGCGTACGCCCGCCTCGAGGAGCTCCTCGGCCGCTACCCGCTGCGCGGCATCAAGGGCCCGGTCGGCACCGCGCAGGACATGCTGGACCTGCTCGGCGGCGACGCGGGCAAGCTGGCGGACCTGGAGCAGCGGATCGCCGGTCACCTCGGCTTCGCCCACGCCTTCACCTCGGTCGGCCAGGTCTACCCGCGCTCGCTCGACTACGACGTGGTCACCTCGCTGGTGCAGCTGGCCGCGGCGCCGTCGTCGATCGCCAAGACGATCCGTCTGATGGCGGGCCACGAGCTGGTCACGGAGGGCTTCAAGCCCGGCCAGGTCGGCTCCTCGGCGATGCCGCACAAGATGAACACCCGCTCCTGCGAGCGCGTCAACGGCCTGATGGTCATCCTGCGCGGCTACGCGTCGATGACCGGCGAGCTGGCCGGCGACCAGTGGAACGAGGGCGACGTGTCCTGCTCCGTGGTCCGCCGCGTCGCCCTGCCGGACGCCTTCTTCGCGCTGGACGGCCTCCTGGAGACCTTCCTGACCGTGCTCGACGAGTTCGGCGCCTTCCCGGCCGTCGTCGCCCGCGAGCTCGACCGCTACCTGCCCTTCCTGGCGACCACCAAGGTCCTCATGGGCGCCGTGCGCGCCGGGGTCGGCCGCGAGGTCGCCCACGAGGCCATCAAGGAGAACGCCGTCGCCTCCGCCCTCGCCATGCGCGAGCAGGGCACCGTGCAGAACGAGCTGCTCGACAAGCTGGCGGCCGACGACCGGATCCCGCTGGACCGTGCGCAGCTCGACGAGCTGATGGCCGACAAGCTGTCCTTCACGGGCGCCGCAGCCGACCAGGTCGCGGTCGTGGTCTCCCGTATCGAGGAGATCCTCAAGCAGCACCCGGAGGCCGCGGCCTACACCCCCGGCGCGATCCTCTGACCGGAACCCCCCGGTTCACCAAGGCGGAGCTGGAGGCCGCTCGCGACCGCGTCGTTCCCGACGTGGCCGCGAGCGGCCTTTCCGTACTCCTCTGCGGGATCAACCCGGGTCTCATGACGGCGGCGACGGGACACCACTTCGCCCGGCCGGGCAACCGGTTCTGGCCGGTGCTCCACCTCTCGGGCTTCACCCCGAGGCAGCTGCGGCCGGACGAGCAGGAGGAGCTCCTGTCGTACGGGCTCGGGATCACGAACGTCGTGGCGCGGGCGACGGCGCGGGCCGACGAACTGAGCCGGGAGGAGTACCGCGAGGGCGGCCGGCTGCTCGTCGGCAAGGTGGAGTCGCTCGCGCCGCGGTGGCTCGCGGTCGTCGGGGTCACCGCGTACCGGACCGCCTTCGGCGAGCCGAAGGCGGTCATCAGGCCGCAGGAGCGCATGATCGGTTCCACCCGGATGTGGGCGCTGCCCAATCCGAGCGGCCTCAACGCCCATTGGACGGCGGCGACGATGGCCGAGGAGTACGCCAGGCTCCGGGAGGCCGCGCGGGCGCCCGGTTCGTGAAGGGAGCGCCCGTGGAGTGGGGCGACTACCGGCCGTTCCAGCCGGTCGAGGACGGTCCGATGGAGGACATGTCCCCGGTGGCCGCGCGCCGGGAGTACGAGCACCGGATGGCGACCAAGGACGAACGGCTCTCGGTACTGGCCGCCCTGGTCGAGGCGAACGGGCTGCGGCTGGGCACGGACGCCGAGGCGGTGGACGCCCTGGAGCGGTGGTACCTCGCCGAGGTCGAGGCCGATCCCGAGCGCGCCCCGCGCCCCCGGCCGCTGTGGATCGCGGTCGCCTACGACCTGGGGCTCCAGATCGGCGAGACGATCATCGCGCGGGCCCCGGGGCTTTCCTGGTCCTTCTACCGCTCCCGGGCCGGGTCCCGGGACGTGGCGCACCAGCATCCGGTGATCATGGGCTTCACGGGCGTCCGGAACAAGCGGTACAACGTCGACCCGTTCCTCTTCGCGGCCGGAACCGGCGGCAGCCACCTCGGCGGCTCCGACGCGCACGGCAGCTTCCGCCGGTTCGTCGACTCGGCGGTCGCCTACGCCTGAGGAGGGTCCGCCGTGGTCACCAGGGCGAGGAGAGTGAGCGGCAGCTCCTTGTCCCACTGGGAGATCCCGAGGCCGACCCACAGGTCGCTGTCGCGCCAGAGACGCAGCTCCGGGGTGTGGGCGCCGAGTGTGGACCAGGGCTCCGGTAAGGACTCGCCGGCCAGGCTCCGCTCCAGGACCGGCCAGAGGTCGAGCTCCACCGGCGGGCCCCAGCGGGCGGTGAGCAGGGCGGCGAGGCCGTCCCGCTCCGCTTCGTACTGCTCCTCGGCGAGCGCCCGGCGGGTTCCGTCGTCCTCCCAGAAGTCCTCGCTCGTCGCGAGCTCCGCCAGGTGGAAGTCCGGGTGAGAGGCCGGGTGGGAGTCCGGACCGTCGCCGGAGCCGCCCGTGAGGCGCGCGCGGAACTCGTCGATCGTCGCCAGGTGGCGTGCCGTGGTCATGGGGCCAGTAAAGCGGCCGGCACTGACAGTTGGCGGCGCGTCAGGCCGGCCCGCGGGGTCCCCGGGCCGCGCGGCACGGGGGCGGCACTCGCCGCGCCGGGGCCCATTGAGTACCATCCGCCGAAGAGGTGCACGAGCTGGGAGGACACACTGTGGGGCGGCTGACCGGCGGGGATCCGTCTCTGCTGCGGCGGATCAACTCCGCGGTGGTACTCCATGCTCTGCGGGGCGCCGACGCGCCCACGCTCACGGACCTGACCCGGATCACGGGTCTGTCCCGGCCGACGGTCGAAGGTGTCGTCGAGGGACTCATGGAGGGCGGGCTCGTCGTCGAGTCCGCGCCCGAGGAGGGCGAGGCCCGGCGCCAGGGGCGTCCGGCCCGGAGGTTCCGCTTCCGTGCGGAGGCCGGTCATCTCCTCGGCATCGAGATCGGCCCGCACCGCGTGGCCGCGCTGCTCTCCGGTCTGGACGGCGGGATCATCGGCGCCGGGTCCCGCGAGGTCGCGGAGACGGCCCCCGAGGACGAGCGCCTGGACAAGGTGCGCGCGGTCGTCGCGGACGTCCTGCGCAGGGCCGGGGTCGCCCGGTCCAATCTGCGGGCCGTCGGCGTCGGCACACCCGGCATCGTGGAGGCCGACGGCACGGTGCGCCTCGGTACGGCGCTGCCCGGCTGGACGGGACTCGCGCTCGGCGAGCGGCTGCGCCGCTCCTTCAAGTGCCCGGTGATCGTCGAGAACGACGCGAACGCGGCGGCGGTCGCCGAGCACTGGAAGGGTGCCGCGACCGACTCCGACGACATCGTCTTCGTGCTCGCCGGGCTGAGCCCGGGCGCCGGGTCGCTGATCGGCGGCCGGCTGCACCGCGGCTACGGCGGAGCGGCCGGCGAGATCGGCGCCCTGCACCTGCTCGGCCGCGGCGTCACCCCCGAGCATCTCCTGTCCACCACCGACGAGCCGCTGCACCCGCTGGACGAGCAGGCGGTCGCCGAGGTCTTCGCGCTGGCCCGGAAGGGCGACGCGCGGGCGGAGGCCGCGGTGGACCGGTTCATCCAGCGGCTCGTGCACGACGTGGCGGCACTCGTGCTCGCGCTCGACCCCGAGCTGGTGGTCGTCGGCGGCTGGGCCGCCGGGCTCGACGGGGTGCTCCCGCCGCTCCGCGAGGAGCTGGCGCGCTTCTGCCTGCGGCCGCCGCGCGTGGTGCTCTCGCTGCTGGGCGAGGCCGCCGTGGGCACGGGCGCGCTGCGCCTCGCCCTGGACCACGTCGAGGAGCAGCTCTTCGCGGTCGACGGAACGGTGACGGCCCGCCGCTGAACCGCCGGTATCGGCGGTCCCTCGACGGGCCGGTGCGCGCGGAGCGCGGGTGTCAGGAGGCCATCACCAGGTCGACCGAGTCGCCGAAGGTGAGGCGGCAGGTGTCGGCGCGGTAGGTGGCGACCGAGACGGCGGCGGTGCGCCCCTCGGAGAGGTAGCGGGTCGTCACGACGAGGACGGGCGCGCCGGGCAGCCGGTCGAGCTCCTTGGCGTCGTCGGCGCGGGCGGAACCGAGCTCCACGGAGCGGTCCTGGCCGTCGAGGGCGAGGTGCTGGAGCTCGCGCAGCACCGTGCGGGCCCGGGCGGGTCCGGCGGGGGCGTCGATGGCGCTGAGGCCCGGCACGGAGGCGGCGGGCACGTACAGCAGCTCGGCGGCGACCGACTGGCCCTGGGTGACGCGGATACGGCGGACGATGTGCACGCGCTCGCCCGGCTCGGTCTCCAGGACGCGCGCGACGGCGGCCGGGACCACGTCCGAGACGGAATCCTGGGGCTGCCAGGTCTCGTCGCCGACGCCGGGCCAGGAGTGCTGGTCGGTGGAGACGTCCACACCGACGCGCGGCGGGGCGACCGTGGTGCCGACGCCGCGGCGGCGCTGGAGGCGGCCTTCCAGCTCCAGCTGCTCCAGGGCCTGGCGGAGCGTGGCACGGGCGACGCCGAAGCGCGCCGCGAGCTCCCGCTCGTTGGGCAGGATCTCTCCGACGGCGAAGTCCGAGTCGAGCGCTTCGCCGATCACTGTCTTGAGGTGCTGGTACTTCGGCTCCGGTACCGATTCCAGCTGCGTGGTCCCCACCCTGATCCTCCGCAATTCGCCGTGTCCCGCGGCGTTTTTCCGCGCCCTTGTTTATTAAAGGTTCCTGCACTAACTCTGCGACCATAAGGCGAGCCACCCCCTTGGTCAAGACCAATCCTCCGTCAGACGCCCCTGAATGTGACCCTCTGACCTAGATCGTTCACAGGACGTTCGCGCCGTCGTGTGCCCGGCGCAGCAAACGGCCCCGCCTCCCGCGACGGGAGACGGGGCCGGAGGTGGGGCCGGCGACGGGGCCGGAGGCGGGCGCTGAGTGATCCCGGCCCGGTGGTTCTCAGAGGCCGGCGAGGGCGTGGAGCTTGTCGGGGTTGCGGATGATGTAGACGCACTGGACGCGGCCGTCGCGCACCTCGACCTGGAAGACCGAGTCCGGCCTGCCGTCCACGAAGGCGACGACGGCGGGGGCGCCGTTGAGCTCGGCGAAGCGGTAGTCGTAGATGTCCCCCGCCCCCTTCGCCACGCCGCAGAGGAAGCGGCCGACCTTGTCGGCGGTGTCGATGATCCGCAGCGGGGCCTTGGACTTGCCTCCGCTGTCGCCGACGAGGCGCGCGTCCGGGGCGAGCAGGGAGAGGAGCTCGCCGAGGTCGCCGCCGGCCGCGGCGGCGAGGAAGCGCTCGGTGAGGTCGCGACGCTCGGTCGGGTCGACGTCGTAGCGCGGCTTGCCCTCGTCGACGTGGCGCCGGGCCCGGCCGGCGAGCTGGCGCACGGCCGCCTCGGACCGGTCGAGCACGGTGGCGATCTCCGCGAAGGGGAAGCCGAAGGCCTCGCGCAGCACGAAGACGGCCCGCTCCAGGGGGGAGAGGGACTCCAGGACGACGAGGACCGCCAGGGAGACGGAGTCGGCGAGCAGGGCGCGCTCGGCGGTGTCGGGGGCGGTCGGCCCGAAGTCGGTGACGACGGGTTCCGGCAGCCAGGGCCCGACGTAGGCCTCGCGGCGAGCCTGGGCCTGCCGCAGCCGGTCGACGGCGAGCCTGGTGGTGATCCGTACGAGGAAGGCGCGCGGCTCGCGGACGGCGCCGCGGTCCTCGGCGGTCCAGCGGAGCCAGGCCTCCTGGACGACGTCCTCGGCGTCGGCGGCGCGGCCGAGCATCCGGTAGGCGACACCGAGGAGCATCCGGCGGTGTTCCTCGAAGAGGTCGGTGAGGGTGTCGGTCGGCGTGGGCTCGGTATCGGTGGGCACCCGCCCATCCCAGCCGACCACCGCCGCTCTGTCCAGTTTCGGCCCCTGGTCTTGAACTCCTGGCTACCGAACGGTAATTCTTGCTGACGAGTCATCTGAGTAACCGCAGGGAGCCGGCATGCCCGCACGGATCGCGTTCTCGATCGAGACCCCTTCGGGTCCCCGTACGACGTCCCTGACGTACGAGCGGAGGGGCTCGGGGGAACCGCTGCTGCTGCTCCACGGCATCGGGCACCACTGGCAGGCCTGGGAGCCGGTGCTCGACATCCTCGCCGGCGAGCGCGAGGTCATCGCCGTCGACCTCCCCGGCTTCGGTGCCTCGGACGGTCTGCCCGAGGACTGCCCCTACGACCTGGCCGGCGTCGTCCCGGTGCTCGGCGCCTTCTGCGAGGCCGTCGGCTTCGACCGGCCGCACGTCGCGGGGAACTCCCTGGGCGGGCTGCTCGCGATCGAGCTCGGCCGGGAGAAGCTGGTCCGCTCGGTGACCGCCCTCTCCCCCGCCGGCTTCTGGTCGGAGGCCGAGCGGCGGTACGCCTTCGGGACGCTGCGGGCCATGCGGGGCGCGGCCCTGGCGCTGCCCGTGCCGGTGATCGAGCGGCTGTCCCGTACCCCGGCCGGTAGGACCGTGCTCACCAGCACCATCTACGCGCGCCCCGGCCGCCGTTCACCCGAGGCGGTCGTCGCCGAGACCCTCGCGCTGCGTGGGGCCACCGGCTTCCACCAGACGCTGGCCGCGGGCCGGGCCGCCCGCTTCCGCGACGACGTGCCCGCCGTCCCGGTCACCGTCGCCTGGGGCACCAGGGACCGGCTTCTCCTGCGCCGCCAGGGCGTCCGCGCCAAGCACGCCCTGCCCGACGCCCGGCTGGTGCGGCTGCCCGGCTGCGGCCATGTGCCCATGAACGACGACCCGGCTCTCGTCGCCCGCGTCCTCCTGGACGGCAGCCGCTGACCGCCTGCGGCCGAAGAGGCCGGTGCCCAGGGCGGCCCCGGCGCCCACGAGGAGGCTGCCGGCCGCCTGCGGGAGTCCGAAGGCGGCGCCCGCGACGGCGGCGGCGCTGAGCGCGGCGGCGACCGGGATCGCCCCGGTGTAGAGGGTGGCCCGCTCCATGCCGATCCGCTGGACGCCCATGTAGAAGAGGACGAAGCCGACGACGGTGGCCAGGGCCGCCTGCCAGACCAGGGCGCCCGTCTCCACCGCCGTCGGCATCCGGACGAAGCCCGCCCCGTCGACGGCGAGGCCGAGGAGCGTCGCCTCGACCGCGCCGACCCCGCACACGGCGGCGGTCAGCAGCTTCGGTCCGAGCAGGCGCAGCACCGGTACGGCGAGCACGGTGAACCCCACTTCGCCCGCGAGCGCCGCCACCGACCAGCCGATCCCGGCCAGGTCCGTCCGCCCCCAGCCCTGCACGGTGAAGGCGCCGGCGGCGACGAGCAGCGCGCCGTAGAGGACGGCGGGGGCGGGCCTGCGGCCGTCGGTCAGCGGGACGAGGACGGCGACGACGATCGGGGCGCAGCCGACCAGCACACCCGGGACGGCCGGTTCGGCGGTCCGTTCGGCGGCGAGCACCGCGAGGTTGAAGCCGACCATGCCGACGGCCGCGACCGCGCCGAGCCGCAGCCAGTGGCGGAGCGTCAGGAGGCCGAGCGGGGCCAGTCCGCCGCGGCCGAGGAGCGGGAGCAGGAGCAGACAGGCCGCCGCGTACCGCAGCGCCTGCCCGCCCGCGTACGGATAGGCACCGAGGAGGCTGTTGGCCGTGAAGGAGGCGCCGACGAGGGCGTAGGCGAGCGTGACGAGCAGGACGCCGCGCAGGGAGTTCGCGTTCATGGTCCCGACGTTAGGAAGCGGAGCGGTCCCGGTGGAGGTCCACTTTCCCCGCGCTATCGGGGACCACTTCCGTGCGTCGGAGGGGGCCCGCTCCGTTCCTCGTCCGGGCGCGCGGCGTGTCACCCCTGGTCCCCGCGCGTCAAGAACTCGTCAAGGCGCGCCAGGCAGGGCGGGAGGGGCCGTGACGGAGACGGACAGGGAGAGGGAGCCGGTCGAGGAGTACCTGGCGGGGTACGCCGAGATCCTCACCGATGTGTGCGCGGGGGGCCGCAGGCTCACCCGTGACGAACGCGAGGCCCTGCGCTCCTGTCGCGCTCCTCGGCCTCACCGTCATCACCCGCCACAAGGTCGCCGGGCCCAGCGAGGCGTTCATCATCACGGGCCGGCGCGGCAAGCAGGCGACCGATCCCGCCACCGGGCGCGTGTTCACCGACAACAGCGGCCAGAAGGTCGTGGTCGGCGGCGGAGTCTTCGGCCTCAAGCAGGCCGAGATCAAGGCCCAGACCGACGAGGCCGCCGCCCAGGCCAACGCCGCAGGACCCCTCGCCGAAGCCGTGCGCATCGAGGGCGAGGCCGCGGCCATCGCCGCGCGGGGCTCCGCCGAGGCCGGAGCCATGCAGAAGAAGGCCGACGCCTTCGCCCGGTACGGAGACGCCGCCGTCCTCCAGATGCTCGTCGAGGTCCTCCCGCAAGTCGTCGCCAAGGCCTCCGAGCCCCTCTCGGCGGTCGACAAGCTGACCGTCATCTCCACCGACGGGGCCAGCCGGTTGACCCGTACCGTCACCGACAACGTCACCCAGGGCATGGAACTCCTCTCCTCCACCACAGGAGTCGACCTCGCCCAGCTCCTCCAGGACATCACCCAGAAGAAGGCGACTCCGACGGCGGCACCGGGCACCGCGGGCACTCCGGTCGAGATCGGCGAGTAGGGCACACTCGTCGTACTCGTCGCAACCGTCGTACTCGTCGGAAGCGGACTCCCAGAGACAGAATCGTGAGGCGGACGTGCCATTCGAGACGGACGGGAGTCCTCCGCAAGCGGGGCCGCACGTCCAGCCCGCCTGGGAGTTGCTCCTGCCGGCGGCCGGTACCCCGGCCCGGCGGCGGGGGCGGGCCCTTCAGGAGGCCCTGCGGGACGCGGTGCGCTCGGGGCGGCTGACGCCGGGGACCCGGCTGCCGTCGAGCCGTGAGCTCGCGGCCGACCTCGGTGTCTCGCGGGGCCTGGTCACCGAGGCGTACGAACAGCTCACCGCCGAGGGGTACCTGCGCAGCGACCGTGGCGCGGGGACGTGGGTGGGCGGGGCGGCGCGCTCCGCCGTGCGCGGGGCCCACGGCCCGGCGCCCGGGATGCCCCGGGTCCTGGTGGACTTCCGTCCGGGCACCCCCGACCTGTCCCTCTTCCCGAGGACCTCGTGGGCGGCGGCCCAGCGGTCCGTCCTGGCGCGGCTGCCGCACCCCGCGCTCGGATATCCGGACCCGCGCGGGCTGCCCGGGCTGCGCGAGGCGCTGGCCGGGATGCTGACACGGCGGCGGGGTGTGGTGGCCGATCCGGAGCGGCTCGTGGTCTGTTCGGGCGTCGCGCAGGCGTCGACGCTGCTCGGCTTCGTGCTGCGGGGCCGGGGGCTGCGCGAGGTCGGCATCGAGGATCCCGGCAGCCCGGAGCACGGGCGGCTGTTCGCGGCGACCGGCATGGACACGGTGTGGCTGCCGCTCGACGAGGAGGGGCTGCGGCCCGGGCCGCTGGCCGACTCCGGGGTGCGCGCGGTGGTCGTGACTCCCTCCCACCAGTTCCCCTCCGGGATCAGCTGGTCGGCGGAGCGGCGCGCCGCGCTCCTCGACTGGGCGCGGACGGTGGACGGGTACGTCCTGGAGGACGACTACGACGGGGACTTCCGGTACGACCGGGCGCCCGTCGGTGCGCTCCAGGGGCTCGACCCGGAGCGCGTCGCGTACGCGGGATCGGTGAGCAAGTCGCTGGCGCCCGGGCTGCGTCTGGGCTGGATGCTCGTCCCGGGGGCGCTGCTCGACGAGGTCGTCGAGCGGAAACGGACGATGGACCTCGGCAATCCCGTACTCGATCAGGCGACGCTCGCGGAGTTCGTGACGGGCGGCGGCTACGACCGGCAGCTGAGGCGCTGTCAGCGTGCCTACCGGGGGCGGCGGGACGCGCTGCTCGCCGCGCTCGCCGCGCATCTGCCGGGCACCGGGGTGAGCGGGATCGCGGCCGGGCTGCACGTCATCGCGCGCGTGCCGGGGCGGTTCGGTCCTCCCGCGCGGTTCCTGACGCGGGCGGCGGAGGCGGGCGTGGCACTGCGGCCCCTGGAGGAGTACGGCACGGAGCGGCCCGCCGACGGGGACGTACGGCTGGTCGTCGGCTACGCGCATCTGGCGCCCTCGGCCATCGAGCGGGGAGTCCGGTTGGTGGCGGAGGCGGTGGGGCGGGAGTGACAGGTCGCGAGTGATCTGTTCACGCGGGGTTCGCGCGGGGGCCGCCCCCGGCCGTTAGGCAGGGTGCCGCGGCGCGATTCCCGCGCCCGGACACGCTCCCGGAGGTCTTCCATGTCCCACCCCTCGCCCACTCCTTCTCCGTCTGCCGCACGGCGCAGTCTGCTGCGCGGGTCGCTCGCCGCCTCGGCGGGACTCGCGCTCGGCGGCGCGGGCCTGGCGGCCCCGGCGTTCGCGCTGTCCGGGCGGCCGCGGGCCGGCTGGGGGGTGCAGACGGGCGACGTCACGGCCTCCTCCGGTCTGGTGTGGGTGCGTTCGGACCGGCCCGCGCGCATGCTCGTCGAGACCTCGGCGAGCGAGTCGTTCCGGCGGGTGCGCCGGCACCACGGGCCGCTGGTCGGCGCGGGCACGGACTTCACCGGGACGACCGCGCTGCGCGGGCTGCCGGCCGGCGAGCAGATCCACTACCGGGTGACGCTCGCGGACCCGGACGACCCGCGCCGGAAGGGCGAGCCGGTCGTCGGCACCTTCCGCACGGCCCCGGAGCGGCGCCGTGACGGGGTCCGCTTCCTGTGGTCGGGGGACATCGCGGGCCAGGGCTGGGGCATCAACCCGGACATCGGCGGCTTCCGCGCGTACGAGGAGATGCGCCGCCTCGACCCGGACTTCTTCCTGTGCAGCGGCGACTCGATCTACGCCGACGGGGTCATCCAGCCGAGCGTGACGCTGCCCGACGGGCGGATCTGGCGGAACGTCACGACGCCGGAGAAGTCGAAGGTCGCGGAGACGCTCGCCGAGTACCGGGGCAACTTCCGCTACAACCTCCTCGACCACAACGTCCGGGCGTTCAACGCGCAGGTGCCGTCGGTGGTGCAGTGGGACGACCACGAGGTGCGCAACAACTGGTACCCGGGCCAGATCCTGGACGACGCTCGGTACACGGAGAAGGACGTGGACGTCCTCGCGGCCCGCGCGCTGCGGGCCTTCGGCGAGTACACGCCGGTGTCCACCCTCCAGGCGCGCGGGGGCGGTCGTGAGCGCAGGATGCACCGGGTGGTGCGGTACGGGCCGCTCCTCGACGTGTTCGTGCTCGACATGCGGTCGTACCGGAACGCCAACTCCCCCGGCCGGCAGGCCGACGACACCACGGGCATCCTGGGCGCGGAGCAGCTCGCCTGGCTGAAGCGGGAGCTGGCCGCGTCGACGGCGGTGTGGAAGGTGCTCGCCGCGGACATGCCGCTCGGGCTCGTCGTACCCGACGGCTCCGCGAACTTCGAGGCGATCGCGCAGGGCGACCCGGGCGCGCCGCTGGGCCGCGAACTCCAGATCGCGGAGCTGCTGCGGTTCGTGAAGCACCGCCGGATCACCGGCACGGTGTGGCTGACGGCGGACGTGCACTACACGTCGGCGCAGCACTACGCGCCGGAGCGGGCGGCCTTCCAGGACTTCGCGCCCTTCTGGGAGTTCGTCTCCGGCCCGCTGGCGGCGGGCGGGTTCCCGGCGAACGCGCTGGACGCGACCTTCGGTCCGGAGCGGGTGTTCGTCCGGGCGCCGGAGCGGGCGAACCTGTCGCCGATGGAGAGCCCGCAGTACTTCGGCGAGGCCGACATCGACGGGCACAGCGGCGAGCTGACGGTACGACTCCGGGCCGAGGGCGGATCGGTGCTGTTCAGCAAGGTGCTGCGGCCGGGGCTCGTCGGACAGTAGGTCCTGTTCGGAGGCGATGCGGAGAGGGCCCCCGGGTGATTGTCAGTGGGGGGTCCTACCGTTTTCCTCATGACGCGATCCGTACATGCGCTGGCCTACGCACGCCCTTCCGCGCTGGAGTCCACGGGCTCCGGCCGGCTGCTCGGCCTGGAGACGGCGGGGGGTCTCACGCCCCGGGGTGCCGAGGCCCGCCCCCGTTTCTTCTCCGGCTTCCTGGCCGCTCCCCAGGTCGCCGCCCGCGGTCTGCTCGCGGTCGCCGACGTGGCTGCGGCCCGCTACCACCAGCGGTCGCGGCCGGGTTCGCTGGACCCGGTGGTGACGGGGAACGGGGACCGGCTGCGGTTCGAGTCCTTCTCCGGCTGCGGCGGGGTGTACGCGCGCCTGGACGTGCTCGACGAGGGGCTCGGCGGCGCGGAGACGGGTCACGGCACGACCAATGTGGACGTCAACGACCCGCTGCGCGAGGCGCTGTCGCGGATGACCGGGGACGATCCGCTGCATCTGCGGGTCGGGCCCGAGGAGCTGACCGTGACCACCCTCGCCGGGGCGGTCGTGGAGAAGAAGGTCCCGCTGCCGGACCGGTGGCTGCGGGGCTTCGCCGAGGCACAGGTCGCCTCGGCCCGGTTCGACCTGCGGGCCGAGCTGACGGGTGCGGAGGCCGTACGGTTCCTGCGTTCGCTGCCGCGCGGACAGGGCCGGGGGCGCGGTCCGCTGTGGGTCGTCCCTGCGGGCCGGACGCTGCGGCCGACGACGCGGCCGGGTCCGGGTGCGGTGTGCCTGCCGGGCCCCGACCGGCTGGTCGCCCTGGAGCGGGTGCTGCGGCACGCGACGGGGCTGCGGGTGTACGGGCCGGTGCCGGACGGCGCGGCGGCCACGGGGAGCGCCTGGGAGGTGACCCTGCCGGGCATGCGGCTCACGCTGACGCTGTCGCCGGACCCGGCACGGGGCTTCTCCGGCGAGGGCGGCGTCCTGGAGGCGCTGGCGACACAGGACGCGGCGGGGGACGCGGAGCTGGTGGCCGTGCTGCTGGCCTGGGAGCCCCGGATCGACCCGGCGGACCTCGCGGCACAGGCCGGACTCACGGCCGACCGGGTGCGGGCGGCATTGATCCGGCTGGGCACGGCGGGCCGGGTGGGGTACGACGTGGCCGAGGCGGCCTACTTCCACCGCGAGCTGCCGTACGACGCCGACCGCGCCGAGCGGCACAACCCCCGTCTGGTGAGCGCGCGTCGGCTGGTCGCGGACGGCGCGGTGGAGCTCGGAGGGGAGCGTGCGACGGTGACCTCGGGCGAGCGGCGCTACCGGGTACGGGAGTCGGGCGGAGCGCTGACCTGTACGTGCCAGTGGTGGGCGGACCACCAGGGGCGGCGCGGCCCGTGCAAGCACACGCTCGCGGTACGGATGGTCCGGCGCGGTGCGACGGCCGCCGAGCCGGTGCCGGGCGGGGAACAGGGAGCTGAGCAGGGGGCGGAGCAGGAGGCCACGGCGTGACGGTACGCGGAGCGGAGGAGCGGAAATCGGGGGCCGGGCAGTGACGCGAGGGACGGAGAGGGCCGTGGGGACGGGGAAGGGCGAGGGAACCGAGGTGGCTGAAGTGACCGCAATGGCTGACGTGTCCGCAGCGGCTGACGCGGCCGTGGACATCGGGAAGTTGATGGAGGCGGTGCGCGGCGGGCGCGCCGATGACGTGCCCGCGCTCCTGGACGGGCTGGGCGCGGCGGAGCAGCGGAGCGCCCTCACCCGGCTGAAGGCGCTGCGCGCCGAGGTGCGGGGCTGGGAGTCGAAGCGTCCGAGGGAGGCGGCGGACGTCCGGCGCGCGCTGTACGTCGCGGGGGCGGGCTGTCACGCGGGGGCCTCGGGGGCGGCGACCTGGCTCGGCGGCCGTGATCTGCTGCCCTGGCGCTCGGAGGGCGCCGACCTGGTGCTCCGGGTGGTCGCCGGGCGGACTCCGGAGTGGCTGGCCGACGTGGCGGGCCGGCTCGCCGCGCGGCCGTCCGTGGCGGAGCACAGCTACCGCCTGATCCGCGGGCTGGCCGAGCGGGCGGGCTGCGCGGTTCCGGTGACGGACGGCTATGTCCTCGGCTGGGCCTGGGAGTTCCGGGCGGGGAGTCGCTGGCGGCGGTCGGCCGACGCCCCCGCGCTCCTCGACCGGCTGCGGGAGGATCCGCAGACGCCGGTCCTCGCGGTCCACGCGCTCTCGATGACGGAGAGCCCCGACGAGCTGACCTGGACGCTCACCGAGGCTCCCCGGGCGCACTGGCCCACCGCCGTCGCGGCGCTCGTCGGGGAGGGCGTGCTGGTCCGGGCGGAGGTCCTGGGCGCGGCCGTCTCCCGGCTGCTGCGGGGCGGTCGTCCCCGTGACCTGCGGTTCCCGCTGGACGTGCTGCGGCTGGTCGGGCCGACGGCGGCGGAGTTCCGGGAGCGGGTCCCGGACCTGGTGGGGATGGTGGCGGACGGGCCGTCGCCGATCGCGGGGTACGCGCAGGAGGCGCTGGCCGGACTGGCGGCGGACGGGACGCTGCCGACCGGCGCGCTGGCCGAGATGACGGGCGCGGCCCTCTTCCGGACCGAGAAGAAGCTGGTGCGGGCGCAGTTGACGCTGGTCGGCAAGGTGCTGGCGCGGGAGCCGGGCGCCGCGGCCGAGCTGCTGCCGGCGGTCGCGGAGGTCTTCGGGAACGAGGACACCGAGCTCCAGGGGCGCGGGCTGAACCTGGTGGGCCGTCATCTGGCCGCCGTGGACGGGTCCGTACGGCTGGATCTCGCCGATCAGGCCGGGCTGCTGAGCCCGGTGCACCGGCAGGCCGCCGTGGAACTGTTCGGGGGGTCCGTCGACTTCGGGGCCGGGCTTCCGTACGAGGAGATCCTGCCGCCCGTACCCGAGCCTCAGCCGGTCGGGCCCCCGGCGGCGACGGTCGAGGAGCTGGTGGAGGACCTGCTGGCGAGGGGGGTCTCCGACGATCCGGTGCGCTTCGAGCGGGCCCTCGACGGGCTCGTGCGCCACGCGCACCGGGACCGGGAGGCGCTGACGCGGGCGGTGCGGGAGGCGTTCGGCACGACGAGCTGGCAGGAGCCGTACCACTTCGCATACGCGAGCCATGGTGTCCACTCCGTGCTCGCGGCGCTGCTCGGGATGGTGGAGCGGTCGTGGATCGACTCCCGGCTCTCGTGGGAGCCGACGGCCTGTCTCCACGAGGCACTGACCGGCATCCGGGACACACGGCTCTGGGAGGCCGCCTCCCTCGTCGGCACGGACGCCCTGCCCTTCCTGCTGGCCGCGCCGACGCTGAGCACCGGCGGCATCGATCCGGCGACGCTCGTGGAGCGGCTGCGCGCCTACCGGGACGCGGGCGTCGAGCCCTCCCCCGCCGACCTGGCCCAGGCGCTGCTGCGGGTCCTGCGGGCCGATCCGGGGGCCGGGCGGGCGGCCGAGGAGGCCTGGGCACTGGACACCCCGGCCGGGCTGCGGCTCGCCGCGTGGCTGCGGTCGGAGAAGCCGCTCGCGGCGGACGTGCGGGTCCTCGGGCGGGAGGAGGACCGGTCGCTGCTGCGGTGGCACGTCGTGCACCGGCTGGTCGTGGACATCGCCGACAGCGCCGTGGTGCGGGAGGAGTTCCCGCCCGCCTTCCGGTGGCTGGGCGGCGCCTTGGAGGCGGCGCCCGGCCTGTGCTCGCACTGGATCACCGGCGAGGAGCACTGGGCCTCGGTCCTTCCCGCCGACCGCGAGGTGCTCGCGGCCTGTCTCATGCCCTCGCTCGCGCGGTCCATCAGCGGCGGCACTCGGGAGACCACCGAGGCACTGACCGGGGTGGCCGAGGCCGAGGGCCGGGTGGGCCGGGCCGTCGCGCTCGCTCTCGCGCTCGGGCTGGGCAACGGGGACGCGGACGACCGGCTGCGGGCGGTGGACGCTCTGCTCGTACTCGCGTCCCGGGGTGACCTGGACGCGCGGCGGGTGGGCGAGGAGCTGGCGTGGCTGCTCGCCGAGGGTTCGGTGAAGCCGAACCGGCTGGCGGACGCTGCCCGGACGGCGGCGGCCACCGGGGCGTACGGGACGGTCTGGGCGGTCCTCGCCACGGCGCTCCCGGAGGCGCTGGGCGCCGCGAAGCCGGTACGGGGCCTGGGCGAGGTGCTCGCGGTGGCGGCCGACTGCGTGGAGCGGTGCGGGGCGCGGGGTGGGCTCGCGGGCCTCGACGGCGTCGCCTCGGCGAAGGGCTCCACGCAGCTGGTCGCCCAGGCGCAGCGGCTGCGGGACGCGCTCCGCCGGTGAGCCGATCGGAGCCCGTCAGGGGCCCGATCAGACCCTGACTCAAACGGTCTGAATCGGGCCCTAAGGCACCAGATCGGCGCTTAACCCATCAGTCACAGAACGTTCGTGATCACGCAACACCGCTGGGCCACAGTGAGGTCATGACCGATGTGACGTCTTCGAAGAGCAGCCGCCGCCCGCACCACTGGCGGCACGACCTGATCGAGCTCGCCGCCCTGTTCACCGCCGTGGTGGTGGCCGACACGATCGCCAAGACCATCGCCAAGGGGCCCGACGGCGCCTACCTCCTGGTGTTCTCGGCAATCGCGCTGGTCGCCACCGCCGCGTTCCACACCTGGTGGGCGCGGAGGCACAGTCATGCCAGCCATGCCCCGCCCCCCGGGGCCCCGGGGGGCGGGGCAGGCGGGCGTTCCACCACGGCTTCGACGGCCGACCGAGCGGCCGGCCGAGGCGCGGACGACGGAGGCGAGAGCACGGAGGACGCCCAGCGACCGCCCGCCGAGACGGCGCTGTGGCGCATGCGGACCACCGTCGAGGACACCCCGGGCAGCCTCGCCGCCCTGTGCACGGTCCTCGCCGGGCTGGGCGTGGACATCCTCACCCTCCAGACCCACCCGCTCGCCCGGGGCACGGTAGACGAGTTCCTGCTGCGCGCCCCCGCCGAGCTCTCCGCCCAGGACCTCGCCCGCGAGACGGCGGCGGCCGGCGGCCGAGACATCTGGACCGAGCGGGCCGACGCCCACGACCTGGTCGACACGCCGACCCGGGTCATCGGCCTCGCCACCCGTACCGCTCTCGACGCGGCCGAACTGCCGCTCGCGCTGCGCGGGCTCCTCGGCCGCTGCACGCTCCATTCCGTGCCCGCGCTCTCCCTCACGGGCCGGCCGATCGGCGAACAGGCCCCGGTCGAAGGGGTGCTGGAGGAGACCGTGATGCGGCTGCGCGATCCGCACGGCGGCACGCTCATCGTCGAGCGGCCCTATCTGCCCTTCACCCCGACCGAGTTCGCCCGCGCCCGCGCGCTCGTCGAGCTCGACGCCCGGCTCGGCCCGCGGCTGCCGCGCAGCCGGGACGTGCTGACCCTGCCGGAGGGCAACGAGATCACGGTCCGCCGCGCCGACCAGCGCGACCTGCGGGCCGCGCGGGCGATGCACGACCGCTGCTCGGCCCGCACGCTCGGCCTGCGCTACCACGGCCCCGTCGGGGACGCCGACCGCTACCTCGACCATCTGCTCAGCCCCCGCTTCGGGCGCACGCTCGCCGTGCAGACGGCCTCCGGCCGGCTCGTGGCCCTCGGCCACCTCCTGTGGGACGGCGACGAGACCGAGGTCGCCCTGATGGTCGAGGACGACTGGCAGCGGCGCGGCATCGGCTCCGAACTCCTCGGCCGGCTGGTGGCGATGGCCGAGGAGGCCGGCTGCGAGAGCGTGTACGCCGTGACCCAGGCGTCCAACACCGGGATGGTGGCCGCCATGCGGGCGCTGCGGCTCCCCCTCGACTACCAGATCGAGGAGGGCACGCTCGTCATCACCGCGCGACTGGCCACGGCGCCGCACCGGAGCCCGCGCTCCGCGCCGCGGCCGCTGCCTCACGAGGAGGTGCGGCGGGCGGAGCGCTGAGCGCCTGCGTCAGGTCCCGCCACAGGTCCTCGACGTCCTCCAGGCCGACCGACATGCGCAGCAGCCGGTCGCTGACGCCCGCCGAGCGGCGGTCTCCCTCGGCCACGATCCGGTGGCTGATGGAGGCCGGGTGCTGGATGAGGGTGTCGACGCTGCCGAGGCTGACCGCCGGCGTGATCAGCCGCACTCCGGCGATCACGTCGTGCGGGTCCCCGTAGACCTCGAAGGCGATCATCGCGCCGCCTATCCGCGGATAGTGGACGCGGGCGATCCTGGGGTCGGTGGCAAGCCGGCGGACGAGCTCGGCGGCCGAGGAGGACGCCGCCCTCACCCGTACGGGAAGGGTGGAGAGGCCGCGCAGCAGCAGATAGCCGGCGAGCGGGTGGAGCACCCCGCCGGTCGCGAAGCGGACCTGGCGGAGCGTCCGGGCGAACTCCTCGTCGCAGGCGACGACGCCGCCCATGACATCGCCGTGACCGCCCAGGTACTTGGTCGCGCTGTGCAGCACGATCCGCGCGCCCTGCTCGACGGGACGCTGGAGGACCGGCGTGGCGAAGGTGTTGTCGACCAGGAGCGGCACGGAGCCGCAGGAGTGGGCGAGGGCCCGGATGTCGGCCTCGGCGAGCGTGGGGTTCGCCGGGGACTCGACCATGACGAGGCCCGTGTCGGGGCGTATCGCGTCGGCGATGCCCGCCGGGTCGGTCCAGGTCACCTCGGTGCCGAGGAGCCCGGCCTCGAGGAGGTGGTCGCTGCAGCCGTACAGGGGACGGACCGCGACCACGTGGCGCAGCCCCTGGCTCGCCCGGGCGAGCAGGACGGCGGTGAACGCCGCCATGCCGCTGGCGAAGGCCACGGCGGCCTCGGTGCCCTCCAGGCGGGCGAGGGCCTCCTCGAAGCGGGCCACGGTGGGGTTGTCGAGCCGGGCGTAGACGGGCGGACCGTCGAGCCGCGCGCCGGTGGTCGCGAACTCGTCGATGCGGGCGGCCTCGGCCCGGGCGTCGTACGAGGGGTAGGTGGTCGACAGGTCGATCGGCGGGGCGTGCAGACCGAGCGTGGCGAGGTCCTCGCGGCCGGCGTGCACGGCTTCGGTGGCGAGCGCCCTCGGGGTGGCCGAGGGGTCGCGGTCCATGGCGTCCATGGCGGCACTGTGAACGTTTACCGGAAGGTAGCGGGAATGAGCCGTGCTACGTTCGACAGATGGCCGAATCTGTCGTACTGGACGCGGTCGATCTGCACATTCTTCGCCTCCTGCAGAACGACGCCCGGACCACCTACCGCGAACTCGCCGCCGAGGTCGGCGTGGCGCCCTCGACCTGCCTGGACCGAGTGGCCCGGCTGCGCCGCACGGGCGTGATCCTGGGTCACCAGCTACGACTGGATCCGGCCAAACTCGGTCGTGGGCTGGAAGCCCTGCTCCTCGTCCAGGTCCGCCCCCATCGGCGGGAACTGATCGGTCCGTTCGTCGACCGGATCCGGGCCCTTCCCGAGTCCCGGGCGCTCTTCCACCTCACGGGTCCCGACGACTATCTGGTCCACGTGGCCGTGGCGGACCCCGCCGACCTGCAACGACTCGTACTCGACGAGTTCACGTCACGTCGCGAGGTGGCCCGCGTCGAGACACGGCTGATCTTCCAGCAGTGGGAATGCGGCCCGCTCCTGCCACCCTCGGCGAGCCCTTCCTTGTCAGCCGACTGAGCCCGAACGAGGGTGACGGACCCGGCGGGAGAAGCCAGGATGGCCCCCATGCCAGAGACTTCCAGCAGCCAGCTGCCCCGCCAGGTCGCCGACGCCCACGTCGACGCACTCATCGCCCTCGACCCGATCACCGGTACGTACCTGGGAGTCAAGGAGAGCGCCGGTCGTCTGCCGGACTTCTCGCCCGCCGGGCAGAAGGCCGTGGCCGACCTCGCCCGGCGCACGCTCGCGGCGCTGGACGCGGCGGAGCGCACGCCCGGCGCCGAGAGCGACGCCGAGCAGCGGTGCGCCCGGCTGCTGCGGGAGCGTCTCACGGCCGAACTCGCCGTGCACGAGGCCGACGAGGGTCTCTGCGCGGTCAGCAACATGCGCTCGCCCGCCCACAGCGTGCGCATCGTCTTCACCATGATGCCGACGGAGACCGCCGAGGACTGGACGGCCGTCGCCACCCGGCTGCGGGCCGTCCCCGCCGCGCTGGAGGGCTACCGCTCCGCGCTGGCGCTCGGCCTGGAGCGCAAGCTCTACGCCGGGCCGCGCCCCACCGCCACCTTCGTCGGCCAGCTCACGGAGTGGGCCGGCGCGGAGAGCGGACGGCGGGGCTGGTTCGAGGAGTTCGCCGCGGCCTGTCCCGACACGCTGCCCGAGGAGCTCAGGGCCGAGCTCGCGGAGGCCTCCCGGGGCGCCACCGGGGCGGTGGCGGGGCTGCGGGACTGGATGCGGGACGTGTACGCCCCGACCGTCGCGGACGCGCCGAACACGGTGGGCCGCGAGCGCTACCAGCGCTGGACCCGCTACTTCAACGGCACCGACCTGGACCTCGACCAGGCCTACGCGTACGGCTGGTCCGAGTACCACCGGCTCCTCGGCGAGATGCGGACCGAGGCGGACCGGATCCTGCCCGGCGCGGGCCCCTGGGAGGCCCTCGCCCACCTCGACGAGCACGGCACGCACATCGAAGGGGTGGAGGAGGTACGGGTCTGGCTCCAGGAGCTGATGGACGAGGCCATCGAGGCGCTCGACGGCACCCACTTCGAACTGGCCGACCGCGTACGGCGGGTGGAGTCCCGGATCGCCCCGCCCGGCGGCGCCGCCGCGCCGTACTACACCGGCCCGTCCGAGGACTTCTCGCGCCCCGGCCGGACCTGGCTCCCGGTGGACGGCACGACCCGCTTCCCCGTCTACGACATGGTGTCGACCTGGTACCACGAGGGCGTGCCGGGCCATCACCTCCAGACCGCGCAGTGGGTGCACGTCGCCGACCGGCTCTCCCGCTACCAGGCGACCATCGGCAAGGTGAGCGCCAACATGGAGGGCTGGGCGCTGTACGCGGAGCGCCTGATGGACGAGCTCGGCTTCCTGCCCGACGCGGAGCGCCGGCTCGGCTACCTCGACGGCCAGATGATGCGCGCGTGCCGGGTGATCGTGGACATCGGCATGCACCTGGGCCTGGAGATCCCGGCGGACTCGCCCTTCCGGCCGGGCGAGCGGTGGACCCCGGAGCTCGCACAGGAGTTCTTCCAGCTGCACAGCAGCCGCCCGCCGGCCTTCGTGGAGAGCGAGATGACCCGCTACCTCTCGATGCCGGGCCAGGCCATCGGCTACAAGCTGGGCGAGCGCGCCTGGCTGCTCGGCCGGGCCAACGCGCGGGCCGCGCACGGCGACGCCTTCGACGCGAAGGCCTGGCACATGGCGGCCCTCTCGCAGGGCCCGCTGGGTCTCGACGACCTGGTCGACGAGCTGTCGCGCCTCTGAGGCGCGCAAGCGGAAACCTCGTACCAGCGCATGAGAATCCCCGGCCGTTTCCTTGATCGGCCGGGGATTCCCCTGCTACCTCTGGTGCATGACCAGCGCATACACTCCGGACGCCACCGACTGGCGGATCCTCGAAGCCCTGCAGTCCGAGGGCCGGGCCAGCTTCGCCGAACTGGCCCGCGCCGTGTCGATGTCGCCGTCCGCCGTGACCGAACGGGTGCGGCGTCTCGAGGACGCCGGCGTGATCGCCGGATACACGGCGATCGTCGACCAGGACCGGCTCGGGCTGCCCATCCTCGCCTTCGTCCGGCTGCGCTACCCGCACGGCAACTACAAGCCGTTCCACGACCTCATCGCCGCCACGCCCCAGGTCCTGGAGGCCCACCACGTGACGGGCGACGACTGCTTCGTCCTCAAGGTCGCCGCCCGCTCCATGCGGCACCTGGAGGAGATCTCCGGGAAGATCGCCACGCTCGGCTCGGTGACGACGAGCGTCGTCTACTCCTCGCCGCTGCCCCGGCGCTCCATCAGCCGTTGAGCGCGTCCCCGCCGGTGCGCAGCCGCACCGCGGAGCCGTGCCGCGCCTTCACGACCTCCAGCTGGGCCGGGACGCGACGGCGCAGGTCGCCGACGTGGCTGACGATGCCGACGCTGCGGTCGCGTTCGCGCAGCGAGTCGAGGACGTCGAGGACCTCGTCGAGGGTCTGCTCGTCGAGGCTGCCGAAGCCCTCGTCGATGAAGAGGGTGTCGAGCCGGACGCCGCCCGCCTCGTCCGTGACGACGTCGGCGAGGCCGAGGGCGAGGGCGAGGGAGGCGAAGAAGGTCTCGCCGCCGGAGAGCGTGGCGGTGTCGCGTTCGCTGCCCGTCCAGGCGTCGACCACGTGCAGCCCGAGGCCGGCCCGCTTGCCGCCGGAGCGCGCGTCGGAGTGGACGAGGGTGTAGCGGCCGGAGGACATGCGCTGGAGGCGGGCGGTCGCGGCTGCGGCGACCTGTTCCAGGCGGGCGGCCAGGACGTACGACTCCAGCCGCATCCGGCGCTCGTTCTCCGCGGACGTGCCCGCGGTGAGGGCGGCGAGCCGGGCCACCCGGTCGTACTCCTCGCGGAGCGGACCGAGCCGGTGGACCTCGGTGCCGGCCTGTCGGGAGAGGCCGGTCAGTCCGGTCGCCCGGTCGCGGGCCGCCGCCAGGTCGGAGGCGGCCTGCCGGAGCCGGCGTTCGGCCGCCGCGTGGGCGGCTTCGGCGGACGCCGGGTCGGCGGGCGGGAGTGCGGCGGCAGCGGCGGTGCCGGGCTCGGCGAGCCGGTCCGCGACGGCGGCCGCCTCGGCCTGCCAGGCGTCCACGCGCCGCTGGAGGTCGCGGCGTTCGGCCTCGCCGACGAGCGCATCGCGAGCCTCGGCCGGGGTGGCGAAGCCCGCGCGGTAGGCGGCGTCGGAGAGCCGGTCGTCGGCCTCCTTGAGCCGCTGGGCGGCCTGTTCGGCGGCGGTCACGGCCCGGGCGGCCTCGACGAGAACCTCGATCTTCCGCTCCAGCCGGGTGGCGTGCTCGGCGACGCTGCCGAACTCGCCGCGCCCGCGCGCGAGTTCCTCGTCGAGCGTCGCCTGCTCACCTTCGAGGGCCTCGCGGCGCGAGGTACGGGCGGCGGCCCGCCGCTCGGCCTCCCGCTGAGCGGCGACCCGCTCCTCGTACTCCCGCTCGGCCCGCGCGAGCGCCTCCCGGGCGCCGTGCGTCTGCCCGGCGAGCGCGTGCGCCTCACCGTGCAGGCGGGTCAACTCCTCGACCTCCCGGGCGAGTTCGCCGACGACGGGATCCGCGCCCGTCTCGTCGCAGAGGACCTCCGCGCGGGCCGCCGACCAGGCCGCCCGGGCGAGGTCCCGTTCGCGTTCGACGGCGGTGCGGGCCTCGTCGGCGCGGGTGTAGGCCGCGTAGGCCGCGTCCTCGGTGGCGCGGTCGACGTGGTCGGCGGTGGCGCGTGCCGGGGCGGGGTGGGCCGTGGAACCGCAGACCTGGCAGGCGTCGCCCTCGATGAGGGTGGCGGCGAGTTCGGCGGCAATGCCCTGAAGACGGCGGGACTTGACGTCGAGCCAGGTCTCGTGGGCGGTGTTCCGGAGCTCACGGGCCTCCGTGAGCCGCGCCTCGGCGGCCGCGGTGTCCTGCTCCAGAGTGTCGCGGCGGCGCGCCGCGGCGAGGCGGCGGCGAGCGGGCTCCAGACGGCCGGCGAGGTGCTCGGCGCGGGTCGCCGCGTCCGTCGCGGCCTGGACCCGTTCGGCGAGGGCGGTCCGGCGGGGCTCCCAGTCGGCGAGCCAGGCCGCCGCGTCCTGGAGGGCGCCCTCGTCGGCCCGGGCCTCGCGCGCCAGGGCCGTCCGCTCCTCGGCGAGCGCGGCGGCCCGGCGCTCGGCGCGGCGGGCCGCGTCGAGGCCGCCGAGCTCCCCGCGCAGCCGGTGTTCGAGGGCGGAGAGGTGCTCGGCCCCCTGGTCGGCGAGGTCGGGGGGCAGGAGCGCGCGGGAGCGTTCGCGGACCGCGTGCGCGACGGCGTGCTCGCGCTCGGCGTCCGTGCGCAGACCGAGCGCCGGGGCGACGCGCTCGGCCTTGAGGGACCGGTCGAGGACGGCCTGGTCGCGGTCGCGCTCGGGGGTCCGGGCGGTGAGCTGCTCGCGGCGCCGCAGCGCGTCGGCGTGCCGGGCCTGACGGTCGGCGAGCTCCCTCTCGGCGTCGAGAGCCGCGCGCGCGGAGACCTGTCCGCGCTCGGCGGCGGCGAACCGTACGCCGGTGATGTCGAGGGCCTCGCGGGCCTCGGTGCGGGCGACGGCGGCCCAGGTCAGCACGGACTCGGCGAGGCCGGGATCGCCGGGGCGCCCCTCCACGGGTGTACGGGCGGCGGCGAGGCCGCCGGCGGCCTGCGTCATGCGGTGGGCGAGCGTGAGGAGCCGCTCGTCCCCGTCCCGTACCTGCTGCTCGGCGGCGCGCCGGAGGTCGGCGAGGCGCTCCTCGACGGCGGCGAAGCGACGGGTGTCGAAGAGGCGGCCGAGGAGCTTGCCCCGGGCCTCGGCGTCGGCGCGCAGGAACTTCGCGAAGTCGCCCTGCGGGAGGAGGACGACCTGGCAGAACTGCTCGCGGCTCATGCCGACGAGCTGGGTGATCTCCTCGCCGATCTCCTGGTGCGAGCGGCTGAGTCCGGCCCACGCGCCGGTGGCGGGGTCGTACTCGCGGAGCCAGGTCTGGGCCTTCTCGGTGGTGAAGCCGGGGGCGCCGCGCTTCTTGGGCCGCTGCTGGGCGGGCCGGCGGGTGATCTCCAGGCGCCGGTCCCCCACGGTCAGTTCGAGGAGGACCTCGGTGTACGTGCCGACGGGGGCGTGGTCGCTGCGCAGGGAGGTGCCGGGGCTCTGGCGGACGCCGGGCACGCTGCCGTACAGCGCGAAGCAGACGGCGTCGAGGACGGAGGTCTTCCCCGCGCCCGTCGGGCCGTGGAGGAGGAAGAGACCGGCGGCGGAGAGCGTGTCGAAGTCGACCGTCTGCGTGGTGCCGAAGGGCCCGAACGCGGTGATCTCCAGGCGGTGCAGTCTCACCGGCCCACCTCGCGCTCGGCCGAGTCGACCCGTACGTCGTCGAAGGCGCCGTACAGCACCGCCCGCTCCGGGCCGTCGAGCCCCTCGCCACCGCGCACGTGGGCCACGAAGTCCTCCGCGATCTGCTGGTCGCTGCGGTCCCGGAGCCGCTGGGCGTAGGACGCGCCGGGGCCGTCCTCGGTCCGCTCGGGGTCGAAGACGAGGTTCAGGGTGTGCGGGAAGCGCTCGGTGAGCCGGGCCATGGGCTCGGCGGGCCGTGCCGGGTCGGTGAGGGTGGCCTCGACCCAGGACTGCTCGTGGGGCGCGAGCGCGGGGTCGGCGAGGAGGTCTTCGAGCCGCCCCCGGATCCGGGCGAGGGGGCGCGGGACGGGGCAGTCGAGGCGCTCGGCGGCGAGGACAGCACCGTCAGCGCCGAGGTCGACGAGCCACATCGTCTTGCGGTGGTCCGCCTCGGAGAAGGAGTACGCGAGCGGGGAGCCCGAGTAGCGCACCCGCGGGGTGAGGGTCTGGCTGCCGTGGAGGTGGCCCAGCGCGACGTAGTCGACGCCGTCGAAGACCCCTGCGGGGACGGCGGCGACGCCGCCGACGGTGATGTCCCGCTCGCTGTCGCTGGGGGCGCCGCCGGCCACGAAGGCGTGGGCGAGGACGACGGAGCGGGTGCCGGCGGGGCGGTCCGCGAGGTCGGCGCGCACCCGGTCCATGGCGGCGGCGAGCACGGCCTCGTGCCCGCACTTCGCCGCGCCGAGCTGTTCGCGCACGAGGGCGGGTTCGAGGTACGGCAGGCCGTAGAGGGCGACGTCGCCGTGGTCGTCGGTGAGGACGACGGGGGTTCCGATGCCGGCCGGGTCGGTACGGAGGTGGATGCCCGCCCGCTCGATGAGCCCGGCGCCGACGCCGAGGCGGCGGGCCGAGTCGTGGTTGCCGGAGATCATGACGGTCGGCACACCGGCCTCGGCGAGGCGGTGGAGGGCCGTGTCGAAGAGATCGACGGCGGGCAGCGGCGGCACGGCCCGGTCGTAGACGTCCCCGGCGACGAGGACGGCGTCCACACGGTGCGCGTGGACGGTCGCCACGAGGTGGTCGAGGAACGCGGCCTGGGCTTCGAGGAGCCCGACGCGGTGGAAGGACCGGCCGAGATGCCAGTCCGAGGTGTGCAGGAGCCTCACGATGCCGTCCCACCCCGCATGTGTCCCGCTCCTCGCCGCCGCTTCCCGTCATGTGCGCCCACCACGCTATCCCGGCCGGGGGTGTGGGTGGGGCCGGACGGGATTCCGGGGTGGACGGCGGCGCCGGCCGGGGTGCCGAGGCCGGGTGGGGTCAGGCGTCGCCGTACGCCTCGCCGCCGAGGGCGAGCACGGCCGTGCCGGCGGTGGTGTCGGCGAGCCAGGCCTCGAAGGCGGGCACGTCGGCGTCCGGGAGGCCGATCTCGATCGTGACGGCCTCGGCGTACCGCACGTCCCTGACGGCGCGGCCGGTCGCCCGCAGGTCGTTCTCCAGCTTTCCGGCCCGCTGGTGGTCGACGGTGACGGTGGCGAGCCGGAAGCGCTGCCGGGTCACCGTGCCGAGCTCGTCGAGCGCCTCCCCGACCACCCCGCCGTAGGCGCGGATGAGGCCGCCCGCGCCGAGCTTCACACCGCCGTAGTAGCGGGTGACGACGGCGGCGACGTAACGCATCTCACGGCGCAGAAGCATCTGGAGCATCGGCACGCCCGCCGTGCCGCCCGGCTCGCCGTCGTCGCTCGCCTTCTGCACGGAGGCGTCGGCTCCCAGGACGTAGGCGAAGCAGTTGTGCGTGGCGGTCGGGTGCTCCTTGCGGATGCGCGCGACGAAGTCCTGCGCTTCGCGCTCGTCGGCGACGGGGGCGAGCGCGCAGAGGAAGCGCGAGCGGTTGATCTCGGTCTCGTGCACACCCTCGCGGGCCAGCGTGCGGTACTGCTCCTGCATCCCGCCAGCCTACGTTCCGCCCACCTCGTACTCCCCGGCGGCCGGTTCGGGAGAGTCCCCCAGGCCCGCGTACGGCAGCGCGCGCAGCGCCAGCGCCCAGCCGAGGCGCGCCTCGCCGGACTCGCTGGAGCGGCCCGTGAGCTCGGCGATGCGGCCGATGCGGTTGAGGACGGTGTTGCGGTGGCAGTAGAGCAGTTCCGCGGCCCGGGCGGCCGAGCAGCCGTGGTCCAGCCAGACCCGGAGCGTGGTCAGGAGCGCGGCCCGCTCGCCGCCGGTCGCGAGGACGGGCCCGAGATGGACCGTGACGATCCGCTCCGCGATGTCGGACCGCCCGCTGAGGAGCACCTGCGCGAGCCGGTCGTCGAAGGCGGCGGCCTCCCCGCTGCCCGCCGGGAGGGTACGGAGCGTCTGCTCGGCGAGCCGGAGGGCCCGGCCCGCGTGGGAGAGCCGCTCGAACTCCGGGGAGATCCCGGCCGTGGCTCCGGTCAGCTCCCGCAGGACGTCGAGGAGGGCGCCCGCGGCCGGGTCGGCGGAGCCGCGGGGGCGGGCGGCCTGGCCACCCGCGGGGGTGTCGCGGCGCGGCAGCCGGACGATCCCGGCGTACCGCCCGGAGCGGGGTCGCCAGAACGACCACATCCCCCGCGCCTCCAGGGCGGGCGCCGGGTGCGGCGGGGCGGCCGGGTCCTGGGCGGCGACCACGACGACGTACCGGTCGTACGCGGGGACGCCGAGCGCGGCGGCCGCGGCGGAGGCGACGGCGGGGTCGTCGGCACGGCCGTCGAGGAGCGCCTCGAAGAGGGCGACGCGCCGGGTGTCCTGGCGGCTCTGGAGCTCCAGCTGGGCGAGCCGGTACGCGTCGGCCATCGCGACGGAGTACCGGTCGATCGTCTCCCAGACGCCGCTCGCCATGTCGAGCTCGACGTCTCGGCTGTCGGCCTCCCGGCCCGCCCGGGCCCTGAGGTGCTCGGCCATGACCTGCCAGAGGACCCGGCCGCCGCGCCGGTAGGCCTGGAGGACGGTGTCGAGGGGGACGCCCTGCTCGGCACGGCGGCGGCCGGTCTCGCGGGCCGCCCACTCGAAGTCGCCGCCGGTCGGGGCGAGGCCGCCGAAGTCCTCGAGGGCGCGCAGGAGGTTGTCGCGGCAGATCTCCCAGAGGTCGTCGCGGGTGACGGGTGCGTCGGCAGCGTACGTACCGGAGTGGGCGCGGATGTCGTCGACGGCCCGGTCGGTGAGCCGGTCGACGTCGGCGAGCATCGTCGTGGCCAGCGCGCGACGGAGCGCCCCGGACCCGGCGTCGGACCCGAGCGGCGTGTGGGCGCCGCCGGAACGCGGGGAGCCGGAGCGCGGGGCGGCGGGACGGGCGGCGGAGGCGGCGGGCCGGGCGGAGGCCGAGCCGGGCCGGGCGGCCGAGGCAGGGCGGCCGGCGGAGGAGGAAGAAGCAGGCCGGGCAGGGGTGGCGGCGGGGCGGGGCTCGCCGGGGCGCGGGGCGTCCGCGCGGTCGTGGCGATCGGGGCGCGGGGGGCCCTGGCGGTCCAGGCGCTCCGGGCGGTCCAGGCGGTCCAGGCGGTCCAGGCGGTCCGGGCGGTCTTGGCGGTCTTGGCGGTCCGGGCCGAGGGCGCCCGGGCGGCCCGGACGAACGACGTCCTGCCTGTTCCGGCGCCGCGCATCCCCGCCGTCCGGGTCGGCGGCATCCGGGCGCGCGGCCTGCGCGCGGGGTTCGCCGCCGGGGAGGGGGGCGGCCGGGCTGTGCGTCATGGCTCGCACCGTAACCCCCGGATTTGGCGAATGCCACGGGTCGCGCACGGCAGCGGGGCCGCTGCCCACCCCGGCGCGGCACATGGTGGGCATCTGCACATGGCATCCAGGTCGTGCGGCGTCGGATTCTTTGCCGTGTCAGCCGATCGTCAAAGCGCTGTCACCCCCGCGTCTCTGGAGCGTGTCATGTCACTGAGCGTCGCCGGCGTCCTGGGCGAGTCGGCCCGTCACTTCCCCGACCGGATCGCGGTCGTCGAGGGCGCGGCCCGGCTCACCTACCGCGAGCTGTGGACGGAGGCGCTCCGCTGCGCGGCCGGGCTGCGGGAGGCGGGCCTGAAACCGGGTGACCGGCTCGCCGTGCTGCTGCCGAACACGACCGAGTTCCTCCGCGTGTACTACGGCGCGCTCGCGGCCGGCGTGACCGTCGTACCGGTGCACGGGCTGCTCGTCGCCGACGAGGTGCGGTACGTCCTGGAGCACAGCGGCGCGGTGGGCGTCGTGAGCGGCGGGCCGCTGTGGGCGGTGGCCGAAGAGGCGGCCCGCGCGGCCGGGGTGCGCGCGTTCCAGGGAGCGCCCTCGGCGGCCGAACCGCTGGCCGCCGCCGAGCCGGCCGACCCCTCGGACGCGGCCGTGGTCCTCTACACGAGCGGGACGACGGGCCGGCCCAAGGGAGCCCTGCTGACCCACCTCAACATCGTCATGAACGCCTCCGTGACCTCCCGGGACCTCCTCGGCCTCGGCGAGGGCGACGTCGTCCTCGGCTGTCTGCCGCTCTTCCACAGCTACGGCCAGACCTGCGCGATGAACGGGACGCTGCGCCAGGGCGCGACGCTCGTACTGATGCCCCGGTTCAGCGGCCCGGCGGCCCTGGAGGTGCTCGCCGCCGAGGACGTGACGGTCTTCATGGGGGTGCCGACGATGTACCACGCGCTCGTGGAGGCCGCCGCGGTCTCCGACCGGCGCCCGACGGCCCTGCGCGCCGCCGTCTCGGGCGGCGCGGCCCTCCCGGTCGCCGTCCTGGAACGCTTCGAGGAGGCCTTCCGTACGCAGGTCCTGGAGGGGTACGGCCTGACGGAGACGTCACCGGTCGCCACCTTCAACCAGCCGCACCTCGGCCGCAGGCCGGGGACGGTCGGGCACCCGGTGTGGGGTGTGGAGGTGGGGATCGCGGACGCCGCCGTGGACCGGCAGGTCGTGCTGCTCGCGGACGGCGAGGTCGGGGAGGTCGTGGTGCGCGGGCACAACGTCTTCGCGGGCTACCTCGACGACGCCGCGGCGACGGCCGCCGCGATCGTGGACGGCTGGTTCCGTACGGGCGACCTGGGCGTCCTGGACGAGGACGGCTTCCTGCGGATCGTGGACCGGAAGAAGGACCTGGTCATCCGGGGCGGCTTCAACATCTATCCGCGCGAGGTCGAGGAGGTGCTCGTGCGCCACCCCTCGGTCTCGGAGGTCGCGGTGATCGGCGTCCCCGACGACGCGAAGGGCGAGGAGGTGTGCGCGGTGGTGGTACGCCGGGAGGGCGCGGCCCCGCTCTCCGGGGAGGAACTCGTGGAGTGGTCGCGGGAGCGCCTCGGCCGCCACAAGTACCCGCGGATCGTGCGCTTCGTCGAGGCGCTGCCGCTCGGCCCGACCGGCAAGGTCCTCAAGAGGGCGCTGGTGTAGGGGGGGTTGACCACAAGCCCTCCCTTAACCACATGATCTGGACGGTGCGTCACCGTCGACCCGAGGAAAGGGTGAATAGATGTCGGAGTACGTCGCGGAGCACGCCCCGGACGGTCCCGGGGCCCGTACGAGGAACGGCGTTCTGCGGGGCGCCCTGAAGGACGGTGTGGCGTCCTTCCTCGGAATCCCCTACGCGCGGGCCCCCGTCGGGGAGTTGCGGTTCCGCGCGCCGCAGCCGGCGGAGGCCTGGGACGGGATCCGGGAGGCCACCGCCTTCGGACCTACGGCGCCCAAGCGCCCGTACGCCCCGCCGCTCGCCGCGCTGCTCCCCGACCCCGAGGTGGCGGGCGACGACTGCCTCAACCTCAACGTCTGGGCCCCCTGGCCGGCCGCCGGGCCCGGCGGGGACGGTCCCGGCGACGGCGGGCGCCCTGTCATGGTCTGGATCCACGGCGGGTCGCTGATCCACGGCTCGTCGTCGGTGCCGGTCTACGACGGCACCGCCTTCGCCCGGGACGGCGTCGTCCTCGTCTCGATCAACTACCGCCTCGGCATAGAGGGGTTCGGGGTATTTCCCGACGCTCCCGCCAACCTCGGTCTGCGTGACCAGATCGCCGCACTGACCTGGGTACGGGAGAACATCGCGGCCTTCGGCGGGGACCCGGAGCGGGTCACCGTGTTCGGCGAGTCGGCCGGCGCGATATCGATCGGCGCCCTGCTGGCCTCGCCGCTCGCGAAAGGCCTGTTCCGGCGGGCCGTGCTGCAGAGCGGCGCCCCGACCTCCAAGTCGCTCGGCTACGCCCGGAGGACCACGGAGGCGATCGCCGCGCGTCTGAAGGTGCCGGCGACGGCGGAGGCGTTCGCCCGGGTTGACCGGGAGAAGCTCCTCGCGGCGCAGACCGCGGTGACGGGCAAGGGATCGCCGTTCCTCACCGGCAACCCCTTCCACATCACCGTGGACGGCGACGTCCTGCCGGAGGATCCGGGGGACGCGCTCGCGGACGGTGCCTCGGCGGAGGTGGAGCTGCTGATGGGCACGAACACGGACGAGTACCGCCTGTGGTTCGTGCCGGGCGGACAGGCCGACCGGGTGGGGCCGTTGGGTCAGCGGCTCCTGCTCCGGAGGGGCCGGATAGCGCCCCACACGGCCAAGGTGTACCGGGCGGGCCGGCCGCAGGAGAAGCCGGGCGAGGTCCTGGGCGCGATCGCGACGGACTGGGTGCTGCGGGTCCCGCTGAACATGCTGGCGGACTTCCGGGTGGCCTCCGGAAAGGCCGCGGCGACGTATCTGTACGAGTTCGGCTGGCCCTCGCCCGTGCTCGACCTCCGCGCCTGCCACGCGCTCGAACTCGGCTTCGTCTTCGACACGCTCGACGCGCCGGAGACACAGATGCTGACGGGCCCGGACGCGCCCCGCGACCTGGCCACGGCCATGCACGCCGCCTGGGTGGCCTTCGCCGCGACCGGCGATCCGGGCTGGCGTCCGTGGGACGCGGCGCGCCCGGTGATGACCTTCGGTCCGGGCGGTCCGACCCTGGTCGAGGCACCGCGCGAGGAGGAGCGGCTCGCCTGGGGAAGCTGACGGGTACGCGATGGAGGGCGGGGAGGGAAACGGGCCGTCAGGCCCCTTCCCCGTCCCCCTACCCGCACGCCTCGGCGAACTCGTCGCTGTCCCCGGCCCGGTCCCTCTCCGCCGCCGTCGGTCCGCGCTGGGCGAGCGCGCAGAGCCGCTCGATCGACGCCTCGGCGTCGAGAGGCACGGTGTAGGGGCGGGACCCCTCGACCGCGGTGATCCGCTCGCCTGTCGAGTTCGGCGACAGCGTCGTGTCGAAGCGCACCCAGTAGCGGTACCGCATGGTCTTGTCCCGGGTGTCCCAGACCACTTGCTCACCGGCGCGGGTCACCGTGTGCAGGGTGTCGCCCCTCTCGTCGAGGAAGCGGCCGAGCGCGTACACGCCGTCGTCGGTGAGCGTACCCTCCCATTCCTTGCGCTCGATGTCCCAGATCCGGACGGATCCGCCCGCGTAGTGGACCGCGAGTCGTTTCCCGTCAGGGGAGACGAGCACACCGCGGACGGATTCGCCGTGGTCCCCCCGCGCGATCCACCGGGTGTACTCGCCCGTGCCGAAGTCCCAGCCGCCGACCTCGCCGACGGTCCGCACGACCGCCTTGCGCGTGCCGGGCACGGCGGCGCCCCAGGTGCCGGCCGCCGCGCCGGCGAGTGCCCACTTCTCCTGTTCCGAGGGCCGGTAGGGCCTGCCGTCCTGCTTCCCCGTGTCGAGGTTCCAGCGCGACATGTAGGAGAGGCCCGAGATCACGGCGTGCCGGTCGTCGGCGAAGGAGGCGCCGATCCACGACGGGGTGAGCCCGGTCAGCGGATCGGGTCCCTTGGCGGTGAGATCGGGCGGGGCCGGCAGCTCCAGCTCGTGTTCCATCCTGAGGGTGTGCGTGGTGCCGGGTCCTGACGCACCTTCGGTCAGCCGCCAGACGAGCATGCTCCGCCGGTCCTCGGTGACGGTCAGGACGTTGGAGCCGTCGGGACTGAAGGAGGTGTACGAGCGGGCCAGCGGTTTCGGCGACCGGGCGAAGCCCATCAGCGCACGGGTCTTCAGGTCCCACAGCTGGAGCACCCCGCCCGTGGCGTCGACGACCGCGAGGCGCCGGTGTTCCCCGTCGGCGGTGCGGAAGCCGCTGAGGAGGACGTTGGTGTCGAAGGAATCCGGAGGACGGACCCGCACGGTGACGATGCTTCCGCCGACCGCGACGGCGGCCCGCAGATCGTCCGGCGGGCCGGTGAGGGCCACCGCCGGAAAGCCGTTCCGGCCCGTGACGGAGGCGTCCTCGGGTGCGGGGGACGGCGCGTCGAACGTGCCGGGCCGGCCCTTCTCCAGGTCGATGACGAGGAAGCGCATCCGGCCGAGGTCGCCGCCCATGCGGCCCACCGGGTTGACGAGGTAGCGCCCCGTGGCGTCGAGCCGGGGCACGTGGAGCGGGCAGACCTCCACCGTCGTGGTGGTGTACGTGTGCGCGCGCCGCGGCTCGCGGCCGAGCCGCCAGACTTCGAGGGTGCCCTGCGCGGTGCAGGTCACGAGGGTGCGGCCGTCGCCGCTGACGGTCGCGGAGGCCGCCGCCCGCTCGCCCCAGGGCCGCTTCGGCGCTCCCGTCGCGAGGTCCCAGGCCAGCAGGCGGCCGGGCGCGTCGTCCGGGGCCGCACCGGCGGGCACGATCCGGCTCACGACCGTGTCGTCCGCCCCGAACCACGCCTCGACCGCGTCCCAGCCCTTCGGCGGGGTCAGCGTCCGGCCGACGCGGCCACCGTCGGCGGTGCGCCACACGAGCACCCCTTCCTGACGGATCGCGGCGAGGACCCGGTCCCCGGAGCCGTCGAAGCGGAGGTCTCTCGCTGGGCGCGGGTTCTTCTTCGCGGCCACGGCCCCGCGCAGCGGGACGGACCGCACCTTCGCCCCGTGGTCGAAGGCCGCCTCCTCGGACGCGTGGACACCGAGGGACATGACGCCCCATCCGCTCGACCTCGCCATGACACGGCCGTTCGGTGAGACGGCGAACCGCGCGTTGTCACCGGTACGAGTCCGGGCCCACGGCTCGGGCCGTTCGACGTCCGCCGTGCGCAGGTCGAGCTGGATGACGTCACCACCGTCCACAAGGGCGTACAACTGCTCACCGGAACCGGTGAAGGAGAGGGCCCGGACGTCGGAGCTGCCCTCCATGACGACTCGGTCGACGTCTCTCATCCGCAGATCCTGGGCGATCAGCGTCGAGCGGGCCGGCTGCCGGTCCGCGGCGCGGAAGGCTCCGACGGCGAAGAGCGACGACGCGGTGAGGGACACTCCGTCGAGCGAGGCCGCCTGCTGGGCCAGCCGGTCGGAGGTGAGCCGCCGCTGCTCCGCGACCATGCCCCGGTAGAGGAACGCCCCCACGACCAGGGCCAGGGAGGAGACGACGGCGACGATCGCGGTGAGCTGCCTCACCCGTCGGGCGCGGGTGGCACTCCGGGCGGCCTCCAGGCCTCTGCGATCGCGCAGTTCGCCGCTGCGCCGGATGAACTCGCGGTCGTCCTCGGTGAGTTCGTGCCCCCGCTCGGCGAGCCGTTCCTCGGCGAGGGCCAGGGCGGGATCCTCCAGGAGGTGGCCGTCGGGCCGGCCCTCGCGCCGCCAGCGCTGCCCGTCGTAGCGCAGGGTGCCCAGCCATTCCAGGAAGGCACGGTCCTCGGTGAGCAGCTCGGTGAGGGGGCGCCAGTGTGCGATGAGCGCCTCGTGCGCGAGCTCCACCGTCTCGCGCCCTTCCTCGTCCACGCCGAGCACGAGGATGCGGGAGCCGGCCAGCGCGCGGGCCACGGCCCACCGTTCCTCCCCCGCGTCGCGCCGGAGCAGCCGCGCCCGCAGCGCGGTGCGCGTTCCCGGCGGGATCCGCACCAGTGCGCGCAGCAGGCTTCGCGCGGCCGGCGAGTGAGACCCGCCCTGTATGTCGTCCCAGGCCATGTCCGCCCGCTCGCCGAGGGCGCTGCCGACGCCGCCGAGCCGCTCGTAGACGTCGAACCGGAGGCGTCCGCCGCGGCGCTGCTCCCAGAGGGTCTCCAGGAGGAACCCGAGCAGGGGCAGCGCCCCGGGCCGCCCGACGGTGTCCTCGACGATCCGGGCCGCGAGGCCGGCGGCGTACTCGACGCCTGGTATCCCTTCCAGCGGTCGTACGACGGCGTCGGAGAGCTGCCGCGCGGCCATCGGCCCCAGCTGGTGCGCGGGCGCGCCGCCGACGAGCCGGCCCAGTTCGGGGTGGCTGAGCATCGCGTCCTGGAAGTCGGAGCGGACGACCGTGAGCACCTCGGTACCGGGGCGCGCCGCGGCTTCCAGGAGCTCGCCGACGGTGTCGCGCAGCTCGCCGTCCGGCAGGGTGAGCAGGGCTTCGGCCTGATCGACGGCCACGACCACGCGCCGGTGTCCGGCGTCCGGCTTCGGGGCCGACGGCAGGGCGAGCCGTCGTCCGGAGACGGCGCGCACCAGGACGACCTCGACGCCCTGTTCCCTGAGGCGCGGTACGACGCCGGCCATGAGGACGGAGGACTTGCCGGACCCCGAGGGTCCGGTCAGCGTGACACAACCGCTCGGTCCGCCGGCCGCCAGGAGGCCGAGGACCGCGGCGATGTCGGCGTCCCGGCCGAAGAAGTCCCGGGTGTCGTCCTCGGTGAAGGCGTGCAGGCCGGGGAACGGGGAGCGTGGGGCGAGCAGTCCGGCGAGTTCCGGGAGCTGCGCGGTGATGGTGCGCGTCGGGATGCAGAAGCTCTGGCCGCCGATCCGGGAGGCGGTCGCCGTGACGACGCCCACCACGGCCCCTGTCGTCTTGTCCCACACGGCCGCGCCGCTGAAGCCCGGGCGGATCGGGTCCGAGGCGCCGTCCGGGGACATCTGCAGCCAGCCGACGCCGGTCCGTCCGTGGAGCGTGGCGGTGTGCCAGCCGCCCTCGGCGACGCTGTCGGGCAGCCCGAGGACGAGGGCCCGGTGCGCCATCGTCGAGGGCGGGTCGGCCATGACGACGGGACGCCCGCCGGGCAGGGCGCCTCCGAGGCGGAGGACCGCGAGATCGCCCCGGCCGTCCGGGTGCTCGGGCACCCAGTCCCGGGTCAGTGCCGTGACGGACTCCGCGTCGCTGTGGGCCTGGAGCAGCCGGACGTCCAACGGGGTCCGTGGTGGCTCGGCGTGTCCGCGTGGCAGTCCGGCCGCGTCGGTGACGACATGGGCGCAGGTCAGGACCAGCCGCGGAGCGATCAGGACGCCGACTCCGGCGACGCCCGCCGGGCCGGTGATCCGCACCGTGGCGGCGGCGAGCGCCTCCTCGGCGATCTCGTCGTGGGAGGGGGGCCGCTCGGTCATGGCTCGTCCGCTCCCGCTCAGCCGGCCCGGCGGGAGATGTCCGACCAGTTCAGGGTGACCGTGAAGTTCGCCTCGGTCCCCGTCGTCGCGATGACGACGTCGGCGCCCGCGGTGAGGGAGATGCCGAACTCCAGGCCGATCTCGTCCGGGGGGTTCTCCATCCGGGCGAAGCGGGACACGAAGCTCTCCGCGACGGGCCGCACCGCGTCGAGCATCTGGTCGAGCGTGCGCGAGGCCTGGACGGCGGCCCGCGCACCGCGGCCGACCCGGGTGACCGCCTCCGCGTCCTCGGTCTCCCTGATCCGGACCAGGACCGGCTCGTCGCCGGGCCGTCCCGTCGGCACCTGCACCGTCACTTCGGCCATCGTCTGCGCACTCCCGTCCTCGTCGGTCACCCGTCCGACACGACCTGACATCGGAGAGAGCGACGCAGTCAAGGCGATTTGACGCCAACAGCCTTACAGAACAGTCATGTTGGCGAGCGGGAATCCCACCGCGACCGTGTCTGTTGAAGACGTCGACGGCGCCAGGGCGGCGCCGTCGATCCACGGCCCTCAGGAGGCAGCGCGTGCACGGCACACCGGAGACCATCCGCCAGATCCTCACCCAGAGCGGCGACACCTGGGCGGTCGTCGGCCTGTCGTCGAACCAGCGACGGGCCGCCTACGGAGTCGCGGCCGTCCTCCAGCGTTACGGCAAGCGGATAGTCCCCGTACACCCGAAGGCCGAGACGGTCCACGGCGAGAAGGGCTACGCCTCGCTGGCCGAGATCCCGTTCCCGGTCGACGTCGTGGACGTGTTCGTGAACAGTGAGCTGGCCGGCGCGGTCGCCGACGAGGCGGTGGCGATCGGCGCCAAGGCGGTCTGGTTCCAGCTGGACGTGATCGACGAGGCCGCCTTCGCCCGGACCCGCGAGGCGGGGCTCGACATGGTCATGGACCGCTGCCCGGCCATCGAGATCCCCCGCCTCGGCTGACGGGGCCGCGAGGACTCTGGGGGCCTGGGAGCCACACGGACCGCAAGGGCCACACCGGCCGCCCGGGCCGCCTCAGGCGACCGGGACGCCGAGGCCCTCCAGGACGACCGCGCCGGGGAGTTGGGCGAAGGCCTTCCCCGGCATGATCAGCTTGCCGCGCCGGCGGCCGCTGCCGACGAGGACCCACTCGGTGTCCACGACGGCGGCGTCGACGAGGAGGGCCCAGTCGGCCGGGAGTCCGACGGGGGTGATGCCGCCGTACTCCATGCCGGTCTCGCCGGTCGCGGTGTCCATCGGTGCGAACGAGGCCTTGCGGGCGCCGAGGTGCTTGCGTACGGCCCCGTTGACGTCGACCCGGGTCGCCGACTTCACGACACAGGCGGCCAGGGTCGTCGTCTCGCCCCGCTTGCCCGCGACGACCACGCAGTTGGCGGACGCGTCGAGCAGCGCGGACCCGTAGTGCTCCACGAAGTCGGCGGTGTCGGCGACGTCCGGGTCGGTGTCCACGTACACGAGCCGATCGGCCGGTACGGCGCCGTGCCAGGCACGGACGGCGGCGGCGACGGGGCCGGTCAGCTCGGCGAGGCAGTCGGCGGCGGGGCGGGCGTTGGCGAAGTCTCCGACGGGTGCGCGCATACGCGTCACGCTAACAACCCGCTTCCGGGTCGTGGACGTCCGTCTCAGCGTGCGGGCGGGATGGAGACGGCCATCGTCATCTCGACCGTCTGGTCCCCGTCGTTGCGGTAGGTGTGCGACACGTTGGCCTCGAAGACCGCGGACGTCCCGGCCGGCAGGGAGTGCTCCACCCCGTCGACGACGAGGGTGAGGACTCCGGCGGAGACGTGCAGGAGCTCGGTGGTGCCGTCCGGATGCGGGTCGGAGTCGCTTCCCTCGCCCGGCACGAGGGTCCAGGACCAGAGCTCCAGCGGCCCGCGGGCCTCGGTGCCGACCAGGAGGGTGGTGTGGCTGCCGGTGGAGGTGGACCACATGCGGACGGCCTGGTCGGGCGGGACCAGCCGGACCTGAGGACCCTGCTCGTAGTCGAGGAGCGTGGTGATGGAGACACCGAGCGCGTCCGCCAGCTTCACGGTCGTGCCGACGCTGGGGTTGGTCCTGGCCTGCTCGATCTGGATGATCATGCCCCGGCTGACCCCGGCCCGGGCGGCGAGCGCGTCCAGGGTGAAGCCCCGCTCCTTGCGCCAGCGCTTCAGGTTCCGGGCGAGCGACTGCGTGAGCTGATCGAGGTCCGACACATTCCGTCCAATATTCTGAATGACAGAGTTCAATGAACTGAACTACGGTGGGCTGCACCCGACTGTTCACTGCACTGTACTGCGTGCTGCCGCACGCGACTGCGAGGATCCATGACCGCCCTGTTCGCCCTGGCCACCGCGCTGCTCTGGGGCCTCGCCGACTTCGGCGGCGGACTGCTCACCCGCCGGATCCCGGCCCTCACGGTCGTCGTGGTCTCCCAGACCCTCGCGGTCCTCGTCCTCGGCACCCTGGTCCTCGCGACCGGAGCCTGGACCGAGGCGGGCCCCCAGCTCTGGTACGCGGTCGGGGCCGGCGTCGTCGGCCCGGCGGCCATGCTCGCCTTCTACAAGGCACTGGCCCTCGGCCCCATGGGCGTGGTCTCGCCGCTCGGTTCGCTCGGCGTCGTCGTCCCCGTCTCGGTCGGCCTGATCCTCGGCGACCGCCCCGGGCTCCTCCAGCTCGCGGGCGTCGTCGTGGCGATCGTCGGCGTGACCCTCGCGGGCGGCCCCGAGCTGCGCGGCGCGCCCGTGCAGCGCCAGGCGGTCCTGCTCACCCTGTTCGCGGCCTTCGGCTTCGGCTCGGTGATGGCCCTCATCGCGGAGTCCTCCACCACCGTCACCGGACTGTTCCTCGCCCTGCTCGTCCAGCGCGTCACCAACGTCCTGGTGGGCGGCGGCGCCCTGTACCTCTCCGTGCGCCGGGGCGGCCGGGCCCTCCCCGACGGCGGCCCCGCCGTCATCCGCGCGGCCCTCCCCGCCCTCGCCTTCGTCGGCCTCGCGGACGTCGCGGCCAACGGGACGTATGCGATCGCCGCCCAGCAGGGACCGGTCGTCGTCGCGGCGGTCCTCGCCAGCCTCTACCCGGTCGTCACGGCCCTGGCCGCGTTCGCGGTCCTCAAGGAACGTCTCCGCCCGGTCCAGGCGGCCGGTGCGGCCCTCGCCCTCGGCGGCACGGTCCTCCTCGCAGCGGCCTGACGACCCAGCCCACGCAGCCCACGGAGCGGGACACGGCCTACGAGGACGTGCCCGCCTGTTCGACCTCCCAGGCCGCGAGCGCGGCGAGCTGTTCCGAGGTCACGTGCTCCGGGATCGGCTTGGGGGCCGGGGTGCGCAGCGGCGGCTGCCAGCCCTTCTCCGGGTCCCAGCTGCGGACGATCCTGGCCGGGGCGCCGGCCACCACCGAGTGGTCCGGCACCTCGCCGCGTACGACCGCGCCCGCGGCGACGACCACGTTCCGGCCGATGCGCGCGCCGGGCAGGATCACCGCTCCGGTCCCGAGCCAGCAGCCGGGCCCGATGGAGACCGGCTCCGAGCGGGGCCACTGGCGGCCGATGGGCTCGTCGGGGTCGTCGTAGCTGTGGTTGGTCGAGGTGATGTAGACGTACGGGCCGCAGTAGGTGTCCGAGCCGATGGTGACGGTCGTGTCGGCGATGACGTGGCTGCCGCGCCCGAGGACCACCCCGTCGCCGAGGGTCAGGACCGTCTCCGTGCCGAGGTCGAGGCCCGGCAGCATCCCCGCCGTGAGGGTGACCTGTTCGGCGATGATGCAGCACTCGCCGATCTCGATCCACGGCTCGCCGAAGACCGTGCCCTGCGGGAACGCGAGCCGGGTCCCCGCGCCGAGGCGGCGGAAGCGCAGCTTCCCCGGGTGCTCGGCGGTGACGGAGCCGGCCTGCTGCGCCCAGCGCCAGGCACCCTGCACGGCAGCGGCGACGGCCCTGCGCCGCCAGGCGGCGAGGGATGAGAACGTGTTTCTGTTCCTGGGCACCCGGCCACGGTAGTCGGCGCCGTCGTGCCTGATCACCGCGGTGCGCTGTGATGTCGGTCATGGGCACCGCATAGGGTGCGCCCGGGGGCCACCCCCGGGCGTGACACGAAAGCTGAACGATCAGGAGCGAACCATGTCAGAGGCGTTGATCAAGGGTGTGGGCGGTAAGGAGCCGCAGATCGACCCGACCGCGTTCACGGCCCCGACCTCGGTGGTGCTGGGCGAGGTGACCCTCGGCGCCCGCGCCAACATCTGGTACCACACCGTGCTGCGGGCGGACTGCGGTCCCATCGCGATCGGCGAGGACTCCAACGTCCAGGACAACTCCACGGTCCACGTCGACCCCGGTTTCCCCGTCTCCATCGGGGCGCGGGTGACCGTCGGCCACAACGCGACCGTGCACGGCTGCGTGATCGAGGACGACGTGCTCGTCGGCATGGGCGCGACGGTCCTCAACGGGGCCCGGATCGGTGCGGGTTCGCTCGTGGCCGCCCAGGCCCTCGTTCCGCAGGGCATGCAGGTGCCGCCGGGTTCGCTGGTCGCCGGCGTCCCGGCGAAGGTCCGCCGCCCGCTCACCGAGGAGGAGCAGGCGGGCATCAAGCTGAACGCCGAGGTGTACCTGCACCTCGCCAAGAGCCACGCGGAGGCCTTCGCGGACTGAGCCGTACGGTCACGGTCCGAAGGCGAAGGAGGGCGGCACCCCCTGCGGGTGCCGCCCTCCTGTCCGTCTTCCCGGCCGTTGTCCCGGCCGTCTTCCGGGCCGTCTTCCCGCCCGTCTTCCGTCCGGATCAGTCCCCGACGGCGACCGGCTCCGGCTCCGCGGCCTGGGGCCGCTCCGCCGCCGCCTTCTTGGCACGGTTCTTGATGATCAGCATCGAGGCGACGCCGATCACCACGGCGAGGACGAGTCCCAGCCAGGAGAAGCGCTTGAGCCAGGCCTCGGCGACGATGCCGACCGAGTAGACGACGGCCGTGGTGCCGCCGGCCCAGAGGATGCCGCCGAAGACGTTGGCGACGAGGAACTTCCAGTACGGCATGTGCAGGACGCCCGCGAGGGGCCCGGCGAAGATGCGCAGCAGGGCGATGAAGCGGCCGAAGAAGACCGCCCACATGCCCCACTTCTCGAAGGAGCGCTCGGCGAGGGCGATGTTCGCCTCGCTGAAGTGCTTCGGGAACTTCTTCCCCAGCCAGGCGAGCAGCGGCCTGCCGCCCTTGCGGCCGATGGCGTAGCCGATCGAGTCGCCGATGATCGCGCCGGCGGTGGCGCAGGCTCCGAGCACCCACGGGTTGATGTCACCGTGCTGCGAGGCGAGCAGCGCCGAGCTCACGAGCACGATCTCGCCGGGCAGCGGGATGCCCAGGCTCTCGAGCCCGATCACCACGCCCACCAGCGCGTAGATCGCGACCGCCGGGATCGTCTCCAGCCATTCCTGCACGTGCAACGCGGTTCCTCCCGTGTCGGCCGCCCGGCGTGCACCGCGTCGGGCACGCCGGGGCAGCCTACCCGGTCAGGAGGGGCGGACCTCGACGCCGAGGGTGAGGCCGGGGTCGGCCGAGGAGGAGCCGACGCGGACGGTCCGGCGGCCCGTGCCGAGGAGCCAGCCGTGCCGTGCGGTGTCCCAGGAGGACAGACTGCGGGCGGTGACGTGGACGGTCACCCGCCGCCGCTCGCCGGCCGCGAGCTCCAGACGGCGGTAGCCGGCGAGGGCGGAGCGCGGCTGGTCGATGCCGAGGGCGGTGAGGTCCGGGGAGGGACCGAGGTAGACCTGGGCGACCTCGACGCCGTCCCGGCGGCCGGTGTTGCGGACGCTGAAGGTGACGTCCAGCCCCTCCGGGGCGCCGGGGGCGACGGTCAGGTCCTCGTACCGGAAGGTCGTGTACGAGAGGCCGTGCCCGAAGGGGTAGAGCGGGGTGACGCCTTCGGCCTCGTACCAGCGGTGGCCGACGTGCACGCCTTCCCCGTACTCCTCCACTCCGCCCTCGCCCGGGTAGCGGCGCGGGTCCCCGGCCGTGGGGTGGCGGTCCTCGGCCGCCGGGAAGGTCTGGGTGAGGCGCCCACCGGGGTCGGCGTCGCCGAAGAGGACGGCCGTGGTGGCGGCCGCGCCCTCCTGCCCCGGGTAGTACATCTGGAGGACGGCGGCGGTCCGCTCCCGCCACGGCATGGTGACGGCCGACGAGGTGTTGAGGACGACGGTCGTCCGGGCGTTGGCCGCGGTCACGGCCTCGATCAGGGCCTCCTGGTGGCCGGGGAGGGCGAGGGTCGCGCGGTCCTGGCCCTCGGTGGCGTCCTCGTAGGCGAAGAGCACGACGCTGTGCGCGGCGCGCGCGGCCCGGACGGCATCGGCCAGGTCGGCGGCCCGGGTGGCCCCGGTGACGGCGCGGAGCCGGAAGGTCTGTCCGGCGGGGCCGCCGCGGGCGGTGACGGTCAGCTCGTGCGCTCCGGCGGTGAGGCGCCGGGTGGCGCGCCGGACGTGGAGTCCGTCGGGCGCGCGGCCGAGGAGGCCGCCGACGAAGTACTCGGCGATGCCCTGTCGGACGGGGAAGAGCTCGGTGCCGTCGAGGGTGACGGTGGGCCGGGGGCCGCTGTAGTGGACGAGGAAGGTCCACTCGTCGGGGTCGGTGGCGGTGAGCGTGGCCGTACGGGTCCAGGTGGCACCGGCGGCGACGTCGACGCCCTCCAGGTCGACGGACGGTGTCAGCGGCGGCAGCGGCCGCCCGAAGAGGTCCTCCCCCACGGCGTAGGCGACGGAGGCGTCCTCCCCCGCCCTGGCGCGGATCGCGTCCAGGGGGCTGGGCGCCGCGTCGGGGACGACATGGGCGCTGCCCCCGCCGCTGACGAAGGGCACGGAGGCCGTGGGCCCGACGACGGCGAGGGAGCGGGCGGCCCGGTCGGTGAGGGGCAGGGCCCCGCGCTCGTTGCGCAGGAGGGTCGCCCCGGCGACGGCGACCCGGAGGGCGAGCCGGGCCCCGGAGGCGGCGTCCCTGGCGGGGCGCACCGGAGTGTCCTCCAGGAGCCCGAAGCGCTCGCGTACGGAGAGGATGCGGCGTACGGCGCGGTCGACGGCGGCCTCTTCGATCCGGCCCGCGCGGACGGCCTCGCGCAGGGCGGCGCCGTAGCGGGAGCCGCCGGGCATCTCCATGTCGAGTCCGGCGGTGAGGGCGGGGCCGGTGGAGTGGACGGCGCCCCAGTCGCTCATGACCCAGCCGTCGAACCCCCAGCGGTCGCGCAGGATCCCGGTGAGCAGGGTCGCGTTCTCGGTGGCGTGGACGCCGTCGACCTTGTTGTACGCGGCCATGACGGCGCCCGCGCCGGCGGCCACGGCGGCTTCGAAGGCGCGCAGCTCGGTCTCGTACAGGGTCTGTTCGTCGGCACGGACGTCGACGGTGGTGCGGTCGCGCTCCTGGTTGTTGAGGGCGAGGTGCTTGACGGTGGCGACGAGGCCTTCGGCCTGGATGCCGCGGATCTCCTCGGAGACGAGGTCGGCGGTGAGGAGCGGGTCCTCGGAGAAGGTCTCGAAGTTCCGTCCCGCGTACGGGGTGCGGATGAGGTTGGCCATGGGGGCGAGCAGGACGTCCTGGCCGAGGGCGCGGCCCTCGCGGCCGATGACCCGGCCGTAGGCGCGGGCGAGGCCGGGGTCGAAGGCGGCGGCGAGCATGACGGGCGCGGGGAGGGCGGTCGCGGTGCGGCGGACGCGGATGCCGGCGGGGCCGTCGGCGAGGCGGAGCGGCGGGATGCCCAGCCGGGGCACTCCGGGGACGTGGCCGGCCTGGCCGAGGCTCGCGGGGTCGGCGGCGCCGTGAAGGAGGGAGACCTTCTCGTCGAGGGTGAGCCGGGCGAGGAGGTCGTCGACCCGGCCGGCGGGCGGGGCGGTCCGCGGGGGCCGCGTGCCGGCCGTCGCGGGTGAGGCGGCGACCGCGAGGGCGGCGCCGCCGGTGAGCGCGAGGAGCAGCGCCCGCCGGGAGAACCGCGGGCCGCGCCGACGCGCCGGAAGGGGAAGCGCGGCTGCGGGTTCCGCCGGGGCGGCGGGGGCGGGTGACGGTTCGTCGGACACGCGGCGGCTCCTCGGCACGGGGTGCGGGCCCGGCCCGGATGCGTCCGTGCCCTGACCGCACTATGCGTGACGGGATGTCCGATTCCCCGTCGGCGGCCCGGAACACGACCGTCCGGGCACCCGAAGGGCCCCCCGGGCGCCTGCGGCGGAAGTCGATCTTGGTGTAGCTAGAGTGCTCGCCTCGGTCTGTTCATACGGGAGGGGCAAGACCATGGATGATCGCGCGCAGCTTCGAGTGTCCGCGTACGCCGTCGCGGTGGAGGACGACCGGCTGCTCCTGGCCCGCCTGTCGGAGGCGTCGCCGGTCTTCACTCCGGGGTTGTGGCACCTGCCGGGCGGAGGGATAGACCCGGGCGAGCAGCCCGTGGAGGCCCTGGCCCGCGAGCTCCGGGAGGAGACGGGACTCGAACTCACCGACGCCCGGCTGCTCGACGCGCGGACCTACGCCGTCCAACGGGGCGGCGTGGACTGGCACCTCACCGCGCTCTTCTACGCGGTCGGCCTCAAGGCCGGGGCGCCGGCCGTGGTCGAGGTCGACGGTTCGACCGACGCGGCGGCCTGGGTCCCGCTGACGGACCTCCAGGACTCCATGCTGTCCCCGGCGGCCGCGGACGCCCTTCGCCTGCTCGACTCCGCGGCGGCGAAGTGAAGACCCCGCTCACCGCGGTTCGTTGAGGACCGCGGCGACCCCCGCCTGCGGGGGTCGCCCGGCCGACGGCGAGGGACCCCGCCCCCGCCGCTCCGCTCACTTCGCCGGGTTGTGGGGGCGCAGCGTCCAGAGGACGGTCATCTCGCCGGTCACGGCGCCGTCCTCGCGGGTGATGTCGATCCGCACCGGGAACTCCGGCCGCTGTCCGGCGTCGAGTTCGGCGACGACCTCGGCCACGGGGCGGCCCAGGGTCGCGGTGGCGGTGACGACGCCCATGGCCAGCTTCTTGTAGCCGATCTCGGCGCTGACGGCGAGCGGCACGGCGCGGGTCAGCTGGTCGCCGAAGGCGGCGAGCACGATGGCGCCGCTGGCGGACTCGGCCAGGGTGAACATCGCTCCGGCGTGCGGGCCGCCGACGTGGTTGTGGTAGGCGGGCTGGTCCGGCAGGCGCACGACGGCGCGCTCGGCGGTGGTCTCCAGGAACTCCAGGTTGAGGGTTCCGGCCATGGGGACCGTGGCGGCGAGCATCTCGCCGACGGTCATCTGGTCTGCGCTCATGGCCGTTATGTTACCCGCGGGTAGCACCCTTGGCCATCCCTCTCGTGGCCCCGCCGCCGCCGCACCTCTATCGTTACTGGCCATGTGGCCAGGACAGCAGCCGCCCGGGGGCGAGCAGAACCCGCAGGACCAGAGTCAGAACCCCTACCAGCAGTCGGGGTACCAGCAGCCGAACCCGTACCAGCAGCCGCCGGCCCAGCCCGGTTACCAGCAGCCGCCGACGCAGCCCGGGTATCCGCAGCAGCCCGCTCAGCCGGGCTACCCGCAGCAGGGGTACGGCCAGCAGGGCTACCCCCAGCAGCCGGGGTACCAGCAGCCGAATCCGTACCAGCAGCCGACCGTGCCGCAGTACGCGGTCCCGGGCCAGGGAATGGGTCCGGGGCAGCCCGGGGCGCCCGGCCCGGGCGGCGGCAAGAAAAGAACGACCCTCATCGCGATCGTCGCCGCGACCGCCGTGGTCGTCGCGGCGGGCGTCACCGGTTTCCTGGTGCTCTCCGAGGACGACGACAAGAAGCCGGTCGCCGACGACAAGAAGCCCTCCGTCTCGGCGCCGCCCTCCGCGGCACCGTCCGAGGCCGGCGAGCCCTCCGCGCCGCCGCTCGACAACCCGCGGGACGGCGCGGCCCAGCAGCCGACGATCCCCGGCTGGAAGGTCGTCCACAATCCCAAGTACGGCACCTTGTTCGACGTACCGCCCGAGTGGGAGGTGCTGAAGCCGGGGATGATCACCGCCTTCGAGGACGAGAAGAAGAACGACGGCATGCCGCTCATGACGATGTCGAGCCCCAGCGTCCTGAAGAGCAAGTGGTGCAGCTACGACACCGACAAGAACGGCACCGATTCGAACTGGTCCCTGAGCACCGCGGGCACCAAGGGCGGCCAGGGCGCCAAGAGCACGTCCGAGGCCGCGCGCGGCGAGGCCGGTTCCTGGGTGTGGGGCGGCTACGCGCAGCACATGCCCAAGGACACCATCAAGATCAGCAAGCCCGTGCCGTACACGACGGCGTCCGGGCTCACCGGCAGCATGGCGACGGCCACGGCGCCGGGCGTGAAGAAGCGCAACAAGTGCGAGTCGGACGGCAAGTCGATCGCGTTCACCTTCAAGAACGCCAAGGGCGACTTCACGTCGTGGGTGCTCTACGGCGCCGACGGCGTCAAGGACGAGCTGCCGGACGCCACCATGAAGAAGATCCTCTCCACGGTCAGGCTCACGTCCGCGTCCTGACCTGACGGTGGGAACCCCCGTACGGCGTTCCCCACCGTCCGGATATCGGTTTGGCAGGAGGGGGAGGCGACAGGGATAGTCCCGGGGTGAACAAACCCGCCGCCTCCCCCCGCCGTACCCCCTTCGCCTCCCGGCGGCCCGAGTGGGCGGGCCGCAACTACGTCCTGCTCACGGCCGCGACGGTGGTGACCAACCTCGGCGCGCACGGCGCGCTGATCGCCACCACGTGGGCGGTCTTCGAGAGCGGGGGCAGCGCGGGCGACGTGGGACTCGTCGCGATGGCCCGCTTCCTGCCGCTCGTCCTCTTCCTGCTCATCGGCGGGGCGGTGGCCGACCGGATACCGCGCCACCGGGTGATGGTCGCGGCCAACGCCCTCAACTGCGTCTCGCAGGCCGTCTTCGCCGTCCTCGTCCTCTCGGGCGACGCGCAGATCTGGCAGATGATGCTGCTCACCGCCCTGTGCGGCGCCGGGCAGGCCTTCTTCAACCCGGCCGCCGAGGGCATGCTCCTGACCAGCGTCACCGGCGAGCAGGCCGGCCGGGCGTTCGCCGTCTACCGGATGGCGATGCACGGCGCCGGAATCGGCGGCGCCGCGCTGGGCGGCGCGCTCGTCGCCTTCGTCGGGCCCGGCTGGGTCCTCGCGATCGACGCCCTCGCCTTCGCCGTCGCGGGCGGGCTGCGGGCCTTCCTCGATGTGAGCGGCACCCCCGAGCGGGCCCCGAGCGGCGGTCTCCTCGCCGATCTGCGCGAGGGCTGGCAGGAGTTCGTCGGCCGGCCGTGGCTGTGGTCGATCGTCGCCCAGTTCTCGGTGGTCGTGGGCCTGATCGGGGCTGTCGAGGCGGTCTTCGGACCTCTCGTCGCCCGGGACGAGCTGGGCGGCGCCCGCCCCTGGGGCATCGCGCTCGCCGCGTACGGGGTGGGAACGGTCGCCGGCGCCGTCCTGATGACGCGGTGGAAGCCGCGCAGGCTGCTGTTCGTCGGCACGCTCTGCGTCTTCCCGATAGCGCTGCCCTCGGCGGCACTCGCCGTACCGCTGGACGTGGTGGGGCTCACGGCCGCCATGTTCATCAGCGGCATGGCGATCGAGGTCTTCGGCGTCTCGTGGATGACGGCCCTGCACCAGGAGATCCCGGAGGAGAAGCTCTCCCGGGTGTCCGCCTACGACTGGTTCGGCTCGACCGCCCTGCTGCCGCTGTCCACGGCGCTCGCGGGCCCGGCCGAGAGCGCGTTCGGCCGGAGCGAGGCCCTGTGGGGCGCGGCGGCTCTGATGGTGTTCGTCACGGCACTGGTCCTGCTGGTGCCCGACGTACGGAACCTGACCCGTCGTCCGCACTCCAAGGAGGTCGCGGGCACGGCGCCGGATAAGGCGTCGGCGCCGGAGGCGATGCCGGCTCCGGCTCCCGCCCTCTCAGCCGATACCGAAGGCGCCCTCGGGCGGAACGGGTGACGGTACGGCCCCGGCGTCCAGGACCGGTTCCGCGTCCCCGGTGAACCGGTCGAGCGTCGCTCCGTGTTCCACGCGCGCGGGGAAGGCGTCCGCGGCGGCCCGCCGGGCGAGGTGGGCGAGGTCGATCTCCCGGGCGGAGGCGACCAGGACCGCGTTCCCGAAGCGCCGGCCGCGCAGCACGGCCGGCTCGGCGACGAGGGCGAGCTCGGAGAAGACGGCGGCGAAGGTCGCGAGCTGGGAGCGGAGGAAGGCGAAGGGCGCGCCGTCGGCCAGGTTGGCCGCGTAGAGCCCGCCGGGCCGCAGGACGCGCCGGACCTCCCGGGCGTACTCGATCGAGGTGAGGTGCGCGGGCACCCGCGAGCCGCCGAAGACGTCGCCGACGATCAGGTCGGACGAGGCGTCCGGCGCCGTCTCCAGCCAGCGCCGGGCGTCGGCGCCGTGCACGGCGACTCCCGAGCCCTCGGGCAGCGGCAGGTGCTCGGCGACGAGGGCGAGCAGCTCCCGGTCCGCCTCCACGACGTCCTGGCGCGAGCCGGGCCGGGTGACGGAGACGTACCGGGGAAGGGAGAGCGCCCCGCCGCCCAGGTGCAGGACGTCCAGCGGTTCGCCCTCGCCTGCGGCGCCGTCGACGACATGGGCGAGTCTGCGCGCGTACTCGAACTCCAGGTACGCCGGATCGTCGAGGTCGACGTACGACTGGGGCGCGCCGTCGACCGTCAGGAGCCAGGCCCGCTCCCGGTCCACGTCGGGCATGAGGCGCGCGGTGCCCTGGTCGACCTCGCGGATGACGGGGATGTGCTCGTTCACGCTCTCATTGTGCCGGGGTGGGAGACGTCGACCACGGACGGGTCGGGTCCGGACGGCCGGACCCAGGCGGGGGCGTCAGGCCGACCACACCTCGGCGACCGCCACGGCGTGCCGGGCGGCCTGGGCGCGCCCGGCGCGGGCCGCCGCGGCACGCAGGGCCGGGTCGAGCGGGTTGCGGCCGAAGGCCTTGCGGGACGCGGCGTCGGGGGTGATCACCTCGACGCGCGCGCCGGCGGCGGCGAGAGCGGCACCCTGCCGGGCCGGGGAGAGCACGACCTTGTTGCCCTGGGGGGTGGGGGCGATGACGACGACCCGGTCGTACCCGGCGGCGAGATGGGCGTTGGCCGTGGAGTGGATGCCGCCGTCGATCCATCGGCGGCCGTCGATGGTGGCGGGCGGCCAGAGCCCGGGGATCGCACAGCTCGCCGTGACGGCGTCGGTCAGGGGAACCCCGCTGTCGGCGCCGTACGCGACGAGTTCGCCGCTCACGGCGTCGACGGCGGTCACCAGCAGCCGCCGCGCGGGCCAGTCGAGGACCTGTCCGAGCCGCCTGGCCACGGTCTCCCGGCGCTCCGCCTCGCCGACGGTACGGGCTCCGAGGGCGAGCGCGCCGATCCTGCGCCCGTACGCCTCGGGGGTACGGGCGGTGAGGACGGCGACGGCATACCGCAGCACGAGGGGCAGCCCGAGGCGGGCGGCGGGCTCGGGCGCCGCCCCGCTCAGCTGCCGCTCGTACAGCTCTTCGAGACCCGGCGCGCCGGCGGCGAGCTGCGCGCCGACCACCGCGCCCGCAGAGCTGCCGACGACGAGACCGGCATCCGCCAGATCCGTCCCCGCGTCGGCGAGCCCCCGCAGGATCCCGATCTCCCAAGCCGCCCCGACGAGTCCGCCCGCGCCGAGCACCAGAGCCGTCCGCTTCTCGTTCCGTGTCATGTGCCCAGTGTGTCCCGGCAGTTGGGCCTCGATGGGGCCGGGGGATCAGAGGTGCTTCAGGGCCTCGCGTACGGACAGCGGCGAGAGACGGGAGGTGTTCGCGGTGACGAAGGCGCGGACCTCGCCGGGGTTGGTCCTGCCGTACTCGCGCAGGCTCCAGCCGATCGCCTTGCGGAGGAAGAAGTCGGTGTCGGCGGCACGGCGGAGGCAGTGGGCGAAGAGCCGGTCGGCGTCGGTCGCGTCCTTGAAGCGGAGCTGGTGGAGGATCGCCGTGCGGGCCACCCACAGGTCCTCGTCCTCGATCCACTCGTCCATCCGGGCCCCGAGGGCCGGGTCGGCGGCGACGAGGCCGCCGACGACATGGGCGGCGAGGTGGTCGACGGTGTCCCACCACGAGACGGTGGTGACGAGCCGGCGGGCGACGGGCAGGAAGCCGGAGGAGCAGCGCTTCACGTGGCGGCGGAGGTAGTCGACGGCGAAGTAGTGGTACTCGCGCTCCGGCAGGGCGAAGCAGCGCAGGGCGATCGCGGCGCAGTCGTCCTCGTCGGGGCGGGGGGTGCCGTCGAGCACCGTGCGGGACAGGGCGCGGCGCTCGGGGGTCCGGACGCCGAGGAAGGGGGCGACGCCCTTCATGTACGCGACCATCTCCTGGGCCCGGAAGGGGTTCCCCGCGGCCGGGTAGAGGGTCGTGAGCCGCTCCAGGACGGTGTCGGCGAGGACGCTGCCGGGGATGTCGCCGGTCGGCGCGGTCTCGGTCATGGGGCCTCTCGGTCACGGCGCGGTCCGGGTGCGGTCCGCGCGGCCGCACCCGGGCGGGTCCCGTGTGCGGCCCGTACGACTCCCGGGGCGCTGCCCGGCGGACATGACGCACATTACGGCGATCATACGGACGCGTCCGCTACTCTCCCCGAATGCTCGCTCCCGTGCCCCGGCCGCCGGGCTCCCTCGCAGTCCGCTGTTCCCAGGCCCTGCTCGCACCCCGTTCGCGGCTCTCGCTCCTCGCTCTGCTGCTGCTCTCCGCGGCGGGTCTCGTGCTGCTGTACGAACCCCAGCGGCTGCTGTCCTCGGGCTGGCCGCCGCAGACGAACGGCGCGGGCGCGGTCCTGCTCTTCGGCCTCGCGTACGGCGTGTGCACGGCGGCTTTCGTGCCGCGCCCGGTGCTCAATCTGGCCGCGGGGGCGCTGTTCGGCTCCGTGGCCGGTCTGACGGCGGCGGTGGCGGGGACGGTGCTCGGCGCCGGGATCGCCTTCGCCCTCGGCCGGGTCCTGGGGCAGGACGCGCTGCGGCCGTTCGTCCGGGGGCGCTGGCTGACGGCGGCGGACGGGCAGCTGAGCCGGCACGGTTTCCGCTCGATGCTGGCGATCCGGCTCTTCCCGGGCGTCCCCTTCGCGGCGGCCAACTACTGTGCGGCGGTCTCCCGGATGGGGTACGTGCCGTTCCTCCTGGCGACGGCGATCGGGACGGTGCCGAACACGGCGGCGTACGTGATCGCGGGCTCGCAGGCCGGTTCGCCGGGATCGCCGGCCTTCCTCTTCTCCGCGGGGTTCATCGTCCTGTCGGGCCTCGGCGCGGCGGTGGTGGCCTGGCGCAAGCGCCACGCCCTGCGTGCCACGTCCGGGGCGCCGGCCGCGGTCCCGGACCCGGCTCCCGCGCAGGAGCGGGAGCCGGCCGGCACGGTCTGACGGGCCGGCCCGTCCGTCGCTCAGAGCGCCTCGACGATCATCGCGTTGGCGAGACCGCCCGCCTCGCACATCGCCTGGAGGCCGTAGCGGGCGCCGCGGGCCCGCAGGGCGTGGACCAGGGTCGTCGCGATGCGCGTGCCGCTGGCACCGAGCGGGTGCCCGAGTGCGATGGCCCCGCCGTGGACGTTGACCCTGGCCGGGTCGGCGCCGGTCTCCTGCTGCCAGGCGAGCACGACGCTCGCGAAGGCCTCGTTGATCTCGAAGAGGTCGATGTCGGCGAGGGAGAGGCCCGCTCGGCGCAGGACCTTCTCGGTGGCCGGGATGACGCCGGTGAGCATCAGGAGCGGGTCGGAGCCGGTGACGGCGAAGCTGTGCAGCCGGGCGAGAGGGCGCAGGCCGAGGCTCCGGGCGGTGTCGGCGGCCATGACGAGGACGGCGGAGGCGCCGTCGTTGACGGGGCTGCTGTTGCCGGCGGTCACGGACCAGTCGATCTGCGGGAAGCGGGCGGCGAAGCCGGGGTCCTCGAAGGCGGGCCGGAGTCCGGCGAGGATCTCGGGGGTGGTCGCCGGGCGCACCGACTCGTCACGGCGGACGCCCTCGTACGGGACGGTCTCGGCGTCGAAGAGTCCGGCCTCCCAGGCGCGGGCCGCCTTGGCGTGCGATCCGGCGGCGAACTCGTCCATGGCCTCGCGGCGGATCGACCACTTGGCGGCGATGAGCTCGGCGCTGACGCCCTGCGGGACGAGTCCCTCGGGGTAGCGCTCGGCGACGCCGGGGCCGAAGGGGTCGGTGCCGGGCGGCACGTTCGACCACATGGGGACCCTGCTCATGGACTCGACCCCGCAGGCGACGGCGATGTCGTACGCCCCGGAGAGGACGCCCTGGGCCGCGAAGTGGACGGCCTGCTGGGAGGAGCCGCACTGCCGGTCGACGGTGGTGGCGGGCACGGACTCGGGGAATCCGGCGCCGAGCCAGGCGTAGCGGGTGGTGTTCATGGCCTGCTCGCCGACCTGGTCGACCGTTCCGCCGATCACGTCGTCGACGAGGGCGGGGTCGATGCCGCTGCGTTCGATCAGGGCGCGGAGGGTGTGGGAGAGAAGGGCGACGGGGTGGACGTGGGACAGGGCTCCCCCGGCCTTGCCCTTTCCCATCGGTGTACGGACGGCTTCGACGATGACGGCGTCACGCATGGCCAACTCCTGAGTTGGAAAACTGGACCTACACTCGCCGGTAACATATCCCAGTGGGTTGCCTTTTCAAACCCTCCTTCTCCGGCTGCCCTAGGCTGACCCCATGAAGGCCGCCCCCCGCCCTTGCTCGATCGCCGACACGCTTGCGCTCGTCGGCGAGAAATACGCACTCCTCGTGCTCCGCGAGGTCTCCCTCGGCGTGCACCGCTTCGACCGGATCGCGCGCAACACGGGCGCCCCGCGCGACATCCTCACCGCCCGCCTCAAGCGGCTCGTCGAGGCCGGGATCCTGGAGCGGGTGCCGTACAGCGAGCGCCCGCAGCGCTTCGAGTACCGGGCGACGGCCGCCGGCGAGGAGCTCCAGCCGGTGCTCCTGACCCTGATGGCCTGGGGCGACCGCCACCTCAACGAGGACGACCGCCCCGTCGTCCTGGAACACGACTGCGGCGAGATCCTCAGCCCCCGCGTCATCTGCGCCCACTGCGGCGGCGAGGCCGACCGGCGGAGCCTCAGTGCCCACGTCCGGGCCCCGGGATGGACGACCGCGGGCCCCGCGGGGCCCGACGAGGCGTCATGAGGCCTGATCACAGGAGCGTCACGGGCCTGATCACGAGCACGTCATCTTGGGACGGTACGCTGCGCTCGACCTTCTGACCGCACACGTACATAACGGGACGGCCTTAGCCCCATGAGTTGGTTCGAATCGTTCATCCTCGGACTCGTACAGGGGCTGACGGAGTTCCTTCCCATCTCCTCCAGCGCGCACCTCCGGCTGACCGCGGCCTTCGCCGGCTGGCACGATCCTGGTGCGGCCTTCACCGCGATCACCCAGATCGGCACGGAGACCGCCGTCCTGATCTACTTCCGCAAGGACATCGCGCGGATCGTCTCGGCCTGGTTCCGCTCCCTCACCGACAAGTCGATGCGCTCCGACCACGACGCCCAGATGGGCTGGCTGGTCATCGTCGGCTCCATCCCGATCGGTGTCCTCGGCATCACGCTCAAGGACCAGATCGAGGGCCCCTTCCGCGATCTGCGGCTGATCGCGACCACCCTGATCGTCATGGGCATCGTCCTCGGCATCGCCGACCGGCTGGCCGCGCGGGACGAGGCCGGCGGGCGTCACCGGGTCGTCCGCGAGCGCAAGACGCTCAAGGAACTGAGCGTGAAGGACGGCCTGATCTTCGGCTTCTGCCAGGCGATGGCGCTGATCCCGGGTGTCTCCCGCTCGGGCGCGACGATCTCCGGCGGTCTTCTCATGGGCTACACCCGCGAGGCCGCCGCCCGCTACTCCTTCCTCCTCGCGATCCCGGCGGTCCTCGCCTCCGGCGCGTACGAGCTCAAGGACGCGGGCGAGGGGCACGTCTCCTGGGGCCCGACGATCTTCGCCACGATCATCGCCTTCGCCGTCGGTTACGCGGTGATCGCGTGGTTCATGAAGTTCATCACCACCAAGAGCTTCATGCCCTTCGTGATCTACCGGATCCTGCTGGGCATCCTGCTGTTCATCCTGGTCGGCACGGACGTCCTCAGCCCGCACGCGGGCGAGTCCGCCGGCTGACCGAGCCGCGAGGCAATGCGCGAGCACGAAGTCGGGATCCGCAGACGGGCCCGCACAGCGTCAGCTGTGCGGGCCTTTCTGCGCGGCGGCCGAGCGCGAGCACGAGGGCGGACAGCTGCCATGACCCAACTTCCCCTGCAGTCACGGTCTTCACGTGTGGTTGCATGGTCTACAACTACGAACATGTTTAAGCTGGTTTGGGAGGGGATAAGGGCGGCTCCACGTGATGGGAGCAAGTGCCATGACCAGGCGAACCTACCAATCCTTCGAAATCTATACGGCCGTAGCGGACAGCGACCGCGCGGCGAGAATCGCCAAGACCACCTCTCCGTTTCAGATCGACGTGCGCTTCATCCAAGGACTGACGAACGGCCAGAAGGACGTCTTCGCCGAGGCCGCCGAGCGCTGGGCGCGTGTGATCGTCGGAGACCTGGAGACCGCGATCGTTCATGACTTCACCGGCACGGTCGTCGTCGACGACCTCCTGATCGATGCCGAAGGCGTGCCGATCGACGGCGTCGACAACGTTCCGAACATTCTCGGACAGGCCGGCCCCACGCGGTTCCGTCGGCACAACGCGGTCAGCGGAGCGGGACTCCCCGCCACGGGGCGCATGAGGTTCGACAGCGCCGACCTGGCCCAGATGGAAGAGGAGGGTTCCCTCCTCGACGTCATCACGCACGAGATGGGACACGTGCTGGGCATCGGCACCGTCTGGACCGACTTCGGCCTGCTGAAGGACTTCCCCGACGGCACCGACCCCACGTTCGTCGGCCCCGGAGCCATGAAGGAGTTCGGCACGCTCGCCGGAGAACCGCCCGGCCCCGTGCCGGTGGCGAACGTCGGCGGCTTGGGCAGCGCGGGCAGTCACTGGCGGGAGTCCGTCTTCGACAACGAGCTGATGTCGCCGAGCATCGACGGCAGCAACAACCCCTTGAGCAGGCTGACGGTCGCGAGCCTGGCAGACCTCGGGTACGTGGTCGACCTGGAAGCCGCGGAAGCGTACGAGCTTCCGGACCTCCTCAAGATCGCCCGCTCGGGCCGCGCTCCGTCCCCGGCGCCGGAGCGCGTCGTGCTCCCGACCATCCCGACACGCATCCCCGCGGAGGCGCCGTGACGGAAATCGACACCGCCCGCACTGCCGCGGCCGGTTGACGACCGCGACGGGGGCCGCCAGCCATCGTTCCTTCCTCCGCGCGCCTCAAGGAGCACATGATGGGCCGGGAAGACGTACGCAAGCAGAGAAACAGGTCGGGACCCAAGGCCGACGAGCCCCTGAGGCTGGTCCCTGACGTCGGAGAACGGAAGGACTCCGGCGGTGTACTGCGGAAGTTCGTCGATCCGGGGGCGACCCTGGGCCGCGCGTCGAACGCCCGCAAGGCCATCGACTCGTTCATGAAGGCCCGCTCGAAGGACCTCAAGGCCGACAGGATGGATCTGCGAGAGGTGGACTCCAGCGAAGGCGCGGCCACCCTGCGCGTGCGCTTCCAGCAGTTCCACAAGGGCCTTCCCGTCCTGGGCGCCACCGTCCAGGCCGTCGCCGACATCGAGCAGGCCAGCGTCGTCCAGGTCGACAACGGGGGTGAGCTCACGGTCGCCGACGCTCCCGACCCGAGCGAGGCCCGTGACGTCGAGGACGTCGAACGGGTCGCGCTCGCGCCCTTCCGGAAGGACTACGAGACCGCCACCATCTTCAAGGACGAACTCGCCTACCTCCGGGACACGACCAGGCCCGGGCTGCCGGACGAGGACTACCCCACGGCCTCGGTCGAGCTTCTGAAGAAGGGCAAGAGGAAGCCGGACGGGACGCTGCATCTCGTACACGACCTCTCCGTCGAGACGACCGGTCCCTTCGAGCACTTCCGTGTGGTCGTCGACGCCATCTCCGGCAAGCTGCTGTGGATCGAGCTCCTGGGCAAGTACGTGACGGCGAGCCTCAAGGTCTTCGTGCCCGATCCCGTCACCGAGTCGAACGACGGCACGCTGTCCAGTGCGTCGACCGCGGCCGACCTGAACCCCTTCCGGCACGATGTCCAGGCCGAGATCGCCACGGCCGTCAACGGCATCTTCCAACTCGACGGGGACTGGTTCCGCTGCAACGACTGGGACACCCCGGCGTTCGCGCAGCCCGCCGAGAACACCGCGACCTTCTCCTACGAGACCTACCCCAAGAACCGTGCCTTCCTGAGCGCGAACGCCTACTACTGGCTCGACGCCGTTGCCCGCTATCTCCGCACCCTGGGCAACACGGAGCTCAACGGGAACATGGAGAAGGTCGACGTCGACCCGCAGGCGTACGACTTCGAGGACCAGAGCGAGTGGATCGGCTCGGCGACGCCCCCGCGGATCCGCTTCGGCGAGGGCGGCGTGCCCGACGCCGCGGACCTCGGCGTCATCGCGCATGAGTACGTCCACGGCGTGTTCCAGTGGCTGGGCGCCGAGCACGGCGGTTCCGGGGCGTACGAGCACAGCGTCTGCGACGCCCTCCCCGCCATCTACCGCGACCGGTTCAACCTCAGCGGACACCGCCGCACCGAGACGTTCCCCTTCGACAACAACGCGTCCGACCAGTGGAGCACGGAGCGCAGGCTCGATCTGACCCAGCGGTTCGACGACCCGGGATTCAACAGCTACAGCCGCAACCTGCGCAACTCGATGCTGGGCACGGCGCTGTGGCGGTGCTACCTGGGCATGGGCGGCGACTCGCCCGATGCCGCCGTCCGGGTCGCGGCGGCCGACGCCATGATCAAGACGATGATGGAGATGCTGCTCATCGTGCCCGACGACATCACGAGCAGTGCCGCGCACGCCGTCAGCATGGCCCAGGGCTGCATCACCGCCGACGCCGCGCTCACCGGTGGCCTCTACAGCAAGGTGATGGACGAGGCCTTCGTCAATCAGGGACTGTGGGCACGGCGGCCGGTGGACCTCTACATCTCGGACAGCGCCACGGACCTCGGCGCCCAGCCGAGCGGTGTGCCGTTCTGGACCTCGCCCGACATCTGGGTCCGCAACAACCACATCAGTACGGGAGACAATCCCGAGCTCGGCCACGAGGCGCCGATCAACAACCAGCCGAACTACCTCTACGTACGCGTCCACAACCGCGGGATCCAGCAGGCCGCGGCCGGCGGGTTCCAGGTCGAGACGTACCGGTGCGACCCCGGCACGGGGATGATGTGGCCGACGCACTTCCAGTCGCTGGGTACGTTGGTGATCACCGCACCGATTCCGGCGGGCGGTTCGGTGCGCGTCGGTCCGTTCGCCTGGACGCCCCAGATCGTCGACCACGAATGCCTGGTGGCCGTCGTCCATGGCGCGCAGGACCCGGCCATCACCGCCACCGTCAACGGGCCGGTGCCGAACGACCGCATCGTGCGCTTCGACAACAACGTGGGGCAGCGGAACGTGGCTCCGCAGATGGCCGCGCCCGGCGGCAAGACACGGATGACGATCACGCTGCGGGGCGGCCTGAAGGCCACCGACGGCTCCTGGGAGCTCGACGCGAGCGCCCTGCCCGAGGACACACGCATCTCCGTCCGCACACTGAGCCGGATGATCGAACCCGCCACGCTGACGGACCTGGTGGTCAAGGAGACCGGGGCCGTACGCAGCACCATCGAAATGAACGGCGGCAAGGTCGCCCTCGTCGACGGATACCGACTCGACGCCGACGACCACGTGACGGCGGAGATCACGATCGACTTCTCCCACCAGGCCGAACACCTGCGGCGCTACCCCTTCGTCGCCACGCAGTACCAGGACGGAGCCGTCGTCGGACGCATGACCATTCAGATCACCGCCGTCAAAGAGCTGGACGACTTCTTCTTCGGCAACCCACGCAGCGGCGAGATCCACGTCAACACCTGCCCGTACTGGCCGAAACTCGGGCCCGGCAGCAAAGTGCCCTTCATGCGAGTCGAAGACGCCCTCGCCCGCGGATACAACGGCTGCGCCTACTGCCTCCCCGAACACAACACCGGCTGAGGCGGAACGATGGCTCGCGTGGAACGTGACCGCGACGCGGTGGCGGGGGCGGGCATACCGCTCGTCTCCCCCGAGAAGGGGCACCCGCCCAGCCCCGCCACACTCGTCGCACCGACCCGACGGAAGTGGACGGGCACACTGCCCGACAAGTTCGTCGCCGCGCTCGTCGAGCTGGTGTCGACGGACGCCCTGAGAGGGACGGTCGAGGCCCTCGCCGCCTTCCACACCCGGCACACGTTCTCACCGCTCGTCGAGCAGGCCGCGGAGGAGATCGCGAACCGGTTCAAGGCCGCGGGGTACACGGACGTCACCTTGCGTACCTGGTCCAACGCCGGTCACAGCGCCGACAACGTGATCTGCACCAAACCGGGCACGGACGCCGGAAGCCCCGTCATCATCCTGTGCGGCCACTACGACAGCCGGATGGAGAACCTGAACGACGCGACGGCACGCGCCCCCGGGGCCGACGACAACGCGAGCGGAGTCGCGGCGATCCTCGAGATCGCGCGCCTCCTGGAGCCCGTCGCGCTCACCTCCACCGTCCGCTTCGTGGCGTTCTCCGGCGAGGAACAGGGCCTGTGGGGAGCCACCGCGTACGCCGCGGAGCTCCACGCGGCAGGCACACAGGTCTTCCGGGTCGTGAACCTGGACATGGTGGGCAGACCGCCCGCGGACGGCTCCGTGACCGTGGAACGCGACATCGGGAACGCCGTGGCCGGCAACGACGCCGCGTCCCTGGCCTTCGGCGCGGTCATGGCACAGGCCGCGGCGGACTACACGACCCTGCCGGTCAAGCTCGGCCCCATCTACTCCAGCGACTACATGCCGTTCGAAGCACACGGAGACGTGACCATCGGCGCGTACGAGGGCGAGGGCAACCCGCACTACCATCGCACGACCGACGCGCCGGCCACGCTCGACTACGGGTACCTCGCCGACGTCACCAGGATCACCCTGGCGACCCTGCTCGCCGAGACGCTGGAGGCCGTCGACGAGGCGGGTTCGGCGGTGGACCTGTACATCCGGGACAACCCGACCGACACCGGGGACCAGCCGAGCGGTGTGCCGTTCTGGACCTCGCCCGACATCTGGGTCCGCAACACCGACATCAGTGCGGGTGACGACCCCGAGCTCGGCCATGAGGCGCCGATCAACGACCGGCCGAACTACCTCTACGTACGCGTCCACAACCGCGGCACCGCGCCCGCGGCGGCCGGCCTCGCCGAGGTGCGGACGTACCGGTGCGATCCGGGGACGGGGATGATCTGGCCGACGCACTTCCAGTCGCTGGGTACGCTGGTGGTCAACGAGCCGATTCCGGCGGGTGGTTCGGTGCGGGTCGGTCCGTTCGTCTGGACGCCCCAGATCGTCGACCACGAATGCCTCCTCGCGATCGTCTCGGCCGCCGGCGACCACGCCCTCCCCGACATCTACCCGGGGGAGCTCAACCACGGTCTGCTGGCCAGGTTCGACAACAACGTGGGGCAGCGGAACGTGGCTCCGCAGATGGCCGCGCCCGGCGGCAAGACACGGATGACGATCACGCTGCGGGGCGGCCTGAAGGCCACCGACGGCTCCTGGGAGCTCGACGCGAGCGCCCTGCCCGAGGACACACGCATCTCCGTCCGCACACTGAGCCGGATGATCGAACCCGCCACGCTGACGGACCTGGTGGTCAAGGAGACCGGGGCCGTACGCAGCACCATCGAAATGAACGGCGGCAAGGTCGCCCTCGTCGACGGATACCGACTCGACGCCGACGACCACGTGACGGCGGAGATCACGATCGACTTCTCCCACCAGGCCGAACACCTGCGGCGCTACCCCTTCGTCGCCACGCAGTACCAGGACGGAGCCGTCGTCGGACGCATGACCATTCAGATCACCGCCGTCAAAGAGCTGGACGACTTCTTCTTCGGCAACCCACGCAGCGGCGAGATCCACGTCAACACCTGCCCGTACTGGCCGAAACTCGGGCCCGGCAGCAAAGTGCCCTTCATGCGAGTCGAAGACGCCCTCGCCCGCGGATACAACGGCTGCGCCTACTGCCTCCCCGAACACAACACCGGCTAGGGCGCTCCCTGTCCACGGGTCCCCGGGATGCTGACGGGGCCGGGCCCGGTCGGTCCGGACCGGGTCAGTCCAGGCCGAGCCGGTCCAGCAGGCCCCGGACGCGGTCGGCCAGCGCCTTCTCCGGGTCCGGGCCGATCGTGGCCAGGGCCACCGCGGCGGTGACGATGACGTCGCTCAGCTCCTTCTCGACGTCCTGCCAGTCGTGACTCGCGCCCTTGCGCGGGTTGGCGCCGAGGGCGCCGGTGAGGGCCTCGACGGCCTCGCCGTACTCCTCCCCGATCTTGAGGACCCGCAGCAGCCTCACGTCACCGGCCGCGGCCTGGCCCTCCGCGTCGAGCCACTCGCGCAGCTTCCGCACGCCGTCCCACGTCGTCCCGTCCACGCTTCTCCTCTCGCGGGCACGGAATGCCCCGGATCCTCCGCAGGCCGGCCCTCAGGCCTGGTAGGGCACCCTGGCGATCTCCTTGATGCCGCCCAGGGTGCCCCACTCGTTCTTGCCGAGCCGGGTCAGCGGGCGCATCAGGGCCATCTCGGGGTGGCCGTCGACCATGACCGACTCGTCGACCGCCGCGTGCACGACCCGGCCGAAGACGACCGTCGAGTCGCCGATCCGCAGCGTGCTGTGCAGCACGCACTCGAGGGCCACCGACGACCGGGCCACGCGCGGCGGCTTCACCCGCAGGCTCCGCTCCCGCTCGACCCCGCAGGCGTCGAACTCGCTCACCCCGTGCGGGAAGTCGGTCGCCGTGGCGTTGATCTGCTCGAAGAGCCCTTCGGGGGCGAGGTTGACCACGAACTCCCCCGTCTCCTCCACGTTCCGCAGGGAGTCCTTGCGGCCCACGGACGTGAACTGCACGACCGGCGGCGTGACCGAGGAGATCGTGAAGAAGGAGTGCGGGGCCAGGTTGTCCGTCCCGTCCGCCGAGGACGTCGAGACCCAGGCGATCGGCCGGGGCACGACGGTGGCGGTGAGCAACCGGTAGAAGGACGTCCGGTCGGTCCGTTCGGGATCTATGTTCACGCGCATGCCGGACAGTATGACGGCGCCGTGACGGCCCCCGGGAACTCACCACCCGCACGACCCTTGGCCTGGGGACCCCGCTGCCCGAGACTGAACCGATGACGCAGCGCGTGGACCTCGCGACCGTGATGGACCGGCTCGCCATCGACGACCTCATCACCGGCTACGCGGCGGCCGTGGACGACGCCGACTGGACCGGCTACCGAGCCCTGTTCACCCCGGACGGCCGGGCCGACTACCGGGGCTCGGGCGGGATCGAGGGCCCCGCGGCCGAGGTCGCCGACTGGCTCGCCGACACCCTGCACCTCTTCCCCGTACGCCAGCACCTCATCGTGAACCGGCGGGTCCTCTTCCGGGAGGCGGGCGGTTACCAGGAGTCCGGGGACGGCGCGGACATCCGCGCCGACTACGTGAACCCGATGCGCTTCGCGACCGGCGAGGACTTCATCTGCGGCGGCCGCTACGCCTTCGCGGCGGTGCGCACCGGCGACGGCTGGCGGCTCTCCTCGGTCGTCGTCGACGAGCGCTGGCGGCGCCACTGACCCGGCGGCCGTAGGGGGTACCGGTCGGTACGGGCCGCCGTGCCGCGCCGGGACCGGTCACGTCCCACACTTGAGGCAAGGGCGGGAGGCCGCCATGCGCATGCCGTTCGGGAAGAGGGACCGGGAGGACCGGGCCGCGCGCCGGCGCGGGCTCGGCCGTTCCCTGCTCGCCGTCGGCTGCGGCGCGCTGCCCGCGCTCGCGTTCCCCGCGCCCGGGCTCTGGTGGTGGGCGTACCTGGCGCTCGTCCCGTGGCTGCTCCTGATCCGTACGGCTCCGGGGGCCCGCCGCGCGGCCCTGGACGGCTGGCTGGGCGGGGCCGGCTTCGTCCTCGCCGTCCACCACTGGCTGCTGCCGAGCCTGCACGTCTTCCTGCTGCCGCTCGCCGCGCTGCTCGGTCTGCTGTGGCTGCCGTGGGGGTGCCTCGTCCGCTCGCTGCTCGGCGGCGTGCCGTCGCTCGCCCGGGCCGCCGCCGCCCTGCTCGCGGTGCCCTCCGGCTGGCTGCTGATCGAGCTGGTCCGGTCCTGGGAGGGCCTCGGCGGGCCGTGGGGGCTGCTCGGCGCGAGCCAGTGGGAGGTGCCGGCGGCGCTGCGGCTCGCCTCGGTCGGCGGGGTGTGGCTGGTGACCCTGCTCGTGGTGGCGGCGAACACGGCCGTGACCCTGCTCGTGGCGGTGCCTGGGCTCCGTGCCGTCGGGGTCGCGGGGCTCGCCGCCTGCGCGCTGGTGGCGGGTGCGGCGGCCTGGGGCGTCGGGGTGCCGCGCGAGGACGGGACGGTGCGGGTGGCCCTCGTACAGCCGGGTGTCCTCGACGGTGCGGACGGGGCCGAGCGGCGGTTCGACCGCGCCGAGGAGCTGACGCGCTCGCTGGCGGGGCAGCGCCTCGACCTGGTGGTCTGGGGCGAGAGCGGTGTCGGCTCCGATCCGGCCGGGCGGCCCGAGCTCGCTGCCCGGCTCACCGCGCTGGCGCGGCTCGTCGACGCACCGCTCCTGGTGAACGTGGACGCGCGCGCCGCCGACCGCCCGGGCATCTTCAAGACCGCGGTCCTGATCGGTCCGGCGGGGCCGACGGGCGAGCGGTACGACAAGATGCGGCTCGTGCCGTTCGGCGAGTACGTCCCGGTGCGTGGCGCCCTGGGCTGGGTGACCTCTTTCGGGAAGGCCGCCGAGGAGGACCGGCGGCGGGGCAGCGCACCGGTCGTGATGACGCTGCCGGCCGAAGCGGGGGCCCGTGGCCTGACCGTCGGGCCGCTCATCTGCTTCGAGTCGGCGTTCCCCGACATGAGCCGGCGGCTGGTCCGGGACGGTGCCGGGCTCCTGGTCGTCCAGTCGGCGACCAGCACCTTCCAGGACAGCTGGGCGCCCGCCCAGCACGCTTCCCTGGCGGCGCTGCGGGCGGCGGAGACGGGGCGGCCGGTCGTGCACGCGACGCTCACCGGGGTCAGCGCCGTGTACGGTCCCGACGGCCGCCGGATCGGTCCCGTCCTCGGCACGGACGCGAGCGCCGCCGTCGTCCGCGAGCTGCCGCTCTCGACGGCGACGACGGGCTATGTCCGCTGGGGCGACTGGCCGTTGCACGGGGCGCTCGCCGTGGTGGGCGCCGTGTGCGCCGCCGAGGGCGCGGGCGCCCTCAGGAAGCCTGGATCAGGGCCTCGCGGACCACGCGCTCGCAGAGCTCGTGGGTCAGCAGGGCGTCGCGCGCGCTGAGCGTCCGGCCCTCTCGTACGGCGTCGAGGAAGAGCAGAACGGCCTGCTCGATCCCGCGCTGGCGGGCCACCGGCACCCAGTCGCCGCGCTTGCGCACGGTCGGCTGGCCCTTGTGGTCGACGACGTCGGAGAGGTTGAGGACCTGGCGCTTGGTGTCCTGGCCCGAGACCTCCAGGATCTCCTCGGTCGAGCCGTTCAGCCGGTTCATCATGCCGATGGCGGTGAAGCCGTCGCCGGAGAGCTGGAGCACGACGTGGTGCATGAGCCCCTCCCGGATCCGGGCGCGCACGTCGATGTGCTCGATCTCGCCGGGGGCGAGGAAGCGCAGGGTGTCGACGACGTGGATGAAGTCGTCGAGGACGAAGGTGCGGGGGTCCTCGGGCAGGCCGATCCGGTTCTTCTGCAGCAGGATCAGGTCGCGCGGGTGCTCGACGCACTGCGCGTAGGAGGGCGCGAGGCGCCGGTTGAAGCCGACGAACAGACTGACCGAGCGCTTCTCGGCGAGCTCCACGAGCCGCTCGGAGTCCGCGTACTCGTAGGCGAGGGGCTTGTCGACGTACGTGGGGACGCCGGCTTCGAGGAGGCGGCCGACGATCTCGGCGTGGACGGCGGTCGGCGCGTGGACGAAGGCCGCGTCGAGTCCGGCGGCGAGCAGCGAGTCGAGGTCGCGGTGGCGCTGCGACGCCGGCAGGTGGAAGGAGTCGGCGACCCGGTCCAGGGTCGCGGCGGTGCGGGTCTGGAGGTGGAGCTCGACCCCGGGGAGGGTGGCGAGGACGGGGAGGTACGCCTTCTGCGCGATGTCGCCGAGTCCGATGCAGCCAACCTTCACGGGGTCTCCCTTGTCGTGTCGCTCGTGTCGCTCGTGTCGCCATCGGCCGTGCTCGCGCGGGCCGTTCGCGCTGGTCAGCTTACGCGGGCCGCCGGGGCCACCGGCGGGTGCCAGTCGGCGATGCCGTCGAAGCCGCGCAGGACGAGGCCCGGACCGAAGCGGGAGACCGCGCCGACGAGCGCGGAGCGCAGGGCGACGGCGGGCCGGGCGGAGAGCAGGGTGACGGCTCCGGTGCGGGCGGCCTTGCGGACGATCGCGGTGGTACGCGGCAGGCGGTCGGCGGTGTAGGCGGCGAGCGCCCGGCCGGGGTCGAAGCCGTGCCCTGAGCGGGCGTGGTGGGCGAGGACCACGGCGTCCTCGATGGCCTGGTTCCCGCCCTGGCCGAGGCTCGGCATCATCGCGTGCGCGGCGTCGCCGAGGAGCGCGACCCGGCCCTGGTGGAAGGCGGGCAGCGGGTCGGGCAGGTGGTGGACGTCGTGGCGCAGGACCTGGTCGAGGGCGACGGCGGCGAGGATCTCGGGGACGGGGTGGTGCCAGTCGCCGAAGAGGCGGAGCAGCTCGGCCTTCTCGTCGTCGGGCGCGCGGCCGCCGGCGGGGGCGGCGGCCATGGCGTACGCGTAGATCCGGCCGTCCTTGAGGGGCTGGGTGCCCCAGAGGCGTCCGGCGCCCCAGGTCTCGTGCGGGGCGAAGGGCCGTGCGGGGGCGGGGACGACGACGCGCCAGGTGGTGCAGCCGGCGTACCGGGTTCCGGGGTGTTCGGGGAAGAGCGCGTGGCGGATCGCGGACCGGATGCCGTCGGCGGCGACGACGAGTTCGGCCTCGATCTCGCCCTCCGGGGTGGTCAGCCGGGCGGGGCGGTGGTCGTCGCCGGGGTCGGCGAGCGTGGCGGCCGCTCCGGTGCGGACGGTGCCTTCGGGGAGGGCCGAGGTGAGGATCTCGACGAGGGTGGCGCGGTGGAGGAGGACGAGCGGTCCGCCGAAGCGCGCGGCGGCGGCCTTGGCGTTCGTCCGGGCGAGCCAGCGGCCGTCGGGGGCGCGCATGCCGCCGTCGCCCTGCCAGGCGGCGAGTTCGCGGACGCGGTCGCCGAGACCGATGACGTCCAGGGCGCGCTGGGAGTTGGGGGCGAGGCCGATGCCCGCGCCGACGGGGGCGAGGTCGGCGGCGCGCTCCAGGACGGTGACCTGCCAGCCGTCGCGGTGGAGGGCGACGGCGGCGGTGAGTCCGCCGATTCCGGCTCCGACGACGACGGCGCGGTGCTGTTCCATGACTGCCCCCGAGATGCGACTACAGATGTAGTAAACCCGACACCGGGACCGTACTACAGATGTAGTCAGCCTGGTAGTGGCGGGTAGGTTGTCCCCATGAGCGCATCGACCGCCCCGGCCGAGGAGTCCCCCGCTTCCCCTGCCTCACCCGCCTCCCTGCCCTCCTCCGCCGCCTCCGCTTCGCGCGCCGAGCGGATCGGCGACGCCGCCCTCGACCTCCTCGTCGAGCGCGGCATGCGGGGCCTGACGCACCGAGCCGTGGACGAACGGGCCGGGCTGCCGCAGGGGTCGACCTCCAATCACGCCCGCACCCGGCAGGCGCTCCTGGAGACGGCCGTGCGCCGCCAGGTCCACTGGGAAGCGCGCGTGCTCACCCCGGACGAGCTGCCCGGCGGCGGCCCGGACGCCGAGCGCGGCGCCGGTACGCCCCCGACCGCCGACACCCTCGCCGAGGCGCTCACCCTCGCCCTGCACCGCTATCTCACGGACCACCGCGCGCTGCTCGTCTCCCGCTACGAACTGGCCCTCGAGGCGACCCGGCGCCCCGAGCTCCGCGCCTTCTTCGACGCCGCCGGCTCCGCCTTCCACGGACCGCTGATCGCGATGATGACGGCGGCCGGCTCCCCGGCGCCCGAGCGGCACGCGCTCTCGCTCGTCGCCTGGTGCGAGGGCCTGATGTTCTCCTGCGCCGCGGGCTCCTTCCACGCCGCCGTGCCCGGCCGCGCGGAGCTGCGCACCGGCTTCGACGAGCTGCTGCGAGGCATGCTCGGGGCCGACGGAAGGGGGTAGGCCCAGGGTTGTCCGTGGGTTCCGTGGACGCGGCACACGGAATCCGAAAGCACTGGCGAGGCCGGGCGATCTTGAGGGACGATGCCGCTCATGACCACCGAACGCATCGAAACCGTCCCCCGCGTCGACCCGTCCACCACCTCGGGCGAGCGCGAGGCGCTGGAGCAGTGGCTCGACTTCCACCGCGCGACCCTCGCGATGAAGTGCGAGGGGCTCGACGAGGCCCAGCTGCGCACCCTCTCCGCCCCGCCGTCCGACCTCAACCTGCTGGGTCTCGTCCGGCACATGGCCGAGGTCGAGCGCGGCTGGTTCCGCCGTGTGCTGACCGGCGAGGACCTGGGCTGGATCTACTCCACCGAGGAGGACATGGACCGGGACATCCACGTCACCGACGAGGACACCTTCGAGGAGGCCTACGCCACCTGGCAGGCCGAGATCGACCACGCGCGCGCCGTGGCCGCCCCGCACGGCCTCGACGACCTCGGCGTGGGCAAGCACCGCACCGGGAGGACCTTCAACCTCCGCTGGATCTACCTGCACATGATCGAGGAGTACGCCCGCCACAACGGCCACGCGGACCTGATCCGGGAGCGGATCGACGGCGCCACCGGCGACTGAGGACCGTCCCGCGGGTCAAGGGTCCCGTGGCACCTCACCCGTGCGGGGCATTCCCCGCCGGTAGGGGCGCGAAGATCGCCGCCGGACCAGCAGAGTGGCGCGGTGCATGGAACCCGAACCACAGCGAAGATCCTGGTCGGGGCGGCGGTCGCCGCCCTGGCGGGCTGCGCCTCGGTGGACGCGCCGCCACCGGCGGCGCCCTCCCCCGCGCCCGCCGCGGAGAGCTCCGTCCTCCCCGCCCAGGAAGTGGCGCCGCAGATCGTCGAGGGACCGGCCCGCGAGGCCCTCGAAGCGGCGCTCCCCGCTCCCCCGCCCTCCGCCGCTCCCCCGCCGTCCGCCGCCTCCCGCGCGACACCCGCACCCGCGCCCGTATCCGAGCGGCACCGGCGAACGGCGGCCACGCCGCAACCGCCGGCGCCACGCCCCGCGGCAACACCGTGGCACCGCGAGGTTCCGCGGCCGGCGCCCCGGCCCGCCGTACCGGACCTGCCGGGACTGGCGGACCTGCCGAAGGAACCGCCGCGCTCCCGGGCGGACGTCTGCGATCTGGGCGAGCGGTACGGAGGATGGGACCACCGCAGCGAGCAGGCCAGGATCTGCCACGGCGCGTACGGCCGGTGAGCGGCCGCCCCGTGTGCCTCGCCGCTCCCCGTCACATGGCCCTGAGCCGCAGCTCCAGGCGCTCGATCGCGGCCCGGACCCCGTTCCCGTAACCGTCGTCGTCGAGCGTGTCGGACGCCGCGCGGGCCCGGTCCAGATGGACCCGCGCGGCGTCCGGCTGCTGGAGCTTGACGTAGTCGGCGGCGAGGTTGAGGTGGAGCGACGGGTACAGCGCGCGCAGCGCCACGGCCGAGTCGTGCGCGGCGAGCCGCTCCTCCGCGAGCCCCTCGGCCGCGCTCAGGGCCCGCAGGTCCCAGGCCAGCTCGGTGTCGGGATCGTCCTGGGCGTCGGCCATGTAGTGGGCGAGGGTACAGCGGTGCAGCGGGTCCCCGTCGGGGCCGATCTGCTGCCACAGCACCCCGAAGCGGTTACGGGCCTCCTCCCGGTCGCCGCCGTGCAGCAGCATCATGGCCTGCCCGATCCTGGTCATGACCCCGTCGTCCGCCGCCTGCTGCTGCTCGGTCACGCCGACCTCCGCCCGATCACCCAATGGGAGAGCCGACGCTAGCCGCACCCGGCCCCGATCCGGCCGAGGCTCAGCCGAGGTCCGGCACGCGCCAGTCGATCGGCTCGTGTCCCTGGGCCGCGACGGCCGCGTCGATCTGGGTGAAGGGCTGCGATCCGAAGAACTTCTTCGCGGAGAGCGGCGAGGGGTGGGCGCCCTTCACCACCACGTGCCGCTCCTCGTCGATGAGCGGCAGCTTCTTCTGGGCGTAGTTGCCCCACAGGACGAAGACGGCGGGGTCGGGGCGCGAGGCGACGGCGGTGATCACGGCGTCGGTGAACTTCTCCCAGCCCTTGCCCTTGTGCGAGTTCGCCTCGCCGGAGCGGACCGTCAGCACGGCGTTGAGCAGCAGGACGCCCTGCTCGGCCCACGGCATCAGATAGCCGTTGTCCGGGATCGGGTGGCCGAGCTCGGCCTGCATCTCCTTGTAGATGTTCCGCAGGGACGGCGGGGTCTTCACGCCGGGGCGGACCGAGAAGCAGAGACCGTGTCCCTGCCCCTCGCCGTGGTACGGGTCCTGACCGAGGATCAGGACCTTCACCTTGTCGTACGGGGTGGCATCGAGGGCGGCGAAGACCTCGTCCTTCGGCGGGAAGACCGGTCCCTTCGCGCGCTCCTCCTCGACGAACTCGGTGAGCCGGGCGAAGTACGGCTTCTGCAGCTCCTCGCCGAGAACACCCCGCCAGGACTCGGGCAGCATGCTGGTGTCGGTCACGGTCAACAACCTCCGGTGGACGTTCCTGTCTACGGCGGAAAACCTACCGGGGGCCACTGACAGTGGCCCCCGGCAGGTCTGCTGACCTCATGATCCTCCGGCCCGTCCGACCTGCCGGTCGTGCGGCCGTCCGCGTTCTACCAGCTGGCCCGGCGGTGCAGCTCCCACAGCTGCATGACCGTCTGCGGGTCGAGCGCGCGCTCACCGCCTCCGATGTCCTCGCCGGCCGCGATGTACAGCTTGCCCTGCCACAGGGGGAGCAGCCGGACGTCCTGGACCATGATCTCCTGGGCCTCGACGAACTCGTCCGCGACGGTCCCGCGGTCGCTCTCGCGGCGGGACTTCGGGAGGAGCTCGCCGGTGATCCTGGGGCTCACGTACGGCGTACCGAGGACGTTCTCCTCGCCGATGAACGGCGCCACGAAGTTGTCCGGGTCCGGGAAGTCGGGGAACCAGCCACGCCCGAAGACCGGGTACTCGCCCTTCTGGTAGCCCGCCTGGAACTCCTTCCAGGGCTTGCCGTTCAGCGTGACGGTGAAGAGCCCGGACGAGTCCAGCTGCCGCTTGAGCTCCGCGAACTCGGCGGCCGTCGAGGAGCCGTACCGGTCCGTGGTGTACCAGAAGGTCAGCTCGACCGGCTCGTCGATGCCCGCGTCGCGGAGGATCTTCTTGGCCTTCTTGACGCTCGGCGTGCCGAAGCGGTCGAAGAACTTGGTGGTGTGAGCACCGATGCCCTTGGGCACCATGGAGTACAGGGGCTCGGCCGTGCCCTGGTAGACCTTGTTGACCAGTTCGTCACGGTCGACGAGCTGGGCGATGGCCTTGCGGACGGGGAGCTTGGCGACCGTCGGGTCCTGGGTGTTGAAGACCAGGTAGCGGATGTCGGCGCCGGTCGACTCGACGAGCTGGAGACCCTTGTTCTCCGGCTTGTCCTCCTGGAGGGCGACGACCTCCTCGGCGGTGAGGCCGCGGTAGGTGGCGTCGATCTCGTCCTTCCGGAGCGCGGCGACCATGTCGTCGGACCGGTCGAAGTACTTGATCGTCACGCCGCCGTTCTTGCGGGCGGCGAAGCCCTTGTAGCTCTGGTTCTTGGTCAGCTCGGCCGTCTTGCGCTCGTCGTACGAGTCGAGGACGTACGGGCCGGAGCCGACGAGCTTGCCGTCCGTGCGGAGCTTGTCCGCCGGGTACTCGGCGGGGTCCACGAGCGACATCGCGGGGGTCGCGAGGACGAAGGGGAAGGTGGCGTCCGGCTTGTTCAGGCGGAAGACGATCGTGCGGTCGCCCACGGTCTCGATCTTGCCGAGCGAGCCGAGCATCCCGTTGGGACCGCCCTTGTGGTTGATCGTGCGGATGCGCTCGATCGAGTACCGCACGGCCTCGGCGTCCAGATTGTGACCGTTCGAGAACTTCAGGCCCTCCAGGAGCTTGCACTCGAAGACCCGGCTCGACGTGTCGGTGAACTTGCAGTCGGCGGCGTCCGACTGGGGCGCCGTACTGCCGGTCGGGAAGCTCACCAGGGTCTGGAACACGTTCCGGAAGAGCTCCCAGGAATTGTCCCAGGCCGCGGCCGGATCGAGCGTGGTGGGAGAACTCGTCGTACCGATGACGATTCTCTGCTCCCCGGCGGATTCACTGTCCGAAAATACACCGCATCCGGACACCAGGGATATGGACGCAAGGGCTGCAGCGGCCTGCAGACTGGTCCGGTTGAACACGTGCACGCTCCTCGTTCAGCCACGGGTCGGCCGACGATACCGCAGCACCCCGTCAGGTCAATCTTCGAGTCTGACGGGGCACTTGCGTCATTCGACGTATAACCGGGTCCAATCCGGACACGAAATCCGGAAAGTGTCCGATTATCGGTCAGCCGACTCCGGCGTTCAGGAAAATCCCACCGTCGACGACGAGGGTCTGGCCGGTGATCCACTCCGACTGCGAGGAGGTCAGGAAGGCGGCGGCGCCTCCGATGTCCGAGGGGACGCCGAGCCGGCCGAGCGGGTAGGCGGCGGCCGCCTCCGCCTCACGGCCCTCGTACAGCGCCTGCGCGAACTTCGTCTTCACGACGGCGGGGGCGATGGCGTTGACCCTCACGAGTGGCGCGAATTCATGGGCGAGCTGAAGGGTCAGATTCACCATCGCGGCTTTGCTCATGCCGTACGCGCCGATGAAAGGAGAGGCGGACACGCCGGCGATCGAGGCGATGTTCACGATCGCACCGCCGTGATCCTTCTGCCAGGCGTGCCAGCTCCGCTGGGCGAAACCGAGCGCGGAGATCACATTGGTCTCGAAGACCTTGCGGGCCACTCCGAGGTCCAGATCGGCGATGGGACCGAAGACCGGATTCGTGCCGGCGTTGTTGACCAGGAAGTCCAGTCGGCCGAACCCGTCCATGGCCGCCTCGACGGCCGCGGCCTGGTGGGCCAGGTCGTGGGCCTTGCCGGGGACGCCGATGACCCGGTCCGCGCCGAGCCGGTCGACGGCCTCCTTGAGGGCCTCCTCGCCGCGCCCGGTGATGACGACCCGGTCGCCGCGGGCGACGAGCGCCTCGGCGATGCCGTAGCCGATGCCCCGGCTCGCGCCGGTGACGAGTGCGACCTTGCCGGAGAGCTCCGGCTGTTCGTTCGCGGTCATGACCGCCTCCTCTCCTTGCGTCCGGTAGGTCAGTTGAGGGGGCCGCCGGCCACGTACATGACCTGGCCGGAGACGAAGCCGGCGTCGTCGCCGGTGAAGAAGGCGATCGCGTTCGCGACGTCCTCGGGGCGGCCGACCCGCTGGACCGGGATCATGGAGGCGGCGGCGGCCTGGAAGTCCTCGAATCCCATGCCGACGCGCTCGGCGGTCTGCGCGGTCATCTCGGTGACGATGAAGCCGGGGGCGACGGCGTTGGCGGTGATGCCGAACTTGCCGAGCTCCTTGGCGAGCGTCTTGGTGAGGCCCTGCAGACCGGCCTTGACGGCCGAGTAGTTGGCCTGGCCGCGGTTGCCGAGCGCCGAGGAGGAGGAGAGCGAGACGATCCGGCCGAAGCCCGCGTCCACCATGTGCTTCTGACAGGCCTTCGACATCAGGAAGGCACCCTTGAGGTGCACGTTCATGACGAGGTCCCAGTCGGACTCGGACATCTTGAAGAGCAGGTTGTCGCGGAGCACGCCGGCGTTGTTGACGAGGATCGTCGGCGCGCCGAGCTCGGCGGCGATCCGCGCGACGGCGGCCTCCACCTGGGCGCCGTCGGAGACGTCGCAGCCGACCGCGAGGGCGGTGCCGCCCGCGGCGGTGATCTTCTCGACGGTGTCCTTGCAGGCCGCCTCGTCGAGGTCGAGTACGGCGACGGCGCGGCCCTCGGCCGCGAGGCGGAGCGCGGTGGCGGCGCCGATGCCTCGTGCGGCACCCGTGACGACGGCTACGCGCTGCTCGGTGGTGGACATGCTTGGTTCTCCTCGCCCTTGGATCGTCCCTGATCGCGGACGGACCGAGCGCGCCGCTCAGGCGTCCCGCACATGAGCGACCGCTTAGTATCGTCCGCAGAACGAGACGCTAGAAGCGATGGCACCCGGTGTCAACGGCCCACCGGGTGCCCCAGGTCACGCCCTGTGGTGAAACGGCGACGCACGCCCGCGCCGCGGGCTCAGCGCACCAGCAGATCGAGGAGGCGCTCCACCTCGGCCTCCGGGTCGGCGGTGAGACCCGTGTGCACGGGGCCCGGCTGCACGACCGTGGAACGCGGCGCGATCAGCCAGCGGAAGCGCCGGCCCGCGTCGTCGCGCGCGGCCTGCCCGGCGTCGTCGCCGCCCAGGCAGACCCCCTCGACGGCGCGCAGTGCGGCCCGGACGCCCATGACGTCCGCCGCCGGGTCGAGGACCGCCAGTTTGGCCTCGTCCAGATGGGTGCGGGCGGCCACGTAGGACCGGGCGCGGCAGTAGACGACCACGCCCGCGTTGAAGCACTCGCCGCGCTCGACCCGCGGCACCACGCGCAGCAGCGCGTACTCGAACACATCGCGCTGGGTCACGTGGTGCTGTCCTTCTCGGTGGAGTGCGTCCGGGGCGCGAGGCGCTCGGCCAGCCAGCCGGGCGGCTGCTGGGGCCGGTTCTCGGTACGGGGGCCGAGCGTGATCCGCTCGTGGATGGTGGCGGCGCGGGGCAGGAGCGCGTCGACGTAGGCCGCGCGCACCTCGTCGGTGCGGGAGAACCCGGGCTCGTCGACGAGCCACTCGTCGGGTACGTCTGCGGCGACCTCTTCGAGCAGCTCGCGGGTGACGAGCGGCGCGAGTTCGGCGGCCGCGGCGGCGACGTCCGGCGCGAAGGGCGCGAGCGCGTGGTCGGAGGCGTCGTACGGCTTGGCCGCGGAGGCCTGCGCGCCCGGCCAGTTGTGGTGCCAGATCATCGTGGCGCCGTGGTCGATGAGCCACAGGTCGCCGTGCCACACCAGCATGTTCGGGTTCCGCCAGGACCGGTCCACGTTGTTGATCACGGCGTCGAACCAGACGACCTTGCCGGCCTCCTTGGGGTCGACCTCGTACGCCAGCGGGTCGAAGCCCAGCGAGCCGGGGAGGAAGTCCATGCCCAGGTTGAGCCCGCCGCTCGCCTTGAGCAGCTCCTGCACCTCCTGGTCGGGCTCGGAGAGACCGATGACCGGGTCGAGCTGGATGGTGACGAGCTCGGGCACGCGGAGCCCGAGCCTGCGCGCGAGCTGTCCGCAGACGACCTCGGCGACGAGGGTCTTGCGGCCCTGGCCCGCGCCCGTGAACTTCATGACGTAGGTGCCGAGGTCGTCGGCCTCGACGATCCCGGGAAGCGAGCCGCCCTCACGCAAGGGGGTGACATAGCGGGTCGCTGTCACTTCTGTAAGCATTTCCCCAGGCTATCCATTCATTCAGCCGGTCCTGGTCCTCCTCGGCCAGGAGGCGCCGGGGAGCGTCCGCGCTGCTCCGGGAGCCGGGATCCACCGATGACGGGGCTGGCCGTTTCGGCCATGTCATACGTATTACCCCGTTATATCCGCCAGGTCGCACATGCGGCGCTCGCACCGGCAGCGTTCCGCTTCCTCCGCGCCTTCCCAGGTCAGCGAAGCACCGGCCGTCCGGCGCAGCCCTCCGACGCCGACGCCGTCCGCGCGGGGCGGCCCTGTCGGGGAAGGGCAACATCTGAGCCACTTCCCACGGGTGAACTGGTGTGAATAAGCCAGTGTCTTCCATTGGTGCAGGCCACGGTGAGAGCCTGGTAAGAGACAGCAGCACTTGCACCTGTGACTCGGTCGGGAATTGAGGCCCTCTTGACATCGGATCGCCCTTGAAGGAAAACCGCTTGGCCCCTTCCTGGCCCTCTGCCTATCACCCATGAGACTGCCGGGCATTTCACCGTCCGTGACGCTCGCGATTTCCGTTTGATTCGGTATCCCGTCGACCGAGACCATCATTCCAGGGAAAGGGGGCAGTCGTCGTGGAGAAAAGCGGCATGCCGTCACCGTTCGTCGAGGAACTGCAGCGTCTGCTGACTCAGCGACACATGTCCTGGCGTCGCCTCGCCGATCTCATCAGCTACCACCCCAGCTGGCTGAGCAAGGTCCGGCACGGCGCCCCTCCTTCGGCCAGTCTGGTCAGACGCTGCGACGACGCACTCGAAGCCGGCGGAAAGCTCATCGCACTCGCCGCGGTGAAGTCCGCGCAACGGCCGGCCCATCTGCCACCGCCGCTGGCCGGTTTCGTCGGCCGGGGAGTCGAGCGCCGGCGAATCCGTGACGTTCTGCGCCAGGCCGGCACGGCGCAAAGCACCCCCGTCGTCTCGATCGACGGACCGCCCGGGGTCGGCAAGACCGCACTGGCGCTCCGCTGCGCCGACGACATCATCAGGTCGGAACCCGACGCCTTTCCCGACGGCCAGCTCTACGCGGACCTCAAAGGGTATTCAAAAACAGGACTCTCTGCGCTTCCCGCGGAAATCCTCGAAGAGTTCCTGACCTCCCTCGGAGTTCCGGTCCAGGAGATCCCGGCGAGGACCGAGCGAAGGGAGAAGCTTTACAGACTACTGACGTTGCGTCAAGTGCATAGTGGCTGACCTGCACTTGAACGACTCAGGCACTCCTGCCGAGAAGCTGTCGTCCATGCACCGTCCAGGCAGCCCCCAGACTCTGGTCGAGGCGTCCCTACGCGCCCACTACCTTTCGACGGCGCAATGCGCTGAGATGGCGCGTCATGAGACTACGCACACGCCTCCGGGGGCGCTTGCAGAGACGGCCTCGCCAGTCCCACCGCTCGCCAGTGACCATGGCCGTAGTTCTAGGAGTTCCAGCAGCACTCGGCCTAGTCCTTCTACTACTGGGCCCTCTCACTTGGGTAATAGCTGGCGATTCCGTCAGGAATCTTGACGGTAAAGAGCAAGTCGACGCGTTGAACGCCACACGCCAAACGGTGCTAGCAGCCACAGGAGGAATAGTTCTTGCACTTGGCTTGGCATACACTGCCCAGACTTATCACCTCTCCCAAAGGGGACAAGTGACCCAGAGATTCAGCACAGGGGTCACTCAACTTTCTTCCGAAAAGCTCGAAGAACGACTGGGAGGGGTTTTCGCTCTGGAGCACATCGCAGCAGAGTCGCCACAAGAGCACCTCACAGTCATCACCACACTTGCAACTTACGTTCGGGAGCACACACGCCGCAGCGGTCGCTCATATCCGTCACCCCCCGATACCACTGAGGACTGGGAAAGCCTGCTTCCAGAATGGGGCACCGAGCTCCCATCAGACATTCAGGCAGCCATGGAAGTACTCGCCCGCCGACCGGAAAGAACCGAACCTCGCCGCATTGATCTACGGCACACGAACCTTTCCGGACTGATGATGCGAGAGTTCGAGTTCGAGTCGCGGCCCCGGCTCACCCGAATGTTCTTGACCTGGTGCGACCTGCGCCGCGCCGACATGCGGGGGGTCGACCTGAGGGGTTCAATCCTCAACACATCCGACTTGAGCGCTGCGTGGCTAGATCGCGCCCAACTTGCGGGCGTGCAATTTTCTTCAGCCAGACTATGTGGTGCGAGACTAGGTGGCGCCGACATTCTCGGAGCTGATTTCTGCTTGGCCGACCTGAGAGATGTTTCGGGGCTAACAGCGGCACAGCTCTCAGGCGCAGTAATAGATGAAGCAACCAAGCTACCCGAAGAGCTCGAAAGGGATCCATGGGTAATTGCTCGGCGATCGTTCTGTCGCACTTGGCGCGAAACTCATGGTGCGTTTTCAACGCCCCCGCCCACCCCTGCCCCGGCAGGGTGCTAGCCGCCACCCGCTACGCGCAGACCCCGGGTAGGAGTCGGCAGGCTACCTGACCCTAAAATCTATTAGGCACGCATACAGCGGTTGCCGGCCACCTTGAACGCTGCCGTCCAGCGCCTGCGGGTGCGGAACTCAAGAGGAGACCCACGTGGCAAATTCCAGCCCGCGCGGAACCTACCTGCTCATCGCGGCAGCGCTGCGTAAGAGGATCGAAGACGGTGAGGTGCGCTCTGCCCTGCCATCCGAGACTCAACTTATGGCAGAGCACTCCGTGTCCAGGAACACGATCCGCCGCGCTCTCAAGGTCCTGGCAGACGATCGCGTGATCAGGTCCACGCCCGGCGTCGGCTGGCAGGTGGGGGAGGCAACGAGCAGCGGCCGCTTGCTGAACGCCTGATCGATCTCATCACCGAAGACTCTCTGGCGATCGGTGACGCCTACCCATCGGAGTCAAAGCTGTGCGAACGATTCCAGGTGTCCCGGACTGCCGTTCGCCGTGCCCTAGGCCAGTTGGAGGGGAGCGGTCTGCTTGAGACCACTCATGGAAAGGGACGCAAGGTACGCGGTCTCCCAACCTCGCCTGAGCAGCCGTAGCCTTGGCGACCATGGGGTCTACTGCGTGGGCGTACTCACTCTCCGAATCGCTGCTGTCCGAGCCGTTGCCGCGCCGCTGGGCGCATTCCCTCGGCGTCGCCAAGCGGGCCCGGTCCCTGAGTCCGATCCTGGGGCGGGACGCTGAGCTGCTGGAGGCCGCTGCCGTACTGCATGACATCGGCTACTCCCCCTCCATCGCCGCCACCGGCTTTCACCCGCTCGACGGGGCCCGGTTCCTCCGGGACCAGGAGGGCGCCGACGAACGGGTCGTCCGGCTTGTCGCCCATCACTCCTGCGCGCTCCTGGAAGCCGAAGAGCGAGGGCTCCGGCAGGAGCTGGAGACAGAGTTCGCGCTGGAGCGGCCCGAGCTGGTGGACGCGCTCATCGTGTCCGACATGACGACGACGCCAGACGGCGAGCACACGACGCCGGCAGCCCGGCTGGACGAGATCGTGCAGCGGTACGGCCCGGACACGATCGTCGGCCGGTTCATTCAGCGGGCGGCTCCGGAGATCCACGCCGCCAACGAGCGGGTGGAAGGGCGGATGGCCGCAGCCGCGGCGAACGCTCAGCCGATGTAGGGCTCCCGGTGTGCCCGGTCCAGGCCGTGCCGCATGCGCAGCCGCATGGACGGGTGGATGTCCAGGTCATCGAGGTCCGCCGGGTCCACCCAGCGGACCTCTTTCGACTCGCTGCTCGTACGGAGAGAGCCACCAACCGGGTGGGCCCGGAAACAGATCGAGAACTGCTGCCGCACCTCGCCGTCGTCGTACGCGAGCACGTGCTCAGGGTCGGTGTAGAGCCCGACGATGCCGTCCACCACCACCTTGACCCCGGTCTCTTCCTCCACCTCGCGCACGGCTGTGTCGGAGATCCGTTCGCCGATGTCGTGGCCGCCGCCAGGAAGCGCCCACAGGTCGTTGTCGGTCTTGTGGATGACCAGGAGTCGCCCAGCGCCGTCACGGACGACCACCGTCACCGAAGGCACCACCGAGTTGGCCTTCGGGGCCTTGGGGTCACGGAAGTAGTCGATCCGGCTCATGCGCTTGAACCTCCCAGGTCGGTGGGCGAGGAGATGGGCCGCGCGGTCTCCCAGACCCGCTCGATGCTCTCAGCGTAGGCATCGAACAGTTCGCCCCCGGGGATGCGCTGAATGTGCAGGACCGGAGCCATGTACGCGCCCACGCCGTACAGGTGCCCGTTGGCCAGCATCTCGTCGTCGGCCCGGTAGATGGAGTTGTAGAGCGTCGTGGAGTGGAGCCGGAACTCCACGCCGGGGAGCCCGAACAACGGCGCGTAGTTGACCAGCGCGTTGCGAATCTTGCTCGCCATCGCGCCCCCGATCCCCTCGTCGCCGCCTCGTACCGCGACCGCGGCCGAGTCGGGGTCTCCGAGCATGAACCGCACCGGGACGCCGGCCGCCGACTTCTCCTTGACGACCTGGTGAAAGGCAGCGTCCTCCGTGAGCCAGAAGCCCGAGTAGACCAGCACGTCGAAGTGCCGCGTGGCCCTGGCGTAGAGCTGCGGCCAGAGCCGGTTCGGCACGACGGAGCGGTGCGGGTACAGCTGCACCAACTCCGCGTTGCCCGCTTCGGTGACCTCAGCAGACGTCCGCTCCTCCGGCCACAGGTAGGACATCTCGCACTGCAGGAGCGAGGCCGCGGCGTACTTGAAGCGACGGTACGGCTGACGCTTGGGCTCATTGATCCAGCGCTCGACAGTCTTCGCCGAGACCCCCAGTCGCTCTGCGACTTGATCGAGCGTCATACCGCTCTCGATGATCGCGCCGCGTAGTCGCTCATTGGCCATGTCGTGCTCTCCCCCCGACGGGACGACTTGGGACGACTTTCACCGTAGCGAGTCGTCTCGGAGCCGTACATGCGCGGAGTCCAGCGTCTGCCCTGATCAAGCCAAGCTGGACACATCGAACGGGACGGACTCGCAAACCCCGAAGAACCAAGGGACTTGACGATGCGAATCCTTCTCAGCATGATGAGGAACAGGTAGTACATGTACCTCATGGGGCTTCGGTCCGGTGAGGTGTGCTGCCCACGAGTTCAGGGCGGGGACGCTGCAATCCCGCTAAAGGCCAGGTAGGACGCAATGGGCTTCGGCCCGACTGGCGAGGTGGCCCGGCGACCGCGAGCAACGGCCGGAGAGTGGGGACACAGGTCCCCCTTGCAGTGCTTCATCCCGTCCGACCCAACCCGAGGGGGCCTCGATGTACCGACGAACGCTCTGGGCGCCGACCGTGCTGGACCGGCACGACGGCCACGCCCACACCGCGTCCTCCTGATCCGCCGCCGCTTCGGCGCACCGGGCTATCCGGTGATTCGCGGACGTCATGCCACCCGCGCAGCGGTTGCTGCGGCCGGTTGCCTCCTCCGCCCGTCCGGACCCCGAACGCGGGGCGCCGTACGGACGGGGTCGAGGGGAGCCGGAGATTCCTGGCTCTAACGGCGAGACCCCCCGGTGTTCGAGCACCGGGGGGTCGTTTCGGGCCGTTCCTGTCTGAGAGGAACACACCCAATGCTGTCCATCGCTGCACTTCAGGCCGCTGTTACGGCCACTCCGTTCGACGGTGAGCCGTCAGACGCGGAGCTGGACGCGATCGAGACCGAGATGCCGCTGATCCTGGCGGACGTCGAGCTGCTCGACGCGGTGATCAAGACGCTGGACCGTCCGGCCACCAAGCTGGACGAGCGGCGGATCCGCCGGGCCCGTCACCGGGTCGTGGCGGCCCGGCGGGACCTCACCAACCGCGCGGGCATGGTGCGGACGGGCGGTGCCGCGTGAGCCCGCTGACGCTGGCGGATCTGTCCGCCCCGCTGATGACCCTGCGGATGCTGGGAGCGGAGTTCCCGCACCTGCCGGCGCCGTGCGTGACCGTCTCGACGGTCTACCCGGAGCGGTTGGAGCTGTCGTTCCACGATGACTTCGCCGGTTTCGAGGCGTGGCGCGAGGCCTTGAACATCGCTCCCGAGAGCGTCGTTCATCGTGTTCAGGTCGGCGGTCAGACCGGCGTGCTGCGCGTTCGCGCGACGTTCGCCGGGGCCGAGCTGGAGCTGACCGGCTACGCGAAGGTCCCGGCCCTGGAGCCGGTGCTTTCGGGGGCGGGGGCCGTGTCGTGAACGGTGTTCAGATCCGTTCAGCGGAGCGGGCCCTGTCGGTGGGCACGTGGCTGATCGTGTCCGGAGCGATGCTCTACTCGGTCCTCACGGTCACGCCGCTGATGGCCGCCCACACCGCTGACGAGTGGGACTGGACATCGCCGATTCTGCCGCTCGTGGTGGACGCGGCGGTCGTGATCGTGGTCCGCCTCGACTCCGTCCTCGCCCGCCTCGACGGGCACGGCGGCAGGTGGCCCATCGCGCTTCGCTGGATGACCGGCTGCATGACCCTGGCGCTGAACGTCGCAGACTCCGCCCTGAAGAAAGACCTGGTCGGGGTGGCAGTGCACGCGGTGGCGCCACTGCTGCTGATCGTTACGGCTGAGACCGGCCTCGCCTACCGCCGGGCCATCACGAACGCGCTCACAGCCGTACAGGAGCGTGAACGGGCCGAGCGTGAGGCGCGCGAGAGGGCGGCTGTCGAGCGGGCCGAGGCCGTCGAGAAGCGGGCCCGTGAGGCGCGGGAGTTCGAGGCTCGGATGGCGCGTGAACAGCGTGAGCACGAAGCCGCCCTTGCCCGTGAACAGTCCGATCGGGAAGAGCGCGCACGGCGTGAGGAGCGCGAGCGGGTCGAGGCCGTCGAGAGGGCGGAGCAGGCCGAGCGTGAACGCCGTGAGCGCGAGCGTGAACAGCAGCAGATCGAGCGTGAACGCCTTGAACGCGAGGCCGCCGCACGCGCCGAGCGGGAGCGCCGGGAGCGGGAGGCGGCCCGGCTGCGTGAACAGCGCGAGCAGGCCGAGCGCGCCGAGCGTGAACGCGCTGAACTCCTCGCCGCCGGCGCCGCGAGCGGGAAGCAGTCGGAGGAGCTGGCCCGCAAGACCGTGGTCGCCGCCTTCCACGCAGGGGTGCCGGTGCGGCAGGCCGCCGAGCTGTGCGGCTGGTCCGTCGGCTGGGTCTCCACCCGCTACCAGGAACTCCGCGACAACGCCCCCGCCCGGTCCCTGGAAGGAGCCGCGCAGTGAAGCTCTCCCCGAACACCGCCCCGCCCGAGCCCGCCAACCTGCTGATCCGGTTCCACAACCAGACCGGGGCCGCCGTCGACGTCACCGGCAACCACAGCTCCTACTCCTGCCGGTGGTACTGCCACGGCTGCGGCGAGAAGTCCGGCGGCGACTACGTGAAGTACACCCGCAGCGCGGCGAACGAGCACGCCGTGGCCTGCCGGGCGTCCTACCACCGGCTTTCCTGATGGCGGGCCTGCCCGTCTACCGCTGGCGTCTGGCGCCGGAGGGGCTGGCGACGTTCCGGCAGCTCCGTGCGCTCGGGCTGCGGCCGGCCGGTCAGCCGGTCGTGGCCCAGCTCGAACGCCCCCGCCGTCGGCGCGACCCTCTGGTCGCGTTCCTGTACCGGGTCGACCTGGCGCTTCCGGTCCGGCCGATGACGCCCGCGCGGTGGGCGGCGCTGGAGCGGGCGAACGCGGCGCGGCGGGTCTGCCCGGAGTGTGGGCGGGACGCCGGATACCGGATCCCGTCCTCGCTCGGCATGTGCGTCCCGTGTGCGGACGCTCCCCACATCGCTGCCTGACCTGGAGGTTTGCCATGCAGAACACTCAGCGCCAGGGATCGCACATGTACGTGCTGACCTTGCAGAACAGGCACGGTGCGACGTGCACGTTCACCGGTACCCACACCCCGCCTGAGGGGTGGACCCGGTTCGACGTGCACGACCAGCTCCGGGCCGAATCGGTCCGCAGCTACCCCTCCATGGAGGGCGCGACGGTCCTGTTCTTCTCCCTGGAGCCCAACACCCTCTGACCGGCACCGCCCCGTGGCCGCCTCGCCAATCGGCGCGGCGTCCACGTCCATCTCTCCGCACTTGTAAGGGAGTTGAGTCGTGTCCCGACGTTCCCGCCCTCGCACGGTGAAGGTGCCCCAGGGTGCCACGACCGTGCATATCCCGAGGCAGCGCGGCCGCCAGGCCGCCGCCCCGGTCGTCGTTCTCGTCCCCGAGCAGCCCCGCTCGCTCTCCGCCCGCGCCGCGCGGGTGGTCGGCGGCTGGGCGTGGCGCCACCGCGCCGCGTGGGCCCCATCCGGTTTCGCCGTTCTCGCCTTCGCGGTCACGGCCGTCGTGCACATGATCGCGCCGTGGATGGCCTGGGTCCTGGCCGCCGCGACACTCGCGCCCGCCGCCGGCCTGTGGTGGGCCCGCCGCAAGCGCCCCGAGGTCCTCGGTGAGCGGCCCGCCCGCCTCCTCGCGCTCGCCGGGCTGACCACGGCCGCGCTCGGCTGGGCCGCCGGCATCGTGCACTTCGGCCCGCTCGCGGAGCTGCTGGCGTGGCTGTGGCTGCTGCTCGCCGCTGCCGCGCAGGTCTTCTGGATCGTCGTCCGTCGCTCGAACTGACCTGAGGAGATCCCGTCATGGCTCAGATCCCCAACGGGCGGCGCACCGCCCGACCCCAGCAGCCCCGGACCAATACCAACCGCTCGAACGGAAATAAGTCGGACAAGTTCGCCAACGCCGGCGCCGCCGTCGGCGGGTTCGTCGGCGCGATGGGCGGCTCGTTCGTCCCGCCGGTGAACGTCAACGTCAGCCGCACCACCGTCAACGGCAACGGCGGCCGTCGGCCGCACTCGCAGGCGCTGATGCCGGAGCCGGACTTCAGCTCTCCTTCGCAGGTACGGGCCTACTGCAACCACCTGCGCGCCACCGCCGTCGCGCTGTCGATCGAGGTCGCGATGGGCGCGGAAATCCTCAAGAGCGTTCTCGCGGCTGTCCCGGACCCCGACGGCCGGATCGGCGGCTCGCGGATCCGGGCCGCGAAGGTCGCACGCAAGCTCCAGAAGTCCGCCGACGAGCTGCGCAACGCCGCCAAGCTCGCCGCCTCCACCTACGCGGTGTTCCAGCAGGAGTACCAGGAGGAGATCAACCGCGTCCGCCACCACGCCCGCCCCCGCCCGCAGCAGCGCATGAACTGGACACAGCAGTAGAGCAGTTGAAAGGAGGTCCGGTCATGGCCGGACGCAACACGACCATAGACGTGCTGGACGACGACGCCCGCGGCTCCGGCGGCGGCACGATCGCCCGCTACCTGCTCCACCGTGCCAAGCCCCACCTGCCGCCGTGGCTCGGCGTCGCCGGAACCGGCGTGGCCGGACTCCTCGGCAACCTGCGGTGGGCGGACAGCGCCGCCGCCGGCGTCGGCCTCACCGCCGTCTCCGTCGCCCTGACCGGCGCCACGTGGTGGATCGGCCGGTCCAGCTCGCAGCAGCGCCGCCTGCACTCCGCCATCACGGTGGCAGCCGGATCGGCGTGGCTGACCGGCGCCTGCCTGGCCGGACCGACGGCGGGGCCGCTGGACGACCTGTACCTGATGGGCGGCGCGGCACTCGCGCTGTCGTGGAACGTGCGCATGGTCATGCGCCGCACCGACGAGACCCCGACCGCGACGGGCGGAGACAAGGGGCTGCTGGAGAAGGTCGGTCTGGCCAGGGCCGCGATCGGGTCGACGAAGGTCGAGCCGAACCGGGTGACCGCTCAGATCGCGCTGGAGCCGGGCGAGCAGACCACCGAAGACGTGGCCAAGGTGCTACCCCGGCTCGCCTCCGCGCTCGACCTGCCGACGACCGCGCTGCGGTTCATGCCGAACGCGGACTCCGCCCGCCGGGGCGAACTGGTCATCGTCCCCGAGGACATGCTCGCCGAGGTCCTGGAGTACGACGGCCCGACCCGGCTCGGCGGGTCAATCGCGGACCCGCTGGTCATCGGCCGGTACGACGACGGCTCCCCGCTCGTGCTGTGGCTCCCGGGCGACCCGGAGGTGGGCCGCAACGCGACTCACCTGCTGATCGCGGGCGGGACCGGCTCCGGCAAGGGCGACGGCGCCCTGAACGTCCTGACCGAGATCGTCTCCCGCACGGACGTCAACGTACTGCTCTCGGACCCCAAGTCCTTCCAGGACTTCCGGCCCCTCCTCCCCGCCTTCGACTGGGCAGAGGAGGGCGGGCCCGGTACGGAGGCGATGGTGGAAGCGCTCCAGGCCGCCATCCCCGCCCGGACCCGCTGGCTCGGTGCCCACCGCTACCGCCAGTGGACCGTCCAGGCGGCCGGCAAGCAGACAGACCCAGCGCACTCCTGCCGCACCGACGGCACCGCGTGCGGCTGCGAGGGCATGGCCTACCTGGTCGCGTGGTTCGAGGAGGCCGCGAACACCCTGCGAGCCCTCGGAGACGACGCGTTCACCGGCATCGCCCAGGAGGCCCGCGCCGCCGGCGTCTCCCTGATCGTCTCCCTCCAGCGCCCCAGCTACGACCAGATGAGCACCAGCACCCGCGCCTCCCTGCCGTCCGTGCTCGCGTTCGGCTGCGACCCCCGCGACGAGGGATTCGCGCTCCCCGAGACCGTCCTCGACGCCGGGGCCCACCCCGGCGCGTGGGGCAACCGCCGCCCCGGCTACTGCTACCTCGTCTCGGCGGGCATCCCCGAGGACCGCTACCCCGCCCCGGGCCGCACGCGACGCTTCACCACCCGCTCCATGGACGTCATGGAACAGCTCGCGGACTGGGCCGCCGCCAACGGCGCCCCGATGGACCTGGTCACCGCCCGGGCCTTCGAGGCGACCGTCGGCAACGCCTACACCCACCGCACCCGCCACACACCCGACACCGCCCCGCAGCCGCGGGCGGTGGACGCCGAGGAAGTGAACGCGGGCATGCTGCTCGACCCCGAGGACGATGGCATCGACCCCGACGCCGACCTCCCCGGCGACGAACTCGGCGATGATGCACCGCTGTTCGGCGCGGACCCGGGCCGCAAGCCCACCCCGGAGGAAGCGCGGCTCCTGTTCGAGGAGGCGCTGGAGGAGTTCGAGGAGGAGGGCCGGATGATCGTCGGCCCGAAGGACTTCTCCGACTGGTGCGAGACCCACGGCTACAGCCGCCCCTGGATCTCCGCCCGCTTGAAGGACGCCGCCCTCGACGGCCGCCTGGAACCGACGAACCAGTCCGGCCGCTGGCGGATCGTCCCCGCCCTCGCCGCCGCCTGACACCCCGCGTGACGCCTGACACCGTCACGGGCCCCTGACACCCAAACCCTTAGGCGGGAACGGGTGTCACGCGCCCTGACACCGGCGCCTGACACCCTCTGACACCTGCCCTGACACCCGGCACACGGGCCCGTGACACCCACCCGTCACGGGCCCGTGCCATACCCCCGAGGAGACGCCATGCCCTACCCCGAGCAGCCCCCCGGGCCCACCGCCGTCCACTACCCCGTCCCCCTCCACCCGGCCGCGAGCGCCCCGCTCGCCACGGTCACGCCGACCGGTCTCCCGGCGGTCCAGAGTGTCCAGCTCCCCGACGGCCGCATCGTCACCGGCTACACCCTCACCCCCGCCCCGCCCGTCCCCGCGATCACCCCCGGAGCGGTGCCCGCGTGGGCCAAGACCACGGCCCTGCTCGCCCCCACCGTCGGCGGCGGGATCACCGCCGCCGGCATCGGACTCTCCTACGCCGCCCCGGGACTCATCGCCATGAGCCACGCCCTCTGGTCCGCCGCCGCCCTCGTCGTCGCAGCCGTCATCGCCGTCCCCGTCCTCCTCCGGACCGCCCGCCGAGCCACCGGCAGCAACCGCGGGGGCGGGTCGACGCACATCACGCAGAACGTCACCGCGACCGGCCTGTTCGGCCGCGCCAACGGCACCATCAACCACCACTGAGGAGCCCCACCGATGGCCAGCATCCGCATCACCTCCTACGGCACCGGACACAACGACGCCCCCACCGCCCCCGACCCCGTCGTCGTCGACACCACCGCCCTGCGCAACCCGCCCGACGACCCCGCCGTCCGCGCCCGACTGACGCAGCTCACCGGACGGCACGCCGACGTCGCCGCCTACGTGCTGGCCACCCCCGGCGCACACGACCTCATCGACAACGCCCGCCGCAGCATCGAGCAGCGCATCGAGGGCGGCGAGCAGCGCATCGACGTCCACGTCCACTGCTACGGCGGCCGACACCGCTCCGTCGCCATCGCCGAACTCCTCGCCGTCGACCTCTCCGTCCTCGACGACTACGTCCACATCCACCACCGCCACATCGACCAGCCGATCCTCCCCGCCCGCACCACCGCCTAGCAGCACGAAGGGCGGCCCCCGTCTCGCCAAAGCCGGGGCCGCCCTCGTCTACCAGCACCGCTCAGAGAACTGGAGATACCAAGCATGACCCATGCCATCCCGATCCGGCGAGACGCCCGGACCGGTCACCTCAATGTGGCCCTGCGGCTGGCCGCCGACGGACTGCCGGTCCTGCCACTGCGCGCCGGGAAGGGCCCGTTCGGCAACTGCCGGAACTGCGCCAACAACGCGTGCGGCGGACGGCCGAACATGAAGACCCCCGGCCCCTGCCAGTGCCCGTGGCCGTGCCACGCCTGGGCCGCCGCCACCTCCGACCCCACCACCATCACCTCCCCGGCCTGGAAGACCGCGTGGAGGTACGCCGGGACCGTCGGCTATCACCCCGGCGGCGCCGGGGTGACCGTGGTCGACCTCGACAACACCGAGGCCGTCGACTGGGCCCGGGAGAACCTGCCCCCGACCCGGACCGTTGGCACGACGCGCGGCGAGCACTGGATCTACCAGGGCACCATGCGCTCCGTGAACGGCGTCCGCGAGGGCGTCGACCTCAAGTCCACGATGTCCTACGCCCGGTGGCTCGGCCCCGGCACCGGCACCATGACGCCGCTGCCGGAGGTCGTGCTCGCGCTCGCCGAGAAGGAGCCCACCGCCATCCGGCCGACGCCACATGCCGTGACCGTGCCCCTGCCTACCGGAGGCGGGGAGTGCCGTCACCGCTCGCCCTCCTACCTGGAGCGTGGCATCGCCATGGCGGAGCAGCGCATCACCGATGCCACCAGCGCGGTCCACGCCACCGTGTACCGGACGTTCCTCGCGGTGCTGTCCGCCCATGGCCGGTGCGGCTGCCTCACCGAGACCCACATCGGCCGGCTGTTCACCGCCGCGCAGGCCAAGGGGGAGTCTCCCCGGCACTGCACGGACGCCTGGACCAACGCCCGTTCCGCTCTGGGCATGTGACATGGCCGAGGACGAGAAGAATCCGGCCCGCGAGGTCATCACCGACTACGCGCAGGAGCATTTCCGGTACTTCCGGACCGTCGACGGGACCGTATACGCGCAGAAGAACGGTCACCCCGTGGCCCGTCCGATCCGCTCCCAGGGAACGACGGGCAGCCACCGGCAGGAACTCATGGTCGGACTCTTCAAAGACGGGTTCGGCGTATTCAACGGCACCGCACTCAAGGAGGCGTTGGACTTGATCGAAGCACTTGCTCTGACCGAGGACGTACAGCCCACCCACATCCGCGTCGCCCCCGGATTCGACGGCGCAACCTGGCTCGACCTGGGCCGCGACGACGGCAAGTCCGTCCGCATCCACCCCACCGGCTGGGAGATCCTCACCCCCGACCCGCGCGAGGTCTGCTGGCGCCGCACCCAACTCACCGGGGAGCTGCCCCTGCCGGTCGAGAAGACCAACGGCAAGGGAATCGACTTCCTGATGCGGCTGTGCAACTTCGCCAGCGCCCAGGCCGAGAGCCTGGCCCTCGCCTGGCTGATCGGCTGCCTCGGGCCGTCCGCGCCCGTCCCCGCCCCCTTCCTCACCGGGCCCCAGGGTGCGGGCAAGTCCACCGCCGGCCGGATGCTCGTGCGGATCATCGAGGGCATGAGCGGCGACCTGCGCCGCGCCCCGAAGGACGAGGAAAACCTGATCACGGCCGTCGCCGCCGGATGGGTCACCGCCCTGGACAACCTCTCCCACCTCGGCCCGGACCTGTCCGACCTCATGTGCTGCATCGTCACCGGAGCCGAGACCATCAAGCGCGCCCTGTTCACCGACGGCGACGTGGTGCGCTCCCGCTACCGCCGCCCCCTGCTGCTGACCGGCATCGACGTCGGCGTCATCCGCCCCGACCTCGCCGAACGCCTCCTCCCGCTGCGTCTGGAACGCCCCCTCGTGCGGCGGACGGAGGCGGAGCTGTGGGCGGAGTTCGAAGAGGTCCTGCCGATCATCCTCGGGTCCGTGCTCGACCTCGCCGTCAAGGTCCGCGCCACCGAGGCCGACATCCCCACCGACCTGCGCATGGCCGACTTCGCCCATCTCTGCGCGCAGCTCGACGCGGCCACCAGCATGGGCGCGCTGGACGCCTACCGGGCCAGCCTCGACGACCTCAACGACGACGTCATCGAAGGCGACCTGCTCGCCCAGACCGTCCTCAAGCACGCGGCCGGCATCGAGCCCGGCACGGAAGTCCGGATGACGTCCGCCGAGTGGCTCCACGGCCTCACGCAGCTCTACAGCGGCGAGGACTTCCGTCCCCTGCCCAAGGGCTGGCCCACCACCGGCAAGGTCCTCTCCGACCGCCTCAAGCGGCTTCAGCCCGTCCTGGCTGCACGGGGAGTCCTCGTCGACTGGGGCCGTACCCGGGCCGCCCGCTACATCGAGATGACCCGCCAGACGCCCCCGGCCGACGAGCAGTCCCCGATGTTCTAGCCCAGCGCGACCGCGACCGCTCGCGCACAAGCAAGAGGAGCACCCCCGCCCGGCACGGCGTGCTCCTCTTGCTGTTCCGGCGGCTTGCCGCCGCTGCAAAGGACGTGCCGCTTTGCGGCTCCTTCTTCGCGTTCTAAGGCACGCACCACAACGAAGGCCCCTCTCTCTTTTCCTAAGAGGAGAGACGCTGCGTCACCTACGTCACCAACGGCTAAAAAACCGCCCGTGAGCTGCGCCGACAGCGGTGACGCAGAGCCCCGGATCCTGCGTCACCCCGCGTCACCCGCGTCACCGGTGACGGAGACGTGCGTCACCGGTGACACAGCCCGCTAACGCCTGCGTCACCGAAAACCGCAGGTCAGGCCCGTAAATGACGCGGATGACGCCGTGACGCAGAAATCCCCACCTCGGACACACGCGGGCCACCACGAAGCCGCCCAGCCCACTGCCGCGGCTCGCTTCAGCCCGCGCACCGCCACGGAGACCACGCCGCCCGACCACGCCCCAAGGAGGGGACCCGATGGCCCGCACCGCCCGCCGCCGTCAGCCCGCCGACGAACTGGTGTCGCTGACCGACGCGCTCGACGAGCTCCGCATCACCCGAGCCACCTACTACCGCTGGCGCAACCGCGGCTACGCCCCCGAGATGCAGCGCCTCCCCAACGGACACCTGCGGATCAGCCGCAGCAAGCTCGACGCCTTCAAGAACGAACTGGAGATCGCGTGACCGACTGGAGCTACACCGTGCGGATCTGGAGCATCCGCAAGCGGCCGTACCGCAAGCCGTACCAACTCCGCTGGCAGGTCGGCACGAAGCCGCACTCCGAGTCCTTCCTGACGCTCGGGCTCGCGGAAAGCCGGCGCGCGCAGTTCATCACCGCGACCCGCGAGGGCGAGCCCTGGGACATCGACAGCGGCCTGCCGAAGTCGATGGTCCAGAAGGCGAAGGACATCTCCTGGTACCAGCACGCCAGGAACTACGTGGAGATGAAGTGGGACCACTCCCCCGCCTCCACGCGCCGGAACCTCGCTGAGGCCATGGCGACCGTGACCATGGCGCTGCTCAAGGACACGAAGGGCATGGCGGACCACAAGGCCGTACGCCGCGCGCTCTATACCTGGGGCTTCAACGTGAACCGGTGGAAGGAGGAGACCCCGGAGGACGTGGCCTCGCTGCTCTCGTGGGTGGAGCGGAAGTCCGTCCCCACGTCCAACCTGGCGGATCGGATCCTCGTTCGCCGGGCCCTGGACGCCTGCACCCGGCGGCTGGACGGCAAGACGTCGGCCGGCACCGTCATCGCCCGGAAGCGGGCCATCTTCCACCAGGCCCTCGGGCTCGCCGTCGAAGCCGAGCTGCTGAGCGAGAACCCGATCCCGGCGATCAAGTGGAAGGCGCCCGAGAAGGTGGAGGAGGAAGTGGACCCCGAAGCCGTGCCGGACCCCGAGCAGGCCGCCGCGCTCCTGGCCGCTGTGGGAAAGCAGGGCGCCCGAGGGCGGCATATGGAGGCATTCTTCGGGTGCATGTACTACTCCGCCGCCCGGCCAGGCGAGCTGGTCGGGCTCCGGCTCCAGGAGTGCGACCTCCCCCGACGCGGCTGGGGGCTCATCCGGCTTCGGGAGAGCAGGGCGCGCTCCGGAAGCTCCTGGACGGACACGGGCGAGGCTCATGACCGGCGCGGGCTCAAGCACCGCACCCGGAAGGCCGTCCGGCACGTGCCGATCCCGCCCGAGCTCGTGGCGATGCTCCGGTGGCACGTCACGCTGTACGGCACCCACGCCGACGGCCGGCTGTTCCGGACCGCCCGCGGCGGCATGGTCCAGGAGAGCGGATACGGGGAGGTCTGGGCGGGCGCCCGCGGGGACGTCCTCACGCCCGCCGAGCAGGAGACCAAGCTGGCCAAGCGGCCGTATGACCTTCGTCACGCGGCCGTCTCCACCTGGCTCAGCTCGGGAGTCGAGCCGCAGCTCGTCGCCCAGCGGGCCGGCCACTCGACGGGGGTCCTGTTCCGGGTCTACGCGAAGTTCCTGAAGGGTGGCGACGAGGCTGCCAACGCCAAGATCTCCGCCCGGTTGAATCAGCACCGCGCGAGCGGTCCCGCGACCGCCTGAATGGCCTACGGCCGCAGCCCAGGGTGTGACCCTGAATCCCGTCCACGGCCCGTCCAGACACCCTGGTAGACCCCGGGATTCAGCGAGACACAGCGAGACAGTCGACCCCTTGTCTCACTTACACACGCAAACGGCCCCTGATCGCGTTTCCGCAGATCAGGGGCCGTTCTTATCGCGTGGCGACGCCAGGATTCGAACCTGGGTAGGCTAAGCCGACGGATTTACCGCTCGCTCCTCTCCTCTCGGCGCATGTTGATTGTGCTCGACAATGTGGCCTCGTCGGAGCAGGTGGAACCCCTGCTGCCGGGGGCGGCCGGATGCGCGGTCGTCCTGACGAGCCGCCGGAGGCTCGGTGGACTCGCCATGCGCGTGGGGGTGGAGCGGATCCTCCTGCGCCATCTCTCCCAGCCGGAGAGCGTGGAGGTCCTGTCCTCGGTCATCGGCACCGTCCGCACGACCGCCGAGGCCGAGGCCGTCACGGCCCTGACGGAGCTGTGCGGGCGTCTCCCGCTGGCCCTGCGGATCGCCGCCGACCGGGTGGCGGCCCACCCCCATCACCCGATCGGCGAGCTCGTGGAGGAGCTGGCGGCCGAACGGCACCGCCTCGACGGTCTCGCCGTCCACGACTCGGTGACCGTCCGCTCGGCCTTCGAGTGGTCCTATTGCGACCTGAAGCCCGAGGAGGCCCGGACGTTCCGCTTCCTCAGCCTGCACCCCGGCCCGCACACCAGCGTGGCGGCCACCGCGGCGCTCATCGGCCGGCCGGTCCTGAAGACCCAGCAGCTCCTGCAACGGCTGCACGAGGTCCACCTCCTGGAGGGGGTGACGTTCAGCCGCTACCGCTTCCACGACTTACTCCGGCTCTACGCCGCGGAGCGCCTCGCGTCCGACGAGGAGGACCACGACCGTGCCGCGGCGGTGGGCCGGCTCGCCGACTGGTACCTGCACTCCAGCCTCGCGGGCGTACGGACACTGGCGCCGTTCCGCCACACCATCCTGGAACTCCGGGCATCCACCAGCCGCGCCACCCCGCTCGGGTTCGACGACGACGAGGCCGCGCTGCAGTGGTTCGACACCGAGGCCGCCAACTTCGCCCGGGTCGTCCGGCTCGCCATCGACCACGGCTTCCACGACACGGCCTGGAAGCTGGCCGTCAGCCTCTACGACTACTTCTGTCTGCTCCGTAAGCCCGGAAGCATCTGGCTGGGCATCATGAAGGTGGGGCTGGAGGCGGCACGGGCCTCCGGTGACCGGTTCGCCGAGGGCTGGCTGGAGACCGGGACGGCCGAAGGGTACCGGTGGCAGCGCCAGTACAAACGGGCCCAGCAGCACTTCGAGCGTTCCCTGTCGGTGTGGCGGCAGGTCCGGAACCGGCACGGTCAGGCGTGGACGCTCGGCGGGATGGGCTTCCTCGCCGCCGACCAGAGGGACTGGGACGAGGCCCACGCACGTGCCCAGGAGGCGAGGTCCCTGTTCGCCGGGCTCGACGACCACGACGGATCCGCCTCCGTCCTCCTCACGCTCGCCGACTCCTACCACGGCTGGCACGACGACGAGCAGGCGCTGCACACGCTGGGCAAGGCCCTGGACATCTTCACGGAGATCCGGAACCACGACGGGCAGGGCCGGGCACTGACCAAGATGGCGGGGATCCACACCGCCCAGGGACACCACGAAGCGGCGCTCGCCTGCCTGGAGCGAGCCCTGGAGACCCTCAGGGCGGCCGGGGCCCACGGCGGCGAGGCGGACTGCCTGTACCGGCGCGGGCAGGCGCTGGAGAGCCTGGGCCACAGGAACCGGGCCATCGCCTCCTGGAAGGCCGCGCTGAGCCTGTACGAGGAGCTCGCCGACGGCCGGGTGGCCGAGCTCCGCGCGCGCATCGAGTGGGCCCGCCGCGCCCCCGAGGCGGCGGGGGAAGCGAGCCGGCCGGACGGGCTGCAGCGGTACTCCACGTGCCCGCCGCTGTCGCGGGACGAGGCCTGCGGGAGGCTCCCGCTGCGGACCGAGGCGCACTGCGCGTTCTGACGAGATCCCGCCCGCCCGGCGGTCACGTGCCACCCACGTGACCGCCGGGCCTTTTCGTGATGCCCGCGAGAATCCGCAGAACGCGGCCGTGCGTCCCTTTTCGGCGCGGGCCCTTCGAATCCCGGTACTCGACCGCCCGCTGCACGTGCACGCACACCTTCGCCTGCACGTGCACACGCCATTGCATCGGCAAAGGACTCGACATGGGCATCGGCATCTGCATCAACATCCACGCCGGAGCGGCGGGCACCGGACGGTGTTTCCCGGAACCCTCAACGGGCCAACTCTTGTTGGCGGTCCTCCCCCTCATGTCGCATGGAGTCGCAGGTGATTCGTGATTCCCGTGGTGACCGCCTATTCGGAGGAGCGCTGTTCCGCTGATGACCGATTCGTCGTCCCTCGCCTATGGGGCCGGGACCCCAGCACCGCCCAGAAGTCTCCGGTCCCGCCTCGGAACGGCCTATGGATTCCTGGGGTCCGCGTTCGTCGTCGCGGTCGCCTACATCGACCCCGGGAACTTCGCCACGAACATGACCGGCGGCGCCCGCTACGGGTACCTCCTGCTGTGGGTCATCGCGTCGGCCAGTGTCGCCGCGGTGTTCGTCCAGTACCTCGCCGCGAAGCTGGGCATCGCCACCGGACGCAGCCTTCCCGAGCTGTGCCGGGAGCACTACCCGCGGCCGGTCACCTACGGCCTGTGGATCCAGGCCGAACTGGTGAGCATGGCCACCGATCTGGCGGAGTTCGTCGGCGCGGCGGTGGCCCTCAACCTGCTGTTCGGCGTGCCGCTGCTGCCCGCGGCGCTCATCACGGCCGCGGTGTCGCTGGTGATCCTGATGCTCGCGCCACTGCGCCGACGGCGCTTCGAGACCGTCATCCTCGCGCTGATCCTCCTGGTGTCCGCCGGCTTCGCCTACCAGGTGTTCCGCTCGGGTCCGCCGGCCGCCGCGGGAGCGGGCCTGATCCCCGGCTTCGCGGGCACGGACAGCATCCTGCTGGCCACGGGCATGCTCGGCGCGACGGTGATGCCGCACGCCATCTACCTGCACTCGGCCCTCACCCAGGAGTACCACGGAGGCTCGACCGCGGCTCGCAGGAAGGCGCTGCGCTCCATGCTGAAGGGGCTCGTCTGCGCCCTCGGCATCGCCGCCGTGATCAACGCTTCCATGCTGATCGTCGCGGCGGCCTCCCTGCACGGGACGGCCCTGCCGCACGAATCCCTGGGCGACATGCATTCCGGGCTCGGCGAGGTCCTCGGCAGCGACACCGCCCTGGCCTTCGCCCTGGCCCTGCTGGCCTCGGGCATCGCCTCGTCCAGCGTCGGCACCTACGCGGGCCAGGTCATCCTGTCGGGGTTCCTGCGGGCGCAGATTCCTCTGCTCCTGCGCAGACTGCTGACGATGGCGCCGCCCCTCGCTATTCTCGCGGTCGGTACGGATCCCACCCGGGCCCTCATCATCAGTCAGGTCGTGCTGTCCTTCGGGATCCCCTTCGCACTGATACCGCTCGTCCTGTTCGGCCGCCGCAGCGATGTGATGGGCTCGCTGACCAACCGGCGGCTGACCACCGCGACCGGCATGGTGGTGTCCCTGGCGATCTCCTGCCTGAACGTGTTCCTCCTCCACCAACTGCTGCTGGCCTGAGCCGTTCCCGCCGGCGTCGGACCGCGGCCCGCACGGTGAGCCGGCTCGCTGTTGCCCGAAACAGTCAACAGGTCAACACTTGGCCCGCCCCTCGTCACCGTGCCAGGTTCGACAGAAAGCATGTGAGGGTCCGCCACCGCTCGGTGCGCGGTGCTCACCTCTGGAACCCTCGTACGGTGGAGGTCTTCTGTCCGTGGTCGCACCCCGTCACCTTCAGGTCTACCGCCGGAGCCGGTGCGAGGGCGGCGTCCCGCCGAATCCCCTCGCCCACGAGCCGATCCGTCCGGAGGGCGGAAGACAGGCGGTCCGCGGCGAACGCGTCGCCTCCCTGCCCGTGCTGTCCCCGTCCTTCGGCGCCGGCCGGATCCTCGGCCACAGCCACGACGGGGTCAAGGAGCTGCTGAGCCTCGACTCGGCATGCGACCGCATGCACGAGGTGGCGGCCGAGAGCAAGGACGAGGTCGTCGCCATGCTGCCCGGTGGCGGCCGGCCGATCCTGGAGCTGCTGGAGTGCGAACCTCCGCTGCTCGCCCCGGGACTCCCGACCCGGCTCCTCTTCCAGCACACCGCCCGGTTCGACAGCGCCGCACGGGAGCAGGCCGAGGTGCTGATCGGGACGGGGGCCCTGATCCGTACGGTCGCGCCGCCGTTCGGTCAGCTGATCGTCTTCGACGCCGCCACCGCCTTCATCCCCGTCACCGAGGACGAGGGGAGTGCGGTGGCGGTGATCCAGGACGCCACCGTCGTCTCCTTCCTGTACTCCTGCTTCGGACGCTCCTGGGCCGGCGCCCGGGACTTCGCTCCGGGCCTCGGCGAACTCGACCTGATCAGCGACGACCTCAAGGGCGAGATCCTCCAGATGCTGATCAACGGCGCCAAGGACGAGACGATCGCCCGCAGGCTCGGCCTGTCCGTGCGCACCTGCCGGAAATACATCGCGCAGCTCATGCAGAAATTCGGAGCCGTCACCAGGTTCCAGCTCGGATATGCCGTGAGCCAGGGGACGGTGCCGACCGAGGGCTGACGGATCCGACGACAGAGTCCAGGCGTGCAAGAGTGCGTGCCTGGACTTTGTCATGTCCGCCCGGACTCCGTCATGTCCGCACACTTACGGCCCAGTTGCTGAGACGGATGTGCAGCTTCATGAACGATTCCGATGTGGACTGCGCCAAATTCCCCACGCATAATTTCAAGTGCGAACTACGAGGAGTTGACTATGCCTCAGTATTTCAACTGGTTCTCTTGCGTCGGGAAATTCCACCCCATCGAGGTGGGTCATGCGGTTTGAAGTGTTGGGCTCGGTGCAGATCCGTGACGGTGACCGCACCGTGCCGTTGGGCGGAGTACGGCACAGCGCGACGCTGGCCTTTCTCCTGCTGCACAGCAACGAAGTGGTCTCCATCAGCAAGCTGATGTCCGCCGTGTGGCCGGCCAGAGTGCCTCCCACGGGACGTCAGATGCTGTACAACGCGATCTTCCGGCTCCGTACGATCCTCTCCTCGTACGGTGGTGGGGCTGAACTGCTGCACGAGGGGCCTGGTTACGTGCTCCACGTGCGGGACGACAGCCTCGACGTGCGGCAGTTCCAGGCCCGGGTGGCCCGGGGTCGGAGCGAGCTCGCGGCGGGGCTGTGGGGCGAGGCCTCCGACACCTTCCGTGACGCGCTGGGTCTGTGGCGGGGTCCGGCGCTGGCGGACCTGGCCGAGCACGGCTACTCGTGGCCGGAGTCCACGGCCCTCGACAACGCCCGTACGGCAGCGCTGGAGAGCCGTATCGAGGCCGACATCGCCCTGGGGCGCTACCGGGACGTCATCGGCGACCTGGAGGGGCTCGTCGCGGCCGAGCCGCTGTGGGAGCAGGCCTGCGGGTGGCTGATGCAGGCGCTGTACCACTCCGGCCGACAGGCCGACGCGCTGAGTCTCTACCGGCGCACCCGGGCGGCGCTCGTCAGCCAGCTGGGTCTCGAACCCAGCCCGCAGCTCCGGGCGCTGGAGCGGGCGGTGCTCAGTCACGACCTGGAGTACGCGAGCACCGCGCCGGTGCTCCACGGGGGTTGCGCGCGTCCCTGAACCGGCCCGCCGCCGGCTCCGCCCGTCCGCACGACCCCGTACGCACCATCGCGTACGCACCACCGATCGCCCACGGCCGCTTACGCATGCCCGCGTACGCCCGCGTACGGCTGCCCACGACTCCGCGCCGGTGCGGCGCACCCCTCCGCATCCGTCGCGACGCAAGGTTCGATCCGTCACCACACGAGGAAACCGGAGAGATATCCGATGGCCCCTATGGACCCATCGCTCGTCACGTCCGTCGAGCAGTCCTCCCTCAGCGAGCTGGGGGAGATCAACATCGACGACATGATCGACTACGTGCACAAGGACCTGAAGAAGCTTCCCGAGTACATCGATCTCTACAAGCGGTACTTCAAGCACCGTTGGAACGCCTACGACCTCGACTTCACCCAGGACGCCGTCGACTGGCGCACCAAGATGACGGAGGAGGAGCGGGCCGCCTTCAAGGAGATCGCCGCGGCGTTCCACCACGCCGAGCGCCAGGTCGAGATCGAGCTGCCCGTCTTCATGCTCTCGGGCAGCGAGGACGCGAAGCTCTACCTGTCCACGCAGATCGAGGACGAGGCGCGGCACACGCTCTTCTTCGACCGGTTCTACCGGGAGGTCGTGGGGCTGCCCGGGGACTCGGTGGCAGAGCTCCTCGCCGCCTCGTTCGACTACGTCCCCGAGTCCTTCGTCGGATCGTTCGGGCTGATGGCCCACCTCTCGGACGACCTGCGCAAGGATCCGGAGAACCAGAAGCTGCGCGTGCGGTACGCCACCGCGTACTTCCTGTGGATCGAGGGCGTCCTCGCGCTGAGCATCATGAAGATCACGCTCACCTACTGCCGGACCCGCGGCTATCTGCCCGGCTACTACACCGGATTCATCGCCTCCTGCCGCGACGAGGCCCGTCATGTGCAGTTCGGGATGCGGTTCCTGCGCGACGCGATCCAGGAGGACCCCCGTCTCGTGCACGAGGTGTACGAGACCCTGCGGACCGAACTGGCCATGAACGGCGGCGTCAGCCAGCCGGCGCCGCTGGAACCCCTCGGCTGGGACGCCGAGGCGGTCACGGAGTTCATGATCCGGCAGGTCCAGAACAAGCTGTCCGACGTCGGTATCGATCTGCCGCCGGACATCGCTGCCATGGTGCAGAACATCCAGCCCGAGATCGCGGGAGGTTGAGTCATGGGGACGACGATCGACACGCAGACGGTGCGGTTCCTCTCCGCCGAATGGGCGGAGGCGTCCCGGGTACGGGTGGACAGCGGCCCGGACGCGGACGTGGTGGCGACCAAGCAGGAGAGCTACTGGGAGTGGATCGCGGCGACGCGCGCGGCCTGCTCCCAGACGTGGGCGCTCGGGGTGCGGGAGCCGGACGGCGCGACCTCGTACCTGCGGCTCGACTGGCAGGACGGCAAGTGTGCGGAGGCGACGGTGATCCCGCCTGGCGAGCCGGTGGACGCCGACTTCGTGCTCGTGGGCACCACGGACACATGGCACCGCATCTACTCGGGTGAGGCGAACCTGCAGCGGACCGTGGTGGACCGGAAGCTCTCGTTGGAGCGCGGGGACACCCTGATCTTCTTCCGCGGCATCTTCTTCTTCGTCGAGTCGCTGGCGGCTCTGCGCCAGGTGCCCACCAGCTTCGCCTGAACGAACGGCTGCCCGCGCCCCTCCCGGTGGGGGGCGCGGGCAGCCGGGCGGAGCCGCCGCGTCAGGCGCGCGGGCCGGCGACCGGAGCGAGGGAGCCGGCGAACGAGCCGTACCGGCCGCGATGGAAGACCAGCGGATCCGTCTCCGCTCCGGCGTCGGTGAGCCCGACCACCCGGGAGACCACAATGGCGTGGTCCCCCGCCGGATGCTCCGTGTCGAGGACGCACGCGACACGGGCGACGGCGCCCGCCAGCTCGGGGCCGTACTCCGAGGGCTTCCACCGCACACCCGCGAACCGGTCGCCGGAGCGCCCCGAGAACTGCCGGCTCAGCCCTTCGCCCTCGCGGTCGAGGATGTTCACGCAGAACCGCCCGTTCTTCCGTATGAGCGGCCAGGTGGCCGACGACCACGCCGCGCAGAAGAGCACCAGGGGCGGGTCGAGCGACACCGAGGTGAACGAGTTGCAGACCATTCCGACGGGCTCGCCCCGGGGGCCCGTCGAGGTGACGACGGTGATTCCGGTGGGAAAGTTTCCGAGGGTGCGCCGAAAATGTGCTGCATCAATGACGGTCATGGCACTCCTTAACCGGTGATTTCCCACCCGACACTAGTGGAACGACGTCCGTCGAGGATTGGGCCCGACAGCAGAGAGTCGATGCGGTTTTGGTCCGGTGGCGCATTCATTAAATACGCTTCCTGGTCTTCACTGAAGCTGCGCGAGGCGGCGCCCCGGTGAAGTCAGGGGCGATTCCGGAAGAACTGAACTCCCGCACGGAAACCAACCAAGGAGAATTGCGTGTCCACAGACCTTGAATTCCGTTACGAGCCCGAGGTCCAGCAGGTCGTCGACCGGGCCCGCGCGCTGGTGCCCCTCCTGCGGGAGCACTCGGCCCGCAGCGAGCGGGACCGGAAGCTCGCCGACGAGTCCGTGGAGGCGCTGCGCGCGGCCGGGTTCTTCCGGATGAGCGTGCCGCGTGCCCACGGAGGCGACCAGCTCAGCATCCGTACCCAGGCCGCGGCCCTCGCCGAGATCGGCCGTGGCTGCGCGTCGGCCGGCTGGCTGGCAGCGATCACCGGCGCGGCCGAGACGCTCGCGAACCTCATCCCGGAGAAGGGCGCCAAGGAGATCTTCGGCCCCAGCCCCGACGTGTTCGTGTGCGCGAACGGCGGCCACCACTCCGCCACCGCGACCCGGGTGGACGGCGGGTACCGCGTCACCGGCAGGTTCCCCACGATCTCCGGCGTCGAGATCGGCGACTGGATGATCCTGCCCTTCATCCCGCTCGTCGCCGACGGCGAGCCCACGGGCGCCCTCATCTCCCTGGCGGCGCCGCCGAAGGAGGGCGTGGTCCACCACACCTGGAACGTGGCCGGCATGCTCGGCACGGGCAGCCACACGGTGGAGTTCGACGGGCTCTTCGTGCCGGAGAGCCGGAGCATCGACCACCCGATCGACCCGGAGCTCGGGCCGCTGAACCTGCCCAAGCTGGAGACCTTCGCCGCGGTCGCGCACCGGACGATCGCGGCCCTGGTCGGCGCCTCCCACGGAGCCCTCGACACGGTGCGGGCCATGCTGGACAAGGGGAAGCCGCTGGTCGACACCGTCTACGAGTCCTCGCTCGACTCCCCGATCGTGCGCCAGTGGCTCGCCGAGGCCACGCACGACGTCGACACGGCGTACCACTACCTGCTCGCCTCCGCCGACATGTTCGACGTCGCCTTCGAGGAGGGGACCATGTCGCGCGGCGACCGCACGCGGGCCCGGCTGCACATGACGTCCGCGGTGCAGAGCGCGCGGCAGGCCATGGGGAAGCTGCTCGACCTCGGCGGCACCAGCGGCTTCGCCTCGTCCCACCCGCTCCAGCGGTACTGGCGGGACTTCGAGACCGGCAGCCACCACATCCACTTCAACCGCCTGGTGAGCTGGGAGGACTACAGCCGCTCCCTGCTGGGCATCGAGCCCGCGGTGTCCGTGATCCACTGATCCTCGGCCGCGCGTCCGGTACGAGAGAGAAACGCCCCGCTTCCCGAAGCTTCCGGGAGGCGGGGCGTTCTCGTGCGGCCACGGTCAGGAGGAGCCGAAGCGGTTGTCGATCGCGAAGCGCCACCCGCCGGGCTCGCGGACCAGGACGTCGGTCGCCCGGCCCTTCGTGCTCGTACGGCCTCCGTCCGGGGCGTTCTCCTCCAGGGTCCATTCCGTGATCACCAGCGCCACGTCGCCGGCGACGTAGGTGTGCTCGTACGCGAACTCGACATGCGGCCGGGCCGTCCGGAAGTAGCCGGCCAGCGCCTCCCGCAGGTCGCCGCTCCTGCCGAGCGCGAGCCCTCGCTCGACCACCGTCACGCCCTCGGGCGTGTAGTTCGCCAGGACCGCGTCCACGTCTCCCGAGTTGAACGCTTCCGTGTATTTCCGGTTGAGTTCACTGAAGCCCTTCTCGTGTTCCGTTCCGTTCGCACTGGGCACGGGCAACTCCTGTTCGCTCAACGGCCGGCATGTGTCGACCTGATCGATTCCCACTTTCGGAGGCTACCGATTCACCCTAACTTCCGAATAACCGGTCACCGGTTTCCGCGGCGTACCTATACGGGGATTAGAGGGCAGTTATTCACGCCTTGCCATGATGGCTTTCATGTGTGGCGATCAAAACGGCCCGCCGCACACTTCGAGCCGGGAAGCGGACCTGCGGAGGTAACGCCGAATGACACTCCACGCGAACGACCTCGTGGACACCGAACTGCACCGAGCCGTTTCCCAGGTGGGCCTCGACGTCGAGTACACCCGCTCCCGCGGGAACACGATGTGGGCGCGCGGCAAGGACGGCGGCGAGATCCCGGTCACCGACTTCATCAGCGGCTACGGCTCGCTGATACTCGGCCACAACAACCCCGAGGTCGTCGCCCGGGCCAGGGATCTCCTCGACCGGGACACCCCCGTCCACGCGCAGGTGTCGCTGCGCCCGGAGGCGGCCTCCGTCGCCGCCGCCCTCAACCGCATCGTCCACCGGGAGTTCGCCACCGCCGAGCCCCACCACGCCGTCTTCGCGAACTCCGGCGCCGAGGCCGTCGAGGTCGCCGTCAAGCACGCCGAGATGGACCGGCGCCTGCGGCTGGCCGAACTGGCCGGGGCGGTCGAGGAGCACATCGCGGAGGCGCGGAGCGCGATCGCACAGGGCACCGCCGTCCTCGCCCCCGCCGTCCTCACCGCCCTCGGCCTGCCGGCCACGACGGCGCCCGAGACCGCCCTCGACGCCCTCGAAGCCCGCGTCCACGCCTTCGAGGACTCGCACCCGGCGAGCGCGCCGCGCCTGCTGAGCCTGGTGGGCGGCTTCCACGGCAAGCTCATGGGAAGCATCCAGCTCACGCACAACCCGCAGTTCAGGACGCCGTTCACGGAACTCGCCGCGCAGCCCCGCTTCGTCCCCGTCAACCGGCCGGACGCCCTCCGTGCGGTGTTCGAGGCCGAACGCACCCCGCTGCTCGACGTGTCGGTCGCGGACGGCATCGTGGACGTCGTCGAGCGCGACGCCCCGGTCTTCTGCGCGCTGCTGGTCGAGCCCGTGCAGGGCGAGGGCGGCATCGTCCCGATCTCCGCCGAGTTCGCCAAGGAAATCCAGGCGCTGTGCGCGGAGTTCGACTGCCCCATCGTCATCGACGAGGTGCAGACGGGGGCCGGACGGTCCGGCGCCTTCTTCGCCAGCTCGCTGCTCCCGCTCCGCGGCGACTACTACACCCTCGCCAAGAGCCTGGGCGGCGGACTCGCGAAGATCTCGGTGACCCTCGTCCGGGAGGCGCGCTACCGCCCCCAGTTCGAGCTGGTGCACAGCTCCACCTTCGCCAAGGACGCCTTCTCCAGCGGCATCGCCCTCAAGGTCCTGGAACTCCTGGAGGCCGACGGCGGAGCCGCCTACGGTGTCGCCGCGGAGCGCGGCGCCCGCCTCCTCGCGGAGCTTGAGGCGGTGCGCGCCGAGTACGACGACATCATCGCCGACGTCCGTGGCCTCGGTCTGCTCGTCGGGGTGGAGTTCGCCGACCGGTCCGCCGTCGGCTCGCCCATGGTCAGGCAGACCCAGCCCGCCGGCCTCTTCGGCTTCCTCGTCAGCGGGTTCCTGCTGCACGAGCACCGGATCCGGGTGATGCCGACCGGCAGCGCCCCCAACACCCTCCGCCTGGAGCCGTCGATCGCGCTGACCGACGACGAGATCACCCGCCTCGCCGACGGACTGCGCGAGGTGTGCGCGGTCCTGCGCGCCGACGACGACGCGCGTCTCACCGCTTTCGTCGGAGCCCGCGCCTTCTAGTGCGCGGCCGGCCCTCCTGATCCATCACCCCCCACTGTGTTCCCGGAACGGAGAGGAAGCCATGCCCATCCATGGTGACGCGCGCCGGCTCGGTCGGCTGCTGCTGGTACCGGGCGACGAGCGCTCGCCATCACACGCGGTCTGCCGGGCCGAGGTGCTCGACGAGGTCGTCGCCCGGTTCGGTCCCGACGCCGCCGCGTGGGCCGCCGAGACCGGCCGCTGCCTGCTCGACGTCACCGCCCGTGAGCTCGCCGGCTGCGAGACCGCCGTCCTGACGCCCAAGGACCACGAACTGCTCGAACTCGTCGCGGCGTGGGTCGCCCTCCGCATCGGCGGGGACACCGCCCTGCCCGACGCGCTCACCACCGACGTGGAGGACGTGGTGCGGACCCACGTCGAGCGGGGCTTCGAGCTGGACAGCGTACTGACGCTGATCCGCATCGCCCACGGTCGGATCACCGCGGATCTGCTCCGGGCGTGCGAGCGGGCCGTGCCCGCACAGGACCTGCCCTCCACCATGCGGGACCTGTCCACGACGGTCTTCGACGCGGTCGAGATCCTGTGCAGGCTGGTCTCGCGCCGGTTCTCCGTGGAGCGCGAACAGTGGCTCACCGGCCAGGACGCCCAGCGGCGGAGCATCGTGTGGGACATCCTGCGCGGCGCCCACGTCGACACGGACAAGGCGAGCCGCCGGCTGAGCTACGACCTCCGGCAGAACCACCTCGGCCTCGTGCTGTGGTCCGACGACTCCACCCGCGGCGACGGCCTGGAGCGGACCGCCGCGCGGATACTCGAACGCGCCGGCGCCACCTCCACCCTGCTCGTCGCCGCGGGCGCCGGACGCCTCTGGGCCTGGGGCGCCGTACCCGCGACCCGGCCCCAGGACCTGTCGGGCCAGCCGCTGCCCCTCCACGTACGGGTCGCGGCCGGGCTGCCGGCGCCGGGGCCCGCCGGGCTGCGCCTGACGCACGACCAGGCGGCCACGGCGGCCCGCATCGGCGGCGCCACGCGGACCGCCCACCGCATCCACGAGTACCGCACCCTCGAACTGGTGGCCCTGCTGATGGCGGACGAGTCGGCGGCCGCCGACTTCGTACGCCGTGAACTGGGCGCGCTCGCCGAGGCCTCGCCCTCGGCGGCGACCCTGCGCACCACGCTGAAGTGCTACCTGGACGAGGACCGGAGCCTGGCGGCGGCCGCCCGGCACCTCCACGTCGCCAAGAACACCGTCCTGTACCGGGCCCGCAAGGCCGCGCAGCTGCGCGGGCGGCCCCTCGACGAGAACCGGCTGCACCTGCACGCCGCTCTCTGCCTCGCCGAGGCGCTGGGCCCCGTGCTGCTGCGGCCCCAGGACGAAAGCGGCCCGGCTCGGCTCCACGCGACGGCCTGACCGAGAGACAGCCCGACCAGAGCGAGAACAGGGAAGCTGATGAGCACTGTCACCACTGGATCCGGCCCCGACCTCAACGCCATCGCGATCGTGGGCGTGGCCTGCCGACTGCCCGGGTCCGACGGCCCGGACGCCTTCTGGGAGCTGCTGCGCACGGGACGCAGCGCCGTCACCGACGTACCCCCCGAGCGGCGCCGGCACCTCGGCAGCGCGCGACGGGCCGGGCTCCTGACCGATGTCGACCGGTTCGACGCGGAGTTCTTCGGCATCTCGCCGAAGGAGGCCGCGGCGATGGACCCCCAGCAGCGGCTCATGCTGGAGCTGGGCTGGGAAGCACTGGAGGAAGCGGGCGTACGGCCGCCGGACCTGCGCGGCTCCGCCACCGGCGTCTTCGTCGGTGCGATGGCCGACGACTACGCCCTGCTCGGTGCGCAGGCCGGCGGGCGGGCCACCACCCGGCACACCCTGACCGGTGTGGGCCGGGGCATCCTGGCCAACCGGCTCTCGTACGTCCTCGGCATCCACGGCACCAGCCTGACCGTCGACACCGGCCAGTCCTCCTCGCTCGTCGCGGTCCACCTGGCGTGCGAGGCACTGCGGCGCGGCGAGGTCGGCCTGGCCATCGCCGGAGGCGTCAGCCTCGACCTGGCTCCTGAGAGCACCCTGCGGGCGGAGCGGCTCGGCGCGCTCTCCCCCGACGGCCGCAGCCACACCTTCGACGCCCGCGCCAACGGATACGTCCGGGGCGAGGGAGGCGCCGCCCTCGTCCTGAAGCCGCTGGCCGCCGCACTCGCCGACGGCGACACCGTCCACGGCTGCATCATCGGCGGGGCCGTCAACAACGACGGTGCCGGCGCCACCCTGACCGCGCCGAACAGCGCCGCGCACGCCGCCGTCCTCACCGCCGCGTACGAGCGGAGCGGCGTGGACCCGGCGGAGGTGGCCTACGTCGAACTCCACGGCACCGGAACCAAGGTGGGCGACCCGGCCGAGGCCGCGGGTCTCGGCGCGGTCTTCGGTCCGGAACGGCCCGTGCGAGTCGGCTCGGTGAAGACGAACATCGGCCACCTCGAAGGCGCGGCGGGCATCGCGGGGCTGCTCAAGGTCGTTCTGTCGCTGCGCCACCGAGGGCTCCCGGCCAGCCTGAACTACGACACGCCGAACCCTGACATCCCCCTGGCGGAGCTGGGTGTCGAGGTCCAGCGCACCTTCGAACCGCTTCCCTCGCGGGGCCGTCTGGTCGCGGGCGTCTCGTCGTTCGGCGTGGGCGGCACCAACTGCCATCTGGTCGTCAGCACCGCACCGGAGCCGGCCGACGCCGAACCAGGAGCGTTCACCGAGTCACCGGCCACCGCGGTGGCCTGGCCCGTGTCGGCCCGGTCGGCGACGGCACTGCGCGGACAGGCCGCCCGGCTGCACGCGTTCGTGACCGCGCGCCCCGAACTCGGCCTCGCCGACATCGGCTTCTCCCTCGCCACGTCCCGCACCTCCTTCCGCCACCGCGCGGTCCTGTCCGGCACCACGCGCGAGGACATGCTCGACGGCCTCCGCGCTCTCGGCGAGGGCAGGCAGGCCGCCCACCTGGTCCGCGGCGAGAGCCGCGCCACCACCGGCGGCACCGTCTTCGTCTTCCCGGGCCAGGGCAGTCAGTGGCCCGCGATGGCCCGGGACCTCATCGCCGTGTCACCGGTCTTCGCCGACGCCGTGGAGCGCTGCGCCCAGGCCCTCGACCCGTACGTCGACTGGTCGTTGGCCGACGTACTCCGGCAGGTGCCGGGCAGCGCCTCCTTGGACCGGGTCGACGTCGTCCAGCCCGCGCTCTTCGCCGTGATGGTCTCGCTGGCGGAGCTGTGGCGCTCCGTCGGCGTCCACCCCGACGCCGTCGTCGGCCACTCCCAGGGCGAGATCGCCGCCGCGTACGTCGCGGGCGCCCTGTCCCTGGACGACGCGGCGGCGGTGGTGGCCCTGCGCAGCCGGGCCATCACCGCGATCGGCGGGGCCGGCGCGATGGCCTCGGTGCCGCGGCCCGTCGCCGAGGTCCGCGCCCGACTCGCCGAGCACGCCGAAGCGGTGAGCGTCGCGGCGGTGAACGGTCCGTCGTCGACCGTCGTCTCCGGACCTGCCGCGGACCTGGAACGGCTGGTCGCCGAGTACGGAGCGGCAGGCGTCGACGCCCGCATGATCTCCGTCGACTACGCGTCCCACTCCGCGTACGTCGAGGAGATCCGCGACGAGGTGCTCGCGGCGCTCACCGACATCCGCCCCCTCGGTGCCGACCTGCCGTTCTACTCGACGGTGACCGGTGGCCTCCTCGACACCGCAGGACTGACCGGGGAGTACTGGTACCGCAATCTCCGGCAGACGGTGGAGTTCGAGCAGGCGATCCGGTCGGCGTCCGCGGACGGTCACCGGACGTTCGTGGAGTGCAGCGCCCACCCGGTGGTCGGGGTGGGCATCGGTCAGATCCTCGACGAGGTCGACGCGGACCGCTCCCCCGCCGACAGGTCGCTCGTCACCGGCACCCTGCGCCGGGACCACGGCGACCTGGCGTCGTTCTTCGACGCCCTCGGGCGTCTGCACGTCAACGGGGCCCCGGACACCGACGCCGTGGACTGGCACGCCGTCCACGCGGGCCGGCACGCCCGTCGCGTACCCCTGCCCACGTACGCCTTCCAGCGCAGCAGGCACTGGCTCGACGTGCTGGAGACGTCCGCGTCGCTCACAGAGGACGGAGAGAACGGAGAGAACGATGAAGCCAACGATGAAGCCTTCGAAGCCGTCGGGGATGTCAGAGACGTCAGGGGCGACAGGGGACTCCGGGCCGACGCGGACGTCGCGGACGGGGAGGGTGCCGGGCGTTCCGCCGACGACTTCCTCTCCGTCGTCCGCGAGGCCGCCGCGGTCGTACTGGGCCACTCCGCTTCTGAATCGGTACCCGTGGACCTGTCGTTCAAGGAACTGGGCTTCGACTCTGCGGGCGCCCTGGAGTTCCGGGTCACCCTGGGCGAGGCGACCGGACTGCGGCTGCCCGCCACGCTGACCTTCGACCACCCCACCCCCGGCGCCGTGGCCCGCCACCTCGCGGCGCTCACCGGCGGAACGGCGGGGAGCACCGCGCCGGACCGCACCAGACCGGCCGCCCCGGACGACGAGCCCATCGCGATCGTGGCGATGAGCGGCCGCTGGCCCGGCGGCGCCGACGACCCCGACCAGCTGTGGCAGCTCGCGCTCGACGGCGTGGACGCCATCACTCCGTTCCCCTCGAACCGCGGCTGGGACATCGAGGACCTCTACGACCCCGAGCCCGGCAAGCCGGGCAAGACCTACACGCGCCAGGGCGGATTCCTGCACGACGCCGACAGGTTCGACGGCGCGTTCTTCGGCCTGAGCCCGCGCGAGGCGACCGCGATGGACCCGCAGCAGCGGCTGCTCCTGGAGTCCGCCTGGGAGGTGGTGGAGCGGGCGGGCATCGACCCGGCCTCGCTGCGGGGCAGCAACACCGGTGTGTTCGTGGGCCTGATGCCGCAGGAATACGGCCCCCGGCTCCAGGACACTCCGGAGGAGCACCAGGGGCACGCCCTCACCGGCGGTTCGTCGAGCGTGGCCAGCGGACGGCTGTCCTACGTGCTGGGGCTGGAGGGCCCGGCGATCACCGTGGACACCGCGTGCTCGTCGTCGCTCGTCTCCCTGCACCTCTCGGTGCAGTCGCTGCGCCGCGGCGAGTGCGACCTGGCCGTCGCGGGCGGTGCGACGGTGATGTCGACACCGGGGATGTTCACCGAGTTCGGCCGGCAGCGCGGACTCGCCCCTGACGGCCGCTGCAAGTCCTTCTCGGACACGGCGGACGGCACCGCGTGGGCAGAGGGTGTGGGGCTGTTGCTCCTGGAGCGGCTCTCGGACGCGCAGCGCAAGGGGCGTCGCGTGCTCGCGGTGATCCGGGGCAGCGCGGTCAACCAGGACGGCGCATCCAACGGCCTGACCGCACCCAACGGCCCCGCGCAGGAACGCGTGATCCGGGCCGCCCTGACCGACGCGGGCCTCTCCGCACGTGACGTCGACGTCGTCGAGGCACACGGCACCGGCACGACACTCGGCGACCCCATCGAAGCCCAGGCCCTCCTGGCCACCTACGGACAGGACCGCCCCGCACACCAGCCCCTCTACCTCGGCTCGCTCAAGTCCAACATCGGCCACACCCAGGCCGCCGCAGGCGTGAGCGGCGTGATCAAGATGGTGCAGGCGATACGGAACGGCACGGTGCCCGGCACTCTCCACATGACCGAGCTGTCGCGCCATGTGGACTGGTCGGCGGGAACGGTCGCGGTTCCGAGCGATGCCGTGGCCTGGCCCGAGACGGGGAGGCCGCGCCGGGCGGGCGTGTCGTCGTTCGGCATCAGCGGGACGAACGCCCATCTGATCGTGGAGCAGGCACCTGCGGTGGAGGAGCCCGCACGGGCGGCTTCGGGTGTGGTCGTGCCGTGGGTGCTGTCCGGTCGTACGGATGAAGCCGTACGGGAGCAGGCGGCCCGGCTGGCGGAGCGGGTCACGCAGTCGCCCGAGATCGACCTGGCCAGTGTCGGGTTGACACTCGCCACCGCTCGAAGCCGCTTCGAACGAGGTGCCGTTGTCGTCGGGGCCGACCGCGAGGAGCTCCTGACCGCGCTGTCCGAAGTGACAGACGGCCGCACGCCGTTGGTGGCTCGGGCCGGAAGTGGGGTGGCGATGTTGTTCGCCGGCCAGGGTGGCCAGCGGGTGGAAATGGGCCGGGAGTTGTACGCCGCCCATCCGGTGTTCGCCACGGCCGTCGACGACGTCCTGACCGCCGTCGACAAGGAACTCGCAGGGTTCGTCGACCACCCCGTCCGCGACGTCCTCTTCGACACCACCGACACCGGCCTGCTCGACCAGACCGTCTACACCCAGAGCGCCCTGTTCGCCATCGAAGTAGGCCTCTACCGGCTCCTCGAATCCTGGGGCGTCCGGCCGGCCTGGCTCGTCGGCCACTCGATCGGCGAGATCGCGGCCGCCCACGTAGCGGGAGTGTTCACGCTGGAGGACGCGGCGCGCCTGATCGCCGCCCGAGGCCGGCTGATGCAGGCGCTGCCGGACGGGGGTGTCATGGCAGCGATCGAGACGACCGAAGCCGAAGTCGTGCCGCTCCTCGACAACGCCGTGGGCATCGCCGCGGTCAACGGACCCGCCTCCGTCGTCGTCTCCGGCGAACACACCGCCGTCGAACGTGTCACCGCTCACTTCGAGAACGCGGGCCACCGGGTCAAACGCCTCAAGGTCAGCCACGCCTTCCACTCGCCCTTGATGGAACCGATGCTCGACGACTTCGCCGAGGTCGTGAAAAGCCTGACGTTCCACGCGCCGTCGATACCCATCGTCTCCACCGTCACGGGACTCGCCGTCGAACCGGACACCCTCACCGACCCCGCCTACTGGGTCCACCACGTCCGCACCACCGTCCGCTTCCACGACGCCATCACCCACCTCGCCGACCACCACACCGGCGGATACGTAGAGATCGGCCCCAGCGGCGTACTCGTCGCACAGACACAACAGATCCTGGACGCCAAGGGCCGTGAAGGACACCTCGTCCTCCCCACCCTCCGACCCGGCCAGGCAGAAACCCACACCACCCTCACCACACTCGGCCGGCTCTACGCAGCCGGCACCGGCATCACCCCCCACTGGCAGACCATCCTCGGCAACCACACCCCCCTCACCGACCTCCCCACCTACCCCTTCCAACGCCAGCGCTACTGGCTCAACGCCTCGGACCCCACCGCAGACGCCGCCGCTCTCGGTCTCGCCCCCCTCGGGCACACGTTCCTGCACGGTGGCGTGGAACTCGCCGGGGGTGAGGGAGCGGTCCTCACCGGGCGGTTCTCGCTGGATTCCCATCCTTGGCTGGTGGACCACACAGTGCTCGGCCGGGTCCTGCTGCCGGGGACGGCCTTCGTCGAACTCGCCCTGCGAGCAGCCGATTTCATGGGATGCGCCCGGGTCGAGGACCTGACACTGTCCGCGCCACTGATCGTGCCCACGGACGGCGACGTCCAGGTCCAGGTGTCCGTCGGCGCGGCCGACGAGCGGGGCGGGCGGTCGCTGACGGTGCACGCGCGGGACGACGGCGGGGAATGGACCCGTCATGCCGAGGGGATGCTCGGCGCCGGCGCCGTGGCACCGGCCGGGGCCCAGGGGTCCTGGCCGCCCCCGGAAGCGGTTGCCGTGGACGTCGAGGCGCTCTACGACACCCTGCTGAGCGGCGGCTACGCCTACGGCCCCGCGTTCCGCGGCCTGCGGGCCGTCTGGCGGGCCGGCGACGAGCTGCTTGCCGAGGTCGTGCTGCCCGAGGGGTCCCCGGAAGGGTTCGGGCTGCACCCTGTTCTCCTCGACGCGGCCCTGCACCCGGTGGTCGGGCTCGCTCTCGGCGGGGAGGAGCCGACCGTACGGCTGCCGTTCGCGTGGACCGGGGCGACGCTGCACGCCACGGGCGCCTCCGAGCTGCGGGTGCGCATCACACCGGACGGCGAAGGGGCCGGGGGCGTGACGATCAGCGCGGTCGATCCGGCGGGCGCGCCCGTCGTCTCCGTACGATCGCTGCGTCTGCTGCCCGTCCCCCTCGACCGCATCGAGGCCGCCGACCGGGCGGTGCCGTACCGCGTGGACTGGTTGCCAAGTGACACGACGGCGACGGAGGCGGCCACACGGCCGACCGGTTCGTGGGTCCTGATCGGCGAGGGCGCCGGCGCGGGGCTGCCGGAGGTTCCCGTCCACCGCGGCCTGGGTGCGCTCGGCGACGACGCGCCGGAGGTGGTCCTGTTCGATGCCCGTGGCGGGCTGGACGGGTCCGGGGCGGACGACGACCGTTTGGTCGCGGACATGCACGCTGCCGTGGCCGGGGCGAGCGGCTTCCTGTGGTCCTGGCTCGCCGACGAGCGCTACGCCGAGTCGACGCTCGTCGTCGTCACCCGCGGTGCGGTCGCCGCCGGCGAGGGCGACGTGCCGGACCTGTCGACGGCGCCGCTGTGGGGCCTGGTGCGGTCCGTGCAGGCCGAGCACCCGGGCCGGATCGTTCTGCTCGACGTGGACGGGCACGCCGCGACGCCTGCGGCCGTCGTCGGTGCCGTGGCCGGTGGCGAGCCCCAACTGGCCGTCAGGGCGGGCTCGGTACTCGTGCCCCGGCTCGTCCGTGCGAAGCCGCGCGAAGGGGAGCAGGAGGCGGGGCTGTCGCCGACGGGCACGGTCCTGATCACCGGCGGCACCGGTACGCTCGGGGCGCTCGTGGCCCGGCGACTCGTCACCCGGCACGGCGCCCGGCACCTGCTGCTCACCGGCCGGCGCGGGCCCGAGGCGCCCGGCGCCACGGAGCTGGCGGCGGAGCTGACCGAGCTCGGAGCGCACGTCCGGATCGCGGCGTGCGACGTCGCGGACCCCGACGAGCTCGCCGCTCTGCTGGCGGGCGTTCCCGAGGAGCACCCGCTGACGGCGGTCGTCCACGCCGCGGGCGTACTGGCCGACGGCGCCTTCGCCTCCCTCACCGACGAGACGTTCGCGACGGTCCTGCGCCCCAAGGCCGACGCCGCCTGGAACCTTCACCGGCTCACCGCCGACGCCGATCTCGCCGCGTTCTTCCTCTTCTCCTCGGCCGTGGGCGTGATGGGCAACGCCGGCCAGGCCAACTACGGCTCCGCCAACTCCTTCCTCGACGCACTCGCCCAGTACCGCGCCGCACACGGCCTGCCCGCGACGGCGGCCGCGTGGGGGCTGTGGGCGGACGAGGGCGGAATGACCGAGGCCATGACGCAGGCCGATGTGGTCCGCATGGGCCGCCGCGGACTCGCCGCCATGTCCACCGCGCGGGGCCTCGACCTGTTCGACACCGCCCTGACGGACCGGGACCCGTTCCTGGTGACGGCGGTCGTCGACACGGCGGCGTGGGACCCGGAGAGCGGTTCTCCGGTGGTTCGGAGTCTGGTCCGGGGCCGGCGGCGCCCGGAGGCGGCCAGCGGTGCGGCGCCCGCGCGACCGCTGGAGCAGGACCTGGTGGGCCGGCCGGCCGAGGAGCAGCACGACGTGCTCCTCGACCTGGTCCGGCGTACCGCCGCGGGGGTGCTCGGGCACGGCAGCCCTGACGCCGTACCCCCGCGGACCGGCTTCCTCGAAGGCGGATTCGACTCCCTCGGCGCAGTCGAGCTGCGCACCCGGCTGAACCTGGCCACAGGCCTGCGGCTGCCCACGACATTGATCTTCGACTACCCGACTCCGGACGCGGTCGCCGACTATCTCCGTACCCGGCTCGTGGGCGAGACCACGGTCTCGGTCATGGCCGAACTGGAACGCTTCGAAGCCGTCGTGGCGGCGCTCGCCTCGGCCACGGAGGGCGGCGCCGAGCGCGCCGCCGTCGCCGGCCGCCTCGGCGAGCTGCTCCGGCGGCTCGACTCCGAAGCGGAGGCGGAGATCTCGGCGGCGACCAATGACGAACTCTTCGCGCTCATCGACGAGGAGCTCCAGCTGCCGTGATCCGGGGCCCGTAAACCGGCCCCCTGACCCAGCTCCCCCTTCCCAGCCCCCGATCTGCCGGACCCGGCCCCCCACTTGGCAAGGAGATTGATTTCCGTGGCGGACGACCAGAAGCTGCGTGACTACCTGAACCGGGTCACCGTCCAGCTCAAGCAGGCCCGCGCTCGCCTGCACGAACTGGACGAGCCCATCGCCATCGTCGGCATGGCCTGCCGCTACCCGGGTGACGTGCAGTCGCCGGAGGATCTCTGGCGGCTGGTGGACGAGGGGCGCGACGCCGTGACCGGCTTCCCCGCCAACCGCGGCTGGGACCTCGACGCCCTGTACGACCCCGACCCCACCACGACGGGGACGTCGTACGTGCGCGAGAGCGGGTTCGTGCACGACGCCGACGAGTTCGACGCGGAGTTCTTCGGCATCTCCCCGCGCGAGGCGCAGGCGATGGACCCCCAGCAGCGGCTCCTCCTCGAGTCGGCGTGGGAGGTGCTGGAGAGCGCCGGCATCCGGCCCGGTCCGCTGCGCGGCAGCTCGACCGGGGTGTTCGTCGGCATCATGGCCCAGGAGTACGGCCCCAGCCTGCTGAACCCGTCTCTCGACGCCGTCGACGGCTACCTGGTGACGGGCAATCAGCTCAGCGTGGCCTCCGGGCGCATCTCGTACACCTTCGGCTTCGAGGGTCCCGCGATGACCGTCGACACCGCGTGCTCGTCGTCGCTGGTCTGCGTCCACCTCGCCGCGCAGGCCCTGCGCAACCGGGAGTGCGACCTGGCCCTCGCGGGCGGCGTGGCGGTGCTCTCCACTCCCGGCTTCTTCATCGACTTCAGCCGGCAGCGCGGGCTCGCCGCGGACGGGCGCTGCAAGGCGTTCGCCGCGGCCGCGGACGGCACGAGCTGGAGCGAGGGCGTGGGCATGCTCGCGCTGATGCGCCTCTCCGACGCCGAGCGCCGGGGCCACCGGGTCCTCGCCGTGATCCGGGGCAGCGCGGTGAACCAGGACGGCGCGAGCAGCCAGCTCAGCGCCCCCAACGGGCCCTCGCAGCAGCGGGTCATCCGGCAGGCCCTGGCCGACGCCCGGCTGACTCCGGCCGATGTGGACGCCGTCGAGGCTCACGGTACGGGCACGCCGCTGGGCGATCCGATCGAGGCCCACGCCCTGCTCTCGACGTACGGGCAGGACCGTCCGGCGGACCAGCCGCCGCTCTACCTCGGTTCGCTGAAGTCGAACATCGGTCACACGCAGGCCGCGGCGGGCGTCGGCGGCATCATCAAGTCGGTCATGGCCATGCGCCACGGCGTACTGCCTCGCACCCTCCACGTCGACGCACCCACACCGCACGTCGACTGGCACGAAGGGGCGGTGGATCTGCTCACCGAGGCACGGCCGTGGCCCGAGACGGACCGGCCGCGGCGGGCCGCCGTCTCGTCGTTCGGGATCAGCGGCACGAACGCGCACGTCATCCTGGAGCAGGCACCGGCCGCGGCGCCCGCGGACCAGGAGACGGAGCCCGCGGACCAGGAGACGGAGCCCGCGGACCAGGAGACGGAGCGGCGGGACAGCCCCGGCGCAGAGGGCGCCGCCGAGGAGCGCGTCAAGGCCGGCGCCGCCGAGGACCGCTTCGAGGCCGGCGCCCCCGGGGACACGGACGTGCCCGTCCCCTCGCTGTGGGTCCTCTCGGGAAGCACGGAGCAGGCTGTACGGGACCAGGCGGCTCGGCTCCTCGCGCACGTGACCGGCGCCCTCGCCGGCGACCCCGCGATCCGCCCCGCGGACATCGGCTTCTCCCTGGCCGAGACGCGGACCCACTTCGACCGGCGAGCCGCGGTGGCGGGCGATCACGAGGAGCTCCTCAGCGGCCTCGCGGCCCTCGCGGAGGGGCAGCGTGACGTGGGCCGGGTGCCCGTGTCCGGCCCACGTCCGGTGTTCGTCTTTCCCGGCCAGGGCTCACAGTGGGTGGGGATGGCGGCCGAACTGGCCGCGTCGTCACCGGTGTTCGCCGAGTCCCTCGACGCGTGCGGGCGAGCCTTGGCGCCGTTCGTGGACTGGTCCCTGACGGACGCGCTGTCCGACCCGGAACTGCTGGAGCGCGTCGACGTGGTGCAGCCGGTGCTGTTCGCGGTGATGGTGTCGCTGGCGCGGCTGTGGGAGTTCCACGGTGTCGTGCCCGCAGCGGTCGTGGGGCACTCGCAGGGCGAGATCGCCGCCGCCGTCGTGGCCGGAGCACTCTCCCTCGACGACGGCGCCCGTATCGTCACCCTCCGCAGCAAAGCCATCGGCGAACTCCTCAGCGGACACGGCGGCATGATGTCCCTCGCCACCTCCGCCGAACGAGCCGCCCAACTCATCACCGAAACATCCCAAGCCGACAATGCTTACGATGCCGACCTGGCGGAGCGCGTCGGCGTCGCCGTCGTCAACGGCCCCGCCTCCGTCGTCATCGCCGGCGAACCCCAAGCACTCGCACTGATCGCCGCCGCATGCGAGGCCCGGAACATCCGCCACCGCCTCCTCCCCGTCGACTACGCCTCCCACAGCCCCCAGGTCGCCACCATCGAGGAACGACTCCTCACCGACCTCGAACCCGTCACCCCCCACACCTCCACCACCCCTTCTACTCCACCGTCACCGGCACCCTCCTCGACACCACCCAACTCGACGCCACCTACTGGTACCGCAACCTCCGCCAGACCGTCCTCTTCGAAAACACCACCCGCACCATCGCCGACACCGGAACCCACCTCTTCATCGAGATCAGCCCCCACCCCGTCCTCACCTCCAGCATCCAGGACACCCTCGCCGAACAGGCCCCCGAGACGGTGGCCTTCGGCACGCTGCGCCGCCGCAACGGCGGCCTCGGACGGTTCCTGAGCGCCGTCGGCGAGTCGTACGCGCACGGGCTGACCCCCGACTGGTCCACGGTCTTCGGCGACCGGACCCGCCGCGTCGACCTGCCCACGTACGCCTTCCAGCGACGCCGCCACTGGCTGGACCCGGTCGCCCCGGCCGACCCCACGCAGCTGGGGCTCGCCGTCACCGAGCATCCCCTGCTCGGTGCGGTCGTGCACGCGGCCGACAGCGACACGGTCCTGTTCACCGGCCGCGTCTCGCTGACGGCCGATCCCTGGCTGGACGACCACCAGGTCTTCGGCACGGTCCTCGTTCCGGGCGCCGCCCTGGTCGAGCTCGCCGTCCACGCCGGTGACCACGTCGGGGCGGCCGTCCTCGACGAGCTGGTCATCGAGACGCCCCTCGTCCTCACGCCGGACCGGCCTCGACTGCTTCAGGTGTCCGTGGGCCCGGAGGGCGACGGCAGCCGCTCGCTCGCCGTGCACAGCCGGGCCGATCAGGAACCCGCCGAGTGGACCCTCCATGCCACGGGATCGCTGGGCACGGACGCGGGCACGGGAACCGGAACGGGCGCGGGCACGGACGCGACGCTCTGGCCGCCGGAGGGGGCGCGCGAGCTGGACCCCGCCGCGATGTACGACACGCTCGCCGACCTCGGTCTGTCCTACGGCCCACTGTTCCAGGGAGTCCGCAGCGCGTGGCGCGCCGGCGACGCGCTCTACGCGGACGTCGTCCTGGACGCGGAGGCGGAGGCGGACACCGGCTTCGGCATTCACCCCGCGCTGATCGACGCGGCACTGCACACCTATGCCCACGAGGCCTTCACGGACGGAACCGTCCGGCTGCCGTTCGCGTGGAGCGGTGTCCGGCTGCACGCCACCGGAGCCACCGCCCTCCGCGTACGCCTCACCCCCACCGGCGACAACACCGTCACCCTCCACGCCACCGACCCCACCGGCCAACCCGTCCTCACCGTCGACACCCTCACCACCCGACCCATCGCCGCCGACCAACTCGCCACCGCCGCACGCGCCCCCGGTGAGGAGACGCTGTACGAGGAGTCGTGGACACCCACGTCCCTGCCCGGGGCCGAGCCCGCCACCCTGTTCCCTGCGGACGACGTCCTCGACGGCAGCGAACCGGGCGACGGCATCGTCGTGCTGGACGTCCCGGCCACCCCGGGAGAACCGCTCACCCCGCTCACCACCACCCGTACCACCGTCCACCGTGTCCTCGACGTCCTGCAGCGCTGGCTGGCCGACGAGCGTTGCGCCGAGTCGACGCTGGCCGTGGTCACGCACGGACACTTCGACGCCGATCCGGCCGCCTCGGCCGTCTGGGGCCTCGTGCGGTCCGCGCAGTCGGAGCACCCCGGCCGGATCGTGCTCGTCGACACCGCGTCCGAGGGGGGGCCGGACCTCTCGACACTGGTGCCCGCGGCTCTCGTGCTCGGCGAACCGCAGCTCGCAGTAAGGCCCGACGAGGTCCTGGTGCCGCGTCTCGGACGCTTCGCACGCTCCAGCGCGCCCCTCAGCGCGCTCCCCGGCACGCTGCCCACCGAGCCCGCGCCGGAGCTCTCGCCCGGGATCTCTCCCGAGCCCGGTTCCGACCCCACGCCCTGGCGGGCGGACGGCACGGTGCTGATCACCGGCGGCACCGGGACGCTCGCCGCACTCGCGGCCCGGCACCTGGTGACCGCGCACGGCGTCCGCCATCTGCTGCTGACGAGCCGGCGCGGCATCGCCGCGACGGGCGCCCCCGAACTGGTGGCGGAGCTGGAGGAGCTGGGCGCGAGCGTGACGATCGCGGCCTGCGACGTCGGCGACCGCGACGCCCTCGCCGCCCTCCTCGCGAGCATCCCCGGCGAGTACCCGCTCACCGCCGTCGTGCACACGGCAGGTGTCCTGGACGACGGCCTGGTCACCTCCCTGACCGAGGACATGACGGAAGCGGTCCTGCGCCCGAAGGCCGACGCCGCCTGGCACCTGCACGAGCTGACCCGGGACCTCGACCTGTCGGCCTTCGTCCTCTACTCGTCGTTGTCCGGCCTGATCGGCGGGCCCGGGCAGGCCAACTACGCCGCGGCCAACTCGTTCCTGGACGCCCTGGCACGGCACCGCACCGAGCTGGGCCTGCCCGCCGTCTCCCTCGCCTGGGGCCTGTGGGCCGACGCCAGCGCCATGACCGGTCAACTCTCCGACCTCGACCACCGGCGCCTCACCCGTACGGGCCTCGCCCCGATCGACGCCGAGGCCGGCATGGCGTCCTTCGACGCCGCCCTCGCCCTCGGGCGCCCCGTCGTCGCGATCACCCCGATCGACCGGGAGGCGCTGCGCGCCGCCGACCCCGTACCGGCCCTTTTCCGCAGCCTGGTCCGCGGCGCGCGCCGGCGCGCCACAGGCGGGGCCGCCGAAGCGGGCCCGCTCGCCGACCGGCTGCTCCGGCTGCCGGAGGCCGAACAGCGGGAAGCCCTCCTCACGGTCGTCCGCGAACAGGTCGCCCTCGTCCTCGGGCACACCGACGCGTCGGTGGTCCGGATCGGGCAGGCGTTCCGGGACCTCGGCTTCGACTCCCTCACCGCGGTCGAACTGCGCAACCGGCTGACCAAGGCCACCGGCACCCGACTCCCCGCCACACTCGTCTTCGACCACCCCACCCCCGAAGCGCTCGCCCTGTTCCTGGGCGCCAGGCTGGGGCTCGGCGAGACCAGGACGACCCAGGCCGCCCCGGCCGCGACGACCGACGAGCCCATCGCGATCGTCGGCATGGCCTGCCGCTTCCCCGGAGACGTACGCACCCCGGAAGAGCTGTGGCAGCTGCTCGAATCCGGCACGGAAGCCCTGTCCGACCTGCCGGGCGACCGAGGCTGGGACCTCGGCAGGCTGCGCGACGACCCCTCGGACCCGGACGCCGTCGCCATCTTCCGCGGCGGATTCCTGCACGACGCCGCGGAGTTCGACCCGTCCTTCTTCGGGATCTCGCCCCGTGAGGCGACGGTCGTCGACCCGCAGCAGCGGTTGCTCCTGGAGACCGCCTGGGAGGTGGTGGAACGGGCGGGCATCGACCCGGCCTCGCTGCGGGGCAGCAACACCGGCGTGTTCGCCGGCTCCATGCACCGTGACTACAGCGCACGGTTCACCGGCAGCCCGGACGGCTACGACGAGGTGCTCGGCACCAGCAACGCTGGGGGTGTCGTCTCCGGCCGGATCTCCTACACCTTCGGTTTCGAGGGACCTGCGGTCACGCTGGACACGGCCTGCTCGTCGTCGCTCGTCGCCATGCACATGGCCGGGCAGTCCCTGCGGTCGGGCGAGTGCGACCTCGCCCTGGCCGGCGGTGTCACCGTCATGTCCACCCCGGAGACCCTCCAGGAGTTCAGCCGCCAGCGCGGCCTCTCCACCGACGGCAGCTGCAAGGCGTTCGCGGCCGGGGCCGACGGCACGATCCTGTCCGAGGGCGTGGGGGTGCTGCTCCTGGAACGGCTCTCGGACGCGCAGCGCAACGGACACCGCGTGCTCGCGGTGATCCGCGGCAGCGCGGTCAACCAGGACGGCGCCTCCAACGGCCTGACCGCACCCAACGGCCCCGCGCAGGAACGGGTCATCCGCCGGGCACTGGCCAGCGCCGGCCTGTCGGCGGCGGACGTCGACGTCGTCGAGGCCCACGGCACCGGCACGACACTCGGCGACCCGATCGAGGCCCAGGCCCTCCTGGCCACCTACGGGCAGGACCGTCCCGCAGACCAGCCGGTACTGGTGGGGTCCCTGAAGTCGAACATCGGCCATACGCAGGCCGCGGCAGGCGTCGGCGGCGTGATCAAGATGGTCGAGGCACTCCGCCGTGGGGTCGTCCCGAAGACGCTCCACGTGGACGAGCCGAGCCCGCACGTGGAATGGGACAGCGGAGCGGTGGAACTCCTCACGGAGAACCGCACCTGGCCCGAGACAGGAAGGCCGCGCCGGGCAGGCGTGTCGTCGTTCGGCATCAGCGGCACCAACGCCCACGTCATCGTCGAGCAGGCACCCGAGGTCGAGGAGCCCGCACGGGCGGCTTCGGGTGTGGTCGTGCCGTGGGTGCTGTCAGGCCGTACGGATGAAGCCGTACGGGAGCAGGCGGCCCGGCTGGCGGAGCGGGTCACGCAGTCGCCCGAGATCGACCTGGCCAGTGTCGGGTTGACACTCGCCACCGCTCGAAGCCGCTTCGAACGAGGTGCCGTCGTGGTCGGGGCCGACCGGGAGGAGCTCCTGACCGCGCTGTCCGAAGTGACAGACGGCCGCACGCCGTTGGTGGCTCCGGTCGGCAGTGGTGTGGCGATGATGTTCGCCGGCCAGGGCGGCCAGCGAGTCGGCATGGGCCGAGAACTCTACGAGGCCCATCCCGTCTTCGCCACGGCGGTCGACGACGTCCTGACCGCTGTCGACAAGGAACTCGCAGGGTTCGTCGACCACCCGGTCCGCGACGTCCTCTTCGACACCACCGACACCGGCCTGCTCGACCAGACCGTCTACACCCAGACAGCCCTGTTCGCCATCGAGGTCGGCCTCTACCGACTCCTCGATTCCTGGGGTACACGACCGAGCTGGCTCGTCGGCCACTCGATCGGTGAGATCGCAGCCGCCCACGTAGCGGGCGTCTTCTCCCTGGAAGACGCCGCCCGACTGGTCGCGGCCCGAGGCCGGCTGATGCAGGCGCTGCCGGAGGGAGGCGCGATGGCGGCTGTCGAAGCCCCGGAAGCCGATGTACTCCCGTTCCTCGACGATGCCGTCGGCATCGCCGCGGTCAACGGACCCACTTCCGTCGTCGTCTCCGGCGAACTCACGGCAGTCGAACGCGTCATCACACACTTCGCAAGCGCCGGCCACCGGGTCAAGCGGTTGAAGGTCAGCCACGCCTTCCACTCACCGTTGATGGAACCGATGCTCGACGCCTTCGCCGCCATCGTGGACGAACTCTCCTACCAGGAACCGTCGATACCCATCGTCTCCACCGTCACCGGCCTGCCGGTCGAACCGGACACCCTCACCGACCCCGCCTACTGGGTCCGACACGTCCGCACCACCGTCCGCTTCCACGACGCCATCACCCACCTCGCCGACCACCACACCGGCGGATACGTAGAGATCGGCCCCAGCGGCGTACTCGTCGCACAGACACAACAGATCCTGGACGCCACCGGCCGTGGAGGACACCTCGTCCTCCCCACCCTCCGACCCGGTCAGGCAGAAACACACACCACCCTCACCGCACTCGCCACGCTCCACGTCGCAGGAACCGGTCTCACACCCCACTGGCAGACCATCCTCGGCAACCACACCCCCCTCACCGACCTCCCCACCTACCCCTTCCAACGCCAGCGTCACTGGCTCAACGCCCCCACGATCCGCGACGGTTCGGGCAGCAGCACGAGCCATCCCCTGCTCGGATCGGTCGTCGAAGTCGCCGACAGCGGCGGACTCGTCCTCTCGGGCCGCCTGTCGACCGCGGCACAGCCCTGGCTCACCGACCACCTCGTCCTCGGATCCGTCGTCCTGCCGGCCTCGGCCTGGATCGAAGTCGCGCTGTACGCCGCCGGCCAGGGCGGAGCCTCCACGCTCAAGGAACTGCTGATCGAGCGACCGCTCGTCATCGACGAGAACGACTCCCCGCACCTCCAGGTACACGTCGCCACCGACGACGAAGGCGTACGCACCATCAGCATCCACTCCCGGCCCGACGACGAAGACACCACCTGGACACGACACGCCACCGGCATCCTCGGCACCGAACCCCCGCCCCCGACCGACACATTCACACACTGGCCGCCCACCGACGCCATCGCCCAGGACCCCGACCAGCTCTACGCCGCTCTCACCGAGTCCGGCCTCCTCTACGGCCCCGTGTTCCAGGGGGTGGAGTCGGCCTGGCGCAGGGGTGACGAGCTCTTCGCCGAGGTCGTACTGCCCGAGGCCGTCGAGGCCGACGGGTACGTCATCCACCCGGCGCTCCTCGACGCCGCGCTGCACCCGCGTGCTCGCGACCTACTCGCCGACGGCGGGGTCCAGCTGCCCTTCGTGTGGAGCGGGGTCCAGCTGGGCACGACCGGGGCCACCCGGCTCCGGGTCCGGCTCGCTCCGGCAGGCGAGGAGGGGGTGTCGCTCCAGGCGACCGACATGACGGGCACCCCTGTGCTGACCGTCGAGTCCGTGACGACGCGTCCCGTCGCCGCGGAGCAACTCGCCCTGCCCGGACGTCAGTCCGAGGGCGCGCTGCTTGAGCTCGCCTGGTCGCCCGTACCTCACCCGACCGGCCCCACCTCGGTCGTCGTGACTCCGCTGGCGGATGCCCTGGACTCGTCCGAGCCGCTCGACGGCGTGGTCGTCGTGGACCTGACGGACGTGACCCACGGGGCCGACCTGTCCGACGCGGCGGACGTGCCGACCGCTGTGCATGCCGCCACCGGTCAGGTGCTCGACCTCATGCAGCGCTGGCTCGCCGCACCGCACCTCGAAGGGACACGGCTCGTCGTACGTACGGCAGGCGCTGTGGCCGTGGAGCCGGCGGAGTCCCCGGACCTGGCCGCCGCGACGGTGTGGGGTCTGGTGCGTTCGGCGCAGGCCGAGCATCCCGGCCGCATCGTCCTCGTCGACGGGGAGCTGGACGCCACGACGGACCTGCCGTCGTTCCTGTCCGCCGACGAACCACAGCTTGCGATGCGGGGCGGGCGCCTGCTCCGCCCGCGCCTCACCCGTCTTCCGGTACCGACGTCGGCATCGACATCGGCGTCGGCGTCTGACGCGTCGCCCTGGAACACCGAAGGCACCGTCCTCATCACCGGCGGAACCGGCTCACTCGGCTCCGCCGCAGCCCGACACCTCGTCCACCACCACGGCACCAAACACCTCCTCCTCACCAGCCGAAGCGGACCCAACGCCCCCGGAGCCACCCAACTCCACACCGAACTCACCCAAGCAGGCGCCCACGTCACCATCACCGCCTGCGACACCACCGACCCCACCCAACTCGCCACCCTCCTCACCACCATCCCCACCCACGCCCCCCTCACCGCCATCATCCACACCGCCGGCACCCTCCACGACAACCTCATCACCACCATGACCCCCACCCAACTCCACAACGTCCTCCGCCCCAAAGTCGACGCCACCTGGAACCTCCACCACCAAACCCAACACCTCAACCTCACCGCCTTCGTCCTCTACTCCTCCGTCGCCGGAGTCCTCGGCACCCCCGGCCAAGCCAACTACGCCGCCGCCAACTCCTTCCTCGACGCCCTCGCCCAACACCGCACCACCCACCACCAACCCACCACCTCCATCGCCTGGGGACTCTGGGCCAACACCACCGCCATGACCAACCACCTCACCCAGGCGGACCTGGCCCGGCTCACCGGCAACGGCCTCGGCCCGATCAGCACCGACGCGGGTACGGCGCTGCTGGACGCCGCCGTGAGGGCGGGCCGGCCCGCCCTCGCCGCGTCCGCGGTGCACGGAGTCGCGCGCGGTGACGTGCCCGCCGCACTGCGGGATCTCGTCCGCACGGCACGGCGCCGCGAGACGGCGGCGCCCGGTGCCGGGGGCTCGCTCGCCGAGCGGCTGCGCCCGCTCACCGGGCCCCAGCGGACCACGTTCCTCATCGGCCAGGTCCGCGAGCAGGTCGCCCAGGTGCTCGGGCACGACGATCCGGCCTCCATCGGCCAGGAGCAGTCCTTCCAGGACCTCGGGTTCGACTCGCTGACCGCCGTCGAGCTGCGCAACCGGCTGTCCACGCTCGCCGGTGAACGGCTCCCCGCGACGGTGGTGTTCGACCACCCCACGCCCCACGCGCTCGCCGCGCTCCTGCTCGACCGGCTCGTCCCGCACCCGCACGTGGCGGCACGGGCCAAGGTCGACGAACTCGACGTCTTCCTGGCCGAGCTCGCCCTCGCGGACGAGGACAGGTCACTGATCACCACGCACCTCGAAAGCCTGATCGACCGCTGGCGCGACCGTGCGCCGAACACGCCCGGGGGCCCGGAGTCCGAGGAGGCCGATCTGGACTCCGCCTCCGACGAGGAACTGTTCCGCCTGGTCGACACCAGCCGAAAGGAATGACGGGATGTCCAACGAGGCCAAGCTCCGCGAATATCTGAAGAAGGCCATCGCCGACACCCGCGAGGCACAAGGACGGCTGCGGGACCTGGAGGACGCGGCCAGCGAGCCCATCGCCATCGTCGGTATGGCCTGCCGCTACCCCGGCGACATCCGCTCGCCGGAGGACCTGTGGCGAGCGGTGTCCGAAGGGGTCGACTGCATAGGCGAGTTCCCCGGGGACCGGGGCTGGAACGCCGACCGCCTGTACGACCCCGATCCGGACGCCGGCGGCACCACGTACACCCGGCACGGAGGCTTCCTCCACGACGCCGGGGAGTTCGACGCGGGATTCTTCGGGATCTCGCCCCGGGAGGCGACCGCCATCGACCCCCAGCACCGTCTGCTCCTGGAGACGGCGTGGGAGGCGGTCGAGGACGCGGGCATCGCTCCCCGGACGCTGCGGGGAAGCCGTACGGGAGTCTTCGCCGGCGCGATGTACCAGGACTACGCCCCTCGCCCGGCGGAGACGCCGCCCGCCCTCGAAGGGCTGATCGCGGGCGGCACCGCGGGCAGCATCGCCTCGGGGCGGGTGGCGTACACCCTGGGTCTCGAAGGGCCCGCGGTCACCATTGACACGGCGTGCTCGTCGTCCCTGGTGGCGCTGCACCTGGCCGCCCAGGCCCTGCGCTCCGGAGAGTGCGACCGGGCGCTCGCCGGAGGCGTCACGGTGATGGCCACCCCCACCGTGTTCGTGGAGTTCAGCCGGCAGCGCGGGCTCGCCCCGGACGGACGGTGCAAGGCGTTCGCCGCGGGCGCCGACGGCACGGGCTGGGCCGAGGGCGTCGGCTTCCTGGTGCTCGAACGGCTCTCCGAGGCGGTGCGCGACGGTCACCGGGTGCTCGCCCTCGTACGGGGCAGCGCCGTCAACCAGGACGGCGCGAGCAACGGCCTCACGGCGCCGAACGGGCCCTCCCAGGAACGCGTCATCACGGCGGCGCTCGCCAACGCCCGGCTGACCACCGGCGATGTCGACGCCGTCGAGGCGCACGGCACCGGTACGACGCTCGGCGACCCGATCGAGGCCCACGCGCTGCTCGCCACCTACGGCAGGCACCGTCCGGCGGACCGGCCGTTGTGGCTGGGCTCGCTGAAGTCGAACATCGGGCACTCCCAGGCCGCCGCGGGCGTGGGCAGCGTGATCAAGATGGTGCAGGCGATGCGCCACGGCGTCCTGCCGAAGACCCTGCACGTGGACGAACCGAGCCCGCACGTGGAATGGGACAGCGGAGCGGTGGAACTCCTCACGGAGAACCGCGACTGGCCCGAGACAGGAAGGCCGCGCCGGGCAGGCGTGTCGTCGTTCGGCATCAGCGGCACCAACGCCCACGTCATCGTCGAGCAGGCACCCGAGGCGGAGGAACCGGCACCGGTTGCGGACGGCGGTGCGGTGCCGTGGGTCCTGTCCGGCCACACCGAGGAAGCCCTGCGCGGCCAGGCCGTCCGACTCGCCGATCATCTGTCGCGGCACCCCGAACTGCACCCCGCGGACGTGGGGTTCTCCCTCGCGACGACCCGCGCGCACCTCGACCGGCGCGCCGTGGTCGTCGGGCAGGACCGGGAAGCCCTCCTGGCGGGCCTGTCCGCCATCGCGGCGGGTACCGCGACCGGCGTGGCGGCGGCCGACGGTGCGCAGCCGGTGTTCGTCTTCCCGGGCCAGGGTGCCCAGTGGGCGGGCATGGCCGCGCCGCTCCTCGACTCCTCTCCCGAGTTCGCGCGGGCGATACGGGAGTGCTCCGCCGCTCTCGCCCCGTACGTCGACTGGTCCGTGGAGGACGTGCTGCGGTCGACCCCCGGCGCGCCGGGGCTGGAGCGCGTCGACGTGGTGCAGCCGGTGTCGTTCGCGGTGATGGTGTCGCTGGCGCGGCTGTGGGAGTTCCACGGTGTCGTGCCCGCAGCGGTCGTGGGGCACTCGCAGGGCGAGATCGCCGCCGCCGTCGTGGCCGGAGCACTCTCCCTCGACGACGGCGCCCGTATCGTCACCCTCCGCAGCAAAGCCATCGGCGAACTCCTCAGCGGACACGGCGGCATGATGTCCCTCGCCACCTCCGCCGAACGAGCCGCCCAACTCATCACCGAAACATCCCAAGCCGACAGTGCTTACGATGCCGACCTGGCGGAGCGCGTCGGCGTCGCCGTCGTCAACGGCCCCGCCTCCGTCGTCATCGCCGGCGAACCCCAAGCACTCGCACTGATCGCCGCCGCATGCGAGGCCCGGAACATCCGCCACCGCCTCCTCCCCGTCGACTACGCCTCCCACAGCCCCCAGGTCGCCGCCATCGAGGAACGACTCCTCACCGACCTCGAACCCGTCACCCCCCACACCTCCACCACCCCCTTCTACTCCACCGTCACCGGCACCCTCCTCGACACCACCCAACTCGACGCCACCTACTGGTACCGCAACCTCCGCCAGACCGTCCTCTTCGAAAACACCACCCGCACCATCGCCGACACCGGAACCCACCTCTTCATCGAGATCAGCCCCCACCCCGTCCTCACCTCCAGCATCCAGGACACCCTCGCCGACCGGGCGGCGGTGGCGACGCTGGGCACGCTCCGCCGCGACCACGGCGGCCTCGAACAGTTCCTCACCGCCCTCGGCCTGGCCCACGCCCACGGCGTCTCCCCCGACTGGTCCACGGTCTTCGGCGACCGGAGCCGCCGCGTCGCCCTGCCGACGTACGCCTTCCAGCGACAGCGCTACTGGTGGACCCCCGCCCGGTCGGCCGACCCTGCCCACTTCGGTCTGACGCCCACCGGCCACCCGCTGCTGGGGTCGGTCGTGCACACGGCCGACGGTGATTCCGTCCTCTTCACCGGCAGCCTCTCCCTCACCACCCACCCTTGGCTGGCCGATCACGGCGTCCTGGGCTCGGTGATCCTTCCGGGGACCGCTCTCATCGAGATGGCCGTCCACGCCGGCGATCACGTCGGGGCATCCGTCCTGGACGAACTCGTCATCGAGGCGCCGCTGCTGCTCGCCGCGGACCAGCAGGTCCACCTCCAGCTCGCCGTGGGCCCGGCCGACGCCGACGGCAGCCGGCCCGTGACCGTCCACAGCCGGCCCGATCGGCCGGACAGCGCGTGGATCCTCCACGCACGGGGCGTCCTCGGTACCGAAGCGGCTCCCGGCTTCGACGCCACCGCCGGCCTCACCGCCTCCGCCTCCGCCTCCGCCCCCGTCTCCGCCCCCGTCTCCGTCTCCGTCGAGACCGCCGACACCGCATGGCCGCCGTCCGGCGCCACGCCGCTCGACGTGTCCGACGCCTACGAGGTCCTCGCCGCGACCGGCCTGGACTACGGGCCCTTCTTCCAGGGGCTGACGGCGGCCTGGCGCTCCGGGCAGCACCTGTACGCCGAGGTCGGTCTGCCCGCCGACGACGCCACCGGGTTCGGGATCCACCCCGCCCTCCTGGACGCGTCGCTGCACGCCTTCGCCCACGACAACCTCGCCGTCGGCACCGGGGTCTCCCTCGCCTTCGCGTGGAGCGGTGTCCGGCTGCACGCCACCGGTGCCACCGCCCTCCGCGTACGCCTCACCCCCACCGGCGACAACACCGTCACCCTCCACGCCACCGACCCCACCGGCCAACCCGTCCTCACCGTCGACACCCTCACCACCCGACCCATCGCCGCCGACCAACTCGCCACCGCCGCACGGGCGGCGCGCCCCGACGCCCTGTTCGACCTCGTCTGGACGTCGCTCGACCCGGCCCGCGTCGAGCCCTCCCCCGTGACCGTCGCCGACACGGTGGCCGAGGACGGTCCCGTACCCGACTTCCTCCTCCTCGTCCCCGACCTCTCCGGTGCCGATGCACTCGCCGCGACGCACACGGCGACGCGGGCCGTGCTCGCCCGCCTCCAGGCGTGGCTGGCCGACGAGCGGCTCGCCTCCGCGCGCGTCGCCGTCCTGACCGCCGGCGCGGTGGCGGTGGACGACGGCGAGGACGTCGACCCGGCCGCGGCCGCCGTCTGGGGCCTGGTGCGTTCCGCCCAGGCCGAGCACCCCGACCGCATCGTCCTGGTCGACGGCGAGCCGGGAGCCGAGTCCGACCTGCCCGCCGTACTGGCCGCGGCCACGGCCGCCGGTGAGCCCCAGGTCGCCGTGCGCGGCAGCACCGTCCGCGCGCTCCGGCTCGCGAGGCCCGCCCCCGATCCGTACACCCCGCCCGTCGGCGACGCATGGCGGCTGCGTGTCCTCGACCCCGGCGACCTGGCGAGCCTGGCACCCGTGCCGGACCCGGACGGGCCTGCCACGCTCGCGCCCACCGAGGTGCGTGTCTCCGTCCGGGCGGCGGGGATCACCTCCCGCGACCTGTCCGTCGCCCTCGGCCGTGTATCCGACGGCCCGCCGACCACCGGTGGCGACCTCGGTGGCGTCCCTGGCGGGGAACTCGGGGGCGTCACGGGCGGGGAACTCGGGAGCGAACTTGCCGGTGTCGTCACGGCAGTCGGCTCCGACGTGACCGAACTCGCCCCGGGAGAAAAGGTCATGGGACTGGGGACCGGCACCCTCGGACCGACGGTCGTCACCGATCACCGACTGCTCGTCCGCATTCCCGCAAGACTGACGTTCACTCAGGCGGCGTCCATGCCCGTCGCGTTCCTCACCGCCCTCCACACTCTGCGCGACCTCGGCGGCCTCACCTCCGACGAGACCGTCCTGATCCACTCGGCCCCCGACGCCACGGCCCTTGCCGCCGTGCAGGTCGCCCGGCACCTCGGCGCTCACGTCCACGCGACGGCCGGACCCGCCGACCGCGGTGCCCTGCTCGACCTCGGCGTAGATCCCGAACGCATCGCCGACCCCGGGTCACCGGAGTTCGAGCAGGCCGTCCTGCGCGCGACCGAGGGCCGCGGCGTCGACGTGGTCCTGAACTCGCTCACCGGCGAGTCGGTCGACGCGTCGCTGCGCCTCCTGCCGCGCGGCGGGCGCTTCCTCGAACTGGGTGAGAGCGAGCGACGCGACCCGACCGAGACGGCCGTCCTCCACCCCGGAGTCGAGTACGCGGCACACGACCTGGGCCGGACGGACCCGGACCTGATCCGGGCGCTGCTCGCCGAGCTCGTCGAGCTCTTCGACAGCGGGGTGCTGCGCCCGCTGCCCGTGTCCGCGTGGCCGCTCACCCGGGCCGAGGCCGCTCTCCGGCACCTGGACCGGGCACAGAGCGCCGGCAAGATCGTACTCACCGTCGACCGCTCCCTTGACCCCGAAGGCACAGCATTGGTGACGGGCGGAACCGGCGCCCTGGGCAGCGTCGTCGCCCGGCACCTGGTGACCGCGCACGGCATACGCCATCTGCTGCTGACGAGCCGGCGCGGCATCGCCGCGACGGGCGCCCCCGAACTGGTGGCGGAGCTGGAGGAGCTGGGCGCGTGCGTGACGGTCGCGGCCTGCGACGTCGGCGACCGCGACGCCCTCGCCGCCCTCCTCGCGAGCATCCCGGGCGCGCACCCGCTCACCACTGTGGTGCACACCGCGGGCGTCGTCGACGACGGACTGCTCGCCTCGCTGAGCGACGAGCAGATCGCCACGGTCCTGCGCCCCAAGGCCGACGCCGCCTGGCATCTGCACGAGCTGACCCGGGACCTCGACCTGTCGGCCTTCGTCCTGTACTCGTCGCTCGCCGGCACGCTCGGCGGTCCCGGCGTCGCCAACTACTCCGCGGCCAACGCCTTCCTGGACGCCCTCGCCCAGCGGCGCCGCGCCCAGGGCCTCCCCGCCGTCTCCATGGTGTGGGGCCTGTGGGAGGAGGAAGGCGGCATGATCCAGCGCCTCTCCGCGGGCGACCGGACCCGGATGGCCCGCGACGGCCTGCGCCCGATCACCGGTGATCACGGCATGAGCATGCTGGACTCGGCTCTCGCCCGGTCCCGACCGGTGGTCGTGGCCACCCCGTTCGACCCGTCCGCAGTGCGGGGTGAGGTCGCCGCCGCGCTGCGCGGCCTCCTCCGGACGACGGGACGGCGCACCGCCGCAGGCCAGGGTGCCGTCGACGGCTCCCTGGCCCGCCGGCTGGCCGCACTCGGGGCGGGCGAACAGCGCGCCCTGCTCGCGGAACTGGTCGGCGAACACGCCGCCGCCGTCCTCGGACACACCGACGCGTCGGCCGTCCGGGCCGGACAGGCCTTCCGGGACCTCGGCTTCGACTCCCTCACCGCGGTCGAGCTGCGCAACCGGCTCGGCGCCGCGACCGGCATACGCCTCCCCGCCACGCTCGTCTTCGACCACCCCACACCGGAGGCCCTCACGGACTTCCTGCACGTCAAGCTGGGGGGAGCCACGGCGGCCGGCGCCGAAGCGGCATCCGCGACGGCGACGGACGAACCCATCGCGATCGTCGGCATGGCCTGCCGCTACCCCGGCGGGGTCGCCGACAGCGACGGGCTGTGGCGCCTGGTCGCCGACGGCGTCGACGCCATCACGGAATTCCCCACCAACCGCGGCTGGGACATCGACGGCATCTACGACCCCAGCGGTGAACGCCCCCGCAGCACGTACGCGCGCACCGGCGGCTTCCTCCACGACGCCGACCGCTTCGACAGCGACTTCTTCGGCCTCAGCCCCCGCGAAGCGGCCGTCATGGACCCGCAGCAGCGGGTCCTGCTGGAGAGCGCATGGGAGGTGGTGGAGCGGGCGGGCATCGACCCGGGCTCGCTGCGGGGCAGCAACACCGGCGTGTTCGTCGGCCTCGTGCAGCAGGAGTACGGCCCCCGGTCGGACGTGATCGGCGAGCAGCACGAGAGCCACTTCCTCACGGGCGGCACGGCCAGCGTCGCCTCCGGGCGGATCGCCTACACCATGGGCTTCGGCGGTCCCGCGGTCACGCTGGACACGGCCTGCTCGTCGTCGCTCGTCGCCATGCACATGGCCGGGCAGTCCCTGCGGTCGGGCGAGTGCGACCTCGCCCTGGCCGGCGGCGCGACCGTCATGGGCACCCCGGGGCTCTTCACCGGCTTCAGCCGCCAGCGCGGCCTCTCCTCCGACGGCCGCTGCAAGGCGTTCGCGGCCGGGGCCGACGGGACGGGCTTCGGCGAAGGCGTGGGGGTGCTGCTCCTGGAGCGGCTCTCGGACGCGCAGCGCAACGGACACCGCGTGCTCGCGGTGATCCGCGGCAGCGCGGTCAACCAGGACGGCGCCTCCAACGGCCTGACCGCACCCAACGGCCCCGCGCAGGAACGGGTCATCCGCCGGGCACTGGCCAGCGCCGGCCTGTCGGCGGCGGACGTCGACGTCGTCGAGGCCCACGGCACCGGCACGACACTCGGCGACCCGATCGAGGCCCAGGCCCTCCTGGCCACCTATGGACAGGACCGCCCCGCAGGCCAGCCCCTCTACCTCGGCTCGCTGAAGTCGAACATCGGCCACACGCAGGCCGCCGCGGGCGTGGGCAGCGTGATCAAGATGGTGCAGGCGATGCGCCACGGCGTCCTGCCGAAGACCCTGCACGTGGACGAACCGAGCCCGCACGTGGAATGGGACAGCGGAGCGGTGGAACTCCTCACGGAGAACCGCGACTGGCCCGAGACAGGAAGGCCGCGCCGGGCAGGCGTGTCGTCGTTCGGCATCAGCGGCACCAACGCCCACGTCATCGTCGAGCAGGCACCCGAGGCGGACGAGCCAGCGCCCACGGCTGCAGGCGCTGTGATGCCGTGGGTGCTGTCCGGCCGTACAGACGAGGCCGTACGGGAACAGGCGGCCCGACTGACGGAATGGCTCGCCCACGCCCCTGAACTGGGCTTGGCGGACGTGGGGTTGACGCTGGCCTCCGCGCGTAGCCGGTTCGAACGAGGTGCCGTGGTGGTGGGCGCAGACCGTGAGGAGCTGCTCTCCGCCCTCACCGCAGTCGCCGACGGCCGCACGCCTGGAGTGGCTCGGGCCGGAAGTGGGGTGGCGATGTTGTTCGCCGGGCAGGGTGGCCAGCGAGTGGGAATGGGCCGCGAGTTGTACGCCGCCCATCCGGTGTTCGCCACAGCCGTCGACGACGTCCTGACCGCCGTCGACAAGGAACTCGCAGGGTTCGTCGACCACCCCGTCCGCGACGTCCTCTTCGACACCACCGACACCGGCCTGCTCGACCAGACCGTCTACACCCAGAGCGCCCTGTTCGCCATCGAAGTAGGCCTCTACCGGCTCCTCGAATCCTGGGGCGTCCGGCCGGCCTGGCTCGTCGGCCACTCGATCGGCGAGATCGCAGCCGCCCACGTAGCGGGAGTGTTCACGCTGGAGGACGCGGCGCGCCTGATCGCCGCCCGAGGCCGGCTGATGCAGGCGCTGCCGGACGGGGGTGCCATGGCAGCGATCGAGACGACCGAAGCCGAAGTCGTGCCGCTCCTCGACAACGCCGTGGGCATCGCCGCGGTCAACGGACCCGCCTCCGTCGTCGTCTCCGGCGAACACACCGCCGTCGAACGCGTCACCGCTCACTTCGAGAACGCGGGCCACCGGGTCAAACGCCTCAAGGTCAGCCACGCCTTCCACTCGCCCTTGATGGAACCGATGCTCGACGACTTCGCCGAGGTCGTGAAAAGCCTGACGTTCCACCCGCCGTCGATACCCATCGTCTCCACCGTCACGGGACTCGCCGTCGAACCGGACACCCTCACCGACCCCGCCTACTGGGTCCACCACGTCCGCACCACCGTCCGCTTCCACGACGCCATCACCCACCTCGCCGACCACCACACCGGCGGATACGTAGAGATCGGCCCCAGCGGCGTACTCGTCGCACAGACCCAGCACATCCTGGACGCCACCGGCCACGAAGGACACCTCGTCCTCCCCACCCTCCGACCCGGCCAGGCAGAAACCCACACCACCCTCACCACACTCGGCCGGCTCTACGCAGCCGGGACCGGCGTCACCCCCCACTGGCAGACCATCTTCGGAAGCCACGCCCACCTCGTCGAACTCCCCGCCTACCCCTTCCAACGCCAGCGCTACTGGCTCAACGCCTCGCCCATCACCACCGATCCAGGGTCCGGGACGGGTCATCCCCTCCTGGGATCGGTCGTCGAAGTCGCCGACAGCGGCGGACTCGTCCTCTCGGGCCGCCTGTCGACCGCGGCACAGCCCTGGCTCACCGACCACCTCGTCCTCGGATCCACCGTGCTCCCTGGCTCGACCTGGATCGAACTCGCGCTGTACGCCGCCGGCCAGGGCGGAGCCTCCACGCTCAAGGAACTGCTGATCGAGCGACCGCTCGTCATCGACGAGAACGACTCCCCGCACCTCCAGGTACACGTCGCCACCGACGACGAAGGCGTACGCACCATCAGCATCCACTCCCGTCCCGACGACGAAGACACCACCTGGACACGACACGCCACCGGCATCCTCGGCACCGAACCCCCGCCCCCGACCGACACATTCACACACTGGCCGCCCACCGACGCCATCGCCCAGGACCCCGACCAGCTCTACGCCGCTCTCACGGAGGCGGGGGTGGACTGCGGTGCGCGCGCGCTGACCGCCGCGTGGCGTCGAGGCGACGAGTTCTACGCCGAGGTCGGTGCGGCCGACGACGTGGCCGACAACTTCGGTGTCGTACCGCTGCTCCTCGACACCGCTCTGTACGTCGGTGACGACGCGTCGCCGGAGGAGGGCGTGCGCTTGCCGTCCTCGTGGCGGAACGTCCACCTGTACGCGAGCGGCGCTACGACGCTGCGCGTCCGCGTCGCCGCGTCCGTCGGCGGCGCCGCCGACGACGACGACCACAAGGGTTCGGTTTCCCTGTACGCCGAGGACACCTCGGGACAGACCGTGCTCACGGCGGAGTCCGTCCGGTCTCGCCCGGTGACACCCGAGCAGGTGGCCGGCGGTCGGCCGTCCCCCCGGGGCGCGCTGTGGGAAGTCACCTGGCAGCCCGTCGACCGACGGGACGAGCTCCCCTCCGGTCTCGACGTGCTGGAGCTCGACGGGTCCGGCACCGAGCCCGTCGTGAAGGCGCGCGAGCTCGTCGAGCAGGTCGTGGACCGTCTCCAGCACGCGCTGGAGACCGGGGCACCCCTGCTGGTGGTGACCCGCGGTGCCGTGGCCACGGGGCCCGGGGAAGCCGCCGATCCGGCCGGATCGGCGGTGTGGGGCCTTCTCAGGTCCGTCCAGCTGGAGCACCCTGACCGTGTCGTCGTGATCGACGTCGAACCGGACACCGAGTGGCAGCCCGGTCCGCTACCGGAGGCAGAGCCTCAACTCGCCTTCCGGCAAGGGAGGATGCTGGCTCCGCGTCTGGCCGCCGCCACGCCCGTGACGGGCGATCACGTCCCATGGGGCGAGGGAACGGTCCTCGTCACCGGGGCCACGGGCCCGCTCGGTGCGGCCGCGGCCCGGCATCTGGTGGCCGAGCACGGGATACGACACCTGTTGCTCACCACGGATCCCCGGACGGAGCGGGGAGCCGAAGGCTCGGACCCGACCGCAGCCCCGACCGCGGATGACCCGACCGCGGAGCAGGTCGATGAACAGGTCACTGAACAGGTCACTGAGCTGGTCGCGGAGCTGGCAGGTCTCGGCGCCGACGTGAAGGTGGCCTCGTGCGACCTCACGGACCGGGAGGCCGTCGCCGCACTCCTCGCGGCGGTGTCCACGGAGCACCCGCTGACCGGTGTGATCCATTCCGCGCCCGGACCGGTCGTCGAGAACGCGGGCGGCTCGACCGAGGACGGGGAGAGCGAGTCCGGGCCGGCGCTGCGGGCCAGGGCCGGAGCGGCCTGGAACCTGCACGAGCTGACGAAGGGCCCCGGCCTCACCCACTTCGTGCTGCTCTCCTCGCCGCGCGGCACCGTCGGCGGCCTGGGCCCGGGCGGGTTCGCTGCGGCGGACGGGTTCCTCGACGGGCTGGCGGCGTACCGGCTCGCACTCGGCCTGCCGGCGCTGGCCGTTGCGTACGGAGACGACCGCTCCGGGGCGTACGGGCTCCGGCCCCTCGCCCCCGAGGAGGCTCCCGCGCTGCTCGACGCCGCACTCGCGACGGGCCGGCCCGCTCTCGTGGCCGCCCCGCTCAACAAGGCGCTCCTGCGGGCGGGCCACGACGTCCCGCCGATCCTGCGCGATCTGGCTCCCGCGCGTGCCTCCCGCGCCTCGCACGGCCGGACGCCCGGCGGAGAGGCACTGGCCGACCGGCTGGCACGGCTCACCGTGCCGGAACGGGACACGCTGCTGGTCGGCCTCGTCAGCGAGCACGTCGCCACCGTCCTCGGTCACGCCGACGCCGAGGGCATCGACCACGATCACGCCTTCCAGGAGATCGGGTTCGACTCCGTGACGGCGGTCGAGCTCCGCAACCGCCTCGGCGCGGTCACCGGCGTACGGCTGCCCACCACCGTCGTGTTCGACCACCCGACGCCCGCGGCGCTCGCCCGGTGGCTCCGGGACAGGCTCGTACCCGAGTCGGACCCTGCCGTGGCGCTGCAGAAGGAACTCGACGGCCTGGAGGCCCGCCTCACGGGCGCGGCAGACCTGGACCCGAGCGGGCGCCGGGCCGTGGCCACCCGCCTGCGCGGCATCCTCGACCACTGGTCGCGTTCCCAGGAGTCGGAGACGTACGGGACCCAGGAGGCGACCGAGGCGGAGGACGCGCTGGAGTCCGCGTCGTCCGGCGACCTCTTCGACTTCATCGACAACGAACTCGGCCGTGCGGCCGGATGACCCGCTCAGGTCAGACGGAACCAACACAAGGGGAGTCCAATCCGATGTCCGACGAGCAGAAGGCTCTCGAGTACCTGAAGTGGGTCACGTCCGATCTCAAGAAGACCAGGCAGCGCCTGGCCGAGGTCGAGGCCGCACAGCACGAACCCATCGCGATCGTCGGCATGGCCTGCCGCTTCCCCGGCGACGTCGCGTCCCCCGAGGACCTGTGGCGGCTCGTGGCCGAAGAGGGGGACGCCATCACGGAGTTCCCCACCGACCGCGGCTGGGACATCGCCGGCCGCTACGACCCCGAGCCCGGCAAGCCCGGCAAGACCTATACACGGCACGGCGGATTCATCCGCGACGCCGCAGAGTTCGACCCCGCGTTCTTCCGGATCTCCCCGCGCGAGGCGACCGCGATGGACCCGCAGCAGCGGCTGCTCCTGGAAACCTCCTGGGAGGCGATGGAGCGGGCCGGGATCGCTCCGGGCACGCTGCGCGGCGCGCCGGTGGGAGTCTTCACGGGGATCGCCGCTCAGACGTACAACCTCACCCTGGACCAGGAGGAGTACGCGGGCTACTTGGCCACGGGCGTGCTCGGCAGCATCGCCTCGGGCCGCATCTCCTACACCTTCGGTTTCGAGGGACCTGCGGTCACGCTGGACACGGCCTGCTCGTCTTCGCTCGTCGCCATGCACATGGCGGCGCAGTCGCTGCGGTCGGGCGAGTGCGACCTCGCCCTGGCCGGCGGCGCGACCGTGGCCGCGAGCATGGACGGCTGGCTGGAGTTCAGCCGCCAGGGGAACCTCGCGAGCGACGGCCGCTGCAAGGCGTTCTCCGCCACCGCGGACGGCACCGGATGGTCCGAAGGCGTGGGGGTGCTGCTCCTGGAGCGGCTCACGGACGCGCAGCGCAAGGGGCGCCGCGTGCTCGCGGTGATCCGGGGCAGCGCGGTCAACCAGGACGGCGCCTCCAACGGCCTGACCGCACCCAACGGCCCCGCGCAGGAACGCGTGATCCGGGCCGCCCTGACCGACGCGGGCCTCTCCGCACGTGACGTCGACGTCGTCGAGGCACACGGCACCGGCACGACACTCGGCGACCCCATCGAAGCCCAGGCCCTCCTGGCCACCTACGGACAGGACCGCCCCGCACACCAGCCCCTCTACCTCGGCTCGCTCAAGTCCAACATCGGCCACACCCAGGCCGCCGCAGGCGTGAGCGGCGTGATCAAGATGGTCGAGGCACTCCGCCGTGGGGTGGCGCCGAAGACGCTGCACGTGGACGAGCCGAGCCCGCACGTGGAATGGGACAGCGGAGCGGTGGAACTCCTCACGGAGAACCGCGACTGGCCCGAGACAGGAAGGCCGCGCCGGGCGGGCGTGTCGTCGTTCGGCATCAGCGGCACCAACGCCCACGTGATCATCGAGCAGGCACCCGAGGTGGAAGACCCGGCACCGGTGGCCGATGGCGGTGTGGTGCCGTGGGTGCTGTCGGGGCGAACGGACGAGGCTGTACGTGAGCAGGCGGCGCGGCTGACCGAGTGGATCTCGCAGGCACCCGAGCTCGACGTGGCCGGCGTGGGGTTGACGTTGGCCACCGCGCGCAGCCGCTTCGAACGCGGCGCCGTGGTGGTGGGCGCCGACCGCGAGGAGCTCCTGACCTCGCTGGCCGAGGTCGCAGACGGCCGCGCACCCCTGGTCGGTCCTTCCGGTAGCGGCGTAGGCATGCTGTTCGCCGGTCAGGGCGGTCAACGAGTGGGAATGGGCCGCGAGTTGTACGCCGCCCATCCGGTGTTCGCCACGGCCGTCGACGACGTCCTGACCGCCGTCGACAAGGAACTCGCAGGGTTCGTCGACCACCCCGTCCGCGACGTCCTCTTCGACACCACCGACACCGGCCTGCTCGACCAGACCGTCTACACGCAGAGCGCCCTGTTCGCCATCGAAGTCGGCCTCTACCGACTTCTCGAATCCTGGGGCGTCCGGCCGGCCTGGCTCGTCGGCCACTCGATCGGTGAGATCGCAGCCGCCCACGTAGCGGGCGTCTTCTCCCTGGAAGACGCTGCCCGACTGGTCGCGGCCCGAGGCCGGCTGATGCAGGCGCTGCCGGAGGGCGGTGCGATGGCGGCTGTCGAAGCCGCTGAAGCCGATGTACTCCCGTTCCTCGACGATGCCGTCGGCATCGCCGCGGTCAACGGACCCACTTCCGTCGTCGTCTCCGGCGAACACACCGCCGTCGAACGCGTCACCGCTCACTTCGAGAACGCGGGCCACCGGGTCAAACGCCTCAAGGTCAGCCACGCCTTCCACTCGCCCTTGATGGAACCGATGCTGAACGACTTCGCCGAGGTCGTGAAAAGCCTGACGTTCCACCCGCCGTCGATACCCATCGTCTCCACCGTCACGGGACTCGCCGTCGAACCGGACACCCTCACCGACCCCGCCTACTGGGTCCACCACGTCCGCACCACCGTCCGCTTCCACGACGCCATCACCCACCTCGCCGACCACCACACCGGCGGATACGTAGAGATCGGCCCCAGCGGCGTACTCGTCGCACAGACCCAGCACATCCTGGACGCCACCGGCCACGAAGGACACCTCGTCCTCCCCACCCTCCGCCCGGGCCAGTCGGAGACCCATACCATCCTCACCGCCCTGGGCCGGCTCTACGCAGCCGGGACCGGCGTCACCCCCCACTGGCAGACCGTCTTCGGCGACCGCACCACCCTCACCGACCTCCCCACCTACCCCTTCCAACGCCAGCACTACTGGCTCCACGCCTCATCCCTCAGCGGCGATCCGGCCGATCTCGCGCTGACTCCGTCCGGGCACGCGCTTCTCGGCGCCGCCGTGTACCCCGCAGGCAGTGACACCGCTCTCTTCACCGGCAGGTTGTCGACGGCCACCCACCCGTGGCTGGTCGAACGTACGGACCAGAGCGAAGGCACCGTGCCTCACGGTGTCCTGGTCGACCTCGCCCTGCACGTGAGCGACCAGCTCGACTGCGACGTCCTGCGGGACCTGACCGTGGTGGCACCCATGGTCCTGTCCGACAGTGAGGGCGGAGCGCTGCACGTTCAGTTGGCCGTGGAGGCGCCTGACGCCGACGGTGTGCGCACGGTGACCGTTCACTCCCGGCCCGACGATCCGGACAGCGTGTGGACCCTGCATGCCACGGGTGCCGTCCACCGTGGTGCCCGGGAGACAGGGCGCTCCGACGCGGAATGGCCCGGGTCCGGAGCGGAGGCCGCCGATCCCGGTGCGCTCCCGCCGGGGGTGACCGCGATGTGGCGACGCGGCGAGGAGATCCTCGCCGAGATCGCCCTTCCGGACGAACTGGCGGATCGCGTCGCGGACTTCGGGATCCATCCGCTCCTGGTGGACAGCGCGCTCCGCGTGGCGTCCTGGGAGGGTACGGACGGGGACACCGTCCCGTACGAGTGGACCGGTGTCCGGCTGCACGCCGTCGGCGGCACCAAGCTCCGCGTGCTCCTGACACCGCGCGGCGACGGGGTGTTCGGACTCCACGTCGGCGATGCCGCCGGGCAGCCGGTGCTGACCGTCGAGTCCGTCGCCCTCCGGTCCGTCGCTCCCCCGTCCGTGGCGCTCCGGCCGGCCCCGTCAAGCGCCGCGGCGAAGGACGCCCTGTTCCGCATCACCTGGTCCCCGACCCTGCTTCCGGCGGCGGGCGGTGAAGGCCGGCGGGGCGAGGACGGCTCGAACGTCCTCATCCGGACCGTGCCGCCCACCCTCCCGGGGGCCGATCCCGTCGCCGCCACTCACGCGGCGGCCCAGAGCGCGCTGGCGCTCGTACAGGAATGGCTGTCCGACGAGCGGCAGGCGGCGACCCGGCTCATCGTGCTCACCGCGGGTGCCGTGCCGGTGGAGGAGGGCGCTCCCGTGGACCTCGCGCACGCCACGGTGTGGGGTCTGTTGCGTTCGGCGCAGGCCGAGCATCCCGGCCGGCTGGTGCTGGTGGACGGTGAGACGGGCTCCGAGCCGGAACGGCGTGACGTCCTGGCGGCGGCCGCGCTCGGGGAACCGCAGGTCGCTCTGCGAGGCGTCCGGGCTTTCGTCCCTCGCATGACACGCCTTCCGGTACCGACGTCGGCATCGACATCGGCGTCGGCGTCTGACGCGTCGCCCTGGAACACCGAAGGCACCGTCCTCATCACCGGCGGAACCGGCTCACTCGGCTCCGCCGCAGCCCGACACCTCGTCCACCACCACGGCACCAAACACCTCCTCCTCACCAGCCGAAGCGGACCCAACGCCCCCGGAGCCACCCAACTCCACACCGAACTCACCCAAGCAGGCGCCCACGTCACCATCACCGCCTGCGACACCACCGACCCCACCCAACTCGCCACCCTCCTCACCACCATCCCCACCCACACCCCCCTCACCGCCATCATCCACACCGCCGGCACCCTCCACGACAACCTCATCACCACCATGACCCCCACCCAACTCCACAACGTCCTCCGCCCCAAAGTCGACGCCACCTGGAACCTCCACCACCAAACCCAACACCTCAACCTCACCGCCTTCGTCCTCTACTCCTCCGTCGCCGGAGTCCTCGGCACCCCCGGCCAAGCCAACTACGCCGCCGCCAACTCCTTCCTCGACGCCCTCGCCCAACACCGCACCACCCACCACCAACCCACCACCTCCATCGCCTGGGGACTCTGGGCCAACACCACCGCCATGACCAACCACCTCACGGAAGCGCAGCTGAATCGCATGGCGCGTGAGGGTATGCGGCTCCTGCCCACCGACCTGGGCATGGAGATCCTCGACACGGTGACCGGTACCAACCACCCCTCGGTGATCGCGCTGCCCGTGGACCTGGCCGCAGCGCGTGCGTACCCCCGGCAGCCCGCGGTGCTGCGCGCCCTGACGCGGGTGCGGCACCGGCCGGTGGCGGTGGCGGACGGAGCACTGGGCGGCGCGGGCCACGGTCTCGACGGCCTGGCCGGGCTGGACGAGCGCGAGCGGCACCGTGTCCTCCTCGCTCTGGTCATCGAGCAGGCGACGGCGGCTCTGGGGCGCGGACCCGACGCACCGGTCCGTGCGGACCAGTCCTTCCAGGACGTCGGGGTCGACTCGCTGACCGCCGTCGAGCTGCGCAACCGGCTGACGAAGGCGGTGGGGCTGCCGCTGCCGGCAGGCCTGGTCTTCGACCACCCCACCCCCGAGGACCTGGCCCAGCGGCTGCTGTCCGACCTGGCCGGCGGCTCGGCGGACGCGCGGGGCGGCGTCGACTTCGCGGCGGAGGTACGGCTCGCGCCGGACATCGTCGCCACGCCGGACGTCCACCTCACCGACGATCCCCGGCACATCCTGCTGACCGGAGCCACCGGCTTCCTCGGCTCCTTCCTGCTGAGGGACCTCCTGCGGAACACGTCGGCGCGGATCCACTGCCTGGTCCGCGGCGCGGACGTGTCGGACGCCCGCGCACGCCTGACCGCCGCGGCCGCGTGGTACGAGACGGAGGCGGACCTCGACTTCGACAGGATCGACATCGCCGTCGGTGATCTCGCGGAGCCGTCGCTCGGGCTGGACGGGGACGCCTTCGACGAACTGGCCCGGGTGGTCGACGTCGTCTACCACGCGGGCGCCAGTGTCAACTGGCTCTATCCGTACGAGGCGTTGAGGCCCGCCAACATCGCGGGCACCGAGGAGGTGCTGCGGCTCGCGGCCCGGCACCGGACCGTGCCCGTGCACTACATCTCGTCCACCGGCGTCTACGCTCAGGAGCCGGCCGAGGGCCTGCGCATCGCCGTCGACGACCCGATCGGCCCGCCGGAGCTGCTGTCCAACGGATACCGGCAGGCGAAGTGGGTGGCCGAGGGGGTCATCGACATCGCCCGGTCGCGCGGCATCCCCGTCTCGGTGTACCGCGTCGACGTCGTCTCCGGCGACCAGGTCAACGGAGCCTGCCAGACACAGGACTTCGTGTGGCTGAGCATCCGCGGCATGCTGGAGGCCGGTGCGGCTCCCGCGGGGATCTCCGGCTACTTCCATCCGACGCCGGTCGACTACGTGAGCGGGGCGATCCGGTGGCTCTCCACCCGGGTCACGGGCGTGGGAGACACCTACAACCTGTCCAATCCGCACCGTCTGCACTTCGCCGAGGTCGTCGAGCGGCTCCGCGCCCTCGGCCACACGCTCGTGGACCTCGACCCGGCCGAGTGGAGCCGGTCCGTACGGAAGGATCCGGAGAACTCGCTGCTGCCGCTGCTCGACGTCTTCGAGGCGGCGATCGCGGGCACCGGCGGCTATCCCGACATCGACACGGACGGGACGGAGGCGGCCCTGGCCGGCAGCGGTGTCCACTGCCCCCGGGTGACGGGTGACCTGCTGGTCCGGTACCTGGAGTTCTTCACCGACAAGGGCTACTTCCCGGCCCCTGACCGTGAGGGAGCCGTGTCCGCGGAGGCATAACAGCCGCCGGCCGCCCCGACCGAAGCCCCCAGGCCCAGCCGAACCTGCCCAGCCCCACCCAGTCCCGAGGACCCCGGCGGCCACACGCCCGCCGGGGTCCTCGCACGCCCTCGGTTCAGGCGGTCAGCCCGCGGCTGTGCAGAACCGCCGCACGGTGCTGGGTGGGGGTGATGCCACGGCAGCGCTTGAAGGCGACGCTGAGGGCGAAGGTGTTGGAGTACCCCACCTTGTGGGCGATGGAGCTCACCGTGTCGTCGGTGTCGCGCAGCAGGTCGGCCGCCAGGGCGACGCGCCACGTCGCCAGGTAGGTCATGGGCGGCTCACCGACGTGGCGGGCGAAGCTGCGGGCCAGCCCCGACCTGGAGGCCCCCACCTTGGCGGCGAGGGTGGCCACGGTCCACGGGTGTGCCGGGTCGTCGTGCATCAGCCGGAGGGCGCTCGCGACGACGGAGTCGTCCGTGGGCCGGTACCACGCGGGTGCGTGGTTCTTGGGGCGGTCGAACCAGGCGCGCAGCGTGGAGACCAGCATCAGGTCGAGCAGCCGGTCCAGGACGGCCTGCTGGCCCGGCTTGTCGCGGCGTACCTCCTCCGCGACCAGGCCAAGAAGGGTACGGTCGCTGTCGGCCTCCGGTACGACGAGGACGTCCGGCAGGGCGTCCAGGAGACGGTCGCTGATGCCGGTCCGGCCTTCGTAGGCGCCGCTGATCAGGAGGGCCGAACCCGGCTCGTCGGCCCCGCAGGTACGCGGGTCGAGGGCCGGCTCGCCGACGACGACCGCCCGGGCGGTCCGCGCGCAGTAGTCCGCGCTGGTGATGACGCGTCCGGGCGGCGAGGCGGGATCCTCGGCGACGGTGTACGGGGCGGGGCCGCGCAGGACGGCGATGTCACCGGAGCCGAGTTCCATCGGCTCGCCGTCGGCGGGTGTGATCCAGACCCGGCCGTTCAAGGCGGCGACCAAGGTCAGATGGGCGCCGCTCGCGAAGCGCAGGGACCATTGTGGGCTCATGACCGTCCGGGTGAACACGGCACCGCGTGCCCGTACCCCGTCCAGCAAGTTCGCTAACGTGTCCACCCCTCCAATGTAGACGCTCGAACATCGACCTGGGTGTCTCAGCCATGGCCGCGTCCCCGCTCCGAAGGATTTAGTTGCCCCATGACTGAGCACCCGATTCTGATCACTGGTGGTACGGGCAAGGTCGGCGGTCGCGCCGTGGCCCAACTCGGCTCGAAGGGTGTCACGGTGCGCGTGGGATCGCGTTCCGGCGAGCCCCGTTTCGACTGGACGGACAGGAGCACGTGGGACGCCGCTCTGGACGGCGTGAAGAAGGTCTTCCTCGTGCCGCAGGACGGCGAGCAGCTGACGCGGCCGTTCGTGCAGCGCGCGAAGGAACTGGGGGTCGAGCGCATCGTGCTGCTGTCGGGCCGCGGCGCCGACGTCCCCGGTTACGCCAAGGAGGACAGCATCGCGGGCCGGACCCACATCGACGGCGAGGACGCCGTGCGCAACAGCGGTCTGGAGTGGACCGTCGTGCGGCCCGCGTGGTTCGCGCAGAACTTCAGCGAGGGCTTCTTCCGCGACTCGGTGCTCGGCGGGGAGCTGCGCCTGCCCGCGGGTGACGGCGCTGCGAGCTTCGTGGACGCCGAGGACATCGCCGCGGTCGCGGTCGCCGCGCTCACCGAGGACACGCACGTGGGCAAGACCTACGAGCTGTCCGGTCCGAGCGCGCTGACCATCGGCGAGGTGGTGGACCTCATCTCCGACGCCACCGGCCGCTCGGTGCGCTACGTGTCCCTGTCGCCCGAGGACTTCGTGGCCGAACTGGTCGCCGAGGGCTGGCCCACGGCGGACGCCGAGGACTACGCCGACTCGGTCGGCCCGATCCGCCGGGACATGGACAGTCACCTGTCCGACGGCGTGCAGGCCGCGCTCGGCCGGCCGCCCCGTTCCTTCGCCCTGTTCGTGAAGGAGGCCGCGGCCGCCGGCGCCTGGCGCGACTGACGTGAGCGACGGCCGGTGACCGTCACTGCCCGCACGAGGAGGCCCCCGCTGTCACGACGCGGGGGCCGCACCACCGGAACCACACGCATCACAGGAACCACCGGAACCACACGCACCGCCTGAACCATCCATCCGAAGCACACACGGTGCCAGTCTCGGCACGCTGCACGCTGGAACGCCTGCGTCTGCGTCTGCCTACGCCTCTGCGTACGGGTCGCACAGCAGGTGAACGGGGAATTGCACGAGTTTACGGGGGAGCTGCACCGGAGGCAGACCGACGCGACCGCGCACGCGGAGTCGCTCGGTCCCGCCGCCGTGATGGGTCCAGGACGTTCATCCGGGCCCGATCCGCACTGAGTTGGCATCATTCCGATCGCCCTGCCTCGCGAACGCGGGCTGCATCCGCCGGTCCGTGGCCGCACGGCCCCGCTCCGCCATGTCTCGAACGGCGGAGCGGCGTCCTGCGCTCACGGTCCCGCGCGGGCAGCCGTCGATTCCTCACATCGCCCTTCCACGTTCCATGTACGAGCGATCACAGGAAACCTGAGGACAACCCAGTGAGTACAGACAACCAGCCTGGCATACGTCGGGCCGACGGCTTCACCCGTCGGCGCCTGCTCAAGGTGGGCGGGCTCACCACCGCTGCCGCCGCGATCGGCGCGATCCCCGCTCCCTTCGGCAGCACCGTCGCCCATGCCGCCGATGCCTCTGCCGCCGAAGCCCGTGGCTGCTACGACGCCATCGTCGTGGGCCTCGGCTTCGCGGGGGCGATAGCCGCGCGGGAGCTGAGGGCCAAGGGCCTCAACCCGCTGCTGCTTGAGGCCCGCGGCCGGGTCGGCGGCCGCACCTGGACGGACACGTTCGTCAACCAGCCCGTGGAGATGGGCGGTCAGTTCGTCGACGAGTCCCAGCCGCTCATCACCGCCGAGCTCAACCGCTACGGCATCGCCACCGCGCACGGGCTGCTCCCCGCGCACGCGGTCATGCCGACCCCGGACGGCCCCGCGCCCTTCTCCCTCGCCGAGCTGCAGACCCGGCAGGGTGCGCTCCTGGAGAAGCTCTTCGAGGGGTCGAAGACCTTCTTCCCGGACCCCTACAACCCCCTCGCCCGACGCGATCTGGTCCGTGAGGTCGACGGGCTGTCGCTGCGCAACCGGCTCGACCAGCTGAACCTCAGCGCCGCCGACGAGAGCTGGATCAACGGCATCACGGCCGGCCAGTCCGGCGGATCGAGCACCTACGGCTCGTACACGGCCCTGGCCCAGTGGTGGTCCCTCGCGGGCTGGAGCACGGACACGTGGTACCGCGCACAGAGCAAGCGCGTCTCCACGGGCATGAGCAGCGTCATCCGGGCGATCCTCGCCGACGCCAGGGCGGAGATCCGGCTGAACGCCCCGGTCGCGTCGATCACCGACACGGGTACGTCGGTCAGGGTCGTGACCACGGCGGGCCAGGCCTTCACCGCGCGTACCGTCGTGGTGGCGGTACCGGTGAACGTATGGAAGACCATCACGTTCAACCCCGGTCTGCCCTCGGTGCACAGCACCGCCACGCAGCAGGGCGTGGGCGTGGCGAACAGCCGCAAGCTCTGGCTCCACGTGCGCGGCATGACTGAGGCGAAGGTCGTCAGCGGCGCCGAGGGCGACCCCTTCATGACCGTGCTCTCGCACAGCGAGACCCCGGAGGGCCAGCTCCTGATGGCCCTCAACAGCAAGCCCGCGATCAACGTCTCCAACCGGGCGGAGATCGAGGCCGCGCTGAGGACCGTCCTCCCGGAAGCCCGGCTCATCGACTACCGGGCACAGGACTGGGGCGCGGAGCGCTATTCGCTCGGCGGCTGGGCGCTGCGCCGCCCGGGCCAGTTGCTGGCCCAGCTGCCGGCGATCCAGCGACCGCACGGCAGGATCGCGTTCGCCACCAGTGACATCGCCAGCGGCTGGGTGGGCTTCGTGGAAGGCGCGATCGAGGCCGGCTTCCGCGCGGCGGACCAGGCCGCCGGCATCGCGGGGGCCACCAGGACCGCTTCGGCACAGGCTCGGCGCGGGCTCAGCACCGTGTGAGCACCGGCTGAACGCCGGTCGGGCACCGGCGGGCCGAGAAGCACGACGGCGGGCGTCTGCCGGGGAATCTCCCCTGCGGGCGCCCGCGTCCGTTGCAGCGGCGAGACGCCGTGCCGAAAGCCCGCGATTAGATCGCCGGGAGCACCGTGTTAGCCCGCCCGTCGATGCTCGTAACCGTGGGCTTCGGCTCCTGTGGACCTGTCGGGCAAGGGAGGCACAGCACATGGCGCGCGAGTCGGAGTCGGGGCTGCCGATCGAGCCGGTCTACGGGCCAGATGCTCTGGAGGGCTGGGATCCGGCCGGGAAGTTGGGCGAGCCGGGTGCGTATCCGTTCACGCGTGGTGTGTATCCGTCGATGTACACGGGCCGGCCGTCGTCGAGCCGAAGAAGGCGGCGGAAGGCACGGACAACGTCCTCCACCCGATGAAGGACGCCCTCAGGGCCCGGGCCACCGTCGGCGAAGTCATGCAACGCCCTGCGCGAGGTCTGGGGCACCTACGCCCCGACCGACGCCTTCTGACGCACGCGTCCGACCGATTCGAGATGGAGGAAGGATCTTCATGAGCAACCGACCCAACGTGATCCTGCAGGGTGGCCGGGCCGTTCCCGACCAGGAGAGGGTTCGCTACGTCGAGAACACCGAGGACACGTTCAAACTCTTCCTCGGGAACCGCTACGAGCACTACAGGGCCAACGGCTCCACCCACGCGCACCACGACGGACGGGGCCTCCTGGTGTTCGAGTGGATGTACCGCACCTACGTGGCCGAGTGAACGGGTGGCACGTCGCCGTGCCACCCGTTGCCTCGGGTACGACGTGTGCCTAGTGGTCAGGGCGACCCATCAGGCGCGGGTGAAGCGGAGGGTGAGCAGCTGGAAGGGCCGCAGGTGGAGTTCGACGCGGCCGTCCGTCGGCTCGACGTCGCCGACCGGCCGTTCGAGCAGGTCGCATGTGCGGACCGGCCCGTGCTCGAACGCCGGCGTGAGGCGGGTACGGGCACGGCCGCCCCGGGCTTCGTACAGTCGCACCACCACGTCGCCGCTCTCGTCGTCCGCGAGCTTCACCGCGCTGACCACCACAGCGTCGTTGTCGAGCGTGACGAGCGGGGCGACGTCCGCGGTGCCGGTGACCCGTCGCTCGGGCAGGTTGATGCGGTAGCCCTCCCGTACGGCGTCGCCGATGTCGGCTCCGGGGACGAGTGCGTGCCGAAAGCGGTGCAGCCCTTGGTCGGTGTGCGGGTCGGGAAAGCGGGGGGCGCGCAGGAGGGAGACCCGGACGGTGGTCGTGGTGCCGCCGTCCTCGGGGCGCACGGCACGCGTGACGTCGTGGCCGTATGTGGAGGCGGTGACCAGGGCGACGCCCCAGCCGGGTTCCTCCAGGTGGACGAAGCGGTGGTTGCAGGCTTCGAACTTGGCGGCCTCCCAGCTGGTGTTGGTGTGGGTGGGGCGGTTGAGGTGGCCGAACTGGGTCTCGGAGGCGTAGCTGTCGGTCCGCAGGTCGAGCGGGTAGGAGGCCTTCAGGAACTTCTCGGTCTCGTGCCAGTCGACCTCGGTGGCGAGGTCGAGCCGTGCTTCCCCGGCGGCGAGGGTGAGCGTCTGGACGGCGCGGGAGGAGCCGAAGGAGCGGGTGACCCGTACGGTCACGAGGTGCGGGGTGTCGGTCGCGATCTCGACCGCGTCGGCGTCCGTCAGATCGGTGACGGTGTTGCGGTAGAAGGAGTCGACGTCCCAGGCGTCCCACATGTTGGGGAAGTCGGGGTGGATCTGCAGCAGGTTGGCGGCCGCGCCGGGGGCGAGGGTCTCCCGCCCGGAGCGCAGATCGAGCACCGACACCGCCAGCCCTCGCGCGTCCACGGCGACCCGCAGCAGCCCGTTGTCGAGCACGTACCCGCCTTCCGGCCGGCCGGTCACCGTACAGCCGGAACCTGGTCCGGTCACCGGCGTCGCGCCACCGGCCGGGACCCCGCCCCGTGCGTGCGGAGCGGCGTTGAAGGCGACGGTGCCCTCCCCGGTGCCTGCCAGGGCCCGCTGTGCCCGGTCGACGATGCCGTTCAGCTCCTCGGCCGCGGCGGCGTACGTGCGTTCCGCCTCCCGGTGGACCCAGGCGATCGAGGAACCGGGCAGGATGTCGTGGAACTGGTGCAGCAGCACGGTCTTCCAGATCCGGTCCAACTCCTGGTACGGGTAAGGCGTTCCGACGCGAACGGCCGCGGTGGCGGACCATAGTTCGGCCTCCCGCAGCAGGTTCTCGCTCGCCCGGTTGCCCTGCTTGGTCCTCGCCTGACTGGTGAGGGTGGCCCGGTGGAGTTCGAGGTACAGCTCGCCCACCCACACCGGCGGTTCGGGGTACTCGGCCTCGGCCTTCGCGAAGAAGTCGGCGGGTCGCTCCCACCTCACCCGTGCCGAGCCCTCCAGGTCACGCAGCCGCGCGGCCTTGGCGACCATCTCGCGGGTCGTCCCGCCGCCCCCGTCGCCCCATCCGGTCGGGGCGATCGAGTGCCTGGCGCGGCCCTTGTCCTTGAAGTTCCGTGCGGCGTGGGCGATCTCCTTGCCGCGCATGGAGCAGTTGTACGTGTCGACGGGCGGGAAGTGGGTGAAGATCCGGGTGCCGTCGATGCCCTCCCAGAGGAAGGTGTGGTGCGGGAAGGTGTTGATCTGGCTCCACGAGATCTTCTGGGTCAGCAGCCACTTGGAGCCGGCCGCCTTGATGATCTGCGGCAGGCCGCCGGCGAAGCCGAAGGTGTCCGGCAGCCAGGCCTCCTCGTTCTCGACGCCGAACTCGTCCAGGAAGAACCGCTTGCCGTGGACGAACTGACGGGCCATCGCCTCGGAGGAGGGCATGTTGGTGTCGGACTCCACCCACATGCCGCCGGCCGGGACGAAGCGGCCCTCGGCGACCGCCTTCTTGACCCGCGCGTACACCTCCGGCCGGTGCTCCTTGATCCAGGCGTACTGCTGCGCCTGGGACATCGTGTAGATGAACTCGGGTTCGTCCTCCAGCAGGGCGGTCATGTTGGCGGTGGTGCGGGCGACCTTGCGGACGGTCTCGCGGAGCGGCCAGAGCCAGGCCGAGTCGATGTGGGCGTGACCGACGGCGCTGATGAGGTGCGCGGACGGCTCGGCCGGCGTGGCGAGTACGCCGACCAGCTCCGTACGGGCCTTCGCCGCGGTCCCGTTGACGTCCTGCAGGTCGAGCGCGTCGAGGGCTCGCTCGACGGCACGCAGGATCTCCCACCGGCGCGCGCCCTCGACCGGAAGCTCCGCCATCAGCTCACCGAGCACCTCGAGGTCGATGACGAGCTGCCACACCGTCTCGTCGAAGACGGCCAGGTCCATCCGTTCCAGCCGGTACTGCGGCTTGTCGCCGGCCGTCTCCTTCTCGCCCAGCTCGGTCGGCAGGAAGGGGTGGTAGTCCAGGACGACGGGGTTGGACGCGGCCTCGACGTGCAGCAGCACCTCCTCCCCGCCGACCGCCGGGCCGGCGATCCGTACCCACTGGTTGCGGGGATTGAGGCCCTTCACCGGTGTGCCGTCGGGCCGGTAGACCAGGCCTTCACACTGGAATCCGGGCATGTTGGCGTCGAACCCGAGGTCGATCAGCGCCTCGACGGTGCGACCCGCCCACTCGGGCGGGACGGTGCCGGAGACGGTCAGCCAGCTGGTGCCCCAGGGCGCGCCCCACTCCGTGCCGACGGCGATCGGGGTGCGCGGCGCGGCCAGTCCTTCCGCGACGGGTACGGGTTCGTCGGGGGCGGTCCAGATGGCGACCGCCAGCGGGACGGACTCGGGGTACACGGCCGGGCGGATGCGCTCCTCCAGGACGCGCTTGAGGCGGGACTCGACGAGGCTGCGGTCGTCGTGCATGGAATGTGACTCCCTATGGGTGACGGTTGGTCAGCTGGTCCTGTCGACGGTGACGAGTTCGGTGATACCCCGAGCGGCCAGGTGTTCCGCGTTCTCGGAGTCTCGGGCGAGGACGGCGGTCGGCCTGACTCCGTCGGCGGCGAGTCGCATGAACGCCTCGAAGTACGCTCCACCGGGCGCGCAGAGCGACCGCTTGGGCGCCTCGTCCGGCAGGTCGAGGACCAGCGCGGTCGAGCGGACGGGCGGCGGCGACCAGCCCGCGCGGACGTCCGCCACCAGCGAGGCGATGACCGCGCCGGCCGGCTTGACCTGCCGGCCGTTGGTCAACAGGCCGAGGCTGTACTCGAGTTCGGGGAAGTCGGCGAGCGACCGGTCGACGTCGTGGGAGCACCACCAGGTGACACCCCAGAGGTCGGGGCAGTCCAGCGCCGCGGCGACGGTCGTACGGGCGAACCGGCCGGCTCCCTCGGCGGGGATGTGCGGGGCGGGTGCGCCGACCTCCTGGAGCCAGACCGGGCGCCGGGGGTCGTGGGCCCAGGCCTTGGAGAGCTCGATCAGGTAGGCGGCGTGCTGCTCCGTGGCGACGGCGGTGGGGCCGTGTCGCTGCGCGGTGCCGTTGAAGACCCAGGAGTGCACGGCGGTGGCCGCGCCGATCCGGGTGCAGTGCACGGGGGTGAAGGGGTGGTCGTCCTCGTACCAGGCGGCGTCGTACTCGGCGTGCAGGTGCAGTCGGCCGGGGGCTCCCTCCTCGCAGGCGGCGAGCATCCGGTGCAGCCAGGCCTCGGCCTGGCCGGGGGTGATCGGGTCGGGGTCGGGGTGGGCCTCGCCGGAGAACTGGTTGATCTCGTTGCCGACGGTCATGCCGAGGAAGTTGGGCCGGTCGGAGAGTGCGGCGGCGAGGGTGCGCAGGTAGGTGGCCTGTCCGTCGAGGACCTCGGGGTCGGTGAAGAGGCTGCGCCGGTGCCAGGTGGTGGTCCAGGAGGGCAGGAAGTCGAAGCTGGAGAGGTGGCCCTGCAGGCCGTCGACGGCGACGTCCAGACCGCGCTCGGCGGCGGCGTCGGCGAGCTGGACCAGCTGTTCGACGGCCCGGGGGCGGATCAGGGTGCGGTTGGGCTGGAAGAGCGGCCAGAGCGGGAAGACACGCAGGTGGTCGAGGCCGAGAGCCGCCACGGAGTCGAGGTCGGCGCGGACCGTGTCGAGGTCGAAGTCGAGCCAGTGGTGGAACCAGCCCTCGCTCGGGGTGTAGTTGACGCCGAAGCGCGGGACTCGTGGGCGGTCCTGGGATGAGTTGGTCATGCTCGGGCGTTTTCCTTTGTGAGTGCGTTCTCCGGCGCGGTCATCCCTTGACCGCGCCTTCTTCGACGCCGCGGAAGAAGAAGCGCTGGAGGGTGGCGAACACGGCGACGATCGGCAGGAAGGCGATCATGGTCCCGGCGGCGATCACCCGGGGATTGGCACTGAACGTGCCGTTCAGGTACTGCAGGCCGACGGTGAGCGTGTACTTGCCGGGGTCGTTGAGGACGATCAGCGGCCACAGGAAGTCGTCCCAGGCTCCGATGAAGGTGAAGATGACGACCACGCTGAGCATGCCGCGCACGTTCGGCAGGCCGACGTGGACCAGCCGCTGCCAGACGTTCGCCCCGTCGACCAGCGCGGCGGCGTCCAGGTCCGGTGGGACGGCCGCGAAGGCGGTGCGCATCAGCAGCACGTTCAGCATCGCGATCGCACCGGGGAGGGCGACGCCGGTCAGGGTGTCGGTCAGGCCGAGGCTGCGCACGGTCACGTACTGGGAGACGATGGTGACCTCACCGGGCAGGACGAGTGTGGCCAGGAACAGGCCGAGCACCAGCCGTACGCCGCGGAAGCGCAGCCGGGCCAGCGCGAATCCGGCGAGGGTCGCCCCGACGGCGTTGCCGACCACCGCGATCGCCGCCACCACCAGCGAGTTCGCCGCATACGTCCAGACCGGGACGGTATCGGCGACCTTCGCGTAGTTGGCGAACGTCAGGTCGTCGGGCAGGAAGCCGGGGGTGCGGGAGTAGACGTCCTCGCCGGGGCCCTTGAGCGAGGTGGACAGCTGCCAGAGGAAGGGGCCGATGGTGAGCAGCAGGACGAGGAGGAGGAGCAGGTAGCGGACCGTCTTCTCGCCGGCCGACGGGGTGCCGAAGCCTCGGGCCATCGCTCAGGCCGCCTTCCTGCCGAGCCGCGCCAGCAGCAGCATCGGCCCGATGGTGATCACGAAGAGCAGCAGGCTGAGCGCGGAGGCGTACCCGATGTGCCCGCTGAAGCCGCGGCTGTACATCTGGATGAGCATCACCACCGACATGTCCCGGCCGCCGGGTCCGCCGGTGCCGTTGGAGAGCACGTACAGCTCGGAGAAGACCCGGAGGGCGGAAACGGAGATCAGCACCGAGACCAGCAGCATGGTGGGCCGCACCCCGGGGACCGTGACGTGCCAGAAACGCCGGAGGGCGGAGGCGCCGTCGACGGCGGCGGCCTCGTGGAGCTCCCGGCCGACGTTTCCCAGCGCCGACAGGTAGATCACCATGTAGTAGCCGAGGCCCTTCCAGGTCGTGAGGGCGATGGCGCTGAACAGGAGCAGCCAGCGGTCGGTGAGGAACGAGACGGGCCGGTCGGTCAGGCCGAACTGTCCGAGCAGGCCGTTGAGCAGACCGCGGTCGTCCAGGACCCAGCCCCAGATGAGCGCGACGACGACGGCGGACGCGACCACCGGGGTGTAGAAGGCGGTGCGGAAGAAGGTGATGCCGGGCAGTTTCCGCTCCACCAGCAGGGCCAGCAGCAGCGGCAGCAGCGTGAGAAGCGGCAGGCAGACGGCCAGGTAGACGATGCTGTTGACCAGCGCGTCGGCCAGCTGCTCGTCATTGAGCGCGCGTTCGTAGTTGTCGAGGCCGGTGAAGTGCCCGCCGCCGAGCGGCTTGGCGTTGGTGAAGGAGAGGATCACCGTGTTGGCGGCAGGCCACAGGTTGAAGGCCACCAGCCAGAGCACGGCAGGCCCGGCGAGCAGCCAGGGGGTGAACCAGCGTCGGTGGGTCATGGAGGTGCCTTCCCGGAAGGTGACGGCCGACGGGGGCAGCGCGGGCGGTGCGCGCCGGGCGGCGCGGTGGCCGGATCGCGGGCGGAAGGCCGCCGCGCCACGGCTTCGGCGCGTCGGACGGACCAGGCTGAAGACCGCCGCACCGCGACTTCGGGGCGTCAGCCCTTCAGGAGCTGGTTGCAGCGGCTGACCGCGGTGTCCAGTGCCTGCTTGGAGTCGGTCTCACCGCTGATCGCGAGTGCGATCTGCTGGTTGACCACCGTCTTCATCGCGTCGTTGACCTCGACGGGCTGGAGTATCCGCGCCTTGGCCAGCGAGGTGAACGCGATCACCTTGGCGTCACCGGCGTTGCCGCCGTCGCTCTGGTGGAAGAACGGGTCTGCGGCGGAGGTCTTGGTGGAGGGGAAGATGCTGGTCAGGCGGGCGAAGGCGGCCTGGTTCTCGGCGTTGGTCACCCACCGGGCCAACGCGACGGCCGCGGCCGGGTTCTTGGTGTTCCGCGCGACCGAGAGTCCCTGCACGTAGAGCGGCGGGGTGCCCATCGCCGCGGAAGGGACGACCTTGGGGGCGAGGGTGGGGTTGTCGGTGGCGAGGCTGGTGATGTAGTTGCCTCCGCCGGTGGTCCACGCGACCGTGCCGGCATTGAACAGCTTGGCGTTTCCTGCGTAGGTCTCGGTGAGAACGTCCTTGGGCAGCAGGCCGTCCTTGAAGGCGCTCCGGTACTTGTCGAGTACGGCGGCGGCCTCGGGGGTGTTGAAGGTGAAGCTCTTGCCGTCGTCGGCCATGATCTTCACCCCGGCGTCCGCGAGATCACCCAGGCCGGGCTTGCGGCTCATCAGGTACGTGGCGCCGCCGGACTTCTCCTTGACCGTCCGGGCCTGGGCGATCAGCTCGTCCAGGTCGTTCGGCGGCTTCCGGGCGTCCAGGCCGTACTTGGCGAGCAGTTCGGAGTTCCAGTAGTTGACGTCGGTGTTGAGGTACCAGGGGTAGCCGTAGGCGCCGTCCTTGCCCGCGAAGCGGTAGGCGTCGATGCCGCCCTCGATGTAGTCGCCGGCCAGCTTCGGGTCGGCCTTGGCGACGTCGAGGAGCATGCTCTGCCTGGCGAGCGGCAGCGCGAAGTCCGGCGGGAGGTTGACCACATCGGGCAGGGTGCCGCCGGAGGCCTGGCTGAGGACCTTGTCGGAGTAGCCCTCGCCGGGCTGGTCGAGCCACTCGACCTGGACTCCGGGGTACTTCGCCTCGAAGGCGTCGATGACGCCTTCCATGTAGTCGGTGAATTTCGGCTTCAGGGCCCAGGTCTGGAGCGACACCTTGCCCTTCACCTCACCGGTGGCGGCGGCGGCCGGGCCGTCCGAACCGTTCGGGTCGCCGAGGCCGCAGCCCGCAAGCGTCGCGGCTGTGATCGAGGCCAGTGCCAACCGTGCCCAGTGGGTGCTTCGCATCAGTGAGGTCTCCCTGTCTGGCGAGCAGATCTACTAAACCGCTTCAGTGCTGCCGCAGCATCCACCTGGCTACAATCGCTGTCAAGAGAGCGCACAGCACGAGGCAGGCGGGGGATCTTCATGGCCAGACCGACGATCGCCGACATCGCCCGTGAGGCCGGGGTCTCCCAGGGCGCCGTGTCGTTCGCACTCAACGGCCGGGCGGGTGTCAGCGAGGCCACTCGGGAGCGCATCCTGCGCATCGCCGAGAAGATGAACTGGCGCCCCCACAGTGCGGCGCGCGCCCTCGGCGGAGCCAGGGCGGGAGCCGTCGGCCTGGTGCTCGCGCGACCGGCCCGCACCATCGGCCTGGAGCCCTTCTTCGGACAGTTGCTCTCCGGCCTGCAGGCCGGCCTGTCCGCCTCGGGCACCGCGCTGCAGCTGCTGGTGCTCGAGGACACCGCCGCCGAGATCGAGGTCTACCGGCGCTGGACGTCCGAGCACCGCGTGGACGGCTTCGTCGTCGTCGACCTGCAGGTCCGCGACCCCCGGATCCCCGTGCTGGAGGAGCTCGGCATCCCCGCGCTCGTCATCGGCGGCCCCGGCCGGCACGGCAGCCTGCCCAGCGTCTGGGCGGACGACCGGGAGGCCATGGTGTCGATCGTCGACTACCTCGCCGCCCTCGGCCACCGCCGGATCGCCCACCTGGCCGGCCTGCCCGCCTTCCAGCACACGCAGCGCCGGATCCGCGCGGTGCGCGACAGCGCCCGCCGGCTCGGCCTGACCGAGGCCGTCTCCCTGCCGACCGACTTCAGCGACGCCGAGGGCGCCGCCGCCACCCGCATGCTGCTGGCCCGGCCCGACCGGCCCACCGCGATCATCTACGACAGCGACGTGATGGCGGTCGCCGGCCTGGGAGTGGCCGCCGAGATGGGTGTCGCGGTACCCGGTGAGCTGTCGCTCGTCTCCTTCGACGACTCGGCCCTCGCCCGGATCGTCCACCCCTCACTCACCGCGCTCTCCCGCGACACCTTCGCCCTCGGTGAGCAGGTCGCCCGGGAACTGCTCGCCGTGATCGCCGACCCGTCCTCGGCGCGCGATGTGCAGAACCCCACCCCGCGTCTGACGGTCCGCGAGTCCACGGCCCGCCCGCGGTAGGACCTCGACGCCTCACGTCCGCTCCGCCGGGCGCGAGCGCCGCACCGCGCAGGAGCCGCCACAGTCGGCTTCACGCCCTTCTCGATCAGCCTGACAATTTCGGCAGCATCAAACCTTGACCGTGCGGACTAAAGGGCTTTAGCCTCCCGGACTGAGCCTGCGGGGTCGCCGCGGCGGACCTCCCGTACCGCGTCATCGACCGTCGCCGCTTCGCGTCATCCGTACCACCAGAGCGCCAGTACCCACTCCTCCTGCTGGACCGGAGCCCCGGATGAACCGACGCCTGCTACCCCTGATCATGAGCGCCGTGGCCGCCGTCGCCATGGCCCTCTCCCCCGCCCCGAGCACCGCTGCCGCCCCGGCCACGGCTGCCACCACCCCCACCGCTGCCGCTGCCACCGGCAGCCAGCCGTACGCTTCGTACTGGCACCCGAACACCATCCTCGACTGGGACCCGAGCACCGACCCCGACGCCCCGTTCAACCGCTCGCGCGTCCCCCTCCGGCCGCGCACCTCGGACCCGGCGCTCAAGGCCAACGCCAACGCCCGGGCCGGCGAGGGCAAGGTGGTCTCGCTGGTCTCCTTCGGTCCCACCTCCGACAACCCTTCCCAGGGCTCCGACAGCCCGAACCACTACGCCTTCGGGCACTGGCAGTACGTGGACACCCTGGTGTTCTGGGGCGGCTCCGCCGGCGAGGGCCTGATCCTCGCGCCCAACCCCACCGTGATCGACGCCGCCCACCGCAACGGCGTCAAGGTCTACGGCACGGTGTTCTTCCCGCCCGCCGCGTACGGCGGGCAGCTGCAGTGGGTGAAGGACTTCACCCGGAAGTCCGGCAACCGCTACCCGGTGGCCGACAAGCTCGCACAGGTCGCCCAGCACTACGGCTTCGACGGATGGTTCGTCAACCAGGAGACCGGCGGCGGGGACGCGGCCCTGGCGACCGAAGTACGCAACACCATGCGCTACGCCCGCACGCTGGGCCCGGTCGAGTTCATGTGGTACGACGCGATGACCGAGTCCGGCCCGGTGAGCTGGCAGAACGCGCTCACCTCGGCCAACGACGCCTTCCTCCAGGAAGGTACGCAACGCACCACTGACTCGATGTTCCTGAACTTCGACTGGAGCGCGTCGGGGCTCGGCTCCTCGCGGAATCTGGCCGGTTCGCTGGGTCGCGACGCGTACGAACTCTTCTCCGGCATCGACACCGAGGCCAACGGATACAACACCTCGGTCGACTGGGCCTCGCTCTTCCCGGCCGGCCGGCCACATGTCACGTCGCTCGGCCTGTACCGCCCCGAGTGGACGCACACCTCCGCGAGCTCCCGGGCCGACTCGTCCGCCCGCGAGGCCCGGTACTGGGACGGTGCCAACGGCGACCCCTCCGACACCACCACCGGCTCCAGCTGGAAGGGCCTGGCGCACTACATCCCCGAATCCTCCCCAGTGACCGCCAAGCCGTTCGTCACCTCCTTCAACAGCGGCCAGGGCGACTTCCACAACTCCGGCGGCGTGCGGGTGAGTTCAGGCGGCTGGAACAACCTCTCGCTCCAGGACGTACCCCCCACCTATCGCTGGCTGGTCGCTTCCACCGGCTCCGAGCTCACCCCGTCGATCGACTTCACCGACGCCTACGAGGGCGGCTCCTCGCTGCGCCTCACCGGCACCCTCGACGCGGAGAACACCGTCCGGCTCTACCAGACCCGGCTGCCGGTCGCCGCCGACACCCGGCTGTCCGTCGTCGTGAAGACCCCGGCCGCCGGGCCGACCCGCCTGAAGGCCGCCGTCTCCTTCACCGACTCGCCCACCACCTTCACCACCCTCGACCTCGGCTCCACCACCACCGCCGGCTGGGAGCGCCGAACCTTCGACCTGTCGGCGTACGCCGGACGCACCATCGCCCAGATCGGCCTGCGGACCACCGGCACCGCCCCCACGTACGACCTGAAACTCGGCCAACTCGCCGTCTACGACGGGACGGTGGACAGCGCCGCCGCGCCGACCGGGCCGACCGTGCTGGGCACCAGCGACGTCAGCTCCACCCGCAAGTCGCTGCGGCTGTCCTGGACCGCCTCGGCCACCGGCTCGGTCCATCACTACGAGGTGTACCGGCGCAACCCGGACGGCAGCCGCACCTTCCTCGGCGCCACGCCGAACGACGCGTACTTCGTCCCCCGGCTCGACCGGGTCGGCACCGAGGCCTCCACCACGCTCGACGTGGAGGCCGTCTCCACCGAGTACGGCCGCTCGGCACCCGCCACCATCACGGTGAGCTGGTCCGGCACCACCTCGACCAACCTGGCGCTGAACCGTCCGGCGACCGCCTCCGGCCAGTGCAGCAGCACCGAGACGGCGGCCAAGGCCGTCAACGGCTCGGTCTCCGGCGGCAACAGCGACAAGTGGTGCACGCTGACCACCGCCAAGTGGCTGGAGGTGGACCTCGGTTCGTCCCGTAGCCTGACCGGCTTCGTGGTCAAGCACGCCCAGGCCGGCGGTGAGAGCGCGAACTGGAACAGCCGCGACTTCACCGTCCAGGTGCGCAACACGACGAGCGACCCGTGGACGACCGCCGCCACCGTCACCGGCAACACCGCGGGCACCACCACCCACCCGGTCAGCCTGACCGCCCGCTACATCCGCCTGACGATCACCCGACCGACGCAGACCACCGACCCGGCCGCCCGTATCTACGAACTCGAGGCCTGGGGCGGGTAGCACCCGGGGAACGTCCGCCCGGACCCCGGCAGCGGTGCTGCCGGGGGCACCGGCCGCACCGCAGGCGTATCACTGCCTCGTACGGGTGAGATCTTTCCCTCTCACCGGGGATCGGTGCTGGTCGCATGGGGTGAAACGGCCGCGTGTCTCGTGCCCTGGCGCCGGGGGAAGGCCGTTGATGGAGATGTGAGCACCTCAAGCACCGCCCCGATACTGCCCGTCACTCCAGCGCCTCCGGCCGGTCCCCTCGTGCACGACTCGGGCGCGGACACCGCGCCCGGCGTCATAGTCGTCGACTCCTGCACCAGCCTCGGCACCACCCTGGTCGTCCATCTCAGGGGAGAGATCGACCACTGCAGCTCCGCTCCGCTGCGGGCGCTTCTGGCTTCGGCGGCCGACCACGGTTACACCGGCCTCGTACTGGACACGTCGCAGGTCACCTTCTGTGACTCCGAACTCCTCGCCATCGTCGAGTCGTGGCCCCGGCACGGACGCCGCGTCAGGCTCGCGAACCGCTCCCGGGCCGTCCAACGCCTCCTGGCCGCCGCTGCCAGGGCAGGACGGCAGCCGGCCCAGGCGCCGACGATGGCAGCCACGTCATGACGTTCATACTCCTGACCTGCGTCCCGATGCTCGCGGCACTCCTTCTTGCGCGCTGGAAACCCGCGAACAGCGACGCCGGCGTGTCGCCCGGCCGCCCCGGCCCACATTTCGCAGGACCTTGATCGACAGCCGATCGGCGGCCCTGCTCCTGGGCCCCATGGCATGACCGGGGAAAGGTGTGGGGGCGCCGCCAGCCCGCGGGGCCCCCACACCTCGCCGACCTCCGTGCCCGGCCAGAGGTCACGCCCGGTCCCGCCGTCGACGGCCGCCGGCTTGACGGCGTCCTCCGCTCCGCGCCTCTGGTCAACGACGGGCGTCCTTGGACCAGCTGGGAGGCCGTCGGAGGACGAGGTCCCGGCCTTCGTCACCCCGCACTCCCCCGCGTTGCGGCGAGGTGAACCGGGGCATCGGACCGCTGCGCGCGTCCCGGTCCGGCGATGCTCGTACGCTCCGGATTGGGTGAGATGCGAGGACATACGAGTGCGCGCACCATGACTATGGAGACAGCACGCACTCGGCGAACCGGTGCACGCGGCGGCGGAGGGGTTCGCTCCGATCCTCGCAGGACGCGGTCGCACCGCATGATGCGAACCGCGTCGCCCGCCTTCACGAAGGCGCAAGGAGGATTTCTTCCATGGCTGTACGTCACCAGCTGATCCGGTGTTCCCCGCGCGCGGTGTGGGCCGTACTCGCCGATCCGACCCGGTACGCGGAGTGGGTCGTGGGCCCGTCCGAATCCACGCCGCTCGATCACGCATGGCCCGATGTCGGATCCCGGCTCCGCTACACCGTGCCCTTGGGTCCCTGGTCGGCCGAGGGAGTGACGACCGTACGCCACCGCGAGTCCGGCAAGGAGCTGGAACTGGAAGCGGCGTTCAAGGCTCTCGGTACGGCGAGGATCTTCCTTCAGCTCCGCCCTTGGGGCGAAGAGACCCTCCTCGTCTGCGACGAGCACCCCCTACGCGGCCTGGGTGGGACGTTCCACAACCCCGCCTTCGAAGTACTGCTCCAGCTCCGCCACCGAGGAATGCTGGCCCGCCTGGCCAAGGTCGTGGAGCAGGAGCACGCAGGTGCCCGCCACGCCTGAGCCGGCGTTCGGTCGTCGGAGATGCGAATCGCCGCTCCCGGTGCCAGCTTGGTAGGGGCGGAATACTCTCGTCCGTACGGTGGAGGAGTTGTCGCCATGGGCGGTATGCAGGACAAGCGCCAGGAACCCGGCAAGGGCCGCGAAGAGCAAGAACGCCAGATCCATGATCAGGACCCCGCGCACCCAGAGCCCTCCGCGCCGTCCCGCGGGAAGCAACCCGAACCCGTGAGGCGCAAGGGGAGCCGGAAGAGCGACAGGGCACGCGAGCGCGACGAGGGCCTCTGACCGGGGCCCGCCGTCCCACTGGAGGCTCCGGGTCACCCGACCCGTCGGACAGGACCTAGAAGAGGCCCCCGCGCGCCCCTGCCCTGCGGCCGCGTTCATCGGGGGATGCCATGGGGGCGTCGCCGTAGGTGTAGGCGGTTCGGATGTGCCCGTCGCGGGCATGGACGATGACCTGTGCGGGGGTGTGCTCCTTGGCGTGCCGGCGTGCGGAGTCGATCGCGTCCTTCTGTGTGCGGTGTGGCTCGTGCATCAGCCGGCGGCCTTCCCTGCCCTCGACCTGCCACTTCACACCCGCAGCCGCCGCCCGCTCGCCGGACGGTGCGACGTGGTAGACGGTCCGTTTCGCTGCCATGACCCTTCTCCTCGCCTTCAAGCGGACTTCCGGCGCCGGAATGTCGCCGCCTGTCGCCGCCTTCTACGGAGCCGGCTTCGTGGCCGGGGCCTTCCTCGCCCGCCTCCTTCGTCGGTCCCGGCACCTCAGGCTCGGGAGCCGCTCGTGATACGCGCGCACTGGGTGACCACCGAGGTGAGAGTGCCATGGGTGCGCAGGAGCCGGCGCTGGACGCGAGCCCCGTTACCCCCTTCCAGCAGGCCGGCGATGCCTTCGCGGACCCGTTCGTCGTCGCCGCTCTCGATCAGGGCCTCTCGGACATGGGCGTACAGCACCTGGACGACCTCCGTCGCCGGCGCCTCTCGCATGGTTTCGGGATGGAGGAGGGGGCCGTCCAAGCCTGACCGGCTGGCCTGCCATGCCGCCAACCGAAGCAGGTCCGTGCTCACGCGGGAGGGCGGATCCCCTCCGCACCAGGACCTGGCGGCAGTCTCGACGAGCGCGCGCACCAAGGCGGCGAGGAGTACGGGCGTCGACGCTTCGAGGCACACGTCGGCCACTCTGACTTCCACCGTGGGGTAGGTGGCCGACAGCCGGGCGTCGAAGTAGATCATCCCCTCGTCGCGCAGGACGCCGGTGTCGAGCATGGCACGGACCTGCTCGTGGTAGCGATCGGCGGAGCCGAAGACGTCCATCGGGCCGGCCGAGGGCAGCCTGTTCCACACCCGGCTGCGATAACTCGAGTACTTGCTGTCCTCACCCTGCCAGAAGGGCGAGTTCGCGCTCATCGCGGTCAGAACGGAAAGCCAGGGCCGGATCCTGTCCAGTACGGCGACCCCTTCCTCGTCCGACTCGACCGAGACGTGGACGTGGCAGCCGCAGGTGAGTTGTTCCTGCGCGGTCAGGCCGAACTGCTCGCCCAGCCACGCATATCGCTTGCCCGCGTTCAACGAGGGCCGGGCGGGTAGCGGCGAGGTGGCGAGGGCCGCCACGAGGGCGCCTGCGGACGCGGCGTGCCGACAGGCCTCGGCGCGACACCGGGTGATTTCATCCTCGAGTTCGCCCATCTCCGTCACGGGTCTGGTGGCGAACTCCACCTGCTCCTTCTGCAGTTCCTTCTCGAAGACGTGCGCTGGCGCGCCGTCTTCGTGCGGCCGCTGCCTTCCGAACCGGTCCGCAGCCGCGAGGACGGCACCTGCCAGAGCGAGGGGCTCCCCGCTGCGGGCATGCACGAGAAGCAGCTCTTCCTCCACGCCCACGCTTCTCATTCGGCCACCGCCGTTCACCCCTCTCCATGAGCGGGAAGACCGGACGTCTCACAGGGTGCCCCTGAGGCGGTCGTGGGCGAACGGTTCGTCGCCGCTCCATGGTGCTCGACAACCACTGCGGCTCCTCGCCCACGACTCACACCATCGCGGGTCAGCCCTTGAAGACGTCCTTGATCTTCTCCTTGGCCTGGCGGGCGTTCCCCTTCGTCTTCTCGGCACGGCCCTCGGCGGTCATGCGCTCATTGCCCACCGCACGGCCCGTAGTCTCCTTGAGCTTGCCTTTGGCCTGCTCGGCCTTGGCCCTGCCCTTCTCCTTGTTCGACACGATCGATCACTCCCTGAAAATAGGACCAAGCGGTACATATAGCTTCTGACCGGCATTCCGACCGGCAAACCTGGGGCGTCACGGGATCACCCGGCTCCGGCCGACACGGCGGCGAGCGGGCTGCCAGCGAGATGGGCCAGCAGATCGGCGGGATCGCGGTACACGGCGGCGGCACCGGCCTCTTCCAGGTCGGCCCGCGGGATTCCGCCGCAGAGAAGGCCCACGGCAGTCACACGAGCACGGGTGGCCGCCTTCATGTCCCACACCGTGTCGCCGACGAACACCGCCCGCTCGGGTGGCACCCCGGCCAGTCGAAGGGCGTACTTGACGGGCTCGGGTGCGGGTTTGCCTTCCTCGACGTCATCGGACGTGCTGGTTTCGGCGATGGCGTCGTCGGCGTCGATGGCTCGGCGCAGGGCCGAGAGTTCGCTGTCCTTCGCCGACGTGACGAGGACGACCCGCCAGCCGCTGCCGGCAAGCGCACGCAACAGGTCGGCGGCCGACGCCAGGGCGGGCAGGCGGTCGAAGAAGGTGGCGTACAGGGTGTGGTGCGCGGCGCTCAGGCGGTCATCCTGCGCCGGGTCGCGGTCGCCTCCCAGGAGGTGGTCGAGCAGATCCTTGCCGGGCAGACCGATCGCCCGGTGGACGGACTGCATCGGCACCTGGTGGCCGGCCTGGCGCAGGGCCTCCCACCATGCCACCACGTGAAGGTAGTTGGTGTCGGTAAGGGTCCCGTCGACATCGAAGAGCACGGCACGGTCCATGGTTCCCTCCTCACAGTTCCCGCAGGGCGGGGAGCAGCTCCGCCTGTGCCCAGCGGAGGAAGGGCTCCTGCTGGTCGCCGCCGATTTGGACGAGGGCGATCTCGGTGAACCCCGCGTCGTGGAACGGACGTACCGCCTCAACGAACGCGCGTACATCTCCCCCGCAGGGAATGACGTCCGCTACGTCCTCGGGACGGATGTGCGTGCCGGCCTGTTCGAAGCCGGCGGGACCGGGAAGTTCCGCGTTCACCTGCCAGCCGCCGAGGGACCAGCGGAACTGCTCGTGTGCCCGCGCGACCGCCACGTCGCGGTCGGTGTCGTAGCAGACGGGCAGCTGGCCGATGCGCGGCTTGCCGGCCCCACCGTGCGTGTCGAACGCCTCCAGCAGCTCCCGGCCGGGCTCGGTGGCGATCACCAGGTCCCCGTACCGGCCGGCGATTTCGCAGGAGCGTTCCCCGGACACCGCGATGCCGATCGGCGGGGGATCCTCGGGGAGATCCCAGAGTCTGGCGTTGTCGACGCGGAAGTGAGGGCCGCGGTGGCTGACCGTGTCCCCTGCCAGCAAGGAACGAATGATCCCGACGGCCTCTTCGAGCATCTCCAGGCGCACCGGGGCCGCGGGCCAGCCGGCGCCGACGACGTGCTCGTTGAGGTTCTCGCCCGAGCCGAGGCCGAGCCGAAATCGGCCCCCGGACAGAATCTGCATGGTCGCGGCCTTCTGGGCGATCACTGCCGGGTGGTACCGGAAGGTGGGGCAGGTCACGAAGGTCATGAGCGGCAACGTGGACGTGGCCTGCGCGGCCGCGCCGAGAACACTCCATGCGTACGGCGCGTGCCCTTGCGACTCCAGCCAGGGAAACGTGTGGTCGGAGATGACGGAGAAGTCGAAGCCGGCCCTCTCGGCGCCCACCGCGTGCGCGACCAGTTCGCGGGGCCCGGCCTGCTCGGTCATCATCGTGTAACCGAAGTGCACCATATACACCACCTTGGCGGGTTTCTCCCGTTCGCACGAGCCGACAGCGAAGCCAGGCCACCGACAAGCTCTTCCTCCGGCGCCTCTCTCCGTGGCCCGCCGTCCCGAGGCCCGGTCGCCCGTATGCGTCGAGCGGCGGACGAGGCGGCCCCGCGCCACAATGGAGCCGTGTTCCGGCTGGAAGGAGCCCCCCTCCCCGCGAACTCGGAGATCCGGAGGTTCATGGTGCCCCGTACGGCTCTGGCCTTCGGCACGCTTCCCAGGACGCTCATCGCCCTGCCCGGCGTGTACCGCCCGCAGGCCGACACCTGGCTCCTCGCGGAGGCTCTCTCGCACGAACGGATGGACGCGGACACCGACGTGCTCGACATCGGCACCGGAACGGGTGTCATCGCGCTGTCCGCGGCACGTACAGGGGCCCGGGTCGAAGCCGTCGACGTCTCGTGGCCCGCTGTCATCGCGGCTGCCCTGAACGCCTTCCGTCAGCGACTGCCACTGAGAGTGACGCACGGCGACTTCGCGACCCGTACCCGAGGCCGGCGCTTCGACGTCGTCCTCGCCAACCCGCCATACGTACCCTCACCACGATCCCGGCCGCCGCCGCACGGGGCCGCCCGCGCCTGGGACGCCGGCCCCGACGGGCGGAGAGTCATCGACCGCGTCTGCGCGTGCGCGCCGGCCTTGCTGCGACCCGGTGGCGTCCTGCTGATGGTGCACTCCGGGATGTGCGGTCCACCGGCCACTCTCACCCGTCTGGAAGCGGGCGGGCTGTCCGCCGAGATAACGGCGCGGGCCTCCGTCCCCTGGGGTCCCGTACTGCGTGCGCGACGCGCCTGGCTGCAGCAGCAGGGCATCGCGGGCGACGGCGACGAGCACGAAGAGCTGGTGATCATCCGTGCCGAGCACCCCTGACGGAGTGACGCCGGCGGGCACCTCGTGCCCCGCACGCCGGGTGGTCATCGATCCGCAGGGCCCGATCCTGGTCGAGGGCCCGGTGGAGTTGGTGCTGGACGACGGGACCCTCGCCCGATCCGATCGGTTCATGGTCGCGCTGTGCACGTGCGGCCGTAGCCGTGCGTATCCCTGGTGCGACACCAGCCACCGCCGCCGGGAGCGTGTGGCACCATCCGAGGACAGGAGCCTCGCATGACCCCCTCCAGCACGAGTGTCACGGAATCCGGACCCCACCTCGTCGCAGCGCGGGGTGACCTGTCCGGCGCCGTCGAGAGGGCCCTTCGCACCGGCCGGCCACCTGCGTACACCGAGGCCAGCCTCCGAAGAGCGGACCCCTGGGGAGAGGACCTCCAGCTCGCGCTGTACCTGCTGTACGAGCTCCACTACCGGGGCTTCGAGGGCGTCGACGACGACCGCGAATGGGACCCGGACCTGCTCCGTCTGCGGCGGGATTCGGAGAACCTGTTCCTCCGTGCGCTGCGCACCGCGCTCCCCGATGCGCCCCGGTCCGTCGAGGAGGCCTTCGCCCCGCTGCTTGTCGAACAGGCGAATCCGGCCGACAGCGCCAGCCACTACCTGGAAACCGAGGGCGAGCTGTGGCAGTTGCGCGAGTACACCGCCCTGCGCTCCCTCTACCACCTCAAGGAGGCGGACCCGCACGCCTGGGTCATCCCGCGTCTGACCGGCCGGGCCAAGGCCGCGATGGTGGCCGTCGAGTACGACGAGTTCGGCGCCGGGCACCCCGCACGCATTCACGCGCAGCTCTTCGCGGACCTCATGACCGACCTCGACCTGGACCCGGCCTACGGCCACTACCTGGATCACGCCCCCGCCCCGCTGCTCGCCACCGTCAATCTCATGTCCCTCTTCGGACTGCACCGGGCCCTGCGCGGAGCGCTGGTCGGCCACTTCGCCTGTGTCGAGGTCACCTCCCCGCCCGGCTCGCGAAGGCTCGCCGAGGCCATGCGCCGCTGCGGCGCGGGGCCGGCCGCCGAGCACTTCTACGCCGAGCACGTCGAGGCCGATGCCGTCCACGAACAGGTCGTACGGCGCGAGGTCATCGGCGGGCTCCTCGCCGACGAACCCGCCCTGGAGCCGGACATCGCCTTCGGGTGCGCGGCCACCGTCCTGCTCGAGAACAAATTCGGCGCCCACGTTCGCACCGCGTGGTCGGCGGGGCGATCCGCGCTCCGCAGCCCCCTGCCCCCGCACCCGACGAGCTGACCGTGGCCGGCCTCGACGGCTTCACGGCAGGGAAGACGCTCAGGCGAGGGCGTTCACCGCGAGGGTGAAGACGCGGGGAAGCCGGGCCGCGGTCGGCACGATCTTGTCCGCCAGCCGGGGCCGTTGCCGAGCTCGCACCAGGCAGTCGGTCAGGAGCCGGTGCTGGAGGGTCGCACGCTGCCAGGCGGCCTCGTACGAGCCGGCTGATCCGCGACGCAGCCGATCTACCAGGACCCTGGCGCCGGTGAGAGCCAGAGAGATGCCCTCGCCCGTCAGCGCGTCGATGTAGCCGGCGGCATCGCCCACCAGCAGGACCCGCCCGTGGACGCGCGTGCGGACCTTCTGGCGGAGGGGACCCGCACCACGCACGGCGCCGATCGCGGCCTGCCGGGGCAGAGTGGCCGCCAGTTCGGGGAAGCCGGCCAGCTGTTCGTCGAAGGGGGCACGCCGTGAGGTCAGGAGCGCGACGCCCAGGAGCTGTGGCCCGAGCGGCGTCACGTACGCCTCGCCGTGGGGACCCCAGTGGACCTCGACGTACGAGGAGGGCGGCGCCACGGCGTAATGCCGGCGGAGCCCGTAACGCGGGACGCCTTTGCCGGGCATGCCGAGCCCCAGCGAACGTCGCACCGGCGAGTGCAGTCCGTCCGCGGCGACGAGCCACCTGGCGCGCACACCCGTGGCGCCGTCGAAGACGCCCGCGGCATCCTGACGCACGTCCCGTACGCGTACCGGCAGGACGGGCACTCGGGCGGCGAGGACGGCCGCGTGCAGGGCGGCGTGCAGCACGGTGCGACGCACTCCGAGGCCGGGGCTGTGCCGGAACTCCGCCTGGGCGTGGTGCGGGCCCTGCCGGTAGCGGATGCCGAGGATCGGCCGTCCGGGCACGTCCAGTCCCAGCGCGCCCAGTTCCCTGACCGCCCCGGGCATCAGCCCCTCTCCGCAGGCCTTGTCGACGGGCAGGGCTCGCGGCTCTGCCAGGACGACGTCCAACCCTGCCCGCACGGCATACAGCGCGGTGGCCAGCCCCGCGGGGCCGCCGCCCGCGATCAGCAGATCGTGGGTGCGGCTCACGCCACGCTCACCCGCGCCAGGGCGGAGTTCTCACACCGGACGCGGACGGTGAGCAGCGCCGCGTTGGCCACGGTGAAGACGGTCGCGGTCAGCCACGCGGAGTGCACCAGGGGAAGCGCCACGATCTCCGCCACGACCGCGACGTAGTTGGGGTGGCGCGCGAAGCGGTACGGTCCGGCGCGCACGAGACGGGCGCCGGGGACCACGATGACCCGCGTGTTCCAGTACGGGCCCAGGGTCGTGACACACCACCAGCGCAGCGCCTGGGCCAGGACGACGACGGCCAGCATGGTCCAGCCGAGTACGGGCAGGAACGGTCGGTGGGCCAGCCAGGCCTCGGTCAGACAGCTCGCGAGCAGGGCCGTGTGCAGGGCCACCATGACCGGGTAGTGGCCGCGGCCGTACTCGACCCCGAGACGGGCCAGGGTCCAGGCCGCGTTGCGTCGTGCCACGACGAGTTCGACGAGGCGTTCCGCCGCGACGCCCGCCAGGAGGAGCGTGTACCAGAGCATGATCCGTGATTCCTCACCAGCGCAGGAGGACGAACTCGACACAGAAACCGGGACCCATCGCCATCATCAGGCCCCATGAGCCCGGTGGCGGAGGGGTGTTGGTGGTGACGTCCTCCAGGATCCGCAGTACCGAGGCGGAGGACATGTTCCCCGACACCGCCAGGGCCCGGTGGGCCGAGTCGAGTGCACCGTCGGGAAGGTCCAGGGCGTGTGCCACCGCTGTGAGGATCCGCGGTCCCCCGGGGTGGCAGATCCAGCTCCCGATGTCGTCCGGAGCCAGTCCCTGGGCGGCCAGGAAGTCCCGGAGGTCCGGACCGATCCGGGCCCCCACGACATCGGGGATGGCGGCGTCCACCACCGGCCGGAACCCTCCGGCACCGATCGTCCAGCCCAGCAGGTGCTCGGTGTCCGGGTAGAGGAGACTGCGGGTGGCCACCACCGCCGGCCGGCCGGACCGGTGGTCGTCGGCCCGCGCGGCATGCACGACGACCGCCGCCGCACCGTCGCCGAACAGGGCACCGGCGACGAGGTTGGCCGGTGAGTCGTCGCGCTGCTGCAGGGTGAGTGAGCACAGCTCCACGCTGAGCAGCACGGCCACCTCGCCCTGATGGCCGCGCAGGTAGTCGTGGAGCCGGGCAAGACCGGCCGCTCCCGCCACGCAGCCGAGCCCGAACACGGGGATCCGCTTCACATCCGGCCGCATGCCCATGCGCGAGGCGAGCCGGGCGTCGAGCGACGGCGCGGCGATGCCGGTGATGGAGGTGCACACCAGAAGATCCACCTCCGAGGGCGACAGCACGGCGGCTTCGAGCGCACACGTCAGAGCCCGTTCGCCGAGTTCCAGACCGGCGGCCATCCATGCCGCGTTCGTCTCACCGAAGTCCCCCAGAGCCGCGTACCGGTCGAGCGGCAGAGCGAGATGACGAGTCCGCACCCCGGCGGCCCCGTGCAGCCGGCGCAGCACCGTGCGGTCCGCTCCCGGGGCGAGGCAGAGGTCGCCGATCAGCTCGGTGAGCTCGTCCTGGGTGTACCGATGCTCCGGCAGGGCCGTACGGACGGCGGCGACGACGCTCTTCCATCCGTCCGGATCGGCCCGCTCGCCGATGGGGCCGCCGGCGGGCGCGGCCGAGGGCGTGACGGGGGCGAGCCGGTCGGCTGTGGGGACACGCATTCCGGGATGTCTCCTCACGACCGACGGCGCGATTACCTTGCTCCCGTGTCTCTATACCTCCCTGGTCTTCCGGTGCGAGCGACACACCGGCTCTCGACGCTGCTCCACTCGTGCCACCCGGAGCCGACACTCGCGGTGACGGCGTTCGTCACCGCTCTGGCCGCCACGTCGGGGCGCGGACCGGGGGGCGCCGTGGCGGTCGGAGCGGCGGTGCTCGCCGGTCAGCTCTCGATCGGGTGGTGCAACGACGCGGTGGACGCGGGCCGGGACACGGCCAGCGGCCGCCGCGACAAACCGGTCGCGACCGGGGCTCTGCGCCCACGGACGGCCGCCGTGGCCGCCTTGGTGGCGCTCGCCGCCTGCGTCCCGCTCTCCTTGCTCAGCGGCCCGGCCGCCGCGGCCGTCCACCTCACGGGCGTGATCGCCGGCGGGTGGGCGTACAACCTGGTCCTGAAGAGAACCCCGATCTCGCCCGTGCCGTACGCCGTCGGGTTCGCGTCCCTGCCCGCCTTCGTGACGCTCGGCCCGCCGACGCACGCCTGGCCCGCCTGGTGGGCCGTGGTCACGAGCGCCCTGCTCGGTGTCGGCGCCCACTGGGTGAACGCACTGCCGGACATCGCGGACGATCTCGCGACGGGCGTGCGTGGACTGCCGCAGCGCCTCGGTCCCGTGGCCTGTCGCCGGCTCGCTCTGGTCACGATGCTCACCGCGGTCGTGATCGTCACCGTGTGCCCGCCCGGGACGGCGGGAGCACCGGGCTGGGCGTGTGCGACGGCAGCGGGATGCGCCGCGGTGACGGGTACCGTCCCGAGGTGGCGTGAGGGCAGCCGATGGCCGTTCCGGGCGGCGATCGCGGTTGCGGGGCTGGCCGTCGTGCAGCTCCTGTCAAGGGGCTCGGTCATCGCCTGAGGCCGGAGCGCGGGTGTTCTCCGGCTCCCCGCGGTGTCTCCGATGCCCTCGGACCTGGAAGCGATGGCACCGCCGCCGGCAGCCGCCGCGGTTGAGGCCTGCGCATGGCACGGGCGTCAGCGGCGACACCGCGTCCCGCTCCAGCTCCGTTGAGGTGACAGAGTGTTCCCCCAACAGGATTGAACTGGGGCAAATGCGTCTGAAACGCCTAGGGTCCGAGCATGCACACGGCGAACTCACCCGTCAGCAGCGCCCCGCCCCGGTACGTCCCGGACGGTGACCGCACACCTCCGCCCGCCGTCCCGCCGAGCCGCCTCGCCACCGCGGGCGCGGTCCTCACGCCCGCCGCCGTCATGCTCGGCATCGCGCTGTGGGGCCTGAACCGCGGCACGATGTGGCGCGACGAGTCCGCGACGTTCCAGATCGCCCGGCGCTCGGTACCGGACATCTGGCGTCTCCTCGGCGAGCTCGACGCCGTCCACGGCCTCTACTACCTCCTGATGCACGCCGTCCTCGCCGTCCGGGCCGACGAGGTGATGCTGCGGCTCCCGTCGGTGCTCGGCGCGGCATGCTCCGCAGGACTGGTCGCCGCGATCGGCTGCCGGCTCGCCCGCCCCCGGGTGGGCCTGTGGGCCGGGCTGTTGTACGCGGCCACCCCGTTCACCTCCTTCTACGCACAGGAGGGCCGCTCGTACGCCCTCGTGGCCGCCGGTGCCGCGCTCGCCACCCGGTGCCTGGTGAGCGCCATCGAGCACGACTCGGCCGGACGCTGGGCCGGGTACGCGGCCGCCGTCGCCGGCACGGCCCTGCTGCACGAGTTCGCCGTGCTGATGCTGGTCGCCCATGGGGCCACGGTGCTGGCGGCCGGGTCCCGTCCCGGGGTCTGGCGGCGGTGGGCGGCGGCCGCGGGCGCGGCGGGCGTGCCGCTGGTGCCGCTCGCCCTGGTCTCCTCCCGCCAGGGCGGTCAGACCTCGTGGATCCAGGAGCCGGGAGTGGAGGAACTGAGGCTGCTCGCCCTGCAGTTCGCCGGCCCGGACGTCCGGGTGCTGACGGTCGCGGCGCTGCTCGCCGCCCTCGCCGTGCTGTCGCCTCTGCGGCGCAGCGGCCGTGTCGGCCTGACCGCGGTGGCGCTGCCGCTCGTCGTCCTGCCGGTGGCGGTGCTGTTCGCGGTCTCGCTCGTGAAGCCGCTGTTCGTCGACCGCTACCTGCTGTTCGCGTTCGCCGGATTCCCGCTGCTGGTCGCCGCGGGGTCGGAACGCCTCCTGGGCGCGCTGCGCTCCGCGCCCTGGCGGCCGGTGGTGACGGCGGCCGGCGTCGTGGCGGTCGCGGCCGCGTTCTGGTGCCAGCTCCCGTTCCAGGAGCAGCAGCGCGGCAAGGACGGCCGCATCGACGACCTCCGGGAGCTCGCCGCGTACGTGGCCGCGCAGACGCGCCCGAACGACGCGGTGCTGTTCGTCCCCTCGTACCAGCGGCACATCTTCCTCACCTACGACCGGGAGTTCGCCGGCCGCCGCGACATCGCCCTCAAGGCGGACGCGGCCTCGTCGGGCACGTTCTACGGCCAGGAGTTCGACGCGACCCGGATCGGTGCGCGCATCGGCGCGGAACGGCGGGTCTGGGTGGTGGCCTGGCCGAGCGCCTGGAGCGAACAGTGGTTCGACGAGGACCCGAAGATCATCGCCCTGCGCAAGGGATTCGAACTCGCCCGCAGCACGCAGCTGAAGAGCGGCCTGGTGCAGTTGTACGTACGGGAGTGAGCCGACGTCCGCGCGCGGCCGTCCTCCGGGCGCGCGCAGCCCGCACTCACACGTGCGCGTGACGGTGACCCGCAGGCCGCACGGCAGCGGCGGCCCGGGAACTGGGGAACTTCCCGGGGAGGCGGCCACCGAAGGGATCGGCCGAACAGCCGAACCACCGGAATCGCCTCCGAAACAACAAGTAAGTACGGCCATACGCTTTTGCTTACTTTTCCGGAGAATGCTGCGCTTATCAGCTCGCCCGATCAGCATTTCTCCGGCCGTCGCGCCAGTGGGGCGTGACGCCTTTCCGCTTCTCATCCCTGGAGAAACACATGCGCGTGGCCGTGACCGGTGGCGGTGGTTTCCTTGGGTCACATCTCTGCGAAGCGCTCTTGCGGCGCGGTGACTCGGTGGTGTGCCTGGACGACTTCTCGACGGGCGATCCCGAGAACATCGCCCCGCTCCTCTCCCACCCGGGCTTCGCCTTCCAGCACGCCGACGTGAGCGTGTCGGCGGAATGCGCCGGCCGCGTCGACGCCGTGGCCCATCTCGCGTCCCCCGCCTCGCCGCCCGACTATCTGCGCCGGCCGCTGGAGACCCTCAGGGTCGGCAGCCGCGGCACGGAGAACGCCCTGCGCCTCGCCCTGCGCCACAACGCGCGTTTCGTCCTCGCGTCGACCAGCGAGATCTACGGCGATCCGCTGGTCCATCCGCAGGAGGAGGCGTACTGGGGCAATGTGAATTCCATCGGCCCGCGCAGCGTCTATGACGAGGCGAAACGATACGCCGAGGCGGTCTCCGCGGCGTACCGCCGTACCCACGGCCTCAACGTCGGCATCGCGCGCATCTTCAACACCTACGGGCCGCGGATGCGCCCGCACGACGGGCGGGTGGTGTCCAGCTTCATCACCCAGGCCCTCACCGGTGAGCCCCTGACGATCTACGGCGACGGCAAGCAGACCCGCAGCTTCTGCTACGTCGACGACCTGGTCCGCGGTCTCCTGGCGCTCCTCGACTCCTCCGAGATGGGCCCGTTCAACCTGGGCAACCCGGTCGAACGGACCGTCACCGAGCTCGCCGAGGCGGTCCTGGCCATGACCGGGTCGCCCTCTGAGGTGAGGCACCACCCGCTACCGGTCGACGATCCGGTCCGCCGCCGCCCGGTGATCACCCGGGCCCAGGAGGTACTGGGCTGGCAGCCGGAGATCGACATCACCGAGGGCCTGCGCAGGACCGTCGCGTACTTCGCCGCCCGGCCGGACCGGCTCGGCGCCTCGGCCGCGGCGATCCGCGGCGGCCAGGACGAGACGGTGCCGCTGACCGCGGTGACCGGCTCCGCCACGGCGCAGACGATCCCCGGCCCGGCCGCCGAGACCGCCGGTGCGACGCCCACGACGGCCGGTCCGCCCGGCTCGGGCGGCTGATCTGCGCGACGCCCGCGCCTCCCCGCCGCACCGTCCAGGGGCCTCCCGCCTTTCCGCCGGCGGCTCCTTCCCCGGCTCCCCCGCCTCCTCCGTGTCCCACGGCCCGCTCACGCACCGCCTGGAGAACTCGCTGTCATGACGTCGCTGGAGCAAGGTCCCCCCCTCGCCACCGGGACCGTCCAGGATCCCCCACTCCGCTCCCCCGTACCCGGCTCCCCGGAGGAATGGGAGGCGCTGGGCGCGGAGATCCGTACCCTGTCCGGCGGATCCGTGGCCTCCATCGGCCCGGACGGCCCGGTCCTCGCCGGGCCGCCGCGCCGGCTCGACACGCTCCCGTCGAGCTTCGTACGCGCCTTCTCGCGCGTCGACCGCTTCCTCGTCGTCCTGCTGTCCCTCGGCTGGGTGGCCTGCCTGGTCTGGTTCTGGGCCTGGTGGCTCGAGCCCTCGCACCGCATCGGCTGGCCAGGTCTCGTCGTCAACAGCGCCCTGCTGCTCTATCTCACCTACCTGCCGGTGCACTTCCTCGTCGCGCTGATCCGGATGCGCCGCTTCGATCCGGCCGTCGGCGTGCCGGCGCTCCACACCGCGTTCGTGGTCACCCGCGCCCCTTCCGAGAGCTGGGACATCGCCCGCACCACCCTGGAGGCGATGCTCGCCCAGGACTTCCCGTACGGCTACGACGTGTGGCTGTGCGACGAGGACCCGACCGAAGAGATCCTCGACTGGTGCGAGGACCGCGGCGTCCACGTCTCCTGCCGGCGCGGCCGCGCCGACTACCACCGGGCCGAGTGGCCACGGCGCACGCGCTGCAAGGAGGGCAACCTCGCCTTCTTCTACGACCACTGGGGATACGCCCACTACGACGTGGTCGCCCAGCTCGACTGCGACCACGTGCCCGGCCCCCGGTACCTCGCCGAGGTCGTGCGCCCCTTCGCCGACCCGGCCATCGGTTACGTCGCGGCTCCCAGCGTGTGCGACTCCAACGCCGCCGAGTCCTGGGCGGCCCGCGGCCGGCTGCAGCGCGAGGCCATGTTCCACGGGCCCGTGCAGCTGGGCCACTCGGCCGGCCTGGCGCCCGTGTGCATCGGCTCCCACTACGCCGTCCGCACCCAGGCCCTGCGGGACATCGGCGGCCTCGGACCTGAGCTCGCCGAGGACTTCTCGACCACGTTCCTGCTCAACTCGGCCGGCTGGCACGGCGCGTTCGCGATCGACGCGGAGGCGCACGGCGAAGGACCGCTCACCTTCGGCGCGATGATCACGCAGGAGTTCCAGTGGTCCCGCAGCCTCGCGGTGATGCTCCTGGGGATGCTGCCCCGCCACCTCGGCCGGATGCCGCTCAAGCTGCGCGTGCGCTTCGCCACGGCGCTGATGTTCTACCCGCTGCTCGCCGCGGCCACCGTCGTGGGCATCGCGCTGCCGCCGATCGCCGCGATCACCGGCATGCCCTGGATCAACGTCAACTACGGGCAGTTCCTGGCGCACTTCTGGAGCATGTCCGTCTGGCTGATCCTGCTGACACTGCTCTGCCGCCGCCGCGGGCTGCTGCGCCCCCGGGACTCCGCCGTCCTCAGCTGGGAGATCTGGCTGTTCGGCCTGTCCCGCTGGCCATACGTGGCCTGGGGCGTGCTCGCCGCGGTGCTGCAGAAGCTGCGGCCCCGTCAGATCACCTTCAAGGTCACCCCCAAGAAGCGCGACGGCCTGGAGCCGCTCCCGCTGCGCACCGTCGCCCCGTACCTGCTGATCACCACGGTCCTGTCGGGCTCGGCGCTCGTCGGCCAGTTCACCGGGCCCGCCGTGGGCTATGTCTTCCTCTGTCTGCTCGGCGCCGTCTCGTACGCCGCCGTGACGCTCGCGATCGGCGTACTGCACGTCAAGGAGACCGCGCGCGCCACCGGTGTCTCCGTGTTCCGAGCCCTGCGCACGGCCGCGCTGCCGCTCTGCTGCGGCCTGGTGTGCGCCGTTCCCCTGGCGCTCGCCGTGTACGTCTTCCCCACCTATCTCACCGGCTACTACGCCTGGTGACGACCCGGCCGGCCCGCGCGTCCGGCCGAGAAATGAGAGTTCCCCGTGCCCCGTACGGTCCTTGTCACCGGCGGCGCCGGCTTCATCGGCAGCCACACCTGCGTCGAGCTGCTCGCGTCCGGCCACGAGGTCGTCGTCCTCGACGACCACTCCAACAGCTCCCCCGAGGCCCTCGAACGCGTCGCCAAGATCGCGGGCCGTCCGATCACGGCGGCCCATGTCGGGGACGTACGTGACCGCCGGGCCCTGGACGCCGTCTTCACCGCCCACCCGATCGACGCGGTGATCCACTTCGCCGCGAAGAAGGCCGTCGGCGAGTCGGTGCAGATCCCGCTCACGTACTACGACATCAACGTCGGCGGCACCACGGCCCTGATCTCGGCCATGCACGACCACGGGGTGCACCGGCTGGTGTTCTCGTCGTCCTGCTCGGTCTACGGCGACACGACGACCGTCCCGCTGACCGAGGCGTCCCCGGCCGCGCCGACGAACCCGTACGCCACCAGCAAATGGACCTGCGAGCGGATCCTGGCGGACGTCTGCCAGCATGTGCCCGAGCTGCGGGTACTGGCCCTGCGCTACTTCAACCCGGCCGGCGCCCACCCCACCGGGCTGCTCGGCGAGGACCCGCACGGCGTGCCCGGCAACATCATGCCGTACCTCACCCAGATCGCCGTGGGCCGTCGCGAGGAGCTGAGCGTCTTCGGCGACGACTACCCGACGCCAGACGGCACCGGCATCCGCGACTACATCCATGTCGTGGACGTCGCCGAGGGGCACCGCGCGGCGCTCGACCGCATCGACGACCAGCCCGGCATGCTGATCCTCAACCTCGGCACCGGACGCGGTGCGTCGGTCCTGGACCTCGTGCGCACCTTCCAGGAGGTGTCCGGCCGCCCGATCCCGTACCGCGTCACCGGGCGCCGCCCCGGCGACGTCGCGGAACTCGTCGCCGATCCGTCGAAGGTCGCCGCGGCCTGGGGCTGGAGGGCCCGCCACGACCTGGCCGCGATGTGCCGCGACGCCTGGCGCTTCCAGCAGCAGAACCCGTACGGCTACGCCCCCTGAGCCTCCCCCCCCACTCCCACCTTCCCCTCCCCCGCGTAGACAGGAGCACAACGCATGCGGTTGACCGTCATCGGTACGGGATATCTGGGAGCCGTGCACGCCGCTTGCATGGCCGAGATCGGACACGACGTCCTCGGTGTGGACATCGACCCCGAGAAGGTGGCCGGCCTCGCCGAAGGCCGGCCCCCCTTCTACGAGCCGGGATTCGAGGACGTCCTGACCCGGGCGCTCGACTCCGGCCGGCTGCGCTTCACCACCGATCTGCGGGAGGCGGCGGCGCACGGCGAGGTCCACTTCATCTGCGTCGGCACCCCGCAGCAGGCCGGCTCCCAGGCCGCCGACCTGCGGTACGTGGACGCCGTCGTCGACGGACTTGCCCCGAACCTGTCCGCACCCTGTCTGCTCGTCGGCAAGTCCACGGTCCCCGTGGGCACGACCGCCCGGCTGGCCGCCCGCGTCGCGCGGCTCGCGCCACCGGGCACGCGCGTGGAGCTCGCCTGGAACCCGGAGTTCCTACGCGAGGGCTTCGCCGTCGACGACACGCTGCGGCCGGACCGGATCGTCACCGGTGTGACCGGCGAGGCGGCGGACGAGGCGCTGCGCCGCGTGTACGCCCCGATGCTGGCGGCGGGCGTCCCGTACCTCGTCACCGACCCGAACACGGCGGAGCTGGTCAAGGCCGCGGCCAACTCCTTCCTGGCCACGAAGATCTCCTTCATCAACGCGATGGCCGAGATCTGCGACGCGACCGGCGCGGACGTCGCCACCCTCGCCGACGCGATCGGCCACGACACCCGGATCGGCCGGCAGTTCCTGAACGCGGGGATCGGCTTCGGCGGCGGCTGTCTGCCCAAGGACATCCGGGCGTTCACCGTCCGCGCCCAGGAGCTCGGCGTCGGGCCCGCGGTGGCGTTCCTCGGCCAGGTCGACGAGATCAACCAGCGGCAGCGGAGCCGGACCGTCGCGCTCGCCCGGCGGCTGCTCGGCGGCGACCTCACGGGCCGGCGGGTCACGGTGCTGGGCGCCACGTTCAAGCCGAACAGCGACGACGTACGGGACTCGCCGGCGCTGGCCGTCGCGGCGGAGCTGCACCGGCAGGGCGCGCGGGTCCGGGTCCACGACCCCGAGGGCGCGGCGAAGGCCGTGCTCGCCCACCCCGAACTGGACTGCGGAGCAGATCTGCTGACGGCGTGCCAGGGTGCCGAGCTCGTGCTGCACCTCACCGAGTGGAGCGAGTACCGCGAGCTGGATCCGGTCAAGCTGGCCCGCGTGGTTCGTACCCCGCTGCTGATCGACGGGCGCGACGCGCTCCCGCACGACGCGTGGCGCGCGGCCGGCTGGACCGTGAAGGCGCTGGGCCGTCCGGCACCGCCGCCGGAGGAGCCGCGGCCGGCCGGCGACCGGGCAGTGGAGGCCCTGCGCACTCTCATCGCGTCCCCGGCTGCGTCCGGTTCGCAGGCATCCGGAGTGCCGTCCCCCGCGCTTCCCGTCAGACCGGTGGGCGGCGTCAGCTCTGTCAGCGGGACGTAGTGAGCCGGTGGTGACCAGCGGCGCGCTGCCCGGACCGGTCTCGGCCGGCCGGGCAGCGCCGCACGGTACCGGGGCCGGCTCAGTCGGTGGCGCCGGGCTGGACGGCCCCGACCGCCGGAGTCTGCGGAACCGGGCGGCCGAAGTAGTCGACGGGACCCGGGTCGATGCCGAGGGCCCGCGGATCCACGCCGAGGGGCACCAGGCCCTCGCAGCGGGGCGCCAGGTTCTCCGGACCGGCGGCGCCGTCCGTGACCGGCGCGGTCAGGCCGCTCAGACACGGGTCGTCGCTGAGGCCGGTCGGACCGCCGTCCAGCGTCTCCTGGCCGGACGCGACACGCCAGCCGTCCAGGGACGTGTAGCGGTGCACGCCCCACTCCAGGGCCCAATCGCCAGTGCTGTAGTAGTCGTTGCCTGCGAGCCTGACGGTGCTCTGGCCGTACGCCGACTGGGTGTCGATCAGGGGGCCGCCGTCGGTCGCGAAGACGTTGTTGGCGACGCGCACACCGGCCATGCCGTCGCGCAGCCGCAGGGCCGGGGGCCGGGTGCCCGCGGCCACCGCGGAGGGGAGGCCCTCGGTGCGCATCACGACCGTGTTGTGGTGGATGTCCAGGTTCTTCATGCGGGTGCCGTAGGCGACGATACCGCCGTACTCGGGCAGCTTCCTGGCGTCGTCCCAGCTCATGTTGAAGCGGACGACGTTGTCGTGGTGGGCGCCGGTCGGCTGACCCGAGTAGACGAGGAAGCCGGGACCGTCGTTGCCATAGGCGAGGTTGTACTGCATGACGGAGTAGGACACGTTGTTGTCGAGGCCGAACCCGCCGCCGTCGACGCGTGATCCGGTGCGGTTGCGGTACGACTTGTTGTGCTCCAGGACGACGCGGGAGGAGTCGTAGACCCAGATGCCCTCGGGGCCCTCCTCGGCGTCGGTGGCGGACCTCGTGCCGTTGCCGTGGGCCACCGAGCCCACCACCTTCGCGTCCAGCACGCTGCCGAGCGAGATGCCGCTGCCGGTGTTGCGCTGGTCGCTCTCCGGATCGCCGGTGTTGGCGTACGCTTTGACGCCTTCGATCCGGAGTCCGGAGTGCGCGTACGCGGGGTGCGCGGCCTGGAACGCGGGTCCGTAGACGACGAGCCCGGTCTCGAGGTTGTCGTGCACGGAGACGTTGACGATCCGTACGTCGCCGAAGCCGGCGCGCGCCTCACCCTCGGCGCCGACGCTGATCCCGTTCTGGAATCCGCTCGCCTCCACGTTCGTGATCCTGACGTGGCTGAGCCGACGGGTGTCCGGCAGACGGTTGCGCAGCGCGATGCCGACGCCCTCGCGCCGTGACTTCCGGTCGCCGACGAGGGCGATGTCCCTCACCTCCACGCCGGCGGTGTCGCGCACGGTGATGCCCGACGTCCCGCGCGGGGCGATCGTCGCGCGCCCGGCGCCGTACGACTCGATCACGACCGGCTTCGTGGCGCTGCCCGCCTCGTCCTCGTCCAGGGTGATGCTGCCGGCGAACCGCTCGCCGCCCTTGAGCCGGAGACGGTCGCCCGGCCGGAACCGCACGGTGTTCGCGTGGTCGAGGGTCCGCCACGCCGCCGCCGGCGACATTCCGTCGTTCCTGTCGTCACCGTCGCGGCTCACGTAGAACGTGAACGGACCGCCCGTGGCGGGGCGGGCCGGCCGGTGGACACCGGGCACCTCACACCCCGTCAGCAGCAGAAGCGCCACGGCCGAGACGCCGACGGCGGCCCTCACCGTCCGGCTTCGGTTCTCCGCATTCACGAATACCCCTTATCGACTGTTCGCATGACATACCCCCATGCGCGAACAGAGTGCCAGAAGGCAGACATACGAAACGCCGACGACGCACGGAACCTCGCCACGCACCGAGCGATCACCGACGGCGCCGCCGAAGCCCGCGCAGAGGCGATGCCGACGACGACCTTCCCCCTCTGCCCGCAGCACGACCGAGCAGCCGGCATCACACCTGGGCCGGACTCACCTGCAGCCACCACCATCCCGAGCGCACGGATTGCCAGCGCTTGCACTTATAGCGCGCATGCAACTATTGTGAAGGCACGTAAAGAGCTCACTCAAGCAATTTCGGAAGGGTTGAGCCATGCCGCTCGCACTCCTCGCCCTGGCCGTCGGGGCCTTCGGAATCGGCACCACCGAATTCGTGATCATGGGGCTGCTGCCCGAGATCGCCGCCGACTACGGCGTCACCATCCCGACCGCCGGCCTGCTCGTCACCGGCTACGCGCTCGGCGTCGTCGTCGGCGCGCCCCTGCTCACGGTGCTCGGCAACAAGGCCAGCCGTAAGCGGATGCTCATGCTGCTCATGGGCCTGTTCGTCCTCGGCAACATCCTCTCCGCCGTCGCCCCGAGCTTCGGGCTGATGCTGACCGGCCGGGTCGTCGCCTCGCTCGCCCACGGCGCGTTCTTCGGCATCGGGTCCGTCGTCGCTGCCGAGCTGGTCGCCCCGGACAAGAAGGCCGGCGCCATCGCGACCATGTTCACCGGGCTCACCGTCGCCAACATCGTGGGCGTGCCGCTGGGCACCTTCATCGGGCAGGCGGTCGGCTGGCGCACCACCTTCGCGATCGTCGCCGCGCTCGGCGTCGTCGGGCTCTTCGGCATCGCCAAGCTCGTTCCCGCCACGCCGCGCCCCGAGGGCGCCCGACTGCGCCGGGAGCTGACCGCCTTCCGCAACCCGCAGGTGCTGCTCGCGATGGCGATGACCGTGCTCGGCTTCGGTGGCGTCTTCGCCGCGATCACCTACATCGCCCCGATGATGACCGAGGTCGCCGGCTACTCCGAGGGCGCCGTGACCTGGCTGCTCGTCCTCTTCGGCGTCGGCATGTTCCTCGGCAACCTGATCGGCGGCCGGTACGCCGACCGCGCCCTGATGCCCCTGCTGTACACCACCCTCGGCGGGCTCACGGTCGTGCTCGCGCTGTTCACCGTCTTCGCCCACCAGAAGGTCCTCGCCGCGATCGCCATCCTGCTCGTCGGGGCGCTCGGCTTCGCCACCGTGCCGCCGCTGCAGAAGCGGGTCCTCGACCAGGCGCACGGCGCTCCGACGCTGGCCTCCGCCGTCAACATCGGCGCCTTCAACCTCGGCAACGCGCTCGCCGCCTGGCTCGGCGGCCTCGTCATCGCCTCCGGCTTCGGTTACACCTCCCCGAACTGGGTCGGCGCCGTCCTCGCCGCCGCGGCACTCGGCCTCGCCTTCTGGTCCGCCGCCCTGGAGCGCCGCGCCCCGGCCCCGGCAGCGGCGCCGGACGAGACCAGTGTCGCCGCCGACACAGCCCGCATCCCCGTGCACCACTGACGCCCCCACCCGCTCCCCCTCCCCCTCCCCTCGATCCCAGGAGAAGCACCATGACCACCACCGCCACCGCAGCCACGGCCGTCACCGCCGTCGCCCCGCTGACGACCGCCGACGCCGAAGTCCTGATCACCTCCGCCCGTCGCGCCGCCGAGGCGGCCGGGGTCTCCGTCAGCGTCACCGTCCTGGACGCCGGCGGGCACCTGCTCGCCTTCCGTCGCGACGACCGGTCGGTCCTGATCTCCGGCGAGACCAGCACCCGCAAGGCCTACACCGCGCTCCAGCTGAACGCCCCGACCGCCGACCTGGTCGACCTGGTCAAGCCCGACGGGCCGTTCCACTCCCTGCCCACCGCGCTCGACCGGCCGCTCCTGTTCATCGCCGGCGGCATCCCCGTCCACCGCGACGGCCGGCTGATCGGGGCGATCGGCGTCGGCGGCGGCGCTCCCGAGCAGGACCACGGCTTCGCCGCCACCGCGCTCGCGGACCTGTCCCGATGACGATGCCCGGCACCACCCGTCCCACCCCACCCCCCGCACCACGTGAAGGAAGCCCCGCACACCATGGCCCCCTCCGCCACCCCCACCGTCCCCACCGTCACGCTCAACAACGGCGTCGAGATCCCCCAGCTCGGCTTCGGCGTCTTCCAGGTCCCCGACGACGAGACCGCCGCCGCCGTCACCACCGCGCTCGAGACCGGCTACCGCAGCATCGACACCGCCGCGATCTACGGCAACGAGACCGGCGTCGGCCGCGCGCTCGCCGCCTCCGGGCTGCCCCGCGAGGAGCTGTTCGTCACCACGAAGCTGTGGAACGCCGACCAGGGGTACGACGCCACCCTGCGCGCCTTCGACGCCGGCCTCGCCAAGCTCGGCCTCGACTACACCGACCTGTACCTGATCCACTGGCCGGCCCCCGCCCGCGACCTGTACCGCGACTCCTGGCGCGCCCTGGAGCGCCTCGCCGAGGAGGGCCGGATCCGCGCGGCCGGCGTCTCCAACTTCCAGCCCGGCCACCTCACGCGGCTGGCGGACGGCGCGAAGCTGGTCCCCGCCGTGAATCAGGTCGAGCTGCACCCCGGACTGCAGCAGGCCGAGCTTCGCGCGTTCCACGCCGAGCACGGCATCGCCACCGAGGCATGGAGCCCGCTCGCCCAGGGCGCGGTCCTCGACGACCGGGTCATCGGTGAGCTGGCCGCCCGGTACGGCAAGTCCCCCGCCCAGGTCGCCCTGCGCTGGCACCTCCAGCTGGGCAACATCGTCATCCCCAAGTCGGTGACCCCGGCCCGGATCCGCGAGAACTTCGAGGTCTTCGACTTCGCCCTCACGGACGAGGAGATGGGCACCGTGGCCACGCTCGACCGCGGTCTGCGCACCGGCCCGCACCCCGACGAGCTCAACTGACCCGCACCCGCGTCCCCCACGCCCACCCCACCCCGCACCCCCGCAAAGGCACTGTCATGTCGCTCAAGGAATTCCTTCCCGGCCGTCTCGGCTTCGGCACCGCCCCGCTCGGCAACATGTTCCGCGCGATCCCCGACGAGGAGGCCCGCGCCACCGTCGAGGCCGCCTGGAGCCACGGCATCCGCTTCTACGACACAGCCCCCTTCTACGGCGCCGGTCTCGCCGAGACCCGCCTCGGCGAGGTCCTGGCCACCAAGCCGCGCGACGCGTACGTCCTGTCCACCAAGGTCGGCCGGGTCATCCTCGACGAACACGAGACCACCGCGCGCGAACTGGGCGAGAAGGGCGGCCTGTTCGAGCACGGCAACCCGAACAGGATCGTCCATGAGTGGACCGCCGAGGCCACCGAGCGCTCCGTCGAGGACAGTCTGAAGCGCCTGGGCACCGACCGCCTCGACATCGTCTGGGTCCACGACATCGCCCAGGACTTCCACGGCGACCAGTGGCTCCGGAAGTTCGAGGAGGCCCGCACCGGCGCCTTCCGCGTGCTGTCCCGGCTGCGGGACGAGGGCGTCATCAAGGCCTGGGGCCTGGGCGTCAACAGGACCGAGCCCATCGAGCTGACCCTCGCCCTCGACGAGCCGCGGCCCGACGGCTTCCTCCTCGCCGGCCGCTACACCCTCCTCGACCACGAGCACGCCCTGACCCGCCTGCTCCCCATGGCCCAGGAGCAGAACGTCGACATGGTCGTCGGCGGTCCGTACAGCTCCGGCATCCTCGCCGGCGGCACCCACTTCGAGTACCAGAAGGCCCCCGCCGAGATCATCGAGCGGGTCGACAGGCTCAAGGCCCTGGCCGGGAAGCACGGCGTGAGCATCAAGGCCGCCGCGCTGCAGTTCTCCCTGGCCCACCCGGCCGCCGCCGCGGTCATCCCCGGCGCCACGCGCCCGAGCCGTATCGCCGAGGACACCGCCGCGCTCACCGAGCCGGTCCCCGCCGTGTTCTGGACGGACCTCCGCGCCGCGGGCCTGGTCGGCAAGTCCGCCCCGCTCCCCGGCAACGCCTGACCCGACACCCCGCACCCCCACCCCACCCCCTCGGAGAAGCGATCACCATGGCCTCCACATCCGTCTCCCGCGTCGTCCCCGCCTCCCCCCAGCGGGTCTGGAAGCTCATCGGCGGCTTCGACGCCCTCCCGGACTGGCTGCCCTACATCCCCCAGAGCACCGCTCTCGAAGGCGGCCGGGTCCGCCGCCTGACCAACCCCGACGGTGACGTCATCATCGAGCGCCTGGTCGCCTTCGACGAAGCCGAACGCCACTACAGCTACGCCATCCTCGAAGCACCGTTCCCGGTCACGGGATACGTCTCCACCCTGCGCGTCCACCGGATCACCGGCCGGGACGACATCGCCGAGGTCCAGTGGTCCGGCCGGTTCACCCCCGACGGCGTCACGGACGCCGAGGCCGAAGCCCTGTTCGCGGGCATCTACCGCGACGGCCTCGACGCCCTCCACCGGAACCTCTCCGACTGATCCCCGAGCACAGCCGGCCCGGGCATGCGCCGAGCCTGCCCGGGCATGTGTTTCTGTGGACCTTCCCCGGCCTACGCCTCGGCTGTCCGGGCAGCCGGGGCCACTATCGGCGCGCGCCCGCCAGGATGAGCACCGGCCGGTCCACGGCTCCGCCTACCTCCGCGGCACCACGGAACACCCCACAATGAGCCACGCTTTCGTGCCCTTCGCCTTCTTCGACCGCCTCCTCGGCGCAGGGGGCCCACCCCGATCAGGAGCCGGATGACCAGTCGTCTGATCCTTCGATGCCGTCCCGCCCTCGTCATCGCGGCACTCGCCATCCTGGTCGCGGCCTCCCCGTCCGCCACACCGGCCGCACCCACACCAGCGTCAGCACCCACCCCCGCCCCCGGAGCACCCCCCGCGTCCCCCTTCGATCCCGCGCCCGCCCGGGCCGTCCTGAAGCGTCTCCTGCCTTCCGTGGCGGGGCAGTTCGAGCTGATCCCGGTCGAGGAGGCCGCCTCCGGCGACTACTTCTCCGTCTCCGGGACGGCCGGAGCGATCCGGGTACGGGGCACCTCGCCCGCCACCCTCCTCACCGGAGTCGGCTGGTACCTGGAGCGGGTCGCGGGCGTCGACATCGGATGGCCGGGCGACAGCCTCGGCCGCCTGCCCTCCACCCTCCCCGAGGTCACCGGCACCGTCACCCGCAAGGCGGCCGTGCCGCACCGCTACGCCCTGAACGACACCGACGAGGGGTACTCCGGCGCGTACCGCGACTTCGACTCGTACCGGCACGACATCGACCTGATGGCGCTGCACGGCGTGAACGAGGTCTTCGTACCGACGGGCGCCGAGTACGCGTACTACCTCGCTCTCCAGCGGTTCGGCTACAGCGCGGCCGAGTTGCGCGACTGGATCCCGGCCCCGGCCCATCAGGGCTGGTGGCTGCTGCAGAACATGTCGGGCTTCGCGGGACCGGTCTCGGAGCAGCTGATCGAGGCCCGCGCGACGCTGGGGAGCAGGATCGCGGAACACCTGCGCTCACTGGGGATGACCCCGGTGCTGCCGGGCTTCTTCGGCACGGTCCCGCCGGGCTTCACCGCCCGGAACCCGGGCGCGGTCACGGTGCCTCAGGGCAAGTGGGTGGGATTCGCCCGGCCGGACTGGCTGGACCCGACCGGACCGGTCTTCGATCGGCTGGCCGCGACGTACTACCGGGTCCAGCAGCGGCGGTTCGGGGACACCGACATGTTCAAGATGGACCTCCTGCACGAGGGCGGCACCGCGGGGCCCGTCGACGTGGCGGGAGCCGCCGGGGCCGTCCAGCGTGCGCTGGAGGCCGCGCACCCCGGCGCCACCTGGGTCATGCTCGGCTGGCAGCGCAACCCCTCCCCGGCTCTGCTGAGCGGTGTGGACCGCCGGCGGGTCCTCGTCGTCGACGGCCTCTCCGACCGCTACGACGGTCTCGACCGCGACACCGAGTGGGGTGGTACGCCGTACGCGTTCGGCTCGATCGGCAACTTCGGCGGCCACACCAGCCTGGGCGCCAACACCGCTGTGTGGGGCGGCCGTTTCCACGCGTGGCTGACCGCGCCCGGCAGCTCGCTGCGCGGCATCGCCTACCTCCCGGAGGGCACCGGCGGGAACCCCGCCGCGTTCGACCTGTTCACCGAGCTCGCCTGGCAGCCGGGCCCCGTCGACCACCGGGCGTGGTTCGCGGAGTACGCCGCCCGGCGGTACGGCGGTGCCGACCGTCACGCCGCCGCCGCGTGGGAGCAGTTGCGCCGCGGCCCGTACAGCACGCCGTCCGGCACGTGGAGCGAGCCGCAGGACGGCCTCCTCGCCGCGCGGCCCAGCCTGACGGCGGCCAGGGCGGCACGCTGGAGCCCGGCCGCCATGCGCTACGACGCCGCCACCGTGGAGCGCGCGCTCGCCGAACTGCTCCGGGTGGCGCCCGGGCTGCGGACCACGGATGCCTACCGCTTCGACCTCGTGGACGTGGCACGGCAGGCGCTCACCAACCGCGGCCGCGTCCTGTTGCCGCGTATCAGGACGGCGTACGAGGCCAAGGACACAGCTCGGTTCCGGGAGCTGGTGGCCGAGTGGAACGCCCAGCTGGAGCTGCTCGGCCGGCTCGTCGCCTCCGACCGGCGGTTCCTGCTCGGTCCGTGGCTCGCCGACGCCCGCGCCTGGGGGACCGACCGCGCCGAGCGCGACCGGCTGGAGTACGACGCCCGCTCGATCCTCACCACGTGGGGCGGCCGGGTGCCGAGCGAGGCGGGCGGTCTGCACGACTACGCCAACCGCGAATGGGCCGGTCTCGTCCAGGACGTGTACGCGCCGCGCTGGGCCGCGTACTTCGCGAGTCTCGACACCGCGCTGACGAACCGCACGGATCCGCAGCCCATCGACTGGTTCGCGAGGGACGACGCCTGGGCACGCGGCCACGAGCCGTACGCGACGGCACCGACCGGAGACCCCGTCGCCCTGGCCCGGGAGGCACTGGCGGCCCTGTCGAGGTGACCGGCGGGGCACCTCCTAGGGTGTGGGGGTGCTTCCCCGAACCCTCCTCGCGAGCCCGTCGCCGGCCGACGCCTCCCGCCTCGCGAGCCCGTCCCTGGCCGACGCCACCCTGCTCGCCCACACCGAACAGGGCCGCGCGTGGCCCCTCCTGGTGTGGGCCCCGGGACCCGGCGTACGGATGGTGTCGAGCGCCGTCCTGGGCGGGGGCATCGGGGAGCGGGCGTGGGTCCTGAACGCTCAGGTCCCGCCCGGCTACGACCGTCTCGACCCCGTCGCCCACCTCGGCGCGCTGGCCTCCGGGGCCGGCCTGGCAGGGCCCGGGGTGGGGCTCATGACGGCGGCCTCGGTCGGGGACCGGCGGTACGCGGCGGACGACGGCGCCGAGGCCGTGGTCACGGCCGGGATCGGGGTACGGGGCTGGGCGGCCGTGCCGGGGCCCGGCGGTGTCGCCGCCCCGCGCCCCGGGACGATCAACATCATCGTGTCGCTGCCCGTGCCGCTCACGGACGCCGCCCTCGTCAACGCGGTCGCCACCGCCACCGAGGCGAAGGTGCAGGCCCTCGTCGAACTCGGCGCGGACGCCTCTGGCACCCCGACGGACGCCGTCTGCGTGGCCGCGCCCTCGCCGGACGGAAACGGCACGGGTACGGCGGCCGAGCCGTTCGCCGGGCCGAGGTCGCTCTGGGGCGCACGGCTCGCGCGGGCGGTGCACCGCGCCACGTACGAGGCCTGCGCGGGCCTGCTCGCCTCCTAGAGGAGGTCCTGCGGCCTCAGCCGTGCGAGAGCAGCGCCGCCGTGAGTTCCGCCGCGCGCCGGTGCCAGAAGCCGGCGCCCCGGAGCATGGCGTGGCCGCCCGTCGGCATCGGGATGCCCGCCGCGTCCGCGCCCGCCGCCCGCGCCCTGCGGACGAAGTCCCAGGACTCGCGCGCCGAGGTGACACGGTCGGTCTCGTCGTGAAGGAGGTAGAGCCGGCGGCCGCCGAGGTGGTCGACGGGCTCGCCGGTGGGGCACCAGGGCGCGAGGGCGACCACACCGCGGACGGCCGGGTCGCCGGCGGCGCTGAGCGCGGCGCGACCGCCCATGGAGTGGCCCAGGAGCACGACGGGCACGGGACCGACCCGTTCCCTGAGCCGTACGAGGGCGGCCTCGGCGTCCCTGGCGGCGTCGGCGCGCGGGCCGTTCCAGCCCCGGTGGCGGTAGCGCACCTCGGCGACCAGCACGTCCCGGCCCCGGACCGCGCGGGTCACGGCGCCGACGAAGGGCCGCATGCGCAGCGCGGGCAGGTTGAGGGCGGGGGGCGGCTCCGGCCCGTCGGCACGGCCGCCGTGGAGCAGCAGGACCGCCGCGGCGGGAACCGCCGGTGCGCTGCGGACGAGCAGGGTGCCGGGCTCGGTCGGCCTCGCGCGGCAGCCGGTCCCCGGGGTCACCGGGAACCCGCGCTGCTCGTGCGGAGCGCGTGTCCGGATCGCCGCCACGCCATGGGGTACCTCCAGGAGTCGACCGTGAGGGCCGCAGTCTGCCATCACGGTGTCCCCGGTGTACCGACGGGCCCGGGTGGAGCGGGGCAGGCGACCGTGCCCGGTCGGACGGAGAGGGCGAGTTTCGGGGTCGTGAGGAGGCCCGGGATCTGGAAGTCCTGGGCGGTGCCGACGATCCGGTCGAACTTGGCGTAGCGCGCCTGGATGCCGAAGCGGTGCTGCGGGCTGTCCAGCGGGTTGACGACGTACGCCCCCGTCGCGTCCTTGACCGTCTTCACGTCGGCGCCGTTGACGTTGAGGTCGACGATGCCGTCCATGTCGAGGACCCCGGTGGCGCTGCGCAGGTCGAGGACGGTGTTCTTCGTCCGGATCTCCCAGGAGCGGGGGTTGTCGTCGCCGAGGGTGAGCATGAGCGTGTACGTGGCTCCCGCGATCTGCTGGCGCTGGCTGAGGCACAGGCCGTTGATCACGCCGTCCGCGAAGCCCATGCGGAGCACCCGGACGGTGCCTGTGGTGCCGTCGGGCCGGACGACGGCCTGGTCGACGACCGCGGCGCCGTACTGCGTCCCGTACAGACTGCTGGTCGTGAAGTCGACGGGGCGGTCCTGGATCCGGAGGCCGACGGCGAGCGCGCCGCTCGCCATCGCGGACCCGAGACCGGCCGCCACCAGGAGCGCCGGCCCGGCGACGGCGAGCGAACGGCGCCAGTGGGTACGCCCTTCCGGGAAGGGCCGGCGGCGGTCGGAGCTCACGGGACGGTCACCGTGATGGTCCCGGGGAGGTGGACGGGGTTGTCGGTGGAATCGAGGGCGGCGCGGTCGTCGACCGTACGGATGGCGTAGATGTCCCCGACGAAGTCCTCGGCCCCGGCGGTGAGGGGGATGAGGGAGCCGAAGAAGTCGAGCAGCCCCTGCACCCCGCAGATCTTGACGAGGACCCGGACGCAGAGGTTGGTGATGTTCCCCCACATCGTGGTCGTCTCGGGCTTCCCCGCACTGTCGTAGCCGCCGAGGGAACCCTCATTGGGCACGTCGATGGCGACGGTGTGCCCGGCGGCCCGCTGGGTGACGTTCATGTGCGAGCGGATCTTGAGCTTGGTGAAGGTGTACTGGGTCGTGGTCCTGGTCGTGCCGTCGGAGAGCCGGATGGTGACGTTCCTGTCGACGGTCATCGAGACGGCGACCATGCTCGCGATGGTGACGTGCAGCGGGTCCGGCGCGGGCAGGAAGGGCACGCCCAGCGGCTCGGGCGCGGCCGCGGTCCTGCCGGTGGCGCTGCTCGGCTGCCCGGACCAGACGGCCGTGGCCACGGCGAGGAGGAGGGCGGTGGTCACGGCGAGGAGCTTGGACGGTACGCGGCGCGTCATCCTTCCACCGCCTCGCGGCGCGGGCGCTTGGCGCCCCAGCCGACCGTCATCGAACCGCCGAGGACGCCGAGCGCCATGCCGACGAGGAACCCGCCGAGGTTGGAGACGACGAGGGAGACGACCGCGAGGACCACGCCGATGAGCCCGAAGGTGTAGCGCTGGCCGGGGAGGGCCAGGGGGATCAGACCGCAGAGGATCATGCCGCCGCCGACGAGGTAGCCGGCCACTCCCCCGAAGCCCGTGCTCACGATCAACTGGAGGGAGCTGAGGGAGAACTTGAGGACGGTCCACCCGCCGGCGATCAGCCACAGGCCTCCCCAGAACGGCCGGGTCCGCCGAAAGGCCCGGAACCACCGGACCCACCGGACCCACCGGCCGTCCCGCTCCCGAACCGCCCGGGCCGCCCGGACCGCACCGCCCGCCCCGGTCAGCACGCCGTGGCCGATCCCGCGACGACCCTGATCTTCAGGTCGGGCAGCACGAGCGCCCCCGCCATCTCGGCGTCGTACGCGGTCGCGTTCAGCCCGTGCAGGGTGATCGAGCTGCCGCCCTCGCCGCCCGCCGAGCCGAGCCCGAAGCCGCCGGGCAGCGCCCCCGTGAGCGGCTTCCCTGCGACGGTGACCTGGTCGGCGGACTGGCCGAGCACCGCGTTCTGGAGGGTGGTCGGCCCGTACGCCTGCAGTTCGGTGGCCTGGATGTAGAGGTTCGACGCGTCGATGTCGGTGGTGAACGTGCCGGGCGGTGCGGCCGTCACCTTCTGGCCGCCCGTCAGGAGCAGCGAGTACGGGACTCCCGCGATCGTCTGGTGGACGATGCCGCACAGTCCGGCGAGCCCGGCGCTCGCGAATCCGACGCGCGCCATCGCGGTGTCGGTGGTCGTGGTGCCGTCCGGGCGCCCGACGGCCGGGGTGTTGACGATGGCACCGAAGCCGGAGCCCTCGACCCCGTTGGAGGTCAGGGTGAAGGGCTGCCCGGTGACGCTGAAGTTGGCGGCGAGCGCGCCCTGCGCCAGCGCGGTGCCCAGCAGGCCGACGGCGAGGGCCGAGGGCACGAGGGCCAGGGCGCCGCGCCCCCAACGGGTGCCGCGCCGGGTCCCGTCGGAGGCCTCGGCGAGCATCCGGGCGTTCCACTCCGTGGCGGCGCGGGTGCTTCGCGCACGTACCCGGCCGACGGACGGGCCGAGTCGGGTCGTCAGGTGGTTCATACGGATCCGCTCCCAACGGATTCGGAGGGTGAGGGTACGGGCGTTCCGGCGCCCGGCCGCGTACGGCGGAGGAGGCCCCCGCGCTTCCGGGCGGGCTTCTCGGGCAGCCAGGCGAAGGCCATGGAGCCGCCGAGGACGGACAGGAACATGCCGAGGAAGAGCCCGCCGAGGTTCGAGAGCGGGAAGGAGGCGACGCCCGCGATCACGGCGATGACACCGGCGGTGTGGCGCTGACCGGGGAGCAGCAGGATCAGCAGGGCCATCGCCATGAGGACGACGCCTCCTGCCATGCCCGCGATGCCGCCGACGCCGACCTGGAGGATCTTGCCGAGCGGTGCCATCGGCAGGAAGAAGATGACGAAGCCTCCGGCTCCGGTCCAGAGGGCCGCCCAGAACGGCCGGGTACGGCGCCAGCGACGAAAGGCCCGGCGCGCGCCACGGGCGGCGGGGCCGGAGGCAGTGGGGACGGGAGCCGGGGCTCCGGTCGGCTCGGGCGGCGGATCGGCGGTCATGGGCCCTCGCAGTCGGGGGTCAGGTGGGGCGGAGAGGAGGGTGCCGGGGATCCGCGCCCCGAGGGACGCGGATCCCCGGCGGTGTCAGGCCGGACGAAGGCCGGATTCGGCCCGGGTTCAGGCCGGGTTCAGACCGGGTTCAGACCGGACTCGGGCCGGACTCAGCAGGGCTTGTCGCCGTGGGCGACCGCGATGGCGAGGTCCGGCAGGGTGATCGCGCCGGAGATCGTCGCGCCGTTGGCGTCGGCGTTGAGGTTCTTGATGTCGGTCCGGCCGCCGGTGGCGTCCAGGCCGAACTGCCCCGGGGTGCCGTCGTTGATGCCGGTGCCCTTGATCCCGGCGCCGTCGGCGGCGGCGCCGATCACGTTCGGGGTGGCGTCGCTCGCGTTGAGCGTGGCGGTGGCCGCCTTGAGCGACTGGGCGTCGAGGACCAGTTTGTTCGCCTGGAGCCCGGCGCCGGCGACGAGCTGGTCGCTCGTGAGCGGGGTCGCCGCCGCCGGTGAGGAGATGTTGAGCGACCAGGTGCCGAGGCTGCCGATGACCGGGAGGTTGACGGACTGGACGGCGTGGACGCAGATGCCGTCGAGGCCGGCCTTGGCGATGCCGACCTCGGCGGCGCCCTTGGCCCCGCCGGCGTCGATGGTGTGCATGACCGCGCCGATGCCCTGCGGAGCGGCGACGGTCTTCGAGCTGAGGGTGAAGGGGACGCTCGTCAGCGAGAGGTTCGCGGCGAGCGCGCCCTGGACCATCGCCGTGGCCATGGCCGCCACGGCCGCGGTCGCGGGCAGAGCCAGGAACGCCGATCTGCGCCAGCGGGTGACGCCTCTGTTCTCTTCCTGCATGTGAACTCCCACCGTCGTCCCGCGCCGTCGGCACGGGGGATGTGAACCCGGCAGCCGTGCGCCCCACGGCCGGAAGACCGGAGACGGGTGACACTTCGCAGCTACCTGTTCGAGAATTGGACAGTCACAGAAGAAGTGTCAATACTCTGGACACTTCGAGGGGAAATTCCGGCTGGACTAGGCTGACCGGATGGCACGGTTCAGGGAGACGGTCCGGACACTGCTGCGCGAACGCCTCCTGGACGCCGCGTACGAGGCGGTCGCGGACCGCGGCTTCGACAAGCTGCGGATGGCACACCTCGCAAGCGCCGTGGGCGTCAGCCGGCAGACGCTGTACTCGGAGTTCCCCTCCAAGGAGGCGGTCGGCGAGGCCCTGTTCCGGCGCGAACTGGAGCGCTGCCTCCTCGGGATCCAGCAGGGCCTGGACGCGCACCGGGACGACCTGCGCGCCGCCGTCGAGGCGGCCGTCGGCTTCACCCTCACGCTGGCCGGGCGGAATCCCCTGGTCAGGGCGGTCCTGACGAGCACCGGCGAGGACGGCCTCCTCCCCTACCTCACGACCCGGTCCGCGGCCGCGTTCGAGACCGCGACGGCGATGGCCGACGCGTACGTCTCGGAGGCCTGGCCGGGCGTGGACCCGGTCGCGCGCGAGCTGGCCGTGGACGCGGCGGTCCGGCTGACGGCCAGCCACATCGTCCAGTCCACGGCCTCGCCCGAGGAGTCGGCCCGCCGCGTCGCGGACACGGTGGTACGGGTCGCGCTGAGCACCGGCCAGGAGAACCTCGCACCCACCACCAGGTAGGCCGGCTCACGGACCCGCCCCCTTCACCACCCCCCGCCCCAAGCCCTGCCATCGCTCCAGGACGGGCCGGTTGCCGAGACCCGGCGAGGCCGAGACGGGGAAGGCCCGCAGGCCGACCCGCCCCTCGACGCGGCCGAGTTCCCCCCAGCCGTACGCCCGGGAGTCGTCCGAGAGGTCAGGGTTGTCCCCCAGGTAGAAGAACGCGCCCTCGGGCACGGTCCGCAGCTCCGCCCGCGCCGACCTCGTCCCGTCCGGGGCGCAGCACGCGCCCGTACGGTGCACCTGTGCGGTCCACTGCGGGGCCACCACCCGGTGGACGGGCCCCCGGCCCCGCTCCTGCAGGAGGACCTCGAAGGGCCGTTCGGGCGTGGAGGCGATGGCGACCCGGTCGCCCGGCAGCCCGATCACCCGCTTGACGAGCAGCGCGTCCCGGCCGGTCGCCCGGAGCAGGACGACGTCGAAGCGGCGCGCCTTGCCCGCCGAACTCGGCGCGACGAGCACGCGGTCCCCTTCCTGGAGGGTCGGGGCCATGCTGGTGCCGTCGACGCGGACGCTCAGGGACGTGACGGCCAGGGCCGCGAGGAGGCAGAGCAGGACGCCCGTACCGAGGACGGCACCGGCCGCCCGGCGCGCGTTCACCGGTGGCCGGTGGGGTCCGGGGGCCGGGCGGCGCCGGACCGTTCGATTTCGGTCATGGCGGGACGGTAGGCCCGGCGACGGACGGCGGCTGTGACCGTACCGCTCACGGTTGTTGACCGTCTTCACCCACCGCGGGCCCGGTAGGCCCGGGGCGTCTCGCCGGTCCAGCGCCGGAACGCCCGGTGGAACGCGCTGGGTTCCGAGAAGCCGAGCTGCCGCGAGAGCAGTTCGATGGACACGCGGCCGCCGGCGAGTTCGGCGATGGCGTGGTCGCGGCGCACCTGGTCGCGCAGCCGTTGGTACGTGGTTCCCTCGGCGGCCAGTCGGCGGCGGAGGGTCTGCGGGCTGACGGACAGCCGGTCGGCGAGTTCCTCGGGCGTCGGCACCGGCCCCGCCGGCAGGGCCCTCCCCATCAGGTGCCGTACGCGGCCGGTCACCGTACTGCCGTAGTCGGCGCAGACGAACACGTCGACGGGGGCCCGGCGGAGGAAGGCCCTGAGGGCCGCCGCGTCCCGCAGGACGGGTTCGTCGAGGTCGGCCCGGTCGAAGACGGCCGCCGTCCGCCGGGCGCCGAAGACGCAGGGCGCCCCGAACAGGAGGGCGTACTCCTGGGCGTGCCGGGGCTCGGGGTAGGCGAACTCGACGCGCCGCAGGCCGATCCGGCGGCGGATGAGCCAGCCGGCGAAGCGGTGGGCGACGAGCACGGTGGACTCCGCGCCGAAGTGGAGAGGGTCGTCGTACCCGGTGACGTCGAACTCCATGCGGGCCTCGTCGCCTCCGCCCGGCTCGGTCCGCGCTTCCGGTTCGACGAGCCGGAAGCGCGGACCGGACGGGAAGAGGGAGTAGAAGGCCTGGCTGCGCCGGAGCGCCTCGCGCAGGTCACGGCTGCCGTGGACCACGGCATGGCCCATCATCGCGAAGGTCCCGACCTTGCTGGGCGCATCGCCGAAGCCGATCAACTCGTCGTCGAGGATGGCCCACAGCAGCCTCACGAGCTGTCCGAACTGTTCCGCCGGCACCCTGGCATGGGCGTCCCCGAGCAGGTCGGAGGGCAGTCCCGCCCTGGCGAGGAGCGGCGCGGGGGCGACTCCCCGCCGCTCGCCTCCCAGCAGTACGGCCCGTACATGGTGGGCGCTGACCGTTGACACTTTCACCGCACTGTGTCCATGTTCCGACACTCTACTAAGAACTGTAAGGCTTCCGAAGGGGCAATCCTGTGAACGGAACACAGGTCGCACCCGTACCGTCGGGTGCCAACACACCAGTGCGTGACGGGAAGAGGGGCAGCACATGAGCGGAGTGGCACGCAGGACGGTGGTCTCGGCGGCGGGTGCCGCGGGCCTGGCGGCGGCGCTCGCGGCCTGCGGGGGCGGCGGCACCGAGGACAAGGGCACGGAGCAGCAGGCGGGCGCCACCCTCGCGCGAACGGGGGACATCCCGGTCGGCGGCGGCAAGGTCATCGCCGGTCAGGGCCTGGTGATCACCCAGCCGAAGGCCGGCGAGTTCAAGGCCTTCTCGTCCAAGTGCACCCACGTGGGCTGCGCCGTCAGCGGCGTCAAGGACGGCGTGATCGTGTGCCCGTGCCACCAGAGCCACTTCGACATCTCGGACGGCAGCGTGAAGTCCGGCCCGGCGACCTCCCCTCTGCCGCCGACGCCGATCCAGGTGGTGGGTGACGAGATCAGCTTCGGCTGACGGCACCTCCGGCGGGCCCGCGGGAGGTGCCGTCGGCCCTCCTGGCGCGCCTGGGGGCCTTCCAGCAGCCCAGCACCTCGTCCGTCGTCGTGATCGTGGCGACGAGCGCGAGGGTGTTCCGGATCATCGCGGGGGTGTACTCGGCCGGCACCCCCGCGATCGCGTCCCCGGGCACGACGACCGTGTAGCCGAGGTTCACGGCGTCGAAGACCGCGTTGGGCACGGCCACATTGGCGGAGACGCCGGTGACGATCAGCGTCCGGCAGCCGAGGTTGCGCAGGAGCGCGTCGACGTCCGTGCCCGCGAGCGGCGAGAGCCCGTGCAGGCGCCGGACCACGATGTCCTCGTCCGCGACCTCGATCGGTTCGGCGATCCGCACGGCCGTACTGCCGCTGTGCTGCTGCACCGGCAGGCGGGCGGCGGCCCGGAAGAGCCGCGCGTTGGTGTTGGCGCCGCGCCCGTCGGGGCGCCGCTCGGCCACGGCGTGGATCACCTGCACGTCGGCCTCGTGCGCGGCGGCCACGAGCCGCGCCACGTTCCGCAGGGCGCCCGACGAGCGTGCCACTGCGGCGAGTTCGGGCAACGCGCTCTCCACGCCGACGACCCCCCGCTGGCATTCGACGGTGAGCAGCACGACTCCGCCGTCCGGACGGATCCACTCCCCGAGCCGCTCTCTCACACTCTCACCCATGGTCTCCCCTTGCCTGCGCGCCGATGGCCCTCCATGCTTTCTGACGTCTCATCAGAAATCCAGAAGGGTGCGGACGATGACCGTCGCACAGCGCCATGGCCGCAGGATCATGATGACCCCGGCCGAGCTCGATTCCTTCCTCGCCGAACAGCGCACCTGCCGGGTGGCGACGGTGTCGGCCGACGGCCGTCCGCACGTGAGCGCGCTGTGGTTCGCCTGGGACGGCAGGTCGCTGTGGCTGTACTCGCTGACGCGCAGCCGCCGCTGGTCGGAGATGCGTGCCGATCCGAGGATCGCGGTGGTCGTGGACGACGGCGAGGAGTACGGCGAGCTGCGGGGTGTCGAGCTGTCGGGCACCGTCGAGTTCGTCGGCGAGGCTCCCCGTACCGGCGAACCGCTCCCCGCGCTCGAAACCCCCGAACAGCTCTTCGCCGCCAAGAACTTCGGGCTGGACGCGATGCCGCACGACGGCCGCCACGCCTGGGCGAGACTGACCCCGGACGCCATCGCGTCCTGGGACTTCCGCAAGATCTAGCGCGCGTCCACCCCGGAGGGGGGCACCCGTCAGCTCCCGAGCGGCTCCGCCGCCGCCCGCAGGGCCGCGACGACCGCCCGCACGGAGGGCCGGCGGCCCGCGTCGGCGCGCCAGGTGGCGTAGATGTGGCGCCGCACCTTCTGGCGTACGGGCACGAAGACGACCCCGTCCGGCACCGGGCGGCCGAGCCGGGGCGTGACGCACACGCCGAGGCCGGCCGCGACGAGCGCGAGCTGCGTGTGATGCTCCCCCGCGAGGTGCCCGATGCGCGGCTCGATGCCCTGCGAGCGCAGCGTGAACATCAGCCAGTCGTGGCAGAACTCGCCCTCGGGCCAGGACACCCACTCTTCGTCGGCGAAGTCCTCCAGGTCCACGGCCTCCCGCCCGGCCAGGCGGTGTCCGGCGGGCAGCGCCACGTCCGCCGTGTCGTCCAGGAGGTGCGCCCGCTCCAGGCCGCCCGGCACCGGCGCCCGCTTGTTGCTCCAGTCCAGGACGAGCGCGAGGTCCGCGTCGCCGCGCAGCACCGCGCGCACCCCCCGCTCGGGCTCCAGCTCGGTCGTCCGGACGCGGAGGTCCGGGTGCCCCTCGCGCAGAGCGGCGAGCGCGGCCGGGAAGAGCCCCCGGGCGGCCGTCGGGAAGGCGGCGGCCCGCACCTCGCCCACCACCTGGCCCCGCTGGGCCTCGATGTCGGCCTGGGCCATCTGGACCTGGGACAGGATGCGGGCGGCGTGCTCGGCGAGGAGCAGCCCGGCGTCGGTGAGCCGCACCCCGCGCCCGTTCTTGGCGAGCAGTTGCTGTCCCACCTCGCGCTCCAGCTTGGAGAGCTGCTGGGAGACGGCCGAGGTGGTGACGTGCAGCCCGTCGGCCGCGCCGCTGACCGAACCGTGCCGGGCGACGGCGTCGAGGGTGCGCAGGCGCTCCAGATTCAACATGTAAGCAATACTAAGGGAAGGGGTCGACCAATTCTCGCTTGTTCTACGAGATGGGGCCCGTCACCCTGAGTGCATGAGCCCCGCAGCCTCGCCCTCCGCACCCCCTTCGCCCTCCGCTCCCCCCTCTCGCCCCGCCCGCACCTCACGTCGGCTCGACTGGCGCGTCCGCTTCGGCGTGCTGGCCCTCATCTGGGGGTTCAGCTTCCTCTTCATCAAGGTCGGTACGGAGGGCTTCGCTCCGTTCCAGGTGACGTTCGGGCGTCTGCTGTTCGGTACGGCGGTGCTCGCGGTCGCCATGGTGGTGAAGCGCGACCGGCTGCCGCGCGGAGCCCGCGTCTGGGGCCATCTGACGGTCGCCGCCTTCCTGCTCAACGCCCTGCCGTTCTCGCTCTTCGCGTACGCGGAGCTGACGATTCCGTCGACCCTGGCGGGCATCTGCAACGCGACGACGCCGCTGTGGGGCATGCTGCTCTCGCTCGTCGCCCTCTCCGAGGACCGCCCGACCCGGGTCCGCGCGGCCGGCCTGGGGATCGGCTTCATCGGCGTGCTGACCGTCCTCGGCGCCTGGCAGGGCTTCTCCGGGCTCGACGTGACGGGCACCGCGCTGGCCCTCCTGGCCTCCTTCAGCTACGCGGTGGGCTGGATCTACGTCCGCAGGACGCTGAGCGACACGGGCGTCTCTCACCTCTCGCTCGCCGGTTCGCAGGTGGGCGTCGCGACGCTCCAACTGGCCTTGGTCACGCCCCTGTTCACCTCGATGCCGGAGTCGGTGGAGGTCGTGCCGCTGCTCGCCGTGATCGCGCTCGGCGCGCTCGGCACCGGGTACGCGATGCTGCTGCAGTACGGCGTGGTGGCGGAGGTCGGCCCGACGACGGCCGCCATGGTCACGTACTTCATCCCCGTCATCGCCACGGCGGCGGGCGTGGCCGTCCTCGACGAGCAGCTCACCTGGAACACCCCGGTCGGCGCGGTGATCGTCCTCGCGGGAGCCGCCCTCACCCAGACCCGGACTTCCCGCCGTACCGCACCGCCGTCGCGTGTGGACGCGTCCCGCCGGGGCTGGGGGTCCCCCCTCCGGGGGAGGGTGGGCACACGGAACGGCACCCTCGCGGGCGCCTCCGCCCCACGGCGCCTCCCCGCATCACCGGTTCGGCGCGCACAGGGTGCGGGTCCAGGCCCGGAAGCCCAGGCCGGGCACACGGCGACCGGGGCTCACCCGTAACTCCGCGCGGGCGCCGGCCCCGCCGCCCGCGCGACGGCCTCGGCGAGGGCCTCGACGTCCCCGACGGCGAGGCCGGAGACGGTGACCCGCACCGCGGGCCCCGCGCTCATCCGGAAGCGCGCGCCGGGCGCCACGGCCCAGCCCTCGGCCACGAGGCGCGACACCGCACCGGTCTCGTCCGCGACGGGCACCCAGACGTTCATCCCGCTGCGCCCGTGGGCCTCGACGCCCCGCCGGGCGAGGGCCCTCACCAGCCCGTCGCGTCGCTTCCCGTACGAACGGGAGACGGCGACGGGGTCGACCGCCTCGGAGGCCCAGAGGTGGGCGACGGTCCGCTGGAGCAGCCGGCTGACCCAGCCGGGGCCGAGCCGCTGCCGTCCGAGGACCCGGTCGACGGTCTCCGCGTCCCCGGTGAAGGCCGCGATCCGCAGGTCCGGCCCGTACGCCTTCGCGACCGAGCGCACGAGCGCCCAGCGTTCGGTGACCCCGGCGAGGGGGTGGAGTGGCTGCGCGACGATGCCGTGCCCGTGGTCGTCCTCCACGAGCAGGACGTCGGGGTGCGCGGCGAGGACCCGCCGCAGCTCCCCCGCCCGCGCCTCGGTCACGCACGCCCCGGTCGGGTTCTGCGCGCGGTCGGTCACGATGACCGCCCGCGCCCCGTCTCGGCGGATCGCCCGCTCGACCTCCTCGGGCAGCGGCCCCTCGTCGTCGACGGCGACGGGCACCGGCCGCAGCCCGAGCGCCGGTACGAGGTCGAGGAGGCTGCCCCAGCCCGGGTCCTCGACGGCGACGGCGTCCCCGGGCCTGAGGTGCACGGCGAGCATCCGCTCGATGGCGTCGAGGGAGCCCGAGGCGACGCCGACCGGCCCGGCGGGCACGCCGTCCGCGTCGAAGGCGGCCCGCGCGAGGCGCCCGAACTCCTCGTCGACGGGGGCCTCTCCGTACATCCCGGGCCGTTCGGCGTACCACCGCGCGACCTCGGCGAAGGCCTCTCCGAGCGGCGGCAGCAGCGCGGGGTCGGGGCTTCCGTTGCTCACGTCCCGGACCCCGGCGGGGGCGTCCACCCGGAGGGATCCGCGGGCGGTCGTGGCGGGCTGCGGCCGCACGCGACTGCCGCGCCGGCCGTCCGTCTCGATGACCCCGCGCTCACGCAGGGTGCGGTAGGCGGCGGCGACCGTATTGGCGTTCACACCGAGCGTCAGCGCCAATTCCCTCATGGGAGGCAGGAGTTGACCGGGCTCCAGAGCACCCGCGCCGACCCCGCGCTCGACGCTGGCGGCGATGTCCGCTGCGCGACGACCTTCGATCCGATATTCTCCTAGCACAAACCACATTATGCACTAGTGCAATGGAGTACGCAATGACCGCCACGGCCGCCGCCGACACCTACGCACCGACCGACCGCACCGTCCCCACCCGCTCCCGGGAGCGTGCCTCGTACGACAAGGCCCTGGTCCACTCGATACTCGACGAGGCATACGTCTGCCACCTCGGTTTCGTCCGCGACGGCGCGCCGGTCGTCCTCCCGACGCTCTACGGCCGCGTCGGCGAGAGCCTGTACGTCCACGGCTCCACCGGCTCGCGCCCGCTGCGTGCCACGGGCGACGGCGTGAAGGCCCCCGGCCTGCCCGTGTGCCTGACCGTGACCCACGTCGACGGCCTCGTGCTCGCGCGCTCCGCGTTCCACCACTCCCTCAACTACCGCTCGGTCGTCGTCCACGGCATCGCCCACCAGGTGACCGACCCGGAGGAGCTGCGCACCGCGCTCGACGCGCTCGTCGACCACGTCGTCCCGGGCCGCTCCACCGACTCGCGCCCCGCGAACACCAAGGAGCTCGCCGCCACCGCCGTGATCCGGCTCGACCTGGACGAGGTCTCGGCGAAGGTCCGCACCGGCGGCCCCAACGACGACGCGGAGGACCTCGGCCTGCCGTACTGGTCCGGCGTGGTCCCCGTCCGCACGGTCAGCGGAACCCCGGTCCCGGCCTCCGACCTCGACCCGGCGGTCGCCCTCCCCGACTACCTCTCCGCGCTCTGAGAACGACGGCACGACAGGAGCATCCACGATGCTGATCCACCCCTGGGACGCGGCCCACGACGAGGACGAGTGGCGCGACTGGCTCTCCCGCCACGATTTCGGCCAGCTCGCCGTCAACGGCCTGCCCGGCGACCCGCCGTGGGTGCAGCCGATGCACTTCCGGCACGAGGACGGGCCCGGCCCGTACGGCCGTGTCATCGCCCACCTGGCCCGCCCCAACCCCGTGTGGCGAGCCCTGGAGGCGCGGCCGACGGTGCTCCTGAGCGTGGTCGACGACTACGTCTTCGCCCCGGGCCCGTGGACGGCCCCCGAGGGCACGCCGCCCGCGCACGGGACGCCGACCTCGTACTACGCCGCCGTCCAGCTGCGGTGCACGGCGCGGGTGGTCGACGACCCGGCGGAGAAGGCCGAGCTCCTCAACCGCCAGGTCGCCCACTTCCAGCCGGACGGCGCCACCGCCCTCGCGGCCCCCGGCGAGGCGCCGTTCGGCCGCCTCCTCTCGGGCATCCGCGTCCTGGACCTGGAAGTGACGGAGGTCCGGGCCAAGTTCAAGTACGCGGGCAACAAGCCCCTGGAGGTGCGGGACCGGATCGCGGACCGCCTGGCGGAGCGCGCGGGCCCCGGCGACCTCGCCGCCCGAGCCCACCAGCTGCGGCGCCGCACCGCGAACTGACGGCGCCGGAGCGCGCGCGACGCCCGGCAGCCGACGGTCCTACACCGCCACCGCTTCCCTCTGACGGCGTACCGCCACCGTCCTCGCCTCGGCGAAGGCGAGTCCCGTGACGGCGACGAGCAGCAGCAGGGTGCCGAGGACGATCGCCGCGGTGAGCCGCTCGCCGAGCAGCGAGACGGCGATCAGGGCCGCGCTCACCGGCTCGAGGAGCATGATCACGGAGACGGTGGCGGCGCGGACGACGGCCGCTCCGGCGAAGTAGAGCGCGTAGGCGAGGGCGGTCGGCACGGCCGCGACGTACAGCAGCAGGAGCACGAGCCGCAGCGGCGACCCGGTGTGCGGTACGAGTCCCTCCGCGACCGCGAACGGCAGGAGACCGACCGCCCCGACCGCGAAGGCCCACGTGGTGGTCCCCAGGGCGTCCGTGGCGCCGCCGTCGCGCCCGAGCCAGCGGGTGAGCAGGGTGATCGCGGCGTACCCGGCGGCCGAGACGACCGCGAGGACCACGCCGAGCGGTCGCACCTCCGCGGCCCCGCCGCCGAGGACGAGGACGGCCAGTCCGGCGAGCGCCCCGGTGGCGGCGAGGAGCCCGCCGCGGCCGAGCCGTTCGCCCATGGTCAGCCGGGCGCCGACGGCGATGAGGACCGGCCCGGCCCCCAGGGTGACGACGGTCCCGACGGCGAGGCCGGTGTGCTGGACGGCCGCGAAGTAGGCGCTCTGGAAGACGGTGAGCCCGATGCCCGTACCGAGGATGCGGGCCGTCCGCCGGCCGCGCGGTTCCGCGGCGGTGCGGGAGACGGCGCGGCGGGGACGCAGTGCCAGCGCGCCGAGCAGCAGGACGAGCCCGCCGAGACAGCGCCAGAAGGAGAGGGCCAGCGGGCCCATGTCGCTGACCCGGAAGATCAGCGAGGCGGCGGCACCGGCCGTGCCCCAGGCGATCCCGGCGACGATCAGATAGAGCAGGCTCCGCCCGACGGGCAGGGCGGATTCCGAGGAGTTCGGCACGTGACTTCTCCGAGGAGGAAGAGGGAAGGGTGGTCGCTCGGCTCCGCGCGCGGACGGCGACGAACCGCCCGGGGCGGAGATCCGCCCGCCCGGGCCCGGTCCTCGTCAGGAGATGTCGCCGCGCGCTAGGAGACGGACGGCGGCGAAAGTACGGTCGCGTGCATGATCGGCACGCTAGGCGCCGGTCCGCCCGGCCGACAACTCCTTTTCGTCCCGCCCCTCGGTCTCCTCCGCGCCGACGGCCCCGGAGGCCGCGACGGGATCGGTCGGCGGGGCCTTCGGCGTCGAGGACTGCGCGATGAAGGCGCCGACCAGGACCAGCGCCCCGCCGAGGATCTGCGGCCCGTCCAGGTGCTCGCCGAGCAGCACCCAGGCCAGGACGGTCGCGACGACGGCCTCCAGGCAGGCCACGACGCCCGCGACCTGCGGAGAGAGCCGGCGGACCGAGATGACGCCGGTGACGTACGCGAGGACCGTGGCGATCAGCACGATCCAGCCGAGCAGCAGCCACGCGGGCACGCTGCTGCCGTCCATGTCGGCGTTCCCCCCGAGGATCGCCCAGTCCATGCCCCAGGGCCGGGCCACGACGGTGAGGACGAGCGCGCCGATGAGCAGCCCGTACGCGATGACGCCGAGCGGATCGGCCTGCTCGGCCTCGTCGGAGCCCTGGTCGGAGAGGACGAAGTAGCCGACCTGGCAGCAGGCGGCGGCGAGGGCGAGGAGCAGACCGACGAGGTCGAAGCTCAGCCCGGACCAGACCTGGACGACGCACGAGAGGCCGCCGACGGCCAGGACGACGCCGAGGGCGGCGGCGCGGGTGACGGGCCGGCGCTGGACGAAGCGGACCCAGCCGAGGACGAGTGCCGGGGCGAGGTACTCGATGAGCAGCGCGACGCCGACGGGGATGCGGGAGATCGAGGCGAAGTAGAAGGCCTGGACTCCGGCGACGGCGAGCAGGCCGAAGCCCACGAGGAGGGCGGGTTTACGGCGCAGGAGGTCCCGGTGGCGCCAGGCCACGGGCAGCATGACGAGGGCGGCGCCGGCCACCCGGAGCCACACCACGTGGAGCGGGTCGAGTCCCGCCTCGATGAGCGGCTTGGCCGCCACTCCTGAACCACCGAATGCGAAGGCCGAGGCCAGGGCAAGTCCCAGGCCGGCGCTTCTCCCCTGAGACGCGTGCATCGGGCCATCATGACAGGACGCGGTCAGGTGCGTAACCCCCGTTACACCTGTTGAGACGGCTCCTCACCGAAGGCGCTCTCGCGACCACCGGTACGGGGTTCGACGGGGGCGTCGATCGCCCCGCCGCCGCATGCCTCGATGCCCCCGCCGGCGCCCGGATCGCCCCCACGGGCCATCCCGGCATCGATGCGCGCGATCAGGTCGCCCGGATCGACCCCGGCCCGCCGGAGCACCTCGACGGCCCGGTTCTCGGGGTCGGCGGCGACACCGACGAGGAGGTCGAGCCCGCGAGCGCGTTCGTCCCCGCGCCGGGCGGCCCGCCGGAAGGCACCCTCCAGGGCTGCGGCGGCAGCCGGCGACCAGCCGAAGCTGCGGCCGTCGTCGCCCCGGGACTCGCGACGGGACTCATCCCGGGGCTCACGCCGGGACTCCGCCTCGCGCGCGGCGGGCAGGAGGCGCCGGGCGCCCGATTCCTCGACCGAGCGCTGCCAGCGCAGACCGTAGCCGATGGACCGCTGCGCGAGGTAGCCGAGGACGCGGGCGAGCTGATGACCGCTCTCGAAGACGGCGCCGACGTCCGGGTCCGACTCGACCAGCGCGTGCAGGAGGTGCGCGGTGTCGATCTGGCGGTCCCCGTCCCGGAGGGCTCTGCGGCGCGCGCCCGTCACGACCGTCGCGAGCGAGGGCGTCAGGAAGGACAGGAAGGAGGTGAGCTCGGCGCGCGGGGCGACGGGCTGCCGGGGCGGCTGCGGAAGAGGAACGGGACGGTGCACCCTTCCACCTCATCAGGCCGGGCCGACCGGAACATCACCAGGGAGAAGCATGTCCGCATCCCACCGGGGTTGGGCACAGGCGCACGGTTCCTCCTCCTTACGGAGGAGATTGCCCGCGTTCGCCTGCAGGGGCGCGCGCCGCCTTGCATTGCGCCCCCTTTGCAACCGCAGGCCCGTTGCCGATCGTCCTCCGGTCGTGTTCTGGATGGTGGCTCTGCTCGCGCGCGACGGACGGCAGTACGTGTACCGGGTGTACGCACCCCGGGAGGCACTGCCGGCCGATCTCTTCTGGGCCGCGTTCCACTGCCACGAGGAGGACGGGGCGCCACGCGCCTCCGACTGCTTCGACTCGGCCGAGATCTGGTGGATCGGCGACGGCACGGGCCCGACCACCGCAGAACTGACGGTTCATCAGTATTGAATGTTCACGCCCACCCGGCTACGTTCCGCGACACCGGAAGCAGTTGGCACGCCTGAAGGGGTGGTCTCATGGCCGAAGTCAGCGCGGAGGCACGGATCGAGGCACCGGCAGGGAAGGTCTGGGCGCGCCTGACGGACTTCCCCTCGTACGGCGAGTGGAACGCCACGCACACCAGCTTCCCGAGCGGCGGCCCGGAGACCCTGGAGACGGGCGCCACCTTCACCGAGAACATGAAGCTGATGGGTTTCCCCGCCGAGGTGCTCTGGACGGTCGAGGAGCTGGAGACGGACCGGGCGCTCGCCATCCGGGGCAAGGGCCCGATGGGAGTGACCGTCTCGACGCGCTACTCGCTCGCGGCCGACGGGGAGGCGACGACGGTCCGGATCGACGGCGAGTTCACGGGCGCGGCGGTCTCCCTGATGGCGGGGAAGCTCAAGGACTCGGCGACGGCGGCGCTGACGGAGTCGCTCCGCAAACTCGCGGGCCTGGTCGCCTGACCGGAGACGGGCCCGGCCGCCCGACCGACGACACGAAGGGGCCCCGCGGCACACACCGCGGGACCCCTCGCCACTCACTCCTGCCGCTCGGCCTCAGTCCTCGTCGGCGAGGATCAGGTACAGCTTCTTGCGGGCTTCGTTGATCACGCCGACGGCCTTCTGCCGCTGCTCGGCGCTGCCGGTCTTCCAGACCTGCCCGAAGGCCTCCATCAGACCGAAGCCGGCCTGCCGGATCTCGTTCACGGCGTCCCAGTCGACACCGCGCCCGGCGTCCTCCCAGGGAGCCTCCGGGCCCTCCTCGGCCTCGGCGCGCCCGGCGTCGGTGAGCGTGAACAGCTTCTTGCCGCCCTCGCTCGCGCTGGTGATCAGCCCCTCGTCCTCCAGCATCTGGAGGGTGGGGTAGACCGAGCCGGGACTGGGCTTCCAGGCCCCGTCGCTGCGCTCGCCGATCTCGCGGATCATCTCGTACCCGTGCATCGGGCGGTCCTTCAGCAGCGCCAGGATCGACGCGCGCACGTCACCGCGCCGCGCCCTCCCCCGACCGCCACCGCGGCCCCGCCCACCCCCGAAGGGGCCACCGCCACCGAAGCCGGGCCCGAACGGCCCGAACGCGGACCGCCGCCCCTCGAAGTCCCCACGAGGTCCGGGGCCGCAGGCCCCACGACCGGCTCCGTGTCCGTTTCCGTACTCGTGTCCATGTGAACGCATCGCAACGCTCCTTCCGTCGGGTGTCCATCGTTGAACTGTCGCGATACTTCAACGATATATCGGAACCGTTCGCCGAGCAAGAGCCGATACCCGATTCCTCCCAGGACGGTCCGAAGCCGGCAGGCCATCCATCCCGCGCCTGCCATGATCACGACCATGACGACGGTCGTGCCGAGCGACAGCGCTCCCCTCTACATGCAGCTGACCTCCCCCGACGCGGTGAGCGACGCGCTCGCCGCAGCCCTCGCCGAGTGCTGGACCGAGGTGAGCGACGCGGGCGGCGCCGCCGGCTTCCCCTTCCCTCCGGTCGACCCCGCCGAGGTCGCCGCCGCGGTCGACCGCCTCGTCACCGGCCTCGCGCCCGCGACCGGTCGCCTCGTCGTCGCGACCCTGGACGGAGCCCTCGCGGGCTGGCTGCACCTCCGCCGCGACCCCCATCCCCTGGTCGCGCACTGGGGCACGCTGCACCACGTCCAGACCCGCCTCGGGGTACGGGGACGGGGCATCGGAGCGGGTCTGGTGCGGCAGAGCCGGGTGATCGCCCGTGACGAGATGGCCCTGGAGCAGCTGCGGCTCGCGGCACGCGGCGGCGTCGGCCTGGAGGAGTTCTACGGCCGCCTCGGCTGGCGGGAGGCCGGCCGCTGGCCCGGTGCCCTCCGGCTGGCCCCCGGCGACGACCGCGACGAGGTCCTCATGGTCCTGTCACCCCTGTGACCCCGCCCGCCGCCGCGCCCGGACGGCTCGTACGGCCCGCACCACCCGTGTGATCCCCCACCCGAGCAGCCACGGCAGCACCGTGATGCCCAGGACGTACACGAGGACATAGCCCACGAGGTCGTCGGTGCGCTTCGGCTGATCCAGCGGCATCACCATCGCGATCGCGGAGACCGTCACCGGAAGCAGCGGCACCAGTACGGACCACAACCGCGCCCGCAGGCCCGGCCGGAGGGCGCACCACACCCCCATCCCGCCCATGACGAACGGTCCGAACGGCACCCACAGCACCACCGGAACGAAGAACAGCACCCACCACTCGTCCGCGTACCCGAACATCATCGAAGCCCCCCGAGTCCGCCGACGTTCCCGGCTGCCCGTACCCCCGCCCCCACTCGGGGGACGCAGGACAGCCCGGTCCAGTTCTCCGCGATTGGCCTTGGTCCGCGCGTCCGCACGCCTTGTACGGTCGGCGACATGCGGATCCGAATCGTCGACGCCTTCACCGACCAGCCCTTCTCCGGAAACCCGGCCGGAGTCCTGCTCCTCGACTCCTTCCCCGAGGACGCCTGGCTCCAGAAGGTCGCGGCCGAGGTCAACCTCTCCGAGACGGCCTTCGCCCACCCCCTGCCGGCCGGCGGCGAGGCGGACTGGGCGCTGCGCTGGTTCACGCCGACCACCGAGGTCGACATGTGCGGCCACGCGACCCTGGCGACGGCTCACGTCCTCCACACCACGGGCACGGCGAGCGACACCGTCCGCTTCGCCACCCGGTCCGGCGTCCTGGGCGCCACCGCCGCGGCGGACGGCACGATCACCATGGACTTCCCGACCTCCACCCTCGCTCCCCTCCCCGTCCCCGACGGCCTGGAGAAGGCGCTCGGCGCCGAGGTCGTCGCCGTCCACGACACGGCCGCCCATGTCGGCGACCTCGTCGTCGAACTCCGTGACGAGGCCACGGTGCGCTCCCTCACGCCGGACTTCGCCGCCCTCAAGGGCCTGTCCTCGCGCGGAGTCATCGCCACCGCCGCCGCGGAGGACCCCGGCCGCGGCTACGACTTCGTGTCCCGCGGCTTCTTCCCCGCCGTCGGCATCGACGAGGACCCGGTGACCGGCAGCGCCCACACCGCGCTCGCCCCGTACTGGTCGGCCCGCTTCGGCCGCGACGAGCTCACCGGCTTCCAGGGCGGTGCCCGCACGGGCCTCGTCCGCACTCGTCTGCGCGGTGAGCGCACCCTGCTGACCGGCCACGCCGTGACGGTCATCGAGGGCGACCTCCACGCCTGACGACGGAGGGCGCGGAGGAACGAAGGAGAAAGGGGCGTGCGGCACAAGCCACACGCCCCTCACCACTCACTCCCCCTGCATCCCGCAGGACCCGTCACCCGGTGGGCAGCCAGTCCACCTTCCCCGCGAGCAGCCCGTATCCGACGAAGGCCACGATGTCGAGCAGCGCATGCGCCACGACCAGCGGCCCGACCCGCCCCCAGCGGCGGTACAGCAGGACGAAGACGACACCCATCACGACGTTGCCGATGAAGCCGCCGATCCCCTGGTAGAGGTGGTACGAGCCGCGCAGCACCGAACTGGCGACGAGCGCCGCCATCGGCGTCCACCCCAACTGCCCGAGTCTGCGCAGCAGGTAGCCGACGACGATGACCTCCTCCAGGACGGAGTTCTGCACCGCCGAGAGGATGAGCACCGGGTACTTCCACCACACCTCCGGCAGCGACTCCGGAACCACCGTCAGGTTGAAGCCGGACGCCCGCGCCGCCAGGTAGAAGGCGAGCCCCGCGCTCCCGATGCCGGCCGCGACCAGTGCCCCGCGCCCCAGGTCGGGCCAGGGCCGGGTCCGGTCGAAGCCGATGGCCCGGAGCCCGGCCCCCTCGCGCAGCAGCAGGTGGGCGACGAGGGCGACCGGCACGAGCGCCGAGGCGATGCCGAAGAGCTGCCAGGACAGGTCGAGCCACGGCCGCCCCGGAGCGTACGAGCCGTTGAGCGTCGCCGCCTGCTCCTTCAGCGACCCGGGCCGGGTCAGCGAGCCGATGAAGCTGATGAGGGACGACAGCGCGCTCGCGCCGAGCGAGAGCGCGAGGACGATGAGGGTCTCGGAGCGCAGCAGCTTCCGAGGCAGACCTCCGGGGGGCAGGGAAGCGTCCCTCACGTCTTGCTCCGACACCACACCTGTCTCCACTTCCCCGTCGTGGGCCCATGCCGTTCGGCGGTTTCGGCGGCCGGGGTCGCCCTCGGCCCGCCTCGCTACCTTGACATGATCACCCATGCACGGGGATGCCGTTCCGGACCACCGCCCGGAGCCGCACCCAAGCCGCACCGGACCCGTACCGGCCCGCGGCGCGGCAGGCGTCAGCCGATCCCCACGGGCCAGGTGTGCACGGGCTCGCCCTCGTGCATGAGCGTCCGGTACCGGCGGGTGGTCGCGGCGAGGGCCGCCTCCCGGTCGAGGCCCGACTCCAGCGCCTGGTGGAAGGTGTCGGCCTGCCAGGAGGCGCCGTTCACCTTCCGCAGACAGCGCTGCTCGATCACCCCGAGGTAGAAGTCCCGGTCCGCCGGCTCGATGTGCCAGGCGTCGAGACCGGCCGCGGCGAGCGGCAGCAGCTCGTCGAGGACGAGCCGTACGGCCGGCAGGGTCGCGACACCGCCGGCGCGTCCGGCCCTGGGCCAGCGCAGCTCCGCGTCGATGCCGTAGCGGCAGGCCGTGTCGAAGTTGGCCTCGGCGTCCTCGAAGGCCATCCGCTTCCAGACCGGCCGCGGTTCGTCGGCGAGGGAGCGGACGAGCCCGTAGTAGAAGGCCGCGTTCGCGATCACGTCGGTCACGGTCGGCCCGGCGGGCAGGACCCGGTTCTCCACGCGCAGGTGCGGGACCCCGTCGACCCAGCCGTACACGGGCCTGTTCCAGCGGTAGACCGTGCCGTTGTGGAGGACGAGCTCCTGGAGCTTCGGTACGCCGCCCTCGTCGAGGACGAGCAGCGGGTCCTCCTCGTCGCAGATGGGGAGGAGGGCGGGGAAGTAGCGGAGGTTCTCCTCGAAGAGGTCGTAGACCGAGTCCACCCACCGCTCCCCGAACCAGGTGCGCGGCCGGACGCCCTGGGACTGCAGCTCGGGCGGCCTCGTGTCGGTGGCCTGCGTGAAGAGGGGCGGCCGGGACTCGCGCCACACCTCGCGGCCGAAGACGAAGGGCGCGTTGGCGCCGAGGGCGATCTGGACGCCCGACACCGCCTGCGCGGCGTTCCAGACGGCGGCGAACCGGGCCGGTGTGACCTGGAGGTGGAGCTGGACGGAGGTGCAGGCGGCCTCCGGCACGATCGACTCCGAGGTGCACTGGAGCCGCTCGACCCCGTGGATGTCGAGGGTGAAGTCCTCACCCCTGGCAGCCAGGATCTGGTTGTTGAGGAGCGTGTAGCGGTCGGCGGCCGACAGGTTCTCGAAGACCAGGTCGCTCTGGGCGAGCGTGGGCAGTATGCCGATCATGACGACGCCGGCGTCGAGTTCCTTGGCCTTGCGGTCGGCATATCCGATACCGGTCCCGATCTCTTCGGCGAGCCGGTCGAAAACCCTGCCGCCCAGGCGGTGGGGAGCGATGTTCACTTCCAGGTTGAACAATCCGAGTTCCGTCTGGAAATCGGAGCTCGCGATCCTTTCCAGCACCGGTGCGTTGAGCATCCGCGGCAGCCCGTCGGCACCGGCGAGATTGAGTTCGATCTCCAGGCCCATGAGATTGCGGGGCCGGTCGAACCTCTTCTCCGCCAGCAGCCTCGCGAGCCCCGCGAGACACTGCTGGAGCTTTCGCCGGTACTGCTGCCGGTCGGCCGGGCCGAACCCGTCCGCGTCGACCTTCTCCCCCATCGAGCCGTCCCTCCCACCGTGGGCAGCCGCGACGACGGCCGCGCGTCACGGACCATGATGCCCAGGTCTCTGATCCACAACGCCTGCGGATCGGGGCCGCCGAAGGATAGGCTGGAAGGAGCTCTCCACCGGCACTTCCCGAAGGCATGACGCGGTCGACATATACCAATGTCCTATTGTCCCTTGACGGGGGATCGGAATTCAGCCGTCCGACTCGGCGAGGACTACGCAGGTGAGCACCGCGCGGCCGTCATGATTCCGCTTGAACAGCCCATGGAATAAGGCTTGATGAGGCCTTGCCAGGAATATCGACGGCGTCTAGCGGAAACACTCTGTGAACACGTGTCGTATAAACTCCGCGGACGAGGCAGAGTGTTGGTGCCCGGTCATGGACCCATGACCCCATGGCCCCTCTCTGGCCGCGCCGCTGACAGCGCCGTCGTACCTGCCCATGCATCACCGTGTCTCCTGAGTGAGAGGCGACCCACCATGCTCCGACCCTCTCCGGCCCCTGCGCCGGCCCTCCGCAGCGTCCTCACGGCCCTCGGCTCACCGACCGCCGTCCGCGAGGCGCGAACGCCCGCCCTGCGGGCTGCGCAGGGACCGCTGAGCCCCGAACTCCCGCTGCCCGTACACGTCCTCGGCGTCCCAGGAGCACCCGGACAGTGGCCCCGCACCCGGCTCACCGGCTGGCGGTTCCTGATCCGGAACGGGGAGCGGGCGATCGCCGCCGCGGACACCATGCTCACCCCGGACGGCTGGACCTTCTCGCACTTCTTCGAGGGGCCGTACGTCACCGCGACGGAACGGGCCCTGCTCCAGGCCGAGGCGCTGCCCACCCCGTACCAGCCCCGGCTGCTCTCCGTGCCCGAGCTCTACATGCTGACGCTCTGGCTGCACGCCGAACCGGAGGCGGACGGCACGACCGACGCCCCGGCCGCGGCCGACCTTCTGGTCCCCCTGGCCCCCGCGCCGCCGGGGATCGCGGCCCACCGGCCCTACCAGGTCGCCGACCTCCTGCCCGTGCTCAGTACGCGTCTCGCGCCGCCGCCCCTCCTGGGCTCGGCGGCGCCCGCCTGATCCACCCTGCCCAGCCCCGCCCCGTGACCCGGCCGGGTCACGGGGCGCACTGCTGTCCGAGGACCCCACCCGAACAGTGCTCCCGAACAGCGCTCCCGTACGGACTAGCCCGCTCGGGCCACCCCGAACCACCCGAAGAGACCGTGCACTTGACCTGAACCGCCCCTGCGGGTGATGCGTCTTCCCCGGAGAGGACGAGCTGCCGCGAAATACCTGCGGAAGGCCGTCCGTGGAGCAAGACTGGGACCGGAACCGAACCGACCGGACGGGGGCGGCGATGAGCGCGAAGAGCCGCAGGACATCCACCACGACGCAGCGAAAGAACCCACCCATGTGCCAGCACCAGCCTGCCTGTCCCACCGCCGACTCCAACGACCGGGAGGCGGCCCGACTGATGGCACACCACCCGGAACAGGGCTGGAGCCTGCTGTGCAACGGTGTCCTGCTCTTCGAGGACACCGGTGAACTGCTGCCGGACGGGCAGATCATCGCCCCGCACCGGGCGCTGACGGCGGGGCAGGTCACGACCGCCGCCTGAGCGCGTGCGGAGAGCCGTACGAGGGAGACGAACGCCGAGGGCCGGCCCGGAGGAAGATCCTCCGAACCGGCCCTCGGCCGTGCTCAGCGAGTCACGGTCGCACTCACTGGTCGTACTCGTCCATCGGCGGGCAGGAGCAGACCAGGTTCCGGTCGCCGAAGGCGCCGTCGATGCGGCGGACCGGCGGCCAGTACTTGTCGGCGGCCGAGACGCCGGACGGGAAGACCGCCTCGTCACGGGTGTAGGCGTGGTTCCACTCGCCGCCCAGCGCGGCCGCGGTGTGCGGGGCGTTGTGCAGCGGGTTGTCGTCGGCGGGCCACTCGCCCGAGCCGACCTTCTCGATCTCGGCGCGGATCGCGATCATCGTGTCACAGAAGCGGTCGAGCTCGGTGATGTCCTCGGACTCGGTCGGCTCGATCATCAGCGTGCCGGCCACCGGGAAGGACATCGTCGGCGCGTGGAAGCCGTAGTCGATCAGGCGCTTGGCGATGTCGTCGACCGTCACGCCCGTCTCCTTCGAGATCGGACGAAGGTCCACGATGCACTCGTGGGCGACCAGACCGGCCGGACCGGTGTAGAGCACCGGGAAGTGCGGCTCCAGGCGCTTGGCGATGTAGTTCGCCGCGAGCACGGCGACCTGCGTGGCGCGCTTGAGGCCCTCGCCGCCCATGAGGCGCACGTACGACCAGGAGATCGGCAGGATGCCGGCGGAGCCCCACGGGGCGGCCGAGATCGGGCCGACGCCCGTCTCCGGGCCGGCCGTCGGCTGCAGCGGGTGGTTCGGCAGGTACGGCGCGAGGTGCGCGCGGACGCCGACCGGGCCGACACCCGGGCCGCCGCCGCCGTGCGGGATGCAGAAGGTCTTGTGCAGGTTCAGGTGTGAGACGTCGCCGCCGAACTTGCCCGGCTTGGCGAGACCGACCAGCGCGTTGAGGTTGGCGCCGTCGACGTACACCTGGCCGCCGGCCTCGTGGACCTCGGCGCAGATGTCCGCGACGTGCTCCTCGAAGACGCCGTGCGTGGACGGGTAGGTGATCATCAGCACGGACAGCTCGTCGCGGTACTGCTCGATCTTGGCGCGCAGGTCCGCGACGTCGACCTCGCCGTCGTCGGCGGTCTTGACGACGACGACCTTCATGCCGGCCATCACCGCGGAGGCGGCGTTGGTGCCGTGCGCGGAGGACGGGATGAGGCAGACGGTGCGCTGGAGGTCGCCGTTGGCGCGGTGGTAGGCGCGGACGGCCAGCAGACCGGCCAGCTCGCCCTGCGAACCGGCGTTGGGCTGGATCGACACCTTGTCGTAGCCGGTGACCTCGGCGAGGCGCTCCTCCAGCTCGGTGATGAGCGTGACGTAGCCCTGCGCCTGGTCGACCGGGGCGAAGGGGTGGATCTGGCCGAACTCGGGCCAGGTCACCGGCTCCATCTCGGTCGTCGCGTTCAGCTTCATCGTGCAGGAGCCGAGCGGGATCATGCCGCGGTCGAGCGCGTAGTCGCGGTCGGCGAGCTTGCGCAGGTAGCGCAGCATCGACGTCTCGGAGCGGTGCGCGTGGAAGACCGGGTGGGTCAGGTACGCGTCGGAGCGCAGCAGCCCGGAGGGCAGCGTGTCCTCGGCGGCGGCGTCCAGGGCCTCGACGTCGCCGTCGACACCGAAGGCGCCCCAGACGGCGACGAGCTGCTCACGACCGGTGGTCTCGTCACAGGAGATCGAGACGAGGTCGGCGTCGACGCGGTGGAGGTTCACGCCGGCCTCGCGGGCGGCGGCCACGACCGAGTCGGCACGACCGGGCACCCGGACGGTGAGGGTGTCGAAGTACGAACCGTGCACGACCTCGACGCCACCGGCGGTGAGACCCGCGGCGAGGATCGTGGCGTACCGGTGGGTCCGCTGCGCGATTCCCTTCAGCCCGTCCGGCCCGTGGTAGACGGCGTACATACCGGCCATGACAGCAAGCAGCACCTGAGCCGTGCAGATGTTGCTGGTGGCCTTCTCGCGGCGGATGTGCTGCTCGCGGGTCTGCAGCGCCAGGCGGTAGGCGCGGTTGCCGTCGGCGTCGACGGACACACCCACCAGGCGGCCGGGCAGGGAGCGGGCGTGCTTGTCCTGGACGGCCATGTAACCGGCGTGCGGGCCACCGAAGCCCATGGGCACACCGAAGCGCTGCGTCGTACCGACGGCGATGTCCGCGCCCAGCTCGCCGGGCGAGGTGAGCAGGGTCAGCGCGAGCAGGTCGGCGGCGACGGTGACGATCGCGCCGAGCTCGTGGGCGGCGTCGATCAGCGGCTTGATGTCCCGCACGGCACCGGAGGCACCCGGGTACTGAAGGAGCACACCGAAGACACCGCGCTCGGCGACCTCGGCGGGAATGCCCTCGCTCAGGTCGGCGACGACGACCTCGACACCGGTCGGCTCGGCGCGGGTCTCGATGACGGCGATCGTCTGCGGCAGGGCGTCGGCGTCGATGAGGAAGACACCGTTCTTGACCTTGCCGACGCGCCGGGCGAGCGCCATGGCCTCGGCGGCGGCGGTGCCCTCGTCGAGCAGGGAGGCACCGGAGGTGGGCAGCCCGGTCAGGTCGGCGACCATGGTCTGGAAGTTGAGCAGCGCCTCGAGGCGGCCCTGCGAGATCTCGGGCTGGTACGGCGTGTAAGCGGTGTACCAGGCCGGGTTCTCCATGACATTCCGGAGAATTACGGGCGGGGTGAAAGTCCCGTAGTACCCGAGGCCGATCATCGGGGCGAGGACCTGGTTGCGGTCGGCGAGCGTGCGCAGCTCGGCCAGCACCTCGGCCTCGGTGCGCGCGGCCGGCAGGCCCAGCGCCTCGGCGTTCTTGATCACGTCCGGCACCGCGGCGGCCGTGAGCTCGTCGAGCGAGCCGTAGCCGACCTGGGCGAGCATCTTGGCCCGCGCCTCGGCGTCGGGCCCGATGTGCCGCTGCTCGAACGGGATGCCCTGCTCGAGCTCGGAGAGCGGAATGCGGTTGGCGGTCATGTACGGAGGCCTCCTGGTCGTCACGACCTGCGAGGGGCACCACGGCGCGGGTACCCGGACGGCCTCCCCCTCTGTCATCTCAACCTGAGAGTTTCACCGGCACGCCTCGCGGCACACCGGCTTTCACCGTCGGTGAGAGCGCATGCCGTCGGACACCGCTCTGCTTTCCAGAGTGACCTCGTCCGCGCGGTACAGGGGCCTGAGAGATTCCGGGGAGGATTTGCTCCTTCGGCGCCCTCCGAAAGGTTTCTCCGGGGGACTCTCCCGCACAGGGTCGACAGCCACAGCCAGCCTACCAGCGCGGTTGCGGCTTCCATCGCTCAAGTGGCCGACATCCCACTTGTGCACTTTCGTAGAGGTGTAGAGCAGTTGCGACCAGTTGGAGGGACCGTGCAGACCGACATCGATCCGCGCAGCCTGATCGGCCGCAAGGCGTTCGACCGGAACGGAAACAAGATCGGAACCGTGGACGAGGTGTACCTCGACGACGCGACCGGCATCCCGGAATGGGCCGCGGTCCGCACCGGCCTGTTCAGTCGGGACGCCTTCGTGCCCCTGGAACCGAGCGACCTGCTCGAGGACGGCCTGCACATCCCCTTCGAACGCGCACTCATCAAGGACGCCCCCGACTTCGGAGTAGGCCGCCACCTCTCCCCGGAACAGGAACTCCAGCTCTACCGCCACTACAGCCTCACGCTCCCACCCCCCACGCCCCAGGACACCGACTTCGGCCGCCTGGCAGGCCAAGAGGGCCCTTAAGGCCCCACCACCAGCCCAGGCGCCGCCCCACACCCGCCCACGGCGCCTCGGCCAAACGCATGCCCGAACCACCGGGCCGCCGCACCCCACCACCCCCGCGCGCCTGGACCCCCGGGCCGCCGCCCCACTACCCCGCACCCGGACCACGGGCCGGGCTCCCGCCGCTGCCACGCACACCCGGACCGTCGGACCGTCGGTCCGGCACTGCCCCACACACCCGGTCCGTCGGGCTGACGCCCCGCACCACCCAGCACGCCCGAACCACCGGGCCGGGCGCCTCCCCACGCCCGCAGCCGCCAACGGCGCGAACCCCCCACGGGAAGACCCGCGCTGCCCACCGACGCGCACGGGCGGTGCGGGTGGGAACCTCCAGCCCGGCCGCAAGGCCGGGCGCTCCCCCACCACCCCACACCGGCCCACCGCCCCGTCACGCCTCCGCCCGGCACTCCTTCCGCACCAAGGGCAACGGCTCCGAAGGCTCCAGCTCCGGATCGTCCACGGAGAACGTCCGCACCCTCCCCGGCGCCGACCACGGCTCCTCGAACCGCACCGTGACCCGCCCGACCCCGCTCCCCTGCACCCACCCCGCCCCGTGCACCGCGTGCCGCACGTCATGCCCGGGCGCCCACCGCCGCTCGACGGAGACGGCGACGCCCCCGGCGGACTCGGACTCGGACTCGCCCGAAACACCACCGCCCCCGCCCCCCACCGACTCCACAGCGGCAGCGTCCGCGCCCGCGCCGGCCGCCCGCTCCTCCTCCGCCTGAGCGAAAAGATCCTCCTGCGTGTAGTCCGCGAGCCCGCTCACGCCCACCCCGAGCAGCCGGACGCCCCCGGTCGTGTCGACCGCCTCCAGAAGCCGCCCAGCGGCCTCCCGCACGACCACCGGGTCGTCCGTGGGCCCACGGAGCGTCTCGGACCGGGTCAGCGTCGAGAAGTCGTACCGCCGCACCTTGAGGACGATGGTCCGCCCCGAGTGCCCCGAGGCCCGCAGCCGCGCCACGCACCGATCGGCGAGCCGGTCCACCTCGGTCCGGATCCGCACGCGGTCGTGCAGGTCGACGTCGAAGGTGTCCTCGACCGACACCGATTTGGCGTCCCGCTCGGCCACCACGGCCCGATCGTCGTACCCCTGGGCCATCAGGTACAGCGAGGCCCCGTGCGCCCGTCCAAGGAGCCGTACGAGCTCGTCCTCGCCCGCCTCTGTCAGGTCGGAGACCGTGGTCATCCCGGCACGCCGCAGATGCTCACCGGTCGCCGGCCCGACCCCGGGCAGGATCCGCACCGACCGGGGCCCGAGCAGCTCCCGCTCGGTCCCCGGCTCGATGAGCACGAGCCCGTCCGGCTTGGCCTCCTCGGAGGCGATCTTCGCGATCATCTTGGATCCCGCGAGCCCCACCGACCCCGTCAGCCCCGTGGTCGCGAGGATGTCGGCCCGCAGCCGCTCCCCGACGACCCGCGCGCCCGCGCTGTCGTCGGCGAGGCCCCCGGCCTCCAGGTCCACGAAGGCCTCGTCGAGGCTGAGCGGCTCCACGAGCGGCGAGAGCCGCCCGAGCAGCTCCATGACCTGTTCGCTGATCGACCGGTAGAAGGCGAAGCGCGGGACGAGATACGCGGCGTTCGGCGCGAGCCGCCGCGCCTGGCCCATCGGCATGGCCGAGTGCACTCCGAAGCGGCGCGCCTCGTACGAGGCGGTGGCGACCACTCCACGCGGCCCGAGACCGCCGACGACCACGGGCTTTCCGCGCAGGCTGGGCTTCGCCGCCTGCTCGGCGGCGGCGAAGAACGCATCCATGTCGAGATGCAGGATCGTCGGCGCGGTTCTCACACTTCCGATGCTGCCCCATGCCACTGACAACGGGACGGCAACCACCCGAAGCACCCCGGAAACGCGTGCGGCACCAGCAGCACATCGGCCGGAACACCGACTCACCCAGCCCCAGACCTGCAGAAGCGCCCCCTCAGGGGCGCCCCTCAGACCGCCTTGTCCCGCCGCCGCCTGGCCAGCTCGTCCCCCGGGTTGTGCCCGACGAGCGTCTCGCCCGTGTCCACCCGCTCCCCGTGCAGCTGCGAGAGCGCCGCCTCCACGTCCCGCCAGACGACCCCGACGGCGATCCCGAAGACGCCCTGGCCGCCCTGGAGGAGGTCGACGACCTCGTCGGGCGAGGAGCACTCGTAGACCGTGGCTCCGTCGCTCATGAGCGTCATGCGCTCCAGATCCCGGAAACCCCGGGCACGCAGGTGCTGAACGGCCGCCCGGATGTTCTGCAGGGCCACCCCGGTGTCGAGGAAGCGCTTGACGATCTTCAGCACGACGACGTCGCGGAAGCTGTAGAGCCGCTGTGTCCCCGACCCGTACGCGGGCCGCACGCTCGGCTCCACGAGCCCGGTGCGCGCCCAGTAGTCCAGCTGGCGATAGGTGATGCCGGCGGCCGCGCACGCCGTGGGGCCGCGGTAGCCGATCACGTCACCCGCCGGGCCCGTACTCGCGTCCGCTCCGAAGTCGCCCACACTGCCGTGAAGCGGATACGGACCGGACTCCCCGGACACGCGTCCGAGCGAGCTCCCTGCCGTACCGTCCGCGCTGCTCATCACGCCGACCCTCCGTCCTTGACCTGCCCACACGAAGGTAGGCAGTCACTCGGGGTGCGTCAACGATCGCCACACTCGGCACGCCGAGTGATAATCACCCTGAGAGTGGTTTGCCGTGTCTCTCCCCGGGGAAAGGCTACTCGAATGCGCTGACGGCACCCCACGAACGGCTCGTACGACGGCCGTACGACCGGCCGTACGAGCGGGCCGCGCGAACGGCCTCACAAGCGGCCTCCGGCCGCACGTCTCACTGACTGTTGGTCCCGAAGTCCTCCGGTGAGATCTGGTCGAGAAACTCGCGGAACTTCTCCACCTCGTCCTCCTGCTCGTCCGGAATCGCGATACCGGCGTCGTCCAGCACACCGTCACTGCCGTAGATCGGCGTTCCGGTACGCAGGGCGAGTGCTATCGCGTCGGACGGCCGGGCGCTCACCTCGACGCCGCTGGCGAAGACCAGCTCGGCGTAGAAGACCCCGTCACGCAGATCCGTGATGCGGACCTCGGTGAGCTCCTGCCCCACGGCCTCCAGCACGTCCTTGAACAGGTCGTGCGTCAGCGGCCGGGGAGGCGCCATCCCCTGCTGGGCGAAGGCGATCGCGGTCGCCTCACCAGGTCCGATCCAGATGGGGAGGTACCGATCGCCTCCCACTTCCCGCAGGAGCACGATCGGCTGGTTGGAGGGCATTTCCACCCGGACACCCACAACGTCGAGCTCGTTCACACAGCAACCCTAGGACGTGCCCGACCTGTTTGGATAGTCGGGCCCGCCCAAGATCACTGGAGCCGGATGCCCAGAGCCGCCTGTACGAAGGCCGCGTGAAGCCTCACGGAGAGCTCGGCGAGCTCCTTCGCGGTGGCCTCCGCATGCGCTCTGGTCTGCGGATTGCGGTGCCGGCGCAGCGGCGCGACCATCTGTTCAAGGAGCCCGGCCTCACGGTCCGCGGCCGCCTTGACGCCCCGCAGGTGACGAGGTTCGAGACCGAATCTCCCCAGATCCGCGACAAGTCTGGCGATGGTGACGGCCTCCGCGTCGTAGCCGCCGCCCCGCACCTCGGCGAGGAGGCCGAAGGACTCCCACTCGGCGAGCTCGGCCTCGGTCACCGCGGCTGCGGCGAGCAGCTCGGCCCGGCCGATCCGGGCGGCGGTGGGCCGCTCGCCGTCCTGCTCCCAGGGCCCGTCGAGCAGCTCGCCGCGGCGCCCCGGCGCCGGGAGACTGACCTGCTCGCCCCGGGCGAGAGCGTCGAGATGCTCACGGATGACCTTCAGCGGAAGATAGTGGTCCCGCTGCATCCGCAGGATCTGAGCGAGCCGCTCCACGTCCTGCGGGCTGAACTTCCGGTACCCGGACGCCGTCCGCCGGGGCTCCACGAGCCCCTCGGCCTCCAGGAACCGGATCTTGGAGATCGTCACTTCGGGAAATTCGTCACGCAGCTGGTTCAGCACCGTGCCGATGCTCACCAGCCGGTCGCCCGCGGTGGCGGTGCCGGATCCGGCACCGCCCGTCGGTGTTCGCAGCATGGACCTTCCCTGAAGGCTTCTCCGAGGCGTCACACGCCCCGCTGGCTCGAATAGAAGACCAGCCGGTACTTGCCGATCTGCACCTCGTCGCCGTTGGACAGCACGACCGACTCGATCGGCTCACGGTTGACGTACGTGCCGTTGAGGCTGCCGACATCGGCGACGGTGAAGCTGCCGTCCTGCGCCCGCCGGAACTCGACATGACGCCGGGAGACGGTGAAGTCGTCCAGGAAGATGTCGCTCTGCGGGTGACGGCCGGCCGTCGTCAGGTCCCCGTCGAGCAGGAACCGGCTGCCGGAGTTCGGACCCCGGCGCACCACGAGGAGCGCGGAGCCGAGAGGCAGGGCCTCCACGGCCGCGAGCGCCTCGGGGGACAGCGACGGGAGCGCGGTCTGGCCGGTGACCTCCGCGTCGTACGCCTCGAGCCCCGAGATGGAGATCGTCGACGTCGTCTCGGACGCACGCTCGGCGGCGACCCCGCCCCGCAGCGGCGTGCCGCAGTGGGAGCAGAAGCGGCTGTCGGCCGCGTTGCGGTGACCGCACCTCGTACACACCGGCATGGACGCATCCTCCTGCCGCGGCATCCCCGCGGAGGTCTGTGTCGCGTACGGGTCGGGGGTAAACCCTCCACCCGTACTTGAGGTTGATGGTTCCCCGAAACCTATGCGTCCGGCCCCGGCGGGGTCAACAGAAGACGCGCCCGGCGCGCCCGAAATGTCACCGCCCTGACCGTCGACCTCATCGCGGAAGAGCGGGCGCTCGCCGCCCTGCTCCTCGCTCTGGGCGTGGCGCGGCGCGCGGTGCCTGGCGTTGCCGCCGTCCTCGCGTGCGCTCTTGCCGAACAACTTCGCAAACAACTTCACGGGCGATTCCCCTTGACCGAAACAGACCCGCCCGTGGGGCAGGACGAACCGAAATCCCTCACACCTGCCGACCCGGACACCTTCACAACGTCCGTATCCTCCGGACAGTTTCCACCACGCACCACCGTTGTGGTGCGCCGACCCCCCGCAACGTCATGCCCTTGTCGCGGGACCCTCTCGTCCCCCGTCTCACTGCGAGGACGACTGAGCGTAGTCAGGCCGCTTCGCGGGTCGCAAGGCATCGACGACGATCTTCGCCGACCGCTCCACCGTGGCTGTGGCCTGCTCCTTCTCGAGGGTCTGCACGACACCGCCGGGGATGTTGAGCGCGGGCTCGAGATCCTCCGGCTTGCCGATGACCTTGAAGACGTACGGAGCGGCCACCTTCGTTCCATCGATCCGCATGTCATCACCGCTACCGGTGAAATAACTGTCCGCCACCACCCGCACACCGTTGACCTGGATCGCCTCGGCACCCGCCGCGCGCAGCTCCTGGATGGCGTCGAGCAGCATGTCGGACTCGACGGCCCCGGTGGGGTCACCGACGCTCAGGGTGATGCCCGGTCCCTCGGCGCCGACCGTCCCGGCCAGGACGCCGAGCTGCCGCTCCTTCTCCTGGGTCTGCTTCCGGGCCTCCTCGGCCTGGTCCGAGCTGGACTCCAGCTCGGTGCGCTGCTTCTCCAGGCGCGCCTTCTCGTCCTCCAGGCGCTGCGTGCGGTCGTCGAGCTCGTCGAGGATCCGCACGAGGTCCTCCTGCCGCGCGCCTCGCAGCGCGCTGTTCTCGCTGGTCGAGGAGACCTGGATGGCCAGGCCCAGACCGAGGACGAACAGCAGCAGCGCGACGATGAGTTGGGCCCGGGTGACCCGCGGCGGCCACACGGCGTCGGCGAGCCGGCGCCGCCCGCTCGGCTCTGCCCCACCGGAAGCGACCGGCGCGGCAGGCGCGACGGGTGCGTCCACGGCCTCGCCCCGCTCCGAGCTCCCGGCACCCGGCGAGCTCTCCGGCGTACGAGGCTGCTCGGAGGTCTCACCCGGACGAACCCGCTCGGACTCCTGCGGGCTGTGCGTGCTCTCCGACCCCTCCGGGCTCCCCGACCCGTCGGGGCTCTTCGGGCTCTTCGGGCTCTCCGGATCCCGCGAGCTCTCCGGATCCCGAGGGCTCCGGGACGTGTCGGGGTTCTCAGGCATCTGAGGGTCCTGGTCGTCGCTCATCGGCCTCACGCCCGGAACACGTGGCGCCGGATGGCGGCCGCGTTGGAGAAGATCCGGATGCCGAGCACGACGACCACACCGGTCGAGAGCTGCGCGCCCACGCCCAGCTTGTCGCCGAGGAAGACGATCAGCGCGGCCACGACCACGTTCGAGAGGAACGACACCACGAAGACCTTGTCGACGAAGATCCCGTCGAGCATGGCCCGCAGACCGCCGAAGACCGCGTCCAGGGCGGCCACCACGGCGATCGGAAGATAGGGCTCGACCACCGCCGGAACCTCGGGTCGGACCAACAGTCCGACCACGACTCCGACGATCAGGCCCAGTACGGCGATCACGATGTGCCCTTCCCTGTGTCGGCCGTGGCCCGCCCGGACGGCGTCGCCGCCCCGGCCCCCCTCGGCTCTGCGGTACGTACGGTCAGGCTCGGCGCGGCCGGCAGGCGTACGTCGCCCTCGGCCGAGATGCTGCTCCTGATCCCGAAGTTCTCCACCAGCGCGTGCAGATACTGCCCGTCGGCGCTGTCCTGGAACGCTGTGCTCAGCCGCTGCCCGTCCCCGATCGCGAGGACGGTGTACGGCGGCACCAGCGGCTTGTTGTCGACCAGTATGGCGTCACCGGCGGCCCTGATCGCGGAGAGCGACGTCAGCCGCTGGCCGTTGATCGAGACGGCCTCGGCACCGGACTCCCACAGACCGTTGACGACCCGCTGCATGTCCCGGTCCCGGACCCGGCCCGTGTCGGAGAAACCGCTGCTCTCCCGCGGTCCCCCGCCACCGGTGTCGGTGCCCTTGGCGTCGTCGACGACGAGCTTCACCCCGGGGCCGTGCACCGGGGTCGCACCCGAGAGCAGGGCGACGAGCTCGGCCTGGTCCCCGCCGTGCTGCTCCAGCGCCTGCCGCTGCCGCTGCCCGACCTCGGACCGGATCCGCTCGACCTCGTCCTCCAGCCGATCGGCGGCCGAGGTCTCCCCCTCGATCCGGTCGATCAGCTCCTGGCGCTCCTTGGCGACGACCGGCGCCGAGATCCGCGCCTCGGCCGCTCCCACGGTCACCACGACGGCGGCGAGCAGGAGGCCCGCCGCGACGCCGAGCTTGGCTCGCAGGGGACGGGGCAGATCGCTGCCCTCGGCGGCACGCCGGGCCGTCGCCTCCGCATAGCCGTCGTCGAGCGCGTGGTCGATCACGTTGTTCAGCAGCGACATCGACGCGTCCGGGCGCGGCGGCGGTGATCCGGTGCTCCGAACGGGGGGCTGCTGCGACATGCCGCACATCGTCGCACGTCGCACGGCCTACCACCGAATGGCCCCCACAAAGCGCCGGGAGGCACCCCCACGGGCACCTCCCGGCCTGATGGCCTGCCGCGTCAGCGACCGGCGCTGTCGACCACCTCGGTCCACTCGTCGAGCAGGGCCTGCGCGGAGGCGTCGTCGGGGCCCTCCGCCCACAGGTGAGTGACGGCCTCCGCCGGGTCGGGCAGGACCATCACCCAGCGCCCGTCGGCCTCGACCACCCGCACACCGTCGGTGGTGTCGACGGACCGGCTGCCCGCCGCCTCCACCACCCGACGCATGACGAGACCCTTCACGGCCCACGGGGTCGCGATGTCCTTCTTCAGGACATGGGCCCGCGGAATCCGCGCGTCGATCTGGCTGAGCGTGAGCTGCGTCCGCGCCACGAGACCGATGAGCCGCACGAACGCGGCGGCACCGTCGAAGACGCTGCTGAACTCGGGCACGATGAACCCGCCGCGCCCGTCACCACCGAAGATCGTCGACTCCTCCCGGCCGACCCTCGTGAGGTCGTCGGGCGAGGTCGTCGTCCACTCCACCTGAGTGCCGTGGTACGCGGCGACCTGCTCGGCGATCCTCGTGGTCGTCACGGGCAGCGCGACCCGCCCCGACCGCCGCTCGGCCGCCACCAGGTCCAGCATCACCAGGAGCGCCCGGTCGTCCTCGATGATCCGCCCCCGCTCGTCGACGAGCGAGAGCCGTTCGCCCACGGGGTCGAACCGCACCCCGAACGCCGCCCGCGCCGAGGCCACGATCTCCCCCAGCCGCACGAGCCCGGCCCGCCGGCTCTCGGACGACTCGGTGGGCCGGGACTCGTCGAGCCCGGGGTTGATCGTCAGCGAGTCCACCTGAAGCCGGCCGAGGAGGCTCGGCAGGACGAGCCCCGCACTGCCGTTGGAGGCGTCCACGACGACCTTGAGCCCCGCCTCCGCGATCCCGGACGTGTCGACGTTCCGCAGAAGCGACCCGGTGTACGAGTCGAAGACACTCGCCGGGAAGGACAGGTCACCGATCTCCCCCGGGAAGGCCCGCCGGTACTCCTGCCGCGCGAACACCCGGTCGAGCTTCCGCTGCCCGGCCTGCGAGAGGTCCGCCCCGCGTTCGTCGAAGAACATGATGTCCACGGAGTCCGGCACACCGGGCGAGGTCCGGACCATGATCCCGCCGGCGCTGCCTCGTGCGGTCTGCTGCCGGGCCACGGGCAGCGGTACGTTCTCCAGGTCACGTACGTCGATGGCGCTGGCCTGCAAGGCCGAGATCACCGCCCGCTTCAGCGCCCGGGCACCCCGGGAGTGGTCACGGGCCGTGGTGACGGTCGCACCCTTCTTGAGCGTCGTCGCATAGGCACCGGCGAGCCGTACGGCCAGCTCCGGAGTGATCTCCACGTTGAGGATGCCGGAGACCCCGCGCGCCCCGAAGAGATGCGCCTGCCCTCGGGACTCCCAGATGACCGAGGTGTTGACGAAGGCTCCGGCCTCGATCGTCTTGAACGGATAGACCCGGACGTTCCCCTGCACGATCGATTCTTCGCCGACGAGGCACTCGTCCCCGATGACGGCTCCGTCCTCGATCCGGGCGGCCCGCATGATGTCGGTGTTCTTGCCGATGACGCAGCCGCGCAGATTGCTCTGCTGCCCGATGTAGACGTTGTCGTGCACGACGGCCTTGTGCAGGAAGGCCCCGCTCTTGACGACCACGTTGGAGCCGATGACGGTGTGCTCACGGATCTCGGCACCGGCCTCGACCTTGGCGTAGTCACCGATGTAGAGCGGCCCGCGCAGCACGGCGTCCGGATGCACCTCCGCGCCTTCGGCCACCCAGACACCCGGGGAGATCTCGAACCCGTCGATGTCGACCTGGACCTTGCCTTCGAGGACATCGGCCTGGGCCTTCACATAGCTCTCGTGAGTGCCGACGTCCTCCCAGTAGCCCTCGGCGACATAGCCGTAGATCGGCTTGCCCTCCTTCATGAGCTGAGGGAAGACGTCACCCGACCAGTCCACCGACGTGTCGGCCGCGACGTAGTCGAAGACCTCGGGCTCCATCACGTAGATACCCGTGTTCACCGTGTCCGAGAAGACCTGGCCCCATGTGGGCTTCTCCAGGAACCTCTCGACTTTCCCTTCCTCGTCCACGATGGTGATCCCGAATTCCAACGGATTCGGAACCCTGGTGAGACAGACGGTGACGAGGGCGCCTTTCTCCTTGTGGAAGGCGATGAGATCGGTCAGATCAAAATCTGTGAGCGCGTCCCCCGAGATGACGAGAAAAGCGTCGTCCTTCAACGCTTCTTCGGCATTCTTCACGCTGCCCGCTGTGCCGAGCGGCTTCTCCTCGTTGGCGTAGGTGAGCTCCATTCCGAGCTCCTCGCCGTCGCCGAAATAGTTCCTGACGAGGGAAGCGAGAAACTGCACGGTGACGACGGTCTCGTTGAGACCGTGCCTCTTGAGCAGTCGCAGGACGTGCTCCATGATCGGCCGGTTTACCACCGGCAGAAGAGGCTTGGGCATGCTCGAGGTCATGGGGCGAAGTCGGGTTCCTTCGCCACCGGCCATCACGACGGCCTTCATGTCGGAAGCGTCCTCCTTGAAGAGACGACGGTCCTGCCGACTTCACCTGTCCGCTCGGTGGCCCTTCGGCGTCCTCGTTCCTGCCGGCGACGTTGCTCGGCACGGGACGGACGGGCTCAATCGGCCGCGGTATCCGCCTTCACGAGTCGACGGACCTGGACCACGTAGAGGATCCCTGCCCACCAATACAGAGTTGTACCCCATCCGGCGAAGGCCCACCCGAAAACTTCAGCGAGTGACGAGAGCCAGCCCGTTCCGTCACTGAGAAGCAGCAACGGGAACGCGTACATCAAGTTGAATGTCGCAGCTTTCCCGAGGAAGTTCACCTGCGGCGGCGGGTAGCCGTGCCGGCGGAGGATTCCCACCATGACCAGCAACATCGCCTCGCGCGCCAGAAGGGCGGCGGTGAGCCACAGCGGCAGGATCTCGCGCCAGGTGAGCCCCACGAGTGTGGACAGGATGTACAACCGGTCGGCGGCCGGGTCGAGCAGCCGGCCGAGGTTGCTGATCTGGTTCCAGCGCCGGGCGAGCTTGCCGTCGAGATAGTCGCTGACACCGCTGAGCATCAGGACGAGCAGAGCCCACCCGTCGCTGTTGGGGCCACCGAACTCCGGACGGAGAATGAGCCAGAGAAACAGCGGCACGCCGAGAAGACGCGCCATGCTGAGAATGTTGGGGATGGTGAGGACCCGGTCGGTCTGAACGCGAGTCTCCTGGACCTCCACCCGGGGGCCTCCTGCTGGGATGGTGCCGACGTTGCCCCCTGACCCTACCCGCAGCCGGGACGCGCCTGTACACAGGGTCCCGCCTACCGGCAGAACGCAAAAATGCCTCAACCCCCGGAATTAATCCGGGGGTTGAGGCTAAAAATTGTTCGGCGGCGTCCTACTCTCCCACAGGGTCCCCCCTGCAGTACCATCGGCGCTGAAAGGCTTAGCTTCCGGGTTCGGAATGTAACCGGGCGTTTCCCTAACGCTATGACCACCGAAACTCTATGAAGATATGAACCGCCGCACCACCCAAAGGGGGGCGTGTTCGTTACTTCAGAACTAACACAGTGGACGCGAGCAACTGAGGACAAGCCCTCGGCCTATTAGTACCGGTCAGCTCCACCCATTACTGGGCTTCCACATCCGGCCTATCAACCCAGTGGTCTACTGGGAGCCTTACCCTCTCAAGGAGGTGGGAATACTCATCTTGAAGCAGGCTTCCCGCTTAGATGCTTTCAGCGGTTATCCCTCCCGAACGTAGCCAACCAGCCATGCCCTTGGCAGGACAACTGGCACACCAGAGGTTCGTCCGTCCCGGTCCTCTCGTACTAGGGACAGCCCTTCTCAATATTCCTACGCGCACAGCGGATAGAGACCGAACTGTCTCACGACGTTCTAAACCCAGCTCGCGTACCGCTTTAATGGGCGAACAGCCCAACCCTTGGGACCGACTCCAGCCCCAGGATGCGACGAGCCGACATCGAGGTGCCAAACCATCCCGTCGATATGGACTCTTGGGGAAGATCAGCCTGTTATCCCCGGGGTACCTTTTATCCGTTGAGCGACGGCGCTTCCACAAGCCACCGCCGGATCACTAGTCCCGACTTTCGTCCCTGCTCGACCCGTCGGTCTCACAGTCAAGCTCCCTTGTGCACTTACACTCAACACCTGATTGCCAACCAGGCTGAGGGAACCTTTGGGCGCCTCCGTTACCCTTTGGGAGGCAACCGCCCCAGTTAAACTACCCATCAGACACTGTCCCTGATCCGGATCACGGACCGAGGTTAGACATCCAGCACGACCAGAGTGGTATTTCAACGGCGACTCCACCATGACTGGCGTCACGGCTTCAAAGTCTCCCACCTATCCTACACAAGCCGAACCGAACACCAATATCAAACTGTAGTAAAGGTCCCGGGGTCTTTTCGTCCTGCTGCGCGAAACGAGCATCTTTACTCGTAGTGCAATTTCACCGGGCCTATGGTTGAGACAGTCGAGAAGTCGTTACGCCATTCGTGCAGGTCGGAACTTACCCGACAAGGAATTTCGCTACCTTAGGATGGTTATAGTTACCACCGCCGTTTACTGGCGCTTAAGTTCTCAGCTTCGCCACACCGAAATGTGACTAACCGGTCCCCTTAACGTTCCAGCACCGGGCAGGCGTCAGTCCGTATACATCGCCTTACGGCTTCGCACGGACCTGTGTTTTTAGTAAACAGTCGCTTCTCGCTGGTCTCTGCGGCCACCCCCAGCTCAAGGAGCAAGTCCTATCACCGGTGATGGCCCCCCTTCTCCCGAAGTTACGGGGGCATTTTGCCGAGTTCCTTAACCATAGTTCACCCGAACGCCTCGGTATTCTCTACCTGACTACCTGAGTCGGTTTAGGGTACGGGCCGCCATGAAACTCGCTAGAGGCTTTTCTCGACAGCATAGGATCATCCACTTCACCACAATCGGCTCGGCATCAGGTCTCAGGCTTAATGCGTGACGGATTTGCCTATCACACGCCCTACACCCTTACCCCGGGACTACCACCGCCCGGGCTGGACTACCTTCCTGCGTCACCCCATCGCTTACCTACTACCACCTTGGGTCGACGGCTCCACCACTTTCCTTTCCCCGAAGGGTCCGGAACGGCTTCACGGCCTTAGCATTAATGGGCTCGATATTGGGCGTTTCAAAGCGGGTACCGGAATATCAACCGGTTGTCCATCGACTACGCCTGTCGGCCTCGCCTTAGGTCCCGACTTACCCTGGGCAGATCAGCTTGACCCAGGAACCCTTAGTCAATCGGCGCACACGTTTCTCACGTGTGTATCGCTACTCATGCCTGCATTCTCACTCGTGAACCGTCCACAACTCGCTTCCGCGGCTGCTTCACCCGGCACACGACGCTCCCCTACCCATCACAGCGGGCGTTGGCCCTATTGCTGCAATGACACGACTTCGGCGGTACGCTTGAGCCCCGCTACATTGTCGGCGCGGAATCACTTGACCAGTGAGCTATTACGCACTCTTTCAAGGGTGGCTGCTTCTAAGCCAACCTCCTGGTTGTCTCTGCGACTCCACATCCTTTCCCACTTAGCGTACGCTTAGGGGCCTTAGTCGATGCTCTGGGCTGTTTCCCTCTCGACCATGGAGCTTATCCCCCACAGTCTCACTGCCGTGCTCTCACTTACCGGCATTCGGAGTTTGGCTAAGGTCAGTAACCCGGTAGGGCCCATCGCCTATCCAGTGCTCTACCTCCGGCAAGAAACACACGACGCTGCACCTAAATGCATTTCGGGGAGAACCAGCTATCACGGAGTTTGATTGGCCTTTCACCCCTAACCACAGGTCATCCCCCAGGTTTTCAACCCTGGTGGGTTCGGTCCTCCACGAAGTCTTACCTCCGCTTCAACCTGCCCATGGCTAGATCACTCCGCTTCGGGTCTTGAGCGCGCTACTAAATCGCCCTATTCGGACTCGCTTTCGCTACGGCTTCCCCACACGGGTTAACCTCGCAACACACCGCAAACTCGCAGGCTCATTCTTCAAAAGGCACGCAGTCACGACCCATTGGGTAAACCCAATGAGCGACGCTCCCACGGCTTGTAGGCACACGGTTTCAGGTACTATTTCACTCCGCTCCCGCGGTACTTTTCACCATTCCCTCACGGTACTATCCGCTATCGGTCACCAGGGAATATTTAGGCTTAGCGGGTGGTCCCGCCAGATTCACACGGGATTTCTCGGGCCCCGTGCTACTTGGGTGTCTCTCAAACGAGCCGTATGAATTTCAGCTACGGGGGTCTTACCCTCTACGCCGGACCTTTCGCATGTCCTTCGCCTATCCATACGGTTTCTGACTCGTCCTGTCGCCGGCAGACGACAGAAGAGAGATCCCACAACCCCGCATGCGCAACCCCTGCCGGGTATCACACGCATACGGTTTGGCCTCATCCGGTTTCGCTCGCCACTACTCCCGGAATCACGGTTGTTTTCTCTTCCTGAGGGTACTGAGATGTTTCACTTCCCCTCGTTCCCTCCACATGCCCTATGTGTTCAGGCATGGGTGACAGCCCATGACGACTGCCGGGTTTCCCCATTCGGAAACCCCCGGATCAAAGCCTGGTTGACGGCTCCCCGGGGACTATCGTGGCCTCCCACGTCCTTCATCGGTTCCTGGTGCCAAGGCATCCACCGTGCGCCCTTAAAAACTTGGCCACAGATGCTCGCGTCCACTGTGTAGTTCTCAAACAACGACCAGCCACCCATCACCCCACCGGACAAACCGATGAGTTCACTGGGGCCGGCATCCTCGAAGATACGAACCATACGGCCGTACCCTCAGACACCCAACAACGTGCCAAGCGTGAGCCACCCACCGGACTCTTCTTTCCACGCCGAAGCAGTACTCGAAGAACCATCAGGTTCGCTCACGCCAACTAATCAACGTTCCACCCATGAGCTGACCGTGCAGAACGTTTGTCTGCAATCGGTACTGTGCTCCTTAGAAAGGAGGTGATCCAGCCGCACCTTCCGGTACGGCTACCTTGTTACGACTTCGTCCCAATCGCCAGTCCCACCTTCGACAGCTCCCTCCCACAAGGGGTTGGGCCACCGGCTTCGGGTGTTACCGACTTTCGTGACGTGACGGGCGGTGTGTACAAGGCCCGGGAACGTATTCACCGCAGCAATGCTGATCTGCGATTACTAGCAACTCCGACTTCATGGGGTCGAGTTGCAGACCCCAATCCGAACTGAGACCGGCTTTTTGAGATTCGCTCCGCCTCGCGGCATCGCAGCTCTTTGTACCGGCCATTGTAGCACGTGTGCAGCCCAAGACATAAGGGGCATGATGACTTGACGTCGTCCCCACCTTCCTCCGAGTTGACCCCGGCGGTCTCCTGTGAGTCCCCATCACCCCGAAGGGCATGCTGGCAACACAGGACAAGGGTTGCGCTCGTTGCGGGACTTAACCCAACATCTCACGACACGAGCTGACGACAGCCATGCACCACCTGTATACCGACCACAAGGGGGCACTATCTCTAATGCTTTCCGGTATATGTCAAGCCTTGGTAAGGTTCTTCGCGTTGCGTCGAATTAAGCCACATGCTCCGCTGCTTGTGCGGGCCCCCGTCAATTCCTTTGAGTTTTAGCCTTGCGGCCGTACTCCCCAGGCGGGGAACTTAATGCGTTAGCTGCGGCACCGACGACGTGGAATGTCGCCAACACCTAGTTCCCAACGTTTACGGCGTGGACTACCAGGGTATCTAATCCTGTTCGCTCCCCACGCTTTCGCTCCTCAGCGTCAGTAATGGCCCAGAGATCCGCCTTCGCCACCGGTGTTCCTCCTGATATCTGCGCATTTCACCGCTACACCAGGAATTCCGATCTCCCCTACCACACTCTAGCCTGCCCGTATCGGATGCAGACCCGGGGTTAAGCCCCGGGCTTTCACACCCGACGTGACAAGCCGCCTACGAGCTCTTTACGCCCAATAATTCCGGACAACGCTTGCGCCCTACGTATTACCGCGGCTGCTGGCACGTAGTTAGCCGGCGCTTCTTCTGCAGGTACCGTCACTTTCGCTTCTTCCCTGCTGAAAGAGGTTTACAACCCGAAGGCCGTCATCCCTCACGCGGCGTCGCTGCATCAGGCTTTCGCCCATTGTGCAATATTCCCCACTGCTGCCTCCCGTAGGAGTCTGGGCCGTGTCTCAGTCCCAGTGTGGCCGGTCGCCCTCTCAGGCCGGCTACCCGTCGTCGCCTTGGTAGGCCATTACCCCACCAACAAGCTGATAGGCCGCGGGCTCATCCTTCACCGCCGGAGCTTTCAACCAGCCTCCATGCGGAGGCCGGTGTTATCCGGTATTAGACCCCGTTTCCAGGGCTTGTCCCAGAGTGAAGGGCAGATTGCCCACGTGTTACTCACCCGTTCGCCACTAATCCACCCCGAAGGGCTTCATCGTTCGACTTGCATGTGTTAAGCACGCCGCCAGCGTTCGTCCTGAGCCAGGATCAAACTCTCCGTGAATGTTTACCCGTAATCGGGTGACACTCGCGTTGAGCGGGACGGTCATGCCGGAATGTGGCCGACCGTCCACAGCGTCCTCGCTGTGTATGTTGCCTACCCGCCACAAGGGCCGGCAGGACTTTCAAAGGAACCTCGCCATCCGAAGATGGACGGGGTATCAACTAATCTGGCGTTGATTTTTGGCACGCTGTTGAGTTCTCAAGGTGCGGACGCTTCCTTTGTACTCACCCTCGCGGGCTTTCCTCCGGGCTTTTCCTGCGGTATTTCGTGTTTCCAGCCTAGCAGATCCGATTTCCCGTTTCTGCCACCCGCTGGAGCGGGATGTCGGGGCGGAATTCGCATTCGCGTTTCCCGTTCCCGGCGGGGTCAAACATTACCAGGCTTTCTCGGCCCCCCCTGACCACTCCCCCGGCGAGCTGACGCACGCAGAGGTGTAGACCACTGGGGTTAGGATCTGGCTTGATAGGTGCTGCCGACCCACGACTCAAAGTCGCGTTGGGGTCAGGCAGGAGTACGACAGTACATCCCACCGTCAGTAGAGGCAAATCGTTTCGGGGTAGTCCTAGGTCCGCCAACTGGTACGTCTCGTGCGGAACTAGGACTTCTTATGACTTACGCTTCTGAACAGTACGCCGTCCAGGACAGGTAGTGACGGCGCCACACAATCTCCGCCCCTGGGAGGCTTCCCATGACAACCGTGACGTCGCCGCTTGCTGGACGCGCCATCGGTCTCGCCGCAGTTCCCGACCCGGTCTTCTCCGGTGCGATGGTCGGTCCCGGTACCGCCGTCGACCCCGTGCGTGAGCCCTCGGAGGCGGTGTCTCCCCTCGACGGGGTCATCGTCTCCATGCACCCGCACGCTTTCGTCGTCGTCGACAGTGAGGGGCACGGCGTGCTCACCCACCTCGGCATCGACACCGTTCAGCTCAACGGGCAGGGCTTCGAGCTGCTCGTCAACAAGGGTGACACCGTGACGCGCGGACAGGCCGTCGTGCGCTGGAACCCCGCCGAGGTCGAGGCCGCCGGCAAGTCCCCCATCTGTCCCATCGTGGCCCTGGAGGCCACCGCGGACTCGCTCTCCGGAGTCGTCGACGACGGCGACGTGAAGGCCGGCGACCAGCTCTTCGGCTGGAGCTGAGCCGGATCGTCCTCGTGACGACCGCGAGTTCGACATTCAACGCGGCGGCCGGGGCCGTCGCTCAATCGGAGACGGGTGAGATGGAGACAACGCTGCGAGGCGTCGGCGTCAGCCACGGTGTGGCGATCGGCGAGGTCCGGCACATGGGCACGGCGGTTCTCGAGCCGCCGGCCAAGCAGATTCCGGCCGACGAGGCGGAGCGCGAACAGGGGCGCGCCCGCCAGGCGGTGGAAGCTGTGGCCGCGGACCTGATTGCGCGAGGCAATCTGGCCGGCGGCGAGGCCCAGGCGGTGCTCGAGGCCCAGGCGATGATCGCCCAGGACCCGGAGCTCATCGCCGACGTCGACCGCCGGATCGCGGTCGGCAGCACGGCTGAGCGCGGTATCTACGACGCGTTCTCTCACTACCGGGAGCTGCTCGCGGGCGCCGGTGAGTACATGGCCGGGCGGGTCGCCGACCTGGACGACGTGCGGAACCGGATCGTCGCCCGGCTGCTCGGTGTCCCGATGCCGGGCGTGCCGGACAGCGACGAGCCGTACGTGCTGATCGCGCGGGACCTCGCGCCGGCCGACACCGCGCTGCTCGACCCGACGCTCGTGCTCGGCTTCGTCACGGAGGAGGGCGGGCCGACCAGCCACAGCGCGATTCTCGCGCGGGCGCTCGGTGTGCCTGCCATCGTCGCGCTGCCGGGCGCCGGTGAGCTTGCCGAGGGCACGCTCATCGCGGTCGACGGTTCGACCGGTGAGATCTTCGTCGACCCGAGCGAGGAGAAGAAGGCGGAGCTGACGCAGGCCGCCGCCGCGCGGAAGGCCGCGCTGGCCTCGTCCAGCGGTCCTGGTGCGACCTCGGACGGACACAAGGTGCCGCTGCTCGCCAACGTCGGCGGTCCTGCGGACGTGCCGGCCGCTGTGGAGGCGGGCGCCGAGGGCGTCGGTCTGTTCCGGACCGAGTTCCTCTTCCTCGACGACAGCAAGCAGGCTCCGTCCGAGGAGAAGCAGATCGAGGCCTACCGCAAGGTCCTCGAGGCGTTCCCCGAGGGCCGTGTGGTCGTGCGTGTCCTCGACGCGGGTGCGGACAAGCCGCTGGACTTCCTGACGCCGGCGGACGAGCCGAACCCGGCGCTCGGTGTGCGTGGGCTGCGCTCGCTGCTGGATCACCCGGAGGTGCTGCGGACGCAGCTGACCGCGCTGGCGAAGGCGGCCGAGGGGCTGCCCGTGTACCTCGAGGTCATGGCGCCGATGGTGGCCGACCGTACGGACGCGAAGGCCTTCGCCGACGCGTGCCGTGAGGCGGGGCTGCGGGCGAAGTTCGGTGCGATGGTCGAGATTCCCTCGGCCGCGCTGCGGGCGCGCTCGATTCTTCAGGAGGTCGAGTTCCTGTCGCTCGGCACCAACGACCTCGCTCAGTACACCTTCGCCGCCGACCGTCAGGTCGGTGCCGTGTCGCGGCTGCAGGACCCGTGGCAGCCGGCGCTGCTCGACCTGGTCGCGCTGTCCGCCGATGCGGCCAAGGCCGAGGGCAAGAGCTGTGGCGTGTGCGGTGAGGCCGCTTCGGATCCGCTGCTCGCCTGTGTCCTGACGGGGCTGGGTGTCACCTCCCTGTCCATGGGCGCCGCGTCGATTCCGTATGTGCGGGCGACGCTCGCCAAGTACACGCTCGCGCAGTGCGAGCGGGCGGCTGCCGCGGCGCGCGCCGCGGACACCGCCCACGAGGCGCGTATCGCCGCGCAGGCGGTGCTGTCCGGGGAGTGATCCCGGGACGCTGCTGACGCAGGGATCGGAGGGGCTTCCCGTCACCTCGGTGGCGGGGAGCCCCTTCCGCGTACCCGGTCAGTGGTGGGTGGGCCATTCGTCGTCGGGGTCGGGGGCGAGGGGGAAGCCTGCCCGGTAGTCGACGCCGGGCTCCGGGGAGAGGGGCTCTCCTGTGCGGGCGTCCGTGCAGTAGGCGGCGAAGACCTCTCCCTCGGTGAGGGGTGTCAGGGTGCCGTCGGTGAGGCGCCAGCCGTGGAGGTGGTCGGGGGCGTCGGGGTCGGTGGTGCGCAGGACGAGGCCGCCCGGTGCCGCGAGGGCGATGCCTGCCGCCAGGACTGCGGTGAACTCCGTCGCCTCTGTGCCGGCGGGGTCGGTCCCGCCGTCGGCGTGGAGGACTGCGAGGAGTTGGTCGTCGCCCGCGGGGACGCTGCAGACGAGGTGGTGGGAGCCGGGGCCGGCTGCTTCGAGGAGGCGGACCAGCAGGTGGGAGGCGCGGGTGAAGGCTGCCCTGCCGATGTCCTTGCCGCAGGTCGCGCAGTCGCCGGCGGTCGCGAGGACCGTGGTCGCGTACTCCCAGGTCGCGTGGCGGACCGCCGTGTCGACGAGCTCCGGCAGGAGGGTGCTGAGCGGCTGGCCCGTGTAGGTGACGCGGGCGCCTGTTGCCGCGAGGTGCGCCGTGAAGCGGCTGCGGCTCGCCGGGTGGTCGGGGTCGATCGCCGTCTCCGCGCAGTAGGCCTCGTACTCCTCGGGGTCGAAGAGGGTGACCGTCGTGTGTCCGCCCTGGGTGGCGAGGGATTTGAGGAGCGCTTCGATCTGCTGGAGATAGGCCGTGTGGTCGTCGAAGGCGAAGGTGCTGTAGCGGCGCATCGCCGCGAAGTCCCGCGCGTCCGCGAGCAGGCCGACTGTGCTGGGGACCTCGCGGCGCAGGGCGCGGCGGAGGTTGGTCGTCGTTGTCGCGGTCCGGTTCATGCATCCCCCTTGTGACCGTCCGAATCAGTGCTCACTCACCGTAACCGTCCGCACTGACAGTGACGGTTCGGTGAGGCGTCGGCGGACCAGCCTGCTCTGGGCCGCGCAGGTGGCGACGAGGGCCGCGCCGAGGAAGGGCCAGCCGAGCGGGCCCGTCGCGACGAGTCCTGTCATGAGGAGGGGTCCCGCGAAGCGCTGGGTGGACTGGGCGAGGCCGTGGACGCCGAGGTAGGCGCCCTGGGCGTCGCCCGGGGCGAGGGCGACGGAGATCTCCCAGGAGGCGATGGTGTGGATCATCTCGGCGAAGGTGAGGACGACGGCCGCCGTGACGAGGGCTGCGACCGAGAGGGTCGGGCCGCCCAGGGCGGAGGCCGCGACGGCGAGGGTGCCGGCCGCGAAGAGCGCCGCCAGCGGGGTGTAGAGGCCGCGGGCCGCGTCGGTCGTCGCGCCGAAGCGGGAGAGCGGGACCTGGAAGACCACGACGAGGACGCTGTTGAGGACCAGCAGGAGGGGTGCGAGGCCTACGGGGGCGTCCGTCGCATGGACGATCCAGAGGGGCAGGGCGACCTGGAGGATCGAGTCGTGGAGGAAGAAGACGCCGTCTCCTGCCGTGAAGGCGAGGAATCCGCGGTCGCGCCAGGGGTTCGCGGGCTTGGCCGTGGAGGACTCGTCGGTCGAGGCCGCGACGACGCGTGAGGGCGTGGGGGCCGGTGGCTCGGCGCAGCGGAGGGTGAGCGCCGCCATGACGAGGTAGGAGAGCGCGTCGCCGACGAGGAGGAGCTGGAAGGCGGTGGTGGAGCCGACCGCGAGTGCCGCTGCGGCGCCGAGGCCGCCGAGGGTCCAGCCGATGTTGGAGGTCGTGCGGTTGATCGCCTGGTAGCGGACGCGGTCGGGGCCTGCCACGCGGGCCGCGTAGAGCTTGGTGAGGACGTTGGTCGCGCGGTCGGGGAGGGCGCCGATCGCCGAGATCAGGACGAGGAGGGCGTAGTCGTCGGTGGTGAGGAGGGCCAGGAGGGCGGCCGCGCGCAGGAGCTGGGTGCCGATGATCACGCGGACGAGGGGGAAGCGGTCCGCGAGGCGCCCGCCGAGGGGGGAGCCCGCGATGCCGACCGCGCCCGAGACGGCGATCAGGAGGCCCACCTGTCCGAGGCCGAGGCCGGTGACATAGGTGAAGTAGAGGGCCATCGCCGTGGACCAGAGGCCCGTGCCGCACTTGTCGATGAAGCCGATGAGCAGCATTCTGCGGCCGTCGCTGCCACCTGGGATGCGGTCCTTGAGCGGTTGGCGGGTCGGGCTGGTCCTGCTCCTCATGGGTCCCCCTTGCGCATTCTTTTGTATTGATACATAATGCGTTACGTGGCAGCACAATATGTGATCGAAGGGGCTACGGCCAAGAGGATTGCCGCGTCCGTGGAGCGGGGCGTCGCGGAGGGCGGGCTCGCCCCCGGCGACGCCCTGCCGCCCGTACGGCGGCTCGCCGACGATCTCGGGGTGAGTCCGGGAACGGTCGCGACCGCCTACAAGGAGCTGCGGCAGCGGGGGCTGATCGTCACCCGCGGCCGGGGCGGCACGGTGGTCGCGGACGTGCCCTCGGTGGCCTCCCGGCGGCCTCCGCGCGTACCGGACGGGCTCGTCGATCTCGCCGGCGGCCATCCGGACCCCGCCTTCCTGCCCGTCCTGCGGCCGCCGTCGGCCGTCGCCCCCGTGTACGGCTCCCATCGCGCCGCGCCGCGTCTGTCGGCGCTCGAAGCGCTGACCCGGGAGTGGTTCGAGCGGGACGGGGTGCCCGCGGAGCACGTGACGTTCGCGCACGGCGCGCTCGACTGCATCGCGCGGCTCCTCTCGACGGAGCTGCGGCCCGGCGACGCGGTGGCCGTCGAGGACCCCGGCTTCCACCACCTGCTCGACCTCGTACCCGCGCTCGGGCTGCGGATGGTGCCGGTGGCGGTGGACGGCGAGGGGCTCGTACCGGAATCGCTGCGGACGGCGCTGCGGGGCGGGGTGCGCGCGGTGGTGTGCAGCCCGCGCGGGCAGTGTCCGACCGGCGCGTTCTTCACGCGGACGCGGCGGGACGAACTGGTCCCCGTGCTGTGGGAGTTCCCCGAGGTCCTCGTCGTCGAGGACGATCACAACGCGGAGGTCGGCGGGGCAGCCGCGTACACGCTCGCCGCGGCGGGGCTCGACCGGTGGGCACAGGTGCGGACCGTGTCGAAGCACCTCGGGATCGACCTGCGCTGGGCCGGGGTCGCGTGCGACGCGGTGACGCTCGCGCGGCACGACGGGCGGATGCTGATGACCTCGGGCTGGGTCAGTCACGTACTCCAGGAGACGGTGACCGGGCTGCTCGCCGACGGGGCCGTGCGCGAGCTGGTCGCCGCGGGCGAGGCCGCGTACGCGGAACGGCGTGCGGCGCTGATCGGGGCGCTCGGCACGTACGGGATCCGCGCCGTGGGGGCGAGCGGGCTGAATGTGTGGGTGCCGGTGCGGGACGAGTCCGCCGTGGTCAACGGGCTGCGGACGCAGGGCTGGTGGGTCGCGGCGGGCGCGCGGTTCCGGATCGCCGCTCCGCCGGCCGTCCGCATCACGACGGCGGCACTCGCGCCGGCGGACGCGGTGCTGCTCGCCGCGGACTTCGCCGGGGTCCTCGGGGACTCGCAGGCTACGTATGGGGGGTGAAGGGTTACGGAGGGCTGGTTCACGGGGGGGCTGGGTTGCAGGGGGCGGGAGCCCCGGGGGAGGGTCGGGCCTCCCCCGGGGCTTCCGCTCGGCTGTCGGGGCGTCAGGTCAGCTGGTGCGGTAGGCGTTTCGCAGGGTCTGGGTGAGGGTGTTGCCCGCGGTGTCGGTGAGTTCGGCGCGGAGCGAGACCGTTCCGCCCGCGGCGGGGGTGCGGAACCCCGCCCGGCCGTCGAGGACCGGGACCCTGGTCCAGGTGGTGCCGCCGTTCGTGGACATCGACACCGTGAGGGAGCGGACGCCCGTCGTCGCCGCCGTGCCCTGGACGGTCACCGGGACGCCGACCAGGGCGCCGGCCGGGGCGGTGCCGTCGAGGTCGAGATCCGGGGCGAAGCGGACCGTGCTGAGCGGGAGTGCGGCCGGGCCCGCCGTTGCCGCCGAGGTGAAGGTCCAGGCCGCCGTCACGCGGCCGCCCGCCGTCGGGCCGCTGCCGTGGGTCGCCGTGGCCGTGAGCTTGTATGCGGCGCTGCCGGGGGTGGTGGTGAACCGGGCACGGCCCGGGGTGCCGTTGTTCGTACCGATCAGGACGCCGTTCCGGTGGAGCGTCGTGGTCGCGGTGTGGAAGCGCGGCGCTGTCGGCGCGTGGCCCTCCCCGTCCGCGAGGAGGGGGAGGTCGAGGGCGAGGGTGTCGCCGTCACGGAGGCCCGCGGGCCGGGCGCCGGACGAGGCGTCGAGGGAGGGGCCGTAGACCGCGTTGTCGAAGGTGTGCGTGGTCGTGGCGCCCGCGCGCACCGCGAAGTCGTTCGCGGAGTAGCGGTTGGGCTGCTTCCCGGGGATGTCGGCGGCCGCGTAGCCGACATCCCACCGGCCGCGCTCCGGGGTCACGAGGAAGGTGGCGGTGGCGCGCGGTGCGAGGGGCTGGTTGAGGCCGACGGTCGGGCCGGCACTCGGCTGGATGTCGACGAATCCGGGCCCTGTCGCTCCGGCAGGGGCCGCCGCCCGGACCTTGACGGTGGCCAGCGCGCCTTGTTCGGGGTGCCGGACGAGACCCGTCAGGGCGCGGTCGGACTTGAAGGTGTAGCCGAGCGCGTAGTCGGCGCGCTCGCCGGACCAGTAGGTGTCGATCCACTCCTTCACCGAACCCGCTTCGGCGGCGGGCCCGAGGTGGGCCACCCGGAGGCGGTCGCTCGACATCATGATGTTCGCCGAGCGGGTGGTTCCCTCGTGGGTGGCCTCGACGAACGCCATGCTGTGGAGGTACCGGGCGCCGGTCTCCTGCGGGCGGACGTCCACCGGGACCGTGGTGCGGGCGTCGACGGTGACCGCGGTGTCGCGGTCCAGGTCCAGGCGGGGCTGGACGATCCAGTCGGTTCCTGCGGCCGGGTCCGCGCCGAGCAGGGTGGAGTCGAGCAGGTAGCGGCCCTTGGGCAGGCGGACGGTGACCGTGCCGGACTCGTCGTAGGGGGTGGCGGAGGCCTCGGCTCCGGGGCCTGAGATGCCGGTGACCGTCGTCTGGTAGCCACCGGTCGCCGCTCCCGCGCGGTCGAGGTGCCGGATGGTCAGCGCGTACGTCTCGGGGGCACCGTCCGCGGCGACCGCGAGGGGGTTCGGCGTGGAGAGGGAGGTGCCGGCGAGGACTCCGGCCAGGGCCAGGGTGCGCAGGACCGAGCGGCGGGTCGCACGGCGGGGTGTGGACGGGTTCGTCGACCGGTCCGTGGACGAATTCGTCGACGGGTTCATGGACCGGGGTGTCGTGGGATCGTTCATGTCCAGCACTGATCGCCGCGGGCCGGGCGTTCCCGTGACCTGGGACACATCGAGGACGGGGCCGGGACGCGTCGCCGTCGCTTCGGCCCGCCGGTGTGGTCCACGTCACCGGAACCCGGGCGAACCGACGCCCAGTGCCAGATGTGGAATCACCTATGAGAGATCGTTTCCGCGCCGGAGACCCGGCGGCGCTGGGCGAGGCGTACGACGAGCACGCGCGGGTCCTGTACCACTACGCGTTCCGGGTGTGCGGCGACCGGGCGGCGGCTGAGGACGTCGTCTCCGCCACGTTTCTGGAGGCCTGGCGCTGCCGCGGGAAGGTGCACGCCGACGGCGGGACCCTGCGGCCGTGGCTGCTGGGCATCGCGACCAACATCATGCGCGGCGCCGCGCGGGAGGCGCGGCGGCGGGACGCGGCGCTCGCCAGACTCCCCGAGCGCGGTGTGCTGCCCGACTTCGCCGACGACGTCCTCGCCCGGATGACGGACGGCGAGCAGGTACGGGCGGCCCGTGCCGCGCTCGGCAGGCTCCGGCGCCGCGAGCGGGAGGTCTTCACGCTCGTCGTGTGGGCCGGCCTCGACTACGCGGCGGCCGGGGAGGCGTTGGGGGTACCGGTCGGGACCGTGCGGTCCCGGCTGTCCCGGGCGCGTGAGCGGCTTCGCAAGCTCGCCGACGCCGAACTGCGTGCGCTTCGGCGGCGACAGCGGGCCGCTGGGGCAGGGGCGGTGGGGCCAGGTGCGGCCGGGCCGGGGGCCGTCGGGTCTTCCGCCGTCGGGTCTTCCGCCGTCGGCCGTTCCGTCGGACGGGCCGCAGGTGAGCGGCCCGCTGCCGAGCCTTCCGCTCGCCCCGTTGGTCGGACCGTCGTCCAGTCCGCTGTCCGCTCCGCCCCCGTGCCCCGAACGACCCCGGAGAACCAGGCATGAACGCCAACCGAAAGACGCACTCGACGCACTCCCCCTCCGACGAGCGCCTGCGCGGCGAGCTGGCGGAGCTGCTCCCGCCGCCGCCCGTGCCCGAACTCGAGCCCGAGCGGGAGCACGAGCTCCGGTACGCGGTCCTGCGCGACGCCCTGGCCTCCGGGCCCGCGGCGCGCCGCCCGCGTTCCGCCCGCGCCGTCCCCCGTTTCGCCTGGATCGCCGCGCCCGCCGCGGCCTGCGCCCTTGTGGCCGGGGTCGTCGTCCTCGCGCCGGCGGAGACTCCGGCCGGGGCCAAGGGGCGGATCGAGGCCGGGCAGCCGACGGCGCCCGACGCCGGACGGTTGCTGTCCCGCGCGGCGCTCGCCGCCGCCGCCGCTCCGGCGCCGGACGCCCGTCCCCAGGACTTCGTCTACATCAGGAGTCTGGCCGCCCACGCCGGGCGCGGCGCCGCCGGTGGCGTCGCCACGCTGCCGCCCGTCCGTCAGCGTGAGGTGTGGCTCTCCGCAGACGGCAGCCGCCCGGGGCTCCTGCGCGAGGCCGGCGCGGCCGACTCCGTGCTCTCCCCGAGCCTGCCCGTGTACGAGCTGGACCACCCCGGCGCGTCACCGCGGCCGTCCACCCTGGAGGCCGGTCCGGCGTCCGTCACGAATCCGACGCACGCGTACGTGGCCACCCTGCCGACCGACCCCGAGGCTCTGCTGCGGCTGATCCGGGAGGAGACCCGCGGGGACGGGGGCGATGCCGACCAGCGGGCCTTCCGGGCGATCGGGACGCTGCTCGCCGAGACCTGGGCCCCTCCGAAGGTGACGTCCGCGCTGTACGAGGCCGCGGCGCGGATCCCCGGGGTCTCCGTCCTGCCGTCCGCGAAGGACGCCGCCGGGCGTGAGGGCGTCGCCGTCGCCCGTACCGCCGAGGGCGAGCAGACCCAGTGGATCTTCGACCGGGCCACGTCGGTGTTCCTCGGGGAGCGCACGGTGCTCGTCGAGACCACGGCCGCGGGGAAGAAGGGCACCGTGCTCGGACTCTCGGCCGTCCTCGCCAAGGGCGCCGTCGAGCGGACCGGCGAGCGGCCCGGCGGCCCCGGCGTCTGAAGCCCGTAGGCGCGTAGGCATGTAGGCGTCTCGGCGTGTCGGCGCACATGAGAAGAGGCCGGTTCCCTGTCGTGGGACCGGCCTCTCCTCATGTGCCGCGTCAGGCCCTGCGGGTGGCCGCCAGGGTCTCGTAGAAGTGGAGGAGACCGAGGTTGTCGACCGAGCCGGCGTTGACGGCCTTGGCCAGGGGGGTGCCCTGGAGGAGGCGCTTGACCGGGACCTCGATGCGCTTGCCGGTGAGGGTGTGGGGCACGCCCGGCACCTCGATGATGTCGTCGGGGACGTGCCGCGGAGAGAGCTCCGTGCGGATCGTCCGCTTGATGCGGGCGATCAGCTCGTCGTCCAGGGTGGCGCCGTCCACGAGGTGCACGAAGAGCGGCATCCAGTACCCGCCGTCCGGCTCTTCCAGGCCGATGACGAGGGATTCGCGGATCTCCGGGAGGCGTTCGACGGCCTCATAGATATCGGCGCTTCCCATCCGCACGCCCTGACGGTTCAGGGTGGAGTCGGAGCGGCCGTGGATGACGACCGAGCCGTGGTCGGTGATCGTGATCCAGTCGCCGTGGCGCCAGACACCCGGGAACATCTCGAAGTAGCTGTCGCGGTAGCGGCTGCCGTCGGGGTCGTTCCAGAAGTGGATCGGCATGGACGGCATGGGGTTGGTGACGACGAGCTCGCCGACCTCGCCGATCACCGGCTTGCCGGAGGGGTCCCAGGACTGGAGGTCGGTGCCGAGGCCGGCCGCCTGGAGCTCGCCGATGTGGACGGGGAGCGTGGGGACCGCGCCGGCGAAGCAGGAGCACACGTCCGTGCCGCCGCTGACGGAGGCGATCCACAGGTCCTCGCGGACCTCGTCGTGGAGCCAGCGGAAGCCGTCGGGCGGCAGCGGGGAGCCGGTGGTGGCCACGCACTTCACGGCCGAGAGGTCGAAGTCCCGGCCGGGGTGCACGTCCGCCTTCGCGCAGGCCATCACGTACGCGGCGGACGTGCCGTACAGCGTCGCGCGGGTGCGTTCGGCGACGCGCCACTGGGCGCCGGTGTCGGGGTAGCCGGGGCTGCCGTCGTACAGGACGACGGTCGCCCCGGTGAGCAGGCCGGAGACGAGGAAGTTCCACATCATCCAGCCGGTGGAGGTGTACCAGAAGAACACGTCCTCGGGGCCGAGGTCGCAGTGCAGGCCCAGCTGCTTGACGTGCTCGACGAGGATGCCGCCCTGGGACTGGACGATGGCCTTCGGCAGACCGGTCGTGCCGGAGGAGTAGAGGACCCACAGCGGGTGCGCGAACGGGACCTGCTCGTAGACCGGCTCGGCGTCGCCGGCGACGAGGTCGGCCCAGTCGAGGGTCCCTTCCGGGGCGGGAGTGCCGAGGAGCGGGATGTGGACGACGGCGCGGAGGGTGGGCAGCTCGGCGCGGAGTTCGGCGACGGTCTCGCGGCGGTCGTGCTCCTTGCCGCCGTACCGGTAGCCGTCGACGGTGAAGAGGACGACCGGCTCGACCTGCTGGAAGCGGTCGAGGACGCTGCGGGCGCCGAAGTCCGGGGCGCAGGAGGTCCACACGCCGCCGACGGCGGCGGTGGCGAGGAGGGCGACGACGGACTGCGGGACGTTCGGCAGGTAGCCGCTGACGCGGTCGCCGGGGCGTACGCCGATGGCGCGCAGTTCGGCGGCGAGGGAGCCGACCTGGCGGCGGAGCTCGGCCCAGGTGGTCGGCACGGGCTCATGTGTTTCGTCCACATGGAGCAGGGCCGTGTCGTGGGGGCGCTCGTCGGCGGCGCGCAGGGCGTGCTCGGCGTAGTTGAGGGTGGCGCCGGGGAACCACTCGGCGCCCGGCATCGAACGGTCGCCGAGGACCCGCTCGTACGGCGTGGAGAAGCGGACGTCGAACCACTCGGCGACGGCCTGCCAGAAGGCTTCGAGCTCGTCGACCGACCAGCGGTGGAGCGCCGGGTAGCCGCCCTCGGCCGGGGCGCCGTGGTGCTCGGCGGCCCAGGCCTGGAAGCGGGTGACGGCCGCGGTGGCGATGCGTTCGTCGTCCGGCTGCCAGAGCGGCTCGGTCTGCGCTGATGTCATGGTGCTGCTCCCTGGCTGTACGCGGGGTCGGCGTGTGTCCCGCGCACGTGCTGGGGTGTGCGCGTGACGCGGCTGACAGGACGATGCCATGTGATCGTCTTTCGCACCAGGTCTGCCTGCCCATGGTCGGCCAGTTGAACATGTGCCCCCACCACGGGTGAACGGATGTTGAACGGAGCTCGTATCGCCCCAGGTGGCTGGCAGGGTGATCATCATGGACGGTCGGGAACTGGTGCGTTCGATCAAGGTGTTCGGTTCGGCGCGGGGCTTGCGGACGGTACGGGCGGCGTGGCGGCAGCGCCGTGCGGACGCGTGGGGACTGCCGCCGAAGGGGGCGGAGCGGGCGCGGGTACCGGGGCTCGCGACGGGGGCGGAGGCGCTGCCGGGCGGCGGGACCGTCCGGTTCGCGCGTTCCTCGTTGCGGATCTGCGTGTCGGCGGGCGGCGCGGTGTTCTGGGGCTGGGACGGGGCCGAGCCCCTGCCGTCGTACGCGCTGGCCGGTGAGGCGCCCGAGCCCGATCTGCGGGCCGCTCTGGAGCCGGACACGGACGGCGGGTGGCGGATCGTCTCGGAGCGCGTGACGGTGGCGGTCTCCCGGCACGGGGCGGTGGAGATCCGGACGCCGGGCGGGGTGATGCTGCGCCGGGACCTGCCGCCGCGCTGGTGGGAGCCGGTGGGGGCCGCCGGTGCGGCGGCGCGGTGGGTGCAGCGCAGTGAGGTGCCGGCGGACGCGCGCTTCTTCGGGCTCGGCGGGCGGGCGGCGGGGCCGCGGCTGCGGGACGGCTCGTACCGGCTGTGGAACACCGACCCCAAGGGGGGCTTCGGCCCGGGTGACGATCCGCTGTACCTCACGATGCCGGTGCAGTTCGTCGTCTCGGACGCGGGGACGCACCTCGCGTTCCACGACAACTCCTGGGACGGGCGGGTCACGCTCGCCGAGGGCGAGGAGGGTGCGGGGTCGGGGCACGACCGGCCGGGGACCAGCGAGGTCCGGATGGGGGGCGGGCCGCTGCGGTGCTGGGTGGTGGTGGGCACCCCCGCGCGCGTTCTGCACGGCTGGGCCGCGCTGACGGGCGCGCCCGCGCTGCCGCCGTCCTGGGCGCTCGGACCCCAGCACGCCCGCTGGGGGTTCGGCAGCGCGGCGGAGGTGCGGCGGGTGGTGGCCGGGTACCGGGAGCGGGGGCTCCCGCTGTCCGTCGTGCATCTGGACATCGACCACTACGACGGGCACCAGGTGTTCACGGTGGACGCGGAGCGCTTCCCGGACCTGCCGGGGCTCGCGGCGGAGCTGCGCGAGCAGGGCGTGCGGCTCGTGTCGATCGTGGACCCGGCGGTGAAGGCGGAGCCGGGGAACGCCGTGTACGACGGCGGACGGGCGGCCGGGGCGTTCGTGCGGGACGCCCGGGGCGGGGAGGTCCGCGGGGAGGTGTGGCCGGGCGAGTGCGCGTATCCGGACTTCACCGATCCGGCGGTACGGGAGTGGTGGGGCGGGCTGTACGAGGAGCGGCTCCGGCAGGGCTTCTCCGGCATGTGGCACGACATGAACGAGCCGGTGTCCTTCGCCCCCTTCGGCGACCCGACGCTGCCGCGGTCGGCGCGGCACGCGCTGGACGGGCGGGGCGGTGACCACCGGGAGGCGCACAACGTGTACGGGCTGACGATGGCCCGGGCCGGGTACGAGGGGCTGCGCCGGCTGCGGCCCGATGAGCGGCCCTTCCTGTTCTCCCGGTCCGGCTGGGCGGGCATGCAGCGGTACGGCGGCACCTGGTCGGGGGACGTGTCGACCGGGTGGCCGGGGCTGCGGGCCTCGCTCTCCCTGGTCCTGGGGCTCGGGCTGTGCGGGGTGCCGTACTCGGGGCCGGACGTGGGCGGCTTCGACGGGAGTCCGTCGCCCGAGCTGTACCTGCGCTGGTTCCAGCTGGGGGCGTGGCTCCCGTTCTTCCGGACCCATTCGGCGATCGACGCGGGGCGGCGCGAACCCTGGGAGTTCGGGCCCGAGGTCCTGGAGCACGCGCGCGTGGCGCTGGCCGAACGGGAGCGGCTGCGGCCGTACTTCGAGACGCTGGCGCGGCTCGCCCGGATGACGGGCGCGCCGTACGTCCGTCCGGTGTGGTGGGGGACGCCGGAGGACCGGGGGCTGCGCGACTGCGAGGACGCGTTCCTGCTGGGGGACGCGCTGCTTGTGGCGCCGGTCCTGACGCGGGGCGCGGACCGGCGGGCGGTGCGGCTGCCGCGCGGCCGCTGGTACGACACGGCGACGGGACGGGCGTACGAGGGTCCGGGGCAGGTGCTGCTCGACGCGCCGCTGTCGCGGGTGCCGGTGCTGGCCCGGGCGGGGGCGGTGCTGCCGGTGCGCGGCGACGGGGACGGGCCGGCTCTGGAGGTGTGGGCGCCCGCGGCGGGGCGCACGGGTGGCGGGCTCGTCGTCCGGGACACCGGGGACGGCTGGGAGCCGGCCGAGATCGAGCGGTACCAGTCGCGGCTCGTGGACGGCCGGGTGGTGGTGGAACGGGTGACGGACGACGGGGTGGAGCCGGCGGGGCTGCCGGTGCGGGTGCGGGGGATGTGAGGAGTGCGAGGGATGCGGGGATGTGAGAGGTGCGAGGTGTGTGAGGCATGAGAGAGGTGTGAGGGCCTGTTTCAGCCGGTGAGTGCGCGCGCACGGCGGCGTCCGTCGCGCGCCGGCAGATGCCGGCGGCGCAGCCTCGTCAGGACGGCCACGGCCAGGAAGGCGCAGACCACCGCTCCGCAGACGGACAGGGCCACTCCCACGGCGTTTCCCAAGGGCATGGTCGCCATGGCGAGGACCGCCACGCCGATGCTCGTCGCCCTCACGATGCTCAGTGGCTTGTAGGCGACGGCGTGCAGGGCATGGGGTTTCGCGTCGCCGCCTCGGTGGCCCGCGCGGACGACCTCGACCACGAGGGCGCCGGCGGCGACCAGCGCCGAACCGACCTGGGCCCAGACGAACGGGTCCAGCAGGATCTGCAGGACCGCGGCCGTCACCGAGACCGCCGTCCCGAGGGCCGTCGCGACGAAGGCGTGGACGAAGTTCTCCCGGGGCAGGACGTACGGCAGCTGCACATGGATCCGCGTCAGGCGTTCGCCGCGTTCCCAGGCGGCCTCCCGGCCCTCGGTGGTGTCGAGCGAGAACTCCAGGACGTCGTCGGCCGCGTCGGCCTCGACGAGCGGCCGGATCTCGGCGTTCTCGCTCACCCGCGGGGGCCCGGCGACCTCGAGCCCCTCCGGCGTCACGACGTGCAGCCGGTTCTGCCGTACTTCCTGGGGGAAGGCCACCTCCGTCGAGACCAGTACGGCGCCCCAGCCGAGCCGGTCCACCCGGCACTTGGCGTCGAACTCGTAGCTCACCTCCGACGACATCCCCGGGTGGGCGTCGATGAGTGCCACCACCGGCATGTAGCGGATCAGCCGGCGGATCCGCCACCGGTATCTGTCGCCCAGGTCTTCGCTCTCGGCCGCCTGCGTGAGCACGGAGGTGATCTCGTCCGTCTCGGGGCTCCACGCGAGGGCCTGGAGGCTCCGGGCGATCTCCCGTCCCGGAGCGGTGTCCGCGTCGCCTTCCGGGGTCAGGAGCCGATGGACGCCCCGGGCGATCTGCAGCTTCACGTCGGTCGAGGTGAGCATGTTGAGCGGGCGGCCGTTGCGGTCCTTGAGGTGGAGGTCGTCCAGGAACCTGTCCTCGTCCCAGGGGACGAGGTCCACGATCACCGGTGTCCGGGGAGCCGACTGGACCTCCGCGCCGACGAGTGCGCTGAGCTTCGTCCTGACGTGGTGGCGCGCGACGCTCCGGTCGGGGAACTCCAGCCGGTGGGTGCGGGTGGTGATCGTGGCGGAGATCTCGTCGAGCTCCTGGAACATGCGCAGTTCGTCCCAGCCCGGGGCGGCGGGCAGCCCCCGCGGGTCCACGGTGGTGATCGCCGCGGGCATGACGGAGGCGGTCAGGGACAGCGCCGGGGCCCGCCTCTCCGTGTAGTAGGCGACCAGGTCGGCGGCGAGCATGACGATCCGTGAGACCGCGGGGTCCTGCGACGGCGGGTGCTCCGCGAGGTGCTGTTCCAGTTCCATGACCGTGGCGTGCTCCGCCCGGTCAGGGGCGCCGAGGATCTCGGCGACGGACCGGACGATCCGCGCCAGCGGGACGGCGTCGGGGGTGGGCACGGCGAGGGAGTTCACCGCCGCGGTCGCGGCCCGGCCTGCGGCCTCGGCGCGGCCGGCGAGGAGGGCGCTGTGCGCGAAGGAGGCGAGCCGGGTGACGGAGGCGCCGGGCCGGACCGCCGCGAGGTGGCGTACTTCTTTGACGTACCGGTCGAGCCGGTCGGTACGCAGCGGCTCCAGGGGCTGGTGGTAGTAGGCGGCGGCGAGGCGATGGGCTCGTGCGTGCCGGTCGGGGGCCGTCTCACGGAGGCGGGTGGTCAACGCCGTACGGAAGAAGGACCGGAGGACGTACGCCGCCCGTTCGGGTCCTTCGTCGTCGCCGTCGGCGGCCCAGGGATGGGCCACGGAGTCCCTCTGGACGAAGGGGTTCGCGGCGATCTCGCGCGTGCCGATGCCCAGCGCGAGCGCCCTCGCCGTGTAGACGACGAGCGGGGGGTCGAAGAGGTCGTGGACGGAGAGGGCTTCGATCAGCCGCCGCTCGTCGGTGGGCAGGCGGTCGAAGCGTTCGAACGCGCGCTGGGTCAACTCGTCGTTCATGGCTGCCTCACCCGGTCCCGAGCGGTTCGCTGTGGAGGCCGAGGAACTCGCGTATCAGGCCGGGAACGCCTTGGTGGCTCCGGTGGATGCTCGTCGCCTGTCCCTTGAGGCTGTCGAAGCCGAGCGTGGTGATCCACTCCTCGACGGCGTCGACACCGAAGGGGGGCAACACCATGGTGTGGACCGCGGTGACATGGGGGTACGCGAGGCGTGGGACGTGCCGTCCGGCCACGAAGACGCTCGTACGGCGGCGGCTGAGCAGTTCGGGCAGCAGGTCCGTGCCGAGCCAGTCGCGCATGGGCGCCTCGCAGTGTTCGAAGCCGTCCAGGCAGATGACGGGGTTGCGGGGGTCCCCCGCGAGGGTGTCCAGGAGGGCGTCGCTCATCGCGTCCAGCTGGATCTTGTGGTCCCTCGAGGTGTTGACGACCATCTGGATGCTGGCGTTGCGCGCCCTCATGTCGTGCACGTTCACCGTCGTCGCCGTCGACTGGGCGATCTGGGAACGCACCGCCTGGTAGCCGGGGACGGGGACGTCCTGACGGCGGGCCTGGCGCGCCAGGTCCCTCAGGACGTCGTCCTTCTCGACCACGCGCTCCAGGTCGACGTAGTAGACGCCGGAGGCGATGTGCCGCCGGTAGATCTCCCGGAGCAGCGAGGTCTTCCCGATGCCTTCCGGCCCTTCGAAGAAGAGCGCCTGCTGTTCGTTCCTCCCGTCGACGACGGCCGCGGAGCGTGCCAGCTGCTCCGTCCGGTCGACATGGACGTGTTCTCGACTCGGCACCCCGTCGCCCCCCGCTTCCGATGTCCCGATGCGTGTCAGGTGCGGTCGGTGCCGGTGGGCTCGCCGGCGGGAGCGCTGCCGGTCCCGTCGCCCGTGGTGATCGTCAGCTTCGAGCGCTTCGCCTTCGAGCGGAAGAACGCGGTCCGCGCGCCCTTCGGCATCGTGAGCTCGGAGTTCTTGAACACGGAGTCGTGGGCCTGGAACTCCTGCTCGCTGAGGCCGCGCGGTTCCTCACTGCCCTCGAAGCCCGCGCTGGCGCCGGGCATCCTCACCGTCACCTTGCGCAGCCTGTGCCGGAGCGCGAAGACCATCGCGACGAGTGCGGCGACTCCGACGATGGCGATGACGGCCTCGGGCCAGCCGACGTTCATGGACGCTCCCCTCCACATCGTCACCTGAGGCGACGGCGAGCGGACAGCATGCCACAACAGGCCGACGGGCAAGGAGAGTTGGAGGCGTGAGCGCACACGCCCGCGCCCCGGCGTACGCCCCCTACCCAGACGTACGCCCCTTGCTCAGTCGTACGGCTCCTGCTCAGCCGTACGCCCCCGCGAACCACTTCCGTGCCGCTTCCGCGTGGAGCGGGAAGGCCAGCTCCTGCGGGGCGAAGATCACGTGGTGGCCGCTGGTCTCGTCCGTGGGGGCCGAGGGCGGGAGCGAGGCGGCGGGGCGGGGAGGGAGGAGGCCGAAGAGGAGGAGGTGGCCGCCCGGGGAGCTCATCGCGTCGGCGAGGCCGACGTCCTCGGCGGAGGCCTGGATGCCGGTCTCCTCGCGCAGTTCTCGGGCGACGGCGGCGCGCCAGTCCTCGGCGTGGTCGATGAAGCCGCCGGGCAGGGCGATGCCGCCCTTCTGGGGCTCGATGGTGCGGGTGATGACGACGAGTCCCGTCCCCCGGTCCCCGTCCGTGACGGGGAGGAGGGCGACGGCGACGGGCAGGGGGTTGCGGTAGGCGGTGTGGCCGCAGGCGGGGCAGGTGCGGGGCCAGCCGGCGTCGGGCGTGTGCGCGGCGCCGCAGGCGGAGCAGTGGGAGTCCATCACGGCCCGACGGTATGCGATCACCCTTTCCCGGCGCTGCCGGAACTGATAGACGGTGCGCATGACAGGACTCGCTTCCGCATTCCGTACCCTCGCCGTCGCCGCCGCGGCCGGGCTGCTCGCCGTGACGGGCGCCGTCGCCGCCCCCGCTCCCCCGGCCTCCGCCGCGCCGGAACCCAAGGCCCCACGGGAGTTCGTGGCGCTGAGCTCGGTGGACCGGACGATCGTCCAGGAGATGCGCTACACGACGGCGCACAACTTCGTGGGCGAGCCGATCGACGGCTACCGGCAGCCGCTCTGCATCCTGACGCGGCCGGCCGCCGAGGCGCTGCACCGCGCGCAGGTGCGGCTGCTCGCCCGGGGCCACACCCTGAAGGTCTACGACTGCTACCGGCCGCAGCGGGCCGTCGACCACTTCGTGCGCTGGGCGAAGGACCTGGAGGACGAGCGCATGAAGGGGGAGTTCTATCCGCTCGTCGACAAGTCGAGGCTGTTCGCGGACGGTTACATCGCGGAGAAGTCCGGGCACAGCCGGGGCTCGACGGTGGACCTGACGATCGTGCGGCTGCCGGCGGTGCCCACGCGCGCGTACGTGCCGGGCGAGCCGCTGACCGAGTGCTACGCACCGCGGGCGGAGCGGTTCCCGGACAACTCCGTGGACATGGGGACCGGGTACGACTGCTTCGACACCCTCTCGCACACCGACGACCCGCGGATCCAGGGTGCGCAGCGGGCGAACCGGCAGCTCCTCAAGGGTGTGCTCGCGGAGCAGGGCTTCGTGAACCTGCCCGAGGAGTGGTGGCACTTCACCTTCAAGCCGGAGCCGTTCCCGGCGACGTTCTTCGACTTCCCGGTGGCGCGGAGGTCGGTGGCCGGGCACTGACTCTTCCCCGTCCGGATCCCCCGTGCCACACTTCTGACGCTCCGTCAGGTCAGTGGTGATCGATGGTACGGGTGGCACGGGAGGCCTCGATGGCACGGACGCGCAGACCGGTGGTGGCCCGGTGGTTCACCGACGACACGGTGCCGGAGGAGGAATTCCGGCTGCTCGGGACCCGCTGCACGGCCTGCGCCTCGGTCTTCTTCCCGCGCGAGGACGACCGGTGCCGCAATCCGGGGTGCTCCGGCGACGGTGAGCTCGCCGAGGTGCCGCTCTCGCCGCGCGGCCGGGTCTGGTCGTACACCGACGGCCGGTACCGGCCGCCCGCCCCGTACGTCTCCGATCCGGGCGCGCCCTGGGAGCCGTACACGCTCGTGGCCGTGGAACTGGCGGCCGAGGCGATGGTGGTCCTCGGACAGGCGGCCCCCGGGGTGCGGCCGGCCGATCTCGCGGTGGGCACGGAGGTCGAGGTGGTGCCCGGCGTCCTGAACGAGGACGACGTGCACACCTGGACCACCTGGAACTGGCGGCCCGTCGCCCGGGACGAGCGGGAGGAGCGGTCGTGAACGACATCGCCGTCCTCGGGGCGGGAATGCACCCCTGGGGCAAGTGGGGCAGGAGCTTCGTCGGTTACGGGACGGCCGCCGCCCGCACCGCGCTCGCCGACGCCGGTCTGGACTGGACGGACGTCGGCTCGATCGTCGGCGCGGACACCATGCGGTGCGGCTACCCCGGTTACGTGGCGGGGGCGACCTTCGCCCAGGCCCTCGGCTGGCAGGGCGCGCGGGTCACCAGCGTCTACGCGGCCTGTGCCTCGGGCGCACAGGCCATCGGGACCGCCCGCGCCCAGATCCTGGCCGGGCTCGCGGACGTGGTCCTTGTGGTCGGTGCGGACGCGACGCCCAAGGGGTTCCTCGCCCCGTCGGGCGGCGAGCGGCCGGACGATCCCGACTGGCTGCGGTTCCGTGTGCTCGGGGCGACGAACCCCGCGTACTTCGCGCTCTACGCCCGCCGCAGGATGGCCCTGTACGGCGACACGACCGAGGACTTCGCCCAGGTGAAGGTGAAGAACGCGGCGGCCGGCGCGCTCAACCCGCTCGCCCGCTACCGCACGCGCGTGACCGCCGAGGAGGTCGCGGCCTCCGCCGTCGTCGCCGATCCGCTGCGGCTCCTCGACATCTGCGCCACCTCGGACGGGGGCGCCGCGCTCGTCCTGTCCAGCATGGAGTTCGCGCGTCGGCACGGGCGGCCCGACCCGGTGCGGGTGCGCGCCGTGTCCACGGTCTCCCCCACGTACCCCAAGGCGGTGCTCGACCTGCCCGACATCGCCACCGACTCGGCGGCCGTCGTCTCCCCCGCGCCGCACGGTTTCCGCTCCTCGATCGCGCGGGCCGCGTACGAGGAGGCGGGGATCGGGCCCGAGGACCTGTCCCTCGCGGAGGTGTACGACCTGTCCACCGCACTGGAGCTGGAGTGGTACGAGGACATCGGGCTGTGCGGGACGGGCGAGGGCGCCAAGCTGCTGCGCGAGGGTGTCACCGCGCTGGGCGGACGGCTGCCGGTCAACACCAGCGGCGGCCTCGCCTCCTTCGGGGAGGCCGTGCCCGCGCAGGCGATCGCCCAGGTCTGCGAGCTGACCTGGCAGTTGCGGGGCACGGCGGGCGACCGGCAGGTGCCCGGGGCCCGCGTCGGCATCACCGCGAACCAGGGGCTGTTCGGGCACGGGTCGGCGGTGGTGGCGGTGCGCTGAAGCCCCCTCTCTGAGGAAGGGGCTCAGCGGGAGGGGCCCTCAGAGGCCCCTCCCGCTGCTTCAGGTGGCGGCCGGCGCGTGGGTCCTGTCCGCGAGGACGAGGGCGTGCTGGACGACCGCCACGAGGACGTTCTTCACCGACTCCCGGTCCCGGGCGTCGCACATCAGGAGCTCGACCTCGGGGTCCAGGTCCAGCGCCCCGCGCACGCTCTCGGCGGGGAACCTCCGGGCGCCCTCGAAGCAGTTGACGGCGACCGTGAAGGGGATGCCGCGCCGCTCGAAGTAGTCGATGGCCGCGAAGCTGTCCTCCAGGCGCCGGGTGTCCGCGAGGACGATCGCGCCGAGCGCACCCTGGGCGAGCTCGTCCCACAGGAACCAGAAGCGGTCCTGGCCGGGCGTCCCGAACAGGTACAGGACGAGGTCCTCGCGAAGGGTGATCCGGCCGAAGTCCATGGCGACCGTGGTGGTGGTCTTGTTCTCGACGCCGTGAAGGTCGTCGACGGGCCGCCCCGCCTCACTGAGGATCTCCTCGGTGCGCAGGGGCCTGATCTCGCTGACCGCGCCCACCAGCGTCGTCTTGCCGACCCCGAACCCGCCCGCGACGAGGATCTTCAGGGTCACCGGCTCGACGAGCGGCTTCTTGCGGCTAGAGCGCCCGAAGGCCATTGATCACCTCGCGAAGGATGCTCACGTCCGGCAGTTCGGCCGGCGGAACGGGGCGGGTCACATGGACGAGTTCGTCCTCGACGAGATCGCCGACGAGGACCCGGACCACCCCGACGGGGAGGTCGAGTCCTGCGGCGAGCTCGGCGATCGACTGGGGCTGCTCGGAGCAGCGTTCGACGATCTCCACGTGTTCCGGGGAGAGCGTCTGGTCACGGCCGGGGTCGTCGGCGGCGGGCTCGGGCACCACCAACGCGATCAGGTCGAGCCGGTGGCGGGTGGCGGCGCTGGTCCGGCCACGGGTCATCGCGTACGGACGGACCACCGGCCCGGCGTCGGCGTCGAACCAGTGGTGGAGACCGGGGGCCCGCTCCTCGGTCGCCTGGTTCGGCTCGGCTGCGTCACTCATGCCGTCCCACTCACCCTCCGGAGGGCAGGCCGGTCCGCGGGGCGGTCGTGAGGTGGGCCCCGACCCTCTTCACCATCAGCGTCATCTCGTAGGCGACCTGGCCGACGTCGGAGTCGGCGTCGGCGAGTACGGCCAGGCAGCTGCCGTCACCGGCGGCCGTGACGAACAGGAAGGCGTCCTCCAGCTCGACGACCGTCTGCCGGACCCTACCCGCCTCGAAGTGGCGCCCGACGCCCTTGGCGAGGCTGTGGAAGCCGGACGCCACGGCGGCCAGGTGCTCGCCGTCCTCGCGGGTCAGTTGCTGCGAGGCGCCGGTGGGCAGCCCGTCGCTGGAGAGCACCAGGGCCTTGCGGATGGACCCGACCCGCTGGACGAGTTCGTCGAGGAGCCAGTTCAGCTCGCCGTTTCCGTGGCCGAATGCGGAGTTGGTGCTGGGTGCTGCGGCGTTCGGTGCGGTCATCGACCGTCCCCCTCGGGTGTCGTTCCTGGTGCTGACGTGTCGTCCGGGTCCGCTGTGTGCCGTCGGCCGCGCTGCCAGCCGCGCTGCATCGCGGCCATGCGGGCGCGTACCTCCTCGGCGTCGCGCTCGAAGGATTCGGGCCCCGCGGCGCCGACGGTCCCACGGTCGTCGGCGCCCGCTCCGGTGCCACGGTCGGCCGGCCCCTCGGTCTCGCGCAGCTGGGGCGCGAGGCTGGCCTGGCGGACGCGGCGGGGCAGCCCGCCGAACGGCTCGGGGTCCGCCGAAGCCACAGGCCCCTCCGAGGCCACGCGCCCTTCCGAAGCCACGCGCCCTTCCGAAGCCACGCGCCCCTTCGGCGCCACGGGACCCTCCGGCGGTACGGGACCCTCCGGCGGTACGGGAACGAGGGTGGGTCCCTGGACCGGGACCGGGACCGCCTCGGGGACCGCGGGGTGCGAGCGGCCGGGCTCGTCGACGCGGCGGCCGCGGTCCACGACGAGCGTGGGGGTGGAGCGGCGGGGCAGCGGGACCGGGCCGCGTACGGCTCCGTCGGCGTGCGCGTCGTCCTCGCTCCGGCCGGACGTCTGGTCGGGGGCCTGCTGGTGCTGCTCACCGGCCGGCGCGAGGCCGGAGCGGCGGCGGTCGCGGGGCCGGAAGAGGCCGCCGCGCTCGCTCTCGGTGTCGAGGATGTCGGCGGACCGGTCGAACAGCACGTCGAACTCGTCGGCGTCGAGCGGCGCCTCCAGCTCGACGGGCCCGTCGAGGACTCCGGGGACCTCGGTCACGTCGGGGACCCGGGCGAGCACGGGACGGCGGGTCGGCAGCGGCGTGGGGCCCGCGGCGTCCGCGTCGCGGCGGTCGGCGCCGTCGGCGTGACCGGCGCGCTCCAGGGTCTTGCCGTCCGGGGTCCTGGCGTCCACGGCATCGCGGTCCATGGACTTGCGGTCCAGCCGGAATCCGGCGCCCTGGGTCTCGGGAGCGTCGGTGAGCAGCGCGGCCGGGATGAAGACGACCGCGGTGGTCCCTCCGTACGGGGAGGGCTGGAGCGAGACGCGGACGTTCTGCCGCTGGGCGAGCCGGCTGACCACGAAGAGGCCGAGGCGGTCGGTGTCCGAGAGCTCGAACTCGGGGGTCTCGGCGAGCCGGAGGTTGGCGTCGAGGAGCGCGTCGGCGTTCATGCCGAGGCCTCGGTCGTGGATCTCCAGCGTGAATCCGTTGGCGACGCGCTCGCCGAGCACCTGCACGGCGGTGTGCGGGGGCGAGAACACCGTGGCGTTCTCGAGGAGTTCCGCGATGAGGTGGGTGAGGTCGGCGACGGCGGGGCCGCCCACGCCGAGGCGGGGCAGCCTGCGCACCTCGATCCGCTCGTAGTCCTCGACCTCGGCGACGGCGGCGCGGACGACGTCCATGAGCTGGACGGGCTTGCGCCACTGGCGGGAGGGGGCCGCGCCGGACAGGATCACGAGGCCTTCGGCGTGCCGCCGCATGCGGGTGGTGAGGTGGTCGAGGCGGAAGAGGTCCGCGAGCTCGTCGGTGTCCTCCGTGCGCCGCTCCATGGTGTCGAGGAGGGTGAGCTGGCGGTGGAGCAGGACCTGATTGCGGCGGGCGAGGTTGACGAACACCTCGGAGACCCCGCGGCGCAGCTCCGACTGCTTGACGGCGGCCTCGACGGCGGCGCGCTGGAGGGTGTTGAGGGCCTGGCCCACCTGGCCGACCTCGTCCTCGCCGTACCGGAGGTGGGGCACCTCGGTGCCGACGTCGACGTGTTCGCCGGCGGCGAGCCGGCGCATGACGCTGGGCAGCCGCACGCCGGAGACCTCCTGGGCCTCCTTCTGCAGCCGGCGCAGGTCGTGGACGAGGGAGCGGCCGATACGGACGGAGATGACGACCGAGGCGAGCAGGGCGAGGAAGCCGAGGACACCGGCGACGCCGACCTTGAGGAGCACGCTGTAGGCGGCGGGCTGGACGCGGTCCTGGTAGCGGTCGCCCGCCGCGGTGTTCTCGCGGGCGAGGTCGTCCAGGACGGGGCTCGCCTCCTCCTGCCAGTAGGCGGCGGTGACGGCGCGCGGCTCGTCGGTGGGGCCCTCGTCGATGATCGCCTTCTCGGCGGCCCGCAGCGCGGCGGTCTCGGGGCTGGCCCAGTACTTCTCGAAGCGCTCGCGCTCGGAGGTCGGCAGGAGTTCGAGGTTGACCTCGTAGAACTGCTCGCGGTTGGCGACGAGGTCGGACATCGCGCGGAGCTCCGGAGCGGTGACCCGGTCCGCGACGAGCATGGAGAGGACGAGCGCGTCCTCTCGGGAGAGGACCTCGCGGGCGCGGGTGATGCCGACGAGGGCTCGGCCCTGCTTGTCCATCTCCACGTTCTCGAGGGCGTGGAGGGTGATGAGGAAGCTGTAGCAGGGGTCGACGAGCCGGTTGTAGAACTCGAGCGCCTGGATGCGGCCGATGCTCCGCTTCTCGACGGAGCGGCGCAGCGACTCGAGGTCGTCGAGCGCGTCGAGGAGGGAGTTGAGCCGCTGGGTGGTGACGGGCCGCATCTCCTCGCGTACGCCCGGGTCGGCGGCGTTCGCTCGGATCCGGGATATCTGCCGGTCGGTGGCCCGCCGGGTCTCGCGCAGGGAGGCGAGTGCCGTGGAGCCCCGGGGGTCGGCGAGGTAGACGAGCGACTGGCGGCGTTCGAGCTGGATGACGCGGGCGGTGTCCTCCAGCGGGTAGCCGACCTTCTCGACGATGTAGCCGACGTCGAGGAGCTGGTCGGCCTCACGGCCCGTCAGGACCGTCGCGAAGGCCCAGAGACCGGTCAGGGAGACGAGCGGTACGAGGAGCAACGCCACGATCTTCCGGCGGATGGACTTCCCGCGAAAGCGCATGGCCTCCCCCAGCTCGGCCCCCGCGCGCCACGGAGGTCCTGCACGTTCGTGACGGCGCGCGTCAACACGCGGCGTCAACCTTCGGATTCAAACAAATGGCGGCGTGAGCCTACTACTGCATCACGGCCATCTCGAAGGCATGTCCGGACGATTTTCAGCCTGTCGAGTGAGTGTTGATCATGAGATGTCCCAGTATTCGGGGAGTTGGGATCGGCCACTGTGGCACAGGACACCTGATGGTGTGCCATTTCTCCGGCCTGCGGAGATGGCTGGAACTGTGCGTTCCGGTCAGATTCAGGCGAAACCTTTTCCCGCTCTCGTGCGTCATTAAGTACGGGGAGGGTCCTGTCCGCGTAAAGGCGCTCACAACGGGCAGCCACCCCGGAGGCGTTCAGTGGTGGGGAGTGACAGGACGATGGAACACGAGTCGCGGTCGGCGCGGCAGTTGTGGGTGGACGACGAGAAGGGCCGGCAGCGGATGCCCGATCCGGTGCGCAACGCCGCCGTGCGCGCCGTGATGATCACGTCGGTGACGCTCATCCAGGGGGTGGTGGCCTTCTACTGCTCGGTCGCGGGCTCCTGGCTGGCCTTCCCGATGACGATCAGCTCGGTGGCGTCGACGGTCGTGGCCACCTGGAGTGTCCTCGACGTCTGGATCACCCGTCAGGTGTGGCGTCAGCGCAACGGGGTCGTGTCGGAGCCGAGCAGTACGGCACGTCAGCTGCGGCGCGAGCGTCGCGCCGAGGAGCGGGCGGAGGAACGGGCGGACGGCCTCCAGGACGGCCTGGCTGATGATCGGACGGACGGCCGGACTGATGGCCGGACGGACGGCCGGACGAAGGCCGCCCGGTTGTCCGAGGCGGCCTGAGCCCTGGTCGTACGACGGAGCGGCCCGGTCCCCTTGCGGGGGCCGGGCCGCTCCGTCGTCGTGGGTCAGGCGGTGGCCTGCGGTGCGGTCGGGTCGTCGGACGCGTGCCGGCGGAACATCCGCGTCGCCGTGATCTCGCCGTGGATCGACTCGCCCTCCCCGGCCGCCTGCGGCAGACCGGGACGCAGGTGCTCCTCCACGCTGATGTACTTGAGCCCGGCCCGCAGGTCGGCGTCGTTGCGCAGACGGATCACCAGCGGGAACTCGGCCAGCGCCGTCGTGTCGAACAGGCCCGTCGTGTACAGCAGCTGGACGCCGAGCGCGTCCGACACGGCCCGCTGGAGCTCCAGCAGGTACGTGGCGTTGGCGCGGCCGATCGGGTTGTCCAGGAAGAGCGTGCCCGCGTGGCGGTGCTTGTCCCGGCCCCGGTCGTTGGAGCGGAGCGCCGCCATCGTGCAGTAGAGAGCAATGGCCGCGGTGAGCAGCTGGCCGCCGGAGAAGACGTCGCCCATCTGCCCGACGGGCACCCGCTCGGCGCGCAGCACCGCGTCGGGCTTGAGGATCTCGACGGAGACGCCCTTGGGTTCGAGGGCCGCCTGCACGCCCCTCAGCAGCAGGGACATGCCGTCGCCGCGCAGGTCGGAGTTCTTCTTGACCGCGGCGCGGGTCGCCTCGTCGACGACCTCGCCGAGCCGCTCCGCGAGGGTCGCCTGATCGGGCTCCTCGAAACGGATCCGCAGGAACTCCTGGCCCGACCACTCTCCGAGCCCCTCGGGGAGCCGGGAGAGCCGCTGCGCGGAGCGGAGGGTCGTGAGCGAGGACTCCACGAGGCCGCGGAGCCGGTCCACGATCGAGTCGCGGTTGCGCTCCAGCTGCGCCAGTTCGTCCGTGAGGACCCGGAGCCGGGGCGCGAAGGCCTCGGCCCACTTGGCGGCGTGCTCGGGCAGCGCGGACGCGGGCAGTTCACGGATCTGCTGGCGCGCCGGGGTGCGGACCTGCTCGTAGCGCGTGGAGTTGGCGTGCCGGACGAGGATGTCGCTCGCCTCGCGCACGGCGGCGTCGGCGGCGGACAGCTCGGCCGTGCAGCCGCGCAGCGCGCGGCGCGCCTCGGCCGCCGTCGTGCGGGCCTCCTCCAGGGTGCCGGTGTACGTCTCCGACTCGTCGTGCTCCTCGTCGGCGTGGTCGCGGAGCAGGTCACGCAGGAGGGCCGACGTCTCGTCGAAGCCGCCCGCCGCGTCCTCGGCGGCCCGGTGGTCCCGGAGCAGCCCGGCGTGCGCGGCCCGCGCCGACTCCAGCGCGTCCGTACGGGAGGCGAGTTCGCCGGTCGCGGTACGCAGCAGGGCCTGGGCCTGCTCGGCGTCGGCGGGCACCCGGTCCTCGGGCAGCTCGGTGTGCGCCTCGCCGTCCTCGGGGGCCAGGCGCTCGGACTCGCCGCGGAGCCGGCCGAGCTTCTCGCTCGCCTCCGTGGCACGCGACTCCAGCATCTGGACGAGGGACTCGGCGCGGGCGGCGGCCGCCTGCCGGGACGGGCCGTCGGCGCCGTCGGTGGACTCCAGGAGCTGTTCGGCGCGGGTGCGGACCTTGTTGGTGAGGCGGTCGAGCTCGGCGAGGGCGGCGGACTCGTCGCTCTCGGCGCGGGCCTGCTCGGCGCGCAGGTCGGCGCCGACGCCGACCTTCTCGTACAGCTGGGACGCGGCCCGGTAGGCCTCGCGGAGGGTGGGGAGCGCGGTCCGGGGCGCGGCCGGGTCCTCCTCGGGGAGGGTGTCGGGGGCGCCGGCGATCTCGGCGCGCTCGGCGCGCAGGGCCCGGGCCGTGCGGTGGGCGTCGTCGGCGGCGCGCTGGGTCGCGCGGCGGTCCTCGTCGGCGGCGCGGGCGCGCTCCAGGCAGGTCTGTGCGCGGGCCTCGGACTCGGCTGCGTCGTCGGCGAGTTCGCGGAGCTTGGCCTGCCAGGCGGGGCGCTCGCGCAGCCGGAACGCCAGGCCCGCGAGGGCGTCGGCGGCCCGGCGGGCGCGCTGGGCGGTCTCCTGGCGCTCGTCGCGGAGCTGCGCCGCCTCGGCGGCGGTCTCGTCGGCCTCGCCGCGTGCCGTACGGGCCTCGGCGAGGGTCGCGGCGGCGGCCTCGGCCGTCTCGCGGGCGGTCGACGCGACGGCCGCGAGCTCGGCGAGCATGCCGGGCGGGCAGTCGGCGCGCCAGGCTCCGATCCGGGAGGCGAGGGCGCGGTCCCCGGCGAGCCGGGCGGCGAGGGTACGGATCTCCTCGTCGCGGGCGGTCGCGCGGGCGCGCAGGGCGTGCCGCTCCTCGTCGGCGGCCTGCTCGTCGTGCATGGCGGGGTTCGGCGGCACGAGGAAGACGCCGCTGTCCTCGCCCGTGTCCTGCGCCGGTACGGGGGCGAGCAGGGCGGCGGCGGTGCCGACGGCGACGGTGGAGCGGGGCAGCAGGGCCGCCGTGCCGAGGACCTCGCGGGCGCGCCCGTACGAGACGGGGTCGGTGATCACGACGCCGTCGACGAGCTCGGGGCGGGAGGCGAGGACGCGGGCGTGGTCGGCGGGGTCCACGGCCTGGGCGAGGTAGCGCCAGCCGGGGAGGGCGGGGATGCCCTGCTCGCCGAGGTACTCGACGGTGGCGAGGACGTCGGGGCCGGGGGGCAGCAGCCCACCGTCGCCGAGGGCGCCGAGGATGCGGGAGTCGTCGGCCGCGGCGGTGCGCAGTTCGAAGAGCTGCCGCTCCGCCGAGGTGACGGCCTGGTCGAGCATGCCGCGCAGCTCGTCGGCGTACCGGTCGAACTCGGTGACGGTCAGCGGCCCCTGGGGGGTGGCGCCGGAGCCATCCGCGGCGGTGGCGTCCTGGTCGTCGGTGTCCCCGGCGGGGGCGCTGGCGGCGGACGCGCGCTGGCCCGGAAGCGGCGAGCCGCCCGCCGGGAGGCTCAGCAGCTCGGCGAGCCGCTCCTCCGAGGCGAGGGACTCGGCGGCGCGGCGCTCCGCGTCGTAGGCGTTCCCCGCGGCCTCGGCGGCGTCCGCGGCGCGGGCGGCGGCGAGTTCGGCGCGGGCCTCGGTGGCGGCGGCCTCGCGGGCGCGGTCGGCGGCCGTTCGGGCCGCCTCGCGGGCCGTGTCCCAGACGGCGACCGCGGTCTTCTCCGCGTCGCTCGCGGCCAGGGCGGCCCTGGCGGGGTCGGCGTCGGGCGCGGAGTCGTCGAGCCAGCCGGCCCGTACGGCCTCCGCGGTCTCCTGCTCGACCTCGGCGAGCCGCTGGCGCAGGTGGCCGGCCTCGCTGCGGGCCCGCTGGGCTTCCGTGGCGGCGGCCGTGGCGTCACGGTGCGCGGTCTCGCTCGCGTCCTGGAGGGCCGTGGAGCGCTCCTCCTCCTCGGTCGCGTGCCGCTCGCCCTCCTCCGCTGCGGCGGCGAGGGCGCGGACGAGATCGGCGGCGGCCTTCGCGCGGGCCGCGAGGGCGGGGGCTGCGTCCCGCTCGGCCTCGCGGATGGCGGCGGCCACGCGCGCGGAGCGGTCGCCGGCTGCGCGGTGCCGGAGGACGACCTCGGCCGCCTGCCAGGCGGCGTGCACGGTGCGGGCGTCGGTGAGCTCGCGGCGCTGGGAGGCGGCGCCCTTCTCGGCGGCGGTGAGGGCCAGGGAGGCGTGCCGGTAGGCGAGTTCGGCGGAGATGAGGGCGCTGTGGCCGCGGGCGGTCTCGGCCTCGGCGACGGCGTGGGCGGCCGAGGTGACCTGCTGGGCGAGCTCGGCCGCCCGGCCGCGCTCCTCGCCGGCGCGGCCGGAGAGCCGGCGGGCGAGCGTGCGGGTGCGCCGCTCGGCCGCCGTGTGGACGTCCCGGGCGTGGGCCCGGGTCGCGGCGGCCTCGACGATGCGGCCGAGGAGGTCGACGGAGCCGGCCGTGAACTCGCGCTCGGCGGTCAGCTCGGCGCGGCGGCCGAGCTTGTTGCCGAAGCCGCCGACGAGGTCGGCGAGGCCGTCGGTGTCCCGGGTGTCGGTGACGGCGCGGAGCAGGAGGTCGGTGAAGTCGGAGTCCTTCTTGACCGCGAAGAGGCCCGCGGCCTCGCCCTCGTCGGCGTTCATCTCGCGCTGGTAGCGGAAGAGTTCGGGGTCGAGTCCGAGTTCGCCGAGGTGTTCGTTCCAGCGGTCGTGGATCTCCTCCCAGACCACTTCCAGGTGCGGGTAGGCCTTGCCGGCCTCGGTGAGGGCGTCGCGGAAACCCTTCATCGTGCGGCGGCGGCCGGTCGCTCCGGAGGCGCCCTCGACCGGCCGGCGGACGGAGGTCGCCTCGGCGACGGGGAGGTTGTCCAGGCTGAGCCCGGGGCCGGGGCGGAAGGAGTACCAGGCCTCGGCGAACTTCCGCGGGTCGTTGGAGACCTGGCGGCCGCGCCACTCGCTGGCCTTGCCGACGACGACGAGTTCGCCCGTGAGGGTGTGCTGCCACTCCAGGGCGACGTGTCCGCAGTCGTCGGCGAGGAGGAACTTGCGGAGCACGCCCGAGCTGGCGCCGCCGAGGGTGTTGCGGTGGCCCGGGAGCATGACCGAGAAGATCAGCTTGAGGAGGACGGACTTGCCGCCGCCGTTCTCCAGGAAGAGCACGCCCGCGGGCGCGGGGCGGCGCGGCGGGCCGACCGGCTCCTCCTCGAAGAACTCCGCCTGGGTGGGGGCGGGGTGGGGCACGGGCGCGCCGACCCCGCGCAGGTCCAGGACGGTGTCGGCGTAACGCGCACCGGCGGGGCCGATGGAGTACAGGCGGACCCGGGACAGCTCGTACATGGCGGGGGACTCTCGTGCTCGTCGTGCTCAGGAAGGTCGGTTACGCGGAGCGGGGCGGGGCGACGGCGCTACGCGTGGAAGGGAAGGCCGGCGTCGGCGGCGAGTTCCAGGTCGTCGCCCTCGGGCGGCGGGACGAGGGTCGCGGTGCCGTCGCTCACCGGCACGACGCCGAGTTCGAGGAGCTCGGCCATGGCGGCGGAACCGGCCATGTCGCGGACCTGGAGCTGGTAGCGGGCGGTGGTGCGGTAGGAGCCGCCGCCCTCGTCGCCGGTGCGCTGGAGGAAGCCGGAGTCGGTGAGGAAGGCGGCGGCCTTGCCGACGATTCCGGTGGTGGATCCGGCGAGGCGGCGGGCGTCCTTGGTGGCTCCGGTGGCGCTGCGGCGGGCGTAGATCCGCCAGCCGGCCTCCAGGCCGGGGGCGTCGGAGGCGGGGTCGGTGTTCTCGCCCTGTTCCTCGGCGCGCTGCTCCAGACGCAGACAGGCCTGACGTACGAAGGCGTCGACGCCGTTGACGGTGAGGCGGCCGATGTAGGCGTCGTCGGCGAGGTCCTCGGGGCGGGGGAAGGCCATGGCGGCGACGGCGAGGTGGGCCAGGCCGTGCAGGAACCGGTCGGCGGAGTCCGTCGAGGCGCGGCGGGCGTAGTCGCCCATGCGGACGGCGAAGACGGAGTCCTCGCCGGCGGTGACGGCCATCCCGGCGCGCGGGGAGACCTCCAGGACGACGAGGCCGAGGCCGGTGGCCACGGCGTCGGCGAGGCGCGCGAAGGCGGGGTCCTCGCGGTAGCGGCGGAGCAGCTCGGTGTACTCGGCGTCCCGGGCCGGGAGCAGCTTGGGCTGGAGCCCGAAGGAGACGAGCCGGGCCGCGTCGGCGGCGTCGGCGGGGGTGATCGCGGACGACGGGGCCGGGGCGGGGCCCGGCTGGGGGTGCGGGGGCTCCTGCTCGCTCCACCCGTCGGCGTACTCGGCGTGGATCTCGCTCACGGCTGGGGCTCCTCGGTGCGGCTCTCGGGCGGTACGTCGTCGGTGACGGGTCGGGGTACGGGCAGCGGCAGGGGTACGGGGGTGACGGCCGCCGGTGCGGGTGCGGGGCGGCGGGAGGGCGCGGCCGGGTCGGCCGTGAGCCGCACCGCCCGCACGGTCGGGACGCTCCTGCGCCGCGCAGCGGCGTCGGCCCGGGACGGATCCCCTGCCGGTACGGCTCCGAGCCGGGGCGGCATCCCGGGCTCCGGCCGCGACTCGGCGCCGGCCTGCCCGCGCGCGCCACCGGGCGGATCCACGAGCACGGCCCGCACCCGCGGGCCGCTACCGGCCCGGCCGGTCGCCGCGGCCGCCGCCCCCGGGCGGAGGGACTCGGACTCCGGTGCCGGTTCGGGCTGAGAGTCCGACTCGGGCTGCTCCTCGGGCGCTGCCGACGCCGCCCTGGGGCCGGGTACGGCGACGGCACCGACGCCGACGGCCCCTTCGGCCCGGGCCTGCTCGGCTGCGGAGGTCAAGGTCGGCTCGGCCTGCTCAGCGGCGGAAGTCGAAGCCGGCTCGGCCGGCGCGGCGGTGGACGTCTCGGGCGCGGACGCACCGAACAGGGCATCCACCGGCGCGGACGCCCCGGGTGCGGGCGTCCCGGCCGCGGGCGATCCGGGCGTCGACGGCGGAAGCGCGGGATCCGTGTGCGTGGACTGGCCGGGCGTGGACGTGCCGGGTCGCCGCGGCTCCGTCGGGGTGTCGGCCGTGGCCGGCGTCGGTGTCGCCGGGAGTTCCTGCCGGGCGGGGGGGTCGGAGGGGTCCGTGGGGGCGGCCGGGGTGAGGGTCACGTGGACTCCGAGCGGTCCGCGGCCATGCCCACCGCGTCGAGGAGGGCCGTACCGACGATGAGGTCGGCGCCGCCGAACTCCGGGTCGTCCAGCGGGGTGCCGTCGTCGACGGCGAACAGGAGCCGTTCCTCGCCCTGGCGGTAGGCCGTGCCGACCGGCGGGCTGGCCGCGTGCACGGCGAGCAGGGCCACCAGGTAGGGCAGGTCGCCGTCCAGAAGGCGGGCCTCGGCCAGCAGGCCGGAGAGCCGGCGCGGGGCGTCGTGCTCCAGGTCGAGCAGGCGCATGGCGTTCGCCAGCTGCTCCTCGCTGAAGCGGGAGTCGTCGGGCGTGGCGATGAGGTCCGGCTCGGGCATCTCCGCGCCGAGGTGCTCGCGCTCCACGGGCGGGGTGAGCAGCAGGTCGACGAGGTCGCCGAGGCGGACGGAGGCGGGGGTGCGCAGTCCCGTTCCGTGGGCGAAGAAGGCGTCGGTGACCTTGCCCGCCTGCTCGACGGGGAGCGGCAGGATCGGGGCGACGAGCTGCCCGTACAGGTCGAGGCCGGTGTACGCGGTGGGGGCGGCGAAGGCCTGCCGGTCCTGCTCGGCGCGGAAGAGCGGTCCGGCCTCCAGGAGGCGGGACTGGAGCTGGGTGTGGCGCCGGATGCAGTCCTTGACGATGTCGACGAGCTCGGCCGCGCGGCGCTTGTGCTCCTGGTCCTCGGCCTCGTCCCGGGCCTTGCGGATGTTGGTGAGGATCGCGTTCTCGTGGCGGTAGCGGTCGGCCACGTGGTCGAGCGCCTCGTCGATCATGTCCGGCACCGCCTGGAGCCAGTCCACCGCGCGGACGTTGCGCCGGGTGGCCTCCAGGGTCTTGCGGAGGGTCTCGGCGTACTGCACGGTGCGGTACCGCGCCTGCTCGGCGGCGAGCTGGGCGTCGGCGAGGCGGCCCCGGCTGATGAGGACCTCCAGCTTCACCTCGGCGGCGATCTGGGCGCTGGTGACGTCGGTGTCGAGGGCGCCGACGAGGACGTTGACTGCTTCGTCGGTGGTGCGGAGGTAGACGCCGCCCCCGTAGCCCGGGACCTCTTCGATGAGCTTGAAGTCGTAGTCCCTGCGGACGTAGACCCCGTCGGTGCCGAAGGTGCCGTAGACGGCGCGGAAGCCCCGGTCGACGCTGCCGACGTTGATCAGGTTCTCCAGGACCCAGCGGGCCACGCGCTCGTGCTCGGCGGCGGGGCGGGAGGGGGCCTGGGCGGCGACGCGGGGCAGCAGCCGGGCGACGATCTGCTCGTGGTCGGCGCCGGTGTCGAAGTCCATGTTGAGTGTGACGAGGTCGATCGCGGAGAGGGCCACCTCGGCCATCGCGTAGACCGAGTACTCGCCGGCCAGGTTCGCCTTGCGCGCGTCGAGGTCGTGCAGCGGGGCGGTGCACGCGAGCGCGCGGAGGCGCCGCGCGAGCCCTTCGTCGGCGGCCGGGCCCTGTGCGGGTCGCGGCGCCGCGCTGAGCTGGGGCGGAGCGAGGTCCGTCGAGGCAGGCGAAGTCACGGTGGACAGATTAGGTCCTCGAACTGACAACGGTCGAAACGGCGCAGATGCGACCGGGCCCGCGGAGGCCGCCGGGCTGCCGGCCGGGGGCGGCCCGGTCGTCGGTCGAGGGACCGGTCGGAGGTCGGTCAGGAGCCCGCCGGGCCCGTCGGTCGCGGCCCCGCCCCGCCGTCGGTCATAAGCCCCTCACAGCCCCGTCGGGTCGTCCACGGCCTGCGCGTAGGCCGCGGCGACGCGGGTGCGGGAGTCGTCGAGGTAGCGGGCCAGGAGTCGTTCCGCCGTGGCGCGCTCCCCGGCACGCAGCGCGTCCAGGATCTCCCGGTTCCGCAGGAGATAGGGCTCGTGCAGCGCGCGCGGGTCGTCGACGACGTGGAACGCGAGCCGGAGTTCCGCGAGGACGCCGCGCATCAGCTCGTCCGTGCGCGCGCTGCCGGCGAGGGCGACGAGTTCGCGGTGGAAGTGGATGTTGGCCGTGGAGACGCCCCGCCAGTCCTCGGCGCGGGCCGCGCTCTCGCCCTCCACGACGGCGGCGACGAGGCCGTCGACGGCGTAGGGAGGCTGCCCGAGACCCCGGACGACGGCGCATTCGACGAGCCGCCGGGTGCGGTAGATGTCGTCCACGTCACCCACGGCGAGCACCCGGACGAAGACCCCGCGGTTGAGCTCGTGGACGAGCAGGCGCTCGTGGGTCAGGAGCCGGAAGGCCTCGCGGAGTGTGTTGCGGGACACACCGAGGGCGCCGCCGATGCTCTCCTCGGAGAGCCGGACGCCCGGCGGGAAGTAGCCCTCCGCGATCCGGGTCCGCAGGATGTCCGCGACCCGCTCCGCCGTGCTCGTACGCCCGAGCAGCGCGCGGTCGTCCGCCAGGCCTCCGGTCTCACCACTCACGTCCACAGCGCCTCTCCCCTTCCGTCGCCCGCGGCCGAGTCAACCGCAGAAAGCGGAATTCAGGAAGCGCCGACATCCCTCTTGTCGGATCGTTGAACAATCCCCTACCTTGGCGGCACCGCACGGTTCCCCGGTACGTCACTCAGGCACGCCTCCCCCTCCTGCGAGGTGCAGATGAGCACGACACAGATCCGGCAGCAGCCCCAGGGCGAACAGCCCGACGACACGGGCGCGTTCGCCTGGCTGCGCGCCCTCGGGCCGCGCGGCCGGCGCGCCTTCGGCGGCGCGTTCGGCGGATACGCCCTGGACTCCTACGACTTCTTCACCCTGCCCCTGTCGATGGTGGCCATCGCCGCCTACTTCAACCTCGACAAGGGGCAGACCGGCCTCCTGACCACCGTCACCCTCGTCGTCTCGGCGGTCGGCGGCGCGCTCGCCGGCGTCCTCGCCGACCGCGTCGGCCGGGTCAAGGCACTGATGATCACGGTCGTCACGTACGCGCTCTTCACCGTGCTCTGCGGCTTCGCCCCGAACTACGAGACCCTGCTGGTCTTCCGGGCGCTCCAGGGCCTCGGCTTCGGCGGCGAGTGGGCCGTCGGCGCGATCCTCGTCGCCGAGTACGCCTCCGCCAAGCACCGGGGCCGTACGCTCGGCGCCGTCCAGAGCGCCTGGGCGGCCGGCTGGGCCCTCGCGGTGCTCGCGTACACCCTGGTGTTCCAGTTCGCCGACGCGGACCTCGCCTGGCGGATCCTCTTCTGGACGGGCGCGCTGCCCGCGCTCCTCGTCGTGTACGTGCGACGGAACGTGGAGGACGCCCCGCAGGCGGCCGAGCTCCGGCGGGCCGACTCGGAGCGCGGCTCCTTCCGGGCGGTCTTCCGTCCCCCGCTGCTGCGCACCACGCTCTTCGCGACCCTGCTCTCGACCGGCGTCCAGGGCGGCTACTACACGCTCGCCACCTGGGTGCCGACCTTCCTGAAGACCGAGCGCGGGCTGACGGTGGTCGGCACCGGCGGCTATCTGGCCTTCCTCATCTCCGGTGCCTTCGCGGGCTATCTGACCGGGGGCTACCTCACGGACCGGCTCGGCCGGAAGAAGAACATCGCGCTCTTCGCCGTCCTGTCCGCCCTGTCCGTCCTCGCGTACACGAACATCCCCGTCGGCGCGAACTCCCTTCTGCTGGTGCTGGGTTTCCCCCTCGGTTTCTGCATGTCGGCCATCTTCAGCGGCTTCGGCTCCTTCCTGGCGGAGCTGTACCCGACGCCGGTCCGCGGGACCGGGCAGGGACTCACGTACAACACGGGCCGTGCGATCGGCGCCGTCTTCCCCACGCTGGTCGGATTCCTCGCCGGCAGCTGGGGAGTGGGCGGGGCCCTGGTGTTCGGCGCCGTCGGCTACGGTCTGGCCGTCCTGGCCCTGTTCGGACTCCCCGAGACGCGCGGGAGGGAACTCGTGTAACGGGACCCGCAGCACCACCGCACGACCGCACGACCAGGTGAGAAAGGAAGCACCACATGGCCTGGGCCTCGATCGATCTCAACGCCGACCTCGGTGAAGGCTTCGGCCGATGGACGCTGACCGACGACGAGCGGCTGCTCTCCGTCGTCACCAGCGCCAACGTGGCCTGCGGTTTCCACGCCGGGGACGCGGCCACCATGCGGCGCGTCTGCGAGCTCGCGGCCGAACGGGGGGTACGGATCGGGGCCCAGGTCTCCTACCGGGACCTGGCCGGCTTCGGGCGGCGCGCGATGGACGTCCCGGCGGCGGAGCTGGCCGCCGAGGTGGCGTACCAGATCGGCGCCCTGGAGGTCTTCGCCCGGGCGGCGGGCTCGCGCGTCTCGTACGTGAAGCCGCACGGCGCGCTCTACAACCGGGTGGTCCGGGACGAGGAGCAGGCGGCGGCGGTCGTCGACGGCGTCCTGCTCGCCGACCGGACGCTGCCCGTCCTGGGACTCCCGGGGTCCCGGCTGCACGAGGCCGCGGCGGAGGCCGGACTTCCGGTCGTCCCCGAGGCCTTCGGCGACCGGGCCTACCGGGCCGACGGCTCCCTGCTGCCACGGGGGCAGGCGGGGGCCGTCGTCAGTGATCCGGCCCAGGTCGTGGAGCGCTCGGTCGCCATGGCCCGGTTCGGGGTCGTGACGGCGCACTGCGGGAACTCCGTCGCCGTCCGGGCCCGGTCGCTGTGCCTGCACGGCGACACCCCGGGCGCGGTGGAACTGGCCCGCCGGGTCCGGGAACGCCTGGAGAGCTCCGGGGTCCGGGTGGAGGCCTTCGCATGAGCGTGCGGACGCTGCGCGTCGGCGACCGGGCGCTCCTGGTGGAGCTGGCCGGCGGCGCGGAGACGGAGGCCTTCCACGCCGAGCTGCTGAGGCGACGGGCCGCGGGGGCGCTCCCCGGCGTACGGGAGATCGTGCCGGCGGCGCGGACGGTGCTGCTCGACGGCGTGGACGAACCGGGGCGGCTCGCGGCCGAGTTGCCGCGCTGGGAGTCCGGACCGCTCCACGCGCGCGTGGAGGCGGTGGTGGAGGTGCCGGTCCGCTACGACGGGCCGGATCTGACGGAGGTCGCGGCGCTGTGGGGGGTGTCCGTCGAGGAGGCGGTACGCGTCCACACGGCGACCGAGTTCCGGGTCGCCTTCTGTGGGTTCGCGCCGGGCTTCGGCTATCTGACCGGTCTCGACGAGCGGTACGAGGTGCCGCGCCGGGCCACCCCGCGTACGGCCGTCCCCGCGGGATCCGTCGCCCTGGCCGGCCCGTACACCGGTGTGTACCCGCGCTCCTCCCCCGGCGGCTGGCAGCTGATCGGCACGACGGACGTGGTGCTGTGGGACACGGGGCGTGAGCCCGCCGCACTGCTCGCGCCCGGGACCCGGGTGCGGTTCACGGCGGTGGGCGGGCCGACGGGCGAGGTCGGGCGCGTGCCGGTGGGCGTGCCTACGGCCGAGGTCGGGTACGCGGCGGAGGGCGGGCGGTGACCGACCGTGCCGTCGCCGTGGTGCGGGCCGGAGCGCTGACCACCGTGCAGGACCTGGGGCGCGCGGGGTACGCGCATCTCGGCGTGCCCCGCTCGGGCGCCCTCGACCCCGGTGCCGTACGCCTCCTCAACCGCCTCGTCGGCAGCGCGGAGGAGGCCGCCGTCCTGGAGACGACCGTCGACGGGTGCGCGCTGCGGCCCCGGTGCGCCGTCACCGTCGCCGTGGGCGGTGCGCCCTGCCCGGTCCGGGTGGACGGGCGCCCGGCCGCCTGGGGGACGGCGGTCCGCGTGCTGGCCGGGTCGCTCCTGGAGGTCGGCGCGGCCGTCCGCGGGCTGCGCTCGTACGTGGCGTTCGGCGGCGGGCTCGCCGTCGATCCCGTGCTCGGCAGCCGCTCCACCGACCTGCTGTCCGGGCTCGGCCCGGCGCCGCTGGCGGAGGGGGCGGTGCTGCCGCTGGGAGCGGACACGGCCGCACGGGGGTCGGTCGACGCTCCTCCCTGGCCGGGCCCGCCGGACGAACTCGTCCTGCGGGTCCGGCTGGGCCCCCGCGACGACTGGTTCACCGCCGCAGCCCTGCGCGCCTTCGCCACGCGCGCGTACCGGGTGTCGCCGGCGAGCAACCGGATCGGGCTGCGCCTCGAAGGGCCGGCCCTGGAGCGGGCCCGGCCGGGAGAGCTGGCGAGCGAGGGCATGGTCCTGGGCGCGGTCCAGGTGCCGCCGGACGGGCGCCCGGTGGTCTTCCTCGCGGACCATCCCACGACCGGGGGCTATCCGGTGGTCGCGGTGGTCCGGGAGGCCGACCTGGGCGCGGCGGCGCAGGCGGTGCCGGGGACGCCGGTGCGGTTCATCCCGGTGCGCTGACGCCTCCCGGTGCGCTGACGCCTCCCGGCGGCGGGCCGTAGCCGCCACCGCCGGGAGTGCGCAGGACCAGCACGTCGCCGGGACCCATCTCCGTGGTCGCGGCGCCGCCGAGCTGCTCGACGGTGCCGTCGGCGCGTTCCACGAGGTTCTCGCCGAGGGCGCCCGGCTCGCCACCCGCCATCCCGTACGGCGGGACCCTGCGGTGTCCGGTGAGGAGGGCCACCGTCATCGGTTCCAGGAAGCGGATGCGGCGCTCGACCCCGTGGCCGCCGTGCCACCGGCCGCGCCCGCCGCCGTCCTCCCGTACCGCGAAGGAGTCGACCCGGACCGGGTGGCGCCATTCCAGGACCTCGGGGTCGGTGAGCCGGGAGTTGGTCATGTGGGTCTGGACGGCGTCGGCGCCGTCGAAGCCGTCCCCCGCGCCCGAGCCGCTGGCGACCGTCTCGTAGTACTGCACGCGCGCGTTGCCGAAGGTGACGTTGTTCATGGTGCCGGAGCCCTCGGCCTGGACGCCGAGGGCCGCGTAGAGCGCGCCCGTGACGGCCTGGGAGGTCTCGACGTTCCCGGCGACGGTGGCGGCGGGGTGGACGGGCGCGAGCATGGAGCCGGGCGGGACGCGGACCTCCAGGGGTTCCAGGCAGCCGCTGTTGAGCGGGATGTCCTCGTCGACGAGGGTGCGGAAGACGTACAGGACGGCGGCCAGGACGACGGACGTGGGCGCGTTGGCGTTCCCGGGGAGCTGGGGCGAGGTGCCGGTGAAGTCGACGACGGCGGAGCGGCGTTCGCGGTCGACGCGGACCGCGACCTGGATGACGGCGCCGTCGTCGGTCTCGTAGCGGTACGCGCCGTCGTGGAGGCGCGCGACGATGCGGCGGACGGACTCCTCGGCGTTGGCGCGGACGTGCCGCATGTACGCCTGGACGACGTCGACGCCGAACTCCTCGACCGTCCGGCGCAGTTCCTCGATGCCCTTCTCGTTGGCGGCGATCTGCGCGCGCAGGTCGGCGAGGTTGGTGTCGGGGTCGCGGGAGGGGTGGCGGGCGCCGGTGAGCAGGGCCCTGGTCTCGGTCTCGCGGAGTCTGCCGTCCCGGACGAGCAGCCAGTTGTCGAAGAGGACGCCCTCCTCCTCGACCGTGCGGCTGAAGGCGGGCATGGAGCCGGGGGTGATGCCGCCGATCTCGGCGTGGTGGCCGCGCGAGGCGACCAGGAAGCGGAGCTCCCCGCCGGTGTCGTCGAAGACGGGGGTCACGACGGTCACGTCGGGCAGGTGGGTGCCGCCGTGGTAAGGGTCGTTGATCGCGTACACGTCGCCGGGCCGCAGGTCGTCCGCGCGCCGGCGCAGGACCTCCTTGATGGACTCGCCCATGGAGCCGAGGTGGACGGGGATGTGGGGTGCGTTGGCGATGAGGTTGCCCTCGGCGTCGAAGAGCGCGCAGGAGAAGTCGAGGCGTTCCTTGATGTTGACCGAGTGGGCGGTGTTCTCCAGGCGCACGCCCATCTGTTCGGCGATGGCCATGAAGAGGTTGTTGAAGACCTCGAGGAGGACCGGGTCGACGTCCGTCCCCGCGGCCACGCGCGCGGGGCGCGGGGTGACGCGGCGCAGGAGGAGGTGTCCGCCGTCGGTCGCGGTGGCCCGCCAGCCGGTGTCGACGACGGTCGTGGCGTCGGCCTCGGCGAGGAGGGCGGGGCCGTCGACGGTGTCGCCGGGGCGGAGGTCCTCGCGCCGGTGGAGGGGTGTGTCGTGGGGTGTGCCGCCGCTGTGGGTCCGGACGGTGGTGCGGGGCGTGAGGGGTCCTGTCCGCGCGCCGGTGTCGACGAGGACGGGGCCATGGGGTCCGGCTCGGCCGACGGCCTCGACGGAGACCGCCTCCGCGACGAGCGGCTTGTCCATGGTGAACGCGTACCGCGTCCGATGGACGGCTGTGAACGCGGTTTTCATCGCTTCGGCGGGGGCGAGGTCGACGGGGAGGCTCGCGTCCGTCCCCGCGTACCGCAGGAGCACGCGCGCGTGGGTGGTGATCGCCGTGTCCGGCAGTCCGTCGGCGCGCAGCTCCTCGCGGGTCCGCTCGGCGAGTTCGGCGCAGAGGGCCGTCACGCGCGCGTGAGTGCCGGGGGCGTCGAGTTCGGCCTCGACGGACCGCTCCCGCATGGCGGTGGCGTCGGCGAGCCCGATGCCGTACGCGGACAGCACGCCGGCCAGCGGGGGTACGAGGACGGTGTCGACGCCCAGGGCGTCGGCGACGGCGCAGGCGTGCTGTCCGCCGGCCCCGCCGAAGCTGGTGAGGGCGTACCGGGTGACGTCGTGGCCGCGCTGGACGGAGATCTTCTTGACGGCGTTGGCCATGTTGAGGACGGCGATCTCCAGGAAGCCCGCCGCGACCTCCTCCGGGGTCCGGCCGCCGCCGATCTTCTCGGCGAGGGCCGTGAACCGCTCCCGTACGACCTCGGCGTCCAGGGGCCGGTCGCCGGTCTCGCCGAACACGGCGGGGAAGTGGTCGGGCTGGACGCGGCCGAGCATGACGTTGGCGTCGGTGACGGTGAGCGGTCCGCCGCGGCGATAGCAGGCGGGGCCGGGGACGGCGCCCGCCGAGTCGGGGCCCACGCGGTAGCGGCGGCCGTCGTAGTGGAGGACGGAGCCGCCGCCCGCCGCGACGGTGTGGATGCTCATCATGGGAGCCCGCATCCGCACCCCGGCGACCTGTGTGCCGAGTTCTCGCTCGAAGGCGCCCGCGTAGTGCGACACGTCCGTGGACGTGCCGCCCATGTCGAAGCCGATGACCCGCTCGTGTCCCGCCTGGGCCGAGGTGCGGGCCATGCCGACGACGCCGCCCGCCGGTCCGGACAGGACGGCGTCCTTGCCGCGGAAGTGGGCGGCCTCGCGCAGTCCTCCGTTGGACTGCATGAACATGAGGCGGATTCCGGCGAGTTCGCGGGCGACCTCGTCGACGTACCGGCGCAGGATGGGCGAGAGGTAGGCGTCGACGACGGTGGTGTCGCCGCGCGGGATCAGCTTGATGAGCGGGCTGACCTCGTGCGAGCAGCTGACCTGGGTGAAGCCGGCGGCCCTGGCGGCCTCCGCGATCCGGGTCTCGTGGGCGGGGTGGCGGTAGCCGTGCAGCAGGACGACGGCGACGGAGCGGAGACCGTCCCGGTGGGCGGCGGCGAGCGCCTCGGCGACGGCGGCCTCGTCCAGGGGGCGGACGACGTGGCCGTGGGCGTCGACGCGCTCCGGGACCTCGGCCACGCGCGCGTACACCGCCTCGGGCAGCACGATGTGCCGGTCGAAGAGCCGGGGCCGGTTCTGGTAGGCGATGCGCAGGGCGTCGCGGAAGCCCTCGGTGACAAGGAGGAGGGTATGTTCGCCGCGCCGCTCCAGGAGGGCGTTGGTCGCGACGGTGGTGCCCATCTTGACGACGGCGATCCGGTCGGCGGGGACGGGTTCGCCGGGCTCCAGGCCGAGGAGCGCGCGGATCCCGGCGACGGCTGCGTCCTGTTGCCGTACGGGGTCGTGCGAGAGCAGTTTGCGGGTGACGAGCCGTCCGTCGGGCCGCCGTCCGACGACGTCGGTGAAGGTTCCGCCCCGGTCGATCCAGAACTCCCAGCGCCCGTTCATCTCCCCATTGTGGCCGTGAGCGCGGCGGCGAGGGCGGCGTCCGCGCGCGCGTCCAGGGGTTCGGTGCCGGTGCCGTCGGCCCAGTGGCGGAGTTCGGCACCGGCGAGCAGGAGCAGCTGAGGGAGCAGGTCGCGGCTGCGGCGCAGCACCCAGCCGGTTCCGGCGGTGGCGAGCCAGAGCAGGGCCTCCGTGCGGGTCGGCGGCGGCTGCGCGGGCTCCCGCGCGGGTGGTGTGCCGTGGGCGAGCCCCCGGGTGGCGAGGAGCCCGTGGAAGCCCGCGGCGACGGCCCGGTGGCCGCGTTCGCCCGGGTGGAGCCGGTCGGCGCTCCACAGGGCTCGGTTCTCGGTCCAGGCGTCGTCGGCGAGGTGGAGATGGACCGCGTCGTACCGGTCGGACAGGGCGTGCACGACCGCGTTGACGGAGCGCTGGCGGCGGGCCAGCGGGCGGGAGAGGGGCGGGGGAAGGCCGAGCATCCGCCCGGGGTCGGGCAGGCAGGCGGTGAGGAGGACGGCGCCGGCGGCGTCGAGGTCCGTGAGGACGCGGTCGAGGCGGTCGGCGAGGAGTCCGATGTCGAAGGTGCGGCGCAGGGTGTCGTTGACCCCGACGACCACGGAGGCGAGATGCGGCCGGAAGGCGACGGCCCGGGGCCGCTGGTCCTCGTCGACGTCCCGGCTGAGGGCGCCGCCGACGGCGAGGTTCAGGAGCACCGTCCGCCGGGCGCCGGGCGCGGGCCCGGCGGACGAGAGCCCTTCCGCCGGCAGCCCGTCGGCCGGGAGTCCGTCGGCCAGCAGGGGTGCCCAGCCGCGCCAGGCCCCGTCCACCCGGTCGCCGACGCCCTCGCTGAACGAGTCGCCGAGCACGGCGAATCGGACGGGACCGTCCGGGCCTCCGGGCCCGGGAGGCACCTCCGTCCGGGCCCCCAGGGACTCGACCGTCATCGACGTACCTCCTCGGAGCGGGACGGGACGGTCCGCGGCGGAAGCGACGGCCGGGGGACGAGTGCCGGTCCGGGCGGCTGTACGTGTGGGAATGCCGGTACGTGTGGGAGTGCCGGTACATGTGGGAGTGCCGGTACGTGTGGGAGTGCCGGTACGTGTGGGAGTGCCGGTACGTGTGGGGGGGCCTGCACTGCCGCCGGCGACGGCGCCGCGTCGTGGGCGTGGAGGAACGCTGCGACCGACCGCTCCCAGGTGAATCCCTCCGCACGCGCGCGTGCGGCCGCCCGGCGGGCGTTCTCCGGGAGGGCGAGCAGCCTCAGGACGGCGGCCGCGAAGGCCTCCGGAGTGTCGGCGGCCACGGCCCCGGCGGTCCCGACGACCTCGGGGAGGGCGGAGGAGGCGCTGACGACGACCGGCGTCCCGCAGGCGAGCGCCTCCAGGGCAGAGAGGCCGAAGGTCTCCGCGGGCCCCGGGGCCAGGCACACGTCGGCGGCGGCCTGGAGGTCGGCGAGGCTCTCCCGGTCGGTGACGTGCCCGAGGAACCGCACCGGGAGGCGCCGCTCGCGCGCCCGACGCTCCAGGGCGCCCCGCAGGGGCCCGTCGCCCGCGACGACCAGCGCCGCCCGGACCCCGGCCTGCCGGAGCTCCGCGAGGGCGTCCAGGGCCGTGCCGGGCCGCTTCTCGACGGAGAGGCGCGAGCAGAGCGCCAGGAGGACCCGCTCCCCGTCCGCGTACCGGGCCCGGAGCACGGTGCTGCGGCGGCCGGGCCGGCAGCGCTCCAGGTCCACGCCGAGCGGAGCCCGTACGACGTTGCGCGCCCCGATCCGTACGAACTCGCGCTCCGCCCACTCCGTGGTGCAGACGATCCGGGCGAAGGCCCAGGCCGTGCGGCGGTTGAGGCGGTCCGCCGCGCGGGCCGCGAGCGCGGGGGGAACGCCCCAGGTGCGCAGCACGCCGTCCGCCGTCTCGTGGGAGACCATCACCGAGGGCACCCGGGCGCGGCGCGCCCACTCCCCCGTCCACCGCAGGGTCGTACGGTCCGAGACCTCGACGCGGTCGGGGGCGAGTGCGTCCAGGAGGCGTGCGACGCGGCGCCGGTCGGCGAGTACCCGGTAGCCGCCGGTGCCGGGCAGGACGGGCCCCGGGAGGGTGATGACCCGGCCCTGGTCGGTGTGGTGGTCGCTCGCGACGTCGCCGGGGACGACGAGGACGGGTTCGTGACCGGCGGCGAGGTAGCCGCGGCCCAGCTGGTCGAGCGCGGTGCGCAGACCGCCGGAGGTGGCCGTCACGAAGTTGGCGAGCCGCACGATACGGAGCCCGCCGCCCGGACCGCTTTCCGGACCGCTCCCCGGAAGGAGGGCACCTCCCAGGGCCGTACGACCGCGCGTCACGCCGCCACCGCCGTCCGCTCGCGCAGGACCTCCCGGTAGTGGCCGATCAGCTCGTCTCCGAGCGCCTCCCAGGTGCGGCCCTCGACGGCGGCCCGGCCGGCCTGCCCGTAGGCGGCGCGCACGTCCGGAGCCGCGGCGAGCGAGGTGACGGCCTCCCGCAGCGCGTCCGGGTCGCCGGGCGGTACGAGGAGCCCCGTGCGCCCGTGGTCGACCAGGTCCAGCGGCCCGCCGGCCGCCGGCGCGATCACCGGGACCCCGCTCGCCATGGCCTCCTGGACGGTCTGGCAGAAGGTCTCGTACGGGCCGGTGTGGGCGAAGACGTCGAGCGAGGCGAAGATCCGGGCGAGGTCGTCGCCGGTGCGGCGGCCCAGGAACAGGGCGTCCGGCAGGGCGGCGCGCAGCCCGGGCCCGCTGGGCCCGTCGCCGACGACCACGGTCCGGACGCCCGGTATCCCGCGGATCCCGGCGAGGAGGTCCACGCGTTTCTCGGGCGCGAGCCGGCCCACGTAGCCGACGAGGAGCTCACCGCCGGGTGCGAGTGCGCGGCGCAGGCCGGCGTCGCGCAGGCCGGGACGGAAGCGGACGGTGTCCACGCCGCGTCCCCAGAGCCGGATGCGGCCGATGCCGTGGGCCTCCAGGTCGCGTACGGCGGCGGACGACGGGGCGAGGGTGCGGTCGGCGGCGCCGTGCACGGCGCGGAGCCGGCGCCAGGCGGCGCCCTCGCCGGTGCCGACGTAGGTCCGGGCGTATCCGGCGAGGTCGGTCTGGTAGACGGCGACGGCGGGGATGCCGAGCCGGGCGGCGGCCGTCATTCCGCGCACTCCGAGGACGAAGGGTCCGGCGAGGTGGACGAGGTCGGCGCGGTGCGCGGCGATGGCGGCGGCGACCCGGCGGCTGGGCAGGGCGACCCGGACCTGGGGGTAGCCGGGCAGAGGCAGGGAGGGCACCCGTACGACGGGGCAGGGGGCGTCGGCGTCGGCCGCCTGGCCGGCGACGGCGGGGGCGATGACGAGCGGGGTGTGGCCCCGGCGGACGAGGTGGCGCGCGGTCTGGAGGGCGCAGTGCGCCACACCGTTGACATCGGGAGGGAAGGATTCTGTGACGATGACGACACGCATACGGGTGTTGTCGTCCCGCTTGGCGTGTACCCGCCGACGTCGATCTGGACGGTGGGGGAACGTCCCATGAGCGTTTCGCCGTGGCGGCCGGAACGCCCGCCGGGCGTCCGGTCACCGGACGCCCGGGGCGGGGCCACGATCGGCGGGATCTCCGCCGCAGGCCGCGCCGCCCCGGGGTCCGGGCGACAGGGTGGGAAGGGTCCGGACCGGATCAGACCTGGGGAGGGGTCAGGCCTGGGACGGGAACGGGACCGGGGACCGGCGTCAGACCTGGAGATCCGGTCCTATCCGGTTGCGCACCGCCGTCTGGACCTCGGCCTCCTCGGCCGGGTCGGCGGCGAGGCGGCGGAGCCGCTCGGCGACCCGTACGTCGCCGGTCTCGGCATGCTGGGCGGCCACCTCGCGGGTGGTCTCCTCGCAGTCCCAGAGGCATTCGACGGCGAAGCCGGTCGCGAAGGTGGGGTCGGTGGCGGCGAGGGCCCGGGCCACTCGGCCGCGCAGCTGGGAGGAGGACGTCTCGCGGTAGACGTGGCGCAGCACGGGTGCGGCGACCGCGATGTCGAGGCGTCCCGCTCCGTCGACGAGGGCGGCGAGCTCGGGGGCGTCCGGCCCGGCGGCGCGGATGGTGCCGCGCAGCGCCCCGAGGACGAGGCCGGCGTCCTGCGCCGTGCCGCGGCAGGCGAGGACCTCGGCGGCGGCGGTGCCGAGCTCGTCGGTGCGCCGGACCCATGCACGGGCGCGGGCGACCGCGTCCTCGCCGCACATGCGCCGGTAGGCGGCGACGGCGGCCTCGGCGACCGGGCCGGAGCCTCCGTCGACAGCGGCCTCCACGAGGTCGAGGACGGCGGGGTCCCGCGATTCGGCGAGGTGGTGCAGTGCGGCGCCGCGCGCTCCCGTGGAACCGTCGCGGGCGGCGGCGAGGAGCTCGGGGCGGTCCTCGGGACCGGCGACGGCGGTGAGGCAGCGGGCGGCGGGGCCGTAGAGCACGGCACCTCGCTCGTACCCCTCCTGCGCCCAGTCGAGGACGGCCCGCACGCTCCAGCCGGGGCGGGGGCCCGCGGGGCGCATCTGGCGCTGCCAGCGGTCGAAGGACCCCGTCTCCTGGGCGGCCCTGACCCGGGCGCCCACGGCGTCCCGCTGGTCCTCGGCCCACAGCCGCCAGGGCCGGGGTTCGAAGGCGTCACGCACGACGCCCGCCAGCTCTGCGTCGCCGGCCGGGTCGGCCGGGAAGCGGGCGAGCACGGGCAGGGCGAGCCCGCGGAGCCCGGCGTCGTCGTCGCGCAGGGCCAGCTCGTCCAGGGCCCAGGCCCAGTTCGTGCCGGTCGCCGCGTAGCGCCGGAGCAGGAGCAGGGCGTCCTGGCGGCCGTAGGAGGCGAGGTGCCCCAGGACGGCGAGCGCGAGCCCGGTCCTGGACTCCTCGGGGTCGAGGTGGTCCTCGGCACCGAAGAGGTGCGCCTCGATCTCCTCGAGACCGCCGTGGAGGTCCAGGTAGAGACGGGCGTAGTAGAGGGAGCGGTTCTCGACCTGCCAGTCGTGGCGGGGGTCGGCGAGAACGCAGTGGTTGAGGGCCGCGAGGGCCTCGGCCCGTGGCGCGGCGAGCGCGTGCAGGGTGCCGTCGCCGCGGCCCCTCTGCAGCAGGCCGAGCAAGGTGCCGCTCGGCGCTATGACTGGATCGAACATGGAAGACGCCTCACATCAAGCTGTCGACACGACCGGGGGAGACCGGGATGACCCGGGTCAGGCGATACATCGGTGTACGCCTAGGCCGTGCGGCAGCATGTCGGGCCGCTCGTCGTCCTGCGCTTGCCAGTGACCATCTTCCTCTGCCTCTCGTCGGTGGCCCGGTCTGCCGGGCTCGACGTCATGATGACCCACCCATTTCGCCACCGCGACCACATTTACGACGCTGCTCTCACCTGGGGTTCAGTACCCGTTCACCGGGCTCCGAAGAGCTCCAGCAGCTCAGCCTTGCCGAACATGCGTGCGGTGTCCACGGCGGACGGAGTCCCTGACTCCGGATTTGCCCCGCCGGCGAGCAGGGCGCGGATGACGGCGTCCTCGCCCTTGAAGACGGCGCCCGCGAGCGGGGTCTGGCCGCGGTCGTTGGCGCGGTCGGCGTCGGCGCCGCGCTCCAGGAGGGCCGAGACCGCGGCGGCGTGGCCGTGGTAGGCGGCGAGCATGACGAGGGAGTCGCCCTTGTCGTTGGTGAGGTTCGCGGGGACACCCGCGTCGACATAGGCGGCCAGGGCCTCGGCGTCCCCCGTGCGCGCGAGGTCGAAGACCTTGGACGCCAGCTCGATGACCTCGGGGTCCGGAGTCTCGCTCATCGGGTGGGACCGCCTCTCTCCTGCAGTGTTGACCTGCGCACGGCAAGCGCGGCCGTACGAGTGAATCGACAGGGTACTGCCCGTCGGTCGACATGACCGCGCCCCGCCGAGGCAAAGATCACCCCGATCCGGCCAACGACCCGCTCCTAGCGCACCGCGGAGTTTTCGCCACCGGGCGAGGCATCCGCCTTGCGCCGGTCAAGTGAAATCAGGCGAATTTCACCCTAATGCACCTTTAGTCACATAGATACTTGCTGTGAACCTGGAAGGACTCATGGTGACTGTCCCCTCAACCAGGAGAACACCAAATGATCCTGTCCATCTCAGGCGTGGTCCTGCTCGGCATCATCTGCTTCCTGTTCTTCAAGAAGGACGGGATGAAGGCCTCACACGCCCTCGTCAGCGCGCTGTTCGGCTTCTACCTCGCGGGCACCGCCATCGCCCCGAGCATCACGGCGGGCGGGCAGAGCCTCGCCGGTCTCCTGGGCGGAATCAAGTTCTGACGCCCCGAGGGGGCGCCCATCCCCTGCCCCCTCCACCAGCCCCTTCCACGAAACCAGGAGTACGACGTGGCCCGGCGACCACTCCCCCGCATTCTGAGCAGCGGCAGCGCGCAGATCGCTCGTAGCCGAGAGATCGCGCGCACGGCCGCCGACAGCGCCACCGATGTGCTCCAGCCGCTCATCACGGTCTCCCGTGGTCTGCGGAAGCTGGCCGCGACCGCGCGCGCCAAGTGGGCCGCGACCCCCAAGGAGCGTCGCGGTCCCACGCTGCTCCTGGTCGCGGCCTGCGTCCTCGTCGTCGCCCTCGTGCCGTACGGGCCGCTGCTCGCGCTCGTCACGCTCATGGGCGCCGCCGCGTGGAAGGGGCGCGAACGCCCGGTCGTCAGGACCGGGCCCGACGACGCGGAGATCGCCCGGCTCAAGGGCCTGTACGAGGCCCTCGTGCCGTACTTCTCCGTCCCCGACGACCCCTCCCCGCTCTTCACCCACGGCGGTGAATGGAGCGGCGCCTTCGGGGAGTTCGCCTTCGACGAGGACGGACGGCCGACCCGGCTGAGGATCGCGTACCCCCCATACTTCACCGACGGCGAGCCGGCCGCGCGGGCCCGCGTCGAGCAGCTCCTGCACGCCAAGTCGGGACGCGGCCGCGAGTACCACTTCGACTGGGACCAGGAGGGCAACCGGCTCGTCATGAGCGTGCTGCCCGCCCTGCCCACCACCATCGCCGCCCAGCGTTTCGTCACCGTCCCGGGCGAGACCGTGCTCGGTTTCACCGACGGGGACGCCGTGCAGCGGACCGTGCCCGTGGTCGCGGCGGACGGCACGGAGGACGCCCCCGCCGTGGTCTGGCGCACCGGCCCCCGCTCCGCCGAACCGCACCTGCTGGCCGTGGGCCAGCCGGGCAGCGGCACGACCTCCCTGCTGCGCTCGATCGCGCTCCAGGCCCTCCCCCACGGAGACGTCCTGATCGTCGAGGGCGGCGGCACCGGCGAGTACGCCTGCCTGACCGGCCGCGAAGGGGTCCTCGCCGTCGAGTGCGGGCTCTCCGGCGCCCTGGCCAGCCTGGAGTGGGCGGCGCACGAGACGGAGCGGCGGCTGATCGCCGCCAACCGCGCGCGGCAGGCGGGACACCCCGCGCCGGAGGACACCCGGCGGCCGCTGTGGATCCTCCTCGACCGGCCGGGCGTCCTCGGCCACCTGGCCGCCGCCGACGGCCGGCCCGACCCGCAGGAGCTGCTCCAGGTGCCGCTGCGGCACGGGCGGGCGGCGCAGGTCACGGTGGTGGTCGCCGAACAGTTCGACAGCACGGACACACTGAGCGAGACGGTACGGAGCCACACCCGGGCGCGGATCGTGCTCGGCCCCGCCTCCGCCGAGCAGGTCGAGTCCGTCCTCGGGACCGCACCGCACACCACGCCGACGCCCCAGGTGCCGCCGGGCCGTGGCTACGCCCGCCTCGGCACCGGCCCTGTCCTGCGGCTCCAGGTGCCGGCGACGCCCGACCCGTACGACGACGCGACGAGCGAGGCACACCGCCAGGCGGTCCTCGCGCTCCTGCCGGAACGCCGCACGGCGGCGGAGGCCGTGGCCGTCGGGACGGCCGGGGCCGAAGTGACGGGCGCAGTGTCGGAGGACTTCGACTCTGAGGGGTTCGACACGGCGGCGCTCAAGAAGGTGCCGGTCGAGGCGGTCCCGGCCTCGGCCCCCGACCCGGCGCCCGCCGCCGCCCTTGCGCCCGCCCCGCCACGCCACGAGCCCGACGTCGCCCCCGTAGCCCGCTACGAGGGGGAGCCGGCCCCGCGCCACACTCCGGTGCCCGCCGAGGGCTGAGCGCACCGCCGACAGGCCGAGAGGCCGGTACGGACCCGGGTCCGTACCGGCCTCTCGTCGTGCGCGCCGATGCCGCGCTCCGTCCCCTACGCCACTACGCCACGAACGAGCGGGGCGGCTCCACGCCCCCGCCCACGCCCGACTCCACCAGCCGCGCCGCGGCGGCGAGGCGGACGGCGGCCTCGTCGGCGACCGCGCCGCCGACCGTGAAGGGCAGCCGGACGAAGCCCTCGAAGGCACCGTCCACGCCGAAGCGCGGGCCCGAGGGGACCCGGACGCCGACGCGTTCGCCCGCCTCGGCGAGCCGGGACCCGGAGAGCCCGCCGGTACGGACCCAGAGGGTCAGCCCGCCCTGCGGCACCGAGAACTCCCACTCCGGCAGCTCCCTGCGGACCGCGGCGACGAGCGCGTCCCGGTTCTCGCGCGCCTGCGCGCGCCGGAGGCTCACGGCCTCCTCCCAGCCGCCGGTCCCCATCAGCCAGTTCACGCCGAGCTGTTCCAGTACGGGGGTGCCCAGGTCCGCGTAGGCGCGCGCGGCCACGAGGGAGCGGATGACGTCGGGCGCGGCCCTGACCCAGCCGATCCGCATCCCCGCCCAGAAGGCCTTGCTGGCCGAGCCGACCGTCAGGACCGTCGAGCCCGCCGGGTCGAAGGCGCAGACCGGCCTGGGCATCACCACGTCGTCGTCGAGGTGCAGCTCGGTCATGGTCTCGTCGACGACGAGGACCGTGCCGGCCGAGCGGGCCGCGTCCACGAGCTGCCGTCGCTGGTCCTCGTCGGCGAGCGCGCCGGTCGGGTTGTGGAAGTCGGCGACGACGTACGCCAGGCGGGGCGCCGCGTCCCGCAGGACCTGGCGCCAGCGGCCCATGTCCCAGCTGCCGAGCCCTTCGGACATGGCGACGGGGACGAGCCGGGCCCCGGCCTCCCGCATGAGCTGGAGGATGTTGGCGTACGAGGGCGACTCGACGGCGATGCGCTCGCCCCGCCCCGCGAAGAGGTGGCAGATGGCGTCGATGGCGCCCATGGCCCCGGTCGTCACCATGATCTGCTCGGGCATGGTGGGGATGCCGCGCGCCGTGTAGCGGTCGGCGAGCATCTGTCGCAGCGCGGGCAGTCCGGCCGGATAGTCGCCGTGCGTGTGGGCGTACGGCGGCAGCTCCTCCAGGGCGCCCTGGACGCCCCGGGTGAGCCAGGGCTCGGGCGCGGGCAGCGCCGCGCAGCCCAGGTCGATCATCGAGCCGAGGGCCTCCGGGGGCAGCGGTTCGAGCCCGCGCGCGGGCAGCGGGTTCCCGGCCGGTACGGCCGTCCAGCTGCCGGCGCCGCGGCGGGACTCCAGGAAGCCCTCGGCGCGCAGCGCCTCGTAGGCCGCGGCCACCGTCGTACGGCTGACGGTCAGGGCGACGGCGAGTTCCCGTTCGGCGGGCAGACGTGCGGCGACGGGGACGCGGCCCTCCAGGACGAGGAGGCGGATGCCGTCGGCGAGGGCGCGGTAGGCGGGCGGCTTGCGGGCGCCGGGTCCCGCGGGCCTCGGCTGCTGCGCCTGGAGCTGCCGGGCGAGCTGCGCCGGCCCCACCGCCGAAGTCCACTGAGCCATCGAAATCAGTCCACCTTCATCGAATTGGCCATGGTTGGCACCGGATACCCCGCCACAGAGTGTCATGAGTCAGTCCACTACCACCACCCTGGGGGGCAGTCCCTTGTCCATCGCCTCCGGCCTCCACGGCCGGCACCTCACCCGTCGGCTCGTCCAGCTGTACGTCGGCCTGACGCTGTACGGGGTGAGTTCGGCGCTCCTGGTGCGCAGCGGGCTCGGCCTGGAGCCGTGGGGCGTTCTCCACCAGGGTCTCGCCGAGAAGACCGGGCTGACCATCGGTGTGGTGTCGATCGCCGTCGGGGCTGCGGTGCTGCTCCTGTGGATCCCGATCCGGCAGAAGCCGGGTCTGGGCACCGTCTCCAACGTCTTCGTGATCGGCGTGGCGATGGACGGCACCCTGGCGCTGGTCCCGGACGTCCACGGCCTGGCCGGGCAGGTGCCGCTGCTCGCGCTCGGCATCGTCCTGAACGGCGTCGCCACCGGCCTGTACATCGCGGCGCGCTTCGGCCCCGGTCCGCGTGACGGGCTGATGACCGGTCTGCACCGGCTCACCGGCCGGTCGATCCGGCTGGTGCGGACGGCGATCGAGGTGGCCGTCGTCGCGACCGGCTTCGTGCTCGGCGGTTCGGTCGGCGTCGGCACGGTCCTGTACGCGCTGGCGATCGGGCCGCTCGCCCAGTACTTCCTGCGCTGGTTCGCCGCACCCGAGCCCGAGACCACGCGCCCGTCCCCGTCGGTGTCCGTCCGCCCGGAGGTTGCCCCCGAGACACCGGGACAGGCCATACTGCGCCCGTGACTCGCGTACGCCACCCCTACCTCGACCACCCCTCCCCCCTCGCGTTCGCCCACCGCGGCGGCACGGCGAACGGCCTGGAGAACACCGCGGCCGCCTTCCGCCGGGCCGCCGCGGCCGGCTACCGCTACTTCGAGACCGATGTGCACACGACGGCGGACGGCGTGCTCGTCGCCTTCCACGACTCGACCCTCGACCGGGTGACGGACACCGCGGGCCGGATCCGCGACCTGCCCTGGGCCGCGGTGAGCGAGGCCCGCGTGGCCGGGCAGGAGCCGCTGCCGCTCTTCGCCGACCTCCTGGAGGAGTTCCCCGAGGCCCGCTGGAACGTGGATCTCAAGGCCGAGTCGGCCCTGGAGCCGCTGGTGGACCTGATCCGGCGGACCGGCGCCTGGGACCGGGTGTGCGTGGGGTCCTTCACGGAGTCCCGGGTGGCGCGGGCCCAGCGGCTCGCGGGCCCCCGGCTCGCCACCTCGTTCGGGGTGCGCGGGGTCGTCGGGCTGCGGCTGCGCTCGCTGGGGATCCCTGCGGCGGTGCGGGCGGGCGCGGTGGCGGCGCAGGTCCCGGAGCGCCAGGCCGGCTTCCCGGTGGTCGACCGTCGTTTCGTACGGGAGGCGCACGCGCGCGGGCTCCAGGTCCACGTCTGGACGGTGAACGATCCCGAGCGGATGGACTCTCTCCTCGACCTGGGCGTGGATGGCATCATGACCGATCATCTGGAGACGCTGCGCTCGGTGCTGACCGAGCGGGGGGCGTGGGTCTGAGCGCGCGTCGAGCCGACGCCGGGCGGATCACGGGGACGAGCGAGGGGGCGCGGCCTTGACCGCAGACACCACCGAACCGGAGGAGTACGCCGCCGGTCCCGCCGAGCGGCTGCGCGAGCAGCGAGGCTGGTACTTCTACGACTTCGCGTGCTCGGTGTACTCGACGAGCGTGCTGACCGTGTTCCTCGGCCCGTACCTGACCTCGGTGGCGCGTGCGGCGTCCGACGCGGAGGGCTTCGTGCACCCGCTCGGGATACCCGTGCGGGCGGGCTCGCTCTTCGCGTACGCCGTCTCCGCCTCGATCGTCGTCGCGGTCCTGGTGATGCCCATGGTGGGCGCGGTGGCGGACCGTACGGGCCGGAAGAAGCCGCTGCTCGCGGCGTCGGCTTACGTGGGGGCGGCGGCCACGGCGGGGATGTTCTTCCTCGCGGGCGAGCGCTACCTCCTGGGCGCGTTCCTGCTGATCGTGGCGAACGCCTCGCTCGCGGTGTCGATGGTGCTCTACAACGCCTATCTGCCGCAGATCGCGGAGCCGGACGAGCGGGACAAGGTCTCTTCACGGGGATGGGCCTTCGGCTACACGTCGGGCGCGCTGGTCCTGGTGCTGAACCTGGTCCTGTACTCGGGTCACGACTCGTTCGGCCTCACCGAGGGCGAGGCCGTCCGGATCTGCCTCGCCTCGGCCGGCGTGTGGTGGGGCGCGTTCACCCTCGTGCCGCTGCGGCGGCTGCGCGACCGGCACGTCCGCGCGGCCGGGGCCGAGCGGGCGGGCGCGGTCGGCGGCGGCTGGCGGCAGCTGCGGGCGACCCTCAAGGACATGCGCCGGCATCCGCTGACCCTCTCCTTCCTGCTGGCCTACCTGGTCTACAACGACGGCGTGCAGACGGTGATCTCGCAGGCCTCCGTGTACGGCTCGGAGGAGCTGGGCCTCGACCAGACGACCCTGATCACGGCGGTTCTCCTCGTCCAGGTGCTCGCGGTGGCGGGCGCCCTGGGGATGGGGCGACTCGCCCGGACGCACGGCGCCAAGCGGACGATTCTCGCCTCGCTCGCGGTCTGGACGCTGATCCTGGCTGCGGGTTACTTCCTGCCGGCCGACGCGCCCGTGTTCTTCTACTGCCTGGCGGCCGCGATCGGCCTGGTCCTGGGCGGCAGCCAGGCGCTTTCGCGCTCGCTCTTCTCGCATCTGGTGCCGCGTGGCAAGGAGGCGGAGTACTTCTCGGCCTACGAGATGAGCGACCGGGGACTGAGCTGGCTGGGTCCGCTCGTGTTCGGTCTCGCGTATCAGCTGACCGGGAGCTATCGGGATGCCATCATCTCTCTCGTGATCTTCTTCGCTGTCGGCTTCGTCCTGCTCGCCCGGGTCCCGGTGCGGCGCGCGGTGGAGGAGGCGGGCAACCCGCTGCCGGAGCGAATTTAGACGCGGAAGTGAAAGGCCGGTAGTGTACGCCTTTGGCCTGCCAGGCGGACCGTTACTGCGTGCTGCTTTGGTGAAGACAGTGAGTTACATCTGATGTCAGATGTGACAAAACGGGCACTGGTGGGTACAACAAGGGGCGGCACGACGGGCGACGCATGACCCGGCACGGGAATCTTTACCGCCGACCGGACGTTGACCGGATAACGACGACAGCGACACCTGTCCTGTGGGCGACAAGCCCGGGAGGCACGATTCATGAGTGAGCGAGCTCTTCGCGGCACGCGCCTCGTGGTGACCAGCTACGAGACCGACCGCGGCATCGATCTGGCTCCGCGCCAGGCCGTGGAGTACGCATGCGAGAAGGGCCATCGTTTTGAGATGCCCTTCTCGGTGGAGGCGGAAATTCCGCCGGAGTGGGAATGCAAGGTCTGCGGAATCCAGGCACTCCTGGTGGACGGGGACGGACCTGAGGAGAAGAAGGGCAAGCCTGCGCGTACGCACTGGGACATGCTCATGGAGCGGCGAACCCGCGAGGAGCTGGAGGAGGTCCTCGCCGAAAGGCTGGCCGTTCTGCGCTCCGGCGCCATGAACATCGCCGTACATCCGCGCGACAGCCGCAAGTCCGCGTAGCGGACCGCCGGACGAACAACGCCGCGGGGCCCGGTACACACATCGTGTACCGGGCCCCGCGGCGTTTCCGCGTCCGCGAAACCCTCACCGGCCGCCGGGGACAAGAGAAGCTCCGCGCACCCGGGGAGGATGCGCGGAGCGAGTACGGCCTCGGTCACGGCAGCAGGGGCGGGCGGGGCTCCTCGGGCCGGCGGGGGCCCTGGCTCGCGTCCTCGCGGACGACCTCACCCTGGACGACCTTTCCGTCCGGGCGGTGGATGCGCGCCTGCTGGAAGGCGTCCTGGAGGCTGCCGGGAGGCGCCGCGGCCATACGGCGCTCGACGGCCTTCTCCGCGTACCGCCCGAGGAGGGTGCGGACCTGCGGGATCAGCAGCAGGAGTCCGAACGCGTCCGAGGCGAACCCGGGGACCATCAGGAGCAGACCGCCGAGCATCAGGAAGCCGTTGCGGTCCTCCGCACCGGTCCGCCCGTCCGGCGAGGGCGCCTGGCCCGTCTGGGCGGCCGCCTGGGCCTGCTGGAAGGTCGTGGTGAGGTTCCGGAAGGCGCGTCGGCCCGCCCGCTTCACCACGGTGGCGCCGAGGACGGCGCCACCGACGAGCAGGGCGAGCACGGTCAGCGCGCCCGTCGCGTTCGCCACCACCGTCAGCAGCCAGATCTCCAGGACCAGCCAGGCGGCGACGGCGAGGGGAACGAGGGTGCGCGCGCGGGAGCGCTTGGGGGCGAGGGGAGGCGGTGCGCCGGTCGTCATGGCTCCCAGTGTGCCTGGCACCCCGCCGGAACGTCGTAAAGAAAGGATCAGTACGCGCGACGGGGACAGGACTCCCGGGGAGGCGTCAGGAGGACTTGCGGCCGAGCAGCTTGCCGACCTTCTCCGCCCGCGCCGTCAGACCCCAGCCGGTGACCCGCCACAGCGCCTCGACGACGATGTTCCGGCTCATCTTGGAGTCGCCGATCTCCCGCTCCACGAAGGTGATCGGGACCTCGACGACATGGAAGCCGGCGGCGACCGCGCGACGGGCCAGGTCGACCTGGAAGCAGTAACCCGCGGAGGCCACGTCCTCCAGGCCCAGGCCCTCCAGGGTCTCCTTGCGGAAGGCCCGGTAGCCGCCGGTGACGTCACGGATCGGGACGTCGAGCATCACGCGGGAGTAGAGGCTGCCGCCCCGGGAGATGAACTCGCGGGACTTGGGCCAGTTCACGATCCGGCCGCCCGGCACCCAGCGGGAGCCGAGGACCAGGTCCGCGCCCTTGAGGGCGGTGAGCAGCCGCGGCAGCTCCTCGGGCTGGTGCGAGCCGTCCGCGTCCATCTCGACGAGGACGCCGTAGCCGTGCTCGATGCCCCAGCGGAAGCCGGCGAGGTAGGCGGCGCCGAGCCCCTCCTTGCCCTTCCGGTGCAGGACGTGGACGTGATCGTCCTCGGCGGAGATCTCGTCCGCGAACTTGCCCGTACCGTCGGGGCTGTTGTCGTCCGCGACGAGCACGTGCGCCTCGGGTACGGCTTCCCGCACCCGCGCGACGATCGGCTTGATGTTCTCCGCCTCGTTGTAGGTCGGAATGATCACCAAGGCCTTGCCGAGCGGGCCGTAACGCCTCTGGCCACCGTCGTTCACTACTGCCCCTTCGGATACATACGAGTACCCCACCATAGCGAGGTCCTCGGAGTGCTCCGGCGAGGTGGTCGTGCGGTTACGGGACATTTGGGGGCGGTTGCCGTGCGGTGCGGGGCCCGACGTCCTTCGGTCCGACCTGGGATCCGCTGGCTGCGGATCGACCGAGAGCCGTTGTCTACTGAACGTCCGGGCCCCACCCGGGTCGCACCTTCCGCCGGAGAAACCTTCCCTCGCGGCCGAGGCGCGGGCGGCGGTCGGCGACTGCGGGGCGGCGTGAACCGGTCGGACGTCCTGTGGTGGACCCGGTGAACCTACCCGTCCCCGACCGTCCGCTGTCAACACCCGCTTGACCTGCGGAGACTTCCTGAAAGGCCAGGCCGGAGAGGAAGATCCGCAGGTCGGGGACAAGCGTACGGAGCGGTGCTCGGGGGTCGGAAATATCGCTACATCACTCGTTCGGCCGTACGAACACCGTCTGTCCGTACACCACCGTGCGCAGGCAGACGGGGAGCTCCGCGCCGGGCGACAGATCGGGCAGACCGGGCGTGCCGGAGCGGGGGTCGGTGGACCAGCGGGCCACCCGGTCGTCGGGGGCCTGGACGAGGAGTTCGCCGGTGCGCCAGACCGCGTAGTCGGCGGGGGCGCCGGGGACGAGCGTCCCGGCGTCGTCGCGGCCCACGGCCCGCCAGCCGCCCCGGGTGTGGGCGGTGAAGGCGGCCCGGACGGAGATCCGGTGCTCCGGGGTGCGATGGAAGGCCGCGGCGCGGACGGTGCCCCACGGGTCGAGCGGGGTGACCGGGCTGTCGGAGCCGAAGGCCAGCGGCACACCGGCGCGCAGCAGCGCCGCGTACGGGTTGAGGGTCCTGGCCCGCTCGGCGCCGAGCCGGTCGGCGTACATGCCCTCCTCGCCGCCCCAGAGCGCGTCGAAGGCGGGCTGGACGGAGGCGGTGAGGCCGAGCTCGGCGAAGGCGGCGATCGTCTCGGGGGTGAGCATCTCGGCGTGCTCGACGCGGTGCCGGGCGGCCCGGATCCGGGCGAGGCCGAGCTTGTCGGCGGCGGCGCGGAAGCCCTCGACGACGGCGGTGACGGCGGCGTCCCCGATGGCGTGGAAGCCGGCCTGGAGGCCCGCCTCGGTGCAGGCCACGACATGGGCGGCGACGGCGGGCGCGTCCAGGTGGGCGGCCCCCGTGGGGGCGGTGCCGGCGTGGGCCGCGTGGTCCTCGTACGGCTCGTGGAGGCAGGCGGTGTGGGAGCCGAGGGAGCCGTCGGCGAAGAGGTCGCCGGCCGCCCCCAGGGCGCCCAGGGCCCGCGCCCGCTCGATGTCGAGGTCCGCCCAGTAGCCCACGACCCGGGGCCCGGCCTCGGCGCGCGCGAGGTCCAGGAGGCCGGTGAAGTCCTCCTCGGAGGAGATGCGGGGGCCGCCGCACTCGTGCAGGGTGCCGATGCCGAGGGAGGCGGCGTGGCTCCGGGCGGCACGCTGCGCCTCCGTGCGCTGCGCCGGGGAGACGGCGGCGAAGGCGGCGGCCCGGACGGCGTGATGTGCGTCACCGGTGAGCGGGCGCTGTCCGTCGTGGAAGCCGTCCAGGTCGCGGATGCCGGGGACGAGGTCGAGGAGGGCGGTCGTGACGACGGCCGAGTGGACGTCGATCCGGGTCAGGTAGAGCGGGCGGCCGCCGGTGAGCCCGTCGAGCTCGTCCCGGGTGAGCGGGCGGCGCTCGGGCCAGCGGGAGGCGTCCCAGCCGTGGCCGATGAGGATGCGGTCCGCGGGGCGGGCCGCCGCATGGGACCGGATGAGGTCCGCCGCCTCGGCGAGCGAGGCGGCGGAGGCCAGGTCGAGGCCCGTGAGGGCGAAGCCGGTGGCCGTGGTGTGCACGTGCGCGTCGACGAACGCCGGGGTGACGAGCGCGCCCTCCAGGTCGACGACCTCGTCCACGCCGGAGGCGAAGGCGTCGGCCGCGCCCTCCGAGCCCACCCAGGCGACGTGCCCGCGCTCCACCACCATGGCGGTGGCGAAGGGATCGGCGGGGCTGTGGACTTCCCCGCCGCGCAGCAGCACCGTGCGCTGCTCGGCGGCGGGGGCGGGGGACTCTGCGGACGCGGACTCACTCATGCGACCAGGCTAGGGCGTGCGGGGACCCGGTTTGTCCGGCAGGGCCCCCGACAGGGGGGGCGCGCGGTCAGATGCGGGGCGGTCGGGCCTCGTACGGAGTGGACAGGACGACGGTCGTACGGCTGGACACCCCGGCCTGCGAGCGGATGCGGCTGAGCAGGTGCTCCAGCTCCAGCGGCGTCGCGACCCGGACCTTGAGGATGTAGTTCTCGTCGCCGGCGACGCTGTGACAGGCCTCGATCTCCGGGATGTCGGCGAGCCGGTCGGGGGTGTCGTCGGGGGCGCTCGGGTCGAAGGGTTTGACCGAGATGAATGCGGTGAGCGGCAGACCCACGGCCTCCGGGTCGACGACGGCGGCATAGCCGCGGATGACTCCGCGCTGCTCGAGACGGCGGACGCGCTGATGCACTGCCGAGGTGGACAGGCCGGTGGCCTTGCCCAGGTCGGTGTAGCTCATGCGCCCGTCCTTGACGAGCAACTCGACGATCTGACGATCCAGCTCCTCCATGCGGTGACCCTAGTGCGCCGCGACCGTCCCGGGACAACCGGGGGCGACCCGTATAGGGCGCTATGGGCTGTCACGGGGCACCTGCGACGGGCATGTGACGAACGCCACAGGTTTGCGCCCGGCCCGGGGTCCCGGCTCACGGTTATGCGGAGTTCCGCATGGGAAGTGCTTGCTGTGGTCGAGGCCGTCACAGACCCGGCCGACGCACCCGAGGGGGAGATTCTCCATGCAGGATCCTGTTGAATCCGTCGACACGTTCGACGAGCTCGACGCGTACGACACCTTTGAGATGTTCCGGGTCGTCTGCCCGGAGTGCGTGCAGCCGATCGCGCTGCTCGCCGACGAGGACGTGCTCCCCGAGCACGCCCAGTGCCCCACGCCGTGGAACCCCTTCGTCCTGACGGTCTGCCGGGGCACGGGCCTGCCGGCGTCCTCGGCCCGCCCGGCGGACGACAGCCTGGAGGTCCAGGAGCAGGACACCGCGCTGCTCCTGACGCTCCCCCAGGGCCTCGACTGGCGGACGCAGCCCTTCTCGCACGTCGGCGGTCCGGGCTCGCGCCCGCTGCGCGTGCCCCAGATGCGGCGCGCGGCCTAGAAGGCACTGTCCTTCCAGGGCACCCGTCTCACCAGTAGCTTCCCCGCACCATCGCCGCGAGCGTGGCGTGGTGCAGGATGAGGGCGTCCGGGTCGCCGGGCACCTCGACCTCTCCGAAGTGGGCCTGCCGGTACGCGATCCTGAGCATCACGATCGCGTGCCGCAGCGCCGCGTACAGCGTGTGGAACTCCATGTCGCGAGGGGTGTGCCCGGTCAGTTCCGCGTACCGCCGCTCGATCGCGTCGCGGCGCAGGAAGTCGGGCAGGCCGGGCTGGCCGAAGGAGACCGTCAGGTCCTGGAAGAAGCGGTGGAGGTAGACCGTCCAGCCGAGGTCGACCTCGCGCGGGACGCAGGACGCCATCTCCCAGTCGAGGACGGCGGCGGGCGTGAACCCGTCGTAGACGATGTTCCCGATCCGGGCGTCGCCCCAGCCGAGCACGGCCTGCCCCTCGTCCGCCGGCCAGTGCGCCTCCAGCCAGTCGAAGGCGGACTCGATGAGCGGCGAGGGGGCGAGCCCCTCCACCACCCAGGCGTAGTAGGCGCGTTGGGCGTCGACGTGGCGGCGCAGCGGGGTGCCCGCACCGTCGGGCAGCAGGAACTCGGCCTCCTTCGCGGGGAACTGGTCGTGCAGCCGGGCCAGTACGGCGACGGACTCGTCCTCCAGGTGGGCGCGTTCGGCGTCGGTGGCGGCGTGCAGCCAGTTCCCCTCGTACGTGTAGGGCATGACGTCCGGAGGCACCCGCCCCTCGGCGCGGGCCATCACGAAGAAGGGGGCGCCGAGCGGCCCCGGGTCCTCCTCCAGCCACAGCACGCGCGGTACGGGGACGTCGGTGTGCTCGCCCACGAGCCGCATCACGCGGTGCTGCCGTGCCATGTCGTAGACGGGGAAGACGGTGTACGCGGCGGGGTCGGCTGCCAGCCGCAGGGCGCAGCCGCGCACGGGGGCGTCGGGGTGGTCCAGGTCGAAGAGCAGGGTCTCGCTGGACATGCCGTTGGACCCGGGCACGGCGAGGCCGGTGACGCGGGCGCCGGGGAGGTGCCGGTCCAGCCAGGCGGTGAGCCGCCGGCCGAGCTCCTCGGGGTCGCGGGTGCTGGTGCGGGGACGGGGTGCGGTAGCCATGCGAGCCTCCTCAGCCGGCCGTCGACGCGTGATCGGCGAAGCCGCTGGGATCGTGGCGGCCGAAGGAACCGTGTTCGAAGATGCCGTAGCCGGTGTGGCCGTCGAGGGTGAAGCGGGCGGCGTGGTCGGTGACCCCGTAGGCGGCCATGGGGTGGGCGGACGGGTCGGAGAGGTCGTAGACGCGCCGATCGGTCCAGCCGCGGCCCTGCCAGGTGCCGTGCTGCCAGTCGGTGGCGGGCGGGTATCCCGCGCCGACGGCCAGGGGAGAGGAGGCGAGGACCTCGACGCCGATCTCCAGCGGTTTCCCGGCCGGGTCGGTGAGGTGGACGACGGCCCGCTCGGGGTGGCGGGTGCCCGGGCGGTACGTGATGTCGGTGCGGGGCCAGCCGAGTTGGGTGTCGCGGTGGCCGTTCCGTACGAGCAGGGCCTCGTTGAGCGTGCGGTAGCCGTCGGCGTTCTCCTGGGCGATGACCATGAGGAAGCGGTCCTCGAAGCGCATCGGGATCCAGAGCCAGTGGAAGCCCTCGGGACGGAACTCGGCGGCGCGGCCGGGTTCTTCGCCGGGTATCGGGCGGACTCCCCAGCTGCGGTCGCGGGTTCCGGTCCACTCCCCCTCGGTGACGGTGAACTCCTCGCCACCGGCCCTGATCGTGCCCGCGCAGTGCCCGGCCTGGACGAAGCGGCGGCCTTCGATGGTGAGGCGGCCGCCCTGGCGCTGGGTGTGGTGGGGCTCCCAGACGGTGGGGAAGTCACCGGTCCAGGTGAGGTCGAAGGAGAGCCCTTCGGGGTCGTCGGGGGCGGGCTCGCAGTGGACGGAGAGCCGCTTGAGCGGTTCGTCGACCGTGATGGTGAGGGGGCCGACGGAGAGGTTCGTACGGTCGTCGCCGAGGGCGTCGGAGGCGCGGACCGCGTGCAGCCGGTCTCCGGTGCGCAGGGTCGCGTAGGCGTCGATGACACCGGTGTTCGGGTAGACGCCGAGGCCGGCGATGAGCAGGGCCCTGCCCTGGTGGTCGAAGACATGGAAGATGCAGCGGTCGTAGGCGTTGCGGTCGCTGCTGACGTGGTGCTTCATCGAGAGCGGGGCCTGGTGCACGGGGTATTCGTCGAGCGCGACGGGCCGGTCCTCTACCTGCCGGTTCACCGACATGCCTGACCTCCTGATCGGCGGGTGGTTCCGCGTCGGCGGGTGCTTCCGCGATGGAAGCTGACGGTACGTCAGGTAAATGCCGGGGGACCAGAGTCGCGCACCGGGTACCGGGCGAACTGCCGCTCGAATCCGTTCGGGGGTGACCCCGGCCGTCCGGAAAGCGTTGGTCCGGGCATGACCACGCTGTACACGACCCCCAGCGGCTACGGTCGGCACCGGCAGGCCGAACCGCATGGTGAAGAATCGGTTCCTCATAAGGTGCCGTTGCCCCCGCAGGCACCCGCACCCGCCTCGATGCCCACCCCTGCCTCGATGCCCGCACCCACCCCGGTGCCCGCACCCGTCGCGGTCCCCGTCTCCGGCCCCCCCGCCGCCGACCCGCCCATCTACCAGGACGTCCTCAGCCTCTGGGCCAGCCAGGGCCGCACCCTCCCAGGACGCCGCGACCACGAGTGGAACCGGCTCGCCGCGGGCCCCGTCTGGGCGGACCGGACCGTACGCGTCAGCGGGACTCTGGTCCGACGAGGTGACGTGCGATGACCACCCGCTGGATCTGATTGGTCCCCTCGACGATCTGCAGCATCTTCGCCTCGCGCAGATACCGCTCCACCGGGAAGTCCGCGGTGTAGCCGTACCCGCCGAGCACCTGCACCGCGTCCGTCGTGATCCGCATCGCGGCGTCGGTGCAGAAGAGCTTCGCCATGGCCGCCGACCGACCGAACTCCCGCCCCTCGTCCCGGAGACGCGCCGCCTCCAGACAGAGCGCCCGGCCGGCCTCCAGCTGGGTCGCCATGTCGGCGAGCAGGAAGCGGAGCCCCTGGAAGTCGGCGATCGGCCGCCCGAACTGCCGGCGCTCGCGCGCGTACGCGACGGCCTCGTCCAGCGCCGCTCGGCCGAGCCCGACCGCGCAGGCGGCGATGCCGAGCCGCCCCGAGTCCAGGGCGGCGAGCGCGATGGCGAAACCCTGCCCCTCCGCCCCCAGGCGCCGCGCGTCGGGCACCCGTACACCGTCGAAGTGCAGCTGGGCGGTGGGCGAACCCTTCATGCCCATCTTCCGCTCGGGCGGGGCCGCGCTCAGCCCCGGGGCGTCCCCCGGCACCAGGAAGGCGCTGATGCCGCGCGCCCCCGGACCGCCGGTGCGGGCCATGACGGTGCAGAAGTCCGCGATCCCGCCATGGGTGATCCAGGCCTTGGTGCCGTCGACGACCCAGTCGTCGCCGTCCCGGACGGCCCGGGTCCGCAGCGCCGCCGCATCCGAGCCGGCGGAGGGTTCGGAGAGGCAGTACGCGCCGAGGAGGCCGCCGCCCAGCATCGCGGGCAGGTGCTCGGCCCGCTGCTCCTCGGTGCCGAAGCCCGCGAGCGCATGGCAGGAGAGTGAGTGGACGCTGACCCCGAGACCCACGGTGAGCCGGGCGGCGGCAAGCTCCTCCAGGACCTGGAGGTAGACCTCGTACGGCTGGCCTCCCCCGCCGTACGCCGGGTCGTACGGGAGTCCGAGCAGCCCCGACCGGGAGAGCAGCGCGAAGAGCTCGCGGGGGAACACCCCGGCCGCCTCCTCCTCCGCGGCGCGCGGGACGATCTCCCGCCGGGCGATGTCACGGACCAGCGCGAGCAGCTCCCGGGCCTCGTCGCTGGGCAGTCGGCGCTCCACACCGTCCGCGGGGCTTTCGGACATGGCCGGGTGCTCCTCCCTGGCGGGCGGCGCGAGCGTGCGCGCACGGGGTCGCGGGGAGTATGCCCGTTCCGTCCCGGGGCATCACGCGGCCGACGTCACATGAGGCCCGCCCGGGTGACGAACACGGCGAGCACGACGACCAGGGTCCAGCCGAGCACGTGCTCCAGGATCTTGGGGCCGTCGCCGTCCCGGGGACCGCCCGTCCGGGCGCGGGTGAGGATGCGGGCGTAGGTGGTTGCGGTCATGGCCACCACAGTGCGGCAGACCGGCGGCCCCGGGGTAGAGACGTCGGTCACGTCTCCCGGGGCCGCCCGCCCCGGTCAGCCGATGCCGAGGACCGCGAGGGCCTTGCGCTGGGCGGGCGAAGGGCGGTCCGGGAAGTAGAGGTAACAGACCCCGCCTGTGCCGGAGACCACTCGCCCGCTCGCGTTGTAGCGCTTCGTCCGGAGCCAGATGTTCTCCCACTCCCGCCGCCGGTAGATCCGGCGGACGGCCTCGTTGCTCGGGGAGGCGGGGTCGTTGGCGATGACGTCGCCGTCCGGCGTGAAGCCGATGACCGTCATGAGGTGGCCGGCGGTGCCGTACCCGGCGCCGGTCAGCTCCTCCTTGAGGAAGGACTGGGACGTTATGGCCGGGATGCCCGCCCGGACCAGGGATTCGAGCTCCGTGAGCGAGCGCAGCCGGGTGACCACCGCGTTCATGTCGGGGTACGTGGCCGCGTAGGCGGCGTTGAAGGGCCAGTTGCCGCAGCCCTCGTACTGGTGGTCGTAGGTGAAGCGGGCCGCGTGGCAGACCTGGGGGTCGGCGAAGTCCGGGTTCACCCAGGCCAGCTGCTCGACCGAGGGGCGGCGCCCCCAGTACTCGACGATCATCTGGGAGGAGGTCGGGCTGCACCAGGCCTCGCCGCCGTTGTCGTACTCGGGGTACTGCCCGACGTGGGTGTTCTGCGAGTAGCGCGGCACGGTCAGTTCGCGGGCGGGGCCGGGCTCCGAGGCCGGGACGGTGAAGCGGTCCGGGACGTCCGAGGCCATCGCGCCGAGCCGCCACACCGTGGGGGTGAGGCCGCTGCCCGGGGGGCGGTACAGCGTCAGGCGGAGGTGGTAGGAGACCAGCCGGAGGCCGCTCGCCGCGTCGTCGATCGCGAAGGTGTCGGTCCAGACGGAGCTCTTGCCGTCGGTCTGGCCGTCGACCGAGGTGCGCCGGATGTCACCGTCGCCGGAGGCCCAGCGCCCCAGCACGTACCAGGGGGTCGCGGTGGCGTCGGAGTACGTGCCGGAGAGCTCGACCTGGAGCCAGGTGCCGGGCGGCGTACGGGCGTTCCAGGAGGCGATGACCTCGGTGGCGGGCACGGTCGAGGTGTGCGCGGGCGAGGTCCAGGTCGCGTACTCCCAGGCCGTGGTCCGGCCCGTGTGCGGGTCGGCGTACTCGGTGCGGCCCGCGGGGGTGGCGAGGACCAGGCCGGGGCGGCGGCCGGCGACCGCCTTCGTCCCGGCCGCGCTGCCGCACCTCCAGTCGGTGTAGGAGTGCCAGAAGCGGTTGTCGACCGGGCCGGGCGCCGGTTCGTGTCCCGGGGTGGCCCGGTCGGCCGGTTCGCCCGGGGCGCGGTCGGGGGCGGCTGTGCCGTCGGGAGCGGTGGCGGAGGCGGGGACGGCGGAGGCGGCGGTGGCCGCGGCCGTTCCCGCGGCGGCCGCGAGAGCCGCGGCGAGGACGGTTCTGCGCGGGGTGGAGCTGGTCATGGGCGGTGACCCCCAGTCGAGAACGAGTCGAGAACGGTGGGCGTACGGACCTGCTGCGCGGGCTCACTATCCCGGCTCGCGCGGGGCGTCCGCCAGCACTTCGCCCCGCGTCGCCGCACCAATATTGGTCTCGACCACTGGCGGCGGCACCTCCCTGACCTGCGGCGGTCCCCCACTCCCCTACCCTGGGCCCATGAACGACCTCGACCGCGCGGCCCACGCCCTGCTCCGGCTCCCGCCCTCCTGCGGACCGGTCCGGCTGGTCGCGGTCGACGGCCACGCCGGCTCCGGGAAGTCCACCCTCGCGGCCCGCCTCTCCACCGCACTCGGCGGCGCCCCCGTCCTCCACCTCGACGACCTCGCCACCCACGAGGAGCTCTTCGCATGGACCGGCCGGCTACGGCGGCAGGTCCTGGAGCCGCTCTCCCGGGGCGAGACCGCGCAGTACCGGCCGTACGACTGGACCGGCCGGACCTTCGGCGAGCCCCGCGCGCTGCCGCCGGCCCCGGTCGTCCTCGTCGAGGGCGTCGGCGCCGGGCGGGCGGTGGTGCGGCCGTTCCTGGCGTGGCTGCTGTGGATGGAGCGAGAGCCCGAGGAGTCCTGGATCCGGGGGCGGCACCGGGACGGCCCGGAGCAGACCGCTTTCTGGGACGGCTGGACTCTGGCGGAGACTCGCCACTTCGCCGAGGACCCCTCCCGGCCGTTCGCCGACACCCTGGTACGGGAGCGTCGAGAGGGATACGACTGGCTTCCCGGGCCCTCTGCGACAGCGGGCCAGGACCAGATCATCACGTACCGTGACGGCTCCATGTCCGCGAATTGAGGGGCCGAAAGTCCGCTTCCGCAAGTGCTTCAACACCGCTTGACCCCGGGGGCTTACAGGTCTTACGTTCTCAATGTGCGGCTTTTCGGAGCCGCCTCGGACACGAAGCCCCCGGTTGTTCCCCCGTGATCGGGGGCTTCGTTCTGCCCGGATCACCCTCTCGGAAGCCCCCTCGCACCCCCCGGCGCTCACCCAGGGTCACTGCTTCCGGATCATGCGCTTCTCCTTAAGCGCACACCCCCTGCGCAGGTACGATGCCCCCAGGTGCGGTCAAATCCCGTCCATGCGAAGACGGTTGTGGGGGACCCGATGGACATCGGCACGCAGGGCTCGCTTGCCCCCGCCGAGCTCGCCTGGCTGCGCGGAGTCGACGCCTACACGATGGGCGCCTATCCGCAGGCGGAGGACGAGTTCCGGACGGCGGTACGGATCGACCCCGGGATGGCGGACGCCTGGCTCGGGCTGCACGCGCTCCGGGTGGACACCACGACCGCGCTGCTGCGCATGTACCGCAACCGGGAGCGCTTCGGCGAGCAGCGCACCCGGCACCGCCGCACGCTGAACTCCTGGTACTGGCTGGGCTGGTGGGTCCAGCCCGTCCTGGAGAGCCCGCGCGACCTGCTGCTCGCCCACGCCTCCCACTGGCTCGACGGTCGCCACGTGCCGGAGCTGGACCGGGCCCTCGCCGGGCTGCCCCCGGTCGACACCGACGCGCAGGTCCGCTTCCTGCACGCCTGCCGCGCCTATCTCGTCAAGGACTGGGACCAGCTCGTCCGCCACACGGAGACGCTCGTCGACGACCCGCTGCTCGGCATCGAGGCGGGCCTCTTCGGCGGCATGGCCCGGGTCCGGCTCGAGATGTACGGGCAGGCCGAGCCGCTGCTCTCGGCCTCGCTGATGCGCTGCCGCAGCGAGCAGCCGCAGCGCAAGGAGCTCCGCTACTGGCTCGCCCGCGCCCACGAGGGCACCGGGCGCAGCGCCGCGGCGCTGCCCCTCTACCGGGCCGTGCACCGGATCGACCCGGCGTTCATGGACACGGCCGCCCGTCTCGCGGCCATCGCCGAGTACGACGGCTTCGAGGGGTACGACGGCGTGGACGACCCGTCCGGCCTCGCGACGGTCGCCCTCGGCACCGCCGGCGGCGGTCTCGGCCAGGAGACCGTGGACACCGCGCCCGGCCCGGACCCCGAAGCCGGGGTGCTGGGCGACGGGCTGCGGCTCGCGCCCGAACCCGTACCGCCGATCGTTCCCGTCACCCCGCCCGAGACCGTGCGGCACAAGGCGCCGCTGCCCGGGCAGCCGGGGCCGCCGCGCTTCCCCGCCGGACCCACCGACCCCGTCCTGCTCGCGGAGGCGCTCGCCGAGCTGGAGGGCATGGTCGGGCTCGACCCGGTGAAGCGGCAGGTCAAGGCGCTCTCCGCGCAGCTGGAGATGGCGCGGCTGCGCGCCGACCAGGGGCTCCCCGTCCAGCCGCCGAAGCGCCACTTCGTCTTCTCCGGCCCGTCCGGCACGGGGAAGACCACGGTCGCCCGGATCCTGGGCCGGGTCTTCTACGCCCTCGGGCTGCTCGGCGGCGACCACCTCGTGGAGGCTCAACGGGCCGACCTGGTCGGTGAGTTCCTCGGCCAGACGGCGGTCAAGGCCAACGAGCTCATCGACTCGGCGCTCGGTGGGGTGCTCTTCGTCGACGAGGCGTACGCGCTCTCCAACACGGGCTACAGCAAGGGCGACGCCTACGGCGACGAGGCCCTCCAGGTCCTCCTGAAGCGGGCCGAGGACAACCGCGACCATCTGGTGGTCATCCTCGCCGGCTACCCCGAGGGCATGGACCGACTGCTCAGCACCAACCCCGGCCTGTCCTCCCGCTTCACCACGCGGGTCGACTTCCCCTCCTACCGGCCGCTCGAACTCACCGCGATCGGCGAGGTCCTGGCGGCGGCCAACGGCGACGGCTGGGACGACGAGGCCCGGGAGGAGCTCCGCTCGATCGGCGGACACGTCGTCGAGCAGGGCTGGATCGACGAGCTGGGCAACGGCCGCTTCCTGCGCACCCTGTACGAGAAGTCCTGCGCCTACCGTGACCTGCGGCTCTCCGGCTACCCGGGCACGCCGACCCGGGACGACCTCGCGACCCTCCGGCTCGCCGACCTGATGCAGGCGTACGGCGAGGTCCTGTCGGGCCGCGGTCCGGTCGACCGCGGCCCGCAGCAGGAACCTCCGGGGTACTAACCGACGGGCAGCCGGTGGGCCGGGTCCCGGACCTCGCCCACCAGCATCTCCAGGACGTCCTCCAGGGCGACCAGGCCGAGGACCCGGCCCGAGCCGTCCGCGACCTGCGCCAGATGGGTGGCGGCGCGGCGCATCACGGTGAGGGCGTCGTCGAGCGGCAGCTCGGCGCGGAGCGTCGCCATCGGCCGCCACAGCTGGTGCGGTACGGCCCGCTCCCGGTCCTCCAGGTCGAGGACGTCCTTCACGTGCACGAAGCCCATGAAGGTGCCGCGCGCCTCGGCGCGGACCGGGAAGCGCGAGTAGCCGGTCCGTACGGTCAGCTCCTCGATCTCGCGCGGAGTGACGGACGGCGGGACCGTCACCAGGGAGCCCTGGGCGATGAGGACGTCCGTCACCGGGCGGCTGCCCAGTTCGAGGGCGTCCTCCAGGCGCTCCTGCTCGGCCGGGTCGAGCAGCCCGGCCTGGCCGGCGTCCTCGACGAGCCGGCCGAGCTGCGTCCGGGTGAAGACCGCCTCCACCTCGTCCTTCGGCTCGACCTTGAACCCCCGCAAAACGAGCCGGGCGCAGGCACCCAGCGCGACCGTCACCGGCCGGCAGAGCCGGGCGAAGCCGACCAGCGCCGGGGCGAGCCAGAGCGCGGTCCGCTCGGGCGCCGCCATCGCCAGGTTCTTCGGGACCATCTCGCCGATGACGAGGTGGAGGAAGACGACCGCGGCGAGGGCGATGACGTAGCCGAGCGGGTGGATCAGGCCCTCGGGGACCCCGATCGTGTGGAAGACCGGTTCGAGGAGCCGGGCCACGGTCGGTTCGGCGACGGCACCGAGGGTCAGCGAGCAGACGGTGATGCCGAACTGCGCCGCCGCCATCATCTGCGGCAGGTTCTCCAGACCGTGCAGGACCTGCTGGGCACGGGCGCCGGCGAGCGGCTCGATCTGGCTGCGGCGGACGGAGACGAGCGCGAACTCGGCTCCGACGAAGAAGCCGTTGGCCAGCACCAGGACGAGGGCGAACAGCAGCTGGAGCATGCTCATCGGACGCCCTCCGCGACGAGCGGGCCGCCGGTGTCCGCCGCGAGCGGATCGGCGTACGGCTCCGGGACCGGGACCGCGGCCGACCGGTGGCCAGGCTCACGGGCCGGACCCGAGGCGTGACCCGGCTCCGGGTCCCGGCCGGTGCGCACGAGCCGGACGCGCCCGGCCCGGTAGCGGTCGACCTGGCGCACCGAGAGCCGCCAGCCGGGGAGCTCGGCGCGGTCGCCGGGGGCGGGGATGCGCCCGAGGAGGTCGGCGACGAGCCCGGCCACGGTCTCGTACGGCCCGTCGGGCACGTCGAGGCCTATCCGGCGCAGGGTGTGGACCCGGCAGGAGCCGTCGGCCTCCCACGCGGGGTGGCCCTCCTCGGCGGGGGCGGCGGCCAGCTCGGGGCGGCCGTCGGCGAGGGTGTCGTGCTCGTCGCGCACCTCTCCGACGAGCTCCTCGACGATGTCCTCCAGGGTGACGACACCCGCCGTACCGCCGTACTCGTCGACGACGACGGCGATCGGCTGCTCCCTGCGCAGCCGCTCCAGGAGGGCCTGGGCGGGCAGCGTCTCGGGGACGAGGAGCGGCGGGACCGCGATCCGGCCGACGGGGGTGCGCAGCCGGGCGTGCGGGGTGACGGCGAGCGCGTCCTTGAGGTGGACCATGCCGACGATCTCGTCGATGCGGTCGCGGTAGACCGGGAAACGCGAGAGGCCGGTGGCCCGGGTGAGGTTGAGGACGTCGGCCGCGGTGGCGTCCCACTGGAGGGCGCTCACCTTCACACGCGGGGTCATGACCTGGCCGGCCGTGAGACCGCCGAGGGAGAGGGTCCGTACGAAGAGGTCGGCGGTGTCCTGTTCGAGCGCGCCGGCCAGGGCGGAGTGCCGGGCGAGGGAGACGAGCTCGCCGGGGGTCCGGACGGAGTCCAGCGCCTCGGTGGGCTCGACGCCCATGAGCCGGACGAGCCGGTTGGCGACGCGGTTGAGCAGGGCGATCACCGGGCGGAAGAGCGCGGAGAAGCGGCGCTGCGGGGTGGCGACGAAGCGGGCGACCTGGAGGGGCCGGGAGACCGCCCAGTTCTTCGGCACGAGCTCGCCGACCACCATCTGGACGGCGGAGGCGAGCAGCATCCCGATCACCACCGCGATGCCGGAGACGGCCCCTTCGGGCAGTCCGGTCGCGGTGAGCGGCCCGTCCAGCAGCCCCGCGAGCGCGGGCTGCGCGAGCATGCCGACGACGAGCGACGTGAGCGTGATGCCGAGCTGGGTGCCGGAGAGCTGGAAGGACAGCTCGCGCAGGGCGGCGACGACGCTGCGGGCGCGCCGGTCGCCGGCTGCCGCGGCTCGCTCGGCCTCGGCGCGCTCGACGGTCACGAGACCGAACTCGGCGGCCACGAAGAAGCCGTTGGCGAGGATCAGGAGAAAGGCCGCGGCGAGCAGCAGTAGGGAAATGATCATGCCGCCGCCTCCTGGGAGGGGGCGGCGCAGGTACTACCGGACGATCCGTCCATTGCTGGAGGGAGTCACTCCTCGGGTCGAAGGGCGGCCTCGCGGGCCGCGACGGCGGCCCTGCACACGCGAGGCGGTGGTGCCGCTCGGCACCACCGCCTCCAGAGTAGTCACGCGAACGCCCCGTGGGGCAGGGGGTCCGACCCGGATGGGGGACGGAACGGGGTCTCAGACCCGCTCCGCGACCGTCCCCCGGCTGTCGGCCAGGGCCCGCAGGGCGCGGGCGTCCCGGATCGCCGCTTCCTTGGCGATGCCGGGCTGGATGCCGAGCGCGGGCAGGCTCGTGCCGTCGCTCAGGTCGAGGAAGACCCAGGCGTCACCGGGGCGGAGGTTGACCTTGACGATCTCCGCCCAGGCGAGCCGCCGGGTCCGGGTGATGTTGACGACCGTGACGCCCTCGTCGTCGGCGACGACCTTGGGACGGCTCAGCAGGACGAGGATCCCGGAGAGCAGCGCCGCCGTGAAGACGAAGCTGACGCGCTCCCCCGGGCCCAGCCGCTCCAGCATCAGCGCCACGACGGTGACGACGACGAACATCGTGACACTCAGGGTCAGCAGGACCGCCCTGGTGCGCCCGGGACGGAAGGTGACCGGAAGGGCGGGCAGCGGTGCATCGGACATCGGGGTTCTCTCCGTGTCTCGGGGGACGTGCGGGCCGGCAGCCGTCAGAGGCGGCAGGCGTGGATGGCGGTGGTGAGGATGGCGCGCGCGCCGATCTCGTACAGGTCGTCCATGATCCGCTGCGCCTCCTTGGCGGGGACCATCGCGCGGACGGCGACCCAGCCCTCGTTGTGCAGCGGGGAGACGGTCGGCGACTCGAGGCCCGGGGTGAGGGCGACGGCCTGCTCCAGGTGCTCGGCGCGGCAGTCGTAGTCCATCATCACGTACGAGCGGGCGACCAGGACGCCCTGGAGGCGCCGCAGGAACTGCTGCACCTGCGGGTTGTCGTCCGTGGCGCCGTGGCGGCGGACGACGACGGCCTCGGAGGTGAGGATCGGCTCGCCGATGACCTCGAGGCCCGCGTTGCGCAGGCTGGTGCCGGTCTCCACGACGTCCGCGATGACCTGCGCGACACCGAGCTGGATCGCGGTCTCGACCGCGCCGTCCAGGTGGACGACGGAGGCGTCGATGCCCTGGTCGGCGAGGTGCTTGGCGACGATGCCCTCGTAGGAGGTCGCGATGGTCATGCCACCGAAGTCCTCCGGGCCGTTCGCCGTGCCCGGACGGGTGGCGTAGCGGAAGGTGGAGCGGCCGAAGTTCAGCGCGAGGATCTCCTCGGCGCTGGCCCCGGAGTCCAGGAGCAGGTCACGGCCGGTGATGCCGATGTCCAGCTTCCCGGAGGCGACGTAGATCGCGATGTCCTTCGGCCGCAGGTAGAAGAACTCGACCTCGTTGTCGGGGTCGATGACGACGAGCTCCTTGGACTCTTTGCGCTGCCGGTAGCCGGCCTCATGGAGCATTGCCGACGCAGGTCCGGAGAGGGAACCCTTGTTGGGAACGGCGATGCGCAGCATGAGGTGAGCTTCCTTTGCCTGGGAGTTTTCGGAACTGTGGGACGGGTGTGCTCAGAGGTGGGCGTAGACGTCGTCGAGCGAGATCCCGCGGGCGACCATCATCACCTGGACGTGGTACAGCAGCTGCGAGATCTCCTCGGCGGCCGCTTCCTTGCCCTCGTACTCGGCGGCCATCCAGACCTCGGCGGCCTCTTCGACGACCTTCTTGCCGATGGCATGGACGCCCTTGTCCACCAGTTCCGCGGTGCGGGAGGTGGCCGGGTCGCCGGTCTCTGCCTTGAGCTTGAGCTCGGCGAAGAGCTCTTCGAAGCTTTTACGGGTTCCGTTCGCCATGATGGTCCTAAGAGTACGGGGTGGGAAGGCGCCACTCAGCGCCAGGGTTCGCTGACCGTGCGCAGCGTGGTGGCGGTGGCGACGGCGGCGGTGACCGCTTCGTGGCCCTTGTCCTCGGAGGATCCTTCGAGGCCGGCCCGGTCGAGGGCCTGCTCTTCGTTGTCGACGGTGAGGACACCGAATCCGACGGGTACGCCGGTGTCGATCGAGACCTGGGTGAGGCCGTGGGTCACGCCCTGGCACACGTACTCGAAGTGCGGGGTTCCGCCGCGGATGACGACTCCGAGCGCGACGATGGCATCGTAACCGCGTCCGGCGAGTACCTTCGCCACGACCGGGAGCTCGAAGCTGCCGGGGACGCGCAGCAGCGTCGGCTCGTCGATGCCGAGCTCGCTGAGGGCGCGCAGGGCGCCGTCGACGAGGCCGTCCATGATCTTCTCGTGCCACTGGGCCGCGATGACCGCGACCCGCAGGTCGCCGCAGTTCTTCACACTGAGGACGGGTGCGCCCTTGCCGCTCATGTTTCTCCTTGCCGGTGGATACGTACGTGATTACTGGTTGCCACAGGTGGAGGCCGGGGAGCCGTCCAGCCAGGGCAGGTCGTGGCCCATCCGGTCCCGCTTGGTGCGCAGGTAGCGGAGGTTGTGCTCGCCGGCCGTGACGGGCATCGGCTCGCGGCCCTCGACGGTGAGGCCGTACCGGGTGAGGGCGTCGATCTTGTCGGGGTTGTTGGTCATCAGGCGCAGGCTCCGGACGCCGAGGTCGGCGAGGATCTGCGCGCCGGCCGCGTAGTCCCGGGCGTCGGCGGGCAGCCCCAGCTCCAGGTTGGCGTCGAGGGTGTCGCGGCCCTGCTCCTGGAGTTCGTACGCGCGGAGCTTGGAGAGCAGGCCGATGCCGCGGCCCTCGTGGCCCCGCAGGTAGACGACGACGCCGCGGCCCGCCTCGGTGATCCGGTCCATGGAGGCCTGGAGCTGGGGGCCGCAGTCGCAGCGCAGCGAGTGGAAGATGTCGCCGGTCAGGCACTCGGAGTGGACCCGCACGAGGAGGTCCTCGCCGTCGCCGATCTCGCCGTGGACGAGGGCGACGTGCTCGACGCCGTCGACGGTGGAGCGGTAGCCGTACGCGGTGAAGTCGCCGTGCGCGGTGGGGAGCTGGACCTCGGCCTCGCGGCGGACCGTCGGCTCGGCGGAGCGCCGGTAGGCGATCAGGTCCTCGATGGAGATGATCGTGAGGCCGTGCTTGCGGGCGAAGGGCACCAGCTCGGGCAGGCGCAGCATGACGCCGTCCTCGCCGGCGATCTCGACGATCGCGCCGGCCGGGCGGAGGCCCGCGAGGCGGGCGAGGTCGACGGCGGCCTCGGTGTGGCCGTTGCGGGCGAGGACGCCGCCGGCCTTGGCCCGCAGCGGGAAGATGTGGCCGGGGCGGACGAAGTCGGACGGCTCGTGGCTGCCGCTCGCCAGCATGCGCAGGGTGGTGGCGCGGTCGGCGGCGGAGATGCCGGTGGTGACGCCGTGGGCGGGGGACGCGTCGACGGAGACGGTGAAGGCCGTCCGCATCGACTCGGTGTTGTGCTCGACCATCTGCGGGAGCTGGAGGCGCTCCAGCTCCTCGTCCTCCATGGGCGCGCAGATCAGTCCGCGGCACTCGCTCATCATGAAGGCGACGATCTCGGGGGTCGCCTTCTCGGCAGCGATGACGAGGTCGCCCTCGTTCTCGCGGTCCTCGTCGTCGACGACGACGACGGGGCGACCGGCGGCGATGTCGCGGATGGCCTGCTCGACGGGGTCGAGGGCGAGGTCGGTGGCGTCCCAGAGGGGAAGGGCGGCGCTCATGCGTGGGCTCCTTCCAGAGCGGCGGAGGTCGTGCGCGTCCGGAGCCACCAGTCGCGCATGCCCCAGATGACGAGGACGAAGTAGATGACGTAGACCAGGCCGGAGAAGGCGAGGCCGCTGTTGAAGGCGAGGGGGACGCCGACGAGGTCGACGAGGAGCCAGGCGAACCAGAACTCGACCAGGCCGCGAGCCTGGGCGATCATCGCGACGAGGGTGCCGACGAAGATGTACGCGTCGGCCCACGGGCTCCAGGAGAGCGACGGGTAGAGGGTGAAGAGGCCACCGACGGCGAGGGTGCCGAGGACGGCGCCGGCGAGGAGCAGGCCGCGCTCCTTCCAGGTGGCGAAGCGGACGGCGATGGAGCCGTCCTGGGCCTGCTGCCGGCCGCGGTTCCACTGCCACCAGCCCCAGGCGGCGACGCCGATGACCAGGAGCTGCTTGCCGACGCCGCCGGAGAGATGGGCGGAGGCGTAGGCGCCGACGAGGATCACGCCGGAGAGCAGCTGGGCGGGCCAGGTGAGTATGGAGCGCCGCCAGCCGAGCGCGAGGGCGATCAGACCGATCGTGTTGCCGATCATGTCGGACCACACGATGCGCTGGTCGAGGACGGTGAACGCCTCGGAGTTGAGCCAGTTCACTTGCCGTTCTCCTGGGCGTTCGGGCCGAGCAGTCGCTCGACGTACTTGGCGATGACGTCGACCTCGAGGTTGACCGGGTCGCCGCTCTGCTTGATGCCGAGCGTGGTCAGGGCGAGGGTCGTGGGGATGAGGCTGATGGTGAACCAGTCGTCGGCGACCTCGACGACGGTGAGGCTGACGCCGTCGACCGTGATCGAGCCCTTCTCGACGACGTAGCGGGAGAGGTGGGCGGGCAGGCCGACCTTGACGATCTCCCAGTGCTCGGACGGGGTCCGGTCGAGGATGGTGCCGGTGCCGTCGACGTGGCCCTGGACGATGTGGCCGCCGAGGCGGTCTCCGACGGCCATGGGTCGCTCCAGGTTGACGCGGGAGCCCGCTTCGAGGGCGCCGAGGCTGGACCGCTTGAGGGTCTCGGCCATGACGTCGGCGGTGAACTCGCCGTCGCCGTGCTCGACGACCGTGAGACAGACACCGTTGACGGCGATGGAGTCGCCGTGCTGGGCGCCTTCCGTGACCAGGGGGCCGCGCAGTCGGAAGCGGGAGGCGTCCTCCAGCTGCTCGACGGCGACGACCTCGCCCAGTTCTTCGACGATTCCGGTGAACACGGTCAGCGCTCCTTGGGGGTGGCGGTGATGCGGATGTCGGTGCCGATGCGCGCGGTCTCGGTGACGTCGAGCCGCAACGCGTCGGTGATGGTGGTGATTCCGGCGTCGGCGAGGGCCTGCGGGCCCGCGCCGAGGAGGACCGGGGCGATGTAGCCGACGACCTGGTCGACGGCGCCCGCGGCGACGAAGGCGCCCGCGAGGGTGGGGCCGCCTTCGAGGAGTACGGAGCGGACGCCGCGCTCGTGCAGGGCGTCCAGGAGGGCGGGTACGGACAGGCCGCGCCCGGCCCTGGGGAGGCGTACGACGTCGGGGAGGCCGGTCGCAGCGTTCTCCGCGTTCTCGGCGATCGCGATCAGGGTGGGGGCCGCGTCGTCGAGGACCCGGGCGCCGGGCTTCACCGCGGTCGCCTCGGTGTCGACGACGACCCGCAGGGGCTGCACGGCCTCCTCGATCCCGCGTACGGCCAGATGGGGGTCGTCGGCGCGGGCGGTGCCGGAGCCGACGACGACGGCGTCGGCCTCGGCGCGCAGTCGGTGGACGTCGGCGCGGGACTCGGCGGAGCTGATCCAGCGGGAGGTGCCGTCGGCGGCGGCGATCCGGCCGTCGAGGGTGGCGGCGTACTTCCACCGGACGAAGGGCCGGCCGCGGCGGACGGAGGTGAGCCAGGCGATGTTGACCGCCTGGGCCTCGTCCTCCAGGAGGCCCTGCGCGACCTCGACGCCGGCGGCGCGCAGGGTGTCGGCACCGCCCGTGGCCTGCGGGTTCGGGTCGCCGACCGCGTACACGACCCGGCTGACCCCGGCCTCGATCAGGGCCTGGGCGCAGGGGCCGGTGCGGCCGGTGTGGTTGCAGGGTTCGAGGGTGACGTACGCGGTGCCGCCGCGGGCCAGGACGCCGGCCTCGCGCAGGGCGTGGACCTCGGCGTGCGGGCCGCCGGCGCGCTGGTGCCAGCCCTCGCCGACCCGGTGTCCGGAGGCGTCGGTGACGACGCAGCCGACGACGGGGTTGGGGCTGGTGGCGCCGAGTCCGCGTGCGGCGAGCTCGACGGCGCGTCGCATGGCGGTGATGTCGGCCTGCTGGGCCACCGGGTCCTCCTGCCTCTTCGGGCACGGACTCCGGGGCCTGTCGATGACGACAGAGAGCGGGAAATACGCCTTTCACAGGGTGCGCCGAGGCCGCGTCCTGCGGGTACGCCGATCGGTGACGACACGGCGACCAGCGGACGTACGGCCGGCACACCCCTGGAAGGGGTCACCCGCCGCGCACTGCCTCCCATCCGGACTTTCACCGTCGGTCCAGGAATTTCACCTGGTCAACCGGCCGCTGGCTGCGGACGGGTCGCGGACTATACCGCCGGTTCGGAATTACACCGACCCCGGAGTGCGCTGCTGCTGATACAGGGCCAGTGTGCCACGAGCCGCGCGAAGCGATGTGGCCGAGATCCTGTGGTCTGGCTCACAGAGTCCCACAGAATTCTTCGTTGGTCCAGACCTATTGACGCACTGGTCTAGTCCTCTTAATCTCCGTGTCACCTCCTAGGAGGGGCCCGGCGGCGTGCGCACTCCACGGGCCCAACACGACCCACCCCCTTGTTCGTTGTGTTCTTTCGACTCCCCCTGCGCCCTGCGGCGTGGAGGGACCCCCACCCCAGGAGGACCCGATCGTGTTGTCCCCCACCGCGAAAAGAGCCTCGCTGCTCTCCTCCGGCGCAGCCGTCGCCGGGCTGCTGCTCAGCTCGCTCTCCGGCGGCGTCTCGTACGCGGCCGACAACGAGTCCTGTCGCCCCGACGGGCTCTACAAGACCCCGGGCGTCGACGTCCCCTACTGCTCGGTCTACGACACCGAGGGCCGCGAGAAGATGGGCGCGGACCACCAGCGCCGGGTCATCGGCTACTTCACCGGCTGGCGCGACGGCAAGAACGGCCAGCCCGCGTACCTGGCCAAGGACATCCCGTGGGAGAAGATCACCCACATCAACTACGCCTTCGGTCACATCGGCGGGGACAACAAGCTCTCCGTCGGCACGGACGGTCCGAACAACGCGGCCACCGGGATGACCTGGCCCGGTGTCGCGGGCGCGGAGATGGACCCCGCCTACTCCTACAAGGGCCACTTCAACCTGCTCAACAAGTTCAAGAAGCAGCACCCGAACGTCAAGACGCTGATCTCGGTCGGCGGCTGGGCGGAGACCGGCGGCTACTTCGCGGACAACGGCGACCGGGTGAACTCCGGCGGCTTCTACTCGATGGCCACCAACGCCGACGGTTCGGTCAACCAGGCCGGGATCGACACCTTCGCGACCTCGTCCGTCGACTTCATCCGCAAGTACGGCTTCAACGGCGTCGACATCGACTACGAGTACCCGACGACCATGAAGGACGCCGGAAACCCGCTCGACTGGCAGCTCGCCAACGCGCGCCGCGCCGGACTCGTGCAGGGCTACGCGGCCCTCATGAAGACCCTGCGCGAGAAGCTCGACGCGGCGGGCGCCGCCGACGGCAAGCACTACCTGCTGACCGTCGCCGCCCCCTCCTCCGGCTACCTGCTGCGGGGCATGGAGACCTTCCAGATGCAGAAGTACCTGGACTACGTCAACATCATGTCCTACGACCTGCACGGCGCCTGGAACGAGTACGTCGGCCCGAACGCCTCGCTCTTCGACGACGGCAAGGACGGCGAGCTCGCCGCCGCGAACGTCTACGGCTCGGCGCAGTACGGCAACATCGGGTACCTCAACACCGACTGGGCGTACCACTACTTCCGCGGCTCGATGCCGGCCGGCCGCATCAACATCGGCCTGCCCTACTACACCCGCGGCCACAAGAACGTGCAGGGCGGCACCGACGGTCTGTGGGGCAAGGCCTCCGCGACCACCTGCCCCGCCGGCGCCGGTCTGACCAAGTGCGGGGACGGTGCCACCGGCATCGACAACCTGTGGCACGACAAGGACACCAACGGTGTCGAGTCGCCCGCCGGCTCCAACCCGATGTGGCACGCCAAGAACCTCGAGAAGGGGATCGTCGGCGACTACGTCACCCAGTACGGCTTCCCGGCGAACACCACCCTGACCGGCACCTACGCCCGCAAGTACGACTCGACCCTGGTCGCGCCGTGGCTGTGGAACGCGCAGAAGAAGGTCTTCCTCTCCACCGAGGACGAGCAGTCGGTGGCCGCCAAGGCCGACTACGTGGTCGACAAGGGCATCGGCGGCACCATGGTCTGGGAGATGGCCGGCGACTACGACTGGAACGCCGCCAAGGGCCAGTACGAGATGGGTGACACGCTCACCTCGCTGATGTACGACAAGTTCAAGGCGGCCACCCCGTACGGCGCGAAGAAGTCCAACGCGACGCTGCCGACGCAGGCCGTGAAGATCGACGCGCAGTTCACCGAGTTCAAGCTCGGCGACTCGAACTACCCGATCACCCCGAAGATCAAGATCACCAACAACACGGCGACGGCGCTGCCGGGCGGCACCGAGTTCCAGTTCGACTACGGCACCTCGGCGCCGAGCAACGCCTCCGACCAGTCGGGCTTCGGCACGAAGGTCATCAGCAGCGACCACACGGGCTCCAACGTGGGCGGCCTGAAGGGCGACTTCCACCGCGTCTCCCTGAAGCTCCCGGCCTGGCAGTCGCTGGCCCCGGGCGCCTCGGTCGACCTGGCGTTCAACTACTACCTGCCGGTGTCCACCCCCTCCAACTGGACGGTGAACATCAACGGCACGACGTACGCCCTCGCCGGTGACCTGGCGCGCGGTACGACGGTCGTGGAGCCGGGCACGACGACCCCGCCGACCACCCCGCCGACCACGCCTCCCACCACTCCGCCGACGACCCCGCCGACCACGCCCCCGACGACGCCTCCGACGACGCCGCCCACGGGCTGCGGCACGGTCCCGGCGTACGTGGCCGGCACGATCTACAACGCGGGCAACGAGGTCTCCCACAACGGCCGCAAGTACAGGGCCCAGTGGTGGACCCAGAACGAGACGCCGGGCACGACCGGCGAGTGGGGCGTCTGGAAGGACCTGGGCGCCTGCTGACCCACGGCTGACGCAGCCCTGGGAAGGACCAGAAAGACCCCCGGCGGCGGTTTCTCACGGCCCTGGCCGCCGCCGGGCTCCCACCGCGCCGCGCCCCCCCTGTCCGGGGCGCGGCGCTCCGTGTGTGCGGACTCCGCCTGCACGGACTCCGCGTGTACGGACTCCGCGTGTACGGACTCCGTACATGCGGACTCCGTACGTGCGGACGGGGCGTCTTCCGCCTATGCGGACCGGGCGCCCTCCGCGTATGCGGACCGGGGCCGGGACCGTCAGTCTTGAGACATGAGCACGATCCTGGTGACCGGCGGCACGGGAACCCTCGGCCGGCCCGTCTGCGAGCGGCTGCGCGCGGACGGCCACGACGTGCGGGTCCTCAGCAGGCACTCCCCGCCGTACGCGGTCGACCTGCGGCAGGGCGGGCCGCTGCTCGACCGGGCCGTCGACGGGGTGGACGCGGTCGTCCACTGCAGCAACATCCTGCGCGGAGACAAGGACGCATCCCGCCTCCTGATCGAGGCGGCGCGGCGCGCCGGGGTGCCGCACCTCCTGTACATCTCGATCATCGGCGTCGACCGGGTGCCGCTCGGCTACTACCGCACCAAGTACGTGGTGGAGCGCATGATCCAGGGCTCGGGCCTCGGCTGGACGCTGCTGCGCACTACCCGGTTCCACGACCTGATCCTCCAGCTGCTCCAGGGCCTCGCCAAGCCGCCCGTCATGCTGCTGCCCAAGGACGTACGGGACCAGCCCCTGGAGGTGGCGGAGGCGGCCGCGCGCCTCGCCGAGCTGGCCGCGGGGCGGCCGGCGGGCCGGGTGGAGGACATGGCCGGCCCGGAGATCCGTACCTTCGTCGAGCTGGCCCACTCCTACCTGCGGGCGAGCGGTCGCCGGCGCCGCATCGTCGAGGTGCCGCTGCCGGGCAAGGTGTACCGGGGGCTGCGGCGCGGCGAGCACCTGGCACCGGACCGCGCGGTGGGCCGCGTGACGTTCGACGAGTTCCTGGCGCGGCGCTTCGGCGGACCGGAGGGGCCGGCGGGCGCGTAGCGGCTCGCCGGGCCGGTTCCGCTCCGACCCGGGGGCTTCAGCGGCACGGCACCCTCTAGAGCCCGGTGGCCGGCGGGCCGAAGAGCGCGTCCTGAGCCGTGTCACGGGCGAGGAGGAGCGCGCCGCGCCGGACGGCCGCGTCGCCCAGCTCCGTCGCGCGGACCTCCGTGCGGAGCGGGGAGAGGGATGCCAGCTCCGACTCGACGCGGGCCGCGAGTGCGGGGCCGCCGTGGTGACCCGTCTCGCCGGCGAGGACCACACAGCCGGGGTCCAGGACGGAGACGACGGCCGCCGCACCGACGGCCAGGCGGCGGGCCAGCGCGTCCAGGAAGGGACCGTGGCCCGAGGCGAGCGCCTCCGACGGGGCGAGACCGTGTGCGGCGGCGAGGGTCCCGACGGCGGCCGCGCAGGCCAGCTCGTGGAAGCCGCCGTCGCAGCCGGTGGCCGAGGGGAGCCCCGAGGTGCCGGGGACCGGCAGGAAGCCGATCTCGCCCGCGCCTCCGGAGGCGCCGCGGCGCAGCCGCCCGCCGAGGACGACGGCGGCGCCGACGCCCTGGCCGAGCCAGAGCAGGACGAAGTCCTCACGGTCGTGCGCCGCGCCCTCGCGCAGCTCGGCGAGGGCGGCGAGGTTGGTCTCGTTCTCGACGAGGACGTGGGCGGGGAGCCGCTCCTGGAGGACGCCGACGAGCCGGCGGTGCCAGGCGGGCAGTCCCGAGGAGTCGCGCAGCTCGCCGGTGGCCGGTTCGATGAGGCCGGGGGCGCCGACGGCGACGGTGTGCAGCCGGTCGGCGCCGGCCTCCTTCACCGTGCGCTCCAGGAGCGTGACCGCCTTCTCGACGGCGGATCCGGTGCCGTCGCCGACGGGGACGGCGGCCTCGGCGAGGGTGGTCCCGAGCAGGTCGGCGACGGTGACGGAGACGGAGCTGGTGCGCACGTCGAGGGCGGCGAGGTGCGCCCGGTCGGCGACGAGTCCGTACAGCTTGGCGTTGGGGCCCCGGCGCTCGGCTCCGGACTCCCCCACGACGTGGACGAGCCCGGAGCCCTGGAGGCGCTCGACGAGGTCGGCGACCGTGGGGCGGGAGAGCCCGGTGAGGGTCTTGAGCTGAGTGGCCGTCAACGGGCCTTCGTCCTGGAGCAGTCGCAGGGCGAACCGGTCGTTGATGGCTCGTGCGGTGCTCGGGGATGCGGCCATGCGGCGATCCTCTCAGACGCGCTCCGGCAGGGATGCCATGCTGCGATCTATTTATCAGGCAGGGTCCCTGATAGTTTACGCCTCGGACCACCGGCACAGCCACACACGACCACCCAGGGAGGGCACATGGCGGCGGAGACCGTCTTCAGCACCGAGCGTCTGCGGCGGGCGCGCTTCGCCGTCGCCGCGGTCTTCTGCGTCCACGGCACGGTGACCGGCAGCTTCGCGACCCGCATCCCGTGGATCCAGGAGCACGCGGGCGTCAGCGCCGGACAGCTCGGGCTCGCACTCGCCTTCCCCGCGCTCGGCGCCTCCCTCGCGATGCCGCTGGCCGGCGCCATCAGCCACCGCTTCGGCGCCCGCACGGCCCTGCGCGGCCTGCTCGCCCTGTGGACGCTCTCCCTGACGCTGCCCTCGCTGGCACCGAACATCTGGGGGCTGTGCGGCGTGCTCTTCGTGTACGGCGCGACCGCGGGCATGTCCGACGTGGCGATGAACGCGCTCGGCGTCGAGACCGAGAACCGGCTCGGCAAGTCCATCATGTCGAGCCTGCACGGCATGTGGAGCGTGGGCGCGCTGCTCGGTTCGGCCGCCGGCACGGTCGCGGCCCACATCGGCGCCGACGCCCGCGTCCACCACCTGATCGCGGCCCTGACCCTCACCGCGCTCGGCCTGGTCTGCTGCCAGGGCGTCCTGGACGTGCAGAGCACGCCGGACGAGGAGGCGCCGCCGCGGTTCTCGCTGCCGCCGAAGTCCGCGCTGGTCATCGGCGCCATCGGCTTCTGCGCGGTCTTCGCGGAGGGCGCCAGCCTCGACTGGTCGGCCGTCTACCTCCAGGACGAGCTGGGCAGCTCGGCAGGGCTCGCGGCCGCCTCGACGACCGCCTTCGCTCTGACGATGGCCGTGGCCCGGCTGGTCGGCGACCGCGTCGTGGACCGCTTCGGCGCGGTCCGTACGGTACGGGTCGGGGGCGCCGTCGCCACCCTCGGCGGGATCATGGTCGTCCTCGCCCCGCACGCCGCCGTCGCGATGGCCGGATTCGGTCTCATCGGGCTCGGCGTCGCGGTCGTCGTCCCCCTGGCCTTCGCCGCCGCGGCCCGCAGCGGGCCGAACCCCAGCCAGGCCATCGCGGGCGTCGCCACCATCACGTACACCTCGGGTCTCATCGCCCCCTCGGCGATCGGCGGCATCGCCGACGCGACCTCGCTCCTCTTCTCCTTCGGCCTCGTCACGCTGCTGGCCCTCGGCCTGGTTCTCGGCGCGGGTGTGCTCAGGCCCGGCGCTCGCGCCGCGGCGGCCTCGGCCCACGCCGACGGCACCCCGGCGAAGAGCTCCGGCCCGGTCGCGTGACGGCGATCGCGCCCGGCCCCCCGGACAGGCCCGGGGCCGCTCGGCGGAAGGCGGTTCCGGCAGGTCACGGCGCATACCATGTGGCTGATCTTTTGCGGCCACGACACGGCCGCCGGAACCTCGGAACGGGAGCGACCTCATGAACCTCGGCGTGCGCTGGACCCTGCACGGCGACGGGAGAACACCCGCTCCCGGGGCCGTCGTCCGGCCGGACGAGCGGCTCTCCTGGCCCCGCACCGTCGGCCTCGGCGCCCAGCACGTCGTCGCGATGTTCGGGGCGTCCTTCGTCGCCCCGGTCCTCATGGGTCTGGACCCGAACCTCGCGATCATGATGTCGGGTGTCGCGACCGCGATCTTCCTCCTCGCGACCCGCGGCACCGTCCCGTCCTACCTGGGCTGCTCGCTCTCCTTCGTCGGAGTCGCCGCCGCCATCCGGGCCTCGGGCGGCAGCAGTGCCACCGTGACCGGCGCGGTCCTCGTCGTCGGCGCGGTCCTCTTCCTCGCCGGTCTCGCGGTCAGGAAGTTCGGCGCGCGGATCATCCACGCGGCGATGCCGCCGATCGTGACCGGCGCCGTCGTCATGCTGATCGGCTTCAACCTGGCCCCGGTCACCGCGTCGACGTACTGGCCGCAGGACCAGTGGACCGCGCTGCTCGTCATGCTGTTCACCGGACTCGCCGTGGTCTGCCTGCGCGGCTTCTGGTCCCGGATCGCGATCTTCCTCGGCCTGATCTTCGGCTACGCCATCTCCTGGATCTTCGACCTCGTCTTCGGCAAGATCCACTCGATGTCCCCGAGCGGCCAGATCACCGACCACTGGCGGCTGGACCTCTCCGGTGTGTCGAAGGCCGACTGGATCGGCCTGCCGTCCTTCCACGGACCGAGCTTCGAGTGGTCCGCGATCCTGGTCGCGCTGCCCGTGGTCATCGCGCTGATCGCCGAGAACGCCGGGCACGTCAAGGCCGTCGGCGAGATGACCGGCGACAACCTGGACGACAAGCTCGGCACGGCCATCGCCGCCGACGGCGCCGCCTCGATGCTGTCGACCGCCGTGGGCGGCCCGCCCAACACCACGTACTCCGAGAACATCGGCGTCATGGCCGCCACCCGGGTCTACTCGACCGCCGCCTACTGGGCCGCGGCCGGCTTCGCGCTCCTCTTCGGTCTCTGCCCCAAGTTCGGCGCGGTCGTCGCCGCCATCCCCGGCGGTGTCCTCGGCGGCATCACCGTCATCCTCTACGGCATGATCGGCCTGCTCGGCGCCCAGATCTGGATCAACGCCGAGGTCGATCTGCGCAACCCGCTCAACCTGGTCCCGGCCGCCGCCGGCATCATCATCGGCGTCGGCGGGGTGAAGCTCACCTTCACCGACACCTTCGAACTGGGCGGCATCGCGCTCGGCACGATCGTCGTCATCACCGGCTACCACGTGCTGCGGGCCTTCGCCCCGGCCCACCTCAAGGAGCAGGAGCCCCTCCTGGACTCCGGCACGAGCTCGTACGAGAGCACCTCCGACGAGGATCCGCTGTCGAAGAGCTGACTGATTCGCCCGTTCTGGGGAAGCCGGGCCCGGGGAGTTCCCTCCCGGCCCCGGCGACTGGAAGCCTGCCCCCATGGCGCAGACCCAGCAGCTCGGGCAGGACAGCGGTCATGACATCGGCCGGGAGACCGGTCGGGACCTCGGGCAGTTCGTGGCGGTCGACCCCGTGGTCGACCGCATGCGGACCCTTCGCGCCACCTGGCATCCGGCCGACGGCGTCGCCGTCTTCAACCGGGTCTACCTGACGGTCACCGAGGAGATCGGGCGCGCCATCCAGGCGGGGACCTTCGCCGACCGCACGGCGGCCGCCACCCTCGACGTGCGGTTCGCCGAGCGCTACCTCACGGCGGTCGACACCGTCGCCACCGGCGGCCCGGCGCCCGCCTGCTGGCGGCCGCTCTTCCACTACCGGCGCCACCCCGGCGTACGTCCGCTGCAGTTCGCGCTCGCCGGGATCAACGCCCACGTCGGCCACGACCTGGCGCTCGCCGTGGTCGACACGTGCCGCGTCCTGGAGTGCGCGCCGACCGACCTGGAGGACGAGTTCGACCAGGTCGGCGACATCCTCCTCCTCCTGGAGGAGCGCATCAGGGAGGAACTGATGCCGGGCCCGGACCTCCTGGAGATCGCGGACCCGCTGACGCATCTGCTCGGCTGCTGGAGCCTGGACCGGGCCCGCGACGGGGCCTGGCTGGCGGCGCGCTCGCTCTGGCAGCTGCGCGGGCTGCCGGAGCTGGCCGGGGAGTTCACCGAGCGGCTCGACCGCTCGGTGGGCCTGGTGGGGCGGATGCTGCTCACGCCGCTCACCAGGCCGTGACCCGTACGGGGACTCAGTCCTCCGGCAGCTCGACCGGAGCGATCTCCTCGTAGACGTCGCCCGGACCCGGGTTGGTGGCGTCGGTGCCGCCGCCGAAGTGGTGCATCACGCCCCACACCGCGTTGAGCGCCGTCTGCACCGCGCCCTCGGCCCAGCCGGCCGTCCAGGAGATGTCGTCGCCCGCGAGGAAGATGCCCCGCTTGTCCTCGGGCAGCCCCTCCTGCATGAAGTGCGTGAACAGGCGGCGCTGGTAGCGGTAGTGGCCCGGCAGGTTGGCCTTGAAGGCGCCCATGAAGTAGGGCTCGTTCTCCCAGGAGACCGTCACCGGGTTGCCGATGATGTGCTTCCGGATGTCGACCTTCGGGTAGATCTCGCCGAGCGACTTCAGCATGACCTCCATGCGCTCGTTCGCGGAGAGCGGCAGCCACTTCAGGCTGTCGTCGCACCACGTGTACGAGAGGCAGATCGTGGCCGGCTTGTCCGGGCCATCGTCCAGGAGGTACGTGCCACGGGTCATCCGGTCGGTCAGCGTCATCGACATGACGTCCCGGCCGGTCTCCTCGTCCTTGTCCAGCCAGAACGGCCGGTCGACCGGGACGAAGAGCTTGGACGACTCCATGTAGTGGGTGCGCTCGATCGCCGTCCAGTGGTCGATCGGGAAGAGCGAGTCGTCACAGGCGATCTTGGAGAGCAGCATCCACGACTGGGCGGTGAAGATCGCCGCCGGGTACGTACGGATGTCGCCGGAGGCGTCGGTGACGGTGATCCGGTTGCCGGCGGTCCGGTTGAGCCGGGTCACGGCCGGCTTCGGGGTGCCCTCGTGCAGGGAGCTGAGCGAGGTGCCCTGCGCCCAGTGGACGATCTTCTCCGGCTCGCGCTCCCACAGGCGCAGCGGCAGCTGCTGCGAGCCGCCCACGATGCCGCGGTGGTGGTCGTCCGCCTCGGTGTAGACGACGCGGAGGATCTCCAGGATGGAGTTGGGGAAGTCGGTGTCCCAGCCGCCGGTGCCGAAGCCGACCTGGCCGAAGATCTCACGGTGCCGGAAGGACTTGAAGGACTCGGACTCGCAGAGGAAGCCGTAGAAGGTCTGGTTGTCGAGCTTCTCGACGAGCTTCGCCCAGATCTCACGGATGCGCGGGACGTCGCGCTCGCGCATGGCCTGGTTCATGTCGGAGAAGTCGGCGCCCTCCTCCAGACAGGCGTTCCACGCGTTCATCACGTCGCGGTAGACCTGCGGGAGGTCGTCGACGGTGGTGGCGTAGTGCGACTCGCCCTTGAGGTCGACGACGGTCGAGGGGGTCGACTCGGCCAGCGGGTTCGGGAACGGCGTGGTCTCCAGGCCGACGAGGTCGATGTAGTGCTGGAGGGCGGTCGAGGAGGGCGGGAAGCGCATCGCGCCCATCTCGGCGGTGAGACCCTCGGTGGCGGTGCCCTCGAAGCCCACGGTCCGCAGCCGGCCGCCGATCTGGTCGGCCTCGTAGACGACGGGCTTGAGGCCCATCTTCATGAGCTCGTACGCGGCGATGATGCCGGACAGACCGCCGCCGATGACGGCGACCTCGGTGCCGTGCTCGGTGGCCGGTATCTGGCCGAGCCCGGCCGGGTGGGCCAGGAAGTCGTCGTAGGCGTACGGGAAGTCCGGACCGAACATGGTGATCGGCGGCTGGCCGTCGCTGTGGGGGACGGCGGTCGTGGGCACCGTGGACGTCATGGGGTACGGACTCCTTGCACGGAAAGAGGTGAGGCGGGTCGGGAAGGCGGTGGGGCGGCTCAGACGAGGGGGCCGTAGAGGCCCGGGCGCCGGTCGCGGAGGTAGGGGTTCTCCGCGCGGGAGGCCGCCAGGAAGTCGGGGTCGGCGTCGCCGATGACGAGCTCCTCGCCCCGCCCGGCGCGGGCCCGGGCGACGCCGTCGGGGCCGGCCAGGGCGGAGAGGCCGACGAACTCGAAGTCGCCCTCGGGGCCCGTCCGGTTGGCGTACGCGATGTACAGCTGGTTCTCGAAGGCACGGACCGGCACCACGGACAGGGGCACGATCTCGGCCGGGTGCATGAGCGCGGTCGGTACGAGGAGGAGGTCCGTACCGGCCAGCGCGTGCGCCCGGACGTTCTCCGGGAACTCGACGTCGTAGCAGATCATCATGCCGACGGTGAGTCCGCCGAGCTCGGCCTGGACGACGGCCTGGTCACCGGGGGTGAACCAGGTCGTCTCGAAGCCGCCGAAGAGGTGGGTCTTGCGGTAGTCGGCGAGCACTTCGCCGTCGGCGCCGACGAGCCGCGCCGCGTTGTACAGCACCCCGTGCCGCTCGGTGTCCCGTTCCGGGTAGCCGTAGCCGACGGCGAGGCCGTGGCGCACGGCGATGGCCGCGACGGCGCGGGCGGAGGGGCCGTCGGCCGGTTCGGCCAGGCGCGCCATGTCGGCGCCGATGGCGTAGCCGGTGAGGAACAGCTCGGGGGCGAGCAGCACGCCGGCTCCGGCGGCCGCGGCGCGGGCGGCGGCCTCGTCGAGGATCTTGAGGTTGGCGGCCACGTCACCGAGCTCGCCGGAGCTCTGGAGCAGGGCGGTGCGCAGCGCGGGCATGGGCGATCCTCGGGTGGGTCGGAGTACAAGGGGAAGACGTCAAAAACGGTACGGTTTCGCGCTCTGTTCGGACAAGGCGGGAGCGTTGCGGACCGACCGTCGAACCGTTGCGCGATCTCCGGCCACCACGGCGATTCGTTGCGCGGGGCTCCGCCCGGGGGCGTAGGGCTCCCCGCCGCGCGGCGGAGACGAGGACCGTCCTGCGGCGCGACGACCGGGCGGCGGCCGGGCGGAAGAGTGGTGCTCGTCCGGAAGACCCGCCGGACGACCTGCCGAGAGGAACGGGAAGCCATGAACCGCCGTACGAAGATCGTCGCCGTCGCCGCCGCCGTCCTGCTGACGCTGGGAGCCGGGGGCATCGCCGCCGCCTCGGTGGACGAGGCTCCCGCCCCCGCCGCGGCCCGGGCCACGGTCTCGGAGGCAGCCGCGCTGACCGGCACGGCCAAGCTGTACCGGCCGGCCGGGGACGACATCACCTTCACCTTCGACGCGCATCTCGCCGAGAAGGACCGGCAGGATCCGATGAAGGCCACCGGCACGTTCCGCTTCAGCCACTACAAGGGCGACTGGGGCGGCTACGCGAAGGTCAAGGTCGACTGCCTCACGACGGGCGGCAAGGTCGCCGTCGTGTCCGGTGTCGTCGTCGAGACCGATGTGAAGGAGTTCAAGAAGGCGCGCGTCGGGGTCACGGTCCACGACGACGCCGCCGGCGACCGGCTCGGCTACACCTGGATGACCGCCGACCCGAAGAAGGACAAGGTGCCGCCGTGCATCAGCGGCGCGCCGTTCGAGAAGGTCGAGGAGGGGACGGGCGACTTCGAGGTCGTGCCGTGGGAGTTCGTCTACCCGACCGAGTAGACCGCCCCACGGGGGTGGGCGGGCGAAGGGCGGTGCGGGAACCACGGCCCGCACCGCACCGCCGCTCGCTCGGCTACGCGGGTGAGCCCGAGGAGAAGCGCCGCAGCAGCGGCGAGAGCACCAGGACGGACTTGGTGCGCTCCACGAAGGGCTCGCCCGCGATCCGCTCCAGGACGCGCTCGAAGTGGCGCATGTCCGAGGCGAAGACCTGGACGACGGCGTCCGCGTCGCCGGTGACGGTCGACGCGGACACCACCTCGGGATACCGCTCCAGACCTCGCCGGATGTCGTCCGGCGAGGTGTTGTGGCGGCAGTAGATCTCGACGAAGCCCTCGGTCTCCCAGCCGAGCGCCGCCGGGTCCACCCGTACGGTGAAACCGGTGATGGCGCCCTCGGCCCTGAGCCGGTCCACGCGCCGCTTCACGGCTGGCGCGGAGAGTCCGACGAGCGAGCCGATGTCGGCGTAGCTGCGGCGGGCGTCTTCCGCGAGGGCGTGGACGATGCGTTCGTCGAGGTCGTTGAGTCGCACTACGGGTGGATCACTTCTCTGCTGGGGCCTCTGCCACGGCCGGGGCCGTGGCCAGTCGGGAGCGGCGCATGCCGTACAGGAAGTAGAACACGAGCCCGGCGGCCATCCAGCAACCGAAGACCGTCCAGGTGGAGGCGCCGAGGCTGAACATGTTGTAGACGCAGAAGCCGAAGCCGAGGACCGGGAAGAGCCAGCCGAGCGGCACGCGGAACGTGCGCTTCATGTCCGGGCGGGTCTTGCGCAGGATGACGACCGCGATGTTGACCAGCGCGAAGGCGAAGAGCGTGCCGATGCTGGTGGCGTCGACGAGCTCGCCGAGCGGGATCGCCGCCGCGAGGATGGCGCAGAAGGCGGAGACGATCACGGTGTTGATCCGCGGGGTGCCGGTCTTGGTGCTGACCTTGCCGAAGACCTTCGGGACGAGACCGTCGCGGGACATCGCGAAGAGCACGCGGGTCTGTCCGTAGAGGACGGTCAGGACGACGCTCGCGATGGAGATGACGGCGCCGGCGGCGAGCAGCGTGCCCCAGAAGGTCTGGCCGCTCACGTCGTTCATGATCGCGGCGAGCGAGGCCTCGGAGCCCTCGAAGTCCTTCCAGTTCCACGCGCCGACGGCGACCGCGGCGACGAGGACGTACAGGGCGGTGACGATGATCAGCGAGAGCATGATCGCCCGCGGCAGGTCGCGCTGCGGGTTCTTCGCCTCCTCGCCGGCGGTGGAGGCGGCGTCGAAGCCGATGTACGAGAAGAAGAGGCTGGCACCGGCGGCGCTGACCCCGGCCATGCCGAGCGGCATGAAGTCGGAGTAGTTGCCGGACTTGAAGCCCATGAAACCGATGGTGCAGAAGAGCACGAGCGCGGCGATCTTCACCACGACCATGATCGTGTTGGCGCGGGCCGACTCCTTCGCGCCGCCGAGCAGGAAGACCATCGCCAGCAGGACGACGATCAGGGCCGGCAGGTTGATGATGCCGCCCTCGCCGGGCGCGGAGGAGAGCGCGTCGGGGATGGTGACGCCGATGGTGCCGTCGAGGAGCTCGTTGACGTACTCGCCCCAGCCGACGGCCACGGCGGCGACGGAGACGCCGTACTCCAGGACCAGGCACCAGCCGCAGACCCAGGCGACGAGTTCGCCCATCGTTGCGTACGCGTACGAGTACGAGGAGCCGGCGACCGGGATGGTGCCGGCCAGCTCGGCGTACGAGAGGGCGGAGAAGAGCGCGGTGAGGCCGGCGATCACGAAGGCCAGGGTGACCGCGGGGCCGGCCTGCGGGACGGCGTCGCCGAGGACGACGAAGATGCCGGTGCCGAGCGTGGCACCGATACTGATCATGGTCAGCTGCCACATGGAGAGCGAGCGGCGGAGGCTGCCGCCCTCACCCTGCCCACCCTCCATGACCAGGCGTTCCACCGGCTTGCGCCGGGTGAGAGCGCCGAGCGCGGAGGTCTTGGGGGTGGCCGTGTCGACGACCGGCGGGGCTGCGCCGTGGTCCAGCACTGCGGAGGCTCCTTATCGCTGCCTGTAGGCGGTGGGACGACCACGGCGGCACGTGGACATGCCGAAGCAAGCCCACGGGGGAGGGGAACCGCCGAGCAGGCGGTCATCGCCACTCCTGGTACGGGGCACGAGCCTAAGGGTCCGAGGTTCGCACTCGTAATGCAGGGTTGTTGCGCAGTGCCGAATGATCATTGCGCTCTCGCGGCGCAGACGGGGAAACATTGCGCGCCCCTGCATGAATCGGCACATTGGGGTCTCCGCACCGCCCCGGGCGGCTCGGCGCGCCCGCCCCGCTCGGCGCGTGCACGTGCCTTGACTCCTCGTGTCCCGTGACCCACGCTGCGAGCCCCCGGCAACCCCACGATCGGAGGCCTCGGTGGGCTGGCTCGCCCCGGCGCCCTTCCTGCGCGGCACGGCCTGGCTCGACGGGGACCGGCCCGTCCGGGCGGACCCCGCCGACCTGGAGCGGCTCCCGTGGGACATCGCCGAGCGGGCGGCGCTGCCCATCGGCGTACGCCTCGAGTTCACGGCGGAGCCCGGGACGCGGGCCGTGGAGCTGCGCTACCGCGCGGCCGTCCCGGAGCCGGACGACCCGCTCGCCGCGCTGCGGCACTGCTTCGCGCTCTGGCAGGGCCGGCGGCTCGTCGGCGAGACCTGCGCCGTCCCGGCTCCGGAGGGCACGGTCAGCCTCCCCCTGCCCCCGTACGGCGGCGTCTTCACCGTCCACCTCCCCGAGGGCCAGTCCCCGGTCCCGCTCGCCCTGCGGGCCGTCGGCGGCCGCCTCTCCCCCGCTCCCGTACGGCCCCGCTGGCTCGTCCACGGCGACTCGATCACCGAGGGCTGGTGGTCGACGCGCCCCGCGCACTCCTGGCCCGCCACGACGGGGCGGCTCCTCGGGCTCGATCCGGTCAATCTGGGGTACGCGGGCGGGGCGCGCGGCGAGCTCCCGCTGGCCGAGCACCTCGCACGGCTCCCGGGCGAGGTGGTCACCCTCGCCTTCGGCACCAACTGCTGGTCCCGGGTGCCCGCGACGGCCGACTGGCTGTACGCGACCGTCCGGGCGTTCGTCGGTCTGGTCCGCCGGGGCCATCCGGCCACCCCGCTGCTGCTCGTCTCGCCCGTCCTGCGGCCGGAGGCCGAGCACACCCGCAACGCCCTGGGAGCCACGCTCACGGAGCTGCGCAGGGCCATGGAGCGCGCGGGCCGCGACCTGGCCGCCGAGGGCGACGGGCGGCTCCTGGTCCTCCCGGGGCGCCCTCTGCTCGGCCCGGAGCACCTGGCGGACGGGCTGCACCCGAACGACCGGGGGCACGCCCGCATCGCGGCGGCGGTGGCGGAGGCCCTGCGCCCCCACGTGCCGCTCAGCGGCCCCGTACCGCCAGGGACCTGACGAGGAAGGTGCACGCGTCCGCGCACGCGTGCGTGCGGCCCTCCGGGTCCGTCCAGGCCCAGCGGTCGGTGTAGGCGACGACGGGCTCGTAGCCGAGCCGCGCGTACAGGGCGGCCGCGCGCGGGTTGTCACGGGCCACGCCGAGCCCCAGCGCGGTCCCGCCGCGCTCCCGCACCAGTTCCTCGGCCGCATGGACCAGCGCCGACCCGATGCCCTGCCCGCGGAGCGTCTCGGGCCACACGTCCAGGCCGTTGAGCTCGGGGCAGTCGCCGAGGACGGCCCGCACCTCGGGGGCGGCGCAGCCGTCCCAGCGGACCTGTCCGTGGCCGACGGGCACCCCGTCACACCACGCCAGGAGGTACGTCCCGGCGCCGGACTCCTGGCGCGCGAAGCGGTCGGCGTGGCGGCTCGGCGCCCCGGGAGCGGGGATGTGGCGGTCGAGTACGGGCACGTCCTCGGCGCGGCAGGGCCTGATCTCCATGCGCCGACCGTACGGGAACGCCGTGGGTCCCCGGGAGGAATTTCCCGCGGACCCACGGCGTACGACGGTGAGGTGCCGTTTCCGGCGGAGCGGCTAGCTCCAGCTGGCGTGCAGCGGCTTGCCCTCGGCGTAACCGGCGGCGGACTGGATGCCCACCACGGACTTCTCCTCGAACTCGGCGAGCGAGCCGGCACCGGCGTAGGTGCAGGAGGAACGGACGCCCGCGATGATCGAGTCGATCAGGTCCTCGACGCCCGGACGGGTCGGGTCGAGGAACATGCGGGAGGTCGAGATGCCCTCCTCGAACAGCGCCTTGCGGGCACGGTCGTAGGCGGACTCGTCGCTCGTGCGGTTCTTGACGGCGCGGGCGGAGGCCATGCCGAAGGACTCCTTGTAGGCGCGGCCCTGGGCGTCGTGCTGGAGGTCGCCCGGGGACTCGTACGTGCCGGCGAACCAGGAGCCGATCATCACGTTCGACGCGCCGGCGGCGAGCGCCATGGCGACGTCGCGCGGGTGCCGGACGCCACCGTCGGCCCAGACGTGCTTGCCGTACTTCTTCGCCTCGGCCGCGCACTCCAGGACGGCGGAGAACTGCGGCCGGCCGACGCCGGTCATCATGCGGGTGGTGCACATGGCGCCGGGGCCGACGCCGACCTTGATGATGTCGGCGCCCGCGTCGATGAGGTCCTTGACGCCCTCGGCGGCGACGATGTTGCCCGCGACGATCGGGACCTGCGGGTCGAGCGCCCGGACGGCCTTGATCGCGGAGATCATCGACTCCTGGTGCCCGTGCGCCGTGTCGATGACGAGCGTGTCCACGCCCGCGTCGAGGAGCTGCTTGGCCTTGCCGACGAAGTCGCCGTTGATGCCGATGGCGGCGGCGATGCGCAGCTTGCCCTCGGCGTCGGTGGCCGGGGTGTACAGGGTCGCGCGGAGGGCGCCCTTGCGCGTCAGGATGCCGACCAGGCGCCCGTCCTTGTCGACGGCCGGGGCGTAGCGGCGGTTGGCGTGGTCCAGCGTGTTGAAGGCCTCGCGCGGCTCGATGTCGGCGTCGAGGAGGAGCAGGTCCTTCGACATGACCTCGGACAGCTGGGTGAAGCGGTCCACGCCGGACAGGTCGGCGTCGGTGACGACACCGATCGGGCGGCGGTTCTCGTCGACGACGACGCCGGCGCCGTGGGCCCGCTTCGGCAGCAGGGAGAGCGCGTCGGCGACGGTCTGGTGGGGCTCCAGGACGATCGGGGTGTCGAGCACGTGGTGGCGGCTCTTGACCCACGAGATGACGTCGGTGACGACCTCGATCGGGATGTCCTGGGGGATGACGACCAGGCCGCCGCGGCGGGCTACGGTCTCGGCCATGCGACGGCCGGCGATGGCGGTCATGTTGGCGACGACGAGCGGGATCGTCGTCCCGGTCCCGTCCGGCGAGGAGAGGTCCACGGCCTGGCGGGAACCCACGGCCGAGCGGCTCGGCACCATGAACACATCGTCGTACGTCAGGTCGTAGGGCGGCTTGACGTCATTGAGGAAACGCACGTGCTGACATCCCAGTCGTTCGGATCGGCCCCTAGGCATTTCAGCCAGGGGAAAAAGCACGTAGTTCATTGTCCCACGCCGGTACGAATACCAGCCCCGGGCAATTCATCCGAGCCTTCCGGCAGGGGGTTCGTCGGATCCTACGAGCCCTTCGCCCAGGGAGAGGAGGACGGAGAGGCGGGTGGGGCGCTCGTCGACGGCCGTGGCGAAGACGTCCTGGGCGGTCCGCCACTCGCGAGGACGCGTCCTGGCGTACTCCTGCCAGCCCGTGACGACGACGGTGACGGGTTCGGGGAGATCCGTCAGGCAGTCGGCCAGGGCGTCCCAGTTCCGGCCGAACCAGGCGGGCAGCGCGAGGGTCACGGCGCACCGGTCCATGAGGGCGGCCTTGTCCGTGACTCCGGCCAGGTCGAGGAGGACGGCGTCGTCGATTCTCATCCGAGCACCTCCCGGAACGTCTCGTAGTGGTCGTCGGTCCAGTAGAGCTCGCCGTCCCGGCCGGTGACGATCCGGCGCGCCCCGCGGTCGCGCTCACCGGGGGTCTTCACGGTGTACTCGCGGTAGTACCCGCGTTCCTTGCGCGGCAGGATCCGCTCGAAGTTCGAGAAGACGGCGCCGTCCTTGGCGTACGGGTAGGGGCCGCCGCGCGCGATGAGGCCGAGCGTGCGGCGGGCCTCGGGCGGCAGGTCGGCGGCCCGTACGGTCGGCAGCCCCGAGAGCCCGGCCGACCCGGTGGGCGCGGCGGCGGGAGCGGAGGCGGCGGGAGCGGCGCCGGTCGCCCTCGTGGAGACCGTGTCGCCCGCGGCGGAGCATCCGGCCAGGAAGACGCACAGGACGAGCGCGAGGAGTACGCGAAAGGGCCGGAGCAACATGTCCCGAACATACCGTTACGGGAGGGCTCCGGCCCTGGGAAATCGCGGTGGTGGGCGGTGGCGGCTCAGCTGCCGTCGGGGTCCGTCCGGTCGAGCGCCGGGTGCGTGCCGGGGCTGGACTCGGTCAGCAGGTAGTCCGCGGCGGCGCGGTCCGTGACCAGGCTGGTGACGAGTCCGGAGCGGAGGACCGCCCCGATCGCCGCCGCCTTGCGCTGCCCGCCGGCGATCGCCACGACCTCGGGGATGCGCCGCAGCCGGTCCGCCTCGACGGTGATGCACCGCTCGCCCAGGTCGCGGCCGACGCGGCGGCCCTCGGCGTCGAAGAGGTGCGCGGACATCTCGGCGGCGACACCGAGCGAGGCGTAGTGGGCGCGCTCCGCGTCGGAGAGCATGTCGTGCACGGTCGAGATGCCCGGCTCCCAGGAGCCGATGGAGACGCAGGCGACCGTCACCTTGTCGAAGTACTCGAAGGCCCGCGCGATGCCGGTCTGGCTGCGCAGCGCCGCGGCGGTCGCCGGGTCCGGCAGCAGCATGGGCGCGTAGATCGGGTGCGCCTCGCCACCGGAGACCTGGGCGGCTCGGCGTACGGCCTCGACCGAGCCGCGCTCGGCGGTCCCGGCGTCGTACACGCCGGTGAGCTGCACGACCGTGCAGGGCGGCAGCCGGTCGAGCGCCGCCGCCATGTGGATGGTGGAGCGGCCCCAGGCGAGACCCAGGACGTCGCCCTCGGTGACCAGCTCGCCGAGCAGGTCGGCCGCGACCTCGCCGAGGTTCTCCGGGTCGGGCGACTCGTCCTCGCCCTCCGCCGGGGACTCGACGACGACGGCGTGGCGGAGCCCGTAGCGGGCACGGAGCGCGTCGGAGCGCTCGGCGTCGAGCTCGGCCGGCACACGGATCTCGATGCGCACGAGATCGCGCTCCAGGGCGGTCTCCAGGACCCGTGCCACCTTGAAGCGGCTCACGCCGAACTCCTCGGCGATCTGGATCTTGGACTTGCCCTCGAGGTAGAAGCGGCGGGCCATGGCCGCCGCCTGCACCAGCTCCGCGGGGCCCATCCGCAGGGCTGACCGTCCCGCCGACATACCGGCCACCGCGATCTCCTCACTGCTGTTCACGTACCGCTGTTCGCATACGGCTGTTCGCATACGGCTGTCGTTCACACTCTGGACTCGCCGTTCATCCTGTCAGATCCGGCGGGCCTTGATCGGTCCTGTCGGCGACCCGACGGGCCGCGTTCATCCGACGGTGGTTCAGTGGCCACACGCCCACGCGGCCGAGGCCGTCGTGGCCTCGGCGCGGGCCCGCAGCGAGGCCACGGCGGCCGCCGGGTCCGCCGCGCCGTAGACCGCCGAGCCGGCGACGAACACATCGGCGCCGGCCTCCGCGCACCGCTCGATGGTGGACTCGGCGACCCCGCCGTCGACCTGGAGCCACAGCTCCAGGCCGTGCTTGGAGATCAGCTCACGGGTCCGGCGGATCTTGGGCAGCATGATGTCGAGGAAGGCCTGGCCGCCGAAGCCCGGCTCGACCGTCATGATCAGCAGCATGTCGAGCTCGGGGAGCAGGTCCTCGTACGGCTCGATCGGCGTGGCCGGCTTGAGCGCCATCGAGGCGCGCGCACCCTTGGCCCGGATCTCCCGCGCGAGCCGCACGGGAGCGGCCGCGGCCTCGACGTGGAAGGTGACCGAACCGGCGCCCGCCTCCACGTACTGGGGCGCCCAGCGGTCGGGGTCCTCGATCATCAGGTGGCAGTCGAGCGGCGTCCCCGTCGCCCGGGAGAGCGACTCGACGATCGGCACCCCCAGCGTCAGGTTGGGCACGAAGTGGTTGTCCATCACGTCGACGTGCAGCCAGTCGGCACCCTCGACCGCCTTCGCCTCCTCGGCGAGCCGGGCGAAGTCCGCGGACAGGATGCTGGGGTTGATCTGCGCCATGTGCCAAGCCTCCCACGTTCTTGGGTACTTCTTTGCCGCTGAGCGGTTTCGAATCCGGTCCAGACCAATTTCGGTACGAAGCGACGAGCCGCGGACCGGGACGGACCGGGAGATTGCGGTCAGGTGATCGAAGGGTCGGACGCCCGTGGGTCAGGCGGTACGGCGCAGCAGCGCCAGATACATGGCGTCCGTGCCGTGCAGATGCGGCCACAGCTGGACGTCCGGGCCGTCACCGAGCGCCGGGACGCCGGGCATGTAGGGACGGGCGTCGATCAGCTCGGCGCCGCCGACCTTCTTGAGGACGTCGTCGACGACCACCCGGGTCTCGGCGAGATGCGGCGAGCACGTCGCGTAGCCGACGATCCCGCCGACGCGCACGGCGCTCAGCGCTTCGGTCAGCAGGGCGCGCTGGAGCGGGGCGAAGCCGTCCAGGTCCTCGGGGCGACGGCGCCAGCGGGCCTCGGGGCGACGGCGCAGCGCGCCGAGACCCGAGCAGGGCACGTCCATCAGGACCCGGTCGAAGGAACCGGGGCGCCACGGCGGGCGGGTGCCGTCGGCGGCGATGACCTGGTAGGGGCCGGGGTTGCCGGCGAGGGCGCGCTCGACGAGGCGCGCGCGGTGCGGCTGCTTCTCGGAGGCGAGCAGCGCGGCGCCGCGCTCGGAGGCGAGGGCGGCGAGGAGTGCCGCCTTGCCGCCGGGGCCCGCGCAGCCGTCGAGCCAGCGGGCGTCGGATCCTTCGAGCGGCGCGTTCGCGAGAGCCAGGGCGACGAGCTGGCTGCCCTCGTCCTGGACGCCCGCCCGGCCCTCCTTGACCGCCTCGATGGCGCCGGGCTCGCCGCCCTCGGCCATCCGCAGGGCATACGGGGACCAGCGGCCCGGCAGCGTCTCGGTGACCGCGGCGAGCTCCTCGGTGGTGGAGCGGCCGGGGCGTGCGACGAGGGTGACCTCGGGCCGCTCGTTGTCGGCCTCCAGGAGGTCCTCGATGCCCGCGCGGCCGCCGCCGAGGGCGTCCCAGAGCGCCGAGACCACCCAGCGGGGGTGCGAGTGGACGACGGCGAGGTGGTCCTCGGCGTCCTTGTCGTACGGCGGGGCGACCTGCGCCACCCAGGCGTCGAGGTCCTGCTGCGAGATCTTCCGCAGCACGGCGTTCACGAACTTGGCCCGTCCGTCGCCGAGCACCACCCGGGCGAGCTCGACGCTGGCGGAGACGGCCGCGTGCGTGGGGATCCGGGTCCCGAGCAGCTGGTGCGCGCCGAGCGCGAGCACGTCGAGCACGGGCGGGTCGACCTCGCGCAGCGGCCGGTCGATGCAGGCGGAGATGATCGCGTCGTACGTGCCCTGGCGACGCAGCGTCCCGTAGACGAGCTCGGTCGCGAGAGCCGCGTCCCGCCCGTCGAAGTCGCCCTTCTCGCGGGCCTTCCGCAGGAGCGGCGGCAGCACCAGGTTGGCGTAGGCGTCGCGCTCGTCCACCGCCCTCAGAGCCTCGAAGGCGAGCATCCGGACGGGGTCCTTCTGGGGCCTCCGGTAGGGCTTGTGGGGACGGCGACGTGCCTGCTCGCTCAAAGGTGCTCCGCGTGACGAAATGAGGGTCGAACTCCCTCAGCGTACGTCCGCCGACGTCCCCCGGGGAAAACGCCCCTGGCGGATCGCCCAGTCCTCGGCCGCGATCAGGCACACGGCCGACACCGTGCCGCCGCCGTCCGCCTCGAAGGCGACGAGCACGGGCGGCTCGGCGCCGACGAGACGGGTGACCTCCGCGCGCTCCTCGGGCGTGGGCGCGCGGAACTCCGGGTCCATGAAGTGCATCGGGCACCGGACGTAGAGGGTGTCCGTGAAGACGACCTCGAGCCCGTGGTGGTACGAGAGGTCGTGGTCGGCGACCAGGGTGAGCCGGCTGCCGTCGTAGTGGCGGACCTCCCAGTCCCACCAGGGCCCTTCGGGGAGCGGCGGCAGCACGGGGTCAGGCCCCCAGCCGCTCCCCGGCGGTGATGCGGACGCCGCGGGCCCAGTCGGCGGCCTTCATCGGCTTCTTGCCCTGCGGCTGGACCCAGAGGAGCTCGACGGCGTACGAGCCGGTGCCGGCGTACACGTTGTTCTTGCCGACCACGAGCTCGCCCGGGGCGAGGTCGGTGCGGTCCGGGAGGGGGGTGACCTGGATCAGCTTGAGGCGCTCGCCGCGGAAGAGCGTCCAGGCGCCCGGGGCGGGGGTGCAGCCGCGGACGACGCGGTCGACGCGCAGGGCTGGGGCCGCGAAGTCGACGTGCGCGTCCTCGACCTGGATCTTCGGGGCGAGGGTGATGCCCTCGACGGGCTGCGGGACGGCCTGGAGGTTGCCGTCCTCGATGCCGTCCATGGTCGCGGCGAGCAGCCCGGCGCCCGCGAACGCGAGGCGGGTCAGCAGGTCGCCGCTGGTGTCGGTCGGGCGGATGTCCTCGGTGACGACGCCGTAGACCGGGCCCGAGTCGAGCCCCTCCTCGATCAGGAAGGTGGACGCGCCCGTCACCTGGTCGCCCGCCATCAGGGAGTGCTGCACGGGCGCCGCGCCGCGCCACGCGGGCAGCAGCGAGAAGTGCAGGTTGACCCAGCCACGGGAGGGGATGTCGAGGGCGACCTTGGGGAGCAGCGCGCCGTAGGCGACGACCGGGCAGCAGTCCGGGGCGATCTCCCGGAGCCGGGCGAGGAAGTCCTCGTCGCGGGGCCTGGCCGGCTTGAGGACCTCGATGCCGGCCTCCTCGGCCCGCTGGGCCACCGGGCTGGCGACGAGCCGCCGCCCTCGTCCCGCCGGGGCGTCCGGGCGGGTGACCACGGCGGCCACCTCGTGCCGGCCGGAGGCGAGCAGGGCGTCCAGGGCGGGAACGGCGACCTCGGGGGTGCCTGCGAAGACGAGCTTCATGGGTGGCGGCTGCCTGTCTGTCCGGGGGCTTTACGGGCAGCGCACCAGTCTAGGCGCCCGCGGAGAAGGGGGCGTACGGAAGGACGAGCGCCCCGCGCATATGCGTGTACGCCCCCGCAGCGTGACCCAACTCCCGGTGGCGCGTTGGTCAAGAGAGATTGACCGAATCGGGTCGCCGTTCCCCCCTGCGACCCTCCCCCGTAAACGCCGGTTCGAGAGGCTTTCACATGGCCGACCACGCAACCCACGACGCCCAAGCCCGGGCGAGTCTGCACCTGTTGGTGCGGGACATCGAGCGGGTCCGGCGGCAGGTGGACGCACTGCGCACGCTCACGGCCCAGTTGGGCAATGTCTACCGTCCCCGCCGCTCCGGCCCTTCGACGGGCTTCGTCGTCTACGGGCGCGCGCCCGCCCCGACCGTCCGCCTCGCCCAGGAGCTCCGGGACAGCGTCGAGACCCTGGTGACCGCTGCGGTCGACTTCGACCGCTCGCTCGGCTTCTCGTGGGACGCGGTGGGTTCCGCGCTCGGTGTCACCAAGCAGGCCGTCCATCGCCGGTACGGCGCCCGGCGCGCGCCGCAGCCCGGCGTCCCCGTGGAGCAGGACCACAGCACGGAGCCGGGCGTCACCCGCACCCTTCCCGCGGTGCCCGCCGCCCGCTCGATGCCGCCGCAGCCCACCTCGGGCAGCGCCACCCTCCGCGAGGACCCTCGCCCGTCGGCCCTCCCCGGCCCGCGCAACGGCTGACCCGCGCCGAGCCTCCGACGGCCGCCCGCCCCCCACCGGGGCCGGCGGCCGTCGCGCGTCGTGGCAGCGGGCGTCGGGCGGTGCCGGCCGTCGGCGCGTCAGCCGATGTCCGGCGGGTCGACGCGGATCCGCACCGGTTCGCCTCCGCCGCGCGCGAGCCCGGCCGCCCGGGCCTGCTTGAGGGCCGCCGCCAGGGCCGCCCCGCTGCCCGGCGGCACCCGGACCAGGGCACGCTCCCACTGCTCGCCGGGGGGTGTGTCCCCGGGGCGGCGCGGACCGCCGGGGCGGACCACCGGCAGTGGCACCGGACCGAGGACCTCCGCGTCGCCCGGCAGCCCGGCCGCCGCCAGAAAACCCTCCACGGCCTCCGGCGGGCCGGACACCGCGGCCATCCGGGAGACCGGCGGGAAGCCCAGCTCGGCCCGCTCGGCCAGCTCCCGCTGCGCGTGGCCCACCGGGTCCCAGCGGACGAGCGCCTGGACCGGGCGGAGCGTCGGCTCGGCGACCACGACGACCGTGCCGCCCTCGGGCTGCCCCCGCACCAGCGAGGCCGCGTCGATCCAGCGGCGCAGCGCCTCCTCGCCCGCGCGCAGGTCGGGCCGGCCGAGCATGGCCCAGCCGTCGAGGAGCAGCGCGGCCGCGTAGCCGCCCTCGGCGACGGGTTCGGCACCGGGGGTGGACACGACGAGCGCGGGCCGTCCTGGCACGGTGTCGAGGATGTGGTCCCGCCCCGAGGTCCGCACCGGCACCGCGGGGAAGGCCCGGCCGAGCTCCTCCGCCGTGCGCCGCGCGCCCACGATCTGGGCCCGCAGCCGGTTCGATCCGCACGCCACGCAGTGCCAGTCGGGGGCGCCCCGCCCGCACCAGCCGCAGCGCAGCTCCTGCTGTTCGGGGGCCTCAAGGGGCCCGGCGCAGTGACGGCAGCGGGCGGGCGTCCGGCAGCGCTCGCAGGCCAGCCGGGGCACGTATCCACGCCGGGGGACCTGGACGAGCACCGGCCCGGTCTTCAGCCCCTCCCTTACGGCCTGCCAGGCCAGCGAGGGCAGCCGGGCGGCGCGGGCGGCCTCGTCGCGGGCCAGCTCGCCGTCGCCGACGGTCCGGATCAGGGGGGCGGCCCTGCGGACCTGCTCGCGTCCGGCGCCGAGGGCCTTGGCCCAGCCGGACTCCACCAGCTGGGCGGCCTCGACGGTGCAGCTCGTGCTGCCGAGGAGGAAGGCGCACCGGTCGTGGGCGGCGCGCAGCAGCAGGACCTCGCGCGCGTGGGGCTGCGGGGCGTGCGGCTCGCTGTGGCTGCCGTCGCCGTCGTCCCAGATGACGGCGAGTCCGAGGTCCCGCACGGGGGCGAACATCGCGGCCCGGGTGCCGACGACGGCCCGCACGGAGCCGCGCCGGACGGCGAGCCAGCGTGCGTACCGCTTCTCGGGGCCCGCTTCGGCGGTGAGCAGCGCGTGCCGCCCCTCCCCCAGGACCCCGGTCAGCGCCGCGTCGACCCGGCCGGCCGCCCGGCCGTCCGGTACGACGACGAGGGCGCCCCGGCCGGAGGCCAGGGTCGCGGCGACGGCGCGGGCGATCTCCTCGGCCCAGTACGGTCCCGGCAGCGCGTTCCACACGGCCCGGGGCGCCCCGCCGCGCGCGAGGGAGTTCAGGAAGGCCGGCCCCTGCTCGTACCGCTGCCAGGTCCCCGGCTCCGGGGGCTTCGGCGGCGGCAGGGGCTCCGGGGAGGTCCGGCCCTCGGCGCGGGCGCTGCGCGGCGGCACGGCGAGCTGGAGCACGTCGGCGAGGCTGCCCGCGTACCGGTCGGCGACGGCCCGGGCGAGGCCGAGCAGCTCGGGGCCGAGCACCGGCTCGGGCGAGACGACGTCCGCGAGGGCGGCGAGGGGTCCCGAGTAGTCGGAGGTGGCCCGCCGCTCGACGAGGAAGCCGTCGATCAGCCGTCCGCCCTCGCGGCGCCCGTTCCGCACCTGGTGGGCGCCCGCCCCGAACCGCACCCGGACACGCACCCCGGGCCTGGCGACGCCGTCCAGCTCCTCCGGGACCGCGTAGTCGAAGAACTGGTCGAGGTGGAGCGACCCCTTGTTCACGACGACCCGGGCGACGGGCAGCTCCTTGGCCAGCGCGGCCCCCCGCCAGGTCCGCGGCTTGGCCCGCGGCACGTTCGCCTTCCGCACGGTCTCCCGAATGAGCGCGAGCTGCTCGGGCCCTTCGGTGATCTCGCCGTGCTCCTTCTCGCTGCTCACAGCCCCATACCTACCAGACGGCACCGACAGCCGGGCAGACGGAAGCCCGGCACCCTCCAGGGGTACCGGGCTTCCGTCACGTCCAGCCGGGAATCTTCGGGGTCCGGGTCGCCGGACTCCGGGACCTACAGACCCGCGGCCTTCTTCAGGGCGTCCACGCGGTCGGTGCGCTCCCAGGTGAAGTCCGGCAGCTCGCGGCCGAAGTGGCCGTAGGCGGCGGTCTGCGAGTAGATCGGGCGGAGCAGGTCGAGGTCGCGGATGATCGCGGCCGGGCGGAGGTCGAAGACCTCGCCGATCGCGTTCTCGATCTTCTCCGTGTCGACCGTGTTCGTGCCGAAGGTCTCGACGAAGAGACCGACGGGCTCGGCCTTGCCGATCGCGTACGCGACCTGGACCTCGCAGCGCGAGGCGAGACCGGCGGCGACGACGTTCTTCGCGACCCAGCGCATGGCGTAGGCGGCGGAGCGGTCGACCTTCGACGGGTCCTTGCCGGAGAAGGCGCCGCCGCCGTGGCGGGCCATGCCGCCGTAGGTGTCGATGATGATCTTGCGGCCGGTGAGGCCGGCGTCGCCCATCGGGCCGCCGATCTCGAAGCGCCCGGTCGGGTTCACGAGCAGCCGGTAGCCGTCGGTGTCGAGCTTGATGCCGTCCTCGACGAGCTGCGCGAGCACGTGCTCGACGACGAACTCACGGATGTCGGGGGCGAGCAGCGACTCGAGGTCGATGTCGGAGGCGTGCTGGGAGGAGACGACGACCGTGTCGAGGCGGACGGCCTTGTCGCCGTCGTACTCGATGGTGACCTGGGTCTTGCCGTCGGGGCGCAGGTACGGGATGGTCCCGTTCTTGCGGACCTCGGTGAGGCGGCGCGAGAGGCGGTGCGCGATGTGGATCGGCAGCGGCATCAGCTCGGGGGTCTCGTCCGAGGCGTAGCCGAACATCAGGCCCTGGTCGCCGGCGCCCTGCTTGTCGAGCTCGTCCTCGTCGCCCTCGACCCGCTTCTCGTACGCGGTGTCCACACCCTGCGCGATGTCCGGGGACTGCGACCCGATGGACACCGACACGCCGCAGGAGGCGCCGTCGAAGCCCTTCTTCGAGGAGTCGTAACCGATCTCGAGGATCTTGTTCCGGACGAGGGTGGGGATGTCGGCCCACGCCTTCGTGGTCACCTCGCCGGCGACGTGCACCAGGCCGGTGGTGATCAGCGTCTCGACGGCGACGCGCGAGGTGGGGTCCTCTCGCAGCAGTGCGTCGAGGATGGTGTCGCTGATCTGGTCAGCGATCTTGTCGGGGTGACCCTCGGTGACGGACTCCGAGGTGAACAGACGACGGGACACAACGCTCCCTGGGGTTGCAGCGGCTGCTGGCTACTCGATACGGACCGGCAGGGGGCTGCGCCCCGCGACGTTCCACGAACAGTCTATCGGTCGTGCTCGGGCAATGGACCAGGTGTCTCGCCTGGCGAATGGTCGTGAGTGACCGGAACCGGCCTCCGGCCCGGCGGAGGGGCCCCTTCGGGTGGGGCGTAAATCACTCGCGAGTCGGCGATTCCCGCCCGCGCGAGTCGGCGTTCCCGCCCCTGGGCCCGCTTCCACAGGGTGACATCGAGCCAAGATCGAGCTCGCCGGGGCCGGGCGGGATCTGTCAGGTGGCGGGGGCCGGAACGGGGCGCAGCAGCGGCAGGACGAGGTCCCAGACCGTCTCGGCGAGGGCTTCCTTCGGCCCGTACGGTACGGGGGTCTCGGCGCCGTCCGCGGCGAGCACGACGGCCTCGTTCTCCTCGGAGCCGAAGGTCTTGCGCTCTCCGACCTCGTTGACGACGAGCAGGTCACAGCCCTTGCGGCGGAGCTTCTCGCGCCCGTTGGCGAGGACGTCGTCGGTCTCGGCGGCGAAGCCGACGACGATCTGGCCCGGCAGGGCGCGGTCGGCGGAGAGCTCGGCGAGGATGTCGGGGTTGCGGACGAGCTCGACGGTGGGCGCTCCCCCGTCGTCCTTCTTCTTGATCTTCCCGGAGGCGTAGACGGCCGGGCGGAAATCGGCCACCGCCGCGGCCATCACCACGGCGTCGGCGTCTCCCGCCGCCTTGAGGACGGCCTCGCGGAGCTGGAGGGCGGTGCCGACGTGGACGACGTCGACCCCGGCGGGGTCGGGGATGCCGGTATTGGCCTCGACGAGCGTGACCCGGGCCCCGCGCGCGGCAGCGGCCTTGGCGAGGGCGTACCCCTGCTTGCCGGAGGAGCGGTTGCCCAGGTAGCGGACGGGGTCGAGGGGCTCACGGGTGCCGCCCGCGCTGACGACGACGTGCCGTCCGGCGAGGTCCGGGGCGGCGGTGCCGCGCGTCAGGATCCTCCGGCAGACCTCGAAGATCTCGGCGGGGTCGGGCAGCCGGCCCTTGCCCGTGTCGACGCCGGTGAGGCGGCCGACGGCGGGCTCGATGACGATCGCGCCGCGGCGGCGGAGCGTGGCCACGTTCTCCTGGGTGGCCGGGTGCTCCCACATCTCGGTGTGCATCGCCGGGGCGAAGACGACCGGACAGCGTGCGGTGAGCAGGGTGTTGGTGAGGAGGTCGTCGGCGAGGCCGTGGGCGGCCTTGGCGAGCATGTCGGCGGTGGCGGGGGCGACGACGACGAGGTCGGCGCCCTGGCCGATCCGCACGTGCGGCACCTCGTGGACCGACTCCCACACCTCGGTGGAGACGGGGTGCCCGGAGAGCGCGGACCAGGTCGCCTCGCCGACGAAGTGGAGGGCCGAGTCGGTGGGCACGACGCGCACGTCATGGCCCGACTCGGTGAGCCGGCGCAGCAGCTCGCAGGCCTTGTAGGCGGCGATGCCGCCGCTGACGCCCAGAACGACCTTCGGCTTCGTCACCACTGCCACTCCCCGCACTCGGATGCCTACGACTCCATGAGACACCAAAGGCCCGGCGGTTGTTCCGCCGGGCCTTGGGTGACAAGCGTTACGTGCTTACTGCGCCGGGCCCTCGATGGCCTCGGACGTCAGCAGACCCGCGTTGATCTCCCGCAGGGCGATCGAGAGCGGCTTCTCGTGGACGTGGGTGTCGACGAGCGGACCCACGTACTCCAGCAGGCCCTCGCCGAGCTGGGAGTAGTACGCGTTGATCTGACGCGCGCGCTTGGCCGCGTAGATCACGAGGCTGTACTTCGAGTCGGTTGCCTCGAGCAGCTCGTCGATCGGCGGGTTGATGATGCCCTCGGGCGCAGTCATGGAAGAGGACACGCTCTACCTTCCGAAGATGGAGAAAAAATCAGACATGCTGTGGAGATCGGGAAATCATTCCCCAGATGACAGCAGCATCAACGTTAGCAGCTCGCGTGCGACGTCCTCGACGGAGGTGTTGACGAGCGTGGTGTCGAACTCCGATTCGGCGGCCAGTTCGATCTTCGCCGCCGCCAGCCGGCGCTCGATGACTTCGGGCGACTCCGTGCCGCGGCCGGTGAGCCGGCGGACCAGCTCCTCCCAGCTCGGCGGGGCGAGGAAGACGAGCTGGGACTCGGGCATCGAGTCCTTGACCTGACGCGCGCCCTGGAGGTCGATCTCCAGGAGCACGGGCTCGCCGGAGTCGAGGCGGTCGAGGACCGCGCGCCTCGGCGTGCCGTAGCGGTTGCCCGCGAACTCGGCCCATTCGAGGAGTTCGCCATTGGCGATCAGCTTGTCGAACTCGTCGTCCGTGACGAAGAAATAGTGGACGCCGTGCTTCTCGCCGGGGCGCGGCTTCCGTGTCGTGGCCGACACCGAGAGCCAGACCTCGGGGTGAACCTTGCGCATATGAGCGACGACCGTGCTCTTACCGACCCCTGAGGGGCCGGAGAGCACGGTCAGCCGCGGACGTACCTCTGCTGCCATGCAGCGATTATTCCAGCTTTACCGGTGTGCCCGGGACGCGTGTCCCGGATCAGGCGCCGGTGCTGCCGAACTCGCGCTCCAGGGAGGCGATCTGGTTGGAGCCGAGACCACGGACGCGGCGGCTCTCGGAGATGCCGAGGCGCTCCATGATCTGCTTGGCGCGGACCTTGCCCACGCCGGGCAGGGACTCGAGCAGCGCGGAGACCTTCATCTTGCCGATGACGTCGTTCTCCTGCCCGGTCTTGATGACCTCGTGGAGCGAGGCGCCGGAGTGCTTGAGTCGATTCTTGACCTCGGCCCGCTCCCGGCGAGCCGCGGCGGCCTTTTCGAGCGCGGCTGCGCGCTGTTCAGGGGTAAGGGGCGGAAGAGCCACGCCTACGTCACCTCGGATGTCGATCTGTCGGATACGGACCGGTGAGGAACCCAGCGCCCCACACCAGTGGAGCAACGTGCAACGGAGTGGCCGTTGAACGCCTGCTCTGCCCCGGAGACTAGCGGCCGAGGCCGCTCCAGTCAGCGAGAACAGCGGAAAAGTCCTGGTCAGCATCGACCGACCAGGACTTTTCCGGCATAACGACCCGGTTTTGAGCCAAGTTTTCGTCAAGTAGCCGGACGAGTGGTGAGACGGTTCCTCTCACCGGCCCTCCCGCCGGGTCGATTCAGCGGGCCGATCCGCTCCGACCTGCGGATTGACCGCGAGGCGGTGGGAGCGGGCTCACGCGTCGACGGCCGCGCGGATCTCGTCCGCGTACCGGTCCGCCGAGGCCCGCAGGGCGGACACGTCGGGACCGTGACGGAGAACACCCCGGCTGACGTTCGGGACGACGTTGCGGACGGCCGCGCCGAAGACGGCGGGGAGGTCGGCCGGGGTCGCGCCCTGGGCGCCGATGCCGGGGGCGAGGAGCGGCCCGTTGATGTCCAGGTCGAAGGAGGACAGGTCGCCGAGGGTGGCGCCGACGACCGCGCCGAAGGAGCCCATGGGGGTCTCCCCCGCGTTCTCCTCGGCGAGGTGGGCCAGCATGGTCGCGCCGATGGTGCGGCCGTCCTCGCGGACGGCCCGCTGGACCTCGGAGCCCTCCGGGTTCGAGGTGAGCGCCAGGACGAAGAGCCCGGCGCCGGACTCCCGGGCCAGGTCGACGGCCGGCTTCAGGGAGCCGTAGCCGAGGTACGGGGAGACCGTCAGGGCGTCCGAGAAGAGCGGCGAGTCCTTGCGCAGGAAGGCCTCCGCGTACGCGGCCATCGTGGAGCCGATGTCGCCGCGCTTGGCGTCCATGACGACCAGGCCGCCCGCGGCGCGCAGGTCGGCGACGGCGCGCTCCAGGACGGCGACACCGCGCGAGCCGAAGCGCTCGAAGAAGGCGGCCTGCGGCTTGAAAACGGCGACGGTGCCGGCGAGCGCCTCGACGACCGTGAAGGTGAAGCGCTCCAGACCGGCGATGTCGTCGGTCAGGCCCCAGGAGTCCAGCAGGGCGGCGTGCGGGTCGATGCCGACGCAGAGCGGGCCGCGCTCGTCCATGGCGGAGCGCAGTCGGGTGCCGAAGGAGAGAGTCACGAGGTGGCCTTTCGGTTGTCGGCGCCGACGGCTTCGGCGAGGGTGGCGTACGGAGAGGCGGCGAGGCGCGCGGCGAGGCCCTTGTGGATCGCGCGGGCGTAGAACGGGCCCTCGTAGATGAAGGCGCTGTAGCCCTGGATCAGGGTGGCTCCGGCGAGGATGCGCTGCCAGGCGTCCTCGGCGTTCTCGATGCCGCCGACGCCCACGAGGACGAGCCGGTCGCCCACGCGCGCGTGGAGGCGGCGCAGGACGGCCAGGGAGCGCTCCTTGACGGGCGCTCCGGAGAGGCCGCCGGTCTCCTTGATCAGCGCGGGGTCGGACTTCAGGCCGAGGCCCTCGCGGGCGATGGTGGTGTTGGTGGCGATGATGCCGTCGAGGCCGAGCTCCAGGGCGAGGTCCGCGACCGCGTCGACGTCCTCGTCCGCGAGGTCGGGGGCGATCTTGACGAGCAGCGGGACGCGACGTCCGGTGACCGAGCGGTCGGCCGCTTCCCGTACCGCCGTGAGCAGCGGGCGGAGGGACTCGGTGGCCTGGAGGTTGCGCAGGCCGGGGGTGTTCGGCGAGGAGACGTTCACGACCAGGTAGTCGGCGTGCGCGGCGAGCCGCTCGGTCGACTTCACGTAGTCGGCGGCGGCCTCGGCCTCCGGGACGACCTTGGTCTTGCCGATGTTGACGCCGACGACGGTCCTGAAGACCGGCGTACGGGTCCCCAGCCGCTCCGCGACGGCGGCGGAGCCCTCGTTGTTGAAGCCCATGCGGTTGATCAGGGCGCGGTCCGGGATCAGCCGGAAGAGGCGCTTCTTGGGGTTGCCGGGCTGTGCCTCGCCGGTGACCGTGCCGATCTCGACGTGGTCGAAGCCGAGCATGGCCATGCCGTCGATGGCGACGGCGTTCTTGTCGAAGCCGGCGGCGAGGCCGAAGGGGCCGTGCATCCGCAGCCCGAGGGCCTCGGTGCGCAGCTCCTTGTACCGGGGCGCGAGGACGGCGGCGACGAAGGTCCGCAGGACGGGGACGCGGGCGGCGAAGCGGATCCAGCGGAAGGCCAGGTAGTGGGCCTTCTCGGGGTCCATGCGCTTGAAGACGAGCCGGAAGAAGAACTTGTACATGCGGGAGGTCCAGGTGTGCTCATGAAGAGGGGGACACCGCGGTGTCTCCGGTGTCCCCCTCGTTCGTACGGGCTGCTAGTCGCGGGCCGCGGTCAGATGCTCCGCGTGTTCCTGGAGCGAGCGGACGCCGACGTCGCCGTGGTTGAGCGCGTCGATGCCCTGGACGGCCGCGGCGAGCGCCTGGACCGTGGTGAGGCACGGGACGCTGCGCGCCACCGCGGCCGTACGGATCTCGTAGCCGTCGAGGCGGCCGCCGGTGCCGTACGGGGTGTTGACGATCAGGTCGACCTGGCCGTCGTGGATCAGCTGGACGATGGTCTTCTCGCCGTTCGGGCCCTCGCCCTCGCTGAGCTTGCGCACGACCGTGGCGTTGATGCCGTTGCGCTTGAGGACCTCCGCGGTGCCCGAGGTGGCCATCAGCTCGAAGCCGTGGGCGACCAGCTCGCGCGCCGGGAAGATCATCGAGCGCTTGTCGCGGTTGGCGACGGAGATGAACGCGCGGCCCTTGGTGGGCAGCGGACCGTAGGCGCCGGCCTGCGACTTGGCGTAGGCCGTGCCGAAGACCGCGTCGATGCCCATGACCTCGCCGGTGGAGCGCATCTCCGGGCCGAGGACGGTGTCGACGCCGCGGCCGTGGATGTCGCGGAAGCGCGACCACGGCATGACGGCCTCCTTGACGGAGATCGGCGCGTCGATCGGCAGGGTGCCGCCGTCGCCGTTCTTCGGCAGCAGGCCCTCCTCGCGCAGCTCGGCGATGGTGGCGCCGAGCGAGATGCGGGCGGCGGCCTTCGCGAGCGGGACGGCGGTCGCCTTCGAGGTGAAGGGGACGGTCCGGGAGGCGCGCGGGTTGGCCTCCAGGACGTAGAGGATGTCACCCGCCATCGCGAACTGGATGTTGATCAGGCCGCGGACGCCGACGCCCTTGGCGATCGCCTCGGTGGAGATGCGCAGGCGCTTGATGTCGAAGCCGCCGAGGGTGATCGGGGGCAGGGCGCAGGCCGAGTCGCCGGAGTGGATGCCGGCCTCCTCGATGTGCTCCATGACGCCGCCGAGGTAGAGCTCGTGGCCGTCGTAGAGGGCGTCGACGTCGATCTCGATGGCGTCGTCGAGGAAGCGGTCGACCAGGACCGGCCGGGTGGGGCTGATCTCGGTGGACTCCGCGATGTACGACTCCAGGCGGGTCTCGTCGTAGACGATCTCCATGCCGCGGCCGCCGAGCACGTACGACGGGCGTACGAGGACGGGGTAGCCGATCTCGTCGGCGATGGCCTTGGCGCCGGCGAAGGTGGTCGCGGTGCCGTGCTTCGGGGCGGGCAGACCCGCCTCGGCGAGGACCTGGCCGAAGGCGCCGCGGTCCTCGGCGGCGTGGATGGCCTCCGGGGAGGTGCCGACGACCGGCACGCCGTTGTCCTTGAGCGCCTGCGACAGGCCCAGCGGGGTCTGGCCGCCGAGCTGGACGACGACACCGGCGACGGGGCCGGCCAGCGTCTCGGCGTGGACGATCTCCAGCACGTCTTCCAGCGTCAGCGGCTCGAAGTACAGGCGGTCGGAGGTGTCGTAGTCCGTCGAGACGGTCTCCGGGTTGCAGTTGACCATCACGGTCTCGTAGCCCGCGTCGCTGAGCGCGAAGGAGGCGTGGACGCAGGAGTAGTCGAACTCGATGCCCTGGCCGATGCGGTTCGGGCCGGAGCCCAGGATGATCACGGCGGGCTTGGTGCGCGGCGCGACCTCGCTCTCCTCGTCGTACGAGGAGTAGAAGTACGGGGTCTTGGCGGCGAACTCGGCGGCGCAGGTGTCGACCGTCTTGTAGACCGGGCGGACGCCGAGGGCGTGCCGGACCTCGCGGACGACGTCCTCGCGCAGGCCGCGGATCTCGGCGATCTGGGCGTCGGAGAAGCCGTGCCGCTTGGCCTCGGCGAGGAGCTCGGGCTCGAGCTTCTCGGCGGCGGCCAGCTCGTCGGCGATCTCCTTGATCAGGAAGAGCTGGTCGACGAACCACGGGTCGATCTTCGTGGCGTCGAAGACCTCCTCCGGGGTGGCGCCGGCGCGGATCGCCTGCATGACGGTGTTGATACGGCCGTCGGTCGGGCGGACCGCCTCGCGCAGCAGCTCGGCCTTGTCGCCGGGCTCGCCGACGAAGGTGAACTGCGAGCCCTTCTTCTCCAGGGAGCGCAGGGCCTTCTGGAGCGCCTCGGTGAAGTTGCGGCCGATCGCCATGGCCTCGCCGACCGACTTCATGGTCGTGGTGAGGGTGGAGTCGGCCTGCGGGAACTTCTCGAAGGCGAAGCGCGGAGCCTTGACGACGACGTAGTCGAGCGTGGGCTCGAAGGACGCCGGGGTCTTCTCCGTGATGTCGTTCGGGATCTCGTCCAGCGTGTAGCCGACGGCGAGACGGGCCGCGATCTTGGCGATCGGGAAGCCGGTCGCCTTGGAGGCGAGCGCCGAGGAGCGGGAGACGCGCGGGTTCATCTCGATGACGATGATCCGGCCGTCGACCGGGTCGATCGCGAACTGGATGTTGCAGCCGCCGGTGTCGACGCCGACCTCGCGGATGATCGCGATGCCGATGTCGCGGAGCCGCTGGTACTCGCGGTCGGTGAGCGTCATCGCCGGGGCGACGGTGATCGAGTCACCGGTGTGGACGCCCATCGGGTCGAAGTTCTCGATGGAGCAGACCACCACGACGTTGTCGTTCTTGTCGCGCATCAGCTCCAGCTCGTACTCCTTCCAGCCGAGGATGGACTCCTCCAGGAGCACCTCGGTGGTCGGGGAGAGCGTGAGGCCCTGGCCGGCGATGCGGCGCAGCTCGTCCTCGTCGTGGGCGAAGCCGGAGCCGGCGCCGCCCATGGTGAAGGAGGGGCGGACGACGACGGGGTAGCCGCCGAGCGTCTCGACGCCCTTGAGGACGTCGTCCATGGAGTGGCAGATGACCGAGCGGGCGGACTCGCCGTAGCCGATCTTGGCCTTGACGGCCTCGACGACACCCTTGAAGAGGTCGCGGTCCTCGCCCTTGTTGATGGCCTCGACGTTGGCGCCGATGAGCTCGACGCCGTACTTCTCCAGGACGCCCTGCTCGTGCATGGAGATCGCGGTGTTGAGCGCGGTCTGGCCGCCGAGGGTGGGCAGGAGGGCGTCGGGGCGCTCCTTGGCGATGATCTTCTCGACGAACTCGGGGGTGATCGGCTCGACGTACGTGGCGTCGGCGATCTCCGGGTCGGTCATGATCGTGGCCGGGTTGGAGTTGACCAGGATGACCCGCAGGCCCTCGGCCTTGAGGATGCGGCAGGCCTGGGTGCCGGAGTAGTCGAACTCTGCGGCCTGTCCGATGACGATCGGGCCGGAGCCGATGACCAGGACGGACTGGATATCGGTGCGCTTAGGCACGCTCGGCCTCCATCAGGGATACGAAGCGGTCGAAGAGGTACGCGGCGTCGTGCGGGCCCGCGGCCGCCTCGGGGTGGTACTGGACGGAGAAGGCCGGCTGGTCGAGCAGCTGGAGGCCTTCCACCACGTCGTCGTTCAGGCACACGTGGGAGACCTCGGCGCGCCCGAAGGGGGTGTCGGAGATCTTGTCGAGGGGCGCGTCGACGGCGAAGCCGTGGTTGTGCGCGGTGACCTCGACCTTGCCGGTGGTGCGGTCCTGGACCGGCTGGTTGATGCCACGGTGGCCGTACTTCAGCTTGTAGGTGCCGAAGCCGAGGGCGCGACCGAGGATCTGGTTGCCGAAGCAGATGCCGAAGAGCGGGGTCTTGCGCTCCAGGACGGCGCGCATGACGGCGACGGGGCCGTCGGCGGTGGCCGGGTCGCCCGGGCCGTTGGAGAAGAAGACGCCGTCCGGGTTCACCGCGTAGATGTCCTCGGCGGTGGCGGTGGCGGGCAGCACGTGGACCTCGATGCCGCGCTCGGCCATCCGGTGCGGGGTCATGCCCTTGATGCCGAGGTCGACGGCGGCGACGGTGAACTTCTTCGTGCCGATCGCGGGGACGACGTACGTCTCCTTGGTGGCGACCTCGGCGGAGAGGTTCGCGCCCTTCATCTGGGGCTGCTCCTGCACCTTGGCGAGGAGGGCCTCGTCGCGGACGCCGGTCCAGGCGTCGCCGGAGAAGATGCCGACGCGCATGGCGCCGCGCTCGCGCAGGTGGCGGGTGAGGGCGCGGGTGTCGATGCCGGAGATGCCGACGACGCCCTGGCGCTCCAGCTCCTCGTCCAGCGAGCGCTGGGCGCGCCAGTTGGAGGAGACGCGGGCGGGGTCGCGGACGACGTAGCCGGAGACCCAGATGCGGCCGGACTCGGGGTCCTCGTCGTTGACGCCGGTGTTGCCGACGTGCGGGGCGGTCATGACGACGACCTGGCGGTGGTACGACGGGTCGGTGAGGGTCTCCTGGTAGCCGGTCATGCCGGTGGAGAACACGGCCTCGCCGAAGGTCTCCCCCACGGCCCCGTAGGCGCGACCGCGGAAGATGCGGCCGTCCTCCAGGACGAGTACGGCGGGAGTCTTGGCGGCTCCCCTTGTGGAGGTCGTCATCGTGCGATGCCTTCCGTCGTGGTGATCTGGTTCATGGAGTTGAGGGCCTCGACCCAGGCGGTGTGCTCGGCCGCCCGGTCGGAGCGGAAGCCGGAGTCGAGCAGCTTCCCGCCGTGGGCCCAGGTGACGATCAGCAGGCCGCCCTCGGCGAGGACCTTGCCCGCGATGCCCTTGTCGAGGCGGGCCTCGCGCAGGGCCTCCGCCGGGATGAAGAAGTCGTTCGCCCCGGGGCGGACGACCGCGATTCCGGCGTCGGTGAGCGTGAGCTCGACGCGGCTGCGGGTGCCGAGACCGTGGGCGACGATCCGGTCGAGCCACTGCCCGGCGGTCGTGGACCCGTGGTAGCGCCCGCTGAGAGTCAGTGTCGCCGCACCGGGGGTCTCCGGCGCGGTGGGCAGCTCGGGCAGGTCCGACTGGAGGCTGCCGCGCCACTTCCAGCCCTGGCGCATCAGCCAGTAGACGAGGACGACGAAGAGCAGCAGTCCGGCGACCCAGCCGATCCGTCCGGCCCAGTCGGTCACTACCGCCGACTTCTGATCCGCTGCCTCTGCGGCGATTGCGATGAGTGGTGTCACGCCAGCTTCCCGTCCACGACCGTTGCCCGGCCCCGCAGGATGGTGTGGGTGACGCGTCCCGGCAGCTCACGGCCCTCGTAGGGGGTGTTGCGGCTGCGGGAGGCGAAGCCCGCGGGGTCCACGACACCACGGTATGCCGGATCGACCAGCGTCAGGTTCGCGGGCTCACCAGCCGAGACGGGTCGTCCGTGGCCCGTGGCCCGTCCGATGCGCGCCGGGGCGAAGGACATCCGGTCGGCGACGCCGGCCCAGTCGAGGAGGCCGGTCTCGACCATCGTCTGCTGGACGACGGAGAGGGCGGTCTCCAGGCCGACCATGCCCATGGCGGCGGCAGCCCACTCGCAGTCCTTGTCCTCGTGCGGGTGCGGGGCGTGGTCGGTGGCGACGATGTCGATCGTGCCGTCGGCCAGCGCCTCGCGCAGCGCGAGGACGTCCTTCTCGGTGCGCAGCGGCGGGTTGACCTTGTAGACGGGGTTGTACGAGCGGACCAGCTCGTCCGTGAGGAGCAGGTGGTGCGGGGTGACCTCGGCGGTGACGTCGATGCCGCGGGACTTGGCCCAGCGGACGATCTCGACGGAGCCGGCGGTGGAGAGGTGGCAGATGTGGACGCGGGAGCCGACGTGCTCGGCGAGGAGGACGTCGCGGGCGATGATCGACTCCTCGGCCACGGCCGGCCAGCCGCCGAGGCCCAGCTCGGCGGAGACGATGCCCTCGTTCATCTGGGCGCCCTCGGTGAGGCGGGGCTCCTGGGCGTGCTGGGCGACGACGCCGCCGAAGGCCTTCACGTACTCCAGGGCGCGGCGCATGATCACGGCGTCGTCGACGCACTTGCCGTCGTCGGAGAAGACGGTGACGCCGGCGGCGGAGTCGTTCATGGCGCCGAGCTCGGCGAGCTTCTTGCCCTCCAGGCCGACGGTGACGGCGCCGATGGGCTGGACGTCGCAGTAGCCGGACTCCTTGCCGAGGCGCCAGACCTGCTCGACGACGCCGGCGGTGTCGGCGACCGGGTGGGTGTTGGCCATGGCGAAGACGGCGGTGTAGCCGCCGGAGGCGGCGGCGCGGGTGCCGGTGAGGACGGTCTCGGAGTCCTCGCGGCCGGGCTCGCGCAGGTGGGTGTGGAGGTCGACCAGGCCGGGCAGCAGGATCTGGCCCTCGGCCTCGATCACCGTCGCGCCTTCGGCGGACAGGCCGGTACCACTCCCATCGATTTCGCCCTGCCGGGCGGTGGCGACGATGGTCTCGCCGTCGATCAGGACGTCCTGGGCCTCGCCACCGAGCACCTGCGCACCACGGATAAGGATCTTGCTCATGATTACTTGCTCTCCTCGGTGCGGGTGGTGCTGGGGGCGGTGGCGGCGGAGTCGTTGCCGCCGAGCAGCAGGTAGAGGACGGCCATCCGGATCGAGACGCCGTTGGCGACCTGCTCGATGACCGTGCAGCGGTCGGAGTCGGCGACCTCGGCGGTGATCTCCATGCCGCGGACCATGGGGCCGGGGTGCATGACGATGGCGTGCTCGGGCATCTTCGCCATCCGGTCGCCGTCGAGCCCGTACCGGCGGGAGTACTCACGCTCGGTGGGGAAGAAGGCGGCGTTCATCCGCTCTCGCTGCACACGCAGCATCATCACCGCGTCGGACTTCGGCAGCACGCTGTCGAGGTCGTACGAGATCTCGCAGGGCCAGGTCTCGACGCCGACGGGGACCAGGGTCGGCGGGGCCACCAGGGTGACCTCGGCGCCGAGGGTGTGCAGCAGGTCGACGTTGGAGCGGGCGACCCGGCTGTGCAGGACGTCGCCGACGAGCGTGATGCGCCGGCCGTTCAGGTCCTTGCCGAGGCCCTCGTCACGGCCGACCAGCCGGCGGCGCATGGTGAAGGCGTCCAGGAGGGCCTGGGTGGGGTGCTGGTGGGTGCCGTCGCCGGCGTTGACGACGGGGGCGTCGATCCAGCCGGAGGTGGCGAGCCGGTAGGGGGCCCCGGAGGCGCCGTGCCGGATGACGACCGCGTCGACGCCCATGGCCTCCAGGGTCTGCGCGGTGTCCTTGAGGGACTCGCCCTTGGAGACGCTGGAGCCCTTGGCCGCGAAGTTGATGACATCGGCGGAGAGGCGCTTCTCGGCGGCCTCGAAGGAGATCCGGGTCCGGGTGGAGTCCTCGAAGAACAGGTTGCAGATGGTCCGGCCGCGCAGGGTCGGCAGCTTCTTGATGGGCCTGTCGGCCACCCGGGCCATCTCCTCGGCGGTGTCGAGGATCAGGACGGCGTCGTCGCGGGTGAGGTCGGCGGCCGAGATGAGGTGACGCATCATCGGGGTTTCTCTCCGTGGTGGGGAGGCATGCGGGCATGCGGGGGCGCAGGGGTGTACCCCTGCCCCGCGGGGGAGCCGGTCCGGCTAGGAGGCGGTCCGGGTGCCGAGCAGGACGGTGTCGCGACCGTCTTCCTCGGCGAGCTGGACCTTGACCGTCTCCCGCAGCGACGTGGGGAGGTTCTTGCCGACGTAGTCGGCGCGGATCGGGAGTTCGCGGTGGCCGCGGTCGACGAGGACGGCGAGCTGGACGGCGCGCGGACGGCCGATGTCGCCGAGGGCGTCGAGGGCGGCGCGGATGGTGCGGCCGGAGAAGAGCACGTCGTCGACGAGGACGACGAGGCGGCCGTCGATGCCGTCACCGGGGATCTCGGTGCGGCCGATGGCGCGGGCCGGCTTCAGGCGCAGGTCGTCCCGGTACATGGTGATGTCGAGGGAACCGACCGGGATCTTGGCGCCGGTGATCGATTCGAGCTTCTCGGCGAGCCGGCGGGCGAGGTAGACACCGCGGGTGGGGATGCCGAGGAGGACCACGTCGTCGGCGCCCTTGGCGCGTTCGACGATCTCGTGGGCGATACGGGTCAGGACCCGCGCGATGTCCGGGGCCTCGAGAACGGGCCGGGCGTCATCGCTGTACTGCTGAGCGTCCATGGGAAACGGACCTCCTTCTCCGCCTCACGGGACGGCTCTTAAAGGACGTCGGATTTGCGCGGTCAACACTACCAGGGGCATGTCGTCCCGCTTCCGACGCCCCCACCGCCACTCCGGGCGACGTCCCCCGGGAGGGGGCGGTACGGACCTTTCGGCTTGACGGGAAAGAGTAACGCTGCGTAACCTCACAGTGAGTTACCAGCCGCGCGGCGCAGCCGCATGTCGTCACAGCGTCCGGGAGCGTTATGTCCAGCGAATACGCAAAGCAGCTCGGGGCCAAACTCCGTGCCATCCGCACCCAGCAGGGTCTTTCCCTCCACGGGGTGGAGGAGAAGTCCCAGGGCCGCTGGAAGGCCGTGGTCGTCGGCTCGTACGAGCGTGGTGACCGCGCGGTGACCGTGCAGCGTCTCGCCGAGCTGGCCGACTTCTACGGGGTGCCGGTGCAGGAGCTCCTGCCGGGCACGACCCCGGGCGGGGCCGCCGAGCCGCCGCCGAAGCTGGTCCTCGACCTGGAGCGGCTCGCGCACGTCCCCCAGGAGAAGGCCGGCCCCCTCCAGCGCTACGCGGCGACGATCCAGTCGCAGCGCGGCGACTACAACGGCAAGGTGCTGTCGATCCGCCAGGACGACCTGCGCACGCTCGCCGTCATCTATGACCAGTCCCCCTCGGTCCTCACCGAGCAGCTGATCAGCTGGGGCGTCCTCGACGCGGACGCGCGCCGCGCGGTCGCCCACGAGGAGAACTGACCCGCTGTCCTTCCGAGGCAACAGCAGAAACGTACCGCCGGGCCCGTGGACGTCATCCGACGTCCACGGGCCCGTTGGCTTTTCCCCGCCCTGTACGGGCCGCTCAGGCCCTCCGGGCCCGCCGGTGCCCCGAGGGGCCCGGACACGCCGAAGGGGCCCGCAGCGTGAGCTGCGGGCCCCTTCGGCGACGGGTGACGTCCTGACGCCCGGACTGTCCGATGTCCTGGGGACTCAGACGTCCGCGTCCCGGCGCAGCCGCGGCTTCAGGTCCTTGAAGCGCGCCAGCAGGCCGTTGACGAAGTTCGGGGACTCGTCGGTCGAGAACTCCTTGGCGAGCTGCACCGCCTCGTCGATCGCGACCGCGTCCGGCGTGCCGTCCTCCCAGATCAGCTCGTACGCCCCGAGGCGCACGATGTTCCGGTCGGCGACCGGCATCCGGTCGAGGTCCCAGTCCACCGCGTAGGTCGCGATGAGCTCGTCGATCCGAGCCACGTGGGACGCGTAGCCCTCGACCAGCTGCATGGTGAAGTCGTTCACCGGCGGCTGGCGGTCGTCCGACCGCGCGTGCCGGACCTGGTCCGCGAGAACCTCCTGGACGGAGGCACCACGCTGGTCCGCCTCGAAGAGGATCTGGAAGGCGCGCTTGCGGGCCTTGCTCCGAGCGGCCACGGTTACTTGTTCACCCGGCCGAGGTAGTCGCTGGTGCGGGTGTCGACCTTGATCTTCTCACCGGTGGTGATGAAGAGCGGGACCTGGATCTCGTGACCGGTCTCCAGCGTGGCCGGCTTGGTGCCGCCGGTGGAGCGGTCGCCCTGGACGCCCGGGTCGGTGTGCTTGATCGTCAGCTCGACGGCGGCCGGGAGCTCGACGTAGAGCACCTCGCCCTCGTGCTGGGCGACGGAGGCGGTGAAGCCCTCGATGAGGAAGTTGGCGGCGTCGCCGACGGACTTGCGGTCGACCATCAGCTGGTCGTAGGTCTGCTCGTCCATGAAGACGAAGTAGTCGCCGTCCATGTAGGAGAACTGCATGTCGCGGCGGTCGATGGTGGCCGTCTCGACCTTGACGCCGGCGTTGAACGTCTTGTCGACGACCTTGCCGGACAGCACGTTCTTGAGCTTGGTGCGCACGAAGGCCGGGCCCTTGCCGGGCTTGACGTGCTGGAACTCGACGACGGACCAGAGCTGGCCCCCGTCGAGCTTGAGCACCATGCCGTTCTTGAGGTCGTTCGTGGAAGCCACGGTTGCGGAATCTCCTGGACTGACGTGGGACCGCGGAGACGTACGCGCTCTACAGCGCGAGCAGCTCCTTGGTCGTGATGGTGAGTAGCTCGGGTCCGCCGTCCGCCTCCTGGCGCACGACGAGCGTGTCATCGATCCGGACCCCGCCCCGTCCCGGGAGGTGAACCCCCGGTTCGACGGTGACCGGCACACAAGCGTCCAGTTTACCCATGGCCGAGGGTGAGAGCTGCGGGTCCTCGTCGATTTCGAGCCCCACCCCGTGCCCGGTGAGCGGCACGGCGGCCTCCGCGTGGCCCCCGGAGTCCAGGATCTGGCGGGCCGCCCGGTCCACGTCGCGGTACTCGGCGCCCGGTGCGAGGGACTCGCGTCCTGCCCGCTGAGCGGCGAAGACGAGCTCGTACAGCTCGATCTGCCAGTCGGCGGGCGCCGTGCCGATGACGAAGGTGCGACCGATCTCGCACCGGTAGCCGCGATAGTCGGCGCCGAGGCAGACGGAGAGGAAATCACCCTCCTCGACGCGGCGGTCGGTGGGCCGGTGCCTGCGGCGCCCGGAGTGCGGGCCGGTCGCCACGGAGGTCGGGAAGGCGGCCCCGTCGGCACCGTGGTCGACGAGCCGCCGCTCCAGCTCCAGCGCGAGGTGGCGCTCGGTCCGCCCCACCAGGATCGACTCCAGCAGCTCACCGAGGGCCTGGTCGGCGATCTCGGCGGCGATCCGCAGGCAGGCGATCTCGTCCTCGTCCTTGACGATCCTGAGCTGTTCCACGGCGCAGGCGAGGTCCGCGAGGTGGAGGCCGGGCGCGACGGAGCCCATGGCTCGGTGCCGGGCCACGGTCAGGTCGTGCTCCTCGACGGCGAGCGCGTCGGCGCCCGCCCGGCGCGCGAGGTCGACGGCCGCGACCGCCGGATCTCCCCCGCCGGCGGGCAGGACCTGCTGCCGGAGCAGTTCGTCGAGCCGTCCGTCGGCCGGCTCCCCGCCGGGCGCGACAGTGCAGAGCAGGACGTCCGCGTCCGGCTCGGGGCCGATGAGCAGGACCGCTCCCGCGGGCGAACCGCCCGCGAGATAGCGGACGTTGGCGGGGCGGGAGACCAGGGCCGCCGGGCTGCCCGCGGCCGCGCACCGATCGCGCAGCCGTACACGGCGGTCCGCATACACCTCTGACATGCTCCGAGCCTACGAGGAGCTCGGCGAGGTGGCCTGTTCTGAGCGGCCGACCGTGCGGGGCGCCCGGCGCGGCCGGTTCCGCGCCGGGTCGGTGCCGGGCAGGCGGGCCCCCGGCCCGGTCACCAGGCCGGTGGGCTCGCTATCGCGCGGGCGAGGACGTCGTCGAGGACGCGCGCGGTGGTCTCGACGTCGTACGTGGAGTTGTCGATGATCGGCAGGCCGGAGCCGTACCAGCCGGCCATCCGGCCGTGGATGGCGGCGACCTCCTCGTCCGAGAGGCGCCGGTTGCCGCTGCGCTCGGCATTGCGCTCCAGGACGATCTCCAGGCCCGGCAGGAGCACGACGGGCAGCAGGCCGGGTCCGACGTGCCGCTTCCAGCCGCCGAGTCCGACGACCGGCCGGTCGGGGAAGACCGCGTCGTCGACGATGCAGGAGATGCCGTTGGCGAGGAAGTTGCGGGCGGCGAAGCCGCAGGTGCGGCGGGCGAGCCGGTACTGCGCCTCGGAGTGCTCGTTCCAGCCGGACTGCGGGTCGGCGAAGCCGGAGCAGACCCACTCGCGTACGTCGTCGAGGCTGATGTGCGCGGTGGGCACGCGGCGGCGCTGGGCCCAGTGGCGGGCGACGGTCGTCTTGCCGGCACCCGCGGGGCCGATGAGCAGCACGGCGAGGGTCGCCGCGCCCGTCCCTCCGCCGTGCTCCACGGGCGGCGCGACGGGCGCGCCCACGGGCGGCAGCGGGACGTGGCCGGTGAGGTCGGCGCGGAGCGGCGCCCGGGCCGAGTGGTTCGGGACCGTCGGGTGCTGCGGGGCGGCCGGATGCTGCGGTACGGCTCCGGGGGTGCCCCAGCCCGGTCCGCCGGGGCCCTGGGCGGGCGGAGCGGCGTGCGGGGGCGGCGTGGGGTGCTGCGGCCGGGGAGCGCCCGCCTGGAGGGCGGGGTGCACGCCGAGCCGGGACCCGGCGTTCGGCGCGGGGTACGGGCCGCTCGGCGGGGGCGCGGACGGGAGGGGCGGGTGCCCGCCCTGCGGACCACCGCCCACCGGCGGTCCGGGGACGGGGCCCGGGGCCTGACCGGGAGCCATGGGAGCTCCGGGGGCTGCGGGCGCCTGTCCGGGAGTCATGGGAGCTCCGGGGGCCTGTCCGGAGGCCGGCCCCGCGACGGACCCCGGCGCGGCGCCTGCCACGGGTCCGGTGCCGGGCGCCTGGCCCGGCGACTGCTCGGGCGGTGGCAGCGGGCCCCCCACTGCATGCTGCATCCGGTGCCACTCCGTCTCGTACGACTGACTGATGAATCAGGGACGCCGGAACGTTACCGCCCCATCCCCCCACAGGGGGAACGGCGGGGGCGGGCCCGTAGTGCCCGGCCCGCCCCCGCCCGCTCGCCACCAGGTCAGCTGTCGGTCAGTTCCTCGGCGAGCGCCCGCAGCGCCAGCCGGTAGGAGCCGATCCCGAAGCCGGCCACCGTCCCGGTCGCCACCGCGGCGACGACCGAGGTGTGCCGGAACTCCTCACGGGTGTACGGGTTCGAGATGTGCACCTCGATCAGCGGGGCCGTCCGCTGCGCGGCCGCGTCCCGCATCCCGTACGAGTAGTGGGTGAACGCCCCCGGATTGAGCACGACCGGGACCGAACCGTCCGCCGCCTCGTGGAGCCAGCGGATCATCTCGCCCTCGTCGTTGGTCTCCCGGACCTCGACGTCGAAGCCGAGCTCCGCGCCGAGGGCCCGGCAGGACTCCACGAGCCCCTTGTATGAGGTGGCGCCGTAGATGTCGGGCTCGCGGGAACCGAGCCGCCCGAGGTTCGGGCCGTTCAGCACCAGTACGGGTCGGGGGTCGGTCACACCGCCACCTCGCCGTACGCCGCGAACAGCACGGCCGGGTCGGGGCCTTCGAGGACGGCCGGCTTGCCGAGCCCGTCGAGGACGATGAAGCGCAGCAGGTCGCCGCGGGACTTCTTGTCCACCTTCATCGTCTCCAGGAGCTTGGGCCACTGGTCGCCGCGGTAGGTGAGCGGCAGGCCGACGGACTCCAGGACCGCGCGGTGCCGGTCGGCGGTGGCGTCGTCGAGCCGGCCGGCGAGCCGGCCGAGCTCGGCGGCGAACACCATGCCGACGGAGACGGCGGCGCCGTGCCGCCACTTGTACCGCTCGTTCTTCTCGATGGCGTGGGCCAGCGTGTGGCCGTAGTTGAGGATCTCGCGGCGGCCGGACTCCTTGAGGTCGCCGGAGACGACGTCCGCCTTGACCTGGATGGACCGGACGATCAGCTCGGCGGTGTGCGGGCCCGCGGGCGTGCGGGCGGCCTGCGGGTCCTCCTCGACGAGGTCGAGGATCACGGGGTCGGCGATGAAGCCGGCCTTGATGATCTCGGCGAGCCCGCTGACGTAGTCGTGCACCGGCAGCGAGTCGAGCGCGGCGAGGTCGCAGATGACGCCCGCCGGCGGGTGGAAGGCGCCGACGAGGTTCTTGCCCTCGGCGGTGTTGATGCCCGTCTTGCCGCCGACGGCCGCGTCGACCATGGCGAGGACCGTGGTCGGTACGGCGATCCAGCGCACACCGCGCAGCCAGGTCGCGGCCACGAAGCCCGCGAGGTCGGTGGTCGCGCCGCCGCCGACGCCGACGATGACGTCGGTCCGGGTGAAGCCGGTCTGGCCCAGCGCCTTCCAGCAGTAGGCGGCGACCTCGGCGGTCTTCGCCTCCTCCGCGTTCGGCACCTGGATGGCGACGGCCTCGAAGCCCTGGTCGGCGAGGTCGGCACGGAGCGCCTCGCCGGTGTCGGCGAGCGCCTCCGGGTGGATCACGGCGACCCGCTTGGCCCGCGAGCCGATCAGTGCCGGGAGCTCGCCGAGCAGCTGCCGGCCGACCAGCACCTCGTACGGCTCCGTGCCCGCGCTGCCCGCGACCTGGATACGGGTCGTTTCCTGGTCCGTCGTCATGCGTCCTTCTTCAGATCCAGTGCCGAGAGGACCGCGTCCGCGACCTCTTCGGGGGTGCGGTCGTCGGTGGTGACGACCACTCGTGCGACTTCGGTGTAGAGGTGGCGGCGCGCGTCCATCAGCTCGCGCCACTGGCGGCGCGGGTTCACGGCGAGCAGCGGCCTGGCGGTGTTGAGGCCGACGCGGCGGACCGCCTCCTCGACGTCCATCGAGAGGTACGCGACGGGCAGCCCGGCCAGCAGGCCACGGGTGCCCTCGTCGAGGACCGCGCCGCCGCCCAGGGCGAGGACGCCCTCGTGCTCGGCGACGGCCGTGGCGACCGCGGCCCGCTCCAGGGCGCGGAAGTGCTCCTCGCCGTCCTCGACGAAGATGTCGGAGATCTCCCGGCCCTCGGCGGCGACGATGTCGGCGTCGGTGTCCCGGTAGGGCGCGCCGAGCCGTTCGGCCAGGAGCGCGCCCACCGTGGACTTGCCGGACCCCATGGGTCCGACGAGGACGACCAGCGGTCCGGCGGTCACCGGATGCGCAGGTTGTCGAGGTACGACTGCACGTTGCGGCGGGTCTCCGGGACGCTGTCGCCGCCGAACTTCTCGACGACGGCGTCCGCGAGGACGAGCGCGACCATGGCCTCGGCGACGATGCCGGCGGCGGGGACGGCGCACACGTCGGAGCGCTGGTGGTGGGCGGCCGTGGCCTCGCCGGTGACGACGTCGATCGTGGCGAGGGCGCGCGGGACGGTCGCGATCGGCTTCATCGCGGCACGGACGCGCAGCAGCTCGCCGGTGGTCAGACCGCCCTCGGTGCCGCCGGCGCGGCCGGAGGTGCGCTTGATGCCGTCCTCGGTACGGACGATCTCGTCGTGAGCCTTCGAGCCGGGCACGCGGGCGAGCTCGAAGCCGTCGCCGACCTCGACACCCTTGATGGCCTGGATGCCCATGAGGGCGGCGGCGAGCCGGGCGTCGAGGCGCCGGTCCCAGTGGACGTGCGAGCCGAGGCCGACGGGCACGCCGTACGCGAGGACCTCCACCACTCCGCCGAGGGTGTCGCCGTCCTTGTGGGCCTGGTCGATCTCGGCGACCATCGCCTTCGACGCGTCGGCGTCGAGGCAGCGGACCGGGTCGGCGTCGAGCTTCTCGACGTCGCCGGGCGTCGGGTAGACGCCGTACGGCGCCTTGGCGGCGGCCAGTTCGACGACGTGCGAGACGATCTCGATGCCCGCGGCCTCCTTGATGAAGGAGCGGGCGACGGCGCCGAGGGCGACGCGGGCCGCGGTCTCCCGGGCGCTGGCGCGCTCCAGGATCGGGCGGGCCTCGTCGAAGCCGTACTTCTGCATGCCGGCGAGGTCGGCGTGGCCGGGCCGGGGCCGGGTCAGGGGCGCGTTGCGGCCCGTCTCCTTGAGCAGGGCCGGGTCGACCGGGTCGGCCGACATGACCGTCTCCCACTTGGGCCACTCGGTGTTGCCGACCATGACGGCGATCGGGGAGCCGAGGGAGAGCCCGTGACGGACACCGCCGAGGAAGGTGACCTCGTCCTGCTCGAACTTCATCCGGGCGCCGCGCCCATAGCCGAGTCGACGCCGCGCGAGGTGGTCCGCCACCAGCTCGGTGGTGACGGGGACGCCGGCGGGAAGACCCTCCAGCGTCGCGACCAGCGCGGGTCCGTGGGATTCCCCAGCGGTCAGCCAACGCAACCTGCTCAACGATGCTCCTCATGCTCGCGCCTGGGTACTGCGACGGCGCGGCCGGGTGCGCGGCCCGGGCCCGCCGTGTCCGATCCTCCCACGTCCGGGCCGGTCGCCCGGCCTCCGGTCCAGCTATCGGACGCGGGTCTCACCATCCTGGACGGTCTCCTGGGCGTCCGACGTGCTCTCCGCGGCATCCGGGGCGGTCTCCTGGGCATCCGGGTCGGCCTCCGGGGCGGAGCCGGAACGGTTCCGCAGCCAGGAGACGAAGCCGTACACCAGGGTCGCGCAGAACAGCGCGAGCACCGTGTACCGCGCCCACGGGGGCAGGCTGCTGAAGAACCCCACCCAGAGAAAACGCACCACGTCGAAGCCGACGTCCCACTTGGACGCCAGCACCAGTTCCTCGTCCATGTCCCCCGTACCCCCTCGTGCGCCGATCGGTCCGGCGCACGCACGCGAGCCTACCTGGCGGCCAGGGCCCGCTCTCCCGCCGCCCGCATCGCCGCGAGCGGGGCGGGCGTGCGGCCCGTCATCTGCTCGACCTGGAGGACGGCCTGATGGACGAGGAGGTCGAGGCCGCCGACGACCTTGCCGCCGCGGTCCGACCAGGCCGCGGCGAGGGCGGTCGGCCAGGGGTCGTACAGGACGTCGAAGAGCGTGCCGACGGCGTCGGGGACGGCGGCGGCGAGGGCGTTCGTGGTGCCGGCCGGGGTGGTCGCGATGACCAGCGGGGCGGCGAAGGCCTCGGCCGCGCTCTCCCAGTCGGCGGTACGGACGTCCACCCCGAGCCGTTCGCCCCAGCCGCGCATCTCCTCCGCGCGCGCCTCGCTGCGGACGTAGGCCGTGACGGGGCCCGCACAGACGCGGGCGAGTGCCGCGAGCGCCGAGGAGGCGGTGGCTCCGGCGCCGAGGATCGCGGCGGACTCCACCTTCTCGACGCCCCGCTCGCGCAGGGCGGCGATCATGCCGGGGATGTCGGTGTTGTCGCCGACGCGGCGGCCGTCCTCCCGGAAGACGACCGTGTTGACGGCCTCCACGGAGGCGGCCGTGTCGCTGACCTCGTCGAGCAGCGGGATGATCGCCCGCTTGAGCGGCATGGTCAACGACAGTCCGGCCCAGCTGTCGTCCAGCTCGCCGACGAAGCCGGGCAGTGCGGCCTCGTCGACCTCGAACCGGTCGTACGACCAGTCGTCGAGGCCCAGCTCGGCATAGGCCGCCCGGTGCAGGACCGGGGAGAGCGAGTGGGCGATCGGCGAACCGAGGACGGCCGCGCGGTGCTGCTTGCTCACTGGCCCTGTTCCCGTTCCTTCTCGTACTCCGCGACGTTCTTGTTGTGCTCCTTGAGGGTCACGGAGAAGACCGTCTTGTTCTCGTTGATCGACACGAAGTAGTACCACGGGCCGTCGGCCGGGTTCATCGCCGAGTTCAGCGCCTCGATGCCGGGGTTGCTGATGGGACCGGGAATGAGGCCCTTCACGTCGAACGCGTACGTGTTGTACGGATCCTTGATCTTGCGCATCTCCTCGACCGTGCCGACGTCGAGGGTGCTCGTGCCCCTGAAGTAGTTCACCGTCGAGTCGAACTCCAGACGGCCCACGGTCTCGACGTTGTTCGGCTTGAGCCGGTTGTAGACGACCCGCGCGACCTTGTCGAAGTCGTGCTTGTACTTGCCCTCGACCTGCACGAGGCTCGCGACCGTCAGCAGCTCCCAGGGCCCTTCCAGGCCGTGTGCCTTGGCCTTCGCGTCCATGTCGAGCTTGAGGTACTCCGCGTTCGCGCGCGAGACCATCTTGCGGAGGACGTCCTCGGGCTTCGTGCCCTTCGCGACCGGGTAGCTCGCCGGGAAGAGGAATCCTTCCAGCGGGTCCTTGACGTCGGGATGGTTCTTGGCCCAGTCGGGCAGACCCAGGGAGTCCGCCTTCGCCTGGGCGATGCCCTTGGTGGTGCCGGCCTTGAGGTCGAGGCGCTTGTCGAGCTGGTCGTAGACCCAGGTGTTGCGCTTGCCCTCGGGGATGACCAGGTTGGCCTGGCTCACCGGGTTGAGCATGAGGGAGACCGCGCTCTCGGCCGACATCTCCTTCTTCAGCGTGTAGACGCCAGCCTGGATGGAGAGCCCCTTGGGGTTCTTTCCCTGCGCCGAGACGAAGGCGTCGACGCTCTTGACGACGCCCGCCTTCTTCAGGATGTTGCCGATCTGGTAGCCACCAGAGTCCTTCGGGATCTCGACCTGGACCTCACCGCTTCCGGCGCCCGTGAAGTCGGGTGCCGCGGCGAACTGGCCCTGCCAGAACTGGTAGCCGAAGTAGCCGATGCCGCCGACGCCGCCGACCAGCACGGCCGCGACGACGAGGCAGGCCACGCCGTTCTTGCCCTTGCGTTTCTTCGCCTTGCTCCGGCGCTCGCGGTCGCCGCCGCGGGAGCCGCGTCCGGGAGCGGGCTCGTCCTCGTACTCGTCGTAGTCGTCGTGCTCGTCACGCCTGCCGCGGTCGTCGCGGTCGTCGTCCGAGTCTTCGGCGCCCGTGAAGAAGGGGTGCTGCTCCTCCTCCGGCTCCGGGCGCGCCTCTTCCTCCGGCGCCCAGTCGATCACCGGCTCCGGCGGGTTCTGCCGGTGGCCGGGGGGCTGGGGCGGCGGGTACGCCTGGGGGGTGCCGTAGAGGTCGGGGTTCTGGCCGCCGTACGGATCGGCCGGGGGCCCGCCGTACGCCATCGCGGCCTGGCCCGACTCCCAGCCGCCGTCGTACTGCTGTCCGAGGTTCCCGGGCGTGTCGTAACCGCCCGGGTACCCCGTCCCGTACTGCTGCTGGTGTTGCTGGTGGTGGTGCTGTTGTTGTTGCTGCTGCTGGTACTGCTGCGCCTGCAGCTGCTGCTGATACTGCGGATCCACATAGCCCTGGTGCTGCTGCGGGTCCTGGTACTGCTGCTGCTCTTGGTACTGAGGCTGCTGGTACTGCTGCTGGTACGCAGGGTCCTCGTACCCCTGGCCGCCGCCCTGGCCGTACTGGCTCGCCTGCTGCGGGTGCGGGTACTGCTGCTGACCTTCCCACCCCTGGTCCCCGTACAACGGGTCCGTGGGGTGCCACGGTTCGGAGCCGGGGCTCCGGCCATACTCAGTCATCGATCCCCAAACAGCCGCGAGGCTTCCGGACGATCCGCCTCTACGTAGTGCGGCAGTTGTTCGAACACCGCCGCATCGCGCGGAACGTTACCGTATCGCGATCAGATGACCACTTCGACGCCCTCGCCGGGCGGATTACCTGATACCCGTTCGGACTCAAGAGCTGCTTGCAGGATGATCACGGCAGCGGCCTGGTCGATGACGGACCGCCCCTTCTTCGCCTTGACTCCCGAGGCCCGCAGCCCCTGGGTCGCGGTGACCGTCGTCATCCGCTCGTCGACCAGCCGGACCGGCACGGGCGCGATGCCCTTGGCCATCTCGCGGGCGAAGGCCCTGACCTTGGTCGCGGCCGGACCCTCCCGCCCGCTGAGCGAGCGGGGCAGGCCCACGACGACCTCGATGGGCTCGTACTCCTCGACGATCTGGCGGAGCCGCCGGTGGGCGGCCGGGACGTCACGTCCCGGCACGGTCTCCACCGGCGTGGCGAGGACCCCGTCGGGGTCGCACGAGGCGACCCCGATCCGGGCGTCCCCGACATCGACCGCGATACGGCGGCCGCGACGCATCGTCACGCCGTCTCCACCACGAGACGCTCGACGGCGGCGATGGCCTCGCCGACGGCCTCCGGGTTCGTACCGCCGCCCTGGGCGACGTCCGGCTTGCCGCCGCCACCGCCACCGAGGGTCTTGGCGGCCGTGCGGACCAGCTCGCCGGCCTTGAGACCGCGCTCGCGGGCGGCCTCGTTGGTGGCGATGACCGTGAGCGGCTTGCCGTTGGCCGTGGTGAACAGGGCGACGACGGCCGGACGGTCGGACGGGAAGCGGCCGCGGATGTCGAGGACCAGCTTGCGCAGGTCGTCGGCGCCGGTGCCGTCCTGGACCTGGCCCGTGACGAGGGCGAGGCCGCGGATGTCCTGGGCGGAATCGACGAGACCGGCGGCGGCCTGGAGGACCCTCTCCGCGCGGAACTTCTCGATCTCCTTCTCGGCGTCCTTCAACTTGCCGAGCATGGCCGAGATCTTCTCCGGCAGCTCCTCCGGGCGGCCCTTGACCAGCTCCTGGAGCTGGGCGACGACCGTGTGCTCGCGGGCCAGGAAGTTGTACGCGTCGACACCCACGAGGGCCTCGATACGGCGCACGCCGGAGCCGATGGACGACTCGCCGAGCAGCTTCACCAGGCCCAGCTGGGAGGTGTTGCCGACGTGCGTGCCGCCGCACAGCTCCTTGGAGAAGTCGCCGATGGTGACGACGCGGACCTGCTCGCCGTACTTCTCGCCGAACTCGGCGATGGCGCCCTGGCGCTTGGCCTCGTTGATCGGCATGACCTCGGCGTGGACCTCGAGCTCGCGCGAGAGGACCTCGTTGATCTTCTGCTCGACGTCCGTGAGGACCGTGCCGGGGACGGCGTTCGGCGAACCGAAGTCGAAGCGGAAGCGGCCGGGCTGGTTCTCGGAACCGGCCTGGGCGGCCGTCGGGCCGAGGGCGTCACGCAGCGCCTGGTGGGTCAGGTGGGTGGCCGAGTGGGCGCGGGCGATGGCCCGGCGGCGGCGCACGTCGATGGTGGCGTAGGCGGTGGCGCCCACGGTCACCTCGCCGACCTGCACGGAACCCTTGTGCACGGAGACACCGGGAACGGGCTGCTGGACGTCGCGGATCTCGATGACCGCGCCGCTGTGCAGCTTGATCCGTCCCTGGTCGGCGATCTGGCCGCCGCCCTCGGCGTAGAACGGGGTGCGGTCGAGGACGACCTCGACGTCGTCGCCCTCGGAGGCGGCCGGCGAGGGGACACCGTTGACGAGGAGACCGACGACCGTGGTCTCGCCCTCCAGGTTGGTGTAGCCGGTGAACTCGGTGGCGCCGTTGCCGTCGGCGATCTCCCGGTACGCGGTCATGTCGGCGTGACCGGTCTTCTTGGCCTTGGCGTCGGCCTTGGCGCGGTCCCGCTGCTCCTTCATCAGGCGGCGGAAGCCGTCCTCGTCCACGGAGAGGCCCTGCTCGGAGGCCATCTCCAGGGTGAGGTCGATCGGGAAGCCCCAGGTGTCGTGGAGCAGGAACGCCTTGTCGCCGGAGAGGACCGTGCCGCCGGCGGCCTTGGTCTCGGTCACGGCGGTGTCGAGGATGTTCGTGCCGCCCTTGAGGGCCTTCAGGAAGGCGGCCTCTTCGGCGAGGGCGACGGTCTCGATGCGCTTGCGGTCGGTGACCAGCTCCGGGTACTGCTCGCCCATCGTGTTGATCACGGTGTCGACGAGGTCCTGGACGACCGGGCCGGTGGCGCCGAGCAGGCGCATGTTGCGGACGGCGCGGCGCATGATGCGGCGCAGCACGTAGCCGCGGCCCTCGTTGCCGGGGGTGACGCCGTCGCCGATGAGCATGACGGACGTACGCATGTGGTCGGCGACCACGCGCAGCGAGACGTCGCTGTCGTGGGACTTGCCGTAGGCGACGCCGGTGAGCTCGGTGGCCTTGTCGATGACGACCTGGAGGGTGTCCGTCTCGTACATGTTCTGGACGCCCTGGAGGATCATCGCCAGGCGCTCGAGACCGAGGCCCGTGTCGATGTTCTTCGACGGCAGCTCGCCGAGGATCGGGAAGTCGTCCTTGCCCGAGCCCTCACCGCGCTCGTACTGCATGAAGACCAGGTTCCAGATCTCCACGTACCGCTCGTCGTTGACGGCCGGGCCGCCCTCGACGCCGAACTCGGGGCCGCGGTCGTAGTTGATCTCGGAGCACGGGCCGCAGGGTCCGGGGACGCCCATCGACCAGTAGTTGTCCTTCTTGCCGAGGCGCTGGATGCGCTCGGCGGGGACGCCGACGACGTCGCGCCAGATCTGCTCGGCCTCGTCGTCCTCCTGGTAGACGGTGATCCAGAGCTTCTCCGGCTCCAGCCCGTAGCCGCCGTGCTCCACCGAGGTGGTCAGCAGCTCCCAGGCGAGCTTGATGGCGCCTTCCTTGAAGTAGTCGCCGAAGGAGAAGTTGCCGCACATCTGGAAGAACGTGCCGTGGCGGGTGGTCTTGCCGACTTCCTCGATGTCGGGCGTCCGCACGCACTTCTGCACGCTGGAGGCGCGCGAGAAGGGCGGCTTGACCTCACCCAGGAAGTAGGGCTTGAAGGGCACCATGCCGGCCGGGACGAGCAGCAGAGTCGGGTCGTCCGCGATGAGCGACGCCGAAGGGACGACGGTGTGCCCGCGCTCCTCGAAGAAGCTCAGCCAGCGGCGGCGGATTTCAGCCGACTCCATCAGTGGTCCTCATTCCGGTTGTACGAGATCGTGGGGATTGAATACGTCGTGGTCGGGGGCGCGGTGTGGTCGAGCGCCGCCCTGCGGCGGGGTGCCGGAAGCTCGCGATCCCGGTCGTTGTCGACCGGGGGGCCGTCCAGGCCGAGTGCCTCGCCCAGTTCGGTCTCCCGCTGGAGCATGCCCGCCCTCACGTCGAGGGCGAAGTCCTTGAGCCGGTGACCTGCCTCGACGGCCTTGTCCGCCGCCTGGGCGGCGAGGCTCTCGGGGGTCAGCTGCTTCAGCTTGCGGTTGACCTTGGTGGTGGCCCATACGCCGGCGGCTGCGCCGGCCGTGAACCAGAACGTGCGGCGGAACATGGCGTCTCAGCCCTTCTGCTTCCGGCGCCGTGCGGACGGCACCGTACGGCCGACGATCACAGTACGTCGCGAGGTGGCCGCCGGCACGCCCTCGGCCTCCCGGCCGCGGCCGAGCGCCTTGCGCACGCCGTAGCCGAACGCGGCCACCTTGACGAGCGGGCCGCCGAAGGTGGAGGCGACGGTGGAGGAGAGCGCGGACGCGTTGGAGGTGACCTCCTGGACGTCCGAGGCGATGGCGTCGACCCGGTCGAGCTGGGTCTGTGCGGAGCGCACGGTCGCGGAGGCGTCCGCGAGCAGGGGAACGGCCTGCTCGGTCACGTCCGCCACCAGCTTGGTGGTCGCCCTGAGCGTCTGCGCCAGCCTCACCAGCACCACGGCGAGGAAGGAGACCAGGATCGCCCAGAAGACGGCCACCAGGATCCCGGCAACCTCTCCACCGGTCACTCTGCACCGCTCTCTGCTGTCGTCGGCCCTTCGGGCCCTTGTCAAAAGTAGTCACCCGACCCTATCGCGCCCGCGCCGTCCGGCCGTACCGCATTACGGCCGCCGGGAAGGGAGTTACGGAATCCGATTGTACGGAGCGCGTGCGAATGAGTACGCTCCGTGTCCCATGCGACGGAGCAATCTCCCGGCGGAGCCGAACCGGTTCGTCGGACGGGCCGCCGAGCAGGCCGAACTGGCGCGACTCCTCGAGGATTCGCGCCTCGTCACGGTCGTCGGGGTGGGTGGGGTCGGCAAGACGAGGCTCGCACTGCGTGCCGCCTCGGGGGCGCAGAAACGCTACGGCGACGAGGTGCGGCTCGCCGAGCTCGCACCGCTCCGCGATCCGGATCTGGTGGAGCACGCCCTGGTCGAGGCGCTCGGGCTGACCGATCACACGCTGCGTGGCCCGCGCGAGGTCCTGGTCGAGCATCTCGCGGAGCGGCGGCTCCTGTTGGTGCTCGACGGTTTCGAGCACCTGGTGGAGAGCTGCGCGCCGCTGGTGCGGGAACTGCTCGCGCACGCTCCCGGGCTGACGGTGCTCGCGGTGGGCCGCCGTCCGCTGCGGGTGGCGGGCGAGGCCGTGTTCCGGCTGGCGCCGATGGGCGAGGCGGACGCGGTGGCGCTGCTCGCGGAGCGGGCGGCGGAGGCGGGCGCGCCGGTGGTGCCCGTTCACGATCTCGCCGTACGCGACTCCGTACTTGACCTCCCCTTACGCGACTCCGTCCGTCGCTCCGTGCACGAAGCCGGCGTACCCGGCTCCGCGCACGACTCCCCCGCGTCCGCGGCCGTGCGCGAACTCTGCCGTCGACTCGACGGCATCCCGCTCGCCCTCGAACTGGCGGCCGGCCGGCTGCCCCTCCTCTCCGTCGAGCAGATGCTGTGCCGCCTGGACGACCGCTTCCGGCTGCTCACGGTCGGCGCGCGCGGGGCGCTCCCCCGCCACCAGACCCTGCGGACGGCGATCGGCTGGAGCCACGAGCTGTGCACCCCGGAGGAGCGCCTGCTGTGGGCGCGGCTGTCCGTCTTCGCCGGTCCCTTCGACCTGGAGGCGGTCGAGTACGTGTGCGGCGGTCCGGAACTGCCGCCGGACCGGATCCTCGACCTGCTCGGCGGGCTGCTCGCGCAGTCGCTGGTGGCGCGGGAGGACACGCCCGCCGGCCCCGGCTACCGGATCCTCGACACGGTCGCGGCCTACGGGGCGGAGTGGCTGGACGCGCTCGGCGACACGGAGCGGCTGCGGCGACGGCACCGCGACTGGTACATGGGGCTCGCGACCTGGTGCGAGCTGGAGTGGTTCAGCCCGCGTCAGGCGGAGGTCGCGGCCCGGACGGACGCGGCCCTGCCGAACCTGCGGGCGGCCCTCGACCTGTGTCTCGAACTCCCGGACGACGCACATCTCGCCCAGCACCTGGCGGGCACGCTCTGGTTCGCCTGGGTCGGCTGCGGGCGTCTCTCGGAGGGCCGGCATTGGCTGGAGCGGGCCCTGGCGCTGGAGTCCGGGCACGAGGAGGCCCGGCTGAAGGCGCTGTGGGTGCTCGGGTACGTGACGATCCTCCAGGGGGACGGCACGGCCGCGGTGGCGGCGCTCCACGAGTGCCGGGAGCGGGCCAGGGCCTCCGGGAACGCGCTGGCGGAGGCGTACGCGACGCACCGGATGGGCTGTCTGGCGCTGCTCTCGGACGACATGCCGCGGGCGGAGGAGCTGATCGGGCGGGCCCTGGAGTCGTACCGGGAACTCGGCGAGCTGAACAGCAACGTGCTGATGGGGCAGGTCGAGCTGGCGATGGCGCGGGCCTTCGGCGGCGATCTGGAGGGTGCGGTCGCGATCTGCCGGGAGGTGCGGGAGGTCTGCGAGGAGCGCGGGGAGCGCTGGACCAGGGCGTACGCGCTCTACGTGCTCGCGTTCTCGGCGTGGACCCGGGGTGCGTTCGGGGAGGCGCGGCAGCTGCTCGACGAGTGCGTGACGATCAACCACACCTTCCGCGACCAGGTCGGTCTTGTCCTGGCGATCGAGCTTCTCGCGCTGGTGACGGTGAGCGAGGGCGACGCGGTGGAGGCGGCGGTGCTGCAGGGCGCGACGGTGCCGGTCTGGGACACGGTGGGGATCCGGCTCTTCGGCTCCGCCTCGTTCAACGGGCCGAGGGCGCTGTGCGAGCAGCACGCGGGGGCGGCGCTGGGGGCGGAGGCGTACGCCGTGGCGTTCCGCGAGGGGCTGGGGCTCTCCTTGGACGCGGCGGTGGAGCGGGCGCTCGCGCACCATCGGGGTCCGGCTGTCGGCGGCCCGGCGGGGACGGCCGGGCGGTCGGCTCCGCGTCCGTTCCGTACGGCCAGGTCGGCGGCGGTCCCGGGAACGCGGAAGCCCGCCGGCTCCCCCACCGGAAAGGGCAGGGAAGCGGCGGGCTGAACACCGCGTGGGTGGTACTGCGCCGTTGCTGGGATCAGCGGGCGTAGTACTCGACGACCAGCTGCTCGTCGCAGATGACCGGGATTTCCTTGCGGTTCGGGTCGCGGTCGAGGCGGAAGGCCAGGGCCTTCAGGTTGACCTGCAGGTAGCGCGGGGTCTCGCCGTCGGCGGCGAAGCCACCCTCACGGGCCATCTCGAACAGCGGCTTGGTGCGGCTGCGCTCGCGGACCATCACGACGTCGTCGGGACGGACGCGGAACGACGGCTTGTCGACCTTGCCACCGTTGACCTGGATGTGGCCGTGGACGACCATCTGGCGGGCCTGGTAGATGGTGCGGGCAATGCCCGAACGCAGGACCAGGGCGTCGAGGCGACGCTCGAGCTCGACGACCAGCGCCTCGCCCGTCTTGCCCTCGGCCTTCTTGGCACGGTCGTAGGCGCGCGCCATCTGGCGCTCGCTGATGTCGTACTGGGCGCGCAGACGCTGCTTCTCGAGCAGACGGACCTTGTAGTCCGAGTTCTGCTTGCGGCCACGGCCGTGCTCGCCCGGCGGGTAGGGGCGGGCCTCGAAGTACTTGACGGCCTTCGGGGTCAGCGCGATGCCGAGGGCACGCGACTTCTTGACCTTGGGACGGGACTGGTTCGGCATGAACCAACCTCTCTCATTGATACGAAAACGGCTTCACCAGGGTTAGGGGAGGTCGCATCCGCAGCCGGGAAACCCGTCCGGTCCGTACAAGACGAACCTGTCGGGCAGCCGCTCCCAGGTCTGGGCACATACGTGCAGCACGCGAACGACCCATCGCCGCTCCCGGGAATCCGGGTGGTGATGGGTGGCACGCGACACCTTCGAAGGTGCGCGACGCTCCTGGAAACCCCGCCCGAGGGCCGGGTCTCCGGCTGACTGTCCCGTTCTGGTGGCGCCGACCGGGGTCGGACACGGGACGCAGCAATCCGGACCAGTGTACCGGGTCCGCGAGTCACCCTCGCACCGGGCCCGAGAGCCTCAGCCGCAGGTGGCGAGGAGCTCCCGGACGGCCTCCTTCTCGGGCGGGGAGACCGTCAGGCCGTACTTCGCCTTGATCCCGGTCCAGCGCCGGCCGTACTCGCACCAGTACGCCGTACGCGGGGGGCCTCCACTTGTCCGGGGTCTTGCTGCTCTTCTCCTGGTTGGTCTGCTTGTCGGTGGCGAGCAGGACGCCCGAGAGGACGACGTACCGGTTCCGGTCGCCGAGCCGCACCTCGGTGAGGTCCCGGCGCAGCACGTCGTCCCGGGTGTCGCAGCCGTTGCGCCCGCCGGGGGCGTCGGTCTCGTCGGACCAGCCGTCGCCGAACGCGGAGCGCTCGTACGTCTGCCGGTTCTTCCCCCAGGCCACCTCCAGCGCGGCGAGCCGCGTCCTGGCCTCCGCCGCCGTCGGCGGGAAGCCGGCGCCGACGAGGGGGACGGCGGAGGGGTCGGCCGGCACGTCCACCGGCGCCCGGGCGGGCGCGCATCCGGCCACGACGGCGGCCAGGACCAGCACATCGGCGGTACGGATCATGGGGCGAGCGTAGGCACGCCGTACGACGGCTGCTACTCGTCGCCCTTCAGCCGTGCCCGCACCCGCTCCACCACGTCCGCGTAGCGTGCCTCCGCCCCGTAGCGGGTGGGTTCGTAGTACCGGCGGCTCCGGACCTCGTCGGGGGCGTACTGCTGGGCCGCGATGCCGCCCGGCACGTCGTGCGGGTACACGTACCCCTGGGCGTGGCCGAGCTTGGCCGCGCCCTTGTAGTGGCCGTCGCGGAGGTGGGGCGGGACCGAGCCCGCGAGGCCGTTGCGCACGTCCGCCAGGGCGGCGCCGATCGCGGTCGTCGCCGCGTTCGACTTCGGGGCCAGGGCCAGGGCGATCGTGGCGTGGCTCAAGGTGAGCGCGGCCTCCGGGAAGCCGATCATGGCGACGGCCTGCGCGGCGGCGACGGCGATCGGTAGCGCGTTCGGGTCGGCGAGGCCGATGTCCTCGCTCGCCGAGATCATCAGGCGCCGGGCGATGAAGCGCGGGTCCTCCCCCGCCTCGATCATCCGGGCCAGGTAGTGCAGGGCCGCGTCCACGTCCGAGCCGCGGATGGACTTGATGAGGGCGCTGGCCACGTCGTAGTGCTGGTCGCCGTCCCGGTCGTACTTCACGGCCGCGCGGTCGACGGTCTCCTCGACCGTCTGGAGGGTGATCTCCGGCTCGCGCTTGGCGATGGCGGCGCCGGCCGCCGCCTCCAGGGCGGTCAGGGCGCGCCGGGCGTCGCCGCCGGCGACCCGGAGGAGGTGGGCCTCGGCGTCCTCCGGCAGGGTCACGGCCCCGCCGAGCCCCCGCTCGTCGGTGAGCGCCCGGTCGAGGAGGCCGCGCAGGTCCCCGTCGGTGAGCGGCTCCAGGGTGAGGAGCAGCGAGCGGGAGAGCAGGGGGGAGATGATCGAGAAGTAGGGGTTCTCGGTGGTGGCGGCGATGAGCGTCACCCAGCGGTTCTCCACGGCGGGCAGGAGGGAGTCCTGCTGGGCCTTGGAGAAGCGGTGGATCTCGTCGAGGAAGAGGACGGTCTCCTTGCCGTAGCCGCCGGCGGCGCGTCGGGCGCCCTCGATGACGGCCCGGACCTCCTTGACGCCGGCGGTGATCGCCGAGAGCTCCACGAAGCGCTTGTTGGTGGCCTTCGACACCACGTAGGCCAGGGTGGTCTTCCCGATGCCGGGCGGGCCCCAGAGGATCACCGAGGAGGCACCGGCTGGGCCGCCGTCGCCGTCTCCCACGAGTCGGCGCAGCGGTGAGCCGGGCTTCAGCAGGTGCTGCTGGCCCACCACCTCGTCGAGGGTGCGGGGACGCATCCGGACGGCCAGCGGGCTGCTGGACGGGTCCTTCTCCTGGCGGTCTTCGGCGGCTGCGGTAAAGAGGTCGGGCTCCACAGTCATGAAGCCTAGGTCACGCCACCGACAGTGCCGCCGCCGTCAGCTGGTCCAGAAGTCCCACCAGCGGGTCAGGATCAGCATGCCGATGATCCCGACGTGCAGGACGGGCAGGAGCCAGGTGAACTCGTCGAAGAAGGTCCTGAGGCCCCTGGGGGCGGGGATGACACCGTGCCGGACGTTGTGCGAGGTCACGTACCAGAACATGACGATGGTGGCGACCCAGGCCAGGCAGCACCACAGGCAGAGCGAGTTGATCTCGTACAGCGACTGGTACATGAGCCAGGTGCAGAAACCGACGCCGAAGAGCGTGCCGGCGTTGAGCCCGAGCCAGTACCAGCGGCGGTAGCGGGCGCCCGCGAGCAGGCCGACGCCGATCGCGATGACCATGGCGTACGTGACGAGGCCGAGCATCGGGTTGGGGAACCCGAAGACCGCGGCCTGCTCGCTCTTCATGATGTTGCCGCAGGAGACGATCGGGTTGAGGCTGCAGCCCGGAGTGAAGTTCGGGTCCTCCAGGAGCTTGATCTTGTCGATCGTGATGACCCAGGAGGCGAGCAGTCCGGCCGCTCCGGTGATCACGAGCAGCCAGGAGAAGGCCCGGCTCGCCCCGATCGTGCCGCCGCCGTCCCGGCCGGACGCGACCTCGTCCACCGCTGCCTTCGCCATGTCACCTGTTTCCCTCGCTCGCGGGCCTTGTGGGCACGAACATTCTGCCGCACCGGGCTGTGTGTCCACCGTTCGGTGGACATAAGGACGCGGGCCCGCCCCCTCCCGGACACGCGCGGAGGGGCCCGGACCACGTCACGCGGTCCGGGCCCCTCCGTTCCGTACGGTCCGTCAGGCCAGCTTGGCCAGCACCGCGTCCACCAGGGCGTCCACGGCGACGGCCTGCTGCTCGCCGGACTCCATGTCCTTGAGCTGGACGACGCCCTCGGCGAGGTCGCGCTCACCGGCGACGACGGCGAGCCGGGCGCCCGAGCGGTTGGCGTCCTTCATGGCGCCCTTGAGGCCCTTGCCGCCGAAGGAGAAGTCGGCGGCGACGCCCTGCCTGCGGAGCTCGGTCACCTTGCCGAAGAGCAGGCGGCGCGCCTCGTCGCCGATGGCGACGGCGAAGACGCTGGTGGCGGCGGGGATGTCGAGCTCGATGCCCTCCGCCTCCAGGGCGAGGACCGTGCGGTCCACGCCGAGCGCCCAGCCCACCGACGGCAGCGCGGGGCCGCCGATCATCTCGGAGAGGCCGTCGTAGCGACCGCCGCCGCCGACCGCCGACTGCGAGCCGAGACCGCCGTGGACGAACTCGAAGGTGGTGCGGGTGTAGTAGTCGAGGCCGCGGACCAGCTTGGCGTCGTCCTCGAAGACGACGCCCGCCGCGGTGATCAGGGCGCGCACCTCCTCGTGGTACGTCTTGCACGCGTCGCAGAGGTAGTCGCGCAGGAGCGGCGCCTCGGTCAGCTGCTTCTGCACGGCCTCGCGCTTGTCGTCGAGGACGCGCAGCGGGTTGATCTCGGCGCGGCGCAGGGTCTCCTCGTCGAGGTCGAGGCCTCGCAGGAAGGTCTGGAGGGCCTCCCGGTAGACGGGGCGGCACTCCTTGTCGCCGAGCGAGTTCAGCAGGATGCGGAAGTTCTGCAGGCCGAGCGAGCGGTACGCCTGGTCGGCCAGGATGATCAGCTCGGCGTCGAGAGCCGGGTCCTCGGCGCCGATCGCCTCGGCGCCGACCTGCGAGAAGTGGCGGTAGCGGCCCGCCTGGGCCCGCTCGTACCGGTAGTACGAGCCGGAGTACCAGAGCTTGACGGGGAGGTTGCCGAGCTTGTGCAGGTTGCCCTGGAGCGCCGCGCGCAGGACGGAGGCGGTGCCCTCCGGCCGCAGGGCCAGCTCGTCGCCGCCCCTGGTCGTGAGGGTGTACATCTCCTTGGACACGATGTCCGTGGACTCGCCGACACCGCGGGAGAACAGCTTCACGTCCTCGAAGCCGGGGGTCTCGACGTAGCCGTAGCCGGAGTTCCGCAGCGGCGTGGAGATCGCCTCGCGCACCGCGAGGAACGTCGCGGAGCGGGGCGGCAGCAGGTCGTAGGTGCCCTTGGGGGCCTTGAAGGTACTCACGTGGATCTTCGTCACATTCCTCGTCGGGGAGCCTTCGCACTCCCGAGGCCGGCGGCCACGTCCCGCAGATACGGGTTCGTGGCGCGCTCCTGGCCGATGGTCGTCTGGGGACCGTGTCCCGACAGCACCACGGTCGAGTTGTCGAGGGGCAGGCACACGCGGGCCAGCGATTCGAGCATCTCGTCCATGTCACCGCCGGGAAGGTCGGTGCGTCCGATGGAGCCGGCGAACAGCAGGTCCCCGGAGAAGAACACGGAGGGGATCTCCGTGGTCTCCGGCATCCTGAAGGTCACCGACCCCTTGGTATGACCGGGCGCGTGGGCGACGGAGAAGTCGAGACCGGCGAGCTTCAGCTCGGCGCCGTCGGTGAGCTCGCGCACGTCGTCGGGCTCTCCCACGGTCAGCTCGCCCATGAGGGGCATCCCGATGGAGCGGCCGAGGGCCTTCTCCGGGTCGCTCATCATGTAGCGGTCCGACGGGTGGATCCACGCGGGGACGTCATGGGCGCCGCACACCGGGACGACGGAGGCGACGTGGTCGATGTGTCCATGGGTGAGGACGACGGCGACGGGCTTGAGCCGATGCTTCTTGAGCGTCTCCTCGACTCCCTGGGCGGCCTGGTGGCCCGGGTCGATGATCACGCACTCCTCGCCTGCGGCGGGGGCGACCAGATAGCAATTGGTCCCCCAGGCCCCGGCGGGGAACCCGGCAATCAGCACGTTCGTCCTTAGATGTCGTCCGGCACGGGGGCGCGGAATTCGCGGCAATCACGAAATGTGGCAGATCAGAGCCTACCGGCGCTGCCGGTTCCACAGCCAACCCGTATACGGTACGGGCACATCCGGCCAGGCCGGGAACAGACGAGCGACGGGAGCGGACCCGGTGGTCACGAGCGATCAGCGGCGGCGGCAGCTTGCCAGGGAGAAGTACGCGCGGCAGCAGGAGCGCCGGGCGGAGAGGCAGCGCAAGGCGAAGCAGCGCAACATCGTCATCGCGGCCTCCCTCGCCGTGGTGCTGGCGGCCGGCGGCGCCGTGTACGCCTCGGTGGCGCTGACGGATTCGAAGGGCTCGGACGCCGCCTCGGGCGACACGCCCACCACGGCGGCCCCGACGCCCTCGCAGAGCGAGTCGGCGGCCCCCGAGCCGAAGATGGGCGTGGACGCCAAGGCCACGTACACCATGACCCTCAAGACCAACGAGGGCGACATCGCGATCGCCATGGACGCGGCGAAGACCCCGCGCACGGTGAACTCCTTCCACCACCTCGCCGCGAAAAAGTACTTCGACGGGAGCAAGTGCCACCGGCTGACGACCGACGGCATCTTCGTGCTCCAGTGCGGCGACCCGACCGGTCAGGGCACCGGCGGCCCGGGCTACAACATCCCGGACGAGAACCTGGACGCCCTGGGCAAGGCGGGCGCGGACGGCAAGGTGACGTACCCGGCCGGCACGGTCGCCATGGCCAACACCGGGCAGCCCGGCACGGGCGGTTCGCAGTTCTTCCTCGTCTACAAGGACAGCAAGCTGCCGCCGAGCTACACCCCCTTCGGGAAGATGGACGCGGCCGGTCTCAAGGCGGTCAAGGACGTCGCCGCGGCGGGTGGCGTGGACGGTGCCGCGGACGGCGCTCCGAAGAAGCCCGTCACCGTCGAGAAGGCCACCGTCGCGAAGAAGTGAGCCGGGCGTCCGCACACGGGCGTGACCGTGGAATTTCGGTCGCGCTGAGTGCGGACAGCCGGGCCGCCGTTCGCCTAGATTGGGCGTTGTGCAGCGTGGGCCTGTCGGCCGCGCTGCGGAAGGCGGGCGAGGCCCGCCGGGAAACTGTGGACGATGCCCGGGGGGTACCACCCCACGAGGGCATCATGGTGAGGAGGCGCTGTGAGCAGCGACCCGTGGGGCCGCGTCGACGAGACGGGCACCGTGTACGTGCGGACGGCCGAGGGTGAGAAGGTCGTCGGATCGTGGCAGGCCGGCACCCCTGAGGAGGCCCTGGCCTACTTCGAGCGCAAGTACGAGGGCTTGGTGGTCGAGATCGGCCTCCTCGAGAAGCGCGTGAGGACCACCGACCTCTCGGCGAAGGACGCCACCACGGCGATCGAGCACATCCGCCAGCAGATCGACGAGCACCACGCCGTCGGCGACCTGGCGGCGCTCGGCGCCCGGCTGGACAAGCTCGTCACGTCGGTCGACTCGCGCCGCGAGGAGCGCAAGGCCCAGAAGGCCAAGCAGACCGACGAGGCGCGGGCCGCCAAGGAGGCGCTCGTCACCGAGGCCGAGGAGCTGGCGCAGAGCGAGCAGTGGCGCTCCGCGGGTGAGCGGCTCCGGGCGCTCGTGGACACCTGGAAGGGTCTCCCCCGGCTGGACCGCAAGTCCGACGACGAGCTGTGGCACCGCTTCTCGCACGCCCGCTCGGCGTTCTCGAAGCGCCGCAAGGCCCACTTCGCCTCGCTCGACGCCCAGCGCGAGGACGCCCGCAAGGCGAAGGAGCGCCTGGTCGCCGAGGCGGAGTCGCTGTCGAACTCCACCGACTGGGGGACGACGGCGGCCCGCTACCGCGACCTGATGACGGAGTGGAAGGCGGCCGGCCGGGCGCAGCGCGAGCACGAGGACGACCTGTGGAACCGCTTCCGCGGCGCCCAGGACGTCTTCTTCGCGGCGCGCAGCGAGGTCTTCGCCGAGCGGGACGCGGAGCAGACCGAGAACCTCAAGCTGAAGGAGGAGCTCGCGACCGAGGCCGAGAAGCTGCTCCCGGTGACGGACCTGAAGGCGGCTCGCGCGGCCTTCCGTTCCCTCAACGAGCGCTGGGAGGCCATCGGCCACGTCCCGCGTGACGCCCGCCCGAAGGTCGAGGGCCGGATGCACACGGTGGAGCGTGCGATCCAGGAGGCCGAGGAGACCGAGTGGCGCCGGACGAACCCGGAGGCGCGCGCGCGTGCCGCGGGTCTGACCGGTCAGCTCCAGGACGCGGTCGAGAAGCTGCGCAAGCAGATCGACGCGGCCCGCGCCGCCGGGAACGACTCCAAGGCCGACAAGCTCGCACGTGAGCTGGAGGGCCGTCAGGCCCTGCTCGACCAGGCCATGAAGGGCCTGGAGGAGTTCGGCGGCTGACGCCTCCGTGAGCGTACGAGGAAGGCCCCCGGCATCGCGCCGGGGGCCTTCCTCGTACGTACGGCTCCGGCGCCTACGGGCGCCGGGCGCTGGTCACTCGGTAGACGTCGTAGACGCCCTCGACACCCCGGACCGCCTTCAGGACGTGGCCCAGGTGCTTGGGGTCGCCCATCTCGAAGGTGAAGCGCGAGGTGGCCACCCGGTCGCGGGACGTCTGGACGGCCGCCGACAGGATGTTGACGTGCTGGTCCGAGAGGACCCGGGTGACGTCGGAGAGGAGCCGGGAGCGGTCCAGGGCCTCGACCTGGATGGCGACCAGGAAGACCGAGGACTGGGTGGGCGCCCACTCGACGTCGAGGATGCGCTCCGGCTCGCGGGAGAGCGATTCGACGTTCACACAGTCGCTGCGGTGAACCGATACGCCACTGCCCCGGGTGACGAATCCGATGATCGGGTCGCCGGGGACGGGCGTACAGCAGCGGGCCAGCTTCACCCAGACGTCCTCGACGCCCTTGACGACGACACCGGGGTCCGCGTTGGAACGGCGCTTGGAGCGGCCGCGGGTCGGCGGGGCGACCTCCTCGATGTCCTCGGTGGCGGCCTCCTCGCCGCCGAGCGCCTGGACCAGCTTCTGGACGATGGACTGGGCGGTGACATGACCCTCGCCGATCGCCGCGTACAGCGAGGAGATGTCGGTGTAGCGCATCTCGTGGGCGAGGGTGACGAGCGAGTCGCCGGTCAGGATCCGCTGGATCGGCAGGTTCTGCTTGCGCATGGCCCGCGCGATGGCGTCCTTGCCCTGCTCGATGGCCTCGTCGCGGCGCTCCTTGGAGAACCAGGCGCGGATCTTGTTGCGGGCGCGCGGGGACTTGACGAAGCCGAGCCAGTCGCGGGAGGGTCCGGCGCCGGCGGCCTTGGAGGTGAAGACCTCGACGAGGTCGCCGTTGTCGAGGGTCGATTCGAGCGGTACGAGCCGGCCGTTGACCCGCGCTCCTATCGTGCGGTGGCCGACCTCCGTGTGGACCGCGTAGGAGAAGTCGACGGGGGTCGCGCCGGCGGGCAGCGCGATGACGTCGCCCTTGGGCGTGAAGACGAAGACCTCGTTGCGCGAGAGGTCGAAGCGGAGCGACTCCAGGAACTCGCTGGGGTCCTCGGTCTCCTTCTGCCAGTCGAGGAGCTGGCGCAGCCACGCCATGTCGTTGAGGTGGTCGTCCTTGCCGGTCCTCTTCGGGACGTCGGCGCGGACCTTGGAGGCGCCGGCGACGGCCTCCTGCTTGTACTTCCAGTGCGCGGCGATGCCGTACTCGGCGCGCCGGTGCATGTCGAAGGTGCGGATCTGGAGCTCGACGGGCTTGCCGTTGGGTCCGATGACCGTCGTGTGCAGCGACTGGTACATGTTGAACTTCGGCATCGCGATGTAGTCCTTGAACCGGCCGGGGACCGGGTTCCATCGCGCGTGGACGGTGCCGAGAGCGGCGTAGCAGTCCCTGACCGTGTCGACGAGGACGCGGATGCCGACCAGGTCGTAGATCTCCGCGAAGTCACGGCCGCGGACGATCATCTTCTGGTAGACGCTGTAGTAGTGCTTCGGGCGGCCGGTGACGGTGGCCTTGATCCGGGCGGCCCGCAGGTCGGTCTGGACCTCGTCGGTCACTATGGCGAGGTACTCGTCCCGCTTGGGCGCGCGCTCGGCGACGAGCCGGACGATCTCGTCGTACATCTTGGGGTAGAGGATCGCGAAGGCGAGGTCCTCCAGCTCCCACTTGATGGTGTTCATGCCCAGGCGGTGGGCCAGGGGCGCGTAGATCTCGAGGGTCTCGCGGGCCTTCTTCTCCTGCTTCTCCCGCTTGAGGTAGCGCATGGTGCGCATGTTGTGCAGGCGGTCGGCGAGCTTGATGACCAGGACGCGCGGGTCCTTGGCCATGGCGACGACCATCTTGCGGACCGTCTCGGCCTGGGCGGCCTCGCCGAACCTGACCTTGTCGAGCTTGGTGACGCCGTCGACGAGCAGGGTGACCTGGTCGCCGAAGTCGCGGCGCAGGTCCTCCAGGCCGTACTCGGTGTCCTCGACGGTGTCGTGCAGGAGGCCGGCCATCAGCGTCGCCGGGTCCATGCCGAGCTCGGCGAGGATCGTCGTGACCGCGAGCGGGTGCGTGATGTACGGGTCGCCGCTCTTGCGCTTCTGGCCGCGGTGCCAGCGCTCGGCGACCTGGTAGGCGCGCTCGATCTGGCGGAGCGTCGCCGTCTCGATCTTGGGGTCGTTGGAGCGGACGATCCGCAGCAGCGGTTCGAGGACCGGGTTGTACGGGGACGAGCGCTGCACGCCGAGGCGGGCGAGGCGCGCGCGGACGCGGTTGGACGAGCCGCCCGAGCGGGCGGGCGCGGCCGGGGCGGGCCGGGCGGTCGAGGCCGGGGCGGGCGCCGGCGCCGGGCCGGGCGCCTCGGGCGCGGGCCCGGTCTCCGCGGGCTTGTTCTGGGGCGTGCCGGTCCCCGGCGCGGCCTTTTCGGCCTTCGGGTCGGGCTGCGCGGCGGAGAGTGACTGGGCCTCGTCTGGCAAGAGCGCTCCTCGTGCGGTTCCGGGTCCCCCGGTCAGGCCCGGAAAGGCCATGGTATCGAGCCACGACTCGCTGTGCTCACGCGCCCGGGACGCGGACGGCACGGGCAGCGGGGAAGGGCGCTTTTCGGCCCCCGTAAGCGGACACAAAGGAAAAACAGCGGGGGCGCTCCGGGGATTCCCCGGAGCGCCCCTGTGGGCCTTGCTGTGGGCCGTGCTGTCGGCCCCTGGATCAGACCGTGATCAGTGCGTTGAGCGGGGCGCCGTTCAGGGCCGGTTCCAGCCGGGCGCGGCCCGGGAGGAAGCCGAGCTCCATGAGGACCGCGACGCCCGCGACCTCGGCGCCGGCACGGCGGATGAGCTCGATCGAGGCCTCGGCCGTGCCACCGGTGGCGAGGACGTCGTCGATCACCATGACGCGGTCGCCCGCGGCGAGGTCCTCGGCGTGGACCTCGATCTCGGCGGTGCCGTACTCCAGCTCGTAGGCCTGGCTGAGCGTGGCTCCGGGGAGCTTGCCGGCCTTGCGGACCGGGATGAAACCCAGGCCCGCGCGGACGGCCACCGGGGCGGCCAGGATGAAGCCGCGGGCCTCCAGGCCGACGATCTTCGTCGCGCCGTGCGCGGAGCACAGCCCGGCGAGGGCGTCGGTGAGGGCCGTGAACGCCTCCGGGTCCGCGAGCAGCGGCGTGATGTCCTTGAACAGCACGCCCGGCTTCGGGTAGTCGGGGACGTCACGGATGCGGCTGAGCAGCAGCTCGGTGACGTCCTGCGTACCAGCGGTCATCCCCGGTGCTCCTGAGCCCCGTGACGGCCCGCGCGCGGGCCCACGACGGCGGCCTCGGCGGACAGCTCGTCGACGGCGTCCAGCGGCTCGCCCTTGGCGGCGGCGGAGGCCCGCTTGGCCAGGACGCGCTTCTTGAGCGCCTTGATCGCCGGCTCGCGCTCCTTGAGGTCGGCGACGAGCGGGGTGGCGATGAAGATCGAGGAGTACGCGCCGGCGGCGAGACCCACGAACAGCGACAGCGAGATGTCGTTCAGCATGCCGGCGCCGAGGACGCCGCCACCGATGAAGAGCAGGCCGGCGACCGGCAGCAGCGCGACCACGGTGGTGTTGATCGAACGGACCAGGGTGCCGTTGATCGAGCGGTTGGCCAGCTCGCTGTAGGTGAAGCGGGTCTGCTTCGTGATGTCCTTCGTCTGTTCCTTGAGGGAGTCGAAGACGACGACTGTGTCGTACAGCGAATAGCCGAGGATCGTCAGCAGACCGATGACCGTACCGACGGTGACCTCGAAGCCCACCAGTGAGTAGATGCCCACGGTGATCGTGAGGTCGTGGATCAGGGCGATGAGTGCCGCGATCGCCATTCTCCACTCGAAGGCGATGGCCAGATAGATCACCACGAGGATCATGAAGATCCCCAGACCGGTCCAGGCCTTGGTCGCGATCTGCTCACCCCAGCTGGGGCCGACGAGCTCCGCCGCGATCTTGTCCTCGGGGACGTTCATGTCCTTGGCGAGCTCCTCGCGGACCTGGTCGGACTGCGCGGTGTCGAGACCGCCGACCTGGATGCGGAGGGAGCCGTTGCCGAGCTGCTGGACGATCGCGTCGTGGCCCGAGGCCTCTTCCGCGTACTCCTGCGCCTGGCTGACGGAGACTTCGCTCTTCGGGGTGGTGAAGACGGCGCCGCCCTGGAACTCGATGCCCATGTTGAGGCCCCGGACGGCCAGGGCGACGATGGCGGTGATGGTGATCAGGATGGACAGGCCATACCAGATCTTGCGGTTGCCGATGAAGTCGTAACCGACCTCACCGCGGTGGAGCCGGGCGCCGAGATCTCCGAGCTTCGACATCTCACGCCTCCTTCGGGTCGGCAGCGGCAGGGGCAGTGGCACGGCGGGTGCGGCGCAGCGGCGGCTTGGCGCCGAGCCGCTTCGGGTCGAGACCCGACCACGGGTGACCGTTGCCGAAGAACTTGGTCCTCGCGAGCATCGTCATGATCGGCTTGGTGAAGAGGAACACCACGACGATGTCGAGCAGGGTGGTGAGGCCGAGCGTGAACGCGAAGCCCTGGACCTTGCCGACGGTGACGATGAAGAGCACGGCCGCGGCCAGGAACGACACGAAGTCGGAGACCAGGATGGTGCGGCGGGCGCGCGGCCAGGCGCGCTCGGCGGCCGGGCGGAGCGTGCGGCCCTCGCGAAGCTCGTCGCGGATTCGCTCGAAGTAGACGATGAACGAGTCCGCGGTGATACCGATGGCGACGATGGCGCCGCAGACGGCCGGCAGGTTCAGCGCGAAGCCGATGGCCGGGCCGAGCAGGGCCATGATCACGTAGGTGAGGAGCGCCGAGACGCCGAGGCTGAGGATGGCGATCAGCGACAGGCCGCGGTAGTAGGCGACCAGGTAGATGATGACCAGGCCCAGACCGATGGCACCGGCGATGAGGCCGGCTTCCAGCTGGTCGCCGCCGAGGGCGGCGGTGACGGTGTCGACGCTCTGGGTCTCGAAGGTGAGCGGCAGGGCACCGTAGGACAGGATGTTGCCCAGGTCCTGGGCGGACTCCTGGTTGAAGTTGCCCGAGATCTCCGCGCTGGCGCTGAGCGTCTGGCGCACGGAGGGCGCCGAGACGACCTGGCCGTCGAGGACGATCGCGAACCGGTTCTGCGGGTCGGCCTGCTGCGAGAGCTTGCCGGTGATCGACTGGAACTTCTTCGAACCCTCGTCCGTGAAGTCCATGGTGACGATCCACATACCGCGCTGCTGGTCGAACTGGCCCTTGGCGTCGTCGACGTCCTTGCCCTCGACCTCGGCGGGACCGAGCAGGTACTTCGCCCACACGCCCGGGTTGTCCTCGCCACAGGCCACGGTGGGCTCGTTCGGCTTGACGCCCTGGCCGGCGGCGGCGCGCTGCTTGGGGTCGAGGCAGTTCAGGGTGGCGAACTTCTGCTGCAGCGCCGCGGTGGCGTCGTCGGCCGAAGGGGTCGCCTGCGGGGTGCCGGTGGGCTTCGGCTTCGCGGAGGACGAGGCGGTCGCCGTGGGCGTCGGGCTCGGGGCCTTGAGGGCCTCGCTGACCGCGCGGCCCTGCGTGGTGGCGGTGGCCGTCGGGGTGGCCGACTTGTCACCCACGCTCGCGCCGGTGGAGGACGAGGCGGACGGCTTGGCCGAGGGGGTTCCCGAGGCGGAGCCCGAGGGGGTGGCGCTCGGCGCCGCCGGGGGCGCGCCGTCGGCGACGGTGAGAACGGGCCGGAAGTAGAGCTGGGCGGTGGTGCCGACCTGCTCGCGGGCCTGCTTCTCGTTCGTGCCCCGGGGGATGTTCACGATGATGTTCTCGCGGCCCTGGGTCTGGACCTCGGCCTCGGAGACACCCAGACCGTTGACACGGCGCTCGATGATGCCGACCGCTGTGTTCATGTTGGTCTCGTTGACCGCCGACTCCTGGCCGGGCTCGGCCTTCGCCTTGAGCGTGATCGACGTTCCGCCGGCGAGGTCGATGCCGAGGCGCGGGGTGGTGTGCCCCGACCAGAACATGCCGCCGGTGAGCGCGACCATGGCGATCAGGATGATTGCCAGGGCGCGGCCCGGACGGCTCTGTCCCCCCGCCGGCCCTCGGCCCTTCTTCGGTGCTGCCACCTGTCGTATCTCCCTGTCCAACCGTCTCGCGCCGGGTATGCGTGAGACGGCCACGAAGTGTGTGTGGGGACCTGCCCCCGCAGACGTGCAACCGTTCCGGGGACCGCGCACGCCTGTGGGCGTGCGCGGGTCCCCGGCCGCGACTACTTCGCGTCGGCCTCGCCGTCGGCCTTGCCGTCCTTCTGCCCCTCGGTCGCGGCCTCGGCCGCGTCCGCCTTCTTCGTCAGGTCCGCCTTCGGCGCCGCGTCCTCGGACTCGGCGGTCTCGGTGAGCGAGGAGGCGTCGTCCGGGACGACGGTGTCGGTGTCCGACTCCGGGTCGTCGCCGTGGACGATGCGGTTGTACTCGGAGTCCTCGAGGACCGCGCCGATCGCGTTCTTGGCGTAGACGGCGTGGACGCCCGGGGCGACCTCGAGGAGGACGGTCTCGTCGCCGATCTCCTTGACGGTGGCGTACATCCCCCCGATCGTCCGCACGCCGGTGCCGGGCTGCATCTCGTCGCGCATCTGCGCGGCCGCCTGCTGCTTCTTCTTCGCAGAGCGGGTCATCAGGAACATGGCCCCGATGAGGACGATGAAGGGGAGGAGGGTCACGATGCTCACGGGACGGGTTTCCTTCGCACGGTCGCGGAGAACCCGCGGCCTGATCTTCGGGGGTGGGCGCGCCGACCAGAAAGGGCGGCAACGGCGGAGTCTAGGCGAGTCCGCATCGATGGAACAACGTCCAGCATCGCACCCTGGTTCCGGTCCGGGCGAGTGTCAGCACCGTCACGCCCCGAAGAGCCCCTGTTGTCCCTTTCCCATGCCATACCCTGCGCCGCCTGAGCCCGCTGCCTGCGGCGGAACCAGTCCGAGGTGCGTCCATGCGGCGGGAGTAGCGACCCGGCCACGGGGTGTGCGGGCCAGCAGTCCTTCGCGTACGAGGAAGGGTTCGGCGACCTCCTCGACGGTCTCGCGCTCCTCCCCCACGGCGACCGCGAGGGTGGACAGGCCGACCGGTCCGCCGCCGAAGAGCTTGAGCAGGGCTTCCAGGACGGCGCGGTCGAGGCGGTCGAGCCCGCGGCTGTCCACCTCGTACACCCGGAGGGCGGCCTCGGCGATCTCCCGGGTGATCGTTCCGTCGGCCTTGACCTGCGCGTAGTCGCGGACCCGGCGCAGGAGGCGGTTGGCGATGCGGGGGGTGCCGCGGGAGCGGCCGGCGATCTCGGCGGCGCCGGCGGGGTCGATCTCGACGTCGAGGAGGCCGGCGGAACGGTGGATGACGCGCTGGAGCTCACTCGGGTCGTAGAACTCCATGTGGGCGGTGAAGCCGAAGCGGTCGCGCAGCGGGGGCGGCAGGAGTCCGGCCCGGGTGGTGGCGCCCACCAGGGTGAAGGGCGGGAGCTCCAGGGGGATGGCGGTGGCACCGGGGCCCTTGCCGACGATGACGTCGACGCGGAAGTCCTCCATCGCCATGTACAGCATCTCCTCGGCGGGCCGGGACATGCGGTGGATCTCGTCGAGGAAGAGGATCTCGCCCTCCTGGAGGGAGGAGAGGATCGCGGCGAGGTCGCCGGCGTGCTGGATGGCGGGGCCGGAGGTGATGCGGATCGGCGCGTTCATCTCGGCCGCGATGATCATCGAGAGGGTGGTCTTGCCGAGGCCGGGGGCGCCGGAGAGCAGCACGTGGTCGGCGGTGGCGCCGCGCTGACGGGCCGCCTTGAGGACCAGGTCGAGCTGCTGACGGACCTTCTCCTGGCCGACGAACTCGCTGAGGTCCTTGGGGCGCAGTGCGGCCTCGACGGCCTGGTCGTCCCCCTCGGCGGCGGCGCCGACGATCCGCGCCTCGGCCTCGGCTGCCTCGGCGGTGGTCTCGTCGTCCCAGTTCACGGTGGATGCCTTCTCGTTCGTACGGTCGGGGTGGCGCCCGGCCCCTCAGGGGGCCGGGGGTCAGCGGGCGCGGTTGAGGGTCTGGAGCGCGGCGCGGAGCAGCTGCGGTACGGGCGCGGTGCCGGTCTCGGCGAGGGCGGCCTCGGCCTGCGGGGTGACGGCGCTGACGGCCTCCTCGGCCTCGCGGCTCGCGTAGCCGAGCCCGATGAGCGCGGCGGACAGCTGCTCGGTCCAGGGCGCGGGCCCGGAGGCGGCGGCGCGCTGAGCGCCGACCATGCCGCTGCTGCCCAGGGGGGCGCCGAGCTTGTCCTTCAGTTCGAGGAGGAGCTTCTGCGCGCCCTTCTTGCCGATGCCGGGGACGGCGGTGAGGGCCTTCTCGTCGCCGGTGGAGACGGCGACCCGCAGCGCGTCGGGGCTGTGCACGCCGAGCATCGCCTGGGCGAGGCGGGGGCCGACGCCGCTGGCGGTCTGGAGCAGCTCGAAGACCTGTCGCTCGTCGTCGTCGGCGAAGCCGTAGAGGGTGAGCGAGTCCTCACGGACGACCAGGGAGGTGGCGAGCCGGGCCTCCTGACCGATCCTCAGGGCGGAGAGGGTGTTCGGCGTGCACTGGACGGCCATGCCCACACCGCCGACCTCGATCACGGCGGTGCTGGGGGCGAGCGCGGCGACCGGGCCGCTGACGAAAGCGATCATCGGGTTCGGCCTTTCACGGCGGATGTCTGGTGCGGGGTGGCCGGCTGCTGCTGGGCGGCCTGGTGTCGGGCGACCGCCTGCTGGAGCCGGTTCTGGGCGACGGCCTGCTGGAGCCGGTTCTGGGCGGGGGCACGCCAGATGTGGCAGATCGCGAGCGCGAGGGCATCGGCGGCATCGGCCGGCTTGGGCGGTGCGGAGAGCCGCAGGAGGCGGGTCACCATGGCCCCGACCTGGGCCTTGTCGGCGCGGCCGCTGCCGGTGACGGCGGCCTTGACCTCACTGGGGGTGTGCAGGGCGACGGGGATGCCGCGCCGCGAGGCGCACAGCATGGCGACCGCGCTCGCCTGGGCCGTGCCCATCACCGTACGCACGTTGTGCTGGCTGAACACCCGCTCCACGGCGACCAGTTCGGGTTCGAAGCGGTCGAGCCACTCCTCGATGCCGCGCTCGATGCCGACCAGGCGCACGCCGATGTCCGCGTCCGCAGCCGTCCGGACCACGCCCACCCCGAGCATGGTCAGGGGCCGGCCGGCGACGCCCTCGACGACGCCGACGCCGCACCGGGTCAGCCCGGGGTCCACCCCGAGAACGCGCACTGTGCCCCTCCCTGGACCGCTGTCGCTCAACTGTTTGTGCAGGCTATCGGGTGCCACTGACAACGCAGCGGGCCGACGGGGGTGTGTCCCCGTCGGCCCGCTGCGGAAGAGCCCTGATCAGGCGTCGACCTTCTCCATGACCTCGTCGCTGACGTCGAAGTTGGCGAAGACGTTCTGCACGTCGTCGCTGTCCTCCAGCGCGTCGATCAGCTTGAACATCTTGCGCGCGCCCTCCTCGTCGAGCTCGACCTGCATGGTCGGGACGAAGCTGGACTCGGCCGAGTCGTAGTCGATGCCGGCCGCCTGGAGAGCGGTACGGACCGCGACCAGGTCGGTGGCCTCGCTGATGATCTCGAAGGACTCACCGAGGTCGTTGACCTCCTCGGCGCCGGCTTCGAGCACCGACTCCAGGACGTCGTCCTCGGACAGCTCGCCCTTGGGGAGCACGACGACGCCCTTGCGGTTGAACAGGTACGAGACCGAGCCCGGGTCGGCCATGGAGCCGCCGTTGCGGGTCATGGCGACGCGGACGTCGGAGGCCGCGCGGTTGCGGTTGTCGGTGAGGCACTCGATGAGCACCGCGACACCGTTCGGGCCGTAACCCTCGTACATGATCGTGGCGTAGTCGACGCCGCCGGCCTCGAGGCCGCCGCCGCGCTTCACCGCGGAGTCGATGTTCTTGTTCGGGACCGAGCTCTTCTTCGCCTTCTGGATGGCGTCGTAGAGCGTCGGGTTGCCGTCCGGGTCGGCACCGCCGGTGCGGGCCGCGACCTCGATGTTCTTGATCAGCTTCGCGAAGAGCTTGCCGCGCTTGGCGTCGATCACGGCCTTCTTGTGCTTCGTCGTAGCCCATTTAGAGTGGCCGGACATCTGCCTGTCTCCTTCGCGTAACCCTTTACTGAACGAACCCGAGAGATCCTACCGGGATCGGATCAGCTCGCGGCGCGCACCATGTCGACGAACAGGCCGTGGATGCGGTGGTCCCCCGTGAGCTCGGGGTGGAACGAGGTCGCCAGGGCGTTCCCCTGCCGTACGGCCACGATGTGACCGCCGTGCTCGGCGAGGACCTCGACCGTGGCACCGACGGACTCGACCCACGGGGCGCGGATGAAGACACCCTCGACGGGCCCGTCCTCGATCCCCGTGACGGCGACACCGGCCTCGAAGGACTCGTTCTGCCGCCCGAAGGCGTTGCGGCGGACGATCATGTCGATGCCGCCGAAGGTCTCCTGGCCCGAACGCGGGTCGAGGATCTTGTCGGCGAGCATGATCAGGCCGGCGCAGGTGCCGTAGACCGGCATGCCCGCGGCGATGCGCTCACGGAGCGGCTCCATGAGGCCGAAGAGCACGGCCAGCTTGGAGATGGTGGTGGACTCACCACCGGGGATGACCAGGCCGTCGACCTCGGCGAGCTCCTCGGGGCGCCGGACCGGCCTGGCCACGGCGTCAGCCGAGGCCAGGGCGATCAGGTGCTCCCGTACGTCGCCCTGGAGGGCCAGGACACCAATCACGGGGGTGCTCATCGGTGCTTACCAGCCCCGGTTGGCGTAGCGCTCGGACTCGGGGAGCGTGTCGCAGTTGATGCCGACCATGGCCTCGCCCAGGTTGCGGGAGGCGTCCGCGATGACCTTCGGGTCGTCGAAGAAGGTGGTGGCCTTCACGATCGCGGCGGCGCGCTTGGCCGGGTCGCCGGACTTGAAGATGCCGGAGCCGACGAAGACGCCCTCGGCGCCGAGCTGGCGCATGAGCGCGGCGTCGGCGGGGGTGGCGACACCACCGGCGGAGAACAGCACGACCGGCAGCTTGCCGAGCTCGGCGACCTCCTTGACGAGCTCGTACGGGGCGCGCAGCTCCTTGGCGGCGGCGAAGAGCTCGTTGTTGTCGAAGCCGCGCAGCTTGGCGATCTCGTTCTTGATCTGGCGCAGGTGGCGGACGGCCTCGACGACGTTGCCGGTGCCGGCCTCGCCCTTGGAGCGGATCATGGCCGCGCCCTCGGCGATGCGACGCAGGGCCTCGCCCAGGTTGGTGGCACCACAGACGAAGGGGGTCGTGAAGGCCCACTTGTCGGAGTGGTTGACCTCGTCGGCCGGGGTCAGGACCTCGGACTCGTCGATGTAGTCGACACCGAGGGACTGCAGGACCTGGGCCTCGACGAAGTGACCGATGCGGGACTTGGCCATGACCGGGATGGAGACCGCGCCGATGATCTCTTCGATCATGTTCGGGTCGGACATGCGGGCCACGCCGCCGTCCTTGCGGATGTCCGCGGGGACCCGCTCCAGGGCCATGACGGCCACGGCGCCGGCGTCCTCGGCGATCTTCGCCTGCTCGGCGTTGACCACGTCCATGATCACGCCGCCCTTGAGCTGCTCGGCCATGCCGCGCTTGACGCGGGCGGTGCCGGTCTCGGGGGACTGGAAGGTGGTGGAAGGCGTGGTGGACACGGATACCTCACTCGTGACAACGGGGGTTGACGACAAGACGAGGAAACAGGCCACAGGGGGGCCACATCAAGGGCCAATGTGGACCCGGTGGATCGTTTTCGCAGGTGACGAGGGTTCAGGCGGGCCGATCGGCAAGGGCCACAGGCGGCTCGTCGTCCATTTCGAAGGCCAGCGGGAAGGGCGCGTGGCCTGCGAGGCGGAACCAGCGGACCTTGCGGTGGCGGCGCAGGGCGCGGGCGGCCCGTACGGCGTCGTTGTGGAAGCGGCGTGCCATCGGCACCCGGCGGACGGCCGCGGCCAGCTCCTCCGCGGCCTCCGGGCCGCCGGGTGCCTCCCGTACGAGCTCCACCTGCTCGGGCTCGCCGAAGACGGCGCGCAGCGCCTGGCTGAGCTCGCTCTCGGCGACCTCGCGGTGGTCCTCCTCGGCCTGCCGGGCGGCGTGCGCGGCCTCGTACAGCACGATCGAGGCGGCGGGGTCGAGGATGCCGGAGGTGGCCAGCTCCTGGGTGACCGAGGCCCGGCGCAGGAGCTGGGCGTCCAGGGCGGCGCGGGCGGCGTCGATACGGGAGTGGAGGCGGTCGAGGCGGCCGGCGGTCCAGCTGAGATAGACGCCGATGAGGATCAGCGCGACGACGGTCCAGATCAGGGTTTCGGTCACGGGCGCACAGGCTACCGGGGCGGTGGCCAGGTCCCTGCCCACGCGACGCCTGGGCAGTCCCCCGGCGCCCCAACCCGTTGTGACCAGTCGCCCCAGCGGGACGATTGCCCACACGGGGGGCGGGATGAGGCACCCCCCCATGCGACGCGCGGTCCCGCGCGGGCCGGGCGAAGGCCCAGCGGGTGGGCGCCGCCCCACAGGTGCACGCCCGCACGGGCCGGCGGGCGCCGTCAGGCAGGTGTGCTCCCGCACGGGCGGGCAGGCACAGCCCGGCGGGGACGCGGCCCACGCGGGCAGAGGGGCACCGCCCGTGCGACGCGCGGTCCCGCGCGCGGAGGGCCGGTCGGCCCGGCCGGCGAGGGTCGGGGCCCTGCGCGGGGCGCCTACAGGCCCAGGCGGGCCCTCAGGCCGCCGACCCGTTCGTCCGTGTCGACCGCCGCCGCGCCGTCCGTGACCGTTTCGTAGACCGCGAGGATGTCCGCGCCGACGGTCGACCAGTCGAAGCGCCGGACGTGCGACGAGCCCCTGGCGCTCAGTTCCGCACGGCGCGTCTCGTCGCCCAGGAGCCGGATCGCCGCGTCCGCGAGCGCGTCCGCGTCCTCGTTGGCGAAGAGCTCGCCCGCTCCGCCCTGGTCGAGGACCTGGGCGAAGGCGTCGAGGTCGGCGGCGAGGACCGGCGCGCCCGCCGACATCGCCTCGACGAGGATGATGCCGAAGCTCTCGCCGCCGGTGTTGGGCGCCACGTACACGTCGACACTGCGCAGCAGCCGCGCCTTGTCCTCGTCGCTGACCATGCCGAGGAACTCCACCCGGGACCGCATCTCGGCCGGCAGCGAGGCCACCGCCTCCTCCTCGTCCCCGCGCCCGGCGACCAGGAGCCGTGCCCCGGGCCGCTCGGTGAGGATGCGGGGCAGGGCGCGCATGAGGACCGGCAGGCCCTTCCTCGGCTCGTCGATCCGTCCGATGAAGCCGATCGTCTCGCCCTGCCACTCCTTCTTCGGCTCGGCGCGGGCGAAGAAGTCCACGTCGACGCCGTTGGGGATGAGGACGGCGTCGCCGCCGAGGTGCTCGACGAGGGTCCGTCGCGCGTACTCGCTCACCGCGATGCGGGCGCTGATCTTCTCCAGGGCGGGCTGGAGGATCGGGTACGCGGCGATCATGGCGCGCGAGCGGGGGTTCGAGGTGTGGAAGGTGGCCACGATCGGCCCCTGCGCCGCCCAGCAGGTGAGCAGGCCCAGGGAGGGCGAGGTCGGCTCGTGGATGTGGACGACGTCGAAGGTGCCGTCGTGCAGCCAGCGGCGTACCCGCGCGGCGGAGAGGAAGCCGAAGTTGAGCCGGGCCACCGAGCCGTTGTACGGGACGGGCACGGCACGGCCGGCCGAGACCACGTACTGCGGGAGCGGTGTGTCCTCGTCGGCGGGGGCGAGGACGGAGACCTCGTGCCCGAGCCGGATGAGGTGCTCGGCGAGGTCGCGGATGTGGAACTGGACGCCGCCCGGCACGTCCCAGGAGTACGGGCAGACGATGCCGATCCTCACGTGGTCCGCTCCCCTTCCCGGTCCGGGCTCCGCGGAGCCTCGGGGCGTTCCTCCAGGTCGGCGAGCCACAGTCGCTGCAGCATGTGCCAGTCCTCCGGGTGGTCCGCGATGCCGGTGGCGAAGGCGTCGGCGAGGGCCTGCGTCATCAGGGACGTCCTGTCGGCCCGCGTACCCGACTCGGGTACGTCGACGGGCGGGTGGATCCGCCCCCGCATGACGGCCGTGTCGTCGTACCAGAGCGTCACGGGCAGCAGCAGCGCACCCGTCTGCTGCGCGAGGATCGCCGGTCCCGCCGGCATCCGCGCCGTGTCGCCGAAGAACGTGACCTCGACGCCGGACGCGGACAGGTCGCGGTCGGCGACGAGACAGACCAGCCCGCCGGCCCGCAGCCGCCGCGCGAGCGTCCCGAAGGCGGAACCCCCGGTGTGCGGGAGGACCTCCATGCCGAGGGACTCGCGGTAGGCGACGAAGCGGTCGTACAGCGTCTCCGGCTTCAGCCGCTCCGCGACCGTCGTGAACGGCACACCGAGCGCGCGCGTCACCCACACGCCGGCCAGGTCCCAGTTGGCCAGGTGCGGCAGCGCGAGGATGACGCCGCGCCCGGCGGCGAGCCCGTCGAGCAGATAGTGGGCGTCCTTGATGTCGACGTCGCGCTCGACCCGCTCCTTGGTCCAGGTCGGCAGCCGGAAGGACTCCATCCAGTACCGCATGTACGAGCGCATGCCGGCCTTCGACAGCTCGGCGAGCCGCTCGGGCGTGGCGTCCGGCACCACGCGCGCGAGGTTGGACTCCAGCCGCAGGACGCTCTTGCCGCGCCGCTTCCAGGTGAAGTCGGCGATCCGACGGCCGAGGCCGGTCGCCACCGGCTCCGGCAGTTTCTTCACGGTCGACCAGCCGAGGCCGTACACCCCGTCGGTCAGCCTGTCCTTCAGCGCGCTCACGTGGTCGCCTCGCTCCCCCTGGCCGCGGCGTCCGCCTCGGCCGACTCCCGCCGTACCGTCACCACGCGCTGCCCCAGGGTCACCGCGCTGCCGACCGCCACGATCCACAGGGCGATCGGGAGCAGCACCTGGACGCCGGGCACGCCGAAGGCGTGGAGTCCGGCGAGACCGGCGGCGACCAGCGAGATGACGAGGCGCTCGGCGCGCTCGATCAGTCCGTTGACCGCGACCGGCAGGCCAATCGATTCGCCACGGGCCTTGGTGTACGACACGACCTGGCCGCTCGCGAGGCAGAAGATGGCGACGGCGCACAGCATGTTGTCATCGCCCTTGCCCGCGTACCAGAGCGCGAAGCCGCCGAAGATCGCGCCGTCCGCGACCCGGTCGAGCGTCGAGTCGAGGAACGCCCCCCAGCGGCTGGAGATCCCCGCCTGCCGGGCCATGTTGCCGTCGACGAGGTCGGAGAAGACGAAGAGGGTGATGACGATCGTGCCCCAGAAGAATTCTCCCCGGGGGAAGAAGACCAGCGCACCGGCCATCACTCCCGCAGTGCCGATGAGCGTGACCGCGTCCGGAGTGACGCCCCGGCGGAGCAGAAACGCGGCGAACGGAGTGAGGACACGCGTGAAAAAGGCACGCGCGTACTTGTTCAGCATGGCCTTCCCGAGGTTCGGTGGGCCGCGCGGCCCCTATGACCACCGGCTCACCCATCGTAGCCACGCGCGCGGCGCCGACGTGGCGGGCACCCGTTCCCGTCGCGTCGCCGCCCTCCAGGAGGCCGGTCCGTGTACGACGTATGGACGCGCCCGGAAGCCGGTGCAAAGCTCGAAGGACCACCGCGGGCACCCGCAGGAGCCGCACCGCGACACGCCACTCCCCCGCGCCCGCGTCCCGCCGCACAGTGCGAGCAGTCGGGAGGAACACATCATGGGTGACAAGGCGAACACGGCCACCGGAGCCGCCGGCAGGGCTTTGACGGCCGACCGGCCCGCGTCCGTACGGAACGTGGTGCTGGTCGGCCACAGCGGATCCGGCAAGACGACCCTCGTCGAGGCACTCGCCCAGGCCACCGGGGCGGTCAACCGGGCAGGGCGCGTCGAGGACGGCGGGACGGTCTCCGACTACGACGAGATCGAGCACCGCCAGCAGCGCTCCGTACAGCTCTCCCTCGTCCCGGTCGGCTGGGACGGATTCAAGATCAATCTCCTCGACACCCCCGGGTACGCCGACTTCGTCGGGGAGCTGAGGGCCGGTCTGCGGGCGGCGGACGCGGCCCTCTTCGTCGTCTCGGCCGCGCAGGAGGCCGATGCGGTCGCCGCATCCGCCCGGATGGTCTGGGAGGAGTGCGCCGCCGTCGGCATGCCCCGGGCCATCGTCGTCACCCACCTCGACACCGCCCGCACCGACTTCACCGAGCTCACCGCGGTCTGCGCCGACCTCTTCGGGCACGACGACCCGGACGCCGTCCTCCCCCTCTATCTGCCGGTGCGCGGCACCGAGGGCGCCGACGGGCACGCCCCCGCCACGGGCCTCGTCGGTCTGCTCTCGGAGCGGATCCTCGACTACTCGACGGGCGTGCGGCGCGAGGAGGAGCCCGACGAGGGCCAGCGGGAGCTGATCGCGGAGGCCCGTTCCCGGCTCATCGAGGGGATCATCGCCGAGAGCGAGGACGAGACCCTCATGGACCGCTACCTCGGCGGCGAGGAGATCGACGTGAAGACGCTCGTCGACGACCTGGAGAAGGCCGTCGCCCGGGGCAGCTTCCATCCGGTCCTCGCGGCCGCCCCCGCCGCCGACGGCGGGACGCAGGGCCTCGGCACGATCGAGCTCCTCGAACTGATCACGCGCGGCTTCCCCTCTCCCCTGGAGCACGAGCCGCCCGCCGTCACCACGCCCGACGGGCAGCCCAGGCCGCCGGCCACCTGCGACCCCGACGGCCCCCTGGTCGCGGAGGTCGTGAAGACCGCCGCCGACCCCTATGTCGGCCGGATCTCCCTGGTACGGGTCTTCTCCGGGACCCTGCGCCCCGACGAGACCGTGCACGTCTCCGGCCACGGCCTGGCCGACCGGGGCCACGAGGACCACGACGTCGACGAGCGGATCGGCGGCCTCACCTCGCCCTTCGGCAAGCAGCAGCGGCCCATGGCGCACTGTGTCGCCGGGGACCTCGCCTGTGTGGCCCGGCTCGGCCGCGCCGAGACCGGCGACACGATCTCCGCGAAGGCCGAACCGCTCCTCATGGAGCCGTGGAGCATGCCGGAGCCACTGCTGCCGCTCGCCGTCGAGGCGCACAGCAAGGCCGACGAGGACCGGCTCTCGCAGGGCCTCGCCCGACTGGTCGCCGAGGACCCGACCATGCGCCTCGAACAGAACCAGGACACCCGTCAGGTGGTGCTGTGGTGCCTGGGCGAGGCCCACCAGGACGTCGTCCTCGAACGGCTCCGTGGGCGGTACGGGGTCCAGGTCGACGCCGTGCCGTACAAGGTGTCGCTGCGCGAGACCTTCGGCAGCGCCTCGGCCGGCCGGGGCCGGCACGTCAAGCAGTCCGGCGGCCACGGCCAGTTCGCGATCTGCGAGATCGACGTCGAGCCGCTGCCGGCGGGCAGCGGCGTCGAGTTCGTCGACAAGGTGGTCGGCGGCTCGGTCCCCCGCCAGTTCATCGCCTCCGTCGAGAAGGGGGTGCGGGCGCAGGCCGCCCGGGGCGTCGCCGCCGGCCACCCGCTCGTCGACGTCCGGATCACCCTCAAGGACGGCAAGGCGCACTCGGTCGACTCCTCCGACGCCGCCTTCCAGACGGCCGGGGCACTGGCGCTGCGCGAGGCGGCCGCCGACGTCCCCGTCCATCTCCTGGAGCCGGTGGCCGAGGTCCAGGTCCTCGTCCCCGACGAGTACGTCGGCCCGGTCATGAGCGATCTGTCGGGGCGGCGCGGCCGGGTCGTCGGCACCGAGCAGGCGGGGCCGGGACGGACCCTGGTCAGGGCGGAGGTGCCGGAGATGGAGATCAGCCGGTACGCGATCGACCTGCGCTCCGTCTCGCACGGCACGGGCCGCTTCGACCGCGTCTACGCCCGGCACGAGCCGATGCCTCCGCATCTCGCGGACAAGATCCGCGAACAGGCCTGAAAAGGCGCCTGCTTGACGGAGCGACAGCGACGGACGTCCGCTCGGCGCACGCCGGGCGGACGTCATTCGGCCGTCGATATCCACAGGCCGTGACGCATCAGGCGGTACCCGGTTACGCTGTGGTGCCCAGCTCAGAAGGTGTGCGGGGCGCGGCAGTTGGGAACAGCCCGCACAGGTGATCGCGGCGATGGGGGCGACAGTGGCTTTCGACGGATTCGGACCCGGGGCGCAAGTCCCCCTCATGGGCTCGGACGGGCAGACGGGGGCGACCCAGGCCCTTGCCTCGGCCGCGTACCGGGACAGCCCGCTCTCGACGATCCAGGAGGCGGACAACGACCTCTACAAGACGACGGTCAAGGAAGGGAAATGGGGGCTCTTCCGCCCCGACCTCGGCGAGGCCTTCTCCCGCGCCGTCCAGGTCCGGGTCCTCGGCGGCGCCCGCAAGGCGCTCATCCAGTCCTTCGGCGCCGACCCCCAGCCGGTCGTCGAGCACTGCCTCGCCGCCACGCACATCCGCAGGCAGCGGGACATCAAGCTGACGCTGATCACCTTCGTGTGCGGGGTGCTCTTCCTGCCCGGCCTGCTGCTGTGGCTCGGCGTCATCCAGCTCCGCCGCCTCGCCGCCGGCAAGGAGAACAAGCGCGCGGGCGCCCTCGGCACCGCCCTCCTCTTCGCGGCCGGCATCTTCGCCGCGATCGTCCTGATCAAGCTGCCCTTCGACGGCATCCTGCCCAACTACCTGCGCGCCATGATCGTCGCGCCGGTCGTGGGCTGGTTCCTCGCGCGCCGGATCTGCGAGAGGTACGCGGTCGACCTGCGGGAGCGCTGGACGGGTCTGCTCAGCGGCGGCGGCGTCGGTCCGCACGTCCCCAAGTCCGCTCCGCACGACCCGGGCGAGAAGTCCGCGGAGGAGCTCCGGGTCAATCTGGAGAAGCTCTCCGCCGAGCAGCAGTCCAACATCGTCTTCTATGCGGGCGCCAAGGGTGTCCTCGGTCTCGGCACCCGCTGGGGCAGCTGGACGCTCGCCGAGGAGCTCGTCCCGCAGGCGGGCCGGGAGATCCACGCGTTCCGCGCCTGGGACGTCATACGGAAGATCCACGACGAGCTCACGCTCCTGGAGCGCGGCTCCCTCAAGACGGGCTTCCCCAAGCCGACCGTCAAGCACTGGATCATCTCGCCGGTCGGGGAGGGCGCCGACGAGGTCACCCGTCCCGAGGGCGACAGCATCGTGCACTACCAGGTCAAGCCGCACGAGATACAGCGCATCTGCAACGACCAGCAGTTCGGCGCGGGCAACCGCCACTATCTCGGGGTGCAGTTCACGCTCTGGGACGGGAACCTCGTCCTGACGATGATGGTGACCGTCACGTCGCTGCTCCACACCCTGCGGATCGAGGTCACCGGCCACGCGCTCGGGCCCGTGCACGGCCTTTTCACCACGAAGCCGAAGGCGAAGACCAAGGAGGTCTCCAAGACCGTCCGCTTCTGGGAGACGCGGGAGATCCAGCAGCCGCTCCTGGAGACCGACGACATCGTCCGGCTCGCCGTGCGCGCCCCGCTGACCTGGTATCCGCCGGTCCTGGAGTTCCTCGGCGGCAAGATGGTCCTGCCCGAGCCCTTCGGGCTCCGGCACGTCTGGGCCGGCCCGCTCTGGAAGAACCGCTTCATGGCCGACGACGCCATCCGCATGGCCACGCCGGTACTGCGGGCCGTGCACGCCGCGACCGTGAGGATGCTCGACGACCACGGGGTGGACACGGAGCGCTTCACCAACCGGTCGATGTTCCTCGGCGGCGCCGTCCAGGACCCGGGCCCGAAGAAGGCCGACGTCTACGACGCCTGACCCGGGTCACCCGTACGGACGGACGGATCAGATGGTGGCCGGCCAGGCGTCGGCCAGCATCTTCCGGGTGTCCGCGAGCAACTGCGGAAGCACCTTGGTGTGCCCGACGACCGGCATGAAGTTGGTGTCGCCGCCCCAGCGCGGCACCACGTGCTGGTGCAGGTGCGCGGCGATCCCCGCGCCCGCGACGGCGCCCTGGTTCATGCCGATGTTGAAGCCGTGCGCACCCGAGGCCGTCCGCAGCGCGACCATCGCGCGCTTGGTCAGGTCGGCGAGCTCCGCCGTCTCCGCCGCGTCCAGGTCCGTGTAGTCGGCGACGTGCCGGTAGGGGACGACCATGAGGTGGCCGCCGTTGTACGGGTAGAGGTTGAGGACCGCGTACACGCTCTCGCCGCGGGCGATCACCAGCCCGTCCTCGTCGGACTTCGACGGAATCGAGCAGAACGGACAGCCGTCGTCGGCACCCGGTCCGGTCGGCTTGTTCTCACCCTGGATGTACGCCATCCGGTGAGGCGTCCACAGTCGCTGGAACGCGTCCCGCGTCCCGACTCCGATCTGCTGCTCCGGCTCAGTCGTCATGCTGTGCAGCATATTGCGTCGCCCGTTCGGAACGTGTCGCCGGGGCGGAAGATCCATGCAGCCGCCATGCTGATCCGATGAGCGACAGGTCACCGAACCCGCCCCGGCTGGAGCGCTGGGACCGCCGTATGGAGGTGCCGCTCGCGGTGGCCTCCGTGGTCTACCTGGCCGGCTACGCGGTGCGCATCCTCGCCCATCACCACCTGTCCGAGGGCTGGCTCGACCTCATCCTCGCGGTCACCCTCGCCTCCTGGGCCCTCTTCGTCGCGGACTACGCGGTACGGCTCCGGCTCAGCGGCCTCGGCCCGCTCCGTTTCCTCCGCACCCACCTCCTCGACACGGTGGTCGTGATCCTGCCGCTGCTGCGGCCGGTGCGGATGGTCGACATCTACAACCAGATCCAGCGCCGCCACGACGAGCCGCGCCTCGGCCTCTACGCGCGCGTGATGGTCTACTCCGGCCTCACCGTGGCCCTGCTCGGCTTCGCGGGCGCCCTCACCGTCTACCGGTACGAGGCGGACGCCCCCGGCGCCACGATCCTCACCTTCGGCGACGCCGTGTGGTGGACCTGCGCCACGCTCGCGACGGTGGGGTACGGCGACGTGGTGCCGGTGACGCCCGTGGGCAGGGTGGTGGCGGTGGGCGTGATGGCCTGCGGCCTCGCCCTCCTCGGCGCGGTGACGGGTTCGTTCTCGTCCTGGCTGATCCAGGCGTTCAGACGGGAGGACGAGAAGGACGAGGAGACGGGGAACGGGGGAAGGCCCCCGGGGAACTCCCCGGGGGCCTCCTGAACTCGCTCCGGGCCCGTCAGACCTGGACGCGGTCCTCGACGATCTTGGCGATCTTGGCGATGGCCTCGTCGACGGGGATGCCGTTCTCCTGCGAACCGTCGCGGTAGCGGAAGGAGACGGCGCCGGCGGCCATGTCCTCGTCACCCGCGATGATCATGAACGGGACCTTCTGCTTCTGCGCGTTCCGGATCTTCTTCTGCATCCGGTCCGAGGAGGAGTCGACGTCCACCCGCAGGCCCTGCTTCTTCGCCTTGGCGGCGAACTCGTGCAGGTAGTCGACGTGCGCGTCGCCGATCGGGATACCGGTCGCCTGCACCGGCGCCAGCCACGGCGGCATCGCACCCGCGTAGTGCTCGAGGAGCACCGCGAAGAAGCGCTCGATGGAACCGAAGAGCGCGCGGTGGATCATGACCGGGCGCTGCTTGGTGCCGTCCGGGGAGGTGTACTCGAGGTCGAAGCGCTCCGGCAGGTTGAAGTCGAGCTGCACGGTCGACATCTGCCAGGTACGGCCGATGGCGTCCCGCGCCTGCACCGAGATCTTCGGGCCGTAGAACGCGGCGCCGCCCGGGTCGGGGGTCAGCGGGAGGCCCTGCTTCTCGGCGACCTGCTGGAGGACCGCGGTGGCCTCCTCCCACACCTCGTCGGAGCCGACGAACTTCTCCGGGTCCTTGGTGGACAGCTCCAGGTAGAAGTCGTTCAGACCGTAGTCGCGGAGCAGGTTGAGGACGAAGGTGAGGGTCTTGTCGAGCTCCTCCGCCATCTGCTCGCGGGTGCAGTAGATGTGCGCGTCGTCCTGGGTGAAGCCCCGGGCGCGGGTCAGGCCGTGCACGACGCCGGACTTCTCGTACCGGTACACGGTGCCGAACTCGAACAGGCGCAGCGGCAGCTCACGGTAGGAGCGCCCGCGCGCGTCGAAGATCAGGTTGTGCATCGGGCAGTTCATGGGCTTGAGGTAGTAGTCCACGCCCTCGTCGAGCTGCATGGGCGGGTACATGCCCTCGGCGTACCAGTCCAGGTGGCCCGACTTCTCGAACAGCTTGCCCTTGGTGGCGTGCGGCGAGTAGACGAACTCGTAGCCCTCCTCCTCGTGGCGCTTGCGCGAGTAGTCCTCCATGACCCGGCGGATGATGCCGCCCTTGGGGTGGAAGACCGCGAGGCCGGAGCCGATCTCGTCCGGGACGGAGAAGAGGTCCAGCTCGTTGCCGAGCTTGCGGTGGTCGCGCTTCTCGGCCTCGGCCAGGAAGTCGAGGTGGGCCTTCAGCTCGTCCTTCGACGGCCAGGCGGTGCCGTAGATGCGCTGGAGCATCGGGTTCTTCTCGCTGCCGCGCCAGTAGGCGGCGGCGTTGCGCATGAGCTTGAACGCCGGGATGTTCCGGGTGGTCGGCAGGTGGGGACCGCGGCAGAGGTCCTTCCAGCACAGCTCGCCGGTCTTGGCGTCGAGGTTGTCGTAGATGCTCAGCTCGCCGCCGCCGACCTCGACGTTGGCGCCGTCGTCGGTGGACGCGGAGCCCTTGATGCCGATGAGCTCCAGCTTGTACGGCTCGTCGGCGAGCTCCTCGCGGGCGGCCTCGTCGGTCACCACGCGGCGGGAGAAGCGCTGGCCGCGCTTCTGGATCTCCTGCATCTTCTTCTCGATGACCTTGAGGTCCTCGGGAGTGAAGGGCTTCTCGACGTCGAAGTCGTAGTAGAAGCCGTCCCGGACCGGCGGGCCGATGCCCAGCTTGGCCTCGGGGAAGAGCTCCTGCACGGCCTGGGCCATGACGTGCGCGGTGGAGTGGCGCAGGATGTCGAGACCGTCCGGGGAGGAGATCTCGACGCCCTCGACGACATCGCCCTCGGCGAGCTCGTACGAGAGGTCCTTCAGCTCGCCACCGACGCGGGCGGCGATGACGGTGCGGTCGTCGGCGAAGAGGGCACCGGCGGTGGTGCCCGCGCTCACCGCCCTCTCCTCTGCCTCCGAGGCGGACTGGACGGTCACACGGACTTCAGACACTGGTGTTCTTCTTCCATTGGGGCGCAGGCAGGCACGAGGTGCCGGCGCCGGCGGTGCGCGGCAGAGACGAGGTGCCGCGTCGCCGCCGATCTTACCGATCCGACCCGGTCACCCGCGAAACGGTTTCCGCCGCCCGCGGCCTTGCCCGGCGCCCGGGATCACTCCCCGTGCCCCGGGCCACCGGTCCGCGCCCGGCGCCCCGCCCCTCACTCCTCGTCCGGGCCGCAGGCCTCCTCGAAGAAGTCGAGGTTCTCGTGGAGCGACTTCATCAGCCGGTCCCGCTCCGCCTCGTCGACCTGGACGGGGACGACCTCGGCGGCGTCGGTCAGCCGCCGGAAGCCGCCCCGGCTCTCCAGGCGGCCCACGACCCGGATGGGCAGCCCGACGAGATGGGCGTGGACGGCGGTGCGGTACGCCTCCTCGCCGAGGGTGACGCGGACGTGCGGGACCTCCGCCCCGCCGAGCACGCGCAGCCGGACGGTGCCGTCGCCGCGCGCCCCCGAGCGGCGCATGCGGACGACGGCCCCGGTGATGCGTACCGGCACGGAGGGCTCGTCGGTCAGATAGCGGGCGCTCGCCTCCCGCAGGGCGGGCAGGTCGCCGGGCGAGAACTCGACGGGTTCGGGGCGGGCCGCGCACCCCTCGGGCGCTCCGGCGGCCGGGGCCCATTCGAGGGCGACCCTGGCGCCCTCGGTGCCCCGGACCAGGGCGATGAGGGCCTCGGTGAGTTCGCGGCTGACGCCGGCCTCGACGGCGGCGTCGAAGGCCTCCATGCCGCCGGTGGCCCGCTGGTAGTCGGTGGCCTCCCGGGCCGCGTAGAGCGCGTGGTAGAGCCGGACGGCGATCGGGCGGCCCGGCTGGACGGGCAGGAAGGCGGTCAGGCCGCGCCCGCCGGGGGCGGCGCCCACGACGACCGTCTCCAGGGAGGCCTGGGCCGGCCGGCGGTGGCGGGCGCCGTGGTAGCCGGCCCGGCCGCGCACGGCGAGGGCGCCCGCGAGGAGCAGCTGGCGGGCCGCCGACCTGAGCTGTTCCTGCACCGTCCAGGGGACCGTGCCGGCCGGGCCCGGTGGGACGTCGCGCCACCAGCGGATCTCGTCGCTGGGGACGGAGAGGCCGGTGAGGACCTCGCGCGCGGAGGGCGTGCCGCTGTGGGCGAGGGCGGCGAGCGCCTCGCCGAGCAGGTCCTCGCAGTCCGGGAAGGCCCGGCTCTCCGGGACGAGCAGGCTCGTGCCGCCGCTTCCCGTGCCGCCGCCGGGTCCGCCGGGCGGGGTCCAGCGGCTGTAGCGCCCGGCGGCACCGCCGCGCCGTCGCCAGCCGTGGCGGGCGAGGAGGGCGCCGAGGACGCGCGGGTCGACCCGGCCGGGGTCGGGTGCGCCGTGGGCGTCGGCCCAGGGCCCGGCGGGCGGGGCGGGGATCCCGGTCCAGTGGCCGGGGGTGTCGCCGGGCGCCGGGTGGGGGCGGTAGGGCGGCGGAACGGGGACGGGGCCGCGCCCGGCCCCGTCCCCCTCCCCGAATCCTGGTTCGTCTGCGGACCGGTGCATCAAGGTCTCCCTCCCACGCCGACCCGGGTCATGATCTCGCAGAGCGCCCGGTCGTCGAAGATCCGTGCCGTCGGGATGCGCACGGTGGTCCGGCGGCGTCCCGTGACCGGGTGTCCGGCCAGGTTGGTCCAGTAGCAGCAGTGCCGCAGATCGAGCCGGTCGTGGCTCGCCCTCAGCCAGTCCTCCTGGGCCCTCGGGACGAGCATCACGACCAGGATCTTGTGCACGGACACGGGCGTCCGGGCGAGTTTCACCAGGTGGTCGTTGTCGAGGGTGAAGGAGAACGTGCTTCCCGGCGGGCGGGGAGGGATCTGGTAGGTGCACTTGAGCTGCACCTTGATGGTGACTTCGTCGTCGACGGTGTGTCCGGGCGAACCGTGGCTCACGTGCCAGTCGATGCCGTTGTCCGGAAAGGGCTGGGACAGCGAGCAGCCGGCCGCGGCGGCGACGGCGTGCAGGTATCCCACCTGAAGGGTCTCCATGCATGCGGTGGTGGCGAGTGAGCCGCGCGTCGGTGCCAGCCCCTGGGGCGGCAGCCCTCCCGACTCGGGCTGGGCGAGCGCCATGTCGTTTTTCCTTCCCCGTCCCCTCTGTTGTGACCGGTCCGCGTACGGCGCAAACAGTGCGGGTATCACCGTTTCGGGGCAGGGGGTTGGCCATCTGCCGCACGTGTGCGAGGAGTTCGGGGATGACGACGCACTGGTACGAAGGGCCCCTGGCCGCTTTCGACACAGAGACCACGGGAGTTGACGTCGAGGGGGACCGGATCGTCTCGGCCGCCCTGGTCGTACAGGACACGGCCGGGGCGCGGCCGCGGGTGACGCGCTGGCTGGTGAATCCGGGCATACCCGTGCCCGCCGAGGCCACCGCGGTGCACGGCCTGACGGACGATCACCTCCAGCGGTACGGCCGGTGGCCGGCTCCGGTGATGGAGGAGCTGGCGCGCGCGCTGGCAGAACAGACTGCGGCGGGACGCCCGCTGGTGGTGATGAACGCGCCGTTCGATCTGACGATCCTGGACCGCGAGCTGCGGCGGCACCGGGCGTCCTCGCTCGGCACCTATCTGGCGAACACCTCGCTCTGCGTGCTCGACCCGCGGGTCCTGGACAAGCACTTGGACCGCTACCGCAAGGGCCGCCGCACGCTCACCGACCTCTGCGCGCACTACGAGGTGGAGTTGGCGGGGGCGCACGACGCGGCGGCGGACGCGGCGGCGGCGCTGGAGCTCGTACGGGCGGTGGCCCGGCGCTTCTCGTCCCGGCTGGAGCGGCTGTCCCCGGCGGAGCTGCACACGCTCCAGGCGGTGTGGCACGCGGCCCAGGCGCGCGGCCTCCAGGCGTGGTTCACGCGGCAGGGGACGCCGGAGACGGTGGACCCGGCGTGGCCGCTGCGACCGGAACTGCGCACGGCGGCCTGAGGGATGAGGCCGGCAGGCCGGAGTGCGACCGCATGACAAAAGCCGGTCCGTCTTTCGACGGACCGGCCTTTCCCGGTGGGCGATACTGGGATCGAACCAGTGACCCCTTCGGTGTGAACGAAGTGCTCTCCCGCTGAGCTAATCGCCCGGGAACGGGTTGAACCATACAGGCCCGCGAGGGGTTCCTTCAAACCGCTCGCAGGTGGGCCGCGAGTCCCCGCCGCCCCCCGCGCATCATCAGCGCGTGATTGGCCAGGAAGACGGGCCGGCCGGGGACGGCGAGCGCCCGCAGGAGCCGGGCGCGGACCTCCACCTCCTGCTCGTACACCGCGCGGGTGCCCGTCCCTTCCGGCGTGAGGGTCCAGCGGACCCACCCCTCCAGGTCCCCGCCGAGGCCGACCTCCAGGATCCGGGCGACGGGGTCGCCCCGCAGGGCGCGGGCCGTGACGACGAGTTCGTACGGGAGGAGAGAGCGGAAGCGGACGGTGCCGGTGGTGTCGTCGAGGGGGGCGACCTCGCGGACCTGGGGCCACCAGCGGGGGTACTCCTCGGCGCGTTCGAGCACGGCGTAGACGGCGTCGGGCGGGGCGGCGAGCCGCCAGACACTCCGGAAGCGGTACCGGCACCAGTCCATGCGCCCAGTCTGGGGTACTCAGGCCGGGATCTGAGTACGGCGACGCATTCCCGTCGCGTGTGGCCGGGGCCACACTCCCGGTATGAACACTCCCCTGCCGCCCGCGGACGAGCTCGTGCTCGTCGACCGCGAGCTGGCGCGACTCGACGCGCGCCGGACCGAGTTGCTGGCCCGCCGGGCCTGGCTGATCCGAGCGCTGTACCCGCCGGTCCGGGCGATGACACCGCCGCCGGGGACCAGGGCCGTCGCGGACTCGACCCCCCGCAGCGCGCAGAACGTGCTGCTGACGCTCGGCGGGACGCTCCTGACGATCGCCGCGGTCGCCTTCACGCTGGTGAGCTGGGGCTCGATGGGGATCGGCGGCCGCGCGGCGGTGCTGCTCGTGGTGACCTCGGCCGCCCTGGCGGCGCCGGTCGCGCTGCTGCGGAAGGGCCTGGTCTCGACGGCCGAGTCGGTGGCGGCGCTGGGCCTCGTCCTGATGGTCCTCGACGCGTACGCGCTGCACCGGGTGGCGCTGGCGGGGACGGACGGCCTGGGCTACACGGCAGTGGCGTGCGCGGTCCTCGCGGGCGCGTGGACGGCGTACGGCTCGCTGCTCCCCCGGCTGCGGATCCCGCTGCCGGCGGCCGTGGTCGCGGCCCAGCTGCCGCTGCCGCTCGGCGCGCTCGCGGCCGGGAGCGGCCCGACGGCCTTCGCCTGGGCGGCGCTGGTCACGGCCGCGGCGGACATGGCGGCGGTGCTGTGGACGCGTCCGGCATCGGTCCGGATCACGGCGGCCACCGGGGCGACGGCACTGGGCGGGTGGGCGCTCCTGACGGGCGGCTGGCTCTCCCTGACCGCCCCGTGGAGCGGCGCGCCGCTGCTCCTGGCGGGCGCGGCTCTGACGCTGTACGCGGCCTGGCGGCGGCCCGAGCTCGCGGCGGCGGCCTCGGCGCTCGCAGGCCTGTCGGTGACGGCGGCCCTCGGCGGCCTCCTCCGCGCGGCGCTCCCCTCGGACTGGACGGTCCCGGGCTACGTCCTCTGCGGCCTCGCCCTGGCGTGGCTGTGGCACACGGAGAGCACGCGGGACGCTTCGGTCCCGGCAACCGCCACGAGCCCGGCTGCCGGGACCGCGCGGCTGCCTCGTGGCGTGCGGCAGGGGCTGGCGTTCTCCGGTGCCGGGGTCGTGGCGCTGGGCGGCCTGTGGGCGCTGCCGCCCGCCGCCATGGGCCTCCTGGGGCCGGTGGCCCGGACGACGGAGGTGTGGTCCGGCGAGCACGCCGAGCGGGCCCTGACCTCGTACCCGGCGACCGCCGCCCTGGTTCTCCTGGTGGCCACCGCCGCACTCGCGGCCGTCCCCCGGCTCTGGGCCCGCTGCGGCGCGCTCGCGGCGGTCTGGGCGCTGCTCACGGCCCTGCCGGTCTCCCTGGACCTGCCGTACGCGGCGACGCTCGCCCTCCGGCTCCTGACCACCGCCGGCGCCCTCTGGCTCGCCGTCCGCCCCGGCCCACTGGCGCGCGGGCTGAAGCGAGGCGGCGCGACGGACACGGCGGCCGGGCAGCCCGCCGGCCCCGTCCTGCCGCCGCTCCCCGGCACCGGGAACCCCTGGGCCGGCTGGGCACCCCTGCGGCCCCCGACACGAACGGCCGTCCTGGAGCCCGGCACCGCGCTCGGCTGGTGCGCCTACGCCGGCGGGCTCGCGTCCTCCGTGAGCGCGGTCGCGCTCGCCCTGGACGTCCGCGGGGCGACCTTCGCCTCGCTGGGTGTGCTGCTCGGGCTCTTCACGGGCGTCGCCCTGCTCGGGGAGGGTGCGCGCCGGGTGGTCTCCGCCTGCGTCGCCGTCCTCACGGCGACGGGGCTCGTCCTCGCGGTGGCGGCCGCCGCCGGGTTCGAGGACCACTGGACGGCCGTGGCGCTCCTCCTGGTCCCCGCGGCCACCGCTGCCGTGGGCGCCCGGACGCGTACGGGACCCACGGCCCTGGCCGTCGAGATCACCGGCGCCTCTGTGGGGCTGCTCGCCCTGGGGGTCGCCGCGTCCCGGCCCGCGTTCCTGGCGCTCGTCCTGGCCCTCGGCGGCGTGATCGCCGCGGCGACGGCGGTCCGGCCGGAGCGGCGGCGGTTCGCCTCGTGGACGGCGGCGGTCCTCTTCCTGCTCGCCACCTGGGTCCGGCTCGCGGTCTCGGACGTGACGGCCCCGGAGGCGTACACGCTGCCGGTGACGGTGCCGGCCCTGGTCGTCGGGTTCCTGCGGCGCCGCCGGGACCGGGAGGCCTCGTCCTGGTCGGCGTACGGCCCCGGTCTCGCCGCGACGCTGCTTCCGAGCCTCGTCGCCGCCTGGGTGGACCCGGACTGGATGCGCCCGCTGCTCCTGGGGGTCGCGGCGCTCGTCGTGACGCTGCTGGGCGCGAGGTTCCGTCTGCAGGCGCTGCTCGTGCTCGGCGGCGGGGCTCTGGCCCTGGACGGGCTGCACGAGCTGGCCCCGTACGTCGTGCAGGTCGTGGACGCACTGCCCCGCTGGCTGCCGCCGGCCCTCGCCGGGCTGCTGCTGCTCGCGGTGGGCGCCACCTACGAGCAGCGGCTGCGGGACGCCCGGCGGCTCCGTGAGCGGCTGGGTCGGATGCGGTGAAACGCCGAAGGCCCGGAGACGGTGTTCCGTCTCCGGGCCTTCGTGCCGGGTGGTGGGCGATACTGGGTTCGAACCAGTGACCCCTTCGGTGTGAACGAAGTGCTCTCCCACTGAGCTAATCGCCCGGGCGCACCGCAAACATTACCCCATGTCAGCGGGGGTCCCGAACCATCGGCCGGTCACCGGTCGATCTTCCACGGCATGACGAAGCCGTACTGCCAGAGGTAGACGCCGAGCAGGGCGGCGACGATCACCAGACCGATGGTGGTGAGGATGATGTTCCTGCGGCGGACCTTGGGATCGAGGGCCCGCTGGGCGGCCTCGGTGACCTTGCGCTTGGTCCAGCGGAGCACGAGCTGCGCCCAGACGAACTCGGTCGCCCAGATCGCCATGCCGCCGAAGATGACCAGCCAGCCGGGTCCCGGCAGCGGCAGCATCACGATGCCGGCGCCGACCACGGCCAGTCCGACGACGAAGACGCCGACCTGCCAGCTCAGGTGCAGGGTCCGTCGGGACTTGATGAACTCCGGTGCGCGGGATCCCAATTCGGCTTCCTGGCCGGCTGCGGAATCCCCTGTGCGCTCGTCACTCTCCGCATTCATACCCCCTAACCTACCGGATGCGGGAGGCCTACCGGGATGGCGGTATTACCCGAAGTTACACACCGCCGTTCGAGCTACCTGAACGATCACAAAACCGACAGAGGGGTTTACAACGGCACCGGAGGTGGCATGTCGATTTCGCCGACGTGCGAATCCCCGAGCGCACACTGAGCGAAAGGCCCTGGCGCTTATGAACACCACGGTCAGCTGCGAGCTGCACCTGCGCCTCGTTGTGTCGAGCGAGTCCTCACTGCCTGTACCCGCGGGCCTGCGGTATGACACGGCCGATCCCTATGCCGTGCACGCCACCTTCCACACCGGAGCCGAGGAGACGGTCGAGTGGGTCTTCGCCCGCGACCTTCTCGCCGAGGGGCTGCACCGGCCCACCGGCACGGGCGACGTCCGCGTCTGGCCATCCCGTAGTCACGGCCAGGGAGTCGTCTGCATCGCGTTGAGCTCCCCCGAGGGAGAAGCCCTGCTCGAGGCCCCGGCGAGGGCCCTGGAGTCGTTCCTGAAGCGGACCGACGCCGCCGTGCCACCGGGCACCGAGCACCGGCACTTCGATCTCGATACGGAGCTCTCCCACATCCTGGCGGACAGCTGAGCCAGGCCGAGAGCCGCACGGCGCCGTCCGACTCGGGGCGACGGCGCCGCGCGGGCAGCCACATAGGCACGACGACGGCGTTCACCACCGCGCAGCCGGCGCGGTGGTGGGCGCCGTTGTCCCGTTCCCGGCCGCGCTAGAGTCAGCGCCATTCCGCGGGCGCCCGCCCGCGGCCGGCCAGGGAGCGAATCGTGCTGATCCCCCACGACACCCGGATCGCCCTCGACACCGTCGTCGATCTGATGAACACGGCCCCCCAGGGCGACCGTCCCGACGAGCTCGCGGACCTCGACGGACTGCGGGCCTTCGTGCACGCGCACAAGATCAGCGATGTGGGCGAGCTCGGACCCGACGACCTGCGGGCCGTGCGCGAGGTCCGCGAGAAGTTCACGGCGGTCTTCTCGGCCCCCGAACCCCGGATCGCGGCCCCGCTGATCAACCAGCTGGTGGCGGCGGCGGGCACGACCCCGCAGCTCACCGACCACGACGGCTACGACCTGCACGTCCACTACTTCGCGCCGGGCGCCTCGGTGGCGGACCACCTCGGCGCCGACTGCGGCATGGCCCTCGCGTTCATCGTGGTGGCGGGCGAGCAGGAGCGGCTGCGGCGCTGCGAGGCGCCGGACTGCGGCCGGGCCTTCGTCGACCTGTCCCGCAACCGCTCGCGCCGCTACTGCGACAGCCGCACCTGCGGCAACCGGCTGCACGTGGCCGCGTACCGGGCGCGCCGCAAGGAAGCGGCGGGCTGACGAGCCGGCCCGCAGGCCGCGCGAGGAGTGACCGCGCGCACGGTCACAGCACGAAGAGATCGTGCACGGCGGCCGTCAGCAGCAGACAGCCGATCACCGCGAGGAAGATCATCAACGGCGGCTGGGAGAGCGCGAACAGACAGCCGCGCGCTTCCTCCGCGGGTAGCGCAGGCAGCGCGGGTAGCGCCGGCATCGCGGGCAGATCGACGGGGCCGGCGGCATCGGGGGCGGCGGGGACGGGTTCCCGCGAGGTATCCAGCATCTCGGGGGGATGATGACGCACGATCCGCCCGGGAAATCCCGCAACACGCCTCATGGCAGGGGGTGTTCACCCCTTCCCGTGGATCACGGGAACGGGAACCGCCAGAAGTGATCAGATTCCGTGCTTCTTCAGAATCGCCTCGATGTCGCTGAAGTCCTCACCGGTGGACTGGCCGGCCTTCGGCTTCGGTGCCGCGGCGCGCGAGGGCGAGGACGCGGCCGGGGCCACGGCCCGCGGCTCCGCTCCCCCGGTGGTCTCCTTGCGGCCGCCCCGGCGCCGCTCGACGGCCCGGGTGGACGAGAAGAGCAGCCAGGCGCCGCCGAGCACACCGAACCCGGCCCAGGCCACCGGGCTGAAGGCCGTACCGGCGATCCATTCCACGGCGCCGGTCATGACGAGGCCCAGCGGCACCAGCGAGTAGGCGGCTATCCGGGCGGCGGCCAGGAAGCGCTTCCGGTACGCCGTGATCCCGGCGATGCCCAGGCCCGCCACGGCCGCCGCGGAGCAGATGGTCTCGGCGAGCATGCGATCCTCCAGGTCCGGGTGATACGTCCCTTCCATCCTGCACCGCCGAGGGCGCCCGGGGCCATGTGCCGGCGCCGTTCTCAGGGTGATCTCCGGGTCGTCCCGGCCGGATCTCCTCCTCAGGGCCCGGTGAGGGAGACTGCTGCCATGAACGACTCCACCACCGCACCCGCCTCCCCCGTCGTCCTGGAGGCCTGGTTCGACCTCCAGTGCCCCGACTGCTTCGCGGCCCTCGACGACGTCCGCGCCCTGCGCGAGACCTACGGCGACCGCCTCGACGTACAGCTGCGCCACTTCCCGCTGGCGAAGCACAAGCACGCGTACGCCGCCGCCCAGGCCGCCGAGGAGGCCTTCGAGCAGGGCAAGGGCTGGCCCTACGTGGAGGCGCTGCTGGCCAGGACCGCCGAGCTGGGCGACCGGGGCGAGCCGGTGCTCCTGGAGGTGGCGGCCGAACTGGGCCTGGAAGCCGAGGAGTTCGACACCGCACTGATCGACGGCCGGCACCTGCTGACCGTCGACGCGGACGAGGCCGAGGGCAAGGCGATCAAGGTCACCGGCACCCCGACCTATGTGATCGGCGGCGAGCGCCTCGACGGCGGCCAGAGCCAGGAGGGCCTGCGGCACCGCGTCGAGGAGATCGCCGAACGCCTCCTGAAGGGCTGAGCACCCTGACCGGGCGTCCCTAGAGCAGCTGCTTGGCGCTGTTCACGTACGTCGTGCGGTACCCCAGGGACTCGTAGAGCCGGATGGCCGGGGTGTTGCCCGCGAAGACGTGGAGTCCGAGCAGTTCCTCCCCGGTCTCGCGCGCGACCCGCTCGGCGAGCAGCATGAGGGCCCGGCCGTAGCCGCGCCCGCGCTGCTCCTCCGCGACCTCGATGTCGTACACGAAAGCGGCCCACCGTCCCGGCTCGAGCTCGATGCGGCCGGTCCACAGGAAGCCGGCGGGCCGCCCGTCCCGGACGACCACGTGAATCGCGACGCCGGGGGTGGACAGACCCTGCGGGAGGTACCGGCGATGGCTGTCGTCCGCCTTGGCCCGCGCCTGCTCCTCGGGGACGCCGCGGTCGATCCAGCTCTGCGCGAAGCCCTCCTTGGCCCGCACCTCCCACTCGGCGAACTCGCTCCCGGTCATGGGCCGGACCTCGACGCCCTCCGGCAGGGCCGGCGGCTCGGCGGCCAGTTCCTTGACCATGTTCCGGCTGCGCTCGGAGTAACCGAGCGAGCGGGCCATCCGCAGCGCCGCCTCCGCGTCGGCGGGCACCGATATCTGCACCTCGGCGCAGCCCCAGCTCCGCAGCACCTCCTCGGAGGCGAGCGCGGCGACCGTGCCCCGGCCCCGCCGCCGGTCCGGCTCGTCGACCCGGAGTCCCTCGATCACGCCCGAGGCGGCGCCGAAGGCGGGATCCGTGGAGAGGTGGACCGCGCCGACGCGGCGGCTGTTCACGCACACGTCGTAGGTACGGGAACGGCCGCCGTCGGGCGTCTGCTGAAGCGGCCCGGCCGGCCGCAGGGTGGTGGTCATCATGGGTGTTCTACCCACCCCGGGGCCGTCCGTCATCCGGATTTACGTACGCGGACTCACGCGAGGCGCGGGTCCCGGTCCCTGGCCGCGCGCTCGTCGAAGATCCGCATGGCCTTGGCGGTGACCGGCCCGGAGGTGCCGCCGAGCTCACGCCCGTCGACACGGTGCACGGCCTGGACGTCGCGGAGGGTCGAGGTCAGGAAGATCTCGTCGGCGCTCTCCAGCACGTCCAGCGGCAGGTCGGTCTCCTGGGCGCCGGTCCACTCCACGGCGAGGGCGCGGGTGATGCCCGCGAGGCAGCCGGAGGAGACGGGCGGCGTGTGGATCGTGCCGTCGAGCACGACGAAGACGTTGGAGCCGGTGCCCTCGCAGAGCTGCCCCACGGTGTTGGCGAAGAGTGCCTCGGAGGCCCCCCGCTCGCGCGCCCTGGCGAGGGCGACGACGTTCTCCGCGTACGAGGTGGTCTTCAGGCCGGCGAGGGCGCTGCGCTCGTTCCGGGTCCAGGGCACGGTGATCACCGCGGTGGAGTCGGCGCGGCGGCTGCTCTCGCCGAGTCCGACGACGAGGCTGGTGCCGGCGTCGCCGCGCTCCGAGCCGAGCGGCGAGAGACCGCCGGTGTACGTGATCCGCAGCCGGCCGAGCTCCATCGGGTTGGCGGCGAGGACGGCGGCGCAGGCGTGGCGGACCTCGTCGAGGTCCGGGTCGGGCAGGCCGAGGCCGCGCGCGGAGCGGGTGAGGCGCTCCAGGTGGAGGGTGAGAGCAAACGTTTCGCCACGTACGGCCTTGACCGTCTCGAAGACGCCGTCGCCGACGGTGAGACCGTGGTCCAGCACGGAGACCCGGGCGGTCTCCGCGTCGTGCAGCCCGCCGTTGACCCAGAGTTTCATCGAGAGATGGCCTTTCCGCTCGCCTCGTAGGCGCCTGAATCGTAGGCGCCCGACGCTATCGCGACCAGCCTGGCGGCCTTCAGCTCGGTCTCCTCCCACTCGCGCTCCGGGTCCGAGCCCCAGGTGATCCCGGCGCCGGTGCCGAAGCGGAGCACGCCCTCGGCACGGTCGATCCAGAAGGTGCGTATGCCGACGGCCAGCTGGGCGGTGCCCGCGTCGGCGTCGACCCAGCCGATGCCTCCGCAGTACGGCCCCCGGGGTGCGGTCTCCAGGGCCTCGATGATCCGCAGGGCGCTGGACTTGGGCGCGCCGGTGACGGAACCGGGCGGGAAGGTGGCGTCGAGGAGCTCGGGCCAGCCCGCGTCCTCGCGCAGGACGCCGGTGACGGTGGAGACGAGGTGGACGAGGCCGGGGTGCTCCTCGACCGCGCAGAGGGCGGGGACGGCGACGGTTCCGGTCTCGCTGACGCGTCCCAGGTCGTTGCGGACCAGGTCGACGATCATCACGTTCTCGGCGTGGTCCTTGGGGAGGAGGTCGTCGACGGTGCGGCCGGTGCCCTTGATGGGGCCCGAGGTGATCAGGGTCCCTTCGCGGCCGAGGTAGAGCTCGGGCGAGGCCGTGGCGATCTCCACGCCGTGCGCGGGCAGCCGAATCGTTCCGGCGTAGGGAGCGGGGTTGCCCCGGGCGAGCAGCGCGGTCAGGGCGTCCACGTCGGCGGCGGCCGGGTCCGGCAGCGGCGCGCTCATCACCCGGCAGAGATTCGCCTGGTAGACCTCGCCGCGCGCGATGTGCTCGCGCACGCGCCGGACGCCCGCGATGTACGCGGCGCGGTCGAGCGAGGACGTCCAGTCACCCGCCCCGGGGCCCCGCCAGGCTCCCGGCGCGGGCGTGGGCACCGGGTCGCGCCGCACGTCGCCGAAGCGCGCGCAGGTCAGACGGCCCTCGAAGTCCGCACAGACGGCCCAGAAGCCGGCGGAGTCCAGTGCCTCGGGGTCATGGGTGACATCCCGGAGATCGGTCGCGACGAGGCCGCCGAAGCGGGCCAGAGGAGCAAAGTCGTACACGTGTCGAGTCTAGGTCGGGCGGCCCCGGTCCCCGGGGTCCATGTGCGAGGGGCCACGAGCGGGGGCGTACACGGGGCTCCGCGCCACGTGGGGAACACGGCGAGTGAACGCCACGCGAACCCTCCGGGGTGTCCTGGCGGGCACCCCGGTCGGCGCGCAGGTCAGCACGCTGCGGAAACGCGTTTTTGTACTGGCCCAGGAATCCGCTAGAGTTCAACACGTCGCCGGGACGCGCAAGCGAAACGGAAACGACAAGCGGACGTGGCTCAGTTGGTAGAGCATCACCTTGCCAAGGTGAGGGTCGCGAGTTCGAATCTCGTCGTCCGCTCGATGTGGGGGATCTTCCCGAACCCCCGTTATCACTCCTGGTGGAGTGGCCGAGAGGCGAGGCAACGGCCTGCAAAGCCGTCTACACGGGTTCAAATCCCGTCTCCACCTCCAAGGACGATTAGCTCAGCGGGAGAGCACTTCCCTGACACGGAAGGGGTCACTGGTTCAATCCCAGTATCGTCCACTGGACCTTCGGGTCCTGGATCTTCGGATCCCCCGCGCGATTAGCTCAGCGGGAGAGCGCTTCCCTGACACGGAAGAGGTCACTGGTTCAATCCCAGTATCGCGCACACAGCACCCGGCACCGCCGCTCGCGGCGTGTGCACCACCCGCGCGATTAGCTCAGCGGGAGAGCGCTTCCCTGACACGGAAGAGGTCACTGGTTCAATCCCAGTATCGCGCACGCAGCACGTAGTATCTTCGAGTACGGCGTGTGTACCACCCCGCGCGATTAGCTCAGCGGGAGAGCGCTTCCCTGACACGGAAGAGGTCACTGGTTCAATCCCAGTATCGCGCACCACCTGAAGAAGCCCCCGGCCGCATCTCGCGGCCGGGGGCTTCTTCGTGCTCAGGACTCAGGAGGAGAAGAGCATCCGGCCGAAGCCACGCTGGCGGTAGTGACCGCCGTGGTGGCCGCCCTGGTGCGGGGCACCCCAGGCGGGAGCAGCAGGGGCCGGCTGCGCCGGGTAGGCCTGCGGCGGCGGCGCCTGCTGGGCCCACTGGGACTCCAGGCGGGTCAGGGCCTCCAGCTCACCGAAGTCCAGGAATATGCCGCGGCAGCCGCTGCACTGCTCGATCTGGACACCGTTGCGGTTGTACGTGTGCATGGCCGCATGACACTTGGGACACTGCATGCTCGGCTCAACTCCCTGACATTGCCGTTCGAATGGTGGCTTCACCTTACGTGGACGCCGAAGGAGCCGAATCGGTTCGATGTCCGGCAATCCGCCCACAGGTGTCGATCATCACGTCCTCGACCTCGTCGAGCGTTCGGCGTTCGGCCGTGGACTTGGCGACGGCCAGCGCCGCCGTCTGGACCGTCAGGGCCCGGGCCGGGACGTCGAGTTGGACCCACGGATCGGCTCCGACGGCCGGCCCGTCCGCTTCCTGGTAGGCGCCGAGGAAGCGGGACCACACCTCCGGCGGCAGGATGCCGGCGGCGAACCAGGCGGCGGGGCGGGCCAGATCCCACGCGGGATCGCCGAGGCCGAGGTCGTCGACGTCGATGAGCCGCCAGGGCCCGCCGCCGACCGGCCGGGGCTCGCGCACCAGTTGGCCGAGGTGGAAGTCGCCGTGGCAGAGCAGCCGGGGACCCGAGTCGCCGCCGCCGGGGATCGTCCGCCAGGCGCTCAGCACGGTGGCGGCGGCCGGGTGGTCCGGTGCCGTGCGGAGCATCCGGTCCACGGCGAGCGACACCTTCAGCGGGGCGCGCATCGACGGGAGCCGCGGGGCGAGCTCCGGCGGCGGCGTGCGATGGAGCAGGGCGAGGAGCCGTGCCGCCTCCTCCCAGGGAGCGGCGTCGGGGTCGTCCGGGGCGACGGGCGACCCGTACGGCCAGACGCTGACGGCACGGCCGTCGAGCTCGGCGCCGCCCTGCGACGGGACGGGGAGTGGGAGCGGCGGCAGGAGGACGCCGGCCACATCGGGGTGGGCGGCGAGGGCGAGGCGGGCGCGGTGCGCCTCGGGGTCGGTGTCGGGCGCGTGCGCCTTGGCGACGAGGGGCCCGTGGCGCACGACGGTCCCGTCGTCCCGGTCGGCGAGCACCCGGACCAGGCCGCTCGCGCAGCGGCAGGGCGTGCCGGGGCGGTGAGCGGCCGCGCGCGCGACGGCGGCGAGCCGGTCGAGGCCGTCGATGCGGTCGGGCCGGCCGGTCGGCGCCGAGGCGGGTGAGGGCGGGGCAACGGGGTCCACGCGGGGAGCGTACGCGCCGCTGTGGGCGCGACGGCAGCGGGGACCGGCACCGGAGGGCTGTTCCGGGGAACTGTTCCGGGGAGCGCGAAGGCCGGTCAGCTCCCCAGCTGACCGGCCTCACGCTGCCGTCCGCCACACCCCCGTCCCCACGGGGCTGATGGCCGGATGTCCCCGACCCGGGCCGCTCTCCCAGGTCCGGGCGCTGTTCAGCGCCCCAACATCACGCCCACGGACGACGCCTGTGTGACCACTGCTTCCCAGCCGCCGAAGACGACCACGAGCAGGGCCGCGAGAGGGAGGACCATGGCCGTGGCCACCAAGGGGTGACGGCGGCCCGAAGGGCTGGTGGTCGACCGCGGTGCCGTGTAAGCCATGGTTCCTCTCCTGTCGTGGTCGGCGCGGCGGGTGCGTGACCTCGGGGGACGAGTGCTGCACCCGCCGCTGACAACAACACTAGGGAGCGGGGGGCGCCCGGACGTCATGCCCGCGTACCGACTTGCGGGCCTCCCGGAGGATGACGACCGGCCGGACGGAGTACTCCCCTGGGTGGAGACGGGCACCCGGAACTGGGGGTCTTCCCGGAGGGGTCACCCCCGCTCGGATGGCCGCCGCCCCGGATGCCGAGGGGTGTCGGGCAGGTCACCGGGCGTGACATCGCTCACTTCGCCGGGGCCGGTCGGGATCTCAGGGTCCCGTGAGGCCTCCCCCGAGTCCGGGAGGCGTCCTCCGAGCCGTTCCGGGCTTCCCTCGACCCTCCGTCAAGTGATCTATGGAGAAGGGGGGTTGAGGAAGGGGCCGGGTGCGCATCGCCCCCCTCCGTCCCCCTCAGCACTGACAATCGATCCCGGCGGGAGGGCGCGGCCTATGAGCACGTTCGGGCGCCACTACGTAAGCTGTGCCACGTCGAACGGACGAGGGGACGGACATGGCGATGATGCGGCTCCGGCGCGAGGATCCGCGGATCGTCGGGTCGTTCCGGCTCCACCGCAGGCTGGGGGCCGGCGGGATGGGGGTCGTGTACCTCGGGTCCGACCGGCGCGGTCAGCGCGTGGCGCTCAAGGTCATCCGGCCCGACCTGGCCGAGGACCAGGAGTTCCGGTCCCGTTTCGCCCGCGAGGTGTCCGCGGCCCGGCGGATCCGCGGCGGCTGCACGGCCCGGCTGGTCGCCGCCGATCTGGAGGCCGACCGCCCCTGGTTCGCCACCCAGTACGTGCCCGGCCCCTCCCTCCACGACCGGGTCGCCGAGGAGGGCGGACTGCGCGCCGCCGACGTGGCCTCCATCGGGGCCGCGCTCTCGGAGGGCCTGGTCGCCGTCCACGAGGCAGGGGTCGTCCACCGCGACCTGAAGCCCTCGAACATCCTGCTCTCCCCCAAGGGCCCCCGGATCATCGACTTCGGGATCGCCTGGGCCACCGGGGCCAGCACGCTCACCCACGTCGGGACGGCCGTGGGATCGCCCGGCTTCCTCGCCCCGGAGCAGGTGCGCGGCGCGGCCGTCACCCCGGCCACGGACGTGTTCTCGCTCGGCGCCACCCTCGCGTACGCGGCGATGGCCGACTCCCCCTTCGGGCACGGGAGTTCGGAGGTCATGCTCTACCGGGTCGTGCACGAGGAGCCGCAGCTGCAGGGCGTCCCGGACGCGCTGGCCCCGCTGATCCGGGCCTGTCTGGCGAAGGACCCGGAGGAACGTCCCAGCACGCTCCAGCTGTCGATGCGGCTCAAGGAGATCGCCGCCCGCGAGGCCCAGGGCCTGCCGGTCTCGCGTCCGCCCGTCCAGCGGGAGCGGGCCGAGGAGCGGAACCCCGCCCGGCCGACCGAGCGCTACACGGAGCGGGACACCCGCGGTCACGGTCCCGAGCGGGACGCGGAGCGGGGGCAGGCGCGGGGCGCGGGCCCGGCCTCGCGGCCCTCGACGGGACCGCGGACCGGCGGTTCGCGCTCTCCCCAGTCCCGTCCCGGCACGCGGCCGGGCGCCCGCTCGACGTCCACGGGACGCCGTCCCGCCAACCCCCGGCTGCTGCGGCAGCGGCTCTTCGTCTTCGTCGTCGTGACCCTGGTCGTGGCCCTGGGCATCGCTGCCGCGCAGGCCTTGCAGGGCTAGACGGGGCCGGAAAAGCGACAAGCCGGCCGGAGGGCGTGAGGCCCCTCGGTCGGCTTGTGTGTTTTCGCCGTCAGGAATCCGGGCGGCCCGTCGCCACCGCGTAGAACGCGACCGCCGCCGCCGCGCCCACGTTGAGCGAGTCGACGCCGTGCGCCATCGGGATCCGTACCCACTCGTCGGCCGCCCGCAGCGCCTGCGTGGAGAGGCCGTCGCCCTCCGCGCCGAGCATCAGCGCCACCCGCTCCAGCCGGTGCGGGGCCGCCTCGTCGATCGACGTCGCCTTCTCCGCCGGGGTCAGCGCCAGGATCCTGAAGCCCGCCTCCCGTACCGCTTCCAGGCCGCGGGGCCAGGTGTCCAGGCGGGCGTACGGGACGGAGAAGACCGCTCCCATCGAGACCTTGACCGAACGTCGGTAGAGCGGGTCCGCGCAGTCCGGGGAGAGCAGGACCGCGTCCATGCCCAGGGCGGCGGCGCTGCGGAAGATGGCGCCGATGTTGGTGTGGTCGTTGACCGACTCCATGATCACCACCCGGCGGGCGCCGGCGAGCAGCTCCGTCGCGTCCGGGAGCGGCTTGCGCTGCATCGAGGCGAGGGCCCCGCGGTGCACGTGGTAGCCGGTGACCCGCTCGGCGAGGTCCGGCTGGACCGCGTACACGGGCGCCGGGACCTCGTCGATGACGTCTCGCATGACGTCCACCCACTTGGCGGAGAGCAGCATCGACCGCATCTCGTAACCGGCCTGCCGGGCCCTGCGGATGACCTTCTCGCCCTCGGCGATGAACAGGCCCTCGGCGGGCTCGCGTCTGCGCCGGAGCTCGACATCGGTCAGGCCGGTGTAGTCGCGCAGGCGCGGGTCGTCGGGGTCGTCGATCGTGATGAGTTCGGCCACGGGGTGATACTGCCTTGTCCGGGGTGTGGTGCCAATGGGGTGCGACGGCTGGTGACAGGTTTCAGTTACCTGTGGTTACTTCACCAGCTTGCCGGGACCCTCGGTGACGACGTCGCCGATGACGATGACGGCCGGCGGGCGGACCTCCTCGGCCTTGACCGTCTCCGCGACCGTCGCGAGCGTGGCGTCGACCCGGCGCTGGGTGGCCGTGGTGCCCTCCTGGACGAGCGCCAGGGGCGTGTCCGGAGCCTTGCCGTGGGCGATGAGCGCCTCGGCGATCTTCCCGATCTTGTCGACGCCCATGAGGATCACCAGCGTGCCGGTGAGCTTGGCGAGCGAGGCCCAGTCGACCAGGGAGCGCGGGTCGTCCGGGGCGACGTGCCCGCTGACCACGGTGAACTCGTGGGCCACGCCCCGGTGGGTGACCGGGATGCCGGCCGCGCCCGGGACCGAGATCGAGCTGGAGATGCCGGGGACGACCGTGCAGGCGATGCCCTCGGCGGCGAGCGCCTGGGCCTCCTCCATGCCGCGCCCGAAGACGAAGGGGTCGCCGCCCTTGAGGCGGACGACGGACCTGCCCGCCTTCGCGTGCTCGATCAGCGCGTTGTTGATGGCCTCCTGGGCCATGAAACGGCCGTACGGGATCTTGGCCGCGTCGATCACCTCGACGTGCGGGGGCAGTTCGTCGAGCAGGTCGCGGGGGCCGAGCCGGTCGGCGATGACCACGTCGGCCTCGGTGAGCAGCCGGCGTCCGCGGACGGTGATCAGGTCCGGGTCGCCGGGGCCGCCGCCGACCAGGGCGACGAAGGGGGTACGGGAGCGGTGCGCGGGCGCGGCCAGGGAACCGTCCCGGAGGCCCTCGACGATCGCGTCGCGCACGGCGGCGGAGCGGCGGGGGTCGTGGCCGGTGAGCACCGCGACGGTGACGCCCGCGTCGCGGCCGGTCGCCGGGGTCCAGGCGGTGGCCGCATCGGCGTCGTCGGCGCGCACGCACCAGGTGCGGGTCCGCTCCGCCTCGGCGGAGGCCGCGGCGTTGGCGGTCGCGTCGGTGGTGGCCACGAGCGCGTACCAGGTGTCGGCGAGGTCTCCGTCCTCGTACCGCCGCTTCACCCACGTGATCTCGCCCGCCTCGGCCATCGCCTCCACGGAGGGGGTCGCGGACGGGGAGATCAGTGTGATGTCGGCGCCCGCGGCGATCAGCGCGGGCAGGCGGCGCTGGGCGACCTGGCCGCCACCGAGGACGACGACTCGGCGGCCGGCGAGGCGCAGGCCGACGGGGTAGGCGGGGTGCTCGGCGTTCTCGGCCATGGGTGAGCGGCTCCTCGGAGAGCGTGCGGTGCGGGCGAGGGTGCCGCTGCGGCTGTGGAGCGGCTCGTACACGGTCACGATATCCGTGACCTGGGGTTGGCAGGGTGTGACGGATGTCCCGGTGGCGCGTCCGTGCGTGGGGGACGCTCCGGGAGCACGTTCGGGACTGCATGTTCTACGGCGCCTGCGGGGCCGTCGGAGACTGGGCGTTCCGTGCGCGCCACCCGAACACGCTTGACGTCCCGAACGCGCTCCCTGCGCGTCCCCCACTCCCCTGCGTGGGTGGGGGACGCGTGGCTGCCTCTACTTCTCGGTGACTCCGGCCGAGTCGAACGTGGCCACCTCGTGCATCGCACGGGCCGCGCTCTGGACCAGGGGCAGGGCGAGCAGGGCTCCCGTGCCCTCGCCCAGGCGGAGGTCCAGGTCCACCAGGGGGCGCAGGCCCAGCTTGTTCAGGGCCGCGACGTGGCCCGGCTCGGCACTGCGGTGGCCGGCGATGCAGGCCGCGAGCGACTCCGGCGCGATCGCGCGGGCCACGAGGGCCGCCGCGCCGGTCGACACGCCGTCCAGGATCACCGGGGTGCGCAGCGAGGCCGCGCCCAGGATCAGGCCGACGAGGGCCGCGTGCTCCAGCCCGCCGATCGCCGAGAGGACGCCGATCGGGTCCGCCGGGTCCGGCTTGTGCAGGTCGAGGGCGCGGCGGACGACGTCCACCTTGCGGGCGTGCGTCTCGTCGTTGATGCCCGTGCCGCGGCCGGTGACCTCGGCGGCGTCGACCCCCGTGTAGACCGAGATCAGCGCGGCGGACGCGGTCGTGTTCGCGATGCCCATCTCGCCGGTCAGGATCGCCTTGTTGCCCGCCGCCACGAGGTCGCGGGCCGTCTCGATGCCCACCTCGATCGCGGCCAGTACCTCTTCGCGGGTCATCGCCAGGCCCGTGGTGAAGTCACCCGTGCCGGGGCGGACCTTGCGGGGCAGCAGGCCGGGCGTCGCCGGGAGCTCGGACGCCACGCCCACGTCGATGACGCAGACCTCGGCGCCGACCTGGTTCGCGAAGGCGTTGCAGACCGCTCCCCCGCCGAGGAAGTTGGCCACCATCTGGCCGGTGACCTCCTGCGGCCAGGGCGTGACGCCCTGGGCGTGGACCCCGTGGTCGCCGGCGAAGATCGCCACGGCCGCGGGCTCCGGGATCGGCGGAGGGCAGACCCGGGAGAGGCCGGAGAGCTGCGCGGAGATGATCTCCAGCATGCCCAGGGCGCCCGCGGGCTTCGTCATGCGCTTCTGGCGCTCCCAGGCCTCGCCGAGCGCCTTGGCGTCCAGCGGGCGGATGTTGGCGACGGTCTCCTGGAGCAGGTCGTGCGGCTCCTCGCCGGGCAGGGCGCGGCGGCCGTACGTCTCCTCGTGGACGACCCAGGCCAGCGGGCGGCGCTTGGACCAGCCCGCCTGGGCCAGCTCGGGCTCGTCGGGGAACTCGTCGACGTAACCCACGCAGAGGTACGCGACCACTTCGAGGTGCTCGGGCAGGCCCAGGGCGCGGACCATCTCGCGCTCGTCGAAGAAGCTGACCCAGCCGACGCCGAGGCCCTCGGCGCGGGCGGCGAGCCAGAGGTTCTCGACCGCGAGCGCGGAGGAGTACGGGGCCATCTGCGGCTGCGTGTAGCGGCCCAGGGTGTGGCGGCCGCCCCGGGTGGGGTCGGCGGTCACGACGATGTTGACCGGGGTGTCGAGGATGGCCTCGATCTTCAGTTCCTTGAACTGCTTCGCCCGGGCCTTCGGCAGCGACTTGGCGTACGCCTCGCGCTGCCGCTGGGCCAGCTCGTGCATCGTCTGCCGGGTCTCGGCGGAGCGGATGACGACGAAGTCCCAGGGCTGCGAGTGGCCGACGCTGGGGGCCGTGTGGGCGGCCTCCAGGACGCGGAGCAGCACCTCGTGCGGGATCGGGTCGGAGCGGAAGCCGTTGCGGATGTCGCGGCGCTCGCGCATCACGCGCAGGACGGCCTCGCGCTCGGCGTCGTCGTAGCCGGGCGCCGGGGCGGTGGCGACAGCCGGGTCCTCGTCGGTGACGACGAGTTCCTCGGTGACGACCGGCTCCTCGGTGGCCGGAGGGGCGTCCGTGACGGCGAGGTCTTCGGCGAGGACCGGTTCGACGGCCGGTTCGACGACTGTCGGCTCCGCTTCGGTGACGACGGGCTCGTCCGTGGCGGGGAGTTCGTCGGTGACCGGAAGTTCGGCCGCGACCGGGAGCTCGGCCGGGGCGACGGCCTCGTCGGTGGCCGGGAGTTCGTCGGCCTCCACCAGGTCCGCGGCGTCCACGAAGCCCTCGGGGTCCGTCTCCGCCCCGGTGCCGGCCTCGGGCTGCTCCGCCACCGGGTCGGTGGGCTCGGCGAGGACGGGCTGCGCCGGCTGCTCGGGCTGTTCGGGCGTCACGGGCTCGGCCGCAACCGCCGGCTCAGTCTGGAGTGCCGCCTCTGCCTGGACCTGGACCTCGGCCTCGGGGGCCTGCTCGGGCAGGGGCTCGGGGGCGGCCTCCGTCACGACGGGGGGCTCCACCGGCGCCTGCTCCACCGGCGCCTCGGCCACGATGACGGCCTCGACGGCCGGCTCGGCCGGAATCTCGACGGCGGGCTCCGGCAGGACCTCGGCCTCGGTCTCGGGTACGAGAACGGGTGCCTCGGCGGCGGGCTCGGCCTCGCGCGGCGCGGGCACCGTGGCCTGTGCCTCGGCCTGCTCAGGCTGCGGCTGCGGGGCCTCGGCGGGCTCCTCCGCCTGCGCCTCGGGAGCCACGGCCACGGGGGCGACGGGAGCCGCCTCGGCCTCTACGGCCTCGACAGCCTCCACGGGCTCCTCGGCCGGAGTCGGGGCCAGGTGCGGGGCCGTCGGGACGGAACCCTCGACCTGGACGAACTGTCCGGTCGGCGGGACGACCGTTTCTGCGGGGAGGACCGGCTCGGGCGCCACGGCCTCCTGCGGCTGCGCGGCCCACGGCTCGGCACCCTGCGGCGCGAGCTGCTGGTCCTGCGGGATGTCGAAGTACTCGGGGCCCGTCGTCGGCGGTCCCTGGTTCCGCATGGGCATCGGTGCGGGCGTGGTGGCCACGACCGGCGCGGGCTGCGGGGCCTGGGCGGGCGCGGCGGCCGGGCCGCGGTCGGCGAGCGAGAGGACGACGCCGCCGGCCTCGGGCACGGGCGGGCCCATGTGCAGCGGGCGGCGCGCGGGCGGCGGGACCTGGGCGCCGACGGGCGGCGGGACGCGGACGCCGCCGAGGTCGACGGAGCCGGAGTCACGGCCCGCGGCCTCGTGGGCACCGGTGTCGAGGATGCCGGGCTCGTAGCCGTGGTCGGCGAGGACGGGCTCCTGCGCGGCGACGGGGACGCCGTGCGCCGGGGTGCCCTGGGCGGGCATGCCGTGCGGCGGAGTGCCTGCGGTCTGCGCCTGCGGCGGCGTCTGGCCCTGAGGAGCGGTCAGTACGTCGGCGAGGACGAAGGAGTCCGGGAGCGGGCCCGTGAGCGGGTCGGTGAGCGGGTCGCCCATCGGGGCCGCCGCCTCCGGGGCCGCCGGCGGAGCGGCGGTCACGGGCGGAACGCCCTGGTGCGGGACCACGGGGGGCGCGAGCGGGGCCGGTACGGCCACCGGCGGCGCGGGCGCGACGCCCGGCGGGTGCTCGCTCCAGGCGCCCTGGGCGCCCGGCATGAGAAGGATGTCGTCGTCCTCGGCTGCGTGCTCGGAGGGGTCCAGGAAGGTGTACGCGCCCGGTGCGGGGATGCCCGGCTGCTCGACCATGCCTGCGTTCTCCGGCAGTCCCTCGCCCGGGACCTGGCCGGTGTCCGTCATGCGTACCCCTCGCCCATCGCTTGTGCTTCCTTCAGACCTGCGCCCGTCGAGAACAACGAGCGCACGCGCCGCGCGGCACGAAGGACGCGCGGACACCCACTCATTGTCGCGGCCCTCGGCCGTCGTGGCAGGCAGATCCGCCACGGCGTGCTGTGGACTGCGCCACGTCGCGCGGTCCCCCCTTTGCTGCGTACCACATCGGCGAGCCGGAAGGGCCGCCGATTCGAGACATTCGATGGGGGTCCCCCCAGCCTAGCGAGGGGGACAAATACCGAACGCCCCGGTGCGGTACAACAATCGGCCAGCCTACCTGCCCCCGTGGGGCGGCGGGGTCACGGGGCGCTGTCGCTCCTGCGTCCGGCCAGCAGAAAGACCACCGAACGCTCGCGCTCCGACCAGTCGTCCGGGTCGAGCCCGACGGTCTGGAGGAGGAGGCTCTCCACGGTGTAGCCGCCGTCGGCGAGCGCCGCGCCGACGGCCTCCGCCTCGTCGCGTGTGGAGGCGTGGACGACGATGCGCTCGGGGCGCCGGTCGGTGCAGGCGGTGACGACGGGGACGCCGCCGGCCGCGATGCGTACGACATCCGGTTCGGGCAGGTTCTCCAGGACGTGCGGGGCGCGGCCCGGGACGGTCTGCAGGGGTACGCCGTGGCGGCGGGCGGCCGCCTCGGTGCGGGCGCAGGCGGCCGGGTCGACGTCCACGGCGATGACGGCGGCGCCGAAGCGGGCGGCCTCGACGGCGAAGGCCCCGCCCGCGCAGCCGATGTCCCAGACGAGGTCGCCGACGCGGGGGCCGAGGCGGGCCAGCTGGGCGGCGCGCAGCGCCGGGTCCTCGCCCGCTCCGGGCCGGTTCGGCGGGGCGGCGTCGGCGGGGCGGTGCCCGCGCGGGCCGTACCCCTCGGGGCCGTACCCCTCGGGGGCGTACTCCTCCGCGGGCAGGCCCCAGCCCCGTACGGGCCGGACGGCCGGGTCCTGGCCCATCAGCCAGGGGGCGGCCGGAGCGCCGGCGCCGGCGCCGCCCACTCCCCCGATGACGAGGACGACGTTGGGGTCGCGCCAGGCATGGTCGGCGGCCCTGTCGGAGGTGAGTACGGAGACCCGTTCGCGGTCGGTGCCGAGCTCCTCGCAGATGACGAAGGTGCGGTGGACGCCTTCGAGGAGGAGGGCGAGCTCGGCCGGTCCGGCGCCGGGCGAGGTGAGGACGGCGACCTTGGGGTGGGCACGGCAGACGTTCACGGCGCGGCGCAGGGTGCGCTGGTGGGCGACGACGATCCGGGCGTCCTCCCAGGGCATCCCGGCGCGGGCGAAGGCGGCGGCGACGGAGGAGACGGCGGGGACGACCTCGACCTCCAGGCCGTGGTCGGGGGCGCGCAGGGTGCGGACGACGCCGAAGAAGCCGGGGTCTCCGTCGGCGAGGACGACGGCGGTGCCGCGGTGGCCCGCGATGCGGCGGGCGGCGAGGTCGACGCTGCCGAGGCGGACGCGTTCGGCGGCCGGGGGCACCTCGGGCAGCGCCAGGTGGTGGGCGGCGCCGGCCACGAGGGTGGCGGCGGACAGCGCCGACCTGGCCGCCGAGGTGAGGGGCGAGCCGTCCCAGCCGATCACCGTGACCCGGTCGGCCATCGTCGTCTGTCTCCTGTGGTGTTGTCGCAGGTCGGGGGCGTGCCGAGCGTACCCCGGGTCGACCGCCCGGGCTCAGCTCCAGTCGGTGTACGAGGAGTATCCGGCTTCGGCCATCTGGTCGGCGACGCCGTCGAGGTCCTCGGGGAGGAGGCCCCAGACGATGAAGTCGGTGCGCAGCTCGGTCCAGCTGCCGTCCTCGGTGCGGGCGCGGGCTATGCAGGCGTTGCGCAGGACGCCCTCGCTGATGCAGCCGATCTTCTGGGCGACCTGCTGGGAGGCGGTGTTGTCCGCCGCCGTGCGCAGTTCGAGGCGCTCGAACTTCTGGTCGCCGAAGAGCCACTGGGCGGTGGCGAGCGCGGCTTCGGAGGCGTATCCCTCGCCGCGGGCCCAGGGGGCGACGATGTAGGAGAGCTCGGTGGAGCGAACGCGCCAGTTCGTGTTGCTCAACTGGACGATGCCGACGAGCCGCTGGGTGAGGAACTCGGTGACGGCGAGGTCGAGGCCCCGGCCGGCGGTGCGTTCGGTGGGGGCGTACTCGGCGATCCAGCGGCGGGCGGCTTCCTCGGTGAACGGCTGGGGGACGGCCGTCCACGCGCCGACCATCTCGTCGTTCATCATCTCGGCGAGCGCCGGGGCGTCACCGGCTTCGAGCGCGCGCAGCACCAACCGGTCCGTGTTGATGGAGATGTCCGGAAAGGTGGTAGTCATGCTCAGCTCCATGCCGTGGACCGTCCGAATCGACCGTGAACGCACAGCATGCAGCATGCGGCCGTCGGCGTGCATGGCCGGGTGGGGGTGTGGCGAAGGCCCCGCGCACCGGACGGGGTGCGGGGGCCTTCTGCACAAGAACTGTACGGGGGAACCGGTCTGACGGTTCCTCGGATTCCGGAAGTCTTGCCCGGCGCCCTGGCGGACGCCTGACTCGGCACCTTGCGCGGCGCCTTGCCTGCTGCCCCGCGCGGCGCCTTGCTTGCCGCCCTACTTGGCGACGGCTCCGAAGGCCGGGATGACCGAACCCTTGTACGTGTCCTCGATGTACTTCTTCACCTCGGGCGAGTTGAGGAGCTTGGCGAGCTTCTGCACGCGGGCGTCCTTCTCGTTGCCCTCCTTGACGGCGAGGAAGTTGGCGTACGGGTTGCCGTCGGCCTTCTCCAGGACGAGGGCGTCCTTCGCCGGCTGGAGCTTGGCCTCGATGGCGTAGTTGCCGTTGATGACGGCGGCGTCCACGTCGTTCAGGGCGCGGGGCACGGTGGCGGCCTCCAGCTCCTTGAACTCCAGGCCCTTCTTGTCCGTGATGTCGGAGAGCTTGGCGTTGGTGCCGACACCCGGCTTGATGGTGATCAGGCCGTTCTCGGCGAGCAGCTGGAGCGCGCGGCCGCCGTTGGTGGTGTCGTTGGGGACGGCGATCGTCTGGCCCGCCTTGATGTCCTTCACCGACTTGAGGCTCTTGGAGTAGAGGCCCAGCGGCTCCAGGTGGACGTTGACCACGGGGACGATGGTGGTCTTGTTCTTCTGGTTGAAGTCGTCGAGGTACGGCTTGTGCTGGAAGAAGTTGGCGTCGACCTGGCCGGACTGGGTGGCGGTGTTCGGCAGGACGTAGTCCGTGAACTCCTTCACCTCCAGCTTCAGGCCTTCCTTCTCGGCCAGGTTGTCCTTGACGTAGTTGAGGATGTCGGCGTGCGGCGTCGGGGACGCGGCGACGACGAGCGGCTTGGAGGTGTCGCCGGAGCCGGCCGAGTCCTTGGCGGACGACGGGTCCGAGGAGGTGCCGCAGGCCGTGAGGCCGAGGGCGAGGGCGGCGGTGGCGGCGATACCGGCGGTGAGCTTGATGTTCTTACGCACGAAGAGTGCCTCTTTCCGGTGGTGCGGTGGACGCCTGGACAACAAGTCCGGGCTGTTCTTCGAAAAAACGAAGTCTGGGTGGCCGGGGGGCCGTTACGCGGTACGGCCCCGGCGGGCGAGGAGTCGGACGACTCCGTCGCCGATGAGCTGGACGACGGTCACGATCAGGACGAGGACGACGACCGTGACGAGCATGAACGTCGTGTCGAAGCGCTGGTATCCGTAGGTGACGGCCTTGGAGCCGAGGCCTTCGCCGCCGACCGCGCCGGCCATGGCCGAGTAGCCGATGAGCACGATCACCGTGGTGGTGACGCCCGAGACGAGCGAGGGCAGGGCCTGCGGGAGCAGCACCTTGCGGACGATGGTGGGAATGCCGCCGCCCATGGCCTGCACGGCCTCGACGAGCCCGTGGTCGACTTCGCGGATCGCCGTCTCGACGAGTCGCGCGAAGAAGGGGATGGCGCCGATGGCGAGCGGCACGATCATCGCGGTGGGACCGATGAAGGTGCCGACGACGAAGGTGGTGAACGGGATCAGGGCGATCAGGAGGATGATGAAGGGCAGCGAACGCCCGATGTTCACGATCGCACCGACGATCTTGTTCACCGGCCGGTTCTGCAGCAGTCCGCCCTTGTCCGTGAGGACGAGGAGGATGCCGAGCGGCAGGCCGCCGAGCACGGTGACGACGGTGGCCCAGAGGACCATGTAGAGCGTGTCGACGGTGCCCTGCTCAAGCAGTGGCTGCATCTCGGACCAGGTCACTTGGCACCTTCCTTGGCCAGAACGGGCACGGTGTCCGCCGCGGCGGCGTCCTCGGCTTCGACGAGTTCGACCTGGAGGCCCTGCTCGCGCAGGAAGCCGACCGGGACGACGTTGTCCTCGTACCGTCCGGGGAGCTCGATCCGCATCCGGCCGATCTGCTTCCCGCCCACGGTGTCCATCGCCGCCCCGAGGATCGAGATGTCGATGTTGTAGGTACGGGAGAGCTGGGAGATGACCGGCTGGGTCGCGGACTCGCCCTGGAAGGTGACGTCGACGACCGTGCGGTCGGGGCCGGTGGGTGCGCCGCTGACCGGGAAGAGCTCGGCCGCCAGCTGGGAGCCGGGGGTGGCGAGCAGTTCGGTGACGGTGCCGGACTCGACCACGCGGCCGCGCTGCATCAGGGCGGCGGAGTCGCAGATCGTCTTGACGACGTCCATCTCGTGCGTGATGAGCAGGACGGTGAGGCCGAGCTGCTGGTTGAGGTCGCGCAGGAGCTGGAGGATCGAGCGGGTCGTCTCCGGGTCGAGGGCGCTGGTGGCCTCGTCGGAGAGGAGGACCTTGGGCTCGCCGGCGAGGGCACGGGCGATGCCGACGCGCTGCTTCTGGCCGCCGGAGAGCTGGCCCGGGTAGGACTTGGCCTTGTCGGCGAGGCCGACGAGGTCGAGAAGTTCGAGGGCGCGTCGGGAGCGCTCGGCGCCGGAGACGCCGAGGATCTCCAGGGGGAGCTCGATGTTGTCCTTGACCGTGCGGGAGGACAGCAGGTTGAAGTGCTGGAAGACCATGCCGATGCTGCTGCGCGCCCGGCGCAGGTCCTTCCCGGCGCGGCGGCCCCTTCCGGCGAGGGCGGTGAGGTCGGTTCCGTCGACGGTCACGGTGCCGGAGGTGGGGCGCTCCAGAAGGTTGACGCAGCGGATGAGCGAGGACTTGCCGGCGCCGCTCTGGCCGATCACGCCGAAGACCTCGCCCTCGCGGACGTGCAGGTCGACGCCGTCCAGAGCGGTGACCTGGCGGCCGCGCGACTCGTAGACCTTGGTCAGGCCCGAAGTGGTGATCACAGGGTTTCCGTCACTGTCGAGTGCGCGGCGCGGGGTCCGCCGGGCACGGGGCATTCGTCGTTCGGACAGTCAGGCGCACGGAGGCCGTCCGGCGGGTGGCCGGGGGCAGCGGGTGCGCGGGGCAGGCACGGTCCACCGCCGGATGGCGGGAGGATCGGCTCGGCCGTCGAGTCTCGCTTCGGGGCGCGAGACGCTGGCGGGGGCCCTCAGAAGGCGCACATTCGACACATACAACGAGCACCGGGCGTCGTGATCGCCTCGGTCGCAAGGGTGCGGCTGCTCGTCGTGGTCATGTCTGCAAGTAAAGCATGCGCACTCGCGAACGAAAGGGGGGTGTCCGAATACCGGACGGCTCTGAGACGACATGCGGACACCGACCGGGGCGGGCCCGGGCGCCGATTCCACCCGGTGCGGCCTGCGGGGACGGGGTGGGCCGGGGTGCCGGCGGTGCGGTTCGGCAGCGGTGGCGAGGGGCGGGTGTGGTCAAGACCACCTTCCGCTCGCGCGGCGGCGGGAGCGCGCGCCTCGGGACGGGAGGCGGGGGGCGGGAGCGCACGCTTCGGGCCGGAAGGCGCGGGCGGGAGCGAGCGCATCGGGCCGGGAGGCAGGGGGCGAGCGCATCGGGCCTTTCCGACCGTAATACCCTCGGGCGCATGCTCGACGCCCTGACGGTCACGGTCTCCGTGGCCGCGCTCGCCCTCGCCGCCTGGTGCGGCTTCGCCGCCTTCCGGGACCAGCCGACCAAGGACTGGCACTTCATCGGTATGGCCGTCGTGACCTTCCTGGTCCTGACCCAGCTGGTCGTCGGCATCGTGCAGCTGGTGCGCGGCGAGAAGGCCGAGGAGGGCGCGACGATCTTCGTCGCCTATCTGCTGGGCGCGCTGTGCGCGGTGCCGATCGCCGGCTTCATGTCGCTCGCGGAGCGCAGCCGGTGGGGCTCGGCGACGGTGGCCGCGGGTGCGGTCGTCCTGGCCGTGCTCGAAGTGCGCCTCTACGACATCTGGACGGTGGGCTGACCATGACCGAGACGCAGGAGAAGGCGGCGCAGGGCAAGAGGACCCGTCTCGTCTCGGGCCCGGGCATCCTGCTCGTCTGGCTGTACGGCGTGATGTCGGTCGGCGCGGTCTCCCGCTCGATCTACCAGATCGCGACCGAGTTCGACCGGGCGCCGCTCGCGTACGGCCTCTCGGCGGTGGCCGCGGTCGTCTACGCCTTCATCACCTACACCCTGGTACGGGGTGGGGAGACGGCCCGCAGGGCGGCGCTGGTCTGCTGCGCCGCCGAGCTCGCGGGCGTGCTGGTCGTGGGGACCTGGACGCTGGTCGAGCCGTCCGCCTTCCCGGACGCGACGGTCTGGTCGGACTACGGCTACGGCTACCTCTTCATTCCGGTCCTGCTGCCGCTGACCGGCATCTGGTGGCTGCGGAGGTCGCGCGCGGTGACGGCCGCCGCCTGACGGCGCGGCGGCCCGTCGGGCCGCCGCGCCGTCAGGCGGCGGCCTTCTCCAGGGTCACCAGGGTGAGCTTGGGGCCCAGCTCGCGGGCCGACACCTGTGCGTACCCCTTGCTGCGGTAGAGCCGCAGATTGCCCTCGCTGCGGTGGCCGGTGAAGAGCTGGAAGCGCTTGGCGGAGGGCGCGGCCGGTGCGGTCTCGGCGGCGAAGTGGCGCTCGATGCCGTCGAGGAGGCGGCCTCCGAGGCCGTGGCGACGCATGCGCGGGTGGACGATCAGCTTGGCGATGTGCACCGTGCCGTCCTCGTCGAGACGGGCCCGCACCGAGGCGACGACCTCGTCGCCGAGCCGGGCCACCAGGCCGTACCCCTCGTCCAGTTCGGCGCGCAGGGCGTCGAGCGACTGGGTGAGCGGTTCGATGGACCAGTCTCCGTACAGCTCCGCCTCGCTCTGGTAGCAGAGGTACTGCAGCTTCAGGATGTGCTCCGCGTCCTGCGCGTCCGCTGCTGAGATGGTCACACTCAGGCCCATGTGTGCACGCCTCCCGCTCATGTGGTTCGCCGTCGGTTTATCGCACCCTTCCCCGTCGGCCGGGGGCGGGAACCTCTGCAGCGAGCATTCTGCGCAGGCATCCCAGGCAACGGGAACGCATCGGCCCCAAACTGCCTTGTGAGATACCCAACTCTCCTGCGATTTCTCGGTAGGTGGGGTCCTGCGGATCGAGCATCGCGGTGAGCAGGCGCGGGCACCGGCCAGGCGTTCGAGTGACGGCGGCGCGCAGGGTGCGGTGGCGTTCGGCGACGAGCAGGGAGGTCTCCGGGGAGCCGTGCGGTCCTTCGGAGTCCGGGGGCGGGGCGGGCTCGTCCTGGTAGGGGCGCTCCCGGTCGGTGGTCCGGCGGGCGCGGCGGGCCTCGGCGCGGACGGCGCGGCGCAGCCAGTCGGCGGGGTGCTCGGGTGCGCCCGTCTCCTGGAGGCGCTCCAGGAGACGGAGCCAGACGGCCTGTTCGAGGTCACCGGGGTCGACGCCGGCGGCCGGGGCCTCGGCGTCCGACTCGGCGGCGAGCAGCGGGGCGAGGGCGGCGAGGAGGCCGGGGGTCTCGGTGTCGGCGGGGGGCGCGGGGGTGGTCCCGGCGGTCGGATGTGTCTCGGGGGCCGGCGGGGATGTGGTCTCGGGGGGCGTCATGACCGGCACGATGTCCGGGTGCGCGGGCGCGGTTGCGGTGCGGGGGTTAAACCACCCGGGAGGAGGCCGTTCGGCGCGGCGGCCGGGCCGAACGGCCCCCTCCCCGGGCTCCGTCAGCCTCGGGCGGCGGCGGTGAAGTCCGCCGCGGCGAGCAGTGCCGTGTCGGGGTTGTCGGAGAAGATGCCGTCGATCCCCGTCTCCAGGTACCGCTTCAGGGCGCCGAAGGAGTCGCCGTAGGCCGTCGGGTCCGTGCCCCGGCGGAAGTCGGCGGGCAGGAAGCTGTTCTCGTTGCGGTGCGTGTACGGGTGCAGGATCAGCCCCTCGGCGTGCGCGTCGCGGACGAGGGTGGTCGGGGTGCCGAGGCGCCCGGTCGCGTCCTTCGGGATCACCAGGTCGAGCGTGGGGCCGATGCCCTTCGCGTACGAGGCGATCCAGCTCAGGCCCGCGGGCGTGACCAGGTCGGCGACCGTGCGCGGGTCCCCGGCCTGGACGAAGTCCCAGGGGCGGCTGCTCGCGGCGGAGAGCAGGACCACTCCCGGGGAGTCGACCAGCTTCGCCAGGCGCTGGATGCTGCTGGGCTCGAAGGACTGGAGGAAGACCGGGGAGTTCGCGCGGTGGCGTCCGTACCGGCGCAGGAGCTTGGCGAGCCGCTCCTCCAGGCCGAGGCCGAGGGAGCGGAAGTAGGTGGGGTGCTTGGTCTCGACGTGCAGCCAGACGTCGCGGCCCCGGCGGCGGCCCTCCTCCTCGGCCCAGCGCAGCACCTCCTCGAAGGTGGGGATCGTCCAGCGGCCGTCGTAGAGGGTGTTCTCCTGGCGGGTGCCGGGGATCCGCTCCTTCGCCCGCAGCGTCTTGAGCTCGGCGAGCGTGAAGTCCTCGGTGAACCAGCCGGTGAACGTGGTGCCGTCGACGCTCTTGCTGGTCCTGCGGGAGGCGAACTCGGGGTGGTCGGCGACGTCGGTGGTCCCGGTGATGTCGTTCTCGTGGCGGCAGACGAGGTGCCCGTCGCGGGTGGGGACGAGGTCCTGCTCGATGACGTGGGCGCCGAGGTCGAGGGCGTGCCGGTAGGAGCCGAGGGTGTGCTCGGGGCGGTAGCCGCTGGCGCCGCGGTGGGCGATGACGGTGGGGACCGGGAGGGAGCGGTAGCCGTGGCCGTGGCCCTCGCCCCGGACCTCGGCGGCGTGGGCGGTGCCCGTGGGGAGGGCCGTCGAGGCCCCCAGTACCGCAGCGGCTCCGGCCGCTCCGAGAACGGTCCGCCGTGCCGGGGTCCGGCGCTCGCCCTGGGTCATGAAGGCTCCTCGTGTGTGATGTCCCGCACCTGTCAACGGGGAGCTCCGACGCTAGGCAAGGTGGCCCTACAAAGGGCAGACCTGCGTCGAACATGGCGGAAACACGCGTCAACACCGTGTATCCATTCGGTGAACCCGATGTGCGTACGGCGGTGACCCGCGAGTATCGTCGCCAGCTGCACCGTCAGCTGGTCCGACCCCGCGCGTCACCCCGGAGGAACCGTTGTCCCGTCTCGCGATCATCAAGGCAGTGCTCGGGCCGGTCATGCGCCTGATGTTCCGCCCCCGCGTGGAGGGCGCCGAGAACATCCCCGGTGACGGTCCCGTCATCCTCGCGGGCAACCACCTGACCTTCATCGACTCGATGATCATGCCGATCTGCCTGGACCGTCAGGTCTTCTTCATCGGCAAGGACGAGTACGTGACGGGCAAGGGCATCAAGGGCCGGGCGATGGCCTGGTTCTTCACCAGCGTCGGCATGATCCCGGTGGACCGGGACGGCGGGCGCGGCGGTGTGGCGGCGCTGATGACCGGGCGGCGGGTCCTGGAGGAGGGCAAGATCTTCTCGATCTACCCGGAGGGCACCCGCTCCCCCGACGGCCGGCTGTACCGGGGCCGTACGGGCATCGCGCGCCTCACGCTGATGACCGGAGCGCCGGTGGTGCCGTTCGCGATGATCGGCACCGACAAGATCCAGCCGGGCGGGGCGGGGCTGCCGCGCCCGGGCAAGGTGACGGTCCGCTTCGGCGAGCCGATGGAGTTCTCGCGGTACGACGGGATGGACCGCGACCGGTACGTCCTGCGGGCGGTGACGGACTCGGTGATGGCCGAGGTGATGCGGCTCTCCGGGCAGGAGTACGTGGACATGTACGCCACCAAGGCGAAGGCCGCGTGACCCTCTGACGCACGTGGCGGTGCCCCCGTACAGTCCTGCTGTACGGGGGCACCGTCGCGTTTCCGGCCGTGCGGCGTGGCGTCAGTGCTCGACGCCGTCCGCCAGCTTCTGGCCCCTGAGCAGGAACCAGGCCGCGACCGCCGTCGCGAGGAGGACCGCGGCGCCGACGCCTGCCGCGATCCGCAGGCCGTCGACGAACGCGTCCTGCGCCGCCGTGACCAGGGCCGTCGCGGTGTCCGGCGCGAGGGTGCCGGAGGCCTCGACCGCGCCGCCGAGCGACTCGTGGGCGGCCGACGCGACCTCGGAGGGGACGCCGGCCGGGGTGGCGAAGCCCTGGTAGACGCCGGTCACGATGGAGCCGAGGACGGCGATGCCGAGGGCGGCGCCGAGCTCGTATGCCGTCTCGGAGACGGCGGAGGCGGAACCGGCCTGCTCCTTGGGGACGCTGGAGAGGATCACGTCGGCGGTGACGGTGAACGCGAATCCGGCGCCCACGCCGACGACGAGCAGGGCGGCGCCGAGCAGCGGGTAGCCGGTCTTCTGGTCGAGCGTCGTCAGGACGGCGAGGGAGAGGCCGACCGCCGCGAGGCCGCCGGCCACCACGGCCCGTACGGAGAAGCGACGGGCCACGAGGCCTGCGATCAGTCCGGCCGTGACCGCGCCGACCGCGGCGGGGAGCTCGGCGAGACCGGCCTCCAGGGGCTGGCGGCCCTGGACCAGCTGGAAGAACTGGGACAGGAAGAAGACCAGGCCGGAGAGGCCGAGGATGGTCAGCAGGTCGGCGAGGACGGCGCCGGAGAATCCGCGGTTGCGGAAGAGGCGCATGTCGAGGAGCGGCGCGGGCAGGGTGAGCTGCCGGCGGACGAACCAGGTCAGGGCTCCGGCACCGATGAGGGCAGCGGCACCGGCGTCCAGGGAGGGGCCGTGCGAGGCCAGCTCCTTGACGGCGTACACGATGCCGATCATGCCGACGAGGGACAGGCCGACGCTGGGGAGGTCCCAGGGGCCCGGGTGCGGGTTCTTCGACTCGGGGATCAGCTTGATGCCGACGAGGACGAGGACCGCCATGACGGGCAGGTTGATGAGGAAGACCGAGCCCCACCAGAAGTGCTCCAGGAGGAATCCGCCGACGACCGGTCCGACGGCGGCACCGGCCGAGGCCATGGCGCCCCAGATGCCGATGGCGAGGCTGCGCTCGCGCGGGTCGTGGAAGAGGTTCCGGATGAGCGCCAGGGTGGACGGCATCAGAGTGGCGCCGGCGACGCCGAGGAGCGCGCGGGCCACGATCATCATCTCGGGGCTGGTCGCGTAGGCGTTCAGCACGGAGACGGCGCCGAAGGCGGTGGCGCCGATCAGCAGCAGCTTCTTGCGGCCGATGCGGTCGCCGAGGCTGCCCATCGAGACCAGGAGTCCGGCGATGACGAACGAGTAGACGTCGCCGATCCAGAGCAGCTGGGTGCCGGAGGGTTCGAGGTCCTCGGAGAGGAAGGGGGTGGCGAGGCCCAGCACCGTGGCGTCGACCGCCACGAGGAGGACGGCCAGGACGAGAACGGAAAGGGCGAGCCACCGACCGGGGCGGCGCACGCCCTCGATATGGTCCGGGTGCTTGATGGTGCTGATGCTCACTTCTCCACGCTCCTGCGCGCTCCGCCGAGCAGCAGCTCGACGATCATGTACTGGAAGTCCTTGGCGGCGACCCGGCCGTCCTGCACGGCCCAGGCGCCGGAACCGATGAGCCCGTAGAAGGCCTCGGTGAGCCAGGCGGGGGTCAGGTCGATCCGGAAGGTGCCCTCTTCCTGGCCGCGCCGGAAGAGGTCGGAGACCCGGGCGTCGAGGCGGGCCCAGCCTTCGTTCTGCTGGTCGCCCTCGAAGAGCTGGTTCTCGGTCACGAGGAACGACAGCAGGGGCGCGACGGGTTCCACCTCGGCGACGAGCCTCCGTACGGCCTCGTCCGCGGGACCTTCGCCGGTCCGCGCCCGGTCCTGAGCCGCCTCCAGCTCCTGGATCCCGAGCTCTTCGAGCGCCCGCACGAGCGCGTCCCGCCCGGCGAACTGCCGGTGCAGCGTGGCCCGACCGATCCCGGCGGCCCGCGCGACCTCGTCCATGGTGGCGGTCGCCTTGCGGGAGAGCAGGGCGGCTGCGGCACGGAGCACCTGGGTGCGATCGACTGACATGAGACGACCATACACCGAATGAGACATCAATGTCTCACTCAATTCCTCAGTGTCTCAAAAAGTGCCGGAAGGCCCCGTGGCACGGAGAAACGACGACAGCGCCGCCGCCCGGAGTGGGCGGCGGCGCTGTGATGGGTTGAGGGGCGCTGCTGCGGGGCTACTTCTGCTTGGCGGTGGCCCAGGCGTGCTGGATCACCAGGTCCGCCTTGACCTCGACGAGCTGGGTGGCGACCGCCGAGGGGGCGGTGCCGCCGCGGCCGTCGCGGGAGGCGAGGGCGCCGGGGACGTTGAGGACCGTGCGGACCTCGGGGGTGAGGTGCTCGGAGATCTTGGCGAACTGCTCGTCCGTGAGCTCGTCCAGCTCCTTGCCCTCGGACTCGGCGACCTTCACGCACTCGCCGGCGACCTCGTGCGCCACCCGGAACGGCACGCCCTGCTTGACCAGCCACTCGGCGATGTCGGTGGCGAGCGAGAAGCCGGCCGGGGCCAGTTCCTCCATGCGCTCGCGGTTGACCGTGAGCGTGGCCATCATGCCGGTGAAGGCGGGGAGCAGGACCTCCAGCTGGTCGCAGGAGTCGAAGACCGGCTCCTTGTCCTCCTGGAGGTCGCGGTTGTACGCGAGCGGGAGGGCCTTGAGGGTGGCGAGCAGGCCCGTCAGGTTGCCGATGAGGCGGCCCGACTTGCCCCGCGCCAGCTCGGCGATGTCCGGGTTCTTCTTCTGCGGCATGATCGACGAGCCGGTGGAGAAGGCGTCGTGCAGGGTCACGAAGGAGAACTCCTTCGTGTTCCAGATGATGATCTCCTCCGCGATCCGGGAGAGGTTCACCCCGATCATCGCCGTGATGAAGGCGAACTCCGCCACGAAGTCGCGCGAGGCCGTGCCGTCGATCGAGTTGCCGACCGAACCGCGCTCGAAGCCGAGGTCCTTGGCGACCGCCTCCGGGTCGAGCCCGAGCGAGGAGCCCGCGAGGGCGCCGGAGCCGTACGGGGAGACGGCCGTCCGGGTGTCCCACTGCCGCAGCCGCTCGGCGTCCCGCGAGAGGGACTGGGCGTGGGCCAGGACGTGGTGGGCGAAGAGCACCGGCTGCGCGTGCTGGAGGTGCGTACGGCCGGGCATGGCGACGTCCGCGTGCGTCTCGGCGAGGCCGACCAGGGCGTCCTGGAGCTCGGCGACGAGGCCGCCGATGATCCGGGCGTGATCCCGGAGGTACATCCGGAAGAGGGTGGCGACCTGGTCGTTCCGGGACCGGCCGGCGCGCAGCTTGCCGCCGAGGTCCGGGCCGAGCCGCTCCAGCAGGCCACGCTCCAGCGCGGTGTGGACGTCCTCGTCGGCAATGGTGCCGACGAAGGAGCCGTCGGCGACGTCACCCTCCAGCTGGTCGAGGCCCGCGAGCATGCGGGTCAGCTCGTCCTCGGTGAGCAGGCCCGCCTTGTGCAGCACACGCGCGTGGGCGCGGGAGCCGGCGATGTCGTACGGCGCGAGACGCCAGTCGAAGTGGACCGACGCGGACAGCTTCGCAAGGGCCTCGGCGGGGCCGTCGGCGAACCGGCCGCCCCAGAGCCGGACGTCACCGTTGTTGCTGCTCACTGCTGCTCCTCGGGAGGGTGGGTGTACGTGTGCGGGTCGCGCCGGGCGGCCGTCGCGCGCCCTCTGGTAGGCATAACTATGCGATGCACCGTATGTTTTGTCAATGCGGTGCCTGTCGGGTCGGTGTCGGCACGGCGATCCCGTAGTTCCGGAGCGTCCCCAAGCCCCTGGACCTAGGCTCCCGTCATGTCGAGCAGCGCGCACGCGGACGTCACGGATCTCCTCGCCCGAGCCCTGGAGGGGCCCGACCCCGGCGCGTGGGCCGAGCTGGACGCGCAGGTCCGGGGTCTGGTCCGGTGCGGCAGTCTCCGTCCGGTGCCGGGCGAGCCGCTCTCCGCCACGCCGCCCGGGCAGCCCGCCGTCCTCGAACTGGCCCTCGCCCTGTGCGCCCCCGACGGCCGGACCCGGGAGGCCGCCCTTCCCCATGTCGCCCGCGCCCCGGCGCTCCTCCCCCTTGTCGTCATCCGGTGCGCCGACTGGGCCGAGCCGGTACGGGAGCGGGCCCGGGCCCTGCTGGGCGCGGAGCTGCCCGGTCTCGCACCCGAGGCGCTCACCGCCGTGGCCTCCGTCGCCCTCCGGGAGGGCCGGCGGCTGCGCGGCGAGGCCGCGCGCGAGCTGCTGACCGCGTGGCTCCGCGAGGTTCCGGAGGGGCGGCTGGCCCCGCTGCTCGCCGCCGAGGACCGGGCCCTTCGCCGGCTCGCGCACCGGGTCGCGATCGAGCGCGGCCTCCTGTCCCCCGCCCGGCTCGCCGCGATCGCCGCCACCGACCTCGACGTGGTCGTCCAGGACGTGTGCGCGAGCGCGGCGATCGCCGCCGCGGGCGACGCCGTCGACGAGACGGTTCTCGCCCCTTTGCTGGCCTCCCACGTCGGCCGCGTGCGGGCGGCGGGCGTGACGGCGCTGCGCCGGGGCGGGCGGGCCGCCGGTGCCGAGCCGTTCCTGTACGACCGCTCCGCGCTCGTCCGGGCCTGCGCCCGCTGGGCCCTCCGGGAGGCGGGCACGGATCCGCTGCCGCTCTACCGGGCCGCCTGCGCGTCCGGGGAGCCGACGCCCGACTTCGCTCCGACGGGGCTCGCCGAGTGCGGCGACCGGGTCGCGGACGCGCCGGCGCTCTGGTCGCTGACCGCGCACGAACGGCCCCGGGTGCGGGCCTCCGCCGTGGTGGGACTGCGGCTGCTCGACGCCGTCCGGTTCCCCCGGCTCGCACCGCTGCTCGACGACGAATCGCCCCGGGTCGTACGCGAGACGCGGAAGGCGCTGGCTCCCTGGGACGACCACCTCCCGGCCGTTGACCCGACACCGGTACCGGCGCCACGCCCGGTACCCGTCGGCGTGCCGAAGGACGCACCTGTCCCCGAGCCGTGTTCATGGGTCCGGCGGGTGCTCGGGGTCGCCCGTCGGCGCGGGACCGGCCGGGGCTGACCGGGACCGGCCGGAGCGGAGCGGGGCGGACCGGCCACCGTCACCAACACCGCCACCGAACGGCCGCGTACGAGGGGCGGCGCCGGCGGGTGCGGCCTAGCGTCGCGCCCATGCGCGTCTTCCTCGCCCTCGGTGCCGCCCTGCTCTCCCTGGGCGCCGCCCCCGCCCCCGTACCCCCGCCGCTGCCCGCGCGGATGGCGGACACCGGCGGGGGCTCGCAGCTGATCACGGCCGAGGCCGCCCGTACGGGTGCCACCACGGGGACGCTCACCTGGTGGGACCGGCGCGGCGGGCGGTGGGTGAAGGCCGGTTCCGCGCCCGCGCGCTTCGGCGCCAGCGGGCTCGTCGAGGGGGCCCGGCGCCGGCAGGGCACGAACACCACGCCCACCGGGCTCTACCGGCTGCCGTACGCCTTCGGGGTGCGGGCACGGCCCGCCGGGACCCGCTTCCCGTACGTCCGGGTCACCGAGCGCTCCTGGTGGTGCCAGGACAACGACTCCCGTGCGTACAACCGACGGGTCGAGGGCCTGCCCCGGGACTGCCGGGCCGCCGAGGCCGAGCACCTCGTCTCGTACGGCACGCAGTACGCGCACGCGCTCGTCGTCGGCTTCAACTACGACCGTCCGGTGCGCGGACGCGGCGCCGGGATCTTTCTGCACGTCAACGGCCGTGGTGCGACGGCCGGTTGCGTCTCCGTACCGGCCGACGCCATGCGCGCGGTCCTCGCCTGGGCGGACCCCGCGCGCCGGCCGCACATCGCCGTCGGCACGCGGAGCGGTCCGACGGCGATCACCCGGTACTGACCGGACGGGCCTTAGTGCGTCAGGTCAGCGTCAGGTCAGCCCTTCTGCGCGAGGCGCAGCAGGTGGTCGGCGAGCGCCTGGCCGCCCGTCGGGTCCCGGCTGATCAGCAGGAGCGTGTCGTCGCCCGCGATCGTGCCGAGGATCGCGTGGAGTTCGGCCTGGTCGATGGCCGACGCGAGGAACTGGGCAGCGCCCGGCGGGGTCCGCAGCACCACCAGGTTGGCGGAGGCCTCGGCGGAGATCAGCAGTTCGCCGGAGAGGCGCCGCATGCGCTCCTCCTTGGCGGACTCGCCGAGCGGGGCCTGCGGGGTGCGGAAGCCGCCCTCGCTGGGCACCGCGTAGATCAGCTCTCCACCGGTGTTGCGGATCTTCACCGCGCCGAGCTCGTCGAGGTCGCGGGAGAGCGTCGCCTGAGTGACGCTCAGCCCGTCGTCCGCGAGGAGCTTGGCGAGCTGGCTCTGCGAGCGCACAGGCTGGCGGTTGAGGATGTCGACGATCCTGCGGTGGCGTGCGGTGCGGGTCTGCGGAACGGACGGCCCGCCGTGCTCGTTCTCCTGCGCGTCGGTCATCGTCGTCTCATTCTCCGGTTCGTCCTTGCCCGTTCGCCACGTCGAGGACTCCGGGGAGGGCCTGGAGGAAGGCGTCCGCCTCGGCGTCGGTGAGGACCAGCGGAGGCATGATCCTGATGACATCGGGGGCGGGCGCGTTCACCAGGAGGCCGGCGTCCTGGGCCGCCTGCTGCACCTGGGGTGCGAGGGGCCCGGTGAGCACGATACCCAGCAGGAGGCCCGCACCACGGACGTGGGAGACCAGCGGGTGGCCGAGACCCTCGATTCCCTGGCGCAGCCGCTCCCCCACCGCCTTGACGTGGTCGAGGGCCGCGTCGGCCCCGAGGGTGTCCAGGACGGCGAGTCCGGCGGCGCAGGCGACCGGGTTGCCGCCGAAGGTGGTGCCGTGGTGGCCGGGGCCGAAGAGCTCCGCGGCCGGGCCGAAGGCGACGGTCGCGCCGATCGGGAGGCCGCCGCCGAGGCCCTTGGCGAGGGTCACGACATCCGGCTCGACGCCTTCGTGGGCCTGGTACTCGAACCAGTGGCCGCAGCGGCCGATGCCGGTCTGGACCTCGTCGAGGACGAGGAGGGTGCCGGTGGCGCGGGTGATCTCCCGGGCCGCCTTGAGGTAGCCGGGGGGCGGGACGACGACGCCGTTCTCGCCCTGGATCGGCTCGATGACGACGAGCGCGGTGTCCTCGGTGACCGCGGCGCGCAGCGCCTCGGCGTCGCCGTACGGGACGTGGGTGACGTCACCGGGGAGCGGCAGGAACGGGGTCTGCTTGGCGGGCTGGCCGGTGAGGGCGAGGGAGCCCATGGTCCGGCCGTGGAAGCCGCCCTCGGTGGCGACCATGTGGGAGCGGCCGGTGAGCCGGCCGATCTTGAAGGCTCCTTCGACGGCCTCGGCGCCCGAGTTGCAGAAGAAGACCTTGCCGGGGCGGCCGAAGAGGGCGAGGAGCCGCTCGGCGAGGGCGACGGGCGGCTCGGCGACGAAGAGGTTCGAGACGTGGCCGAGGGTCTGGATCTGCCGGGTGACGGCCTCGACGATCGCCGGGTGGCCGTGGCCGAGGGCGTTGACCGCGATGCCGCCGACGAAGTCCAGGTACTCCTTGCCGTCGGCGTCCCAGACCTTGGCGCCCTCACCGCGGACGAGGGGCAGCCGGGGGGTGCCGTAGTTGTTCATGAGCGAGCCCTGCCACCGCTGGGTCAGCTGCTCGTTGCCGGTGCCGCTCATCAGTCCCCCTGTCCGTCCGGCACGACCATCGTGCCGATGCCCTCGTCGGTGAAGATCTCCAGCAGGATCGAGTGCTGGACCCGGCCGTCGATCACGCGGGCCGTGGTGACCCCGTTCCGTACGGCGTGCAGGCAGCCCTCCATCTTGGGGACCATGCCGCTGGAGAGCTCGGGCAGCAGCTTCTCCAGCTGGCTCGCGGTGAGCCTGCTGATGACCTCGTCGCTGTTCGGCCAGTCCTCGTAGAGGCCCTCGACGTCGGTCAGGACCATCAGCGTCTCGGCACCCAGCGCCGCAGCGAGTGCCGCAGCCGCCGTATCAGCATTGACGTTGTAGACATGTCCGTCGTCCTGGGAGCGGGCGATGGAGGAGATGACCGGGATCCGGCCGTCCTCCAGGAGCGCCTCGATGGCGCCGGTGTCGAGGGCGGTGATCTCGCCGACCCGGCCGATGTCGACCGTCTCGCCGCCGATGACCGGCTGGTGCTTGGTGGCGGTGATGGTGTGGGCGTCCTCGCCGGTCATGCCGACGGCGAACGGTCCGTGCTGGTTGAGCAGCCCCACGAGCTCGCGCTGGACCTGCCCGGCGAGGACCATCCGTACGACGTCCATGGCGTCCTCGGTGGTGACGCGCAGGCCCGCCTTGAACTCGCTGACGATGCCGTGCCGGTCGAGGGCGGCGCTGATCTGGGGGCCGCCGCCGTGGACCACGACCGGCTTGAGGCCGGCGTGGCGCAGGAAGACGACGTCCTGGGCGAAGGCGGCCTTGAGGTCGTCGTCGATCATGGCGTTGCCGCCGAACTTGATGACGACGGTCTTGCCGTGGTGGCGGGTGAGCCAGGGCAGGGCTTCGATGAGGATCTCGGCCTTGGGGAGGGCGGTGTGCTTCCGCGCGGTGTTGCTCATGACGAGTACGCGCTGTTCTCGTGGACGTAGTCGGCGGTGAGGTCGTTCGCCCAGATGACGGCGGACTCGGTGCCGGCGGCGAGGTCGGCGGTGATGGTGACCTCCCGGTAGCGCATGTCGACGAGCTCGCGGTCCTCGCCGACGGAGCCGTTCCGGCAGACCCACACGCCGTTGATGGCGACGTTGAGCCGGTCCGGGTCGAAGGCCGCCCGGGTGGTGCCGATGGCGGAGAGCACCCGGCCCCAGTTGGGGTCCTCGCCGTGGATGGCGCACTTGAGGAGGTTGTTCCGGGCGATGGAGCGGCCCACCTCGACGGCGTCGTCCTCGGTCGCGGCGTTGACCACCTCGATGCGGATGTCCTTGCTGGCGCCTTCGGCGTCGCCGATGAGCTGGCGGGCGAGGTCGTCGCAGACGGCCCGTACGGCCTCGGTGAACTCGTCCTGCGCGGGGGTGATTCCGGAGGCGCCGGAGGCGAGCAGGAGCACGGTGTCGTTGGTGGACATGCAGCCGTCGGAGTCGACCCGGTCGAAGGTGACACGGGTGGCGCCCCGGAGCGCGCTGTCCAGGCCCTTGGCGTCGACGTCGGCGTCGGTGGTGAGGACGACGAGCATGGTGGCGAGGCCGGGGGCGAGCATGCCGGCTCCCTTGGCCATGCCGCCGACCGTCCAGCCCTCCTTGGTGACCACGGAGGTCTTGTGGACGGTGTCGGTGGTCTTGATGGCGATGGCGGCCTTCTCGCCGCCGTGCTCGGAGAGTTCGGCCGCGGCCTTCTCGACGCCGGGGAGGAGCTTGTCCATGGGGAGCAGGACGCCGATGAGGCCGGTGGACGCGACGGCGACGTCGCCGGCGCCGACCTCCGGGCCCTTGGCGCTCAGGACCTCGGCGACCTTCTCGGCGGTGGCGTGGGTGTCCTGGAAGCCCTGGGGGCCGGTGCAGGCGTTGGCGCCGCCGGAGTTGAGGACGACGGCGGTCAGCTCCCCGTCGTCGAGGACCCGCTGGGACCAGAGGACCGGCGCGGCCTTGACGCGGTTGGAGGTGAAGACTCCCGCGGCGGCGCGGCGGGGCCCGGTGTTGACCACGAGGGCCAGGTCCGGGTTGCCGTTCTGCTTGATTCCGGCGGCGATGCCCGCTGCCGTGAATCCCTTCGCTGCGGTCACGCTCACGGCGCAACTCCAATCGTGGAAAGTCCGGTGTCCTCAGGGAGGCCCAGGGCGATGTTCATGCTCTGCACCGCACCGCCGGCGGTGCCCTTGGTGAGGTTGTCGATGGCGCTGATGGCGATGATCCGGTTCGCGGCCGGGTCGTACGCGACCTGCACCTGAACGGCGTTGGAACCGTAGACGGACGCCGTCGCCGGCCACTGCCCCTCGGGGAGCAGGTGGACGAAGGGCTCGTCCGCGAAGGCCTTCTCGTAGGCCTCCCGTACGGCTTCGGCGGTGACGCCCGGCTTGGCGGCGGCCGTGCAGGTGGCGAGGATGCCGCGGGGCATCGGGGCCAGGGTGGGCGTGAAGGAGACGGTGACCCGCTCCCCCGCCGGGCCGCTGAGGTTCTGGATCATCTCGGGGGTGTGGCGGTGGCCGCCGCCGACGCCGTACGGCGACATGCTGCCCATGACCTCGCTGCCGAGGAGGTGCGGCTTGGCGGCCTTGCCCGCGCCGGAGGTCCCGGAGGCCGCGACGATCACGGCCTCGGGCTCGGCGAGGCCGTTGTCGTACGCCGGGAAGAGCGCGAGCGAGACGGCGGTGGGGTAGCAGCCGGGCACCGCGATGCGCTTGGAACCTTCCAGCGCGGCGCGGGCACCGGGGAGTTCGGGGAGGCCGTAGGGCCAGGTCCCGGCGTGCGCGGAGCCGTAGTACGTCTCCCAGTCGGCGGGGTTCCGCAGCCGGAAGTCGGCGCCCATGTCGACGACGAGGACGTCGGGACCGAGCTGCTCGGCGACGGCGGCGGACTGGCCGTGCGGCAGCGCCAGGAAGACCACGTCGTGCCCCGCGAGCTCCTCGGCCGCCGTCGGCGCGAGGACGCGGTCGGCGAGCGGGAGCAGGTGGGGCTGGAGGGCACCGAGCTTCTGGCCCGCGTTGGAGTGGCCCGTCAGGGTGCCGATCTCGACGTGGGGGTGGGCGAGGAGCAGGCGCAGGAGTTCCCCGCCCGCGTATCCGCTCGCACCCGCGACCGCTGCTCGTACCTTCATCGAAAACCCTCCTCATGGATGGCATGACTATACGTGCACCCGCAGTTTTATGCAACGACCGTTCTCGGTCGCCGGGCGGTGGTCGCGACGCGGCGCGAGGACGGCGCGAGGACGGCGTGGGCCTTCTATCTCCAATCTATGTCGTTCCTAGAATGGCCAGATGGAGGACATCAACGCGATTGCGCTGCTGCAGGATCCGGTGCGGCGCCGCCTGTACGAGTACGTGGTGGCACAGGGCCGCGAGGTCGGCCGCAACGAGGCCGCGGAGGCGGCCGGGGTCGCACGCACGCTCGCCGCGCACCATCTCGACAGGCTCACCGAGGGCGGCCTGCTGGAGAGCGGCAGCCGCCGCCTGACGGGCCGCTCGGGGCCGGGGGCGGGCCGCCCCGCCAAGGTCTACACACGGGCGCGGGCCGAGCGGTCGGTGTCACTGCCGGCCCGCGACTACCGCACCGCCGCCGAGCTGCTCGCCGAGGCCGCCGAGCAGGCCGGCCTCGACGCCGGGCTCTGCGCGGCCGCGCGCCGCCGGGGTGAGGCCCTGCGCGGCTCGGCGACACCCTGCGGCGACCTGGACGAGGCCGTCGCGATGCTGGCCACCCGCGGCTACGAACCACACCTGGAAGGCGCCGGAAGCGGCGAAGGGGCGACGACCGAACCCGTCGTCCGTATGCGCAACTGCCCTTTCCATGCCGTCGCCGAGCGCTTCCCGCCGCTCGTCTGCGGCATGAACCTCGCACTCCTGGAAGGACTGCTCGGCACGGACGGCGCCGTCCGCGCCCGCATGGACGCCCGCCCCGGGGAGTGCTGCGTGGTGGTCGAGAACTCTAAAAACAATGATGATTGACATAGAAAAGGGCGCCGTGCTGGGATGAGGCCATGACCGCATCCGCGCACGCCGCCCACCTCGCCCAGCTCAACGTCGCGACGCTCCGCCACCCCCTCGACGACCCGCGCGTGGCGCCGTTCGTCGAGATGCTCGATCCGGTCAACGCCGCCGCCGACGGCGCGCCCGGCTTCGTGTGGCGGCTCGTGGAGGACGGAGAGGCCGACGCCACCGGCCTGCGCCCGGCGGGAGAGGACGTCATCGTCAACCTGTCGGTGTGGGAGACGCAGGAGGCTCTGTGGGACTTCGCCTACCGCAGCGGGCACCTGGAGGTGATGCGGCGGCGGCGCGACTGGTTCGCGCGGCACGTCGAGGCGCACCTGGTGCTCTGGTGGGTTCCCGCGGGGCACGTCCCGACCGTCGGCGAGGCCTTGGAGCGGCTGGCGGACCTGCGGGCGCACGGGCCGTCCCCGCGCGCGTTCACCTTCGCCTCCTCGTACACCGCCGCCCAGGCCGCCCCGGATCTTCAGGCTGTGCCGCCGACGCTCTGAAGCAGGGACGCTTGGCACGGCGGACCGGCTCGCGGTCCTTGCCTCACGGCCCCTGTCTTACGGCCCCTGTCTTACGGTCCGCGTCTCACGGTCCACGTCTCACGGTCCGCGTCTCACGGTCCCTGTCACATCGCGGCGCGCCTTCGCGTCAACGCGGTGACGGAACCGACGAGAAGTGAGGCCCCATGCACGACGACATGTTCCTTACCGCTCTGGCCAGGCGATTCGATGCCGATCAGGAGCTGCTGCGGGGCCTGGCCCTGCACATGACGGGGTCGCGGGCCGAGGCCGACGACGTGCTCGCGGCGGCACGGGCCGAGCTCGGGCGGGACGGCGCGGGTGTGCTGCGCGCCTGGCTGGCGGCCCATGTGGGTCTGGCGTGCGCACGCGGGCTCCGGGAGCGCATGGAGGGCGCCGGGCGGCCGGGGGGTGGCGGCTCGGCCGTCGGCGATGGGGGGCGAGGGCAGGCACCCGGTGTTCCTGACGGGGTGGACTCCGTGTGGCTCGCGCTGCTCGTGGCCCTTGAGGCCCTCGGGGCCGAGGAGCGGCTCGCGTACGTTCTGCACGACCTGTTCGGACTCCCGCCGGAAGAGACCGCGCGGGTCACCGGCGGCTCCCCCGTCGAGGTCGCGCGGCACGCCCGGCACGTCCGGGAGCGGATGCGGGGCGGCGGAGCCGCGCGTGCCGGCGGCGGTCCCGGCCGGCAGCGCGCGGTGGTGGAGCGGTTCCTCGCGGCGGCACGCGCGCGTGACGCCCGCGCGCTCGCCGCCGTCCTCGCCCCGGACGTCGTGGCGTACTCCGAGCGCGGGCCGGTCCACGGCGCCCCGGCCGTCGCGGAGGCGGCCGCCGCCTTCGCCCGCCTCACCCGCGTGGCGCGGCCCGCACTGGTCGACGGGTCCGTCGGGCTCGTCGCCTTCGCGGCCGGCGTCCCGGTCTCCGCGGTGGCGTTCGCGCTCCGGCACGACCGGATCGCCGTCCTCGACATCACCACCGGGGAGGACCGTGTGCGCGCCCTCGACCTGGCCTTCCCCGACGACTGAGAGCACGGCGGGACGAAATTCCCCTGCGCCGAGGCGGCCCGCCCCGTTAGCCTCGACGCATGTCTACGCCCCGAATCTCCTAGCTGCGGACCCACTTCCACGCCACCCGTGTGTCCCTCAGCTGTTTCGGAGCGTTATCCCGTGATCACCGTTCGTGGTGCCGACGTGCGCGTCGGCGCCCGGCTCCTGCTGTCCGGCGTCTCCTTCCACGTCGCCCCCGGCGACCGGATCGGCCTCGTCGGCCGCAACGGCGCCGGCAAGACCACCCTGCTCGACACCCTGGCCGGGCTGCGCGCCCCGGCCGCCGGCACCGTGACCCGTACCGGCTCCGTCGGCCACCTCCCGCAGGACTCGCGGGCCGCCGACCCGACCGTGTCCGTCACCGACCGGATCCTCTCCGCGCGTGGCCTCGACCGGGCCGTCCGGCGGCTCGCGGAGGCGGCCCGCCGGCTCGGCGAGGCACCCGACGCGCGGGCGCTCGCCGCGTACGACCGGGCGGAGGCCGCGTTCGAGGCGGGCGGCGGATACGCGGCGGAGGCGGAGGCGGCCCGGGTCGCCGCCGGCCTCGGACTGCCCGCCGAGGTGCTGGACCGACCCGTCGGCCGGCTGTCCGGAGGGCAGAAGCGCCGCGTCGAGCTGGCGCGGATCCTCTTCGCCGGTCACGGCCCGGAGGACACCCTGCTCCTCGACGAGCCGACCAACCATCTGGACGCCGACTCGATCGGCTGGCTGCGCGGCTTCCTGACCGCGCACCGGGGCGGACTGGTGCTGATCAGCCACGACGTCCAGTTCCTCACCGACACCGTCAACCGCGTCTTCCACCTCGACCCGGGGCGCGCCGCTCTCGACGTCCACAACACCGGCTGGCGCGCCTACCTCGCCCAGCGGGACGCGGACGAGCGCCGCCGAGTGCGCGAGCGCGCCAACGCCGAGCGGAAGGCGTCCGCGCTGCACGCGCAGGCGGAACGCATGAAGTCCCGGGTGGCGACGGCGACGACGGCCCGCAGCATGGCGCGCAGGGCCGACCGCATGCTCGCGGGGCTCGACCCGGCGCGGCAGGCCGAGCGGGTCGCCCGCATCCGGCTGCCCGAGCCCGCGCCCTGCGGCCGTACGCCGCTGGGCGCCGTCTCGCTCACCAAGGCGTACGGGGAACGCCCCGTGCTCGGCGGGGTGGACCTGGCGGTCGACCGGGGCAGCAGGCTGGTCGTCCTCGGGCTCAACGGAGCCGGGAAGACGACGCTGCTGCGGCTGCTTGCCGGGGCGGAGACGCCCGACGCGGGGCGGGTCGTGCGGGGGCACGGGCTGCGCCTCGGGTACTTCGCCCAGGAGCACGAGACCCTCGAGCCGGGCCGTACGGTCCGGGAGAACCTCGCGGGGGCGGCGCCGCACCTGACGGACGGTGAGGTGCGGGCGGTGCTCGGCGCCTTCCTCTTCCGGGGCGACGAGGCCGACAAGCCGGCCGGGGTGCTCTCCGGCGGCGAGAAGACCCGGCTGGCTCTGGCCGCGCTCGTCCACTCCGGCGCGAACGTCCTGCTGCTGGACGAGCCCACGAACAACCTGGACCCCGCCTCCCGGGACGAGGTCCTGGCGGCCGTGGGCACCTACCCGGGCGCGATCGTCATGGTCACGCACGACGAAGGCGCCATCCACGCGCTGCGCCCGGAGCGGGTCCTGCTGCTCCCGGACGCGGACGAGGACCTGTGGAGCGAGGAGTACCGGGAGCTCGTCACCCTGGCGTGAGGAGGCCGGGGCCCGGGACGTGGGACCCGGACCCTGACCTGTGTGTCAGGGTCCGGTCCGGGGTGCGGGAGGGACACCCCTGAGGCCCCGGCTCCCCCTGCCCGCCTAATGTGGCGTCATGATCGTCAATGCGCAGACCCACGTACGGATCGCCCGCCCCTCGCGGGACCTCGCCGCCGCCGAGCGGTTCTACGTCGACGGGCTCGGCCTCGCCGTGCAGTGGCGCTCCCCCGTGCGCGAGCCCGGCAAGCACGACCTGCTCATGGTCGGCCCGGCCGGCGGCGGCTGGCACTTCGAGCTGACGCGCGACCCCGACAGCCCGGTGGAGCCCGCCCCGACCGTCGAGGACCTGTTCGTCGTCTACCTCGGCGCGCCCGTCGAGGAGGAGCAGGTCGAGCGGCTGGTCGAGGCGGGCGGTACGCGGATACCCGCGCACAACCCGTACTGGGACGAGTACGGCGTCACCGTCGCCGACCCCGACGGCTACCCGCTCGTCCTCTGCTCCCGCACCTGGGGCTGACGCCTCAGCGGGGGTCTTCCCGGTCGGGCTGACGCACGGCCCGCAGGACCACGAACTTCGCGTCGCTCGCGACGAGCTCGCTGTTCCCGAAGATGCGGCGGAGGGTCACGTGGTAGCCGAGGTGCCGGTTGCCGATGATCCACAGCTCGCCGCCCGGCCGCAGTGCGCGCCGCGCGTCGGTGAACATCCGGCGGGCGGTGCGGTCGGTGGTGGCCTGGTGACTGTGGAACGGCGGGTTGTTGAGGACGAGGTCGACCGAGCCTGCGGGCAGGTCGCTGAGCCCGTCGCCGACGAGGAACTCGACCTTGCGGTCGTCGCCCACGTGGGCTCGGAAGTTCTCCCGGGCGGAGGCCACCGCCTGGTACGACTCGTCGGCGAGGACCAGCTCCGCCTCGGGCTCGGCGAGGGCGATGGCGAGGCCGACGACGCCGTTGCCGCAGCCGAGGTCGGCGACCCGGGCCCGGCCGAAGCCGCCGGGGAGGTTGGCGAGGAGGAAGCGCGTGCCGATGTCGAGGCGGTCGGCGCAGAACACACCGGCGTGGTTGGTGACGGTGAGCCCGGGAAGGCCGGGCGCGGGGGTGTCGGCCGGGAGGTCGTACCGGTAGGGCCAGGGGTTCCGGCCGGGCTTGAGGGCCGGGTCGGGGGTGGTGTGGATCAGTCGGGCCTTCTTCACCGCGAGTGAGGTGCGGGTGGGGCCGAGGATCCGCTCGAAGAGCTTGAGGGTGGAGGTGTGGATCTCCTTGACCATGCCGGCGCCGACGATCACGGTGCCTTCGTGGACGGCGGGCGCGATCCGGTGCAGCTGGTCCTCCAGGAGCGCGAGGCTCTTGGGGACGCGGACGAGGAGCACGTCGATCCGCTCGGGCGGCGGGTCCTGCGTCGTCAGCAGCCGGACGGCCCCCGGGGCGGCGCCGGCGCGCGCGAGGTTCGCGCGGGTGGCCCGGCCGCCGAGGTACGAGTCGGTGATCTGGACGAGTTCGGCGGGGCCGGCGGCCTGCAGGGCGGTGGCGAGGGCTCCCCAGCGGTCGCCGAGGACGGCGACGCGGCCGGACAGGTCGGTACCGCTCTCGGCCAGGTGGCCCAGGAGATATTCGTCGGCCGCGTCCCAGGCGCGCAGCTGCTCGCGCGGGTCCTCGGGGAAGCGGGTCAGCGTGAAGGCGCCCCATGACGTGCTCAAACGGTTCATCGTGCTCTCAGGCTAGCCGGTCGCGGCCTGCTTCCCCGCCGGATGCCTGCCGTCGTGCCCGCCGGATGCCACACGGGCACCCCCGGGTGCCGGTCGGTCGGGGAGGCGAGGCCGTCGTTCAGCGCAGGGCCGCGTCGAGCTGGAGGTGCCAGAGGCCGGGGCGGCCGGTGAGGGTGACGGTGGAGAGCGGGCGGACGTCGACGTTCCAGTACGTGGAGGGCGGCGCCTTCAGCGCGTACACGAGGGCGGCCCGGACGACGGAGGGTTCGGCGACGGCGACGATGGAGCAGTCCTCGGCGGGGCGGGTGTCGAGCCAGTTCCCTATCCGGGTGATGAAGGCGAGGAGTGGCTCGCCGCCGTGCGGGGCGGTGCGGGCGTCGGTGAGCCAGGCGTCGACGGCGGACGGTTCAAGGGCGGCGACCTCGGCCAGGGTGAGGCCGCGCCAGCGGCCCATGTCGCACTCGCGCAGCGCGGGCTGGGCCAGGGGCGCGTAGCCGAGGGCGGTGCCGGTGGCACGGCTGCGCGGGGTCGGGGAGCAGTAGCGCAGTTCCGCCGCGCCGAGCGGGATGAGCGCGGGCGCGGCGACCTGCACCTCGTACCAGCCGGCCTCGTCGAGCGGCCGGTCGTCGTCGAAGCGTTCGGCGAGCAGGGAGGAGCTGCGTGCCGCCGCGACGAGCGTCACCCGAAGACTCATGGCCGCGATCGTGAGGCCGGTGGCCTCCCAGGTCAAGGGGTCGATTCCCGGGACCGGAGAGGCGCCGGGTCACTGCTGTCCGAGAGCCATCCACTTGTCCGGATTCTGCAGTGGCGTGAAACCTACCTTCTCGTAGACGCCGTGCGCGTCGGCCGTGGCGAGCATGATGCGGCGCAGTCCGTGCGGGGCGAGGTGGTCGCGGACGGCGACGACGAGGGCCGTGCCGAGGCCGGTGCCGCGGGCCGCCGGTTCGACGTAGACGTCGCAGAGCCAGGCGAAGGTGGCGTAGTCGGTGACGACACGCGCGTACGCCGCCATCTCCCCGGTCTCCGCGTCATAGGCGCCGAAGTTGAGCGATCCCGCGATGGCCGCGTCCTGTTTCTCCCGAGGTCGGCCGAGGGCCCAGTAGGCGTCCGTGGAGAGCCAGTGGTGGACGCGGGCCGCGTCGACGCGCGCGGGGTCGGCTGAGATCTCGTACGCCCCGTGCATGACGGGGGCGCCGGAGGGGGCGGAGGCGGGGCCGGAGTTCATGGCCGCAGGGTTCCAGGTGCCGCGGGATCGTGTCAGGTGAATTTGCCGCGCACGGCCGGCGCGGTGCGGCCCGGTCCGGGCCCTCGCCCGGACCGGGGCTCGCTCAGGTGGCGAGCTCGTCGACGGCCGTCCGCAGGCGGCGCACCCCTTCCGCGATCTCGATGGGGCCCGCCACACCCGCGAAACTCAGCCGGATGTGGCCCGCGGGGGGTTCGGCGCAGAAGTAGGGGCGGCCGGGGGCGACGGCGACGCCGGTGCGCAGGGCGGTGGCGAGGAGCGAGGCCTCGGGCAGGGTGTCGGGGAGGCGCAGCCAGAGGTGGTAGCCGCCGGAGGGGACGCGGGGCAGGGCGAATTCGGGGAGGTGGAGGGCGACGGCGCCGGTCATGACCTCCCGGCGGTTCCTGAGCTCCTGGGAGACGGCCCGGAGGTGGCGGGGCCAGGCCGGGGAGCCGACGAGTTCGAGCGCGGCCTCCTGGAGAGGGCGGGGGACGAAGAAGCTGTCGACGACCTGGATGGCGCGCAGGCGTTCCAGGACGGGGCCGCGGGCGGCGAGGGCGCCGACGCGCAGATTGGGCGAGGTGGGCTTGGTGAGCGAGCAGACGTGGACGACGACGCCGTCGGGGTCCTCGGCGGCGAGGGTCGCGGGGAGCGGGCCCGCGCCCTCGTGGACGAGCCGGCGGGCGAAGTCGTCCTCGACGACGAAGGCACCGGCGGCCCGGGCGATGCGGACGACCTCCCGGCGACGGTCCGGGGCGAGCGCGGTGCCGGTCGGGTTCTGGAAGAGCGGCTGGCAGACGAAGACCCGGGCCCCGGTGGCGCGGAAGGCGGCTTCGAGGAGATCGGGGCGGACCCCGTCGGCGTCGCACGGTACGGGGACGGGCCGGAGTCCGGCGGCGCGGGCCACGGCGAGCATGCCCGGGTAGGTGGGCGACTCGACGAGGACGGGGGTGCCGGGCGGGGCGAGGGCACGCAGCGCGGTGGTGATGGCGGACTGGCCGCCCGCGGTGATCAGCACCTCGGCGGCGGTGACACTCCCGCCGATCTCGCGGGCGAACCACTCGCGCAGCTCGGGCAGACCGTCCGTGGGCGGTCGCCCCCAGGCACCGGGGCGTCGTCCGGCGCGGGCGAGGGCGGCGGCGAGGGCCCGTTCGGGCTGGAGGGAGTGGTGGAGGTATCCGCCGTTGAACTCGATCACTCCGGGCGGCGGCGCGGAGAGGGTGACGAGGACGCCGGAGGCGTCGACGGCCCGGGGGACGAGCTCGGTGGCGGTGTCGGCGCTGAGCGCGAGCTCCTGCCAGGAGGTGTCCCCGGCGACCGGGGTGGCGCGCGGCTCGGCACGGAAGGCGCCCGCGCCGGGGCGGGTGACGACGAGGCCCTCGGCGGCGAGCTGGGCGAGGGCTCGGGTGACGGTGACCGGAGAGACGCGGTAGCGCTCGACAAGCGCCCGGCTCGACGGCAGCTTTCCACCTGGAGAGTAGCGGTCGAGCTCCGCTTTCAGAGATTCCGCCAGTTCCGCGACACTGCTACGCTCATGCATGAGAGCACAGGATAGCGCTACCAAGCCCAGCACGATAGCGGTCAGCACCACCTCGACCGTGACTGCCACCGCGGTCACCGGCGGCGCGGTCACCGGCGCCACCGCGCGGCCGGCCTCCGGATCGCAGGCGCCCGCCCCCCGGACCCGTGGGACCCTGCTCGCCCTCCTCGGCGTGGTCTCCTTCTCCCTGACGTTCCCGTCGACCGTCTGGGGCCTGGAGAGCTTCGGGCCCTGGTCCCTGGTGGCCTTCCGCTCCACGCTCGCCGCTCTCATCGCAGGCGTCTTCCTCCTCGCCGGCCGGGTGCCGCTGCCGGAGCGCCGCCACTGGGCCGGTCTGGCCGTCGTCGCCGGCGGTGTCGTCATCGGCTTCCCGCTCCTGACCACGCTGGCCCTGCAGACCTCCACCACCTCGCACGCCGCAGTCGTCGTGGGCCTGCTGCCGCTCACCACGGCCACGCTCGCCGCGATCCGGACCGGGCGACGCCCGTCCCGTACCTTCTGGCTCGCCGCGGTCTCCGGGGCCGTCGTGGTGATCGGCTTCACCCTCCAGCAGAGCGGCGGCGCCGTGTCCACGGGCGACGTCTACCTCTTCGGGGCGCTGCTCGTGTGCGCCGCCGGCTACACGGAGGGCGGCCGGCTCGCGTCGCTCATGCCGGGCTGGCAGGTCATCGGCTGGGCCCTGGTCCTCTGCCTGCCGCTGATGGCCGTCGCCTCGGCGGTCACGCTGTCGATCGAGCCGGTCCACCTCAACGCCCACGGCGTCATCGGCCTGGTGTGGGTCGCCGCCGGTTCCACCTTCTTCGGCCTGTACGTCTGGTACCGGGGCATGGCGGAGATCGGCATCCCCAAGGCCAGCCAGCTCCAGCTCTCGCAGCCGCTCCTCACCCTGATCTGGTCGGTCTTCCTGCTCGGCGAGTCGCTGCCCCTGGCCGCCCCGCTCGCCGCCGTGGGCGTCCTCGTCTGCATCGCGGTCACCCAGCGGGCGAAGAGCTGACGCGACGAATCGGGGTGGCGCGGGTCACAATGGCAGACAGAGAGCCCGAACAGGACTAGCGCGTTCGCGAGGAGGTCACCCCGATGCAGGCGAGCGTGGGCGACAAGCTGCTGGTGCACGGCCGTACCGTCGGTCATCACGACCGTACGGCCGAGGTTCTGCAGGTGCTGGGGGAGAACGGCACTCCCCCGTACCGCGTGAAATTCGACGACGACGGTCACGAGGCCCTGATGTCGCCGGGCCCCGACACCGTCGTGCGTCACCGCCCCGAGGCGGGAGCCGGCTGAGCCCTCCCCTTCGGCGGACGGACCCTGGTCGGGTAGTGATCGGCCACCACGGTGGCCATCGCCCCGGCCCGGTCCTCGGCGACCTCCTTCGCCGCGAAGAAGCAGTGCCCGCCGACCGACCCGTACGTGGTGGCGAGCTCCAGATGGCGTGACAGCTCCCCCGGGTCCTGCCAGGCCTCAGGCTGGGCGGGATCGCCCGCCTTGTAGAGCGCCTCGCCGACGTACAGACCGACGCCGGTCCCCCGGACGACCGCGTCCCACCAGGGCAGCAGCTTCGCGTAGTCGGCCGCGGGCAGGCCGATGTTCCAGTAGAGCTGCGGCACGACGTGGTCGATCCAGCCCTCCCGGATCCACTTGCGCGTGTCGGCGTACAGGTCGTCGTACGTCTGGACTCCGGCAAGGGTGTCCGAGCCCTCCGGGTCGGTGGCGATGTTCCGCCACACGCCGAAGGGGCTCACCCCGAAGGCCACGTGCTTCTTGACCTCCTTGATCCGGGCCGCCATCTCGGAGACCAGCAGATCGGTGTTGTTCCGCCGCCAGGACGCCTTGTCGGGGAAGTCCGCCCCGTACCGCGCGTAGGCCTCGTCGTCGGCGAAGACCTGCCCGGCCACCGGGTACGGGTAGAAGTAGTCGTCCCAGTGCACGGCGTCGACGTCGTAGCGGCGCACCGCGTCCAGCATCGCGTCCTGCACGAAGCGGCGGACCTCGGGCAGACCGGGGTTGTAGTAGAGCTTGCCGCCGTAGGGCAGCACCCATTCCGGTCGGAGGCGGGCCGGATGGTCCGCGGCGAGCCGGGCGGGATCCGTGTGGTTCGCCACACGGTACGGGTTGAACCAGGCGTGCAGTTCGAGCCCTCGTGCATGGGCCTCCTCGACGGCCGTGCCCAGCGGGTCCCAGCCCGGGTCGCGGCCCTGCGTACCGGTCAGACACTGCGCCCACGGCTCGTGCGGCGAGGGCCACAGGGCGTCGGCGGCCGGCCGGACCTGGAGGACCACCACGTTGAGCCGGCGCTCGACGGCCTTGTCGAGGTGGGCGAGGAGTTCGGCGCGCTGTTCCTCGGCGGTCAGGCCCGACCGGGAGGGCCAGTCGCGGTTGGCGACGGTGGCCACCCACACGCCCCGGAAGTCACGCCGGCGGTGCGGTCCCTTCCGGGCCGGGGACCCGGTGGCGGTGGCTCTGCCGGTCCCGTCGGAGGCGGAGGCTCCGGCGGTCTCGCCGGTCCCTCCCTCCGACGCTCCCGTCACCGCGAGCGCCGCCCCGGTGGCGCCGGCCACGAACCCTCTTCTGCCGATAGGCCGCACTTGTACCCCTCCGCTGTCGGATACGTCACACCCACCCGGACAGCATGCCCGCCCCGGACGATCGATCATCGGTTAATGAGCGGTAACGTCGTGGGGGTCGAGGCGGACGCACCGGAATCACACGGGGCCCGCCGCCAGAGAAGAGCGAAAGGCACGAGGTGACGGACTCCATGGCCGACATTGAGCGCGTCGGAGTGGTGGGCTGCGGCCAGATGGGCGCGGGCATCGCAGAGGTGTGTGCCCGCAGCGGCCTTGAGGTGAAGGTCGCCGAGACCACCGGCGAGGCGCTGGAGCTCGGCCGCACGCGGCTCTACAACTCGCTGTCGAAGGCCGCCGAACGCGGCAAGATCAGCGAGGAGGAGCGGGACGCGACGCTCGCGCGCCTCAGCTTCACCACCGACCTGGGCGAGTTCGCCGACCGCGACCTCGTGATCGAGGCGGTCGTCGAGAACGAGCAGATCAAGACCGAGATCTTCCAGGTGCTCGACCAGGTGATGACCCGGCCCGACGCCATCCTGGCCTCGAACACCTCCTCCATCCCGCTCGTCAAGCTGGCCGTGGCGACCTCCCGCCCCGACCACGTCATCGGCATCCACTTCTTCAACCCGGCCCCGGTGCAGAAGCTGGTGGAGCTGATCCCGGCCCTCACCACCTCCGAGGGCACGATCAGCCGTGCGCAGGCCTTCGCCGAGAAGGCGCTCGGCAAGCACGCGATCCGCGCGCAGGACCGCTCGGGCTTCGTCGTCAACGCCCTGCTCGTGCCGTACCTGCTCTCCGCGATCCGGATGTTCGAGTCGGGCATCGCGAGCCGCGAGGACATCGACAACGGCATGGAGTTCGGCTGCGCCCACCCGATGGGCCCGCTGAAGCTCTCCGACCTCATCGGTCTGGACACGATCGCCTCGATCGCCGACTCGATGTACGCCGAGTTCAAGGAGCCGCTGTACGCCGCTCCCCCGCTGCTCCAGCGCATGGTGGACGCGGGCCGGCTCGGCCGGAAGACGGGCTCGGGCTTCTACCCGTACGCCTGACCTCCGCCTCCCCCCGGAACCCCGGACGGCCCGTACACACGCACAGGTACGGGCCGTCCGGCACATCTCCGGGCCGCGGCCTCAGCCGAGGCGCAGATGGTGGAGCATCAGCAGCCCTGCGGCCATGTTGGCCGCCGGGATCTCACCGCGGGCGATCATGTCGGGGACCCGTTTGAGCGGGATCCAGGCCCGCCGCGAGGACTCGAACGCGTCCTCCGGCGGACCGGTGTACGTGGCCCGCTCCGCCCAGTAGAGGTGGTGGCGGGCGTCGGTGAGGCCGTTCGACGGCTCGACGGTGAGGAGATGGCGCAGCGGCCCCGGCCGCCAGCCGGTCTCCTCCTCCATCTCGCGGGCGGCGGCGGTCTCGACGTCCTCCCCGTCCTCGACGACACCGGCGGCCAGTTCCCAGCCCCAGCTGTCGGTGATGAAGCGATGGCGCCAGAGCATCAGGACTTCGTCGGCCTCGTTGACGGCGGTCGCGACGGCGACCGGGCGGAGCCGGATCAGATAGTGGTCGAGGTGGCGGCCGTCCGGGAGTTCGACGTCCGCGAGGTTCACCTGGAACCAGCGATTCTCATAGACAGAGCGTTCGCTCAGTTTCGTCCACTGCACGTTCTTGCCACCTTCCGACTGGTCGGTGCTTGTTTGGTGGCAATATCGCAGCAGTCGACGGTCTACAGGGGAACGCGCAGAGCCCCGTCGATGAGAGCCGCCGCTTCCAGGGCGTCGCCCCCGCCGCTCGCGAGGAGATGCTCCCGCACCTGCCGCAGGCGGTCCCGCAGCCGCCGCGACTCCATGCCCCGGGCCCGCTCGGTCATCTCCACCGCCGTCCGCGCGGCCCCGTCGACCTCGCCGCGCCGCAGCTCGATCTGGCACAGCATGGCCAGCCGGTGCACCCGGCCCCGGTCGTGCGAGGGTGTCAGGACCGCCGCCGAGGCGTGCTCGTGGGCCGCCGGGAGGTCACCCAGACTGAGCAGGGCCTCCGCGACCTGCACGTTGACCAGCCCCGGCTGGACGTACCCCGTCTCGGCGGGCTCCGCGCCCGGGCTGATCCGCTCCGCCTCCGCCTCCGCACGCCGGATGCAGGCCAGCGCGGCCGCGCCGTCGCCCAGATGCGCGTACGCCTTCGCCTGCATCGCCGTCAGATCGGCGGCGAGCGCCGGGGTGATCTGGCGGCCGGCGGCCCGCAGCGCCGCCTCCGCGAAGGCCACCGCCTGCCGGTACTCCCCCATGAACAGCGACTGGTTGACCAGGAGCGCGATGACATAGGCGCCGAGCCCCCGGTCCCCACTGGCCTTCGCGAGCCGCAGTGCCTGATGGAAGTAGCGCTGGGCGAGACCGTGCGCGTCCGCGTCGTACGCACAGATTCCGGCCACCGCCACCAGACCGCCGGTGGCCCGGTGCAGCCGTCGGCCGAGCGCGTCGCTGTACGCGCCGCGCAGCAGGGGCGCGGTCTCGGTGGTGAGGAAGCCGACGATCCTGGCGCGGGTCGCGATGCCCCCCGCCTTGCGGTACATCTGCTCGTAGTGGGACCGGGCGGCGCTCAGTACGGCGATGTCGGCGGCGGAGACCGCGGTCCCCCGGCCGTCGCGGGAGACGTCCACGTCCTCCGGCGGGTTCTCCCACTCCCACACCGGCATCACCGCGGGTGTACCCGTCAGGGCGTGCGCGCCGACTATGTGCGGGCGCTGCTGCTCGTCGGAGCGCCACAGGGCGGCCGCGCGCTCGACGAAGCCGGAGAGCGGCGTACCGAAGGCAGGCGGTGCTCCGCCCGGCACTCCGAGGCCGATGTCGTCCAGGGTCACCTGGCGGTGCAGCCGGGCGGCGAGCACCTCGCAGATAAGGTCGGGCACCTGGCCGCGCGGCCGCTGGCCCTTCAACCAGCGGGCCACGGCCGTGTGTTCGTAACGCAGGGGGATCCCCCTGGCCCGGCCGGCCCGGTTCACCCGGGCGGCGAGCCCGGCGTGGGAGACGCCCGCTTCGTCGAGCAGGGCGTCGAGCAGGGTGTTGGGCTGCATGCCCCCTCCGGTCGTTCGGTGGACTCAGCCTAGGGCTGTCGGACGTGACCTGTGGCCGAAACCGTACGGGGGGATTTCGCACGGGGTGTGAACGAAGTACCCGTTCTTCCGGTCCGCGTACTCTGCCCGGCCCGGCCCCGCACCGCTTGACTGTGCTTCTCGCCGCAAGGCGACGACCGGGCCGCCGGCTCCCCCTCGTACAGTGCGGCCGCCCGGTCCGCGTCGCCCGCCCCGCTGATCTGCCCGACACTCCGTGGCGGGGCGGGCGACGCCCGTTCCGGCCCCTTCGCTCAACAGTGGGAGGAGGGGGCGGGCCGGGGGCGGCGCAGCCCGGGTTCGGCGGGCTGCGCCGGCACCCGGACACGGTCGTTGCGTACGACGAGGAGCGCGATGTCGTCCGCGAGCCGGCCGCCCGTGTGGTCGAGGAGGGCCGCGTGGAGCCGGCGGACCAGCGCCGCGGGTGCCTCACCGGCCAGCCGTACCAGGGCGTCGTCGAGGGCGAAGAAGCGGCCGCGGTGATCACGGGCCTCCTCCGCGCCGTCGGTGTACAGCACCATCGTCTCGCCGGGAAGCAGCCGGGAACCGGCGTACGGCACGAGCGCGCCGGGCAGCGGAAGGACGCCGAGCGGTGGCAGCGGGTCGCCGAGCGGCAGCAGCTCCACCCGCCGTCCGATGCGGTACGGGCCGGGGTGACCGCAGTTGAGCACGGCCAGCCGCCCGTCGGCCGCGACCTCCAGGAGCAGCAGGGTCACGAACTCCTCGGCCGCCGGATGTTCCGGCTCCACCCCGCTCCGCGCCGGGTGCTCGTCACGCGCCCGCTCCCGCAGATGCCGCTCGAGGGCTCGCTCCAACCTCCGCAGGACACCGCCGAGTTCGGGCTCGTCATGGGCGGCCTCACGGAAACTCCCCAGCACGGCCACCACGGCCCCGAGCGCGGCGAGCCCATGCCCCCGCACGTCCCCGACGACGATCCGCACGCCGTACGGAGTGGCCACCGCCTCGTACAGGTCCCCGCCCACGGACGCGCCCCGCGAGGCCGACAACTGCCCGGCGGCCAGCGCCAGTCCGTCGAGCCTGGCGGGCGGCGGCCGCAGCAGCACCTGCTGCGTGGCGTCGGCGACGGCCCGCACCCGGGCCAGCTCACGTGCGAGGCCCCGCCGGACACCGAGGACGAGCCCGGTGCCGACGGTGAGGAAGACGACGCTGGTGGCGATCCGCATGGGCAGCCCCGGCTGCCGGGCCAGCGGACAGCCGAACTTCCACACCACGGCCACCGCGCCCCAGGCGGTGGGAAGAGCGAGCGGGGCCAGCCGGCGGAGCCGGGAGCCAGCGGAGACCAACGACCTGGAACGGATCATGCACGGCCCTTCCCGAGCCACCGACAGCGCCCGAAGGCCCTGCGGCCCACAGGTCCGCCCCTGCGGCCGCGTCGATTCTGCCGACCGTACGGCCCACGGGGGAACACCCCCCGGCGATCTCACCCGAAGGAGTGAGCACCCCCGGCGCGCCGCCCTTCGCCAGCCCTCCGCCACGCGCACGCGCGGCCGAATACCGGTCCGGCGTACGCACCGAGGGCCGGTGGGCGGCCGCGCGAGCGAGATGAGGTGCGCGGGCATAGCCTGAAGAAAGAAGAAGTCTTGATGAGGCCCCGTGATCGTCACATGTGAGGCCGCTCATGATGAAGCTCCGCAACCCCTCCCGTGTCCTGGCCACGTCGGTCGCCCTGACCGCCGCGCTCGTGTGCGGATCGCCGGCCACCGCGGCACCGGCCCCGGCCTATGCCGCCGAAGGGACGACCGGGCAGCCCGGTCAGGTGGTACTGCCCCAGGTCCAGGTGTCCGAGGTCGGCACCAGCGAGCAGGACCAGCGACTCACGTTCCACGCCAACACCATGCCCCGGGTGTTCCGCTCCCACGCCGTGTCGACCGAGGTCCCGCAGAATGTGGTGGCCGCCTACGACCTCCAGCGGTGGAACGGCTCCCAATGGGTCACCGTCGCCCACCAGATGGCCGAGGGTCAGCTCATCCCCGGCGAGAGCGAGATCCCGCTCGCCATGGTCTGGATGCAACCGCCCACGAGCGAGGGCAGGTACCGGATCACGTTCAGCTTCGGCTGGAGCCTGTCGAGCGCACCCGATCGCGCTCTGGGCGGGCAGAGTTGGACGTCCAGCACGGCGGACGACCTCACGTGCGGCGGAATCCTCCGGGCGTGCGACGCCCGCTCCGGACACCTCGTGATCGGTCCGCCCGCCCCCTAGACCGAACCGGGCGTGCGCGTGGGGAACCCTTCGGAGGGAGGCCTCGTGTTCCGCTCACTCCGCATCATCGCCGCCGTCGTTGCAGCCCTGCTCTGCGCGCTCATCCTGGGCGGCGCCGCTCCCTGGCCTCCACCGACCCCGGTCTGGATGAGGAACCTCGACGACGTCCTGAACCGGAGCAAGAGCCTCGTGGAGACGTACCGCCCCGGAGAGACGGCCGCGCTGACCGAGCTGAAGTCGAAGCTGGACGAACTCCTGGAGGCGGTCCCCGCCCAGCCGTCGGAGGAGGTCACGGCGGCCATCGTCCGAGGACGGCAACTGGCGGAGCGGATGGAAGCGATCAACGTGTGGTCGACCTTGGACGACGACGCCGCCGCGGTGACGTACGCCGCTGTCGTCCCCCTCGAGAACACCGATCTCGAGACACGGATCGCACTGCAGCTCGACATGAGGAAGGCGGCGAGAGGGGTCATCGAGGACGTGGTGTGCGGCGAGGTGTGGACCCTGCTCTCGAACGACCAGAAGGAGCGGCTCGGCATCCCCGTCGAGAGCCACGACCACCTGAACAGCACGCTGGAGGCCATCGACGGACAGGCCCGGTCGGTCCTGGCCGAGAACTGGTATCCCGCGTCCCTGGACCGGGCCATCAAGTGGCAGACGTACGCGAAGGGCATGCAGGAGAAGGCCTTCGCGATGGTCGGCTTCCTGGAGGGCGGCCAGATCGACGCGACGGACACCCGCGCCTTCTACTACTACTTCCACTACTGCGCGAAGCCCCCGCGCTGAGGTGCCCCGGCAACGACGGAGGGCCGCCCCGGGATCCCCGGGGCGGCCCTCCTCTCGCGTGCGCTACGGCGCTCAGGCGCCGCGCAGGACGGCGCCCGTGCGCTCGGAGGCCAGGGCGACGGCCGCGTCGCGGGCCGCGGTGGCCTCGTCGACCGTGAGGGTGCGGTCCGTGGCGCGGAACTTCAGCGCGTACGCCAGGGACTTGGTGCCCTCGTCCAGCTGGTCGCCCGTGTAGACGTCGAACAGACGGACGGACTCGAGGAGTTCGCCCGCGCCCTCGCGGAGCGCGGTCTCGACCTCGGAGGCCGGGACCTCGGCGGCGACGACCAGGGCGACGTCCTGGGTGGCGACCGGGAAGGAGGAGATACGGGGAGCCTTCAGGGGGCCCTCGTTCGCCTTCTCCAGGAGGTCCAGGTCGATCTCCATGGCGCAGCTGCGGGCCGGGAGGCCGAAGGCCTTCACGACGCGCGGGTGGAGCTCGCCGGCGTGGCCGACGAGGACCTTCTCGCCGTCCACCTCGACGTGGAACGCGGCGCAGCGGCCCGGGTGCCACGGGGCGTGCTGGTCGGCGCTGATGATCAGCTCGACCCCGGCCTCGGCGGCCACGGTCCGGCCGGCCTCGATCGCGTCCGCCCAGTCGGCCGGACGGCCCTTGCCCCACCAGCCGGCCTGCTCGCGCGCACCGGCGAGGACGACGGCGGCGCGGCGCGGCTGCGCGGGCAGCGCGGCGTTGACCTCGGCGACCTCCTCGTCGGTGGGACGGCGGTCGACGGGCAGCCGGACGGCGATGCCGGGCTGCCCCTCGGGCCGGAAGACGAGACCGGTCTCGAAGAGCGCCAGGTCGTGGCTGCCGCGGCTGTCGTTGCGACGGAGCGCGCCGAGCAGGCCCGGGAGCAGCGTCGTACGGAGCGCGGGCTCCTCGTCCGAGAGCGGGTTGACCAGGGTCACGAGCCGGCGACGGGCGTCGTCCGCGTCGAGACCGAGGTTGTCGAGGGCCTGCGCGCCGATGAACGGGTAGTTCAGCGCCTCGACGTAACCGGCGCCGGCCAGGGCGCGGCCCACGCGGCGGTGGGTGCGCTGGCGCTCGGTGAGGCCGCGGCCGGCCGGGGGCTTCGGCAGCGTGGAGGGCAGGTTCTCGTAGCCCTCCAGGCGGATGACCTCTTCGGCGAGGTCGTTCGGCTCGTTGAGGTCGGGGCGCCACGAGGGCACGGTGACGACGAGCTCGTCCTGGCCGTAGACGTCGCAGCCGACCTCCTGGAGGCGGCGGACGACGGTCTCCCGGCCGTAGTCGACGCCCGCGACCTTGTCCGGGTGGTTCGCCGGCATGGCGATCGTGCGCGGCGCGGACGGGGCGCTGATCTCGGTGACGCCGGCCTCGGCCGTACCGCCCGCGAGCAGCACGAGGAGGTCGACGGTGCGCTGCGCGGCAGCGGCGGCGGCCTGCGGGTCGACACCGCGCTCGAAGCGCTTGGACGCCTCGGAGGACAGCTTGTGCCGGCGGGCCGTGCGCGCGATCGAGATCGCGTCGAAGTGCGCGGCCTCGATGACGACCTCGGAGGTGCCAGTGACGAGACCGGTCTCCGGGTCGGTCACCGGATCGGCGATCTCCGTGTTGGCACCGCCCATGACGCCCGCGATGCCGATGGGACCGCGGTTGTCGGTGATGACGAGGTCCGCCGCGTCCAGGACGCGCACGGTGCCGTCGAGGGTGGTGATCTTCTCGCCGGCCTCGGCGCGGCGCACCCCGACGGGGCCGTCGAGCCGGTTCCGGTCGTAGGCGTGCAGCGGCTGGCCGAGCTCCAGCATCACGTAGTTGGTGACGTCCACGGCCAGCGAGATCGGGCGCATGCCGGCCTTCTGCAGGCGGCGCTGCAGCCAGATCGGGGAGCGTGCCTCGGGCGCGAGGCCGACGACGGTCCGCGCGGTGAAGCGGTCGCAGCCGATCGGGTCGGAGACCTGGACCGGGTAGCCGTACGCGTTCGGCGCGGGCACGTCGAGGAGCGCCGGGTCGCGCAGCGGCAGGCCGTACGCGGTGGCGGTCTCGCGGGCGACGCCGCGCATCGAGAGGCAGTAGCCGCGGTCCGGGGTGACGGCGATGTCGAGGACCTCGTCGTACAGCTCCAGGAGGACCGTGGCGTCGATGCCGATCTCATACTCCGGCGGGAGCACGATGATGCCGTGCGTGCCGTCGTCGCCCATGCCCAGCTCGTCGCCGGAGCAGATCATGCCGCGGGACACCCGGCCGTACGTCTTGCGCTCGGCGATCCGGAAGTCACCGGGGAGGACGGCGCCGGGCAGCGCCACGACGACCTTGTCGCCCACGGCGAAGTTCCGGGCGCCGCAGATGATCTCCTGGGGCTCGCCGGTGCCGTTGGCCTGGCCGACGTCGACGGTGCAGAAGCGGATGGGCTTCTTGAACTCCGTCAGTTCCTCGATGGTCAGGACCTTGCCGACCACGAGGGGACCGGTCAGGCCGGTGCCGAGCTGCTCGACGGTCTCGACCTCGAGGCCCGCCGAAATGAGTTTGGCCTGGACGTCGCGGCCGGTCTCCGTCGCCGGCAGGTCGACGTACTCCCGCAGCCAAGAAAGCGGGACCCGCATCAGATCTCCATCCCGAACGGTCGGGTGAAACGGACGTCACCCTCGACCATGTCTCGCATGTCGTCGACGTTGTGGCGGAACATCAGCATCCGCTCGATGCCGAACCCGAAGGCGAATCCGCTGTACTTCTCGGGGTCCACACCGCAGGCGACGAGCACCTTCGGGTTGACCATGCCGCAGCCGCCGAGCTCGATCCAGCCCTCGCTGCCGCAGGTGCGGCAGGGACGGTCCGGGTTGCCGACGGACTCGCCGCGACAGACGTAGCAGAGCATGTCCATCTCGGCGGACGGCTCGGTGAAGGGGAAGAAGTTCGGGCGGAGCCGGGTCTTCATGTCCGGGCCGAAGAGCGCCTGGACCATGTGGTCCAGGGTGCCCTTGAGGTCGGCCATGGTGAGGCCCTCGTCGACGGCGAGCAGCTCGATCTGGTGGAAGACCGGGGTGTGCGTGGCGTCGAGCTCGTCGGTGCGGTAGACGCGGCCGGGGCACACCACGTAGACCGGGGGCTCCCGGTCGATGAGGGTGCGGGCCTGGACCGGCGAGGTGTGCGTGCGCAGGACGACGCCGGACTCGTCGCCCGTGGTGCCTTCCGGCCCCTGGACGAAGAACGTGTCCTGCATCTGGCGCGCCGGGTGGTCCGGGACGAAGTTGAGGGCGTCGAAGTTGAACCACTCCGCCTCGACCTCGGGGCCCTCGGCGACCTCGTATCCCATGGAGACGAAGACGTCCGCGACGCGCTCCATGAGCGTCGTCAGCGGGTGCCGGGCGCCGGCCGGGACACGGTCGTACGGCAGGGTGACGTCGACGGCCTCCTCGACGAGGACGCGGGCGTCCCGCTCGGCCTCCAGCTCGGTCTGGCGGGCGGCGAGCGCCTTGGAGACGACGCCGCGGGCCTGGCCCACGATCTTTCCGGCGGCGGCCTTGGCCTGCGGGGGCAGCGCGCCGATCTCGCGGTTGGCGAGCGCCAGCGGCGAGGTGCCACCGGTGTGCGCGGTCTTCGCGTGCGCGAGCGCGTCGAGGTCGCCGGCGGCCGCGAAGGCGGCGAGCGCCTCGTCCCGCATGCGCTCGATCTCTTCCGGTTTCAAGGCCTCGACCTCGACCGGGTCGTACGACTTATTCGGTGCCGACATCTCTTCCCGTGCTTCCGTTTGGCTGGCTGGGCGCGGCCCCGCTCGACGACAAGGGCGCAAACGTGCCAAAGGTCGAGTCTAACGGGGCGCTCGGACGGTAATGAGCCCGTGGGCAGGCCGGGCGGCGTCGGATCTCGTCAGATGAGATGGGCCGGGGTGCCTACGGGCAGGGTAAATCGGAACTCGGCCCCGCCGCGGGGGCCCCGTCCGACGGTGATGGTCCCGCCGTGGGCCTCGACGATGCCCTTGACGATGTAGAGGCCGAGGCCGGTGCCGCCGCGTTTGCTGCCCCGCCAGAAGCGGGTGAAGACACGGCTCATCGACGCTTCGGGGATGCCGGGGCCCTCGTCGCTCACGGTGACCTCCGTCCCCTCTTCTTCTCCGTCGTCACCCGCCGAGCGGGGTGCCACCTCGATGGTGACGGTTCCGTCGCCGTGGCGCACCGCGTTTTCCAGGAGGTTGCCGAGGATCTGGTCGATCTTGTCGGGGTCGGCCCACAGCGCGGGCAGGTCCGGCCTGATCCGTACGAAGAAACGGTCCGGGGACTGGCCGCCGGTGGTGTGGACCTGGATGTGGCGGCCGATGGCGGCGGCGAGGTCGACGGGCTGGCGGCGCACCTCCAGCCGGCCGGAGTCGATCCGCGAGATGTCGAGGAGTTCGGCGATGAGGCGCTTGATGCGGCCCGCGTCGGCGTCGACGGTCTCCAGCATGAGCCGCTTCTGCTCGTCGGTGAACCGCTCCCACTTGTCGAGGAGGGTCGCGGTGAAGCCCTTGACGGAGGTGAGCGGGGAGCGCAGCTCGTGGGCGACGGTGGCAATGAGCTCGGCGTGGCTGCGCTCGGTGCGGCGGCGGGCGTCGGTGCCGCGCAGGGAGACCACGACGCGGCGGACGGGGCCGGTGGGGTGCTCGCGGACGTACCGGGCGGAGACGAGGACCTCGCGGCCGCCGGGGAGGAGGAGATTGCGCTCGGGCTGGCCGCGGCGGGTGGCGAGTCCGCCGTACGGGTCGGTCAGCGCCCACCAGCGGCGCCCCTTGAGGTCCTCCAGGGGGAGCGCCTCGTCGAGGGGGAGGCCGAGGGCCCGGTCGGCGGGTACGGCGGTGATGCGGCCCGCTGCGGCGTTGAAGCAGACGACCCTGCCGGTCTCATCGGCGATGACGAGGCCGTCGGGCAGGTCGTCGGGCAGGACCCCGGCGAAGGTGACGTCGCCGGCGGAGACGGCGGAGGCTGTGCCGTCCGCGGGTGTCCGGGCGGTTCCGGGCTGCTCCGGGGCGTGCGGCTCGGCGCTCCGTGCCTGTGCGGGACTGTCCGTGCCGACCGTCATCCCCGTATCCCACCCCTCCGTGTAGCGCAGTGGGCCCCCGAGTGCGTCACTCTACTGGGCACGGACGCCGGAATGGACCCCTCAGGCGGAGGTTCGGGGGCGCTGGGCACGGGCGGAGGCGTACAGGCAGACGGCTGCCGCGGTGGCGAGGTTGAGGCTCTCGGCCTTGCCGTGGATGGGGACGCGTACGACGGCGTCGGCGAGGGCCCTGGTCTCCTCGGGCAGTCCCCAGGCCTCGTTGCCGAAGATCCAGGCGGTGGGCCCGCCCATGGTGCCGGCGTCCAGCTCGTCGTCGAGGTCGTCCTGGCCCGCTCCGTCGGCGGCGAGGATCCGTACGCCCGCGCTCTTCAGCCCGGCGACGGCCTGCTCCACGGGGACGCCGACGGCGACCGGCAGGTGGAAGAGGGAGCCGACGGAGGCGCGGACGGACTTGGGGTTGTAGAGATCGACGGAGGCGTCGGTGAGGACGACGGCGTCGGCGCCGGCGGCGTCGGCGCAGCGCAGCACGGTGCCGGCGTTCCCGGGGTCGCGGACGTGTGCGAGGACGGCGACCAGCTTGGGCCGGGCGGCGACGATCTCCTCGAAGGGCGAGTCCAGGAAGCGGCAGACGCCGACGATGCCCTGCGGGGTGACGGTCTGGGAGACCTCGGCGAGGACGGCGTCGGACGCGTGGTGGACGCGGGCGCCGGAGGCGAGGGCGGCCTCGATGATCGGGGCGTACCGCTCGGCGGCCTCGACGGTGGTGAAGAGCTCGACGAGGGTGGGTTCCCCGCCTGCGCCGCGATGCTCGACGGCCTCCCGGACGGCCTGCGGGCCCTCGGCGATGAAGAGGCGGTCCTTGCCCCGGAAGTTGCGCTTGGCGAGCCGCCGGGCGGCGACGACGCGCGGGGAACGCGGGGAGATCAGCTCGGGGGTGACCATGAGGTGCGGCGGTTCTCTCTATCGAGGGGGACGGCGACTTCGGGGGCCGACGCACCCGGACCCGCAGGCGCGAGCGCCTGCGGGTCCGGGCAGAGGTACTGCGGCCTGGAAGATCAGGCGGCGGCCTTCGGGGCGTTGACGTCGGCCGGCAGAGCCTTCTGCGCGACCTCGACCAGCGCGGCGAACGCGTTGGCGTCGTTGACGGCCAGCTCGGCGAGGATCTTGCGGTCCACCTCGATGTTGGCGGCCTTCAGACCCTGGATGAGGCGGTTGTACGTCATGCCGTTCAGACGGGCAGCCGCGTTGATGCGCTGGATCCACAGCTGCCGGAAGTCGCCCTTGCGCTTCTTGCGGTCGTTGTAGTTGTAGACCAGCGAGTGGGTGACCTGCTCCTTGGCCTTGCGGTACAGGCGCGAACGCTGACCGCGGTAGCCGGAGGCCGCCTCGAGGATCGCCCGGCGCTTCTTGTGGGCGTTGACTGCCCGCTTGACGCGTGCCACTTGTTAACTCCTTGTAGCGGGGTCGTGGTTGGACTCACACGACCCGAAAAACGAATGGGTCCCGGTCTGACCGGATGGCCCTCGTGACCGAGGGCGCGAGACGATCTGTCAGATGCCCAGCATCTTCTTGATGGTCTTGGTGTCACCCGGGGCCATCTCCGCGGTGCCGGTGAGGCGACGCGTCAGCTTGGACGACTTGTGCTCGAGCAGGTGGCGCTTGCCGGCGCGCTCGCGCAGGATCTTGCCGGAGCCGGTGACCTTGAAGCGCTTCTTGGCACCGGAGTGCGTCTTGTTCTTCGGCATAGCGCCGTATCTCCTCGTCAGTGGCGCTCCCCCGGTGCGGACACCGGACTGCCGGGAGCGTCAATTCTTGGTTTTGGTGGTTCCGGGCGGGCCCGGGGCTGCCTGGATGGCAGCCCGTGGGTCACGCCTCGGGGTTCTCGACCGGAGCGTCGGCCTGAGCCTCGGCGACCGGAGCGTCGGTGGCCGGAGCCTCCTCGACCGGAGCGTCGGACGCCTCGTCGGCGGCGACACCCTGGCGCTCGGCCTTGCGCGCGGCCTGGGCCTCACGCGCCTCGGCCATGGCCTCGGTCTTCTTCTTGTGCGGGCCGAGAACCATGATCATGTTCCGGCCGTCCTGCTTCGGGTTGGACTCGATGAAGCCAAGCTCCTCGACGTCCGACGCCAGCCGCTGAAGCAGCCGGAAACCAAGCTCGGGGCGGGACTGCTCACGACCACGGAACATGATCGTGATCTTGACCTTGTCGCCCTGCTTGAGGAACCGGACGACGTGACCCTTCTTGGTGTCGTAGTCGTGCGGGTCGATCTTCGGCCGGAGCTTCATCTCCTTGATGACCGTGTGCGCCTGGTTCTTGCGCGCCTCACGGGCCTTCATGGCCGACTCGTACTTGAACTTCCCGTAGTCCATGAGCTTGCACACGGGCGGACGGGCGTTCGCCGCGACCTCGACCAGGTCGAGGTCGTACTCCTGTGCGAGCTCCAGGGCCTTGGCAAGCGGAACAATCCCGACCTGCTCGCCGCTGGGTCCGACAAGTCGCACCTCGGGAACGCGAATCCTGTCGTTGATGCGGGGCTCGGCGCTGATGGATCCTCCTCGGTAGCACCACGCGACCGCCTGGCGGACGGACGCGCAACGTCTGTTCACTGAGACCAACCGACCCGGCACATGAAAAACGCCCCGGACGGGACACAGGCGGGGCTCCACGGAAATACCGGAGCACCGCCGCGGTCAACCGCGGGGCGCAAACTCGGGCGGTTCCATCGTCCGTACGGAACGATGGGCACCACCTGACCGGTGACCCGCCACCCGCGAGGGTGGTCAGGTGGGAGTACGGAGCCTCCACTTGTGGGCCGGGCACACAAGTGTCCGGCCGGTCGTTACACAAGGTTAGCAGGACCCGGCGGTCTCCGCTAACCGAGGACCGGCCTATCGTATGAGGCATGAGCGAGACCCCCCAGAACGAGTCCGCGGACTCCCCCGAAAACCCCGACTTCGACGCCATGACCCGCGACATCGCGGAGGTCCCGGCCGTCGAGGTGATCGTGACGGTCGCCGTCAACCTGATGAGCGCCGCCGCGGTGAAGCTCGGGCTCACCGAGGAGGGCGACAAGTACAAGGACCTCGACGAGGCCCGCAAGCTGGTGCACGCGCTCGCGGGCCTGCTGGACGCCGGTGCGACGGAGGTCTCCTCCTTCCACGCCGCTCCCCTGCGGGACGGCCTGAAGTCCCTCCAGCTCGCCTTCCGCGAGGCGTCCCTGATCCCGGACGAGCCGGGTCAGGGGCCGGGCGAGAAGTACACGGGTCCCGTGTACGGCTGAGTCGCCCCGTACGTCTTACTTCTTCACGTAGAAGGGCTCGCCCGGAGGCGTGGCCGAGGCCGGCAGGAGTGCCAGGTCGAGGCCGCGCACCAGGCGGGCCCTCAGTGTTTCGTCGGCGGCCAGGGCGCGGGCCACGCGCTGGGCGGCCTCCGCCGGGGCGGCGTCCCCGGCGAGGACCAGGGCGAGGGTGCCGTCGGCGCTGCCGGGGCCCAGGTGGGCGCGGAGGACGGAGGGCTCGGCCGCGACCGCGGCCCGTACGGCCTCGCGGACGGCCGGGTCGTCGAGCGGGTCGGCGCTGGCGCGGCCCTCGGCGAGGGCGAGCAGCGCCGGTCCCGTCAGCTGGTACGGGACGGGGCCCGCGAGGTCCAGGACGACGGTGTCGGCCTTCTCGTGCGCCGCGGCCTGGAGCGCCTGGTGGAGCGGGACGGCCACGGGCCGGGCCTCGGGGTCCCACAGGGCGAGCGAGGCGAGCGAGGTGAAGGCGGGCAGGGCCCGGCGGTCGCCGGCGGTGAGGGTGGGGACCGCCATGTCGCTGGTCTTCTCGCGGCGCAGGCCGTTCTCGTCGGTCTCCACCTCGCCGAGGACGGCGACCACGGGGACGAGGAGCCGGGCGCCCTTGAGCGCTTCGAGGACCGGGCCGTGCGCGGTCCTGTCCTCCGCCCAGGCCGCGAGGGCCGCGGCGAGCCGCGGGTCGGCGGTGCCGTCGTCGTCGGAGAAACCGGGGTCCGGGATGTTCTTGAGCGCCACGCACCGAGCCTAACCGGCGGCGTGAGGCTCACCGGCCGCCGGGTGGTGGTGGGTGGGTGGTGGGTGGGTGGTGAGCGGTGGGTGGGTGCGGTGACCGTGCCTCGGGCGGGCCTGGTGTGTCAGCGGGTGCGCTTCGAGCGTCCGAGGGCGAAGGCGGTCAGGAGCAGCAGGGCGCCGAGTCCGCCGGCGACGGGGGCCAGCAGGCCGAGGGGGCGGCTCTCCTCGACGGGGGCTGTCGGGCCTGGGCCGAAGTACGGCCGCCGGTAGCCGGTGGTGGCGTTCTTGGGGTCGCCGCCCTTGCGCTTGGCCCCCGCCTCGATGGCGGCGGCCGGGTCGACCGTCCCGTACCCCTTGGCATCGCTGCGGCCGCCCTTGGGGCGGTTGCGGGCGGTGTCGACGAGCAGCTGCTTGATCTGCGCCGGGGTGAGGTCGGGGTGGGCGGATCTGACGAGGGCGACGGCGCCGGAGACGAACGCGGCGGCGGCGCTGGTGCCCCAGCCCTCGTAGTAGCGGCGGTCGGGGTCGGCGATGACGATGTCGACGCCGGGGGCGCTGACCGTGGCGTACCAGCGGCGGGTGGAGAAGGAGGCTCGGGTGCCGTAGCGGTCGACGGCGGTCACGGCGATGACGCCGGGGTAGGCGGCGGGGTACGAGATGTGGTCGCCCTTCTCGCCGCCGTTGCCGGCGGAGGCGACGACGGAGACGCCCTTGGCGAGGGCGTACTGGACGGCGGCGTCCTCGCCGGCGTCCGGGTGGGCGGACTTGGAGTCGTCCCCGAGGGAGAGGTTGATGACGTCGGCGCCGTGGTCGGCGGCCCAGCGGATGCCCTCGGCGAGGGCGGTGCCTCGGGTCTTGCGGGCCTTGTCGCGGGCCTTGTCGCTGCTTTCCAGGATGACCCGGACGGGCAGGATCTCGACGTCGGGGGCGATGCCGAGGACGCCGCTCTCGTTGCCGGGGCCGTGGCCGTGCCCGGCGATGATGCCGGCCATGGCGGTGCCGTGGCGGGCCCAGGCGCGGTCGCCCTCGGAGGCGCCGAAGCCGATGAGGTCGCGGCCGGGGAGGACGGAGCCGGCCAGGTCGGGGTGGTCGGCGTCGACGCCCGTGTCGAGGACGGCGACGGTGATGCCCTTGCCCTTGGTGGTGCGCCAGGCCTCCGTGGTGTGCATGGCCTCCAGGCCCCACTGGCGGGCCCGGATGGTGTCGGCGTGGGCGGGGGCGGTGGTCGCGGGCAGGACGGAGAAGGCGGCGGCGAGGAGCACGACGGCGGTCGCGCGGACGGGTCCTGAGGCGCCCGGCCGGGCGAGGGACGTCGGCCGGGTGGGGGAGGTCGGCCGGGTGGGGGTGGGGCTGGTCACCGGGCGTTCTCCTTCTCCTTGACGGTCGCCGCGACGGCCTTGCGCAGCAGTGCTTCGAAGCGCGCGGTGATGCCCTTGGCCTCGTGGCCGAGGCCGGACTGGGCGGTGGCGTCGGTACGGCCACGGGCCATGGCCCGGTCGGCGGGCTGCGGGCGGTCCATGGCGCGGCCGTCGGCGAAGCCGGAGACGGCGGTGACGACGACGGGGAGGTCGGCGGGGGCGCTCAGCCACCAGCTGGCGCGCTGCCGGGCGCCGAAGCGGGCCGCGACGGTGGAGGGGCCGGAGAGCGCCGGGGGGACGTCCTCGCCCAGACGGGCGGTGAGGCCGCCGCCCTGTCCGAGGGCGCGCTGCGCTTCGGGATCGGCGCGGGTGAAGACGAGGCTGACGGTGATCACGCTGCTGGCGGTGGCGTCGGTGTACGTGGCGCGCAGGACGCTCTCGCAGCCGAGCGGCGTGAGGGTGGCGAGCAGGCCCTTGGCGAGGACGGCCTTGGAGCAGGCCGTGTCCGGGGCGACGACGATCCGGGTCCAGGTGCGGGCGGCGGCGCCGGGGCCCGCGCCGGGGCCGGGGAGGGTGCGGGGGAAGAGGGTGTCGACGGGGGCGTTGTGCCAGAGGTCCTTCGCCTCGGTGTACCCGGCGGGTTCGGCCGGCCGCGAGGGTTCGGCGGAGGCCAGCCATATCCCGGCGAGGGCCCCGCCGATGAGCCCGCCGCCGAGGACGACGCAGGCCGTGACCGCGAGCACGCGCCCGGTGCGGCGCGGGCGTACGGGGCGCAGCCGGGTGGTGGTCTCGACGGGTGCCTCGGGCGGCAGGGTGGCGGCGAGCCCGTAGCCGTACGTGGGCGCGGTCGCGCGCGTGGGCGGCGACGCGGGCACGGTCGCGCGCGTGGGCGGCGACGCGGGCACGGTCGCGCGCGTGGGCGGCGACGCGGGCACGGTCGCGCGCGTGGGCCGTTGTGTGCCGGAGGTGTCGCGGATCGGGCGGAGCCGGGTGGTCGTCTCGACCTCCGGCAGGTCGCCCGCCCCGTTCGGCGCCGACCGGGCGCGGGCGGTCCCGGGCGCCTGACGGGGCGACAGCGGTGCGTTCTCCTGCGGGAGGGGCGCGGAGACCACCGTCCGGCCGGATGCCCCGGCCCCCGGTCCGGCGGCAGGCGGGGACGCGGGCGGCGCCGGCAGGGGCACGGCCTGCGGCTGCGGCTGCGGCTGCGGCTGCGACGGCGACGGCGTGGCACCGGCGGCCTTGGCCGGCCGGGGCGCGGCGGGGGCGGCTGCGGACGTCGCCGTGGGCCGCTCTGCGGTGCCGTGGGCGGTCGGCGCGGGGGCAGGTGCCGGTGCGTTCCCCTGCGCGGGGCGCTCGGAAGTCTCCCCGGTCGTCGCTGCCGTGACGCGCGGCGCGGGGGCCGGGGCGGCCGACGGCGGCGTCGGCAGGTTCGGTGGGAGGAGGGCGTCGGTGATGCGGGACGTGGGGCGTGGGTGTTCTGCGGTCATCCCCGTCCCCCGGCGCTCGTGTCGACAATGCCCGTCACTCTACGGGCTGTTCCGCTGCATGGAGGAACCGGGCGGACCGAGGTCGGGGGCTACCCACCCGTATAGCTGTCTGGCAAGCTCGGGCCATGACTCCCCGCGCCGCCGACCGGGCCCGTTACGACCGTGCCACCGCTCACCTCGACGCGCCCGTGGCGATCGTCGATCTGGAGGCCTTCGACGACAACGCGGCGGATCTCGTCCGCCGGGCCGCCGGCAAGCCGATCCGCGTCGCGAGCAAGTCCGTGCGCTGCCGCGCGCTCCTTGAGCGGGTGCTCGCGCGGGAGGGGTTCGCCGGGATCATGTCGTTCACGCTCGACGAGTCGCTGTGGCTGGCGCGTGCCGGGTTCGACGACGTGCTGCTCGCCTATCCGTCGGCGGACCGCGCCGGATTCGCCGAGCTCGCGCGGGACCCCAAGCTCGCCGCCGCCGTGACGGTGATGGTCGACGACGTGGCCCAGCTCGATCTGATCGACGCCTCCCGCGCGGGCGGGGCGGAGGAGGTCCGGGTCTGCCTGGAGCTGGACACCGCGCTCCACCTCCTCGGCGGGCGGGTCCGGATCGGAGCCCGGCGCTCGCCGCTGCGCACCCCCGCCGACCTGGCCGAGGTGGCCCGCTCCGTGGTGCGGCGTCCGGGCTTCCGGCTGGTCGGGATCATGGCGTACGAGGGGCACGTCGCCGGTGTCGGCGACTCGGTCGCGGGTCGGCCGCTGCGCTCGCGGGCGATCCGGCTGATGCAGTCCGCCGCCCGCCGGGAGCTGGCGGAGCGCCGCGCGGCCGTCGTCCGGGCCGTCCGGGCGATCGCCCCGGACCTGGAGTTCGTGAACGGCGGCGGCACCGGCAGTGTGCAGTACACGGCCGCCGAGGACGCGGTGACGGAGATCGCGGCCGGTTCGGGGCTCTTCGTGCCGCGCCTCTTCGACAACTACACCTCCTTCGACGGACGCCCGGCCGCGCTCTTCGCGCAGCCCGTCGTCCGCCGTCCCGGTGTGGGCGTGGTGACCGTGCTCGGCGGTGGCTATCCCGCGTCCGGGGTGGCGGGCCCGGACCGGCTGCCCGTGCCGTATCTGCCGGAGGGGCTCCGGTACGACCCGCAGGAGGGTCCGGGCGAGGTCCAGACCCCGCTGCTCGGTTCGCCGGCCGACGACCTGCGGATCGGCGACAAGGTGTGGTTCCGGCACGCGAAGGCCGGCGAGCTGTGCGAGCGGTTCGATCAGCTCCGGCTGGTCGAGGGCGACCGGATCACGGCCTCCGTGCCGACGTACCGGGGCGAAGGGCAGACCTTCCTCTAGCGGCTCTCAGAAGACGGTGTCCCGCTGGTCCGGGATCACCGTGCCGTCCGGGCGGCGGACCGGTTCCGCCGTGCCGTCGCCCGCCGTGTAGCCCGTCGTGGCGCAGGGGTACGGGGTGGCCTTCCGCCCCTTCGGCTCGATGAACATGGGGTTGACGAGCCAGCGGCCGTCGCCGTTCTCGTACGCCCGGCACATGACCTCGTTCTTGTTGCGGTTGAGGACCAGGCGCAGTCCGGTCGCGTCCCGCAGGAACGAGACGTCCGTGTCGGAGTCCCCGGCGGCGAACACCTGCCGCCGCGAGGCCGGCTGTACGCGCTCGGCGGCGGGTCCGCGCACGCCGAGGATCTCCTGGTTGATCCAGCAGCGTTTGCCGTCGATGTACGTGATCATCTCGTCCTCGCCGTCCCGGACCGTGCCGCAGCCCTTGAGGTGGGCGGTGAGCCTGCCGTGCTCGGTGGTGTTGCGGATGCCGAGGGTGTGGGAGGGGTCGACGCCGACGCCCTTCGCCCAGACGTCGACGACGGGTTCGGGCGAGGCGGAGACGACCCAGACGTCGAAGCCGGCGCGCCGGAGGGTGCCGATCAGGTCGCGCTGCTGCTCGTAGTAGCGGACCCAGCCGGTGACCCGGGCGGTACCGACCTGCTGGGTGGCGCCCTGCGGGGCGGCGAGGTTCTCGGCGCGTGCGGCGGCGGCGAAGGACTCGACCTGGCGGGTGGTCCAGCCGCGCAGGAGCTGGGCGAGCCAGGCGTACTGCGGCTCCATGCGGCGGTGGTCGTGGCCGGCGAAGGCGGCCTTCCCGCCGGTGGTGGAGCCCGCGCCGTAGACGGAGAGGAGTTCGTCGGCGCAGCGGGTGTCCGTGGAGGTGGGGAGGGTGCCGCGGACGCCGGTGGGACAGGCGTCGCCGAGGGCGGTGGCGGCCTCGGGGGTGAGGTGGCGGCTGGTGGTGGACCAGTCGCCGCCGCGGGGCGGGCGTATGCGGTCGTTGCGCAGCAGCCAGTAGAAGGTGGCGTCGCCGACGTCGTTCTTGATGACGGTGTTGTCCCAGTCGAAGACCGCGACGGGCTTCTTCCCGGTTCCCTTCCGGGCCCCTCTGTCGTCGCAGTGGTCGGCGATCAGGGCGTCGATGCGCGCCTTGTTGTCGCCGTACCAGCCTGCGGAGGTCATCAGGGTGGGGCATCCGGCGGGCCCGGCATGGACCTCGGCCTGGACGTCGGCCCGGGCCTGGCCCGCGGAGGCGAGGCCGGTCGCGGCGAGGGCCAGTGCGGCGGCGGCCGCGGACGTACGGAGTCGGTGGTTCATGATCACTCTCCAGATCGGTACGCCGAACAGCCGGGCGCCTTGCGACGCCCGGCTGCCGGGTGGGGATGTGGGGGGGTGTGGGGGGTGTGGCGGCGGTCTAGAGGGGCGTCACGTACGCGCCCGAGATTCCTCCGTCGACGAGGAAGTCGCTGGCGTTGACGAAGGAGGAGTCGTCGCTGGCGAGGAACGCCACGGCGGCGGCGATCTCCTCGGCCTCGGCGAAGCGGCCGACCGGGATGTGCACGAGGCGGCGCGCGGCGCGCTCCGGGTCCTTGGCGAACAGCTCCTGGAGGAGCGGGGTGTTGACCGGCCCCGGGCAGAGGGCGTTGACACGGATGCCCTCGCGGGCGAACTGGACGCCCAGCTCGCGGGACATGGCGAGGACGCCGCCCTTGGAGGCCGTGTACGAGATCTGGCTGGTGGCCGCGCCCATGATCGCGACGAAGGAGGCGGTGTTGATGATGGAGCCCCGGCCCTGGCGGCGCATGTACGGGAGGGCGGCCTTGCAGCACAGGAAGACGGAGGTGAGGTTGACGTCCTGGACGCGCTTCCAGGCCTCCAGGCCGGTGTCCAGGATGGAGTCGTCGTCGGGCGGGGAGATGCCGGCGTTGTTGAAGGCGATGTCGACGGAGCCGTAGGTCTCGAAGGCGGTACGGAAGAGCGCCTCGACCTCCTCCGGGTCCGTGACGTCGACCTTCACGAAGGTGCCGCCGACGGCCTCGGCCGCGGCCTTGCCGGCCGTCTCGTCGATGTCTCCGCAGACGACGTTGGCACCCTCGGAGGCGAGCCGCCGGGCGGTGGCGAGTCCGATGCCGCTGCCGGCTCCGGTGATGACGGCGGTACGGCCGACCAGGCGGCGGCAGATGATCTCGTTGCTCACAGTGCGGGACCCTCCGTGCTGATGAAGACGTTCTTGGTTTCGGTGAAGGCGGTCAGGGCGTCGGGGCCCAGTTCGCGGCCGAGGCCGGACTGCCGGTAGCCGCCGAACGGGGTCCAGTAGCGGACGCTGGAGTGGGAGTTGACGGAGAGGTTGCCGGCGCGGACGGCGCGGGAGGCGCGCAGGGCGCGGCCGACGTCCCGGGTCCAGATCGAGCCGGAGAGGCCGTACTCGGTGGCGTTGGCGAGCCGGATCGCGTCGGCCTCGTCCTCGAAGGGCAGGACGACGGCGACCGGGCCGAAGATCTCCTCGACGGCGCAGGGGGCGTCCTCGGGCACGTCGGTGAGGACGGTCGGCGGGAACCAGAAGCCGGGGCCCTCCGGGGCCTTGCCGCGGATCCCCTTGAGGTCCTCGGTGACGTAGGAGCGGACGCGGTCGAGCTGGGCGCGGGAGATGAGGGGGCCCATCTGGGTGCGCTCGTCGAGCGGATCGCCGACGACGATCTCCTCGATCGCCGGGGTGAGGAGCTCCAGGAAGCGGTCGTACGCGCTCCGCTGCACGAGGATGCGAGTGCGGGCGCAGCAGTCCTGGCCGCTGTTGTCGAGGAAGGCCATCGGCGCCGCGGCGGCGGCCGCCTCGATGTCCGCGTCGGCGAAGACGATGTTGGGGCTCTTGCCGCCGAGTTCGAGAGTGAGCCGCTTCACCTGGTCGGCACACTTGGCCATGATCGACTTGCCGACCCGGGTGGAGCCGGTGAAGACGATCTTCGCGATGCCGGGGTGCTCGACGAGGGCGTTGCCCGCGACCGGTCCCGTGCCGGGGAGGACCTGGAAGAGGCCTTCGGGCAGGCCCGCCTCCAGGGCGAGTTCGGCGAGGCGGAGCGCGGTGAGGGGGGTGGTCTCGGCGGGCTTGAGGAGCACCGCGTTGCCGGCGGCGAGGGCGGGTGCGGTGGCCCAGGCGGCGATCGGCATGGGGAAGTTCCAGGGCGCGATCACGCCGACGACCCCGAGGGGTTCGAGGATCGTGACGTCGAGGCCGCCGGCCACCGGGATCTGGCGGCCGTTGAGGCGCTCCACTCCCCCGGCGGCGAAGTCGAGCAGGTCGCGGACGTTGCCGGCCTCCCAGCGGGCGTTGCCGATGGTGTGGCCGGCCTCGGCGACCTCCAGGTGGGCGAGTTCCTCGATGTGTTCGTCGACGACGGCGGCGAAGCGGCGGAGCAGCCGGGCCCGGTCGGCGGGCGCGGCGGCGGCCCAGCCGCGCTGGGCGGCGGTGGCGCGGGCGACGGCGGCGTCGACGTCGGCCGGGGTGGCGGCGGGGACGGTGGCGACCAGCTCCTCCGTCGCCGGGTTCAGTACCTGGAGCAACTCGTTCCTTTCTCTGCTCACTTCTCGACTCACTGACTCAGAGGCGTTCGAAGGAGCGGCGCAGCTCCCAGTCGGTCACCGCGGCGTCGAAGGCGTCGAGCTCGACGCGGGCCATGTTGCGGTAGTGGGCGACGACCTCGTCGCCGAAGGCGGCCTTGGCGATCTCGCTGGTCTCCCAGAGTTCGGCGGCCTCGCGCAACGTGGTGGGGACGTGCGCGTACTCGGCGGTGTAGGCGTTCCCGGTGCAGGGCGGCGGCAGTTCGAGGCGCTGCTCGATCCCGTACAGGCCGGCGGCGACCAGGCCTGCGACGGCGAGGTAGGGATTGACGTCGCCGCCGGGGAGGCGGTTCTCGAAGCGGGTGGAGCGGCCGTGGCCGACGATCCGCAGCGAGCAGGTGCGGTTGTCGTGCCCCCAGGCGACGGCGGTGGGCGCGAAGGAGCCGGGCTGGAACCGCTTGTAGGAGTTGATGTTGGGGGCGTAGAGGAGGGAGAAGTCGCGGAGGGCGGCGAGCTGTCCGGCGAGGAAGTGCCGCATGGTCTCGGACATGCCGTGGTCGTCGTCGCCCGCCATCACGTTCTCTCCGTCGGCGTTCTGGAGGGAGAGGTGGATGTGGCAGGAGTTGCCCTCGCGCTCGTTGTACTTCGCCATGAAGGTGAGGGAGTAGCCCTCCTGGGCGGCGATCTCCTTGGCGCCCGTCTTGTAGACGGCGTGCCGGTCGCAGGTGACGAGGGCCTCGTCGTACTTGAAGGCGATCTCGTGCTGGCCGGGGTTGCACTCGCCCTTGGCGGACTCGACGGTGAGTCCGGCGCCGGTCATCTCGTTGCGGATGCGGCGCAGGAGGGGTTCGATGCGACCGGTGCCGAGGACGGAGTAGTCGATGTTGTACTGGTTGACGGGGGTGAGGCCGCGGTAGTTCGCGTCCCAGGCCTGCTCGTAGCTGTCCTTGAAGACGATGAACTCCAGCTCGGTGCCGACGTGGGCGGTGAAGCCGTGTTCGGCGAGGCGCTCCAGCTGGCGGCGCAGGATCTGGCGGGGGGCGGCGACGACCGGGGTGCCGTCGGCCCAGGCGAGGTCGGCCGTCACCATGGCGGTGGCCTCGTTCCAGGGGAGGCGACGGAGGGTGGTGAGGTCGGGGTGCATCGCGAAGTCGCCGTAGCCGCGGTCCCAGGAGGACATCTCGTAGCCGTCGACGGTGTTCATCTCGGTGTCGACGGCCAGAAGATAGTTGCAGCCCTCGGTGCCGTGGCCGAGGACGTCGTCCAGGAAGAACTGCGCGGCGAACCGCTTGCCCTGGAGCCGTCCCTGCATGTCGGGGAAGGCCAGGACGACGGTGTCGATCTCGCCGCTCTCGACGAGGGAGCGCAGCTCCTCGACGGTGAGCGGGGGTGTGCGGTCTGCCACGGGATTGCTCCTCCTTCGGCCTGCCGGGAGCCATAAGGTATTGCTGAAGACCATTGCTTGGGAAGTCCTTGAGAAAGGGAAAAGAGGAACGTGGCCAGTACGAGTGAACCGGCGGACCGGCTGACGCCCGTGCTGCGACCGGTGCGGGCGGGCAACGGCTTCGAGGAGGCGCTGCAGCAGATCCTCCAGGTGGTGAGGCTCGGTCTCGTGCCGGACGGGGAGCGGCTGCCCGCCGAGCGGGAGCTGGCCGACCGGATGGGGATCAGCCGCGTGACCCTGCGCGAGGTCCTCAAGGTCCTCCAGGAGCAGGGGCTCGTGGAGAGCCGGCGCGGCCGATACGGCGGAACGTTCGTGCTGCCCCGCGTCCAGACCGCCGACGAGGACGAGCTCCGCCGCCGGATCGCCTCGGTCGACATGGAGGACACCCTGCGCTTCCGTGAGGTCCTGGAGGTGGGGGCCGCCGGGCTCTGCGCGGCCCACGGGCTCGACGCGGCGGGCGCCGAGCGGCTGCGGGCCGCCGTGGCGGCGACCCATGACGCGCCGCTGGCCGAATACCGCCGCCAGGACACCCTGCTCCACCTCACGCTCGCCGAGCTCTCCGGCTCGCCGACGCTGACCGCCCAGTACGCCGCCGTACGGGCGACGGTGAACGACCTCCTGGACTGCATCCCCCTGCTCGTACGCAATCTGGAGCACTCCCAGCACCAGCACACCGCACTGGTGGAGGCGGTCCTCGACGGGGACGCGGACGCGGCGCGCGAGGTGATGCGGGAGCACTGCGCGGGCACGGCGGCGCTGCTGCGGGGATTCCTGACATGAGACGGGCGCGCCCGGGTACGTAACCCGAAAGTAACGCACGGGGGTTGCGCTCCCCCGTCGGCCACCGCAAAGGTATGGCTCCAATCCATTGGGCCCGTTGCGGGGAGCTGACGCTGCCATGACGCTCGAAGACACCACCGGCACACCCGGGGGCACCACCCCGCCGAAGGACGACTATCTGGAGCGGCGCGCGCTGCGCCGCGGCAGCGCCGGCTGGCTGCTGCTCACCGGCCTCGGCGTCGCCTACGTCGTCTCCGGGGACTTCTCCGGCTGGAACATCGGCCTGTCGAAGGGCGGCTTCGGCGGGCTCGCCGTCGCCATGGTCCTCATGGGCGCGATGTACGCCTGTCTGGTCTTCGCTCTCGCCGAGCTCTCCGCCATCCTGCCCACGGCGGGCGGCGGCTACGGCTTCGCCCGCCGGGCGCTCGGCACCTGGGGCGGTTTCCTCACCGGCACGGCGATCCTCATCGAGTACGTCCTCGCCCCCGCCGCGATCTCCATCTTCATCGGCGACTACGTCGAGTCCCTCGGTCTCTTCGGCCTGGAGTCCGGCTGGCCGGTCTACCTCGTCTGCTTCGCCCTCTTCATCGGGATCCACCTGTGGGGCGTGGGCGAGGCACTGCGCTTCAGCCTGATCGTGACGGCCATCGCGGTCGCGGCGCTCGTCGTCTTCGCCCTCGGCGCGTTCACCGACTTCCACGTCGACGGCCTGAACGACATCCCGGTCGACGACGAGGCCTTCGGGTCGAACTCCTGGCTGCCCTTCGGACTGCTCGGGATCTGGGCCGCGTTCCCCTTCGGCATGTGGTTCTTCCTCGGCGTGGAGGGCGTGCCGCTCGCCGCCGAGGAGGCGAAGGACCCGGTCCGCTCGATGCCGAAGGCGCTCGCGATCTCGATGGGGATCCTGGTGCTCCTCGCCGTCGTGACCTTCCTCGCCGCCAGCGGCGCGCGCGGCTCGGCCGCCGTCCAGGACGCGGGCAACCCGCTCGTCGTGGCCCTCCAGGGCGACGGGGAGCCGACGGCCCTCAGCCGCTTCGTGAACTACGCGGGCCTCGCGGGCCTCGTCGCCTCCTTCTTCTCGCTCATCTACGCCGGATCACGCCAGCTCTTCGCGCTCTCCCGGGCCGGCTACCTGCCCCGGTTCCTCTCCCTCACCAGCCGCCGCAAGTCCCCGTACCTGGGGCTGCTCATCCCGGGCGCGATCGGCTTCGCGCTCGCCGCCGGCACCGGCGACGGGGCGCGGATGCTGAACATCGCGGTCTTCGGCGCCACCATCTCGTACGCCCTCATGGCGCTCTCGCACATCGTGCTGCGGCGCCGCGAGCCGGGGCTGCACCGTCCGTACCGGACGCCCGGCGGGATCGTGACCTCGTCCGTCGCCTTCGTCCTGGCGCTCTCGGCGCTCGTCGCGACCTTCCTGGTGGACCGGACGGCGGCCTTCATGGCGCTCGGGGTGTACGTGATCGCTCTCGCCTACTTCGCGTTCTACAGTCGGCACCATCTGGTGGCCGGCGCGCCGGAGGAGGAGTTCGCGGCGCTCGCCGCGGCGGAGGCCGAACTCGCACGCGACTGATCCACCGGGTCACCGACGTCCGTACCGCTACGCGCCTTTCGGAGGAAGCACGTGTCCAAGCCGCTCATCGGCGTGACCACCTACCTGGACCAGGCCCGCTGGGGGGTGTGGGACATGCAGGCCGCGCTGCTGCCCGCGCAGTACCCACGGCTCGTCCGGGAGAGCGGGGGGCTCGCCGTGATGCTGCCGCCGGACGATCCGGCCGCCGCGGCGGAGGTCCTGGCCCGGCTCGACGGGCTGGTCGTCGCGGGCGGGGCGGACGTCGAGCCCGTACGGTACGGAGCCGAGCCCGACCCCCGCACCGGCCCGCCGGCGCGCGCCCGGGACTCCTGGGAGCTGGCCCTGATCGACGCGGCCCTGTCCTCCGGCACGCCGCTGCTCGGGATCTGCCGGGGGATGCAGCTGCTGAACGTGGCGCTCGGCGGGACGCTGGTCCAGCACCTCGACGGACACGTGGAGGCGGTCGGCGTGATCGGCCGCCACGCGGTCAAGCCGGTGCCGGGCACGCGCTACGCCTCCCTCGTGCCCGAGCTGGCCGAGGTGCCGACCTACCACCACCAGGCCGTGGACCGGCTGGGCACGGGGCTCGCGGTCTCGGCCCACGCCGAGGACGGCACGGTGGAGGCGGTGGAACTGGCCGCCCCCGCCTGGGCTCTCGGCGTGCAGTGGCATCCGGAGATGGGCGAGGACCTGCGCGTGATGCGCGGGCTCGTCGAGGCGGCGGGGGCTCCACGGGGCTGAGCGGCGTTCCGCCGCGCTGAGCTCGGCGGAACGCCGCTCAGCCCGGGGGTGCGGTGAGCCGGGGGCCGGACCAGCTCAGCCCGCCGGTGCGGTGAGCCGGGTCCAGGTGGACGGGCCGGCCGTGCAGGGGCCGCCGTCGTGGACCAGCAGGCGTCGCTCCGCCGGGTCGACCGCGACCGTCGCCAGGGTCGCCCACCTGCCGCCCAGGGTCCCCTCGGCGGGGGCGTGGCAGCAGACCTCGGCACCGTCGTCGCGGTGGGCGGCGAGCAGGCCCACGAGCGCGTCGGAGCCGAGCGGGCCGGCGTGCTCGCGGACGCGCGCGGTGAGGAGACGGTGGCGGTCGTACGTCTCCGGCTCCCGCCGCCCGCGCAGTTCGCCTGCGGCGAGGTCCGGATCGAGGAAGTGGTTCGTACGGACCAGCCAGCCCCGGTCGTCCGGGGTGATGACGGCCGAGCGGCCGGGGGCGAGTTCGACGGAGGCGGCGCGGTCCGCCGTCACCACGGTGATGACGGTGGACGCCGAGACCGGGGCGGCCGCGAGCAGAGCGACCGCCTCCGCGAACGAGCCGGCGGCACCGAGCACCTGGCGGGCCACGAGGTGGACGGGGACGCCGGTGGCGGCGTCGCCCGTGTGGCCGAGGATGTTGAAGAGCACGCCCACACCGGCGTCGTTGACGCCGATCTTCCCGAGGATGCCGTGCTCGGTGATCCCCGCGAAGCCCCGGGCGTCGCCGGTCACGGTCTGGAGGTGCCAGGCGTCGGCCAGCTCCTGGTGCCAGTCCCAGCACTGGCCCCCGGCCGTGGTGGTCCCGGTGTCGCCGGTACGGACGAGTGTGGAGCACTCCCCCGCCCTCGGTGCGCCGGCCTCGGCGAGGATCTCGGTGCGCGCGTTGAGCGCGGCGATCGTCCGGAACGGCATCCCGGATCCCTCGGCGACCCCCTCCATCTCCTCGACCAGCTCGGGCGCCCATGCCCGGGTCGCTTCGACGGTACGGAGCGCGAGGGAGGGCACGTCGAGCGTCCGGCCGCTGCCCGCGGCGACGGCCGCGAAGAGCTCCTCGTACACCTTCCGGGCGCGCGCGATGCCCTCGCGGGCCTGCCGGCCCCGGTCCTCGCCCCGGCGCCTCGGCGAGTCCCCGCCGATCCGGAGGACCGTACGGCCGGTCACGCGGACGCCCGGGCGGCGAGCACCGCGGAGTCGTTCCGCATCAGGAGGGCGTAGAGGCCCGCCGCGACGGTCATGCCGACGGGCAGGGAGAGGTCCAGGCCGCCCAGGGCTCCGGCGACCGGGCCCACGTAGAGGGTGTTGACGCAGAGGGCGGCCGAGGTCACGCCCGCCACGAGGGCGAGGGCGCCCGCGAGGTTGACGCCCCCGGTGTACCAGAACGGGCCGCCGGGGGTCTCGTCCGAGAGTGCGGGACCGTCGTAGCGGCAGCGGCGGAGCACGATGTCGGTGGCGTAGACGGCCATCAGGGGGCCGCTCAGGACCACGATCACCTGGAGGGCGTTGCTGACGGTGTCGAGGAAGTTCGAGACGAGCAGCCCGTAGAGGGTCAGGGCCACCGCCACGGCGCCGTCGAAGAGGACGCTGACGGTCCGGCGGATGCGGAGGCCGACGGCCTGGAGGGCGAGGCCGGCGCTGTAGGCGGTCAGGGCGTTGATGGAGATCGTGCCGAGGACCAGCGCGAGCAGGAAGACGGGGGTGAACCAGCCGGGCAGGATCGTCTGGAGCGCGTTCTGCGGGTCGCTCATGTCGACGGCGGTCGCGGCGAACGCGCCCAGCGAACAGACGACGACGCTGGGCAGGAAGGCGCCGAGCGCCGTCCAGGCGACGATCGCCTTCTTCGAGGCCGTACGGGGCAGGTAGCGGGAGAAGTCGGCGCTCGTGGTGTAGGAGAGCGGCCCCGAGGCGATCATCGTCGTCCCCGCGACGAGGAGCGTCCAGAGAGGGGCGCCGCCGAGCGGTTCGGCGGGGGCGTACGAGAAGTCGGCGTGGCGCAGGACGGCGAGCGCGACGACGACGAAGGCCGCGACCAGGGCGAGGGTGATCGGCAGGTACAGCTTGATGATCAGTGCGTGCCCGTAGACGCTGATGACCAGGGTGAGCGCGGCGATGACCACGATCACGGCCACCTTGACGGGGGTGTTCGCCGTGATGCCGGTCTTCTCGACGAGGGCGAAGGCGGCGGTCGCGGCGGCGGCGAGGTTGAGGGCGAAGTAGCAGACGGAGACGAGCCAGCCGCCGACGGCGTTGTTGACGCGGTTGCCCAGGACGCCGTAGACGGCCCGGGTGATCACCTCGCTGGGCGCGCCCGCGGCGGGCCCCGAGGTGGCGAGCAGGCCGGTGAGCAGCCAGAAGAGGTTGCCGACGACGATCACGGCGACGGCCTGCCAGAGGGTCAGGCCCATGAGGACGAGGGCGCCGCCGATGACGAGGCTGAGGTAGTTCACGTTGGCCGCGGCCCACACGGAGAAGAGCTCGCGGGGGTGCCCGTGGCGTTCGCCGTCGGGGATGTGGTCGATGCCGTGCGCCTCGATGCGGCCGGGCCTGTCGGCGGCGGCCGGAGGAGTGACCTGAGCCCCCTGGGAGCGCGGGATCGGGTCGGGGATCGTGGCAGCCATGCGGCCCTCCGGATGCGGGTGGTGCCCACCAGGTGACCGTTCGGGGCCCGCCTGGTTGCTTATTGGTCGCACACTCAATAGCATCCCGGGTATGTCGTCAAGCGTCCAGCGCAAGCGAATTCGGAAGTCCCCGGAAGCCCGGCGGGCGGAGATCGTGGAGACCGCGGCCAGGGTCGCCCTGACCGAGGGCCTCGAGTGCGTCACCCTGCGGCGGATCGCCGAGGAGCTCGCCGTCCGGCCCGGCCTGATCAGCCACTACTTCCCCTCGGCGGAGGACCTGGTGGCCGAGGCCTTCAGCGTCGCCTCCACCGGCGAGCTCGACGCGCTGCTGCCCGCGCACCGGCCGCACGGGACGCCCACGCAGTACCTCGCCCGGTACTTCGCGCTCTCGTCCGGCGAGGCGTACGACGACATCAGCCGTCTCTGGATCAACGCCCGGCACCTCAGCCGCTACCGTCCCGTCCTGCGGGACCGGGTCGCCGTCCAGGAGCTCGCCTCCGACGACCGGCTCTCGGAACTCATCCGCGAGGGCGTGGAGCGGGGCGAGTTCCGCACGGACGACCCGCGGGCGACGGCCATCCAGATTCTGGTGGTCCTCGACGGCCTGGGCGCCCATGCGAACACCGACCGGAGCGATCGGCCGGAGGCCGTGACCCGGATGGCCGTCACGACGGCGGAACGCGAACTCGGCCTGGCGCACGGCACCTTGACGGACGTCACGCCGCTGGTGGAACCGGCGGGGTCGGGCGGGTCCTTCGCCGTGGGGACGGACGCTCCCGGCGAGAGCGGCGAGTCGGCCGAAGGCGGCGAGTCGGCCGAGCCGGCCTAGTCCAGTGGGTCCGGGACCCCGATGGTTTCGGGGATTCCTGCGCTTCCTGCGCTTCCTGCGCTTCCTGCGCTTCCTGGGCTTCCGGTGAGGCGCCGGGTAGTCCCGGAACTGCCGGGACACCCCGGACTGCCCGGAATCCCCGGACTGCCCGGCCCGGATCTGCCGCTCCGGCCTCTCCCCGCTGACGGCCTGCGCCCCTCCCGGCCGCTGCCCGCGCCCGTACCCCTCCCCTCCTCCCTCTTCCCCGCCTCCCCCGCCTTCCCCGGCCACGTACCTCCGTCTCCTCCCCCTCACCCTCCCCCCTGGAGTCCTCGTGCGCACCACCACCCGACTCGTCCTGCTCTCCGCCCGGCTGCTCGACCCCGGCACCGGGGCGTTCCTGCCGCAGACCGCGCTGGCCGTCTCCGACGACGGCCGGATCTCGGCCCTGGGCGACGAACGTGAGATGCGCGCCCTCGCGGGGGCCGGCACCACCGCCGTCGACCTCAAGGGCGCCGTCGTGACCCCCGGGCTCGTGGACGGTCACGTCCACCCGGTCACCGGCGCCGAGCTCACGGGCGGCCTCGACCTGTCGCACTGCGCCGGTCTCGACGACGTACGGGATGCGCTCGCCCGGGAGGTGCGGCGCCTCGGCCGTGGGGAGTGGCTGTTCGCCTGGGGGCTCGACCCGAACGTCTTCGGCGACCGGCCCGTCGGGATCGCCCCCTTCGACTCCGTGCTCGACCGGGTGCCCGCCTTCCTGCTGCTCTTCGACGCCCACTCGGCGCTGGCCAGCCGCCGGGCGCTCGAACTCGCCGGGGTCGACGGGCCGCGTACCTTCGCGCAGGCCTCCGCCGAGGTCGTCTGCGACGCGGACGGGCGCCCGACCGGACTGCTCCAGGAGGACGCGGCCTGCGCGCTGGTCGAGCGGGTCGCCCCGCAGCCGACGCGCGCGGAGCGCCGGGAGGGGCTCGCGGCCGCTCTGCGGGCGATGGCGGCGGCCGGTCTGACCGGCGGCCACGTCATGGACGCGAACGGCGACAGCCTCGCGCTGTACGGGGAGCTCGACGCGGCCGGTGAGCTGCCGCTGCGGCTGCGCGTCGCGCCCTGGTGCCAGCCCGGCACCGACGCGGACGGGGTGCGCGCGCTGATCGAGCAGCAGGGCACGGGCGGCGCGCTGTGGCAGGTCGCGGGCGTGAAGCTCTTCATGGACGGGACCATCGACAACGGCACCGCGTGGCTGGAACGGCCCGACCGCAACGGCGAGTCGACGGCGGCGTTCTGGCCGGAACCCGCCGCGTACACGCAGATCGTCGGGGAACTGCACCGGGCGGGCGTGGCCACGGCGACGCACGCGATCGGGGACGCGGCCGTACGGCACGCCCTCGACTCCGTCGAGAAGGCCCAGGCCTCCGGGGCGGTCCGGGTACGCCACCGGGTGGAGCACATCGAGACGGTTCCGGACGACACGCTGCGCCGCTTCGCCGAGCTGGGGGTCGTCGCCTCCATGCAGCCCACCCACTGCTGCGACTTCACCCGCGCCGACCACACCGACAACTGGTCGCGCCGCCTCGGCGAGGAGCGGGCCTCGCGGGCCTGGCGCTGCCGTGACCTGCTGGAATCCGGGGCGACCGTCGTCCTCGGCTCCGACTGGCCCATCGCGCCGTTCCCGCCGCTCGGCGTGCTGGCAGGGGCCCGGCACCGGCGCCCGAGCCGCGACCTCGGCCAGGCCCCGCACGGGCCGGAGCAGGCGCTGACGGGACTGGAGGCGCTGCGGGGCATGACGACGGGGCCGGCGTACGCGGCGGGCGAGGAGCGGGAGGCGGGCCGGCTCGCGCTCGGCCACCGCGCCGACCTCACGGTCTTCGCGGACAGCCCGGTCAGCACGTCGGCGACCGAACTCCCGGACCTGCCGGTCCTCCTCACGGTCCTGGACGGCCGGATCACCCACCGCGCCGCGGGGGTCTGAGCCCGGCACAGCACCGGCCGGAGCGGCCCGAGCCCGTCCGGGCCGGGCCGACTCGGCCGAGGCGCCCGCCCGCCGCTCAGCCCGTCGGGCGGGCGCGGGTCAGCGACAGCAGGTCTCGGGCCGGGCCCGTCGGGCGGTGGCCGGCGGGCCAGACCGCGCGGAGGTCGCGGCGGAGCAGGACGCCCTCGACGGGGATGGCGACGAGGCGGCGGGAGGCCAGTTCCTCGGAGATCGCGAGTTCGCTGAGGACCGCAGGCCCCGCCCCGCTGACGGCCGCGCCCTTCACCGCCGTCGTGGAGGCGAGTTCGAGGAGCGGCTCGGAGAGACCGCCGTGCCCGGCGAGCGCAGCGTCCAGGACCTGCCGGGTGCCCGATCCGCGCTCCCGCAGGATCAGCGGGGTCGCGGCCAGCTCCGCCGGGTCGAGGGGGCCGCGGCGCCGCGCCCAGGGGTGCGAGGGCGCGGCGACGAGCGCGAGCCGGTCGTGCGCGACGATGGCCCCGTCGAGCCCGTCCGGAACGGCGAGCCCCTCCACGAAGCCGACGTCCGCGTCGCCCGCGAGGAGCTGCTGCGCGACCGTCGCGGAGTTCCCGGCCTGGAGCGAAACGGCCGTGTCGGGGCGCTCGGCGCGCAGCGCGATCAGCCAGCCCGGCATCAGGTACTCGGCGATGGTCATGGACGCGGCCACCCGCAGCCGCGAGTCACGCCGCCCGCGCAGCGCCTGGGCCCCCGCGTCGAAGGCCTCCGCCGCCTCGACGATCCGTCGCGCCCAGTCCGTCACGAGTGCGCCCGCGTCGGTGAGCCGCGAACCGCGCGGCGAGCGGTCGACGAGGGCCACGCCGAGCTGCCGCTCCATCGAGCGGATCCGGCTGCTCGCGGCGGGCTGGGTGATCCCGACCTCACGGGCCGCCGCGCCGAGGCTGCCGTGCCGGGCGACGGCGATGAGCAGCTCGAGAGCGCCGAGATCCGGCACCCGGTGGGACAGGTGCGGCCGCGGATCGTCGCCCTGTGGCCCTGACCGCCCTGCTCTCTCGCTGCTCATAAACCCAGCTTATGACGTCATAGTCACAAGATCCCTGGTGGGTGCGGCGAAAGGGCGCGACGGTGGGGTCATGGCAAGCCTCGCAGCACCCCGCACGGCCCCCGGTCCGGACTCCCGCGCCACCACCCCCGGCGCGCACACCTCCTCCCCGGCCATCTCCCCGGCCGCCACCCCAGCAGCCTCCCCGGGCCGCTCCGTCCGTCACCTCGGACCCAACTGGTACGCCTCCGTCATGGGGACGGCCATCATCGCCAACGCGGGCGCGGCACTCCCCGTGGACGTCCCCGGGCTCCGCACCGTCTGCGCCGCGGTCTGGGCGCTCTCGCTCACGATGCTGCTCGTCCTCGTCGCCGCCCGGACGCTGCACTGGATCCACCACCGCGACCAGGCCCGCGCCCACCTCATGGACCCCGCCATGGCGCCGTTCTACGGCTGCCTCTCGATGGCCCTGCTCGCCGTGGGCGGCGGCACGATGATCGTGGGCCAGGACTGGATCGGGCTCCCCGCGGCCCTGGCGATCGACACCGTCCTGTTCACCGCGGGCACGGTGATCGGGCTGGCGGCGGCCGTGGCCGTCCCTTACCTCATGGTCGTGCACCACAAGATCGAGAGCGCGTCCCCGGTCTGGCTGCTGCCGGTCGTGGCCCCCATGGTCTCCGCCGCGCTCGGCCCGCTGCTGGTGCCCCATCTGCCCGCCGGGCAGGCCCAGCAGACGATGCTCATCGCCTGCTACGCGATGTTCGGGCTCAGCCTGCTCGCCACGCTGGTCATGCTGCCCCTGGTCTTCGGCCGGCTCGTGACCGGTGGCCCGCTGCCGCTGGCGCTCACCCCCACGCTCTTCCTGGTCCTCGGCCCCCTGGGCCAGTCGACGACCGCCGCGAACAAGTTCGCCGACGTGGCCCCTGGCGTGCTGCCCGCCCCGTACGCGCACGGTTTCGCCGCCTTCGCCGTCCTCTACGGCGTGCCCGTGATGGGCTTCGCCCTGCTGTGGCTGGCACTCGCCGGGGCGATGGTGCTGCGGGCGCGGCGGCGGGGCATGGGCTTCGCCATGACCTTCTGGGCGTTCACGTTCCCCGTCGGGACCTGTGTGACCGGCGCCGAGGGACTCGCCGCGCACACCGGTCTGGCCGCCTTCCGGTGGCTCGCCGTCGGTCTGTACGTGGTCCTCCTGGCGGCCTGGCTGGTGGCCGGTTTCCACACGGTGCGCGGGCTGCTCAGCGGCGCGCTGCTCGCAGGGCCCGGGTCAGCTCCCACGACAGCGCCCGCGGCGCCTCGGCCAGTGACGGCCCGTACCAGGTGAGCAGACGCCCGTCGACGAGGGCGGCGGCGGTCCCGGGGAAGGCCTCGGGGCCGTCGTTCGCCGTGAAGCGGTAGGGCTCGTCGGGCAGGACGACGAGGTCGGGGGCGGCGGCGCGGAGCTCGTCGAGGGGGATCCGCGGGTAGCGTTCGAGATGGTCCTCGTAGGCGTTGCGGACGCCGAGGCGGGCGAGCAGGTCGCCCGCGAAGGTGTCGCTGCCGAGGACCATCCAGGGGCGGCGCCAGATCGGCACGACGGCGGTCGGCGGCCTGCCGTCCGGTCCGGGCTCCACGGGTGTCACCGACTCCCAGGCGGCCTCCGCCTCGGCGAGCCAGCGCGGCCGGCGCGGGGCGCCGCAGGCGGCGAGGACCCGCTCCAGTTCGCTCAGACCCTGGTCGAGCGTGCGGATCTCGGTGACGAGGACGTCGAGCCCGGCGGCCCGCAGGGCGGCGAGGTCCGGGGCGCGGTTCTCCTCCTCGTTGGCGAGGACGAGGTCGGGCGCGAGCGCGGTGATCGCGGCGACGTCGGGGTTCTTGGTGCCGCCGACCCGTGCGACGTCGAGGCCGGCGGGGTGGGTGCACCACTCCGTCGCACCGACGAGGACGCCGGGCGCGGAGACGGCGACGGCCTCGGTCAGGGAGGGGACGAGGGAGACGACCCGCGGTCCCGCGCCGGCGGCCCTCACTCCTCCTCGACCTCGACGTGGTCGGCGACGGCGACGACGAGGAGGCGGGTGCCGGGCTCGGTGGCGCGCCAGCGGTGCCGTACGCCTCCGGACAGGTAGAGCGTGTCGCCGCGGCCCAGCCGGTGGGCGCGGCCCTCGGCCTCGACCTCGGCGGCGCCGTCGGCGACATACAGCAACTCGTCGTTCCGGTGCTGGAATTCGCGGCCCGCGTCCTGCTCGCCGGTGAACTCCAGGGCGTGCAGCTGGTGGCGGCCGCGGACGAGCCCGCGGACGCCGTCGGGCAGCGCCGAGGACCGCTCGTCCGCGCGGACGACGTCGACGGTGCGGGAGGCCTCGGCGGCGGCGAGGAGCTCGCCGGCGCTGGTCTCCAGGGCCTCGGCGACGAGTTCGAGGGAGCGGCGGCTGGGGCGGGCGCGCTCGTTCTCGACCTGGCTGAGGAAGGGCACGGAGAGGCCGCTGCGGGAGGCGACGACGGCCAGGGTGAGCTGCAGGGCTCGGCGGCGTCTCTTGACGGCCGCGCCCACGCGGGGCGCTTCCTTCTCGTCCATGTCGGCTCCCTCCCTCGTGCCTCGTGCGTATCCGTACCGGGCGGTTACCTGAACCTTACGCAGCTTTGGGGCGGGGTTTCGCGTCGTGACGAAAAGGGGTGGTCGCCGAACACGTTCGGCGACCACCCCTTTTCGGCCAGTGAGCGAACGGCCTCTACTGGGGAGCGAGTTTCTCCGCGAGGCCGGGGTTGCGGTCGAGCCAGGTACGGACGGCCTGCTGCTCCTTGCCCTTGCCGGTCTCCTGGATGACGGCTTCGAGGTCCGTGAGCTGCTTCTCGGTGAGCTCGAAGTCCTTCAGCCAGGCGCCGATCTCGGGGTTGTCGGCGGCGAAGCCCTTGCGGGCGAGGGTGTGGACGCCGTCGCCCTTGCCCCAGCTGCCCTTGGGGTCGGTGAGCTTCTTCAGGTCATGGGCCGAGTAGGCCCAGTGCGGGGACCAGAGCGTGACGACGACCGGCTCCTTGCGCTCGTACGCGCGCTTCAGCTCGGCCAGCATGCCGGGGGTGGAGCCGTCGACGACCTCGTACTCGCCCTCCAGGCCGTACTCCTTGAGGACCTTGTCCTTGAGGATGCCCATCATTCCGGCGCTGGGCTCGATGCCGACGATGCGGCCCTTGAACCGTCCCGACTTGCCCCTGAGGTCGGCGAGCGAGTCGACGCCCTTCACGTACGAGGGGACGGCGAGCTCCAGGGAGGTGGGGCCGTACCAGGAGCCGAGGTCCTCGAGCTTGTTGCGGTACTTCTCCCAGTACTGGGCGTGGGTGACGGGGAGCCAGGCGTCCGTCTGGAAGTCGAGCTGCCCGCCGGCGAGGCCGGTGTAGAGGGCGCCGGCCTCCAGCTGCTTGGTGTCGACCTCGTAGCCGCGCCGCTCCAGGAGCTCCTTCCAGAGGTACGTGGAGGCGATGCCCTCGTCCCAGGGGATGTAGCCGATGCTGATCTTCTTGCCGTGGCCGCTGTTGGGGCCGGAGGCGGTGGTGGAGGTGGCGCCGGAGCCGCCGAGGAAGCCCGTGCCGCCGGCGACGAGGGCGAGGACGACCACGCCGACGAGGGCGGTGACGGGCTGCGGGCGGTGGGCCCAGAGCTTCGCGCCGGGCCGCTTGGCGCCGAGCGCGGCGCGCGCCTTGGCGGCGGCGCGGCGGCCCAGCGGGGAGACCTGGCGGCCGAGGGCGCCGGTCATCCGGTCCAGGTACATGGCGAGGACGACGATGGAGACGCCCGCCTCGAAGCCGAGGCCGATGTCGACGTTGCCGATGGCGCGGTAGACCGCGCCGCCGAGGCCGCCGCCGCCGACCATGCCGGCGATGACGACCATGGAGAGGCCGAGCATGATGACCTGGTTGACGCCCGCCATGATCGTCGGCAGGGCGAGCGGGAGCTGCACGCGCAGGAGCGTGTCGCGCGGGGTGGTGCCGAAGGCCTCGGCGGCCTCGACGAGGTCGCCGTCGACCTGGCGGATGCCGAGCTCCGTCATCCGGACGCCCGGGGGCAGCGCGAAGACGATGGTGGCGATGATGCCGGGGACGACTCCGACGCCGAAGAAGATGATGCCGGGGATGAGGTAGACCATCGCCGGCATGGTCTGCATGAAGTCGAGGACGGGCCGCAGGACGGCGCTGACCGTCTGGGAGCGGGCCGCCCAGATGCCGAGCGGGACGGCGATCACCAGGGTGACGAGGGTGGCGACGAGGACGAGCGAGAGTGTCGCCATCGCCTCGTCCCACAGCTGCACCGAGTCGACGAGCGCGAAGCCCGCGAAGGCGAGGACGCCGGCCGCGAGGCCGCGCAGCCACCAGGCGACGACGGCGAGGATGCCGGCGAAGAGCAGCGGCTCGGGTGCGGACAGGACGGCGTCGATGCCGTCGTAGAGGCCGGTGACGCCGGTGCTGACGGCGTCGAAGAGCCAGGAGAGGTGGGCCTGGAGCCAGTCGACGGAGCTGTCGGTCCAGTCACCGAGGGGGAGCCTAGGCACGGGCCGTCACCTCCTCGCTCGCGAGCCCGCCCATGACGGCGAGGAGACGTTCCGTCGGTACGACTCCGAGGACGGAGCCGTCGGGGTCCTGGACGGTCACGGGGTGCGGGGCCAGGGCGGCGACGGCACACAGGTCGGCGACGAGCGTGTCGGGTCCGACGGCCCGGCAGGCGCAGCTCTCGGGGCAGTCGTCCGGGACGGCGCCTTCGGTCATGACGGCGGCGGCGGTGAGCACCCGGGAGCGGTCGACGTCCTGGATGAAGGAGGCGACGTAGTCGTCGGCGGGGCGGACGAGGATGTCCTCGGCGGTGCCGAGCTGGACGATCCGGCCGTCGCGCATGACGGCGATGCTGTCGCCGAGGCGCATGGCCTCGTTGAGGTCGTGGGTGATGAAGACGATGGTCTTCTTCAGCCGCTGCTGGAGGACGAGGAGCTGGTCCTGCATGTCGCGGCGGATGAGCGGGTCGAGCGCGCTGAAGGACTCGTCCATGAGGAGCAGGTCGGCGTCGGTGGCGAGGGCGCGGGCGAGGCCGACGCGCTGCTGCATGCCGCCGGAGAGCTCGTCCGGCCAGGACTTCTCCCAGCCGGCGAGCCCGCAGAGTTCGAGGGCCTCGGCGGCACGGGTCTCGCGCTCGGCGCGCGGGACGCCCTGGACCTCCAGGCCGTAGGCGGCGTTCTCGAGAACGTTTCGGTGCGGGAAGAGCGCGAAGTGCTGGAAGACCATGCTGATCTTGGTGGCCCGGACGGCACGCAGCTCGCGGGGGGAGAGCGCGGTGAGGTCGCGGCCGTCGAAGAGGACCCGTCCCGCGGTGGGTTCGAGCAGACCGTTGAGCATGCGGAGGAGGGTGGACTTCCCGGATCCGGACAGGCCCATCACGACGAAGATCTGACCGGGTTCGACGACGAATCCGGCGTCGACGACGGCGGCCGTCGTCCCTTCGCCGCGCAGTTCGTCGCGGTCGGCGCCGTCGGCGAGGCGCCGGACGGCTTCATCGGGTCGTCTGCCGAACACCTTGTAGAGGTGATCGGCCTGGAGCCTGGACACATAGACCTCACGGGTAGCAACGAGAACGGCCCGCCACCCCCCGCGCGGCCGGGCCGTGGAGCGGGCGGGATCGGCCCGCGGCCCGTCGCGTACGGGGATTCTCGTAGTTGAATTCCGTACCGGGGTCCGCTCCGGGCTCGCGCCTGCCCTGCTTCGCAGGGTGCAAACGCAAAGGTGACGGGGGTCACTCCGATCTCGTGGAGCCCCTGGCGAGCCCCGTGACGCGCGGGCGCGGCCGGGGGTCCGCCGGTGGCGTGCGGAACGTCCGCGGGTCTGTCGGTGGCGTGCGGCATGATCGGGCGGGTGACCCGACGTTTGATGCTCCTCGACACCGCCAGCCTGTACTTCCGCGCCTACTTCGGTGTGCCGGACTCGGTCCGCGCGCCGGACGGCACCCCGGTGAACGCCGTGCGCGGACTCCTCGACTTCATCACCCGGCTCGTCCAGGACCACCGCCCCGACGAGCTGGTGGCCTGCTGGGACGAGGACTGGCGGCCGCAGTGGCGGGTGGACCTGATCCCCTCGTACAAGGCGCACCGGGTGGTGACCGAGACGGAGACCGGCCCGGACGTGGAGGAGATCCCCGACACGCTCTCCCCGCAGGTGCCGGTGATCGAGGACGTCCTCGCGGCGCTCGGGATCGCCCGGGTCGGGTCCGCGGGGTACGAGGCGGACGACGTCATCGGGACGCTCGCGGGCCGCGCCGCCGGGCCGGTGGACATCGTCACGGGCGACCGGGACCTGTTCCAGCTCGTCGACGACGCGCGCGGGATCCGCGTGCTGTACCCGCGCAAGGGCGTCGGCGACTGCGACCTGGTGGACGACGAGCTGATCCGCACGAAGTACGGCGTGCGCCCCGACCAGTACGCCGACTTCGCGGCGCTGCGCGGGGACGCGAGCGACGGGCTGCCGGGGGTGAAGGGCATCGGCGAGAAGACGGCCGCGCAACTGATCACGGAGTACGGCGATCTGGCGGGGGTGCGGGCGGCGGCCGAGGACCGGACGTCGAGGCTGACGCCGGCGAAGCGGCGCGGCATCGTGGAGGCGGCCGCCTATCTGGACGTGGCGCCGACGGTGGTGCGGGTCGCCGGCGACGTACCGCTGCCGGAGTTCGACCCGGCCCTGCCCGCGGAGCCCCGCGACCCGGCGGCGCTGGACGCACTGGTGAAGCGGTGGGGTCTGGGCGGGGCGGTGGGCCGGCTGCTGCCGGTGCTGGCACGCTGATCACCTCGATCCGCCCTGGGCGGCAGCGCGACGGAGTGCTAGCTTAGGCATACCTAAGTTCGTTGAGTCAGGAGAGCCCCTGTGGCAGAGCAGCCGGCCCGCAAAGCACCGAAGGCCACCGAAGCGCGCGTGGTGCGCACCGAGCGGATCACGCCGCACATGGTGCGGGTCGTCCTGGGCGGCCCCGGGCTCGACGGCTTCGAGGCCGGCGAGTACACCGACCACTACGTGAAGCTGCTGTTCGCCCCCGAGGGGGTCGCCTACCCGGAGCCCTTCGACATGGAGCGGATCCGGGAGGAGTTCCCCCGGGAGCAGTGGCCGACGACGCGGACGTACACGGTACGGGCGTGGGACCCGGTCCACCGCGAGCTGACCGTCGACTTCGTGGTCCACGGCGACGAGGGACTCGCGGGCCCCTGGGCGGCGCGGGCGCAGGCGGGCGAGACCGTGCGCTTCCTCGGCCCCGGCGGCGGCTACGCGCCGGACCCGGCGGCGGACTGGCACCTGCTCGCGGGCGACGAGAGCGCGCTGCCGGCCATCGCGGTGGCGCTGGAGCGGCTGCCCTCGGGTGCACGGGTGCATGCCTTCGTGGAGGTCTCGGACGCCGCGGAGGAGCAGAAGTTCGCGACGGCGGCGGGCGTTGACGTCACATGGCTGCACCGGGGCGACCGTCCGGCGGGCGAGGCCGTCGTGGAGGCCGTGCGGGCGCTGGACTTCCCGGCGGGCGACGTCCACGCCTTCGTCCACGGCGAGGCGGGCTTCGTGAAGGACCTCCGCCGGCACCTGCGGATGGAGCGCGGGGTGGCGCGCGAGCGGCTGTCGATCTCCGGGTACTGGCGCCTGGGGAAGACCGACGAGGCCTGGCGCGCGATCAAGCGCGAGTGGAACGACCAGGTGGAGCGCGAGCAGGAGAACTGACGCTCCGGCACATGTGAGAGGGGGGTGGGGCCAAGGGCCCCACCCCCCTCTCACATCACTCACCTCACTCACCTCACGACGCCACGTCAGCTCACGACCCCACGTCATTCCATGTCGTCGCCCGGCCGGCCGAAGACGCGGTTCGAGGCGTCCACGTGGGCCAGCCGCCGCAGCGCCGCGAAGATCGCGTCGCCGAGGACCGTGCCGACGACCGCGCTCTCGACGAGCGCCTCGCGCGCCACATGGTGCGCCACGTAGTCCATGTCCGCGCGCGCCACCCGCTCCGCCGCGTCCGCGTAGGCGTCGAGGATCTCGACGAACCCCCCGTGACCGACGTCGTCGAGCGCGGCGAGGGCCGCCGCCAGTGCCTCCCCCGCCGGGTTCTCCGGATAGGCGTGCCAGCCGCGCGCGGCGACCAGCTCCGTGACCCTCTTCCGCGCCTCCTCGATCACGGCGTCCTGCTCACGGTCGCAGCGGGGCACCAGCCGGTTCGCCGTGACGCCCAGCACCTTGTGCATCGACCACTCGGGGTCCTCGACCGCCACGATCACGTCACGGATCGTCGCGACCGGCATGCCGCCCACGTCGAGGAGCGCCCGGATCAGCCGGAGGCGCTGGACGTGCGTCTCCCCGTACGAGGCCTGGTTCGGGCTCGTCAGCTCGCCGGCCGGCAGCAGCCCTTCCCGTACGTAGAACTTGATCGTCGGTACGGACACCCCGGTCCTGCGACTCAACTCTCCGATGCGCACCGCGTGTTCACCTTTCCGGCCTTCAACGGCCTTGCCGACCGACACCCCCATCATAGATAGTGGCGCTATCAGATAGCGGCAAGTGCCACTATCCATACTTTCCCACGGGGGGATCCGTATGCCTTCACTCGGCCTGTCCACACTCAGCCCGCTCGCCCGGCTGCACCGACCGCTGGTCTGGTTCGCCGGCTCGATGGTCGCCCTCGCACTCGTCTCCGCTGTCGGCCTGGCCGTCGACGACCGGATCCTGGTCGGCGTGCCGATCTGGACCAAGCCGTTCAAGTTCGCGGTCTCGTTGGTCGCCTACACGCTCTCGCTCGCCTGGATGATCTCCCTGCTCCCCACGACCCACCGCGCCCACCGCGTCGGCTGGTGGGCCGGAACCGTCGTCGCCGTCTCCTTGACGGTCGAGATGGTGCTCATCACCCTCCAGGTGGTCCGCGGCACCCAGAGCCACTTCAACCACGCGACCCCCTTCGACGACGCCGTCTTCCAGATCATGGGAGCCAGCATCGCCATCCTGTGGCTGAGCGCCCTGGTCATCGCGGTACTCCTGCTGCGCGCCCGGATCCTCGACCGCGCCACCGCCTGGGCCGTACGCCTCTCCTCACTCATCGCCCTCGTGGGCGCCGCCGTGGGCTTCCTGATGGTGCGTCCCACCCCGGAGCAGCTGGCGGTCGACGAAGCCCCGATCACCGGTTCCCACAGCGTCGGGGTCCCGGACGGCGGCCCCTCGATGCCGCTGACGGGCTGGTCGACCACCGGTGGCGACCTGCGCATCCCTCACTTCTTCGGCATGCACGCGCTCCAGCTGCTCCCGCTGCTCCTGCTCGTCCTGGCCGCTCTCGCACCGCGCTTCGCCCGGCTCGCCGACGAGCGCGTGAGGCTGCGCCTCACCCTCACGGCCGCCGGCACGTACGCGGCGGTCTTCGCCCTGCTGACCTGGCAGGCGCTGCGCGGCCAGGCCCTGTTCTCACCGGACACCGTGACGCTCGCGACGGCGGGAGCGATCGTCCTGCTCGGCGGGGCCGCGACCACACTCTCCCTCCGGGCCCCCGCACCCCACCCGTCCCCGTCCCCGTCCCCCACCGAGGAAGTCTCGGCATGACCGCCTTCCTCTTCGAGCTGACGTTCCTCCTCGCGGCGCCCGTCTGGCTCCTGATGATCCTCGCGCCGGGATGGCGGGTCACCGAACGCGTCGCCGCGTCGCCGCTGACCGTCCTCCCGCTCCTCACGGTCTGGGCCGTCCTGGCCGCCCCCGTACTGCCGGAGATGTGGACGGCGGTCAGCAGCCCCGACATCGACACCTTCCGCGAACTGACGGCACTCCCGAACGGCGCGGGCGCGATCTGGGCTCAGATCCTCGCCTGGGACCTGCTCCTCGGCCAGTGGATGTACCGCGAGGCCCGCCGCCTCGCCCTCTCGCCCCTCCTGATGGGCCCGATCCTCATCCTGACGATCCTTCTCTCCCCCATCGCCCTCCCGCTCTTCCTCGCGGCACGATCCTGGAAGGCCCGGGGCGCGGACCAGGGCCCGTCTTTGACCTCACGGTGATCGGGCCGCGTGCGAGAGTGGCGGCCATGTCGCAGCTTGGCCACCGTCTCCGATCCGTCAAGTTCACGTTCGGGCTTGCCCCGACGGGCTTCACCGCATGCCGGGAGACGGTTGGCCCTGCGCTGGAGCACGCCCTGACGGACAGGGCGACGCTCTGTGGCATCCCTCAGCGCCAGGTGACGGCATATCGGCATCTGTTCGTCGCGAAGAGGTCCGGACGGTGCTCGGCCTGCAGGGTGAAGGCAGTCGACGCCACGTCAAGGCCCTGAGTCAGTCCTTCCCTGACAAGCGGGCGGGCGGCCACGGCCCACCTGGTCAGCGCGAGCGCAGCCGCGTCGCCGCCCCTGCGGCCCGGCGTCCTCGTGATCGACGAGGTCGGCTACGGGTTGAGCCCTGCTGGGGCGGGTGATCAGTCGTCGGCAAAAGAGAGGCATACCGCGCGCGGCTCCAGGATCACCTGGTTGTCGGTATAGCAATCTGCCTGCCGGGTGCCGACCTCGCTTGCACAGCCCATGCAGACGAGGTTCGGACCATCGGTGCCAGAAGGACCCTGGCAGCAGCCGGTCGATCGCATGATGTCGGGGTGCCGTTCCGTGCCGATCACGTCGTCAGGGTGCACGGTGAAGCCAGGGACGTCGATGCCGAAATCGCATACCTGAAAATTCCTGGCGTAGGTGCCGCGGGGCATCCGGGCCGGACGTGTCCGGACGCCCGGGATCTCCGACATCGGGACCGGCGGCGGCAATCTCACCTTGGTGACTGGGCCGGTGAGGGGATGTCGGCAGTGGTCACACAAGAAATGCGGCATTCTGCTGATTTTGCAGATCGAGCACTGCCTTGACCAGCGAATTTACCTCGTCCGTCATGGAGCCGGCATGGCGCACCAGGATTCGGAAACAGCTGGGGGGAGAAGTGCGTACGCCGACATCCCGTCTGCTGGCGTCGCGTCGCACTTCCTGCCCGCCTGTGCCGGCGGGCAGGATCCGGACGGTGTGCACGGCGGTCGCGGCAGGGCTGTTCCGCGAAGTTACCGTCGTAGGCGCAAGGTCGGTTTGTCGAGCCCGTACCTCCTGTCGTACGGGCGGGCTCGTGGTACGCGGATGGGCAAGCCGGATCGCGTGTAGCCGGCGATCGGCAACGCCAGGCGCGGACCAGTGTGCCTGCGGGTCGGAGTGAATACCTGAGGGAGTAGTCCTTGGCTGCGTAGTGGTGTGAGATCGCTCGGTGCCAGACCGGGAGCGAGTGCCCAGGCAGCATGCACTGCCGACTCAGCCGCGATGGCCGCGGTCCCGATCCCTATGTCGTCATCGTCGATCAGGAACCCTCTGAGGAGCACAGGCTGGTCAGCAGGGACCGCTGGATAAGGGTGGCTCCGATTTCGCGCACGGCGTCGTTCAGGAGGGGCCTGCGCTGCGGTACGTTCCTCAATCCGGTCCCATGCCCGCTCCCACAAAGCCACCTTTCCCTCGCCGAGGCCGAGGGCACGGGTGAAGGCCGTGATGTGGCGCCTCAGGGGAACCGAATGGCCGTGCAGAACGGAGCTGAGGCTGCTCTTGGGAAGGAGATGGTGGCGGCCATCGGGCGCGCGACCCGCTCTGCGTTGCAGTTCGTCCAGTGAAGGTTGGCCTTCCCTGGCCCGCAGTTGAATCATGGCCCGCCGCATTTGGGCGAAGTCCTCGAGGACCTCGGGGTGCGTGACAAGTTGCTCGACTTTGTCCGCCAGGTGCCGGTCCTGTACATCACCCGGCGCGGCGGGCTTTCGAGGATCTTGTTGCGCGGCCCACCGAGCGGCTTTCCAGAGCCGACGAGCCTCGGCCATGTCGGCTTCGCACGCCTGCGCGTAAGCCTCAACGACTCGGCGCGAGGGAACACCCTGCCCGCTCGCCGCACGCGACAAAGCAGATGCCGTCACCTCGCCGTCAATCTTGAATGCCATCTCCGCGTAGGTCAGCCCGAGTCGCTGACGCTGGTGCCGTAGCCACCGGGCCAGCGCCTCGGACTGACGCGTACCTGCTGCGACGGCTCTCTCTTGCCGTCCCATCACATGCCGGCTGGCACCGGTTATGCCTGGACGGGGTGACGCAGAGTGGCCAGAACCCGACAGGCGAGGTAGAGAGCTGCCGCGAGCAGCTCGACTACACCGAAGGCAGGAAAGCCAACCGTGGTCATGACTGCCGCGCAGGTCACCACCACCACGATGATGACGGCCTCAACAGCGGTGACCGACCCACCGGGCCGGGGATGTAACACGGAACTGATCGTACGCAACGCATCTCCTGTGGTCTGGCGGCCGGCCGTCGAGCCGGCACGTGAATCGGGGCTGCACCTATTTCGTCGGCGGAGGCTTCCAGTCCTGACCGCCGACTTTCCAGATCCTCTCACTGGCAATCCGCTGCCCACAATCCGCTCCATCGCAGATCAGCGCGTTGATTCCTAGTTGTTCACGCGAGGAGTCCCAATTTCAGACATAGCGCCCCATTGACGTTTCGTGAACCGCGGAAACTCCCTGGTCAGCCGAGTGCAGAGGGCTAAATTGATTCACTTTCGTCCGTAGAGCGTTGCGGAAGAGGCGCCATCAATGCCACTCTCCCTACAACGCTGACTCCTGCCCCTTCGGCCGGAGCCCCTGGCGTCGTGGCTGCACCATGAAACAGGGACCGGGCAGTCCGCGTCTTCCAGCGCGATGCCCCATGGATGGCCGTGCTCCGCGCGGGGCACGGCCATCCGAGACGAAGCCTCCGATCGCCTGCCCACCTCGGCAGCTACGGCGGCGGTCGGCCCACCGTCGGCTGCGGACCGGATCGACCGGCGTCAGCGGCGCGATCCGGTCCCACGCCGTCGCTCCCGCCCCCACCCCCGGCCCCCGTCGAGGCGTCAGCGCCGGGCCTGGACCATGGCGATGACCTCGCGGTCCGGCTGGAGGGTGAGGCTCGGGACCGGGCGTATGTCCCTGGTGTAGAGCTCCAGCTCGAAGCGGCGGGCGAGGACGGCCAGCACCAGGACGGCTTCGACGAGGGCAAAGCGGGTGCCGAGGCAGACGCGGGGGCCGCCGCCGAACGGGAACCAGGCGTACTCCGGTATGTCCTCGGCGGGCAGGCCGTCCTCGGTGGTGAGCCACCGCTCGGGGCGGAAGGCCTCGGCGTCGCCGTACCAACGGGGGTCGCGCTGCGTGGCCCACTGGCTGGACCAGACGCGGGTGCCGACGGGGACCGGCCTGCCGCCGAGGGTGGCGCCCTCCTTGGCGATCCCGGTGATGAGCCAGATCGTCGGGTAGAGACGGAGGGTCTCCTTGACGACGGCCTGGGTGTACGGGAGGGACGCGTAGTCGTCGTAGCCGGGTTCGTGGTCGGCGAGGACCCGGTCGAGTTCCTCGGCGAGGGCCTCGCGGACCCGCGGGTTGCGGGAGAGCAGGTACCAGGCCCAGACGAGGGTCGAACTGGTCGTCTCGTGGCCCCCGATGTAGAGGGTGACGGTCTCGTCCCGTATCTCCTGGTCGGAGAGCCGGGCCCCGGTCTCGTCCCGGGCGGCGAGCAGGCGGCTGAGGAGGTCCGGGCGCTCGGTGTCGCCGTCACGGTGCCGGGAGACGACGCGGGAGACCTCCGCGTCGATGACGGCGGTGGCGCGCTTGATGCGGGCGCGGCCGGGCGTGGGGACCCAGTCGGGCAGGAGCGCTCCGATGCCGCTGAACTCGGCGCCGATCTCCTGCTGGGCGATGTCCATGGCCCGGCCGATGGCCTCGGCGTCGGCGGCGGTGTCGACGCCGAAGATGGTGCGGACGGCGATGAGTTGGGTGAGGGCCGCCATCTCCCTCTTGATGTCGATGGGCTGTCCGTCGCTCCACCGGTCGGCGAGCGCGACGGCGCATTCCGTCATGGTCGCCGCGTAGGACCGGACCTGCTTGGGGCGGACGGAGGGCTGGACGAGGGATCGCTTGCGCCGCCAGTCGGCGCCCTTGGCGACGACCACCCCGTTCCCGAGGAGGGTGCGGAAGGCGATGCCGAGGTCGGGCTGGTCGAAGGTGCGCTCGACCTCGGTGAGGAGTTCGCCCACGGTGTCGGGGTGGGCGATGAAGAGGGCGGGGCCGCGGCCGAAGCGCCAGCGGACGAAGTCACCGCGCTCCCGCAGCTGTTCGAAGAAGGCGAGGGGGTCCTTGCCGAAGGCGGGCAGGTTCCCGAGGAGGGGCATTCCGCGGGGGCCGTCGACGATCTCCGGCGTCGGCTGTGCCGTGTCGCCGCTTGCCTCGGCGTCCTGACCGGCTTGCGTGGTCATGTGCGTCCCCTCCCCAACTGGCCTTCCCCGTGTGCGAGTCCATGCAAGCGGAAGGGTCCACCCGGGCGCCACCCCTGTGGACAACGCCCTGTGGACAACCCCGCGCACAGGGGACGGAACGACAGGTGCCCGTGGCCTGATCGCCACGGGCACCTGTCTGAAGAGAACCGGAAGGGTCAGCCCACCGAGCTGTAGGCGACGACACCCCGCAGCAGCGCTTCGACGGCCTTGCGGGCGTTCTTGGAGACCGTGCTGTTCTCCTTGGGCGCCGCGGCGGCGATCTGTCCGAGGACGTCGATGACCTGCTTGCACCAGCGGACGAAGTCGCCGGCGGGCATGTCCGCCTCGCGGAGCACCTCGTCGAGGCTCTTGTCGGACGCCCACTGGTAGGCGGCCCAGGCGAAGCCGAGGTCGGGCTCGCGCTGGCCGACCCCCTCCGCCTGGTTGATCTTGAACTCCTCCTCGAGGGCGTCGAGACGCCCCCAGATCCGGACCATCTCGCCGAGCGCCGCCTTCGCGTTGCCCGTGGGCAGCTTCGGCGCGACGGCGTCGTCGGCCTGGCGCGACTCGAACACCAGGGCCGAGACGCAGGCGGCGAGTTCGGCAGGGGTGAGCCCCTCCCAGACGCGGTCCCGGAGGCATTCGCTCGCCAGCAGGTCGAGCTCGCCGTAGAGCCGGGCCAGCCGCTTGCCGTTGTCCGTGACCTCGTCGCCCCGCAGGTAGTCGAGCTCGGTGAGGAGCGCGACGATCCGGTCGAAGGTCCGGGCGATCGTGTTGGTACGGCCCTCGATGCGCCGCTCCAGCTGCTGGGTGTCGCGCTGGAGGCGGTGGTAGCGCTCGGCCCAGCGGGCGTGGTCCTCGCGCTCGTCGCAGCCGTGGCAGGGATGCGCGCGCAGCGCGGTGCGCAGCCGGGCGATCTCGCGGTCGTCGGCGGCGGCCGCACGCTGCTTGTGATGGCGCTCGGGGTGGACGTGTCCGGCCTTGGTCCGCAGTGCGGAGGCCAGGTCCCTGCGGGACTGCGGCGAGCGCGGGTTGAAGGACTTGGGGATCCGCATGCGGTCGAGCGCCTCGACGGGGACCGGGAAGTCGATGGAGGCGAGCCTCTTGACCTGCCGCTCGGCGGTGAGGACGAGGGGCCGGGGTCCGTCGTGGTGCTCGAAGCCGCGGTGCCCGTTGGTCCGGCCCGCGGGGATGCCGGGGTCGAGGACGAGGGCGAGGCCCGCGAACTTGCCGGTGGGGACGTGGATGATGTCGCCCGGCTTGAGCTTCTCCAGCGAGCCGGCGGCCTGGGCGCGCCGCTGGGCGGCGCCCTGCCGGGCCAGTTCCGTCTCGCGGTCCTTGAGGTCGCGGCGGAGCCGCGCGTACTCCTCGAAGTTTCCGAGGTGGCAGGTCATGCCCTCGCGGTAGCCCTCCAGGCCCTCCTCGTTCTTCTGGACCTGGCGCGAGATGCCCACGACGGAGCGGTCGGCCTGGAACTGCGCGAAGGAGGTCTCCAGGAGCTCGCGGGAGCGGTGCCGGCCGAACTGGTCGACGAGGTTGACCGCCATGTTGTACGAGGGCCGGAAGCTGGAGCGCAGCGGGTACGTGCGCGTGCCCGCGAGTCCGGCGAGGTGGCCGGGGTCGAAGCCGCGCTGCCAGAGGACCACGGCGTGGCCTTCGACGTCGATGCCGCGGCGGCCGGCACGGCCGGTGAGCTGGGTGTACTCGCCGGGGGTGATGTCGGCGTGCTGCTCGCCGTTCCACTTGACGAGCTTCTCCAGGACGACCGAGCGCGCGGGCATGTTGATGCCGAGGGCGAGGGTCTCGGTGGCGAAGACGGCCTTCACGAGGCCACGGACGAAGAGCTCTTCGACGACCTCCTTGAAGGTGGGGAGCATGCCGGCGTGGTGGGCGGCGATGCCCCGCTCCAGCGCTTCGAGCCATTCGTAGTAGCCGAGGACGTGGAGGTCTTCTGCCGGGATGGAGGCGGTCCGCTCCTCGACGATCTCGCGGACGCGCTGGCGTCCTTCCTCGTTGTTGAGGCGGAGCCCGGCGTGGAGACACTGCTGGACCGCGGCCTCGCAGCCGGCGCGGCTGAAGATGAAGGTGATGGCGGGCAGCAGCCCCTCGGCGTCGAGGCGGTCGATGACCTCGGGGCGGCCCGGCGTCCAGATGCGGGAACGCTGGCGGCGCTCGCGCTCGCGGTCGGCCTCGCGGACCATCTTGCCGCGGCGCCGGTCACGCGGGTTGTACGTCGAGTTCTCGGTGCGGGCCAGGCGGACGAGGTCGGGGTTGACCTCGCGGCGGGCGGAGCCGCGGCCGCCGTGGTCGGTCTCCTCCTCGAAGAGGTCGTACATCCGGCGTCCGGCCAGGACGTGCTGCCAGAGGGGCACGGGACGGCTCTCCGAGACGATGACCTCGGTGTCGCCGCGGACGGTGTCGAGCCAGTCGCCGAACTCCTCGGCGTTGGACACGGTCGCGGAGAGTGAGACCAGCGTGACGGATTCGGGGAGGTGGATGATCACTTCCTCCCAGACGGCGCCGCGGAAGCGGTCGGAGAGGTAGTGCACCTCGTCCATGACGACGTAGCCGAGGCCGGAGAGGGCCTGGGACCCCGCGTACAGCATGTTGCGGAGGACTTCGGTGGTCATGACGACGATCGGCGCATCGCCGTTGACGCTGTTGTCGCCGGTGAGCAGGCCGACCTTCTCCGCGCCGTACCGCTTGACGAGGTCGGCGAACTTCTGGTTCGACAGCGCCTTGATGGGTGTCGTGTAGAAGCACTTGCGGCCCTGGCTGAGGGCGAGATGGACGGCGAACTCGCCGACGATGGTCTTGCCGGAGCCCGTGGGCGCGGCGACGAGCACGCCCTTGCCCGCTTCGAGGGCCTTGCACGCCTCGATCTGGAAGGGGTCCAGATCGAAGTCGTACAGCTCGCGGAAGGGGTACAGCGCGGTGGCCTGCTCGGCGTTTCGGGCGAGGGCGGCCGCGTACGCCTCGGAAGGTGTGAGGTCCTCTGTCATCTTGTGTCGAGCCTACCCGCCACCTCTGACAGTGACGCGATCTTTATCGGGGCAATGCTCCGAGGGCCCGACGGGCCGTGTGCGAGGCCGCGAAGCGCAGGGCCGAGGAGGGATCTCGCTGGTCATGCAGGCGTCCCCCCGGACCGGGTCCGGGGGGACGCTGCACGATCAGGTGATGTCGTCGTAACCGTTGAGCCGGTGCGCTGCGGCTCCCCCGGTCTCTCCCGGTCCGGTGGCCTGCCCGGGCAGGGCCCGTGCGGCGGGGACGGGTTCGACGGCGTCCACTGCCTCGGGCGTGAGGTCGAGGACGGAGGCCTCGTCGTCGTCGAGTGCGGCGTCGGGGTTCTTCCGGTTGCGGCGCCGGTCGTTCAGGAGCGAGAAGCCGACGGCCCCGAAGTACAGGATCGTGATGGGTCCCGCGAGGGCGATCATGCCGACCGGGTCGGTGGTGGGGGTGATGACGGCGCCGAAGACGAAGACGCCCATGATCACGCCGCGCCACCAGCCGGCCATGCGGCGACCGGTGAGGACACCGGTGAGGTTGAGCATCACCAGGACCAGCGGGAGCTCGAAGGCCAGGCCGAAGACGAGCACCATGCGCAGGGTGAAGTCGAGGACGTCGTTCAGCGCCAGGAGGTTCGCGGAGCCGCCGGGCGTGAGGCTGATGAGGACCTTCACGCTGACGGGGAGAATGAGGTACGCGAGGTAGGCGCCGGCGCCGAAGAGCGGCACGGCCGCGCCGACGAAGGCGTACGTGTACTTCTTCTCGCTCTTGTGCAGCCCGGGCGCGACGAAGGCCCACAGCTGGTAGAGCCAGACGGGACTGGCGAGGACGAGGCCCGCCGTCAGGGACACCTGGATCGTCGTGCTGAAGGGGGCCATCAGCGTGTTGAAGGTGACGACCGCGCAGTTTCCGCCGTCGCTGGTGACGCCTTCTGGGCATTTGGGCACCGACTGCGACAGGAACTGCAGCAGTTCCTCGCTGTACACGAGGGCGACGATCGTCACCGCCGTGATGGCGATGAGCCCCTTCGCCAGTCGGTTGCGGAGTTCACGCAGGTGCTCCACGAGGGGCATACGGCCCTCGGGATCCTTCTCCTGCTTGCGGGCAGACTTGGGCAACCCACGTCCTCATCTCGTGCGGCAGCCGCCGCACGGTGCGGCGGCCGCGGCGGACCGGGTCAGCGCTTGGTGGTGTCCGAGGGCTCGGTCACCGGACGCGAGCTGGTCACGTCTCCGGGAGCGGCCTGGATCGTGCGCGGCGCGGGCTGCTGGTCCTGCGCTCCGGTTCCGGCGTGCGGCGGGTCGGCGGGCGCGCTCTGCTGGTCGTCCGACTTCATCGCCTTGGCCTCGCTCTTGAGGATGCGGGCCGACTTGCCCAGCGAGCGGGCCATGTCCGGGAGCTTCTTGGCGCCGAACAGGAGAATGATGACGACGAGAATGAGAATGATCTCGGTGGGGCCGAGCCTACCCATAGCTGTTTACCTTCTTCACCGAGGCGACATGGAGTGCGTGCCCGGCGGGTCGGACATGCGTCCGGCCACCGCGCTGCCTGCGATCGTAACCCGCAGGAGTAAACGCGAGGCAATGCCCGTGCATACTCCCGATTGCGTCCCACGAGCCCGGACCGAGGCCGCTTCCTGCAGCGTACGGCACCGACTCAGCGCAGTGACTCGCCGGTTCGGGCCAGTCCGACGGCGGCTGTTTCGAGCTCCTCGGCGGCCTGGGTGATCCGCTCTGTGGTGCGGGCCACTTGACGGCCGAGGCGCTGGACCTCCAGGAAGACCCTGATGCCGAGGACACCGAGGACGGCGATGCCGAGGAAGCCGAGGGCGATGGCGAGCATGGGCCAGAACATGGTCAGAGCCTAGACCTTGAGCGGGTACGGGTCGTTCAGACGGTGGTGTGGAGGCGCAGCGTGCGGACGCCGCCGCCGGTGAGGAGCTCGACGATCCGCTCGCCCGCGGGCTTGCGGACGGAGCTGCCGCACTCCGGGCAGGTGAAGGAGTAGAAGGTGGTACGCCGGCTGGCGCCGATGGCGAGGCGCAGGGCGCTCGCCGAGAGTTCGAAGCGGGAGCGGCAGTCGGGGCAGGCGGCCTTGAAGAGGACCGGGGCCATCGTCGCGGCAAGACCAGGCATGACGGACATCTCCCTCAATTCCCACGGCAACATCCGAATCGGCACTACATCAGCAACAGCGTCCGCGCGGCGGAGAACGTCACACGCCCTCGTACGCGGCGAGTGCGGCGGTCGCCGCCTCGCGGGCGCTGTCGGCGAGCTCGCGCGGTGCGACGATCCGCCCGTCGCTGCCCAGCCGCAGCGCGAGCCGCCGCAACGAGGCGGGGTCCGGTGTCCGCAGGGTGATCCGCAGGCCGCCGTCGGGCAGCTCCTCGGCCCGGTCGTGCGGGTAGTACTCGGCGACCCACCGGCCGCCGGGGCCGACCTCGACGACGACCTCGGGGTCGTCGGCGGAGGGCTGGACAAGCCCCTCGGAGAGGTCGCGCAGTTCCAGTTCGGGCGGGGCCGCGTGCTCGTCGAGGAGCCGGATCTCGACGACGCGGTCGAGCCGGAAGGTGCGGCGGGCCTCGGAGAGCCGGCACCACGCCTCCATGTAGGTGTGGCCGACGGCGAAGAGCCGGATCGGGTCGACCTCGCGCTCGGTGAGTTCGTCGCGCGCTGGCGAGTAGTAGCGGACCCACAGCCGTCGGCGCTCGGAGATGGCCCGGTCGACCTCGGCGAAGACGCCGCCCTCGGACTCGAAGGTGACCGAGAGCCGGGAGCTGGCCCCGGCGGCCTCGCCGGCCGCGGCCTCCAGCTTGGCGGTGGCGCGGACCAGCGCGTCCCGGTCGCTCTCGCGGAGCCCGGGGAGGGTGGCGACGGCGCGGGCGGCGACCAGGAGGGCGGTCGCCTCGTCGGCGGCGAGCCGCAGGGGTGCGGCGACGTCGTCGGGGTTGTGCCACCAGATCCGGTCGCCGTCGGTGTCGATGTCGAGGAGATCGCCGCCGCGGAAGCTGGTGCCGCACATGGGCAGCACGTCCAGGTCGGAGATCAGCTCGTCCTCGGTGATCCCGAAGGCGCGCGCGACGTCAGCGACGTGTGCGCCGGGGCGCTCGCGGAGATAGGTGACGAGGGACAGCATCCGCCTCGTCTGGTCGATCGCGTTGGCAGCCATGCGTACGTCTCCCCCTCAGCCCTTGGCCACGGCGCGCAGCCGGTCCAGTACATCCGCCCGCAGATCGGCGGGTTCCCGTACGACGACGTCGGGTCCGAACTCGACGAGCCAGGCGTCGAGCCCGTGCCCGTACGGGATCTCCAGCTCGTCCCAGCCGTCGTCGCCCACCTGTACGGACTGGGCGCGGGCCCGCAGCGGGTAGCCGCAGCCGGCGCGCAGCCGGATCCGGGCGGAGCGGGTGGCGGTCTCGCCGGCCCAGCTCTCGACGGTCTCGCGGACGGTGACGACGTCGGGCACGGGCGCGGTGAAGGCGCCGGCCCGGGAGCGGACCTTGCCGGTGATCCGGGAGAGGCGGAAGACTCGCTCGGCGCCCCGGTCGCGGTCCCAGCCCGCGAGGTACCAGTGGCCGCGCCAGCATTCGAGGGTCCAGGGCTCGACCTGGCGGGTCTCGGGGCGGGCGGCGTTGGCCTTGCGGTAGTCGAAGACGACGGGCCGGCGGTCGCGGCAGGCCAGCATGAGGGGCTCGAAGGCGGCCTCGTGGACCGGGATGCGGGGTTCGAGGGCGCTGGGCTGGACGTCGTACGAGTCCTCGGCCTCGGGCATTCCGGCGGCGCGGAGCTTCTGGAGGGCGCCGCTGGCGGCGCCGGCGAGGCGGGCCTGCTGCCAGACCTTGGCGGCGAGGCCGAGGGCGGCGGCCTCCTCGGCGTCAAGGGTGATCGGCGGGAGACGGTTGGAGTCGCGGCGGGCGAGGTAGCCGGTCTCGCCCTCCAGGTTCTCGACGGTCTCGATGACGAGGCCCAGCTCGCGCAGGTCGTCCTTGTCGCGCTCGAACATCCGGTTGAAGGCGTCGTCCCCGCTCGCTTCGAGGTAGGCCTCGATGGACCCGCGGAGTTCGCGCTTGCTCAGCGGGCGTCGCGTCCCGAGCAGGCACAGCGCGAGATTCATCAGCCGCTCGGACTTGGCAATCGCCATCGACGCCCCGCACCTCTTTTGCCGGTTCCACTTGTCGGACGTCCGACCGTACCGCCCCGGGGTGTCGGGACAAAAGCCGAGGGCCCCCGCCACGGGTGGCGGGGGCCCTCGGAGCGACCGGTACCGGTCGGCACGACCGATCAGACGGCGACCAGGTCGCAGACGAAGATCAGCGTCTCGCCCGGGGCGATCGCGGAGCCGGCACCGCGGTCACCGTAGGCGAGGTGGGCGGGGATGATCAGCTCGCGACGGCCGCCGACCTTCATGCCCTGGACACCCTGGTCCCAGCCGGAGATGACCTGGCCGATGCCGAGCTTGAACTGGAGCGGGGTGCCGCGGTTCCAGGAGGAGTCGAACTCCTCGCCGGTGGAGAAGGCGACGCCCACGTAGTGGACGGAGACGGTGGCGCCGGCCTTGGCCTCCGCGCCGTCGCCCACCCAGATGTCCCTGATCTCCAGGTCCTTCGGCGGCTCGCCACCCGGGAAGTCGACCTCGGGCTTCTCGATGCTCACTGAACTGCTCCTCATACTGATGAACTGCGCGATCGGGACAGTCTTACATCTTCGCCAGGATGTCCACGGCGAACACCAGCGTGGAGTTCTTCGGGATGCCCTGCTGCTCCTTGTCGCCGAAGGCCTCGGCCGGCGGGGCGACGATGAGGACGCGGCTGCCGACCTTCTTGCCGACGAGGCCCTTCTTCAGGCCCGGCAGCGTGAGCTGCGGGAGCGGGAAGTTCGCGGGCTTGCCCGTGGTGTAGGTGGAGTCGAAGACCTTGCCGTCCTTCCAGAGGGCGGCGACGTAGTTCACGACGACCGTGTCGGTCTCCTTGACGACCTCGCCCTTGGACTCGAGAACGTAGTTCGAGACGAGCTTGGTCGGCGCGGCGACCTTGGGGACGGTCAGCGAGGGCGCCTTGCCGTCGGTGTTCGTGCCGACCTTCGGCAGCTTCGCGTCCTCCTGCGGGACGACGGTGCCCGTGGCGGACTTCGGGATCGTGACGGACTTCAGGATGTCCACGACGAAGACGAGGGTGGCGTTCGGCTTGATGTTCGGCGGGGAGCCGGCCTCGCCGTAGCCGAGCGCCGGCGGGATGCCGACCTCGATGCGGCTGCCGACCTTCTGTCCTTCGAGGGCCTGCTCCCAGCCCTTGATGACCTGGCCGTCACCCAGCGTCACGCTGAAGGGCTGGCCGCGGTCGAAGCTGTTGTCGAAGGGGGTGGTGGAGTCCCAGGCCTGGCCCAGGTAGTTCACCTGGAGCGCGTCGCCCTTCTTCGTCACCGGGCCGTCGCCCTCGCTGATGATGTTGACCTTCAGGTCCTTGGGCGGGTCGCCCTCGCCCTTGGAGAGGGTCGGCTTCTCGCCGAACTTGACCCCCGCGGTGATGGCGGGCAGCCCGTTCTTCATCGAGGCGGAATCGGAGCCCTTGTCGTCGCTGCCGCACGCCGCTGTCGAGAGCAGCAGCAGCGGGACGACGAGAAGGCCGGCAAGTCGGCGCACGTGTTCCTCAGATCTCAGACGGCACAGTAGTTGTGCCGACACTCTAGGCGCTCCTCCTGTCACGTCGAGGGCCCCGCACGTCAATCGTGCGGGGCCCGGGGGGCTCGTACGCGCCGGTCCTACATTCCGGCGATCAGCTTTTCCACCCGGTCGTCGACGGAGCGGAACGGGTCCTTGCACAACACGGTGCGCTGTGCCTGGTCGTTGAGCTTCAGGTGGACCCAGTCCACGGTGAAGTCCCGGCGCTGCTCCTGGGCGCGGCGGATGAAGTCGCCGCGGAGTCGCGCCCTGGTGGTCTGCGGGGGCACCGACTTGCCCTCGAAGATCTTCATGTCGTTGCAGATCCGGGCCGCCTGCCCGTTCTTCTGCAGCAGGTAGTAGAGCCCGCGCCGGCGGTGGATGTCGTGGTACGCGAGGTCTATCTGCGCGACACGCGGGTTCGACATGGTCATGTTGTGCTTGGCCCGGTAGCGCTCGATGAGCCGGTGCTTCATGACCCAGTCGATCTCGGTCTCGATGCGGTCGAGCCGCTCGCTCTCGATCGAGTCGAGCGTGCGGCCCCAGAGCTCCAGGACCTGCGCGACGGTGCCGGAGCGGATGCCGCGCCGGTCGACGAAGTCGACCGCCTTCTCGTAGTACTCGCGCTGGACCTCCAGGGCGGAGGCCTCGCGACCGCTGGCGAGTCGGACCTTGCGCTGGCCCGTGATGTCGTGGCTGACCTCGCGGATAGCCCGGATGGGGTTCTCCAGGGTCAGGTCGCGCATGACGGTGCCGGCCTCGATCATGCGGAGCACCAGGTCGGTGGCGCCGACCTTGAGCAGCATGGTCGTCTCGGACATGTTCGAGTCGCCGACGATGACGTGGAGGCGGCGGTAGCGCTCGGCGTCGGCGTGCGGCTCGTCCCGGGTGTTGATGATGGGCCGCGAGCGGGTCGTGGCGGAGCTGACGCCCTCCCAGATGTGCTCGGCACGCTGGGAGACGCAGAAGACCGCGCCACGCGGGGTCTGGAGGACCTTTCCCGCGCCGCAGATGAGCTGCCGGGTGACGAGGAAGGGAATGAGGATGTCCGCGAGCCGGGAGAACTCCCCGTGGCGGGCGACGAGATAGTTCTCGTGGCAGCCGTAGGAGTTTCCGGCCGAGTCGGTGTTGTTCTTGAAGAGATAGACGTCGCCCGCGATTCCCTCCTCGTGCAGGCGGCGTTCGGCGTCGACGAGCAGGCCCTCGAGAATGCGCTCGCCTGCCTTGTCGTGGGTGACCAGTTCGGTCACGTCGTCACATTCCGGTGTTGCGTATTCCGGATGCGAACCCACGTCCAGGTACAGGCGGGCGCCGTTCCGCAGGAAGACATTGCTGCTGCGGCCCCATGACACGACACGGCGGAAGAGGTAGCGCGCCACTTCGTCAGGAGACAGTCGGCGCTGTCCCCTGAACGTGCACGTGACGCCGTACTCGTTCTCCAGCCCGAAAATGCGGCGGTCCATGTCTGAACATTACGCCTGACGGCGTGTGATGAAACCGGGTTGGGCGTTCCCGTTTCGATCATTTTCCGATCAGTGCGTGTTCTTTTCGGTGTGTACGGAGGTGGGGCCGCCCGCGCCGACGGCGTGTCGCGCGTCCGGTTCGGCCGGGACCGCCGGGTTCGCCGGGCTCACGGGGACGTGGAGGACGCGGCCGGTGGCGAGGAGGACGAGGAGGGCGACGAGGCCGCCCGCTCCGGCCACGGCGAATCCGGCGACGGTCCCGGCGAGTTCGACGGCGGGTCCCGCGACCGCGGAGCCGAGGGCCGAGCCGACACCGAAGGTCGTGACGAGCCAGGAGAAGGCCTCGGTCACGGTGCCGGCCGGGGCGTGCCGGTCGACGACGATGAACGCGCAGGCGAGGACGGGGGCCAGGAAGACGCCGGAGAGGGCCGCGAGGCCGGTCATGGCGACGGGGCCGGGGGTGAGGACCAGCGGCAGGTAGCAGACCGCGAGGAGCAGCACGAGGACGCGCAGCCGCCGCTCGGGGGCGCCGGACCACTGGCGGGCGCCGTAGGTGACGCCGCCGACGAGGGCGCCGAGGCCGAGGGCGGCCATGAGCCAGCCGTAGACGGACGGGGTGCCCCGGTCGTCGGCGTAGGAGACGGCGGCGACGGTGATGGAGCCGAGGGCGAGGCCGACGAAGAAGAACGAGCCCAGGAGGGCGAGGAGGCCGGGTGAGCGCAGGGCTCCCAGCCAGTGGGCCTCGCGGGGCGCGGAGCGCCAGGTGCGGGAGGGCTCGGAGAGGACCACGGCGAGGGCGCCGAGGACGCCGAGAGCGTTGATGACGAGCAGGGCCGCGGCGGGCGACCACAGCGAGACGAGGAGGGTCAGCAGCAGCGGGCCGACGGTGAACATGACCTCCTGGGCTACCGCGTCCATGGCGTACGCCCGGTGCACCCGGTCCTCGCGGCCGAGGACGCTCGGCCACAGGGCCCGGAGGCCGCCCTCCAGGGGCGGGGTGAAGAGGCCGGCGACGACGACGGCCGCGTAGGCGAGGGCCAGGTGACCGATGCCGGTGAGCGCGAGCAGGGCCATGCCGAGGGCGGAGAGGACCGCCGCGGGGAGCTGGACCCGCGGCTGCCCCTTGAGGTCGACGGCGCGGCCGAGGAGGGGCTGGCCGACGGCGGTGGCGACGCCGTAGGCGGCGATGAGGCCGCCGGCGAGTGTGTAGCTGCCGCCCTGGTCGCGGACGAAGAGGGTGAGGGCGATGGGGCCGACGCCGTTGGGCAGCCGCCCGATGAGCGTGCCGGCCAGCAGCCGGGCGGCGTGCGGTGCCCGGAGTATGTCGAGATAGCCGCCGTGTGCCGTGGCCTCGGTGGCCATGTCGGTCTCCCCTCATCCCCGGACCCCGCCGAGGTTTTACGTATAACGTCCGAGGTCATACGTACCATGTCCGCAGCGCGTGGGTCCACCCCGCGCCAGGCCACCCCCGGGTGACCGGCTCGTGAACCGTCCGACGCGGAGGCTTGTGTGCAGACCCCGGAGCCGCTCGGCGGCGCCCGCCCCACCAGCAGGGACGTCGCCCGGGCCGCGGGCGTCTCGCAGGCCACCGTGTCGCTCGTGCTCGGCGACAAGTGGCGCGGCCGTGTGTCGGAACGCACCGCCGAGGTCGTGCGGGAGGCCGCCCGGAGCCTCGGCTACCGGCCCAACCTCGCCGCCCGCAACCTCCGCCTCGGCCACACCCGTACGGCGCTGCTCGTCGTCCCGGCGCTCACCAACGAGTTCTTCGCCCGCGTCTACACCGGCGCGGCGACCGTCGCCGCCCGGCACGGCTTCGGTGTCGTCCTGTACCCCTCCCCCGACGGCGTCGGGCCCGCCAAGGACCCCTTCGCCTCGGCCCGCGCGGCCCTGGACGGGGTCATCGCCTCCTCGATGGCCTCGGACGCCCTGAAGGCCTTCCGGGGCACCGACCTGCCGCTGGTCATGCTCGACAGCGACCCCGCCGACACCGGCGCCGCCGCGCACGTCAACCTCGACATCGCGGACGGCATGCGCCAGGTCACGGGACACCTGCTGGCTCTCGGCCACCGGCACTTCGTCCACCTGGCCTCTGCCGTGGCGTCCTGGACCTTCGACGTCCGTGCCGCCGCGCTCACCGAGGCCCTCGCCGGCGTCTCGGTGCGGACGGTCCGCGCACCCCTGGACGTGCACGGCGCCATGGCCGCCACCGAGCGCGCCATGGCCGCGCCCGGCCCCCGCCCCACCGCTCTCGTGTGCGACGACGACATCCTCGCGGCGGGCGCCTGCAAGGCCCTGCGGCGGCTCGGGCTGCGGGTCCCCGAGGACGTCTCGGTCACCGGTTTCGACGACCTCGCGCTCGCGACCGCCGTCGAGCCGGAGCTGACGACCGTCTCGCTGCCGGCCGAGCGCATCGGCGAGCGGGGCATGGCGGCCCTCCTGGCCGTCCTCTCGGGCGAACCGCCACAGCCGGACGATCTCCCGGTCACGCTGGTCCCCCGGGGCTCCTCGGGGCCCGCACCGGCTTCCTGAGGCGGACACACGGAAGGGGCCCCGGTCCGCTCGCGCGCACCGGGGCCCCTCCGACAGGAAGCGCCTACTCCTCCGGAACCTCGTCCGAGGGCTCGTCCGTCTTCGCCACGGCCGCGTTGTCCGCCTGCAGGAGGCGGGACAGCTGGCGGCCGACGATCCGCTTGAACTTGCGCTGCTGCGGGCGCGTGCGGTCCAGGACCGCCACCTCCAGGCGCTCCGCGGGGATCTCCCGCTCGCTGCCGTTGGTGTCCCGCGAGAGCGCCTGCACGGCCAGCTTCAGGGCCTCGGCCAGGGACATGCCGTCCCGGTGCCGCTGGTCCAGGAAGGAGCTGATCTGCTCCGCGTTTCCGCCGACCGCGACCGAGCCGTGCTCGTCCACGATGGAGCCGTCGTGGGGCAGCCGGTAGATCTGGTCGCCCTCCGGCTCGGCGCCGACCTCGGCGACGACCAGCTCCACCTCGTACGGCTTCTCCCCCGCGCTGGAGAAGATCGTGCCGAGCGTCTGGGCGTAGACGTTGGCCAGGCCGCGCGCGGTGACGTCGTCCCGGTCGTAGGTGTAGCCCCGCAGGTCGGCGTAGCGCACGCCGCCGATGCGGAGGTTCTCGTACTCGTTGTACTTGCCGGCGGCGGCGAAGCCGATCCGGTCGTAGATCTCGCTGAACTTGTGCAGCGCACGCGAGGGGTTCTCGCCGACGAAGACGATGCCGTCCGTGTACTGGAGGACGACGAGGCTGCGGCCTCGGGCGATGCCCTTGCGGGCGTACTCCGCCCGGTCGGCCATGGCCTGCTGGGGTGAGACGTAGAACGGAGTGGACACCGGCGGTCCGTCCCTTTCTTCTGGGCTCCTACAGAGCGACGAGTGGTCAGAGCAGGGCGGCGCGCGGCCCGTCGGGCTGCGTGAGGCGCCGCTCGGTGACCGACCGGGCCAGCTCGGAGGACTCGGCCTCGGTGAGCCTGCGGAAACCCTCCTCGGTGATGACGGTGACGAGCGGGAAGATCCGGCGGGCCATGTCGGGGCCACCGGTCGCCGAGTCGTCGTCCGCCGCGTCGTAGAGCGCCTGCACGACCAGGGTCGTGGCCTGGTGCTCGGTGAGGTCGGGACTGTAGAGCTTCTTCATCGACCCGCGCGCGAAGATCGAGCCGGAGCCGGTGGCCGCGTAGCCCTGCTCCTCGGAGCGACCGCCGGTCACGTCGTAGGAGAAGATCCGGCCCTTGCCCTTGCCCTCGTCCCAGCCGGCGAAGAGCGGCACGACGGCGAGGCCCTGCATGGCCATGCCCAGGTTGCCGCGGATCATGGTGGACAGGCGGTTGGCCTTGCCCTCCAGGGAGAGCGTGGCGCCCTCCACCTTCTCGAAGTGCTCCAGCTCCAGCTGGAAGAGCTTGACCATCTCGACGGCGAGACCCGCGGTGCCGGCGATGGCGACGGCGGAGTACTCGTCGGCCGGGAAGACCTTCTCCATGTCGCGCTGCGCGATCATGTTGCCCATGGTGGCCCGCCGGTCGCCGGCGAGGACGACCCCGCCGTCGAAGGTGACCGCCACGATGGTCGTGCCGTGCGGGGCGTCGAGGACGCCCTCCGGCAGCTTGCGGTGGCTCGGCAGCAGCTCCGGCGAGTGTGCCGACAGGAAGTCCAGGAACGAGGACGATCCCGGCGTCAGGAAGGCCGCCGGCAGACGCCCGGTGCTACGAGGGTTGGCTTCCACGCGATTCCTTCCGGGTGGGAAAGTCGGCCCGTCGTGGGACGCGCGGGCCGATCTTGCTGTTGTGCACGGACCATACCCGTGCCACCGCCTGTCATCCGTCCCCGGACCCACGGCTTTTGCCGGGGCTCCGGGGACGGAGGAGTACAGGCGCGAGAGGCGGCTACTCGCCGCCCTTCTGGACGAAGCTACGAACGAACTCCTCCGCGTTGGACTCGAGGACGTCGTCGATCTCGTCCAGCACGGAGTCCACGTCGTCGCTCAGCTTCTCCTGGCGCTCCTGGAGATCGGAGCTCGCCTCCGTGGTGGTCTCCTCGACCTCCTCCGTGGAACGCGTCGCCTTCTGCTGTCCGCCGCCGGTGTCCTTGGTCGCCATATCCCTCACCCCGCTCGAAATCGGCCCGCTCGGTTGAGTCCGTACAAGATCAGACCCTATAGGTCGGGTCTGACTTCGGCCCCGCAGTTTCCACATCGCCCGGGCACTGATTCCATGATTCCCAGTGCCGGGGCATTTCAGGCCCGTGCCGGGCCCCCGATCATCCGCCGGACAGGACGCGGACCAGTTCCTCCGCGGTCCGGCAGCGGTCCAGGAGCGCCTTGACATGGGCCTTGGTGCCGCGCAGCGGCTCCAGGGTCGGCACACGCTGGAGCGAGTCCCGGCCGGGCAGGTCGAAGATCACCGAGTCCCAGGAGGCCGCGGCGACGTCGTCGGCGTACTGCTCCAGGCAGCGGCCCCGGAAATAGGCCCTGGTGTCCTCCGGAGGCACCGTCTCGGCCTGCCGCACCTCGGGTTCCTCCAGGAGCCTCTTCATGCGCCCCCGGGCCACCAGGCGGTTGTACAGGCCCTTCTCGGGGCGCACGTCCGCGTACTGGAGGTCCACCAGGTGCAGGCGGGCCGCGTCCCAGTCCAGGCCGTCCCGGCGCCGGTAGCCCTCCATGAGCTCCCGCTTGGCGATCCAGTCGAGCTCGCCGGCCAGGCTCATCGGGTCGTTCTCGAGCCGGTTGAGGGTGTCCTCCCAGCGTGTGAGGACGTCCTTCGTCTGCTCGTCCGCGTCCGAGCCGTACCGCTCGTCGACGTACTTCCTGGCCAGCTCGAAGTACTCCATCTGCAGCTGGACCGCGGTGAGCGTCCGGCCGCTGCGGAGCGTGACCAGGTACTGGAGGGACGGGTCGTGCGAGACCTGGTGGAGCGTCCTGACCGGCTGGTCGACGGCGAGGTCCACGGTGATGAACCCGTCCTCGATCATCGACAGGACCAGCGCGGTCGTGCCGAGCTTGAGGTACGTCGAGATCTCCGAGAGGTTCGCGTCCCCGATGATCACGTGCAGGCGGCGGTACCGCTCGGCGTCCGCGTGCGGCTCGTCGCGCGTGTTGATGATGGGCCGCTTGAGGGTGGTCTCCAGACCCACCTCGACCTCGAAGTAATCGGCGCGCTGACTGATCTGGAAGCCGTTCTCCCGGCCGTCCTGACCGATGCCGACCCGGCCCGCCCCGGTCACGACCTGGCGGGAGACGAAGAAGGGGGTCAGGTGGCGCACGATGTCCGAGAAGGGGGTCTCCCTCTTCATCAGGTAGTTCTCGTGCGTGCCGTAGGAGGCGCCCTTGTTGTCGGTGTTGTTCTTGTAGAGGTGGATCGGCTGGGCGCCGGGGAGCTGGGCGGCGCGGACGGCCGCCTCCGCCATGATCCGCTCGCCGGCCTTGTCCCACAGGACGGCGTCCCGCGGGTTGGTGACCTCCGGCGAGCTGTACTCGGGGTGGGCGTGGTCCACGTAGAGCCGGGCCCCGTTGGTGAGGATCACATTGGCCAGGCCGATGTCCTCGTCGGTGAGCTGACTGGAGTCGGCGGCCTCGCGGGCGAGGTCGAAGCCGCGGGCGTCCCGCAGCGGATTCTCCTCCTCGAAGTCCCAGCGGGCGCGGCGCGCCCGGTGCATCGCCGCCGCGTAGGCGTTGACGATCTGGGACGAGGTGAGCATGGCATTGGCGTTCGGGTGCCCGGGGACGGAGATCCCGTACTCCGTCTCGATGCCCATTACTCGCCGTACGGTCATGCGGCCCTCCTTGCCCGGCGTCGCTCACTGTGCGCGACTCGGCGTTACCGAAGAGCCTAGAACGGCTCCGCGCTGGTGGGGAGATCACTTGCGGTAATTTCCCGTGCTGCCGGAAGAAACCCGTGCTGCCGGGAGAATTTCCGGACGGAATACACCGGCTGCGGATGCCCGGTTTCCGGACATCCGCAGCCGGTGTGCGTTTTACAGGTACTGACCGGTGTTGGCCACCGTGTCGATGGAGCGTCCCGTGTCCGCGCCCTGCTTTCCGGTGACGAGGGTGCGGATGAAGACGATCCGCTCGCCCTTCTTTCCGGAGATCCTGGCCCAGTCGTCGGGGTTGGTGGTGTTGGGCAGGTCCTCGTTCTCCTTGAACTCGTCCACGCAGGCCTGGAGGAGGTGGGAGACGCGGATGCCCTTCTGGTTGTGGTCGAGGAAGGCCTTGATGGCCATCTTCTTGGCCCGGTCGACGATGTTCTGGATCATCGCGCCGGAGTTGAAGTCCTTGAAGTAGAGGACTTCCTTGTCGCCGTTGGCGTACGTGACTTCGAGGAAGCGGTTCTCCTCGGATTCCGCGTACATCTGCTCGACGACCGACTGGATCATTCCGTGGGCGGCGGCGGCCTTCGAGCCGCTGTGCTCGGAGATGTCGTCCGTGTGGAGCGGCAGGGTGGCCGTGAGGTACTTCGCGAAGATGTCCTTCGCGGCCTCCGCGTCCGGACGCTCGATCTTGATCTTGACGTCGAGCCGGCCGGGCCGAAGGATCGCGGGGTCGATCATGTCCTCGCGGTTGGAAGCGCCGATGACGATGACGTTCTCCAGGCCCTCCACGCCGTCGATCTCGGCGAGCAGCTGGGGGACGATGGTGTTCTCCACGTCCGAGCTGACACCGGATCCGCGGGTGCGGAAGAGGGATTCCATCTCGTCGAAGAAGACGATGACGGGGGTGCCCTCACTCGCCTTCTCCCTCGCACGCTGGAAGACGAGGCGGATGTGCCGCTCGGTCTCGCCGACGTACTTGTTGAGGAGCTCGGGCCCCTTGATGTTGAGGAAGTAGGACTTCCCCGCGGGCTGGCCGGTCACCTCGGCGACCTTCTTGGCCAGCGAGTTGGCCACGGCCTTCGCGATCAGCGTCTTGCCGCAGCCCGGCGGCCCGTAGAGCAGGATGCCCTTGGGCGGTCGGAGTTCGTGCTCCTTGAAGAGATCGGGGTAGAGGTACGGGAGCTCGACCGCGTCGCGGATCAGCTCGATCTGGTTGCCCAGACCGCCGATCTTGTCGTAGTCGACGTCCGGGACCTCTTCCAGAACGAGCTCTTCGACCTCGCTCTTGGGGATGACCTCGTAGACGTAGCCCGACCTGGCGTCGAGCAGCAGGGCGTCGCCGGGGCGGATGGTGACGTCCAGCAGAGGCTCGGCGAGCCTCACCACCCGTTCCTCGTCGGTGTGCCCGACCACCAGGGCGCGCTCGCCGTCCTCGAGGATCTCCTTGAGGGTGACGATGTCCCCGGCGCGCTCGAACTCCATGGCCTCGACCACGTTGAGCGCTTCGTTGAGCATGACTTCCTGGCCACGCCGGAGCTCTTCGAGCTCGACGCTGGGGCTCACGTTCACCCGGAGCTTGCGGCCCCCGGTGAAGATGTCGCACGTGCCGTCCTCATTGGCCTGCAGGAAGACACCGAAGCCGGCCGGCGGCTGCGCGAGCCGGTCGACCTCCTCCTTGAGGGCCACGATCTGGTCGCGGGCCTCACGGAGTGTATTGGCGAGCCGCTCGTTCTGCGCGGACACGCCGGCCAGGTTCGTCTGCAGCTCGACGATCCGCTCTTCGAGAATCCTCGTGTGTCGCGGAGAGTCGGCGAGCTTGCGGCGCAGGACGGCGATTTCCTGCTCGAGATAGGCAACCTGACCGGCGGGGTCCTCAGACCCTCGCCCCGGCCGGATGCCGCGGTTGATGTCGTCGTCGTGGGCTGCCACGGTCCTCACCTCCTCCAAGGGGAGCTGGACGCTTCCTGACCCTACCTGCGTGGGTGGTGATTGAAACCCCTAGATCAAAAAGACTCCGGGCCGTGTCCGATCTTCACCCTTGCGCTTCCCCTCTCGCCAGCTGAATACCCACCCTTTCGCCGTCTGAAAGCGGGCGGTTGTATCGTCGTCATGGGTCAACACCCTTCAGAGGTGGCCCGACTTACCCGCGCGAAGCAGAAACGGCAGGAGAAATGACCGTGCAGAACGAGGCCCCGGCAACGGGCGTCGAAGAGGCCCTGGAGGTCTGGATCGACCAGGACCTGTGCACCGGGGACGGGATCTGCGCGCAGTACGCTCCCGAGGTCTTCGAGCTGGACATCGACGGGCTCGCGTATGTGAAGAGCGCCGACGACGAGCTCCTCCAGGACAGCGGGGCGACGACGCCGGTGCCGCTGCCCCTGCTCCAGGACGTGGTGGACTCGGCGAAGGAGTGCCCGGGCGACTGCATCCACGTGCGCCGGGTCGCCGACAAGGTCGAGGTGTACGGCCCCGACGCCGAGTGACGGGTCAGGCGCTGCGCGCCTCGGCACGGGCGACGCGGACGAAGGCGCCGCCCTGCCAGTTCCAGCTGACCTGCTCCTTCTCGTCGGGGCAGCACATGGGGACGTCCGGGGACGAGTAGCCGAGAAGCGTGGCGTGCACCGCTCCGTCGCGCACGGCGAGCCCGGTGACGCTCTTGCCGTCCTTCGGCGCGACGAGCGTGGCCACCACGCGCGCGGGGGCGGCCGAGCCCTTGCCGCGGGTCAGGACGTAGACGCCGCTCGGCGGCGTGCCGGAGCCCGCTTCGCAGTGCACGACCGCAACGGTCTCCGGGTTCCCGTCGCCGTCGAGGTCGCCGGAGGCGCGCTTCGCGACCTTGTGCGCGGCTCCCCGGCACTCCAGGGGGTAGACGGCCGTGGCGGCCTCGGGAGCGGCCGCCGGACGCGGGGCGGCGGGGGCCGCCGTGGCTCCGGCGGGGCCGGGCTGGAGCAGTCCGGCCAGGGCGACGACCGCGGCGGTCGCGGTGGCGGTCGCCAGCCAGTGCGCCGGCCTGGCATGGGTGTGCGCGAGGTCGGGCAGATCCGCGGGGTCCTGGGCGGCGGAGGGCTGCACGCGAGACGTCTCCTGTGGGGGCTGTGCGGAGGGTTTCGGGCATCGTGCCATACGTCACAGGGGGACGGAACAGGCGGGGTCTCAGCGAGCGTCGGCCGGGGCTTGCTTGTGCGTCGGCCGGGGCTGCCCGTGCGTCGCCGGCAGGCCGTTCGTCACCGGCGGGCCGTGCGTCGCCGGGCGAGGCGCGTCGCCGGGGCGGGCCGCGCCCCCGAACATGAGGACGCCGCCGTCGAGTTCCCCTCCGTGGGCGGGAACTCGACGGCGGCGCCGTGCGGGTGTCGGGACGTCAGCCCTTGTTGGGGCCTTCGTAGTCCTCGCCGTACGCGCCCTTCGCGGGGCGGCGGCGGCGCATCGGGGGCTCGACGCCGTCCGCCAGGCGGCGGGCGGTGACGAGGAAGCCGGTGTGGCCGATCATGCGGTGATCGGGCCGGACGGCGAGACCCTCGACGTGCCAGTTGCGGATCATGGACTCCCAGGGCTGCGGCTCGGCGTAGCAGCCGAACTCGCGGATGGACTCCACGGTGCGCGCGAGCTGGGTGGTGGTCGCCACGTAGCAGCAGAGGATGCCGCCGGGGACCAGGGCCTTGGAGACGGCCTCCAGGCACTCCCAGGGAGCGAGCATGTCCAGGATGACGCGGTCGACGTCCGTGTCGGACAGGTTGTCCTGGAGGTCGCCGACGGTCAGCTGCCAGGCCGGGTGGGGGCCGCCGAAGTAGCGCTCGACGTTGCCCTTCGCGATCTCGGCGAAGTCCTCGCGGCGCTCGTAGGAGTGCAGCATGCCGCTGTCGCCGATGGCGCGCAGGAGAAAGCTGCTCAGCGAGCCCGAGCCCACTCCCGCTTCCACGACGCGGGCGCCGGGGAAGATGTCGGCGAAGGCCAGGATCTGCCCCGCGTCCTTGGGGTAGACCACGGCGGCGCCGCGGGGCATGGACAGGACGTAGTCGGGGAGCAGGGGGCGCAGCGCGAGGTAGGCGACGTTTCCCGTGGTACGGACAACGCTGCCCTCGGGGGCGCCGATCAGTTCGTCGTGCGGGAAAGAACCCTTGTGGGTGTGGAAGTTCTTTCCCTCTTCGAGCGTGAACGTGTAGTGACGGCCCTTGGGGTCGGTCAGCTGAACCTGGTCCCCGACCTTGAAGGGCCCGCGTCGGCGGGCGGCACCGGTCGGTTCGGACATGTGAACAGAGTACCGGGGTTACGAAGACGGTCGCGCCATGGCCCGGACGAAGGCCCGCTCCACGTCGGTGGTGGCGAGGACCCCGTAGATCTCCCCGGTCTCCTCGACGACGAGGTACTCGGTGGCGGGGCTGGCGCGGAGGTGGTCGAGGAGGGGCTGGCCGGTGAGTTCCGCGGGGACGCGCATGCCGTCGGTGAGGTCCTGGGTGAGGGCGCTGACGGCGACCCAGGGGCGGCGGTGCTGGGGGACGGCGGCGATGGCGGCCTCGCGGACGATGCCGGTGGGGTCGCCTCCGCCGTCGACGACCACGAGGGCGCGGGCGCCGGCCTCGTTGGCGCGGCGGAGGGCCTCGGAGAGGGGGGTGGCGGGTTCGACGGGGATGGCGCGCCGGGTGAGGGTGCGGGCGCGGAGCTCGGGGAGGTGCTCGCGGAGCCGGGCCACGCGGAGGCTGTTGCCGGCGCCGGTCCAGATGATCGCGGCCAGGATGGCGGCGAGGAGGGCGTCGGTGACGGTGTCGAGGCCGCTGACGTCGTCGGTCGAGTTGCCGAGGAAGCCGGTGCGGGTGAGCAGGGGCAGGCCGACGAGGACGAGGACGGCGAGGGCGCGGCCGACCCAGGCGGCGGCGACGGTGCCGCTCATGGGCTTGCCGGTGATCTTCCAGACGACGGCGCGGAGCATGCGGCCGCCGTCGAGGGGAAGGCCGGGGAGCAGGTTGAAGGCGGCGACGATCAGGTTGGAGATCATCAGGCCTGCGAGGAGGACTCCGGGGACGGTGCCGGGCTCGACCGCGTACAGGGAGAGGTAGAACACGCCGGAGAGGACGAGGGAGAGGAGCGGGCCGACGAAGGCGAGGACGAACTCGCGGCCGGGGGTCTCGGTCTCCTTCTCGATCTCGGAGACGCCGCCGAAGAACTGGAGCTGGATGCGGCGCACGGGCAGCTTGAAGCGGAGCGCGGCGATCGTGTGGGCCAGTTCGTGGACGAGTACGGAGGCGTAGAAGGCGACCGCGAAGAAGAGGGAGACGAGGTAGCGGGCGGCGCCGAGTTCGGGCAGGACCCGCTCGATCTGGTCGCCGAAGACCCAGGTGATGAGGGCGGCGACCAGGAACCAGCTGGGTGCGACGTAGACGGGCACGCCGAAGGGGCGGCCCATGAGGATCCCGCCGCCGGGCTCCTCGGTCCGCTGCGGCTTGGGCTCGTCCTGGTTCACGGGTTCCTTTCGTCGCGGCGTGTGGCCCCACGTCGGTGCGTCACGGTTCGATCATGCAGTGCGACGGGGCCCCAGGTCGATGGTATTCCGCTCGCTGTCGGTGGCGGGTCGTAGGGTCTGTGTCATGAGTACGAGCGAGCAGGTGCCGGCGGAGCCCCGGGCGCCCATGTCGTTGTCGCCGTCACGGGCGAGCGATTTCATGCAGTGTCCGCTGCTGTACCGGTTCCGGGTGATCGACCGGCTGCCGGAGAAGCCGAGTCCGGCGGCGACCCGGGGCACGCTGGTGCATGCGGTGCTCGAGCGGCTCTTCGACGACGAGGCTGCGGAGCGGACGGCGCCGCGGGCGAAGGCGATGGTTCCGGGGCAGTGGGAGCGACTTCTCGAGTCGAAGCCGGAGCTGGGAGAGCTGTTCGCGGAGGATCCGGACGGGGAGCGGCTCGCGGGCTGGCTCGGCGAGGCGGAGCGGCTGGTCGAGCGCTGGTTCACGCTGGAGGACCCCACGCGTCTCGAGCCGGCCGAGCGCGAGCTGTTCGTGGAGACGGAGCTGGATTCGGGGCTGCGGCTGCGCGGGGTGATCGACCGGGTCGACGTGACGCCGTCGGGTGACGTGCGGATCGTCGACTACAAGACGGGCAAGGCGCCCCGGCCCGAGTACCGCGAGGGCGCGCTGTTCCAGATGACGTTCTACGCGCTGGTGGTGTGGCGGCTGAAGCGGGTGCTTCCGCGGCGGCTGCAGCTGGTCTACCTGGGCAGTGGGGACGTCCTGACGTACGACCCGGTGGAGGCGGACCTGCTCCGGGTGGAGCGCAAGCTGCTGGCTCTGTGGGACGCGATCCGGCTGGCGACGGAGACGGGCGACTGGCGGCCGCGGCCGACGAAGCTCTGTGGCTGGTGCGACCACCAGGAGGTCTGTCCGGAGTTCGGGGGGACTCCCCCGGTGTATCCGCTGAAGATCGTTTCCGCGCGCCCGCCGGAGTCGGGCGAATCCGGGCAGGGCAGAATGGACCCGGTGCCGCCGGCACCGTGACGGCGGCCCCTGCCGTGAGCTCAGCCCGCCCCGTGAAGGAGTCCTTGTGACGATCCGCGTCCTCCTGGTCGACGATCAGCCGTTGCTGCGCACCGGCTTCCGGATGATTCTGGAGGCGGAGCAGGACATCGCGGTGGTGGGCGAGGCCGGTGACGGTCTCCAGGCGCAGGAGCAGGTGCGCGCGCTGCAGCCGGACGTGGTGCTGATGGACATCCGCATGCCGCGGATGGACGGTGTGGAGGCGACGCGGCAGATCACCGGTCCTGGCCGGGACGGTCCGGCGAAGGTGCTGGTGCTGACCACGTTCGATCTGGACGAGTACGTGGTGGAGGCGCTGCGGGCGGGGGCGAGCGGCTTCCTGCTCAAGGACGCCCCGGCGAACGAGCTGGTGCAGGCGATCCGGGTGGTGGCGGCGGGCGAGGCGATGCTGGCGCCGTCGATCACGCGCCGGCTGCTCGACAAGTACTCGGCGCATCTGCCGACGGGCGAGGAGCAGGTGCCGGACACCCTGGGCACCTTGACCGATCGCGAGGTCGAGGTGCTGAAGCTGGTGGCGCGGGGTCTGTCGAACGCGGAGATCGCGGCGGACCTGTTCGTCAGCGAGACGACGGTGAAGACGCATGTGGGCCATGTGCTGACGAAGCTGGGCCTGCGGGACCGGGTGCAGGCCGCGGTGTACGCGTACGAGAGCGGTCTGGTGCGGCCCGGCGGCAATCAGTAGCCCGGGGACGGACACGGCGGAGGGGCCCGGTGCGCGTGTCGCGCGCCGGGCCCCTCCGCCGTTCGGGCTCAGCCCTTCTTCAGCTCCCAGAAGCGGAAGACGGTGGACGCGTCGAGGGTCCACTCGAGGCCGGTGACGTCGTCGCGGGCGACGGCGTACTGCTTGCCCTGCCAGAGCGGGAGGATCGGGAGTTCCTCGGCGACGAGGTCCTGGAGCTGCCCGTACTCGTCGGCGGTGGCGGCGCGGTCGGCGATGCCCGCGGTCTTCGGGAGGATGTCGCCGGTGATGGTGGCGTTCTCGAAGTGGTTGCCGAGGACGTTGCCCTCGCCGAAGAAGGGGGCGGTGAAGTTGTCGGCGTCGGGGTAGTCGGGGACCCAGCCCTTGACGTAGACGCCGTACTTGCCGGCGGCGATGTCCTTCTCGTACTGGTCGAAGGCGACGGACTTGACGTCGGCGTCGAAGAGGCCGCTGGCGTTGAGCTGGCCGGCGATGGCCTTGAGCTCCTGGTCGGTGGCCGGGCCGTAGCGGCTGGGCGTGGACCAGAGGGTGAGCTTCACCTTGCCGGTGATGTCGGCGTCGCGCAGGGCCTTCTTCGCCTTGGCCTTGTCGGGGCTGCCGTAGGTGTCGAAGAAGGCGGTGTTGTGGCCGGCGATGCCCGCCGGGACGATCGAGTAGAGCGGCGTGGCCGTCGACTTGTAGACGTCCTCGACGAGGGCCTCGCGGTTGACGAGGTGCGCGATGGCCTTGCGGACGCCGAGCTTGCCGACGACGGGGTCCTTCACGTTGAAGACGAGGTGCTGGACCTCGGCGCTGTTGCCCTGCGTGACCTCGATGCCCCGGTCGTCGGTGGTCTCGGAGGTCTCCAGCTCGGAGATGTCGCCGGCGGAGAGCCCTCGGTAGGCGACGTCGATCTCGCCGTCGGCGAGGCCCTTGGAGAGGGCGGTGCGGTCGCCGCCGTAGAGCTTGAGGGTGACCGCCCCGTTCTTCGGCTTGGCGGTGCCCCGGTAGCCGGAGTTGGCGGAGAAGGTGGCCTCGGTCTCGCTGAAGGAGTCCAGCTTGTAGGGGCCGGAGCCGGTGGCCTTGCCGTCGGTGCGCAGGGCGTCGGCCGGGTAGTCGCGGTGGTCGACGATGGAGCCGGCGCCGGAGGCGATCTTGCTGGGGAAGGTGGCGTCCGGGACCTTGAGGCGGAAGACGACGGTCCGCTCGTCGGGGGTGTCGATGGAGGCGATGGAGGCGAGCAGCGGCGCGGGACCGGACGGGTCGGCGATCTTGAGCGCCCGCTCGAAGGAGAACTTGACGTCCTTCGAGGTGAGCGGGTTGCCGTTGGAGAAGGTGAGGCCGTCCCGGAGGGTGCAGGTGTAGACCTTGCTGCCCGAGCTGAAGCCGCACTTCTCGGCGGCCTCGGGCTCGGGCTCGGAGCCGCCCTTGGGGAAGGCCATCAGGGACTGGAAGACGTTGTTGAACAGCAGCCAGGAGCCGGGGTCGTAGCCGGCCGCAGGGTCGGTGGCGAGGATCTCGTCGGACATGCCGACGCGTATGCCGTCGCCGGAGGCGGAGCCTCCGCCCTGCTCGGTGCCGCAGCCGCTGAGGAGGGCGGCGGACAGCCCCGCGGCGAGCGGAGCCGTCAGCCACTTGTTGTGTGCCTTCACAGAACTTGCCTCTTGATCTCTTGCCAGGTCGGCCGCGCGCTGGTGCGCGGCCGGTTACCGATCCAGTCGAGGGGGTTATGCGGTGCCGCGGCCCAGTTCCCAGAGCAGCAGGTCGGAGGACGTGTTGAGTGCGTACTCGACCCCCGTGAGGTCGTCGCGGGCGGCGACGTACTGCTTGCCCTGCCACAGCGGCAGGACGGGCACGTCCTCGGCGACGATCTTCTGGATCTGCGCGTAGACGGGGCTTGCGGCGGTGCGGTCGGCCTGGCGGCGCGACCGCGGGATGAGCTGGTCGCGTACGACGTCGTTGACGTACGGGGTGTTGAGGAAGTTGTCGCTGTCCAGGAAGGGAGCGATGTAGTTGTCCGGGTCCGGGTAGTCCGGGAACCAGCCGAGGCCGTAGACGGCGTAGTCGCCGCGCTTCTGGGCCGGGCGGAAGGTGGACCACTCCGACCCGCGGGTGGTGGCGTCGAAGAGGCCGCTGGCGACGAGCTGCTTCTTGAGGGCCTCGAACTCCTCGGCGGTCTCGGAGCCGTAGTGGTCGGTGGTGTAGTTGAGGGTCACCTTGACCGGGGTGCTGACGCCGGCGTCCTTGAGGATCTTGGCGGCGCGGGCGGGGTCGGAGTCGCCGTACGCGTCGTAGAAGGGGGTCGCGTGGCCGGTGATGTTGGAGGGGATCAGCGAGTAGAGCGGCTCGGCGGTGGGGCCGTAGACGCCGTTGACGAGGGCGCCCCGGTCGACGACGGCGGCCATGGCCTGGCGTACGGCCTTCTCCTTGACGGAGGGGGCCTTGGTGTTGAAGCCGAGGTAGCGGATCTCCAGGCCGGGGACCTCGGTGACCCGGATGCGCTCCTTGGGGGTCTCGGTGAGCTCCCTGATCTGCTTCTGTGACAGCGAGCGGGCCATCATGTCGATGTCGTCGCTCTCCAGGGCCGCGCCCATGGCGCCGGCGTCGGCGAAGGCCCGCAGCTCGACCTGCTCGTTGCGCGGGACGATGTCGCCCTTGTACTTCGGGTTCCTGGTGAAGACGAAGCGGGCGGCCTTCTCGCCCTCGCGCTCGACCTTCATGGTGTACGGGCCCGAGCCGTCGACGTCGAAGCCGTCACGGAGCTTCCCGGCGGGGTACTTGTCCTTGCTGAGGATGCCGGCGACCGGGGTCGAGAGCTTGTACGGGAAGGTGGCGTCGGGGGACTTGAGGTGGAAGACGACCTCGTCGGTGCCCTTGGTCTCGACGGTGTCGATGCCGGCGAGGAGTGCGGCCGTTCCGTTGTCCGACTTGATCTTCAGGACGCGCTCGATGGAGTACTTGACGTCCTGGGCGGTGACCGGCGTGCCGTCGGCGAAGGTGAGCCCTGAGCGGAGCTTGCAGCGGTAGCTCTCGCTGGCCTTGTCGGAGAAGCCGCAGCTCTGGGCGGCCTCGGGGACGGGCTCGCCGCCGCCGCGGGGCACGTGCAGCAGCGTCTGGACGGTCTGCCGCAGGATGTTCCAGGTGCCGGTGTCGTAGGCGAAGGCCGGGTCGAGGGGGGCAGGGGCGTCCTCGGTCGCGATGAACTGGTCCGTGGTGCCGACGACGATGGCTCTGCCGTCCTCCGCTCCGCCACAGGCGGCGAGCAGGGGGGCCAGCAGTACGGCCGCGGCGGGCAGCACCAGGGTCTTGCGGTTCATCAGGGACGTTCTCCTCATCCGGCACTGGGATACAGCGGTCTGGGACACTCCGCCGCCGGCCGCCCGGTCGGGGCGGGAGCGATCGGGCCGGGTGTTGCGATCGATCCTGTGTTCACGGCGACTTGGGTGTGCGCCGGTGCACGCGGTTATACGGCGAAGTACTCGCGAAAGATTAGTGGGCGCCGCCGCTATTGCCCGACCGCGGGCAGGCTCGGGGTAATCGCACAGTGATCATGAATACGGAACGCTCGATAGTCATGCGGTGCCGCGATGCGGACGCGGGCCATCGAACCGGGACAGATGGGATCACCAAAACCGCATGATTCCGGTCACGAAACGCATCCAGGCCACCCACCGGCGGGCACTCTGGGTGACGAAGGTCACGTGGAGGCTTTATCGGTGAATGGCCTGGCCGATTTCCGCGCGGGAAAGCGCGGTCCATCGGGAAAGCTCAGACGAAGCTCAGATTCCGGTGATCAAAGTGCGCAGGAAGGGCACGTCGACTTCCTCCAGGGAACGCACCACGACCCGGCCAGGGGAAGGGGCGATGGGGGCGACGGAGGGCACCGCGACGACCCGGCAGCCCGCGGCCTCGGCGGCCGCCACACCGGTCGCCGTGTCCTCGATGACGGCGCAGAGCGCCGGGTCGGCGCCCACGCCGCGCGCGGCCGTCAGGTAGGGCTCGGGGTGCGGCTTGGTGCGGCCGACCTCGTCCCCGGCGACGGTGAGCGCGAAGCGGTCCCGGCCGAGCGAGCCGAGGATCCGCTCGATGATCCGCCGGTGCGAGGCGGAGACCAGGGCCGTGGGGATGTTGTGCCGGGCCAGCTCGGTGAGGAGCCGCTCGGCCCCGGGCATGAGCGGGACGCCCCGCTCGATGCGCTGCTCGAACTTCTCGTTGAGGAGGACCGTCAGCTCCGCGACGGTGATGTCGGCGCCGGTGGACTCGATGAGGTAGCCCGCGCTGCGGGTCATCGGGCCGCCGACGACGATGTCCCGCCAGGCCTCGTCCAGTCGGTGTCCGAGGTCGGCGAAGACCTCGACCTCGGCGTCCCACCAGAACCCCTCCGTGTCGACGAGGGTCCCGTCCATGTCGAGGAAGACGGCCTGCAGGGCGGAGCTTCCGTTCGCACGGAACAGGGACGCGGGGACCGTACTGGTCATCCGGCACACCTTCCTTGGAGGGACGAGAAGGCCGGCCCCCCTCCCCGGTACGGGGAGGAGGACCGGCCTGCACTGGACCGACAAGTGTACGTCGCACGCGGCGACGGCGCGCGGATTTACCTCGTGGCGGTCACCGAGCGTTGAAGTACGTCGCCTCCGGGTGGTGGATCACGATGGCGTCGGTGGACTGCTCGGGGTGGAGCTGGAACTCCTCCGACAGGTGCACGCCGATCCGCTCCGGCTGCAGCAGGTCCGCGATCTTCGCGCGGTCCTCCAGGTCGGGGCAGGCGCCGTAGCCGAGGGAGAAGCGCGCGCCGCGGTACTTCAGCGCGAACATGTCCTCGACGGCCTCCGGGTCCTCGCCCGCGAAGCCCAGCTCGGCGCGGACGCGCGCGTGCCAGTACTCGGCGAGGGCCTCGGCGAGCTGGACGGAGAGGCCGTGCAGCTCCAGGTAGTCGCGGTAGGAGTCCGACTCGAAGAGCTTCGCGGTGGCCTCGCCGATCTTCGAACCGACGGTGACGACCTGGAGGCCGACGACATCGGTCTCGCCGGACTCCTCCGGGCGGAAGTAGTCCGCGAGGCAGAGGCGGCGGCCCCGGCGCTGGCGCGGGAAGGAGAAGCGGGTCCGCTCGTTTCCGGCCTCGTCCAGGATGATCAGGTCGTCACCCTTGGAGACACAGGGGAAGTAGCCGTGGACGACGGCCGCCTCCAGGAGGTTCTCCGTGTGGAGGCGCTCCAGCCAGCCGCGCAGCCGCGGCCGGCCCTCGGTCTCGACGAGCTCCTCGTACGAGGGTCCGTCCCCGGCCCGGTTCTGCTTGAGGCCCCACTGGCCCTTGAAGAGGGCGCCCTCGTCGAGCCAGGACGCGTACTCCTTGAGCGGGATGCCCTTGACGACCCGCGTGCCCCAGAAGGGCGGGGTCGGCACCCGGTTGTCGGTGGCCACGTCGGAACGGCCGCCGGGCTCCTGCTCCTCGACCTGGAGGGCCGCGGTGTCCCGCTTCACGACGCGGCGCTGCTTGAGCTCGGGCAGCGCGGCTCCGGGGACGCCCCGCTTGACGGAGATGAGGGCGTCCATGAGGCGCAGGCCCTCGAAGGCGTCGCGGGCGTACCGGACCTCGCCCTGGTAGATCTCGTGGAGGTCCTGCTCGACGTAGGCCCGGGTGAGGGCCGCGCCGCCGAGGATCACGGGGTACTTGGCGGCCAGCTCGCGCTGGTTCAGCTCCTGCAGGTTCTCCTTCATGATCACGGTGGACTTCACGAGGAGACCGGACATGCCGATGACGTCGGCCTTGTGCTCCTCGGCGGCTTCCAGGATCGCGGAGACGGGCTGCTTGATGCCGATGTTGACGACGTTGTAGCCGTTGTTGGAGAGGATGATGTCGACGAGGTTCTTGCCGATGTCGTGGACGTCGCCTCGGACGGTCGCGAGGACGATGGTGCCCTTCCCCTCAGCGTCCGACTTCTCCATGTGCGGCTCCAGGTACGCCACCGCCGTCTTCATGACCTCGGCGGACTGGAGCACGAACGGCAGCTGCATCTGGCCCGAGCCGAAGAGCTCGCCGACCGTCTTCATGCCGTCGAGGAGGGTCTCGTTGACGATGTCGAGGGCGGGGCGCTCGGCGAGGGCCTCGTCGAGGTCCGCCTCCAGGCCGTTCTTCTCGCCGTCGATGATCCGGCGCTTGAGCCGCTCGTCGAGCGGCAGCGCGAGGAGCTCCTCGGTCTTGCCGGCCTTCATCGACTTGGTGTTGACGCCTTCGAAGAGCGCCATCAGCTTCTGCAGCGGGTCGTAGCCCTCGGCACGGCGGTCGTAGATCAGGTCGAGGGCGGTCGTGACCTGCTCGTCGTCGAAGCGGGCGATCGGCAGGATCTTCGAGGCGTGCACGATCGCCGAGTCGAGACCGGCCTTGACGCACTCGTCGAGGAAGACCGAGTTGAGGAGGATGCGCGCGGCCGGGTTGAGGCCGAAGGAGATGTTCGACAGGCCCAGCGTGGTCTGGACGTCCGGGTGGCGCCGCTTCAGCTCGCGGATCGCCTCGATCGTGGCGATGCCGTCCTTGCGGGACTCCTCCTGACCGGTGCAGATCGTGAAGGTCAGGGTGTCGATGAGGATGTCCGACTCGTGGATGCCCCAGTTGCCGGTGAGGTCGTCGATGATCCGCTCGGCGATGGCGACCTTGTTCTCGACGGTACGGGCCTGGCCCTCCTCGTCGATGGTGAGGGCGATGAGCGCGGCACCGTGCTCCTGCGCCAGCCGGGTGACCTTCGCGAAACGGGACTCGGGGCCGTCGCCGTCCTCGTAGTTGACGGAGTTGATGACCGCGCGGCCGCCGAGCTTCTCCAGACCGGCCTGAATGACGTCGACCTCGGTGGAGTCGAGGACGATGGGCAGGGTGGACGCGGTGGCGAAGCGGCCTGCCAGCTCCTCCATGTCGGCGACGCCGTCACGGCCGACGTAGTCCACGCACAGGTCGAGCATGTGCGCGCCCTCGCGGATCTGGTCCCGCGCCATCTCGACGCAGTCGTCCCAGCGGCCCTCCAGCATGGCCTCGCGGAACTTCTTGGAGCCGTTGGCGTTCGTCCGCTCGCCGATCGCCATGTACGAGGTGTCCTGGCGGAAGGGGACCGTCTGGTAGAGCGAGGCGGCGCCGGGCTCGGGGTGCGGAACGCGCTCGGGGGGCGTGACGCCGCGCACCCGGTCGACGACCTGGCGCAGGTGCTCGGGCGTCGAACCGCAGCAGCCGCCGATCAGCGAGAGTCCGTAGTCGCGGACGAAGTTCTCCTGGGCGTCGGCCATCTCGACCGGGGACAGCGGGAAGTACGCGCCGTCCTTGGTCAGCACCGGCAGGCCCGCGTTCGGCATGCACATCAGCGGCGTACGCGAGTGGCGGGCGAGGTAGCGCAGGTGCTCGCTCATCTCGGCCGGGCCGGTGGAGCAGTTCAGGCCGATCATGTCGATGCCGAGGGGTTCGAGCGCGGTCAGCGCCGCGCCGATCTCCGAGCCGAGCAGCATGACGCCCGTGGTCTCGAAGGCGAGCGAGCAGATGAGCGGCACGTCGACGCCCAGGGCGTCCATGGCGCGGCGCGCGCCGATGAGGCTCGACTTGGTCTGCAGCAGGTCCTGGGTCGTCTCGACGATCAGGGCGTCGGAGCCGCCGGCGAGCAGGCCCTCGGCGTTCTGCTGGTAGCCGTCGCGGAGGACGCCGTACGTGGTGTGGCCGAGCGACGGGAGCTTGGTGCCCGGGCCGATGGAGCCCAGCACCCAGCGCTGACGGCCGTCCTTGGCGGTGTACTCGTCGGCGACCTCGCGGGCGATCCGGGCGCCCGCCTCGGAGAGCTCGAAGATGCGGTCGGCGATCTCGTACTCGCCGGCGGCCGAGTGGTTGGAGCCGAAGGTGTTCGTCTCGACGCAGTCGACGCCGACCTCGAAGTACGCCTCGTGGACCGAGCGGACGATGTCGGGGCGGGTCACGTTCAGGATCTCGTTGCAGCCTTCGAGGTTCTGGAAGTCCTCGAGGGTGGGGTCCTGGGCCTGGAGCATGGTGCCCATGGCTCCGTCGGCGACGACGACTCGGCTGGCGAGTGCCTCACGGAGGGCTGCGGCGCGGTTCCGGCTGTCAGCGGAAGGGGTCGGCAACGAGGCCATGGATGAGCTCCCTGGGATGCGACGGCTGTCGGCTTTGCACTCTCGGTGGAGGGTGCACTGGGCCAGCGTAACCGCGCTTGCCCCGGGGTGGACATGGCGTCCCACGAGGCGGACGGCATCCTGTGTGCGAGGACTCCCGGTACGGCCCGCTCTTGCCCGACACTGTCATGTGTGAGCCAAGGTCGGCATCGACCGATAGTGTTCAGCATTGTCGAACAGCGTGAGAGGGAGAAGGGCCGGGCGATGGCGAAGAACATCCAGTCGCTTGAACGGGCGGCGGCGATGCTGCGACTGCTCGCCGGCGGCGAGCGCCGGCTCGGCCTGTCCGACATCGCGTCCTCGCTGGGGCTCGCGAAGGGCACGGCCCACGGCATCCTGCGCACCCTCCAGGCGGAGGGCTTCGTGGAGCAGGAGGCGGCCTCGGGCCGCTACCAGCTGGGGGCCGAGCTGCTGCGGCTCGGGAACAGCTATCTGGACGTGCACGAGCTGCGGGCCCGGGCCCTCGTCTGGACGGACGACCTCGCGCGGTCGAGCGGCGAGAGCGTGCACCTGGGGGTGCTGCACCAGCGGGGCGTCCTGATCGTGCACCACGTCTTCCGGCCGGACGACAGCCGTCAGGTCCTGGAGGTGGGGGCCATGCAGCCGCTGCACTCCACCGCGCTCGGAAAGGTCCTCTCGGCCTACGACCCGGTGGCCCACAGCGAGGTGCTGGAGGTCGAGCGGGAGGCGTTCACGCCCCGGACGACCACGGAGCTGCCCGCCTTCGAGTCGCTGCTCGACCTGACGCGGGCCAAGGGCTGGGCCGAGGACGTCGAGGAGACCTGGGAGGGCGTGGCCTCGGTGGCGGCGCCGATCCACGACCGGCGGCGGATGCCGGTGGGCGCGGTGGCGGTCACGGGCGCGGTGGAGCGGATCTGCCCGGGCGGGGAGCTGCGCCCCGAGCTGGTGGCGGCGGTACGGGACTGCGCGCGCGCCGTCTCCCGGGACCTGGGCGCCGGCCGCTTCTGACGGCAGCGGCGGGCGCCGTTCCCGTACGCACCCCGCCCGCGCCGACACACGCCGCACCGACGCATCCGCAGGGACGACCCGCGTACGGACGACTCCCGCCGACCCGCATGAACGAACCCGCCGGTAACGATCCCGTTATCGGCGGGTTTTTCGCTTCCCCGACCCTTGACGCGCTGTTAACCAGGGGGCAAAACTTCCGTTCATCGGTCGGCATTGCCGAACACCTAACGGCAATACGCGCTAGAGTGTGGCAGTGCCAAGGGCCGACAACGCCCTCACACGAGGGCGCGGACCACCGGTGGGACCCGGGGTTCGCCTTCCCCTGGACGAAGGACAAAGGAGTCGCGGGTGTCCAGCTCCGACATCTTCCTCGGCGAGACCATCGGTACCGCCGTACTCATCCTGCTCGGCGGCGGTGTCTGTGCCGCCGTCACGCTCAAGAGCTCCAAGGCCCGCAACGCGGGCTGGCTCGCGATCACCTTCGGGTGGGGCTTCGCCGTCATGACGGCCGTCTACATGACGGCTTCCCTCTCCGGCGCCCACCTGAACCCCGCCGTCACGGTCGGAATCGCGATCAAGGACGGCGACTGGGGCAACGTCCCGGTCTACGTCGCCGGCCAGATGCTCGGCGCGATGATCGGCGCCGCACTGGTCTGGGTGACCTACTACGGACAGTTCCAGGCCCACCTCAGGGACCCGGAGACCGTCGGCGAGAAGCCGATCGAGGGCCCCGGCCCGGTGCTCGGCATCTTCTCCACCGGCCCCGAGATCCGGAACACCTGGCAGAACCTGGCCACCGAGATCATCGGCACCGTCGTGCTGGTCCTGGCCGTGCTCACCCAGGGCCTCAACGACAGCGGCAAGGGCCTCGGCGTCATAGGGGCGCTCATCACCGCCTTCGTCGTCGTCTCCATCGGCCTCTCGCTCGGCGGCCCGACCGGCTACGCCATCAACCCGGCCCGTGACCTCGGCCCGCGCATCGTGCACGCCCTGCTCCCGCTGCCGAACAAGGGCGGCTCCGACTGGAGCTACTCCTGGATCCCGGTCGCCGGTCCGCTGATCGGTGGCGCCATCGCCGCGGGTATCTACAACATCGCGTTCGCCTGAGCCGTCCTTCTCACAGACCTTCCTTGGAGCACACCGTGACCGACGCACACACGTCCGGCCCCTTCATCGCGGCCATCGACCAGGGCACCACCTCCTCGCGCTGCATCGTCTTCGACAAGGACGGCCGGATCGTCTCGGTCGACCAGAAGGAGCACGAGCAGATCTTCCCGAAGCCGGGCTGGGTCGAGCACGACGCCGCCGAGATCTGGACCAACGTCCAGGAGGTCGTCGCCGGCGCCCTCGCCAAGGCGGAGATCACCTCGGCCGACGTCAAGGCCATCGGCATCACCAACCAGCGCGAGACCACGCTGCTCTGGGACAAGAACACCGGTGAGCCCGTCCGCAACGCCCTCGTCTGGCAGGACACCCGCACCGACGCCCTCTGCAAGGAGCTCGGCCGCAACGTCGGCCAGGACCGCTTCCGCCGCGAGACCGGCCTGCCGCTCGCCTCGTACTTCTCCGGCCCCAAGGTCCGCTGGCTCCTCGACAACGTCGAGGGCCTGCGCGAGCGCGCCGAGCGCGGCGACATCCTCTTCGGCACCATGGACTCCTGGGTCATCTGGAACCTGACCGGCGGTGTCGACGGCGGCCACCACGTCACCGACGTCACCAACGCCTCGCGCACCATGCTGATGAACCTGCACACCATGGCCTGGGACGAGAAGATCCTGCAGTCCATGGAGATCCCGGCCGAGGTGCTGCCGGAGATCCGTTCCTCCGCCGAGGTGTACGGCACGGTCAAGGGCGGCGTCCTCGACGGCGTCCCGGTCGCCTCCGCGCTCGGCGACCAGCAGGCCGCCCTGTTCGGCCAGACCTGTTTCGCCGAGGGCGAGGCCAAGTCCACGTACGGCACCGGCACCTTCATGCTGATGAACACCGGTGACAAGATCATCAACTCCTACAGCGGCCTGCTGACCACGGTCGGCTACCAGATCGGCGACGCCAAGCCGGTCTACGCCCTGGAGGGCTCGATCGCCGTCACCGGTTCGCTGGTGCAGTGGATGCGCGACCAGATGGGCCTGATCAAGTCCGCCGCAGAGATCGAGACGCTCGCGTCCTCGGTCGAGGACAACGGCGGCGCCTACTTCGTGCCGGCCTTCTCGGGCCTGTTCGCCCCCTACTGGCGCTCCGACGCCCGCGGCGTGATCGCCGGCCTCACCCGGTACGTCACCAAGGCGCACATCGCCCGTGCCGTCCTGGAGGCCACCGCCTGGCAGACCCGCGAGATCACCGACGCCATGACGAAGGACTCCGGCGTCGAGCTGACCGCGCTCAAGGTCGACGGCGGCATGACCTCCAACAACCTGCTGATGCAGACGCTCTCGGACTTCCTGGACGCGCCGGTCGTGCGTCCGATGGTCGCCGAGACGACCTGCCTCGGTGCCGCCTACGCCGCCGGCCTGGCCGTCGGCTTCTGGCCGGACACCGACGCGCTGCGCGCCAACTGGCGCCGTGCCGCGGAATGGACCCCTCGCATGGACGCCGACAAGCGTGACCGCGAGTACAAGAGCTGGCTCAAGGCCGTCGAGCGGACCATGGGCTGGATCGAGGACGAGGAGTAAGACACATGACCACCCTGCAGAGCGTCCCTGCCCTTGGGACGCACCCGGCCTCCGGCTCCCTCCCGAGCCGGGCCGAGACCCGGGAACAGCTCTCCAAGGCGACGTACGACCTCCTGGTCATCGGCGGCGGCATCCTGGGCATCTCCACCGCCTGGCACGCCGCGCAGTCCGGTCTGCGGGTGGCCCTGGTGGACGCCGGCGACTTCGCCGGCGCCACCTCCTCCGCCTCCTCCAAGCTGCTCCACGGCGGTCTGCGCTACCTGCAGACCGGCGCGGTGAAGCTGGTCGCGGAGAACCACTTCGAGCGGCGTGCGGTCTCCCGTCAGGTGGCACCGCACCTCGCCAACCCCCTCACCTTCTACCTGCCCGTCTACAAGGGCGGCCCGCACGGCGCGGCCAAGCTCGGCGCCGGCGTCTTCGCCTACAGCGCCCTCTCGGCCTTCGGTGACGGCGTCGGGCACCTGCTCTCCCCCGCCAAGGCCGCGCAGGACGTGCCGGAGCTGCGGACGGACAACCTGAAGGCCGTGGCCGTCTACGGCGACGACCAGATGAACGACGCCCGCATGGCGCTGATGACGGTCCGCGCGGCGGTCGACGCCGGGGCCACCGTCCTGAACCACGCCGAGGTCACCGGGCTGCGCTTCACCCGGGGCCGGGTCACCGGCGCGGAGCTCAAGGACCGCACCAGCGGCGACGAGTTCGGCGTCACCGCCCGCCTCGTGCTCAACGCGACCGGCCCGTGGGTCGACCACCTGCGCAAGATGGAGGACCCGAACGCGGCCCCCTCCATCCGCCTCTCCAAGGGCGCGCACCTGGTCCTCAAGCGGACCTCGCCGTGGAAGGCCGCCCTGGCCACCCCGATCGACAAGTACCGCATCACCTTCGCCCTCCCCTGGGAGGACATGCTGCTCCTCGGCACGACCGACGAGGAGTACGAGGGCGACCCCGGCCAGGTCGAGGTCACCGAGAAGGACACCGCCCAGATCCTGGACGAGGCCGCCTTCTCCATCCGCGACCAGCAGCTCTCCCGCGATCTGATCACCTACGCCTTCGCCGGTCTGCGCGTGCTCCCGGGCGGTCCCGGCGACACCTCGAAGGCCAAGCGCGAGACGGTCGTCACCGAGGGCCGCGGCGGCATGCTGTCGGTGGCCGGCGGCAAGTGGACGACCTTCCGCCACATCGGCCGCACGGTGATGAAGAAGCTGGAGCAGCTCCCGGGCCACCCGCTGGGCGAGGACTACGAGTCGGTCTCGACGCTGCCGAAGCGGCTCCCGCTGCCCGGTATCGCCAACCCGAACGCGGTCGCGCACCGGCTGCTCGTCGACGGTCCCGCGCCCGGCCCGCGGATGTCCGCCGACACGGCCAAGCACCTGGCCACGCACTACGGCTCGCTCTCCTTCGACATCGCCCGCATGGCGAACGAGAACCCGGAGCTGGCCGAGCGCATCCACCCCGACGCGCCCGAGATCTGGGCGCAGGTCGCCTACGCCCGCGACCACGAGTGGGCCGAGACGGCGGACGACGTACTGCGCCGCCGTACGACGCTGACGATACGAGGCCTGGCGACGGACGAGATCCGCGCCGGCGTCGAGTCGATGCTGCGGAAGTAACACCCGTACACCCAGGGGCGGTTCCTCTTCGAGGGGCCGCCCCTGAGGCGTGCCACGCGCCGTCCACACCGCCGCAACACTCCGCGCGCAGAGTGGACACATGAAATTCCAGGTCCTCTCGATCGTCCCCCATTCCCCGCACCCGCTCACCGGCGAACTGCTGTCCGCAGCCGACCGGTTGGCGCAGGTCGTCGCCCTCGGCGAGACCGCCGAGCGCCTCGGATTCGACGCGTACGCCGTCGGCGAGCGGCACGCGGGCCCGTTCCTCTCCTCCGCCCCGACCGTGCTGCTCGCCGCGCTGGCGGCCCGTACCGGCCGGATCCGGCTCCTCACCGGCGTCACCGTCGTCGCGGTCCTCGACCCCGTCCGGGTCGCCGAGGACTACGCCACCCTCGACCAGCTCTCCAGGGGCCGGCTCGAACTCGTGGTCGGCAAGGGCGCGGAGGCGGGTCACTTCGACCTCTTCGGCCTGGACGAGGAGCGGCAGTGGGACCTCCAGAAGGAGAAGTACGAGCTGCTCCGCCGCCTCTGGTCGGAGGAGGGCGTCGACTGGGCGGGCGAGTTCCGGCCGCCGCTGAAGAACGTCACCACCATTCCCCGCCCGTACGCCGGTCCGCCGCGGATCTGGCACGGCTCGGCGACCAGCCTCAACTCCCCCGAGCTCGCGGCGAAGCACGGCGATCCCCTCTTCACCGCCAACGCGGTCCAGCCGAGGGAGGCGTACGCGCGGCTCATCGCCCACTACCGCGAGAAGTTCGAGGAGTACGGGCACGATCCGGCCCACGCGCGCGTGGCGGCCGGTTCGGGCGGGCTGCTCATCGCGGACACCGCCGAGCAGGCGGTCGCCCGCTACCGGGACCTGTACGAGGCGAAGGTGCGGCAGAGCTTCCGGCCGCACCTGGAGGGGAAGGCGGGCTACAACACCCCGTTCCGCACGATCGAGGACGCGATCGCGGGCGGGCCCCAGCTGATCGGTTCGCCGCAGCAGATCATCGACAAGATCCTCGGCTACCACGAGCACTACGGGCACGACCTCCAGTCCGTCACCGTCGACGCCTTCGGCCAGTCCACGGCCGAACAGACCGAGACGCTCCAGCGCTTCGCCGAGGAGATCGCGCCGGTCGTGCGGAGGGAGGCGCCGAGCACGCTCTGGGAGGAGTGAGAGCGCCGTGTGCGGAGGCGAGTTCCTGGGTAGTCGATCAAGGCCGCACGGGTTTTCGGGGCTGTCCGGGGGCTGCGGACGGACCGCCGGAAAGCCGTAAGGTTGGTCCGTACGACAGGAACTTCGAAAAGGAGGCGCTGGGTGATCGAGCTCGAGGGGGTACCCGAGCTGATCGACCCGGTCATGGTGGCCGCGTTCGAGGGCTGGAACGACGCCGGCGACGCAGCCTCCACCGCGGTCGCCCATCTGGACCGGGAATGGAAGGGCGAGGTGTTCGCGGCCCTCGACGCCGAGGACTACTACGACTTCCAGGTCAACCGTCCCACGGTCTTCCTGGACAACGGGGTCCGGAAGATCACTTGGCCGACGACCCGGCTCTCCGTGGTCCGGATCGGCGGCGACAAACCCCGTGACCTGGTGCTCGTGCGCGGGATCGAGCCCTCGATGCGCTGGCGCTCCTTCTGCAACGAGCTGCTCGCCTTCGCCCACGAGCTGGGCGTGGAGATGGTCGTGATCCTGGGCGCGCTGCTCGGGGACACGCCGCACACCCGGCCGGTCCCCGTCAGCGGGGTGACGTCCGATGCGGATCTGGCGCGGACGATGGACCTGGAGGAGACCCGCTACGAGGGCCCGACGGGCATCGTCGGCATCCTCCAGGAGGCGTGCACGCACGCGGGCGTGCCGGCGGTGAGCCTCTGGGCGGCGGTTCCGCACTACGTGTCGCAGCCGCCGAACCCGAAGGCGACGCTCGCGCTCCTCAACCGCCTGGAGGACCTGATCGGTCTGCGCATCCCGCTGGGCGAGCTGCCCGAGGACGCGCGGGCGTGGCAGCTGGGCGTGGACCAGCTGGCCGCCGAGGACAGCGAGGTCGCGGAGTACGTGCAGACGCTGGAGGAGGCGCGGGACACGGCGGAGCTGCCGGAGGCCTCGGGCGAGGCCATCGCGCGCGAGTTCGAGCGCTATCTGCGGCGGCGCGAGCCGGGCACCGGGCCCGGAGGCGGTCCCGGGGTGGCGACCGAGGGCGGCGAATCGCCGTTCCTGCGGGACACCGGGAGCGGCCGGACGAGGCCGCCGAAGCCGGAACGGCCGGAGAAGCCGGAGAAGCCGACTCCGGGACCGGGACCCGACGCGGGACCGGGACCCGACTCGGGACCGGGACCCGACTCGGCAGCGGGGTCCGGAGCGGGTCCGGACCGGGCCGACGAAGGCCCGGCGGACGAGTCGCCCGGCGAGAGCGGGGACGGCGACTCCCAGGAGTAGCGGTCGGTACGGGAGGGGTGCCCGAGGGCGCCCCTCCCGTACGCGTGTCGATCCGTCAGGCCGTCCGACCCGACGCGGTCACGCGCAGCTGAACCGGGCCGCCGCCCAGTCCCCGTGGTCGCCGCTCTTCGACCCGTTGGTGTCCGTGATCCGCAGCCGGACGTGCCGGGCCCCGGTCACGTCGACGTCCACCGGCAGGGTCGCGGAGGCGCCCGTCAGCCGGGGCGAGGTCCACAGGACCCTGCCGTCCGCCTCGACGGAGAAGGCCACGTCCCCGTAGCCGTTGATCTCGTCGTCGATGCCCACGTCGGCGGTGAAGGCCGTGCAGCGCCCGCCGAGGTAGACCTCGATGTCGGAGTCGGCGTGGCCGCCGATCCCCTTCTCGTAGGTCTTCCCGGCGAGGGTGAGCGTCCGGCCGTCGGCGGCGCCGGACTCGCCGTTGGAGCGGTCGCGTTCGGGCGGGCCCCAGCCGTTCGTGGAGCGCAGCCAGACCAGGTCGCTCGCCCAGGCGTCGGCTGTCGGCGGCGGGGGCATCACGCCGACCGAGAACCGCTGCGTGGCGGTGCGGTCGGTGCCCGCGGAGCGGTGGCGCGCGCTCGCGGTGAGGGTGGCCTCGCCGGGCTTCGCGTCCGCGGCGGGGGTGACGGCGACGTCGACGCGCCGGGTGGTGCCGGCCGGGATCCGGCCGATCGGTGCGGCCGGGGTGACCTGCCAGCCGGCCGGGGCGGCGAGCGTGACGCGGACGTCGGTGGCGTCCCGGGTGCCCGCCGTGACGTCGACGGCGACCGTGCCCCGAGCGCCCGCGCCGAGCTCCTGCCCGGTGGGTGCGGCGAGCACGGCGGACGCGCCCGGTACGGCGCCGCCGACCGCGCTGGTGTCGGTCAGCCGCAGCTCGAAGGCGCGGTCGGTGGAGAGGGCGGCGGTCTTGATGCGGACCACTCCCCCGCGCTCGTCGCGGTCGTACCACCAGCCCTGGGCGGCCGCGTCGAAGGCGGCGCGGGAGGTGAGGGCGGGCAGTCTGGTCCCGTCGAGCCGGACGGCGCCGGGGGCGTCGCCGGTGTGGACGGTGAAGGCGTACGGCCGGGCGGCGGGCTTTCCGGTGTACGTGCCCTTGCTCGCGCCGATGCGGACGGAGACGTCGCCGGGGCCGCCGTTCGGGGCGCGGACCTCGGCGCGCTGGGTCGCGTAGCGGCCGTCGCGGTGCTCGCGGGTCACGCCGTCGTCCTCGTACAGCTCGAAGGAGGAACTGCCCTTCGGGTAGACGTCCCAGGCGATCGGGTCGCCGGGGGCGCGGTCGGTGTACGAGCGGATGTCACCGGGCCACATGGGGACGGTCGCCCCGGCCCGGACGAAGAGGGGCAGGGTGTCGAGCGGGGCGCTGTAGTCGTCGACGGTGACGGGGCCCTCGTAGGTGCGGCCGCTCCAGTAGTCGATCCAGGTGCCCTTGGGGAGGTAGATGCCGTCTCGTTCGACGGCGTCCCGGTAGACGGGGGCGACCAGGAAGTCCTCGCCGCTGAGGAACTCGTACTTGGCGGCGTCGGTGGAGGCCTTCGGGTCGTCCGGGTACTCCAGGGCGAGCGGCCGGGCGAGGCCGACGCCGGTCTTCGTCGCCTGGTGGGCGTGGCTGTAGATGTACGGGAGCAGGGCCTCGTGGAGCTTGAGGGAGGCTCGGTTGATCGAGGTGTACGGCTCGCCGTACCGGAAGGGCTGCTTGTCGTTGGCGGCCCAGCCGTCCATGGTCATCGTGACCGGCAGGAAGGTCTTCCACTGGAGGTCGCGGGTGTACGTCTTGGCGCTGCCGCCGAAGATGCCGTCGACGTCGCCGGTGGTGTAGGCGAGGCCGGACATGGAGGCCCCGGCGTAGGTGGGGATCTGCCAGCGGATGTACTCCCACGTACCGGCCTGGTCGCCGGACCACTGGACGCCGCAGCGCTGGGCCCCGGACCAGCTCTCGGGGGCCCAGGTGAAGCCGCGGGCGTCGCTGTTGGCCTCGATGCCCGCGTGGGCGTCCTTGCAGCCGTCGAGGGCGAACTTGTAGCCCGCTCCGACCCAGGCGACGTCGAGCTTGGCGACCCGCTGGCCGGCCTTGACCTGGTCGGCGAGCTTGTCGAGGCCGTCCTCGGTCCACAGGCCGAGCTTCATGCCGCGCTCGCCCAGGCCGGTGGAGGCCTCGGCGAGGTTCTCGTAGCCGCAGCCGTAGCCGTCGTTGACGAGCATCCAGCCGTTGGGCATGTCGTTCTCGATGTAGCCGTCGGCGACCTTCAGGGCGTCGAGGGTGCGGCGTTCGCCCCGGTTGGCGTTGTGGAGGTAGCAGTCGGCGTCGCCGATCTCCAGGCCGTAGACGGGCGGCAGGAAGGGCTTGCCGGTGAGGCGGGTGTACTGGCCGATGACGTCCTTGAGCGCGTCCCGTCCGGTCCCGGCGAAGTAGTAGGCGTCGAAGCGCCGTTCCTGCGCGGTCGTGGTGACGGGCTCGGTGAAGGCGTAGGTGTTGGGCGCGTAGGTGTTGCGGTAGACGCCGTAGCCGGCCGAGGAGAGGTAGAACGGCACGGAGTTGGGGTGGCCGCCGTCGTTCCAGTTGTAGTCGACGCCGACCTCGACGGTCTTGTCGCGGTGGGTGGTGTTGCCGCGGCCGTTCTGCATGCCGGCGCCGTAGAACTGCTCGTCGGCGCCCCGGGCGAGGGTCTGGGTGGTGCGGTCCTGGTTCCAGGTCAGGCCCTGGGACTCGGACCAGAGCGGGGTGCCGTCGGCGCGTACCGCGGAGAAGCGCAGCGGCGACTTGGTGACGCGCAGGGTGACGGCGGAGGTGCCGAGTTCGTACCGGTCGCCGAGGTCCCGCCAGCGGGTGGCCGGGGGCGGGCCCTGGGGCAGGACGATGTCGGTGCCGGTGGGGTCGGTGAACCGGCCGTCGGGGGCGAGTTCGATACGGAAGGTGTCGGCGGTGACGAAGGAGACGCGGGCCTCCGCCTGGCCCGCGGTCAGCCGGTAGGAGGCTCCGTCCGCCGTGAATCCGGTGACGTCGCCGACGGTGGTGTCGGACGGGTCGGCCGAGGCACTGCCACCAGGTCCCGCGAAGGCGGTGAGCAACCCGAGCAGTGCACCGGCGACTGCAGCTCTCATGCGCATTGATGATTGCATGACGCCTATTTAGCGCAGATTCGAGCATCGCGACAGGACAAAAAGGAACCGCCCTCGGACTTCGTCAGGAAGTCCAAGGGCGGTTGCCCGGAAGGATGTTGCTCCGAAGCACCCCTTACAGGGCGACGCCCAGGAGCGCGTCGACGGTGCGGGAGACGAGACCGGGGGCGGACTCGTCCGTGCCGCCCTCGGCGGTCTGGAGCGCGGCCCAGCGGTCGACCGCGGCCAGGGCGGCCGGGGCGTCGAGGTCGTCGGAGAGGGCCTCGCGGACCTCCTCGACGAGCGCGTCGGCGGACGGGCCGTCGGGGCGGGAGACCGCGGCGCGCCAGCGGTCGAGCCGCTCCACGGCGTCCTGGAGGACCTGGTCGGTCCACTCCCAGTCGGCACGGTAGTGGTGGGAGAGGAGCGCGAGGCGGATGGCGGCCGGGTCGACGCCGTCGCGGCGCAGGCGCGAGACGAAGACGAGGTTGCCCCGGGACTTGGACATCTTCTCGCCGTCCAGGCCGACCATGCCGGCATGGACGTACGCCTTGGCCATCGGGAACTCGCCGGTGAGGGACTGGGCGTGGGAGGCGCCCATCTCGTGGTGCGGGAAGATCAGGTCGGAGCCGCCGCCCTGCACGTCGAAGCCCATGCCGAGGTGGTCCAGGGCGATGGCGACGCACTCGATGTGCCAGCCGGGACGCCCGGCGCCGAGGCTGCCGCCGTCCCAGCTCGGCTCGCCCTCGCGGGCGGCCATCCACAGCATCGGGTCGAGCGGGTTCTTCTTGCCGGGGCGCTCGGGGTCGCCGCCGCGCTCGGCGGAGAGGTGGCGCATCAGCTCGGCGGAGTAGTTCGAGACCTGGCCGAAGTGCGGGTCGGCGTCCACGGAGAAGTAGACGTCGCCGTCGAGCTCGTACGCGGCCCCGGAGTCCCTGAGCCGCTCGACGAGCGGGATGATGCCCGGTATGGCCTCGACGGCGCCGATGTAGTGCTGCGGGGGCAGCATCCGCAGGGCGGTCATGTCCTCGCGGAAGAGGGCGGTCTCCCGCTCGGCGAGGCCGACCCAGTCGATGCCGTCACGGATGGCGCGTTCCAGCAGCGGGTCGTCCACGTCCGTCACGTTCTGGACGTACAGCACCTGCCGCTTGGTGTCGAGCCACACGCGCTGAACGAGGTCGAACGCGTTGTAGGTCGCCGCGTGACCCATGTGGGTCGCGTCGTACGGCGTGATGCCGCAGACGTAGATACGGGCGACGGGGCCGGGGGCGAGGGTGACTCGTCCGCCGGTCGCGGTGTCGTGGATCCGGAGGTCGCGGCCCTTGCCGGGAAGGGCGGGGACCTCAGAAGCGGGCCAGGCATGCATGACCCGAGCGTAACCGGACAGGTGTTCCGGATACGAACCGGATCCGGGATCTTGACCGATTAGGCGCTCTTGCGGGTCGGAGGCTTGCGTGCATACCCCCCAGGGGTGCAGGTGCTCTCCCCCTGTGATGGCCGAAACTTTTCTGCCTGGTCTCAGACCGGCGGCCAGGGGATCGGCGGCCACAGACCCGAGGGCTCCGGGTGCCTCCCGCTCGCCCGCAGCGCCGCCACCCGCGCGCGTACGGCCGCCACCTCGGCACCGGTCAGCAGTTCCGCCAGACGGGTCACGAGGGGCGCTCCGGGCGCCAGGGACCGGTCGAGGTCGTCCAGGACCGCGACCGCCTCGGCGGGCAGCTCCTCGCCCGCCCAGCCCCACAGGAGCGTGCGCAGCTTGTCCTCGACGTGGAAGGTGACCCCGTGGTCGATTCCGTACAGGCGCCCGTCGGGGGCCGGCAGCAGGTGTCCGCCCTTGCGGTCGCCGTTGTTGATGACGGCGTCCAGGACGGCGAGCCGCCGCAGCTCGGGGGTGTCGGCGTGGACGAGGAGCGCGGTGCGGTCCTCGGCGATCTGCGCGGGCCCGACGGCCTTCCAGCCCTCCCCCGCCTCGTCCTCCTCCGTGAGCGCGAGGAGCCGCGCCTCCGGGTCGGACTCGATCCACAGCTGGACCATGCCCTCGCCGTACGGACCCTCGCGGAGCACCGTCGGCGGGATCAGGCCCCAGCCGGTGGCCTCGGAGATCTCGTACGCGGCGACCTCGCGCTGCGCGAGGGTGCCGTCCGGGAAGTCCCACAGGGGCTGCTCCCCCGCGACCGGCTTGTACACACAGGCCGCCTCGCGGCCCTCGTGGGCGACGGAGCAGTACAGCACGGCGTTGGACGCCTCACCGACCCGGCCGCGCACGGTGAGCTCACCGTGGGCGAGCAGCTCGGCGGCCGGCAGGGTCTCGGGGCTGCTGCTCATGCTCCGCGGCGGTATCCGTTCTGGCGCGGGCAGACGTGCCCCTCGGGGTCGAGCGGCAGGCTGCACAGCGGGCACGGCGGCCGGCCGGCGTTGACGACGTCCAGGGCCCGCTTGGCGAAGGACCGGGCCTGGGAGCCGGTGAGCCGGACGCGGAGCATCGGCGGACCGTTCTCCTCGTCCTGGAGCAGCCGCTCCTCGGCCTCGGCGAGGTCCTCCTCGGACTCCACGTCGAGCTCGACGAGCGCCTGCGCCTCGACGATCAGGCGCTGCTCCTCGCCGTCCCAGGCGAGCGCCATGGTGCCGACCCGGAACTCCTCCTCCACGGGGGCGTCCAGCGGGGCGGTGTCCGCGCTGTCGGCGGGGGCGATCGAGGGGACGGGGGCATTGCCGCCGGTGCGGCGCACGACCTCGTCCAGAAGCTCGTCGATGCGCTCGGCCAGCGCGGCGACCTGCGCCTTCTCCAGCGCGACGCTCGTGACCCGGCCGCTCGCGGACGCCTGGAGGAAGAACGTACGGCGGCCAGGCAGCCCGACCGTGCCGGCCACGAAACGCTCCGGTGGGTCGTAGAGGAACACCTGACGGGACACGTTCCCGGCTCCCTAAAGTCTCGACAGTCGTACGACAACGGCGCGTCCACCCTACTGCGCGAAGGGATCACGGTGCGCCCGCACCACCCCCGACCTCGGCCGCACCGCTGCTGTCGGGGCTCTCCCGGGGGACGAGTCCGGCGAAGTCGCCGGTGTCGCCGAGGCGCAGGAGGAAGGGGCGCAGCCGCGTGTAGCGGATGACGGTGACCGAGCAGGGGTCGACGTGGATGCGCTGGAAGAGGTCGAGGTGGAGGCCGAGGGCGTCCGCCACGATCGACTTGACGATGTCCCCGTGGGAGCACATGACGTACGTGGCGTCCTCGCCGTGCTCGGCCTCGATCCGGGCGTTCCAGTCCCGTACGGCCGCGACGGCACGGTTCTGCATGGCGCGCATGGACTCGCCGCCGGGGAAGGCGGCCGCGGAGGCGTGGGCCTGGACGACCTCCATGAGCGGATCGTCGCTCAGCTCGGCCAGCTTGCGGCCCGACCAGTCGCCGTAGTCGCACTCGCTGATCCCCTCCTCGACGTGCAGCGGGAGGTCCGGGCGCGCGTCGAGCAGCGGCCGCAGGGTCTCCCGGCAGCGCTGGAGGGGGCTGGAGACGGCGGCGGCGAGCGGGACGCCCGCGAGCCGCCCGGGCAGCGCGGCGGCCTGCGCCGCCCCACGCTCGTCGAGCGCGACCCCGGGCATGCGCCCGGCGAGGACTCCGGAGGTGTTGGCGGTGGAGCGTCCGTGCCGGACGAGGATCAACGTGGCCATGCCGGCCAGCCTAGGTGCACGCGCGCGCGTGTGCGTGGCGGATGGAAACGGGACTTCGGCACCACGCGCGCGTGCATGGTGGAGGGCGGCGAGGGAGAATACGGCGCGTGATCGTGGACTCAGCCATCTATCGGGACGGGCGCCGGACTCCGGGGCCCGCCGACCTGTCCGACGCGCTGGACGAGGCGCGGGTGACGGGGGACGCCTTCCTGTGGGTGGGGCTGCACGAGCCGTCGGAGGCGGAGTTCGACCACGTCGCCTCGGAGTTCGCGCTGCACCCGCTGGCCGTCGAGGACGCCTTGAAGGCTCATCAGCGGCCCAAGCTGGAGGTCTACGACGACTCGCTGTTCGTGGTGCTCAAGCCGGTCGTCTACGAGCCGGAGAGCGACCGGGTCTCCTCGGGCGAGCTGATGGTGTTCATCGGCGACTGCTTCGTGGTGACCGTCCGGCACGGCGAGGGCGCCGCGCTGGCGGCGGTGCGCAAGCGTCTGGAGGCGGAGCCCGCGGTGCTGCGGCACGGGCCGACGGCGGTGCTGTACGCGGTGAGCGACGCCGTCGTGGACCACTACCTCGACGTGGCCGGCGAGCTCCAGGTCGACCTGGAGGAGCTGGAGGCGGACGTGTTCGCGCCGACCGGCGGCAATCCGGCGAACACCGCGGAGCGGATCTACACGGCGAAGAGGCAGGTACTGGAGTTCCGGCGGGCGAGCGGCCCGCTGGCGGGGCCGCTCGCCCGGCTCGCGACCGGCTCGGTGCCCTTCGTGAACGAGCACGCCCAGCCCTTCTTCCGCGACGTCAACGACCATCTGCTGCGCTCGAACGAGCAGGTGGAGGGGCTCGACCGGCTGCTGTCCGACGTGCTCTCGGCCCACCTCGCGCAGATGGGCGTGCGCCAGAACGACGACATGCGGAAGATCTCGGCGTGGGCGGCCATGGCCGCGGTCCCCACGATGATCGCGGGGATCTACGGCATGAACTTCGATCACATGCCCGAGCTGACCTGGACCTGGTCGTACCCGGCGCTGATCGTCCTGATGGCGGGGATCGTCACCGGGCTGTACCGGCTGTTCAAGCGGCGCGGCTGGCTGTGAGGCCGCGCCCTCAGTAGGCGGGGGCGGGGGTCGCCGGTCCTCCGAGGGCGTCGCGGCGCTCGGGCATCCTCAGGTCGATCATCTTGTGCCAGCCGGCGACGCGCTCGTACGCGTACATCCCGCGGATCCCTGCGGCGAGCGCGGCGGCCTTGGGCCGGGGCCAGCGCAGGATGCGGCCCATGTGGCCCATGACGGCCAGGCTGACGTCGCGGTAGACCTGGATCTCGGCGAGCGCGGACTCGCGCAGGGTGCGCTGGATGAGGCGGCCGTGTCCCTCGCGGGCCAGCCGGAGCAGCTCCTCGTGGCAGTAGGCGAGGTGGTTCGCCTCGTCGTTGTCGATCATGTGGATGGCCCGGCCCAGTTCGGGGTGGTCGCCGAAGTGCGTGACGAGCATGTCCATCTGGTCGGCGGCCCGCTGCTCGGTGACCCGGCTGTGGGCGAGGTAGACGATGATGTCCGCCTCGGTCAGCGGCTCCTCGCGGCGCAGCTTGTCGTGGGCGAGGCCGATCCCGCGCTGTTCGAGCAGCATCGTGTAGTCGGTCTCGGGCGGTACGGGGACGGGTTCGAGGCCGCGCTTCTTCAGCAGGGCCTTGAAGATCCGGCCGTGCTTGTCCTCGTCGGCGCCGTGCCGGGTGATCTTGGGCGCGAGTTCGCGCATGCCCGGGGCGACGAGGGCCGCGATCCGCGCGTTCTCCCAGCCTCCCTGGGTCTCGCCGCTCGCGGCTATCGAGCAGAAGAGCCGGAAGGACTCGTCGTCGTCGATGATTTCCTGGAACAAACTCTTGGCCGTGAGCATCGCCGCCACCTCCGTGCGCGTGTCCGCACTCCGTACGCCCCCGGAACAACGAGTCAAGTGCGGTCCGCGGGGAGCGGCAACAGGAGGGCCGGACGGCTCGGCCGAAAGAGTGAGGCCCGGAGGCGTAACCCGGGGCCCTGTGGAGCCGTTGTTCTGGGTGACGGCCGTGGCGGGGAAGACCCCCGAGCCCCCACCACGGCCGCAGGCTCGGGCCCGCGGGATCATCCCGCGGGCCTTCTTTCTTCTACGGAGTCGGGCAGCGCCTCACGCGAGGCCCGCGTGCTCCATCGCCTCGACGCCCGCCCGCAGGGCCGCCAGCCGCTCGTCGAGCGTGAAACCGGCCGGGGCGAGCGTCAGGGTGGTGACCCCGGCCTCCGCGTAGGCGGTCATCCGCTCGGCGATCCGCTCGACGGAGCCGAGCAGCGTCGTCTGGTCGATCAGGCTGTGGGGCACGGCGGCCGCGGCCCCCGTCTTGTCGCCGGCCAGGTACTTGTCCTGGATCTCGGCGGCCTCCTTCTCGTAGCCCATGCGCTGCGCGAGCTGGTTGTAGAAGTTCTGCTTGCGGCTGCCCATGCCGCCGACGTACAGCGCGGTGTACGGCCGGAAGACGTCGGCGAGGGCGTTCACGTCCTCGCCGAGCGCGAGCGGCAGCGTGGGGCAGACGTCGAAGCCCTCCATCGTCAGCCCGGCCTTCTCACGGCCCGCGCGCAGGTGGCGCAGCGCGGTCTCCTCCAGGTGCTCGGCGGAGGGGAAGATCAGCAGGGCGCCGTCGGCGATCTCGCCCGTCTGCTCCAGGTTCTTGGGGCCGATGGCGGCGATGTAGAGCGGGATGTGCTCGCGCTGCGGGTGGACGGTGAGCTTGATGGGCTTGCCGGGGCCGTCGGGCAGCGGCAGGGTCCAGTGCTCGCCCTCGTAGCTGAGGCGCTCGCGGGTCATGGCCTTGCGGACGATCTCGACGTACTCGCGGGTCCTGGCGAGCGGCTTGTCGAACTTGACGCCGTACCAGCCCTCGGAGACCTGGGGGCCGGAGACGCCGAGGCCGAGGCGGAACCGGCCGCCGGTGAGCGAGTCGAGGGTGGCGGCGGTCATCGCCGTCATCGCGGGCTGACGCGCCGGGATCTGCATGATCGCGGAGCCGACGTCGATCCGCTCCGTCTTCGCCGCGACCCAGGCGAGGACCGTGGGGGCGTCGGAGCCGTAGGCCTCGGCGGCCCAGCACACGTCGTAGCCGAGGCGGTCCGCCTCCTGGGCGACGGCGAGGTTGTCGCCGTCCATGCCGGCGCCCCAGTAGCCGAGGTTGATGCCGAGCCGCATTCCACACACCCCTTACCCATCGGTAACGTCCCTGTGTGCCGGACTCTAGCGCGCGGCTCCGCCATCCGTCAGGGGCCGGTTGTCCACAGGCTCTCTCCGCGTGGTGCCCTGGCCAGTAATCTCGCGCCCATGGAGCAGAGGCATCTCGGACGTACCGGCCTGCGCGTGTCGCGCATCGGACTCGGCACGCTCACCTGGGGGAGGGACACCGACGAGCACGACGCCGCCGAGCAGCTGAAGGCGTTCTGGGACGCGGGCGGCACGCTCGTGGACACCGCCGACGTGTACGGCGGGGGCGAGGCCGAGTATCTGCTCGGGAGGCTGATGGAAGGGCTCGTGCCCCGGCAGGACCTCGTCCTGTCGACCAAGGCGGGCAGCGTGCTTGACCCCGACCGGCGCACCGACGGCTCGCGCGGGCACCTGCTCGCCGCCCTCGACGCCTCCCTCTCCCGGCTCGGCACCGACCACGTCGACCTGTGGCAGCTGCACGCCTTCGATCCGTACACGCCCCTGGAGGAGTCCCTCCAGGCCCTCGACATCGCCGTACGGAGCGGGCGCGCGCGGTACGCGGGCGTGGCGAACTTCTGCGGCTGGCAGCTGGCCAAGGCGGGCACCTGGCAGCTCGGCGGGGACCGGACCCGGCTCGCGGGCGCGCAGCTGGAGTACTCGCTGCTCCAGCGCGGCGTGGAGCGCGAGGTCCTGCCGGCCGCCCTGGACCTCGGCATAGGCCTGCTGCCCTCCTCGCCCCTCGGCCGCGGCGTCCTGACGGGCAAGTACCGCAGCGGGACCCCGACGGACTCGCGGGGCGCTTCGGAGACCATGGCCCCCTTCGTGGAGCCGTACCTGGACGAGGCGGCGAGCCGGATCGTGGAGGCGGTCGCGACCGCCGCCGACGGACTCGCCACGACCCCGCTGGAGGTGGCCCTCGCCTGGGTCCGCGACCGGCCGGGAGTGACCGCGCCGATCGTCGGCGCGCGCACGGCGCGGCAGCTCACGGCCGCGTTGTCGGTGGAGAGCCTTAGTCTTCCTGACGAGATCTGCCGGGCGCTGGACGATGTGTCGGCGCCCGTGCACCGCTATCCGGATCACGACTGGAGCACCCTGTGACCGAGCCTGCCGGGGAGACCGCGCCCGAGGCACCCGAGGCCGTTGCCCCCATCGACGAGGCCGCCGAGGAGGCCGTCGCGGAGCCCGCCGAGGACGTACGGGAGGGAGCCGGGGCCGCCGGGCCCGCCGCAGACTCCGGTGAGACCGCCGAGTCGGAGACGCCCGACGCCCAGGCCGACGAGGCTGAGACCGAGGCCGGGACGGACGCCGCAACCGGGGCCGCCCAGGCCTCCGACACGCCCGAGCTGAGCGAGGCGCAGGCCGAGCTCGCCGCGCAGCGCGAGCTGCGGGCCCGGATCGAGGCGCGGAAGGCCGAGAAGGAGGGCCCTGTCGCGAGCGGCGCCAAGCTGAGCGGCACGGCGGCCGACCTCCTGGCGGCGGTCCGGGCCGTCGAGGGCGGCTCGGCCGCGGGCAGCGCCTTCTACGAGGCACCGGAGCCCGCGCCCCGGCGTCCCGCCCCCGAGGCCGCCCCGGCCATGACCGTGCGGCCCCCCGTGCAGAGCGCGGCGCCGGTTCCGGCGCCGGGCACCACGGCGGCCGTGCGGGAGGTGCTGGCCCGGGGCGGCGCGCCCGAGAGCCTCGCGGGACAGGTCGCCGCCGTGCTCGGCGAAGGCGCCGCCGGGGCGCTGGGCGAGGACCCCTGGCAGCTCCTCGCCGTGCCCGGGGTACGACCGGAGCAGGCCGACGGTTTCGCCCGGGCGCTGCTCGGCGCCGCGTGCGGGCCCGACGACCCGCGCCGGATCGTCGCCCTGACCGTCTGGCTCCTGGAGCAGGCCGCGCTCCAGGGGCACACCGCCCTGGAGCTCCAGGCCCTGCGCGCCGGGCTCGCCCGGCACTCGGTGGCCGACCCGGACAAGGCCGTCGAGGTGGCCGTCTCCGAGGGCGCCGTGCTCGTCTTCCAGGAGGAGCAGGAGGGGGCGGCGGCGGAGCCCGACACGGACGAGGAGGAATCCGCCGAGCCCAGCGAGGCGGCCGAGGCGCCGGCCGGGCCCGTACTGCTGGGGCTCGACCGGTACGCCCTCGCGGAGGAGAGCCTCGCGGACGGTCTCGCCCGGCTCGTGAGGACGGCCACCGCCCGCACCTGGGAGGGTGCCGAGCTCGACCGCGCCGCCGGTGAGCACGGGCTCGTCCTGCACACGGGCGGCGAGGCGGCCCGCGCCGAGCCGGTCGCGCTCGTAGCGGCGGCCCGCGAGCGCGGCCTGCGGGCCCTGGTCGCGGTCCACTCGGAGGAGGGACGGCGGGCGCTCGGCGCCGCCGGGGCGGACGCGGTGACGGTGGCCGCGCTGCTGTCCGGCACCGCAGGTCCCGGCCGCGACGAGGAGGGCGCCTTCGCCCTGGACGTGCTGGCCGTCCTCGACGCGCCGCAGCTCGACGTGGAGACGGCCGCGATGCTGGTGGAGTCCCTGCCGGACGGCTGCCGGCTGGTGCTGAGCGGCGACCCCGAGGTCCTGGGGGCACCGGGCGCGGGGCGGGTCTTCACCGACGCGCTCGCCGCCCGGGTGTGCCCGCGGATCTCCTCGCGCGTGCCCGATCCGGGGCCGCTGGGCGAGCTCGTGTCGGGCATCGGCGTCGGCGAGCTGAACCAGGTCGAGGCGCCCGGCAAGGAGGTCGTGATCGTCCCCGTGCGGGACGCGGGCGAGGCCGTGCACCGTACGGTCCAGCTGGTGGCGGACTCGGTTCCCCGGGCGATCGGGGTGCCGTCCGAACAGACCCAGGTGGTCACGGTCGGCCACGGCGGCTCCGCGGGCACGCGCGCGCTGAACGCGGCCCTCAAGCAGCGGCTCAACCCCGGTCCCGGCCGCTTCGGCGGCTACGACCCCGGCGACCGGGTGGCCTACGCGCAGGTGCCGGGCCGGACGGTGACGGGGACGGTCGTGTCGGCCGACGCCGAGGGCCTGCGGCTGCGGTGCGGCGACGAGGACGTCCTCGTACCGAAGGACCGGGTGGAGTCGGCTCTGCGGCACGGCTGGGCGCTCACCGCGCACCAGGCCGCCGGGACGCGCTGGCCCGCGGTGGTCGCGGTGCTGCCCGGGGACGCGGCGGCGGGCCTGAGCCGCGCGTGGGTGTACACGGCCTTCGGCAGGGCGGAGCGCCATCTGTCGGTCGTGCACGGTGTGGACCAGGCGCTGCCCCGCGCCGTGGCGGAGGGGATCGCCCCGGAGCGCACGACGCGGCTGCGTCCGCTCCTGGAGGGGCTCCTCGCCACGCCCGCGGAGTAGCGGCGCAGGCGCCGGGGAGCCGGGAAGCGGCGGAGGGCCGGTGCACCGATTGCGGTGTCCCGGCCCTCCGCCGTCCTCAGGAGCCGTCGACCGCCGCCGCGGGCGCGGCGGCCCCGTACGGGTTCCCGTCGTCGTGCTCGTCCTCGTGACCGTCCTCTTGCTCGTCGAAGACGGAGCTGACGTCGAAGCGGCAGACGATCCGCTCCGGATCGGCGTGCTCGAAGGGGGCGTTGAGCCACTCCCCCGGCTCCGGGAGCTCCTCGGCCGCGGTGACCCAGAGCGTGGAGTCGCCCTCCTCCAGGCCGAACTCCTTGTGCCGGGAGGCGATCTCGTCGGGTTCGTACTCGCCGAAGAGGACCCCGAGCGCGGCGAGGGGGGAGACGCCGGCCCTGGCCGCCGTCCCGGTCGGATCGGCCTCGCCGTCGAGCTCGGCGACGCGCCGCGCCTGGGCGAGCAGACGCTGCGGCTCCGCCACTGCGTAGTCGCGGCGGATCAGGAGGCTGAGGGCGTGAGGTTCGTCAGGTCCGGCATAGGGCGGCAGCGCGCCGTCCGCTCCGGGGATCTCGAAGGGGGTGACCTCGTCGTAGCGGTCGTAGAGCAGTTCGTCGTACTCCTCGGCCGCCGCCGCGAGGGCGTTGAAGGCCTCGTAGACGGCCTTGTCGTCGTCCCCCGTGCGACGTTCGACCGCCGCGAGGTGACGGTCCAGTGCGGCTTTCACCGCCTCGGCGGCGGCGCGTACCTCGGCAGCGGTGGGCTGCGCAGCATCAGACATGGGACGCACGCTATCCGTAGCGGGCCGGTGCCCGCACAATAGATGCGATGCCGGAATACGAATTTGTCGACGTGTACGTGCCGCGCGGTGTCTCCCGCAAGGAGGCGACGCGGCTGCTGACCGACCATGCCGAGTACGGACACTGGGAGTTGGACCGTCTGAGCCTGCACCGGGACGGGAGCCGCAGAGTGCGGTTGAAGCGGAGGATCATCCGCCAGATCCGGGCGACCTGGTAGGAGAACGAGAAGGGGCCCCGCCGTGTGCGGGGCCCCCGTGCGTGGTGCGGTCCGATCAGGCCGCGCTGCGGGCGCGGCGGTAGATCAGCGCACCGGCGAGCAGCAGACCCGCGCCGGCGGGAATGATCGCTCCGAGCGGGCCGGACCCGGTCTCGGCGAGCTCCTCGACGGCATGCGGCTGCGTGAGGCCGTGAGTGTCGGGCGTGTTCGCACCGGGAGTGTGCGTGCCGCCTTCGCTCCCCGGACCACCGGGGTTGCCGGGCGTGCCCGGGGTTCCGGGGTTGCCGGGAGTCCCGGGGGTGCCCGGAGTACCGGGGGTCCCAGGGTTACCCGGAGTGCCGGGGTTACCGGGGTTGCCAGGATTCCCAGGGTTGCCGGGGTTGCCGGGGTTACCCGGATTCCCCGGGTTACCGGGGTTCCCAGGATTGCCCGGGTTACCGGGGTTCCCCGGGTGCGTCGGCTCGATGCCGTTGCCGCAGTCGTTGCCCGCCGCGGCGTTGCCCAGGCCGATGCCTGTGACGCTGTTGCCGCACACGTTCACCGGGACGTCGACCGGCACCTGCACCGTGTTGCCCGAGCCCACGCCGGGAGAGTTGCTCGTGTGCCCGCCGGCGGAGGAGCCGCCGCCCGGCTTGCCGGGCTTGCCCGGCTTGGAGGTGTTGGCACACTTGTTGCCCATCGCCGGATTCAGCAGTCCGACGACGTTCACGGTGTTTCCGCAGGCGTTCACCGGTGCGTGCACCGGGACCTGGATGGTGTTTCCGGACGCGACGCCCGGGGAATTCGTTGCCGTACCGCTCGCACCGGAATCGGCGTGTGCGTAACCGCCGCCGACGGCGGCGAAAACGCCACCCGCGGCCGCTACGGTGATGAGACCTTTGCGCGTGACCTGTCGCATAGCTTGCTCCCTGCCTTTTCGGCTCTCGCCTTCTCGGCTTCGAAAGAGCGCCACCGGGTGGAGAACCCGGGGCGGAAATGGCCACCGGCCCCGGAGTGCATGGCACGCACTCCGGGGCCGGACCGGCTCACGCCCTCACAGGGCGAGGCACAACGTCAGGCGTTGACGCAGGTGTTGCCGAAGGCGGGGTTCAGCAGGCCGATCACGGAGACCGTGTTGCCGCACACGTTCACCGGGACGTGAACGGGAACCTGGACGACGTTGCCCGAGAGCACGCCGGGGGAACCGATGGCGGCACCCTGAGCGCCCGCGTCGGCAACGGCCATGCCCGCACCCGCGAGAACGAGACCGCCGGTGGCAGCCGCAGCAGCGACGACCTTCTTGATCATTATTCCTCCTAGTTGCCAATGCGATCCCAGCCGCGGACCGCACCACCTGTAACGAGGGGGAATGGAGGGGGCTACGAGCCCCCGAGTTCATTCACTCTTTCCGGTCACATGCGAAAGGGTGGACGAATTCAGCAGGCGTCGAGGAAACGGTCCAGGACACGGACGCCGAACTTGAGGCCGTCGACCGGCACGCGCTCGTCGACGCCGTGGAACATGCCGGCGAAGTCGAGCTCCGGCGGCAGCTGGAGCGGCGCGAAGCCGAAGCAGCGGATGCCGAGGTCGTCGAAGGACTTGGCGTCGGTGCCGCCGGACAGCATGTACGGCACGGCGCGGGCGATCGGGTCCTCGGCGCGCAGGGCCAGCTGCATGGCGTCGACCAGGGCGCCGTCGAAGCTCGTCTCCAGGGCCTTGTCGCCGTGCACGTCCTCGCGCTTCACCCGGGGTCCGAGGATCCGGTCGAGATCGGCCAGGAACTCCTGCTCGTACCCGGGCAGGAAGCGGCCGTCGACGTGCGCCGTGGCCTGGCCGGGGATCACGTTGACCTTGTAGCCGGCGCCGAGCATGGTCGGGGCGGCCGAGTTGCGGAGGGTGGCCCCGACCATCTTGGCGATACCGCCGAGCTTGGCGAGGGTGCCGTCCATGTCCTCGGGGTCGAGCGGGGTGCCCAGCGCGTCCGAGAGCTCGTCGAGGAAGGACCGCACGGTCTTGGTCACCCTCACCGGCCACTGGTGGCGGCCGAGGCGGCCCACGGCCTCGCAGAGCTCCGTGATCGCGTTGTCGTCGTTGGTCATCGAGCCGTGGCCGGCCGTGCCCTCGACGGTCAGCCGCATCCAGTGCATGCCCTTCTGGGCCGTCTCCACGAGGTAGAGCCGCAGGTTCTCGTTGACCGTGAAGGAGAAGCCGCCGACCTCGCCGATCGCCTCCGTGACCCCGTCGAAGACGTCCCGGTGCTTGTCGACCAGATGCCGGGCGCCGTACGTGCCGCCCGCCTCCTCGTCGGCGAGGAACGCGAGGACGATGTCGCGCGGGGGCTTGCGTCCGCTGCGCATCCGGTCGCGGACGACCGCGAGGGTCATCGCGTCCATGTCCTTCATGTCGACGGCGCCGCGGCCCCAGACACAGCCGTCGGCGATCTCGCCCGAGAAGGGGTGGTGGGTCCAGTCCTCGGCGTTGGCCGGAACGACGTCGGTGTGGCCGTGGATGAGCAGGGCCGGGCGGGACGGGTCCTCGCCCTCGATCCGGGCGACGGTCGAGGCCCGCCCCTTGTGCGACTCGATGATCTTCGGCTCGAGTCCGACCTCCGCGAGCTTCTCGGCGACGTACTCGGCCGCCGCCCGCTCGCCCGGGCCGGAGTGGTCGCCGTAGTTGCTGGTGTCGATGCGGATGAGGTCGCGACAGAGGTCGACGACCTCGTCCTCGCCGGCGATGCTCCGTGCCGTCTTCGACTCGCTCACGCTGCTTCCTCCCACTACGTGCCCCACGTGCTTCCTGGTGATCGCCCCTATCCTCCCGCGTGGCCCCCTCCCCGCCCAAGGGCGACGGTCGGCCGACATACCGCCGTCACACGACGGGGTCGCCGCGGGGGCGGTCGGGGGTGGTGATCGACCCCCTCAGATGTTTGCTATTGTTTTCCTCGTCGGAAGGGCCGAGCGGCCCGGAAGACAAGACACCTTGTCCGGGTGGCGGAATGGCAGACGCGCTAGCTTGAGGTGCTAGTGCCCTTTATCGGGCGTGGGGGTTCAAGTCCCCCCTCGGACACCATCGAAAGACCCCACATCATGTGGGGTCTTTCTTGTTAGGCGGTAGGACCGGTGCGACGCAGATCCAAGGCCCCCACTTCGCCCCTTCCCCAGCGGAACGGGATCGATCCGGTGCGGGTGCGGTTGCCGGAGGATCCCGAGGGGCACTGGGGGACCGTGCGGGACCATCTGCTCGACCGGTACTCCGGCGCGATCGGTGCCGGGCGGGTCGAGGACATGCTGCTGAGCGGCCGTTTCGTGGGGACGGACGGTCCCGTCGGCGGGGACGAGCCGTACGCCGTGGGGCGGTATCTCTGGTTCCACCGGGACTTTCCCGCCGAGACACCGGTGCCGTTCCCGATCGGGGTGGTGTACCGCGACGAGCGGATCCTGGTCGTGGACAAGCCGCATTTTCTGGCGACGATGCCGCGGGGGCGGCATGTGACGGAGACGGCGACGGCGCGGTTGCGGCGGGAGCTGGCATCGCCTCGGCTGCAGCCCGCGCACCGGCTGGACCGGCTGACGGCGGGGCTCGTGCTCTTCGTCGTACGGGAGGAGGACCGGGGGGCATACCAGACGCTGTTCCGGGACCGGCTCGTGCGCAAGGAGTACGAGGCGGTGGCCCCGTACGACCCGGCGGTGGAGCTGCCGGTGACCGTCCGGAGCCGTATCGAGAAGGAGCGCGGGGTGATGGCCGCCCGGGAGGTGCCGGGCGAGCCGAACAGCGAGAGCCGCGTCGAGCTGCTCCGGCACGCGGGAGGGCTCGGGTGGTACCGGCTGACGCCCGTCACCGGGCGGACGCATCAGCTGCGGGTGCACATGAACGCGCTGGGGCTGCCGATCCTGCACGATCCGGTCTATCCCGTGGTGCGCGAGGACGGGCCGGAGGACTTCTCGCGTCCGCTGCAACTGCTGGCGCGGACGCTGGAGTTCCCCGACCCGTTCACGGGTGACGAGGTGCGGTTCGAGAGCCGGCAGGCTCTCAGTGGCCGCGGTTGATCCATTCCTGGAGGTGCGGGGACTCGGCGCCGATCGTCGTCGGGTCGCCGTGGCCGGTGCGGACGACCGTCTCCGGGGGCAGGGTGAGGAGCTTCTCCCGGATCGATTCGACGATCGTCGGGAAGTCCGAGAAGGACCGGCCCGTCGCGCCGGGGCCGCCATGGAAGAGGGTGTCGCCGGTGAAGACCGTGCCCAGGTCGGGGGCGTACAGGGAGACCGCTCCCGGGGCGTGACCCGGGGTGTGGAGGACCACGAGGTCGGTGCCGGCGATCGTGAGGACCTGGCCGTCGGCCAGCTCGCCGTCCGGGGTGTGGTCGGGGTGGGTCTGCTTCCACAGCGGCTGGTCGGCGGGGTGGAGCAGGACGCGGGCGCCGGTGGCGGCCGCGAGCGCCGGGGCCGCGTCGACGTGGTCGTTGTGGGCGTGGGTGCAGACGATGGCGCGCAGGGCACGGCCGTCGAGGGCGGCGAGGATCGCCTCGGCGTCGTGGGCTGCGTCGATGACGATGGCCTCGGTGTCGTCGCCGACGATCCAGACGTTGTTGTCGACGTCCCAGGTGCCGCCGTCGAGGCTGAAGGTGCCGGAGGTGACGAGGTGGTCCACGCGGGCGGTCATCACAGCACCACCACCGAGCGGAGGACGTCGCCCTCGTGCATGCGGGCGAAGGCCTTCTCGACGTCGCCGAGGCCGATGGTCTCGGTGACGAAGGCGGCGAGGTCGATGCGGCCCTGCTGGTGCAGGTCGATCAGCATCGGGAAGTCGCGGGAGGGCAGACAGTCGCCGTACCAGGAGGACTTGAGGGCGCCGCCGCGGCCGAAGACGTCGAGGAGGGGGAGTTCGAGCTTCATCTCGGGGCTGGGGACGCCGACGAGGACGACGGTGCCGGCGAGGTCGCGGGCGTAGAAGGCCTGCTCGTAGGTCTCGGGGCGGCCGACGGCCTCGATGACGACGTCGGCGCCGAAGCCGCCGGTGAGCTCGCGGATCGCCTCGACGGCGTCGGTGGAGCGGGAGTTGACCGTGTGGGTGGCGCCCATCTCGCGGGCCTTGTCCAGCTTGCGGTCGTCGATGTCGACGGCGATGATCTTCGCGGCTCCGGCGAGGCGGGAGCCGACGATCGCGGCGTCGCCGACGCCGCCGCAGCCGATGACGGCGACGGTGTCGCCGCGGCCGACGTTCCCGGTGTTGATGGCGGCGCCGATGCCGGCCATGACGCCGCAGCCGAGGAGGCCCGCGACCTCGGGGGCGACGGCGGGGTCGACCTTGGTGCACTGGCCGGCGGCGACGAGGGTCTTCTCGGCGAAGGCGCCGATGCCGAGGGCAGGCGAGAGCTCCGTGCCGTCGAGCAGGGTCATCTTCTGCTTGGCGTTGTGGGTGGCGAAGCAGTACCAGGGGCGGCCGCGCTCGCAGGCCCGACAGGTGCCGCAGACGGCGCGCCAGTTGAGGATCACGAAGTCGCCGGGGGTCACGTCGGTGACGCCCTCGCCGACCGACTCGACGATTCCGGCGGCCTCGTGGCCGAGCAGGAAGGGGAACTCGTCGTTGATGGCGCCCTGCTTGTAGTGGAGATCGGTGTGGCAGACGCCGCAGGCCTGGATCTTCACGACGGCCTCGCCGGGGCCGGGGTCCGGGATGACGATGGTCTCGACCCGTACCGGTTCGTTCCTGCCGGGGGCGATGACCCCCTGGACGTGCTGCGGCATCGCGAACTTCCTTTTCTCCGACCGGATCTTGTAAGGCTCCTGCGTACCACTATCTCCTGACAAGAGGCGAGACCCCGACAGGCCGTGCCTGTGGGGGTCTCGCCGGTTCCCGTGGGGGAGGTCAGTCGCGGGCCGCCGCGGCGGTCGCGCGGACCCGCTTGCGGACCAGGAACCAGCCGCCGACGAGGGCCGCCGCGATGAGCGGCAGGCAGTTCACGGTGGTGCGGCTGATGCCGCCGTCCATCCACATGAGGACGAGGACGGAGCCGAGGAAGACGATGGTCACGATCTGGGTGTACGGGGCCCAGGGCAGGTTGTAGCCGGGGCGGGTGAGCTTGCCCTGCTGGGCGTTGCGCCAGAAGAGCAGCGAGCAGACCATGATCATGGCCCAGGTGCCGATGATGCCGATCGAGGCGAAGTTGAGGACCAGCTCGAAGGCCTCGCCGGGCATCACGTAGTTGAGCGCGACACCCATGACGCCGAAGGCGGCGGTGAGGAGGATGCCGCCGTAGGGGACGCCGCCCTTGTTCATGACGCCGGTGAACTTCGGCGCGGAGCCGGAGAGCGACATGGAGCGCAGGATGCGGCCGGTGGAGTAGAGGCCCGAGTTGAGGCTGGAGAGCGCGGCCGTGAGGACGACCAGGTTCATCACGCCGGCGGCGCCGGGGATGCCCAGCTTGTCGAAGACGGTGACGAAGGGGCTCTGGTCGCCGGAGTACGCGGTGTACGGGAGGATCAGCGCGAGCAGGACGACGGAGCCGACGTAGAAGAGGCCCACGCGCCACATGATCGAGTTGATCGCCTTCGGCATGATCTTCTCGGGGTTCTCGGTCTCGCCGGCGGCGACGCCGCACAGCTCGACGGAGGCGTAGGCGAAGACGACGCCCTGGATGAGCAGCAGCATCGGCATCATGCCGTTGGGGAAGATGCCGCCGTTGTCGGTGATGTTGCCGAGGCCCGGGGTGTGGCCGCCGACGTCGTGCGAGGTGACGACGAGGAAGATGCCGATCAGCATGAAGGCGACGAGGGCGCCGACCTTGATGATCGCGAACCAGAACTCCATCTCGCCGAAGTACTTCACGGAGATGAGGTTGGCGGCGAGGACGACCGCGAGGGCGATCAGGGCGAGGATCCACTGCGGGACGTCGCTGAACATGGCCCAGAAGTGGGCGTAGGTGGCGGCCGCGGTGATGTCGGCGACGGCGGTCGTCGACCAGTTGAGGAAGTACAGCCAGCCGGCCGTGTAGGCGCCCTTCTCGCCCATGAACTCACGGGCGTAGGAGACGAACGCACCGGACGAGGGGCGGTAGAGCACCAGCTCGCCGAGGGCCCGCACCACGAAGAAGGCGAAGACGCCGCAGACGGCGTAGGCGATGAAGAGGGAGGGTCCCGCCTGGGACATCCGGCCGCCGGCGCCGAGGAAGAGGCCGGTGCCGATGGCGCCGCCGATGGCGATCATGTTGATGTGCCGGGACTTGAGGTCCTTGCGGTAACCGGCGTCGCCTGCGTCGACGTGGGGGGTTGCGGCCGGGCTCGCCGGAACGGCGGACAGCGGCTCGGCCGCGATGACGCGGTCAGTCATGGAGTTGTTCGCCTTCGTGAGGGGGGAGCTGTGCGGTACTTCCCGGCCGTGCCCGATGGGGGTCTCCCCGGCACGACCAGCGCACATCCTCACGGCAAGAGCGCCGACTGACTGTGGCGCATGTCACTGATCGCCCATATTTGAGCTAGTTCAGAGCTTCACGGGGCCAGAACGTCCAGTTCCTGGAGGGCGCCGACCGCGATCTGGCGGGTGAGCTCCTCGGCGCGGGCCGCGTCCCGCTCCCGTACCGCCTCGGCGACCTGGACGTGGAGGGTGACGGCGGCGGGGTCGGGGTCCTCGAACATCACGTGGTGGTGGGTGCGGCCGGTGAGGACCTCGGCGACGACGTCGCCGAGGCGGGCGAACATCTCGTTCCCCGAGGCGTTGAGGACGACCCGGTGGAAGGCGATGTCGTGGACGAGGTACTCCTCCAGGCGCCGGCCGCGCGAGGTCGCGACCATGCCGAGGGCCTGCTCGGTGAGCTCACGGCACTGCTCGGGGGTGGCGTGCGTGGCGGCGAGACCGGCGGCGACGGGTTCGACGGCCGAGCGGAGCACCGTGAGGGAGCGGAGCTGGCGGGGGCGGTCGGCGCCGGCGAGCCGCCAGCGGATGACCTGGGGGTCGTACACGTTCCAGCTCGCGGTGGGGAGCACGGTCACGCCGACGCGGCGGCGTGACTCGACGAGGTGCATGGACTCCAGGACGCGCACGACCTCGCGGACCACGGTCCGGGAGACGTCGAAGCGCTGGGCGAGCTCGTCGGTGCGCAGCACGGTGCCCGGCGGGTACTCCCCCGCGGTGATCGCGAGACCCAGGGTGGCGAGGACGTGCGAATGAAGCCCCTGGGCCGGTGTCGTCATGGTCGCAAGCCTATGCGTGCGCGCACGGATGATCACCTCGGGAATTAAAAGTACTACTTTTACGTCACAGGCTCTTGAATACGTCGTACCCAATGGGTTTCATGGGCGCGACGGATCGATGTCGAAGAAGACAGCGAGGCACCACCCATGAGCACCACCCCCCAGCCCGAGGCGAGGACGGTCGTCGTCGTGATGGGCGTCGCCGGTACCGGCAAGACCACCATCGGGCCGCTGGTCGCCGAGGCGATGGCCCTCCCCTACGCGGAGGGCGACGACTTCCACCCGGCGGCGAACGTGGCCAAGATGTCGGCCGGCGTCCCCCTGGACGACACCGACCGGGCGCCCTGGCTCGACGCCATCGGGGCGTGGGCGCACGACCGGGCCGGGCTCGGCGGTGTGGTGAGCAGCTCCGCGCTGAAGCGGGCCTACCGGGACCGGCTGCGCGCCGCGGCCCCCGGAGTGGTCTTCCTCCATCTGACCGGTGACCGGGAGCTGATCGAGGGGCGGATGTCCGCGCGCAAGGGGCACTTCATGCCCACCGCGCTCCTCGACTCCCAGTTCGCCACCCTCCAGCCGCTGGAGGAGGACGAGGCCGGCGTCGCCGTCGACGTCTCCGGCACCCCCGAAGAAATCGCCGCCCGGGCGGTCGCCGCGCTGCGCGCTCTCGCCGGCTGACCTTCCGTCCCCCGTTCCCCGCTCGTACGAAGGACACCCCCGTGACCAGTCTCAGTGTCGAGATCCTGGCAGCGGATGCCGCCGAACCCATCACCTCGGCAGGCAACGCCCAGCTCGGTATCGCCGTGCTCGCCGGCATCGCTCTCATCGTCCTGCTCATCACCCGGTTCAAGCTCCACGCGTTCCTGGCGCTGACCATCGGGTCGCTCGCGCTCGGCGCGTTCGCGGGTGCGCCGCTCGCCGACACGATCAAGTCCTTCACCACCGGCCTCGGCAACACCGTCGCGGGCGTCGGTGTGCTGATCGCGCTCGGCGCGATCCTCGGCAAGCTCCTCGCCGACTCCGGTGGCGCCGACCAGATCGTCGACACGATCCTGGCCAGGGCGAGCGGCCGGGCGATGCCCTGGGCGGTGGTCCTCATCGCCTCCGTGATCGGCCTGCCGCTCTTCTTCGAGGTCGGCATCGTGCTGCTGATCCCGGTCGTGCTGCTGGTCGCCAAGCGCGGCAACTACTCCCTGATGCGGATCGGCATCCCCGCCCTCGCCGGCCTCTCCGTGATGCACGGGCTCATCCCCCCGCACCCCGGGCCGCTCGTCGCCATCGACGCCCTCGGCGCGAACCTGGGCGTCACCCTCGCCCTCGGTCTGGTCGTCGCCGTCCCGACCGTGATCATCGCCGGTCCGCTGTTCTCCCGGTACGCCGCGCGCTGGGTGGACATCCCGGCCCCCGAGAACATGATCCCCACGCGTCCCTCCGAGGACCTGGACAAGCGCCCCGGCTTCGGCGCCACCGTCGCGACCGTGCTGCTGCCGGTCGTCCTGATGCTGGTCAAGGCGCTCGTCGACATCGTCGTCGACAACCCGGACAACGGCCTGCAGAAGGTCACCGACGTCATCGGCTCGCCGCTGATCGCGCTGCTCGCCGCCGTCATAGTCGGCATGTTCACCCTGGGCCGGGCGGCCGGATTCACCAAGGAGCGGCTGTCCTCGACCGTCGAGAAGTCCCTCGCCCCGATCGCGGGCGTGCTGCTGATCGTCGGCGCGGGCGGCGGCTTCAAGCAGACCCTGATCGACATCGGCGTCGGCCAGATGATCCTGGACTTCTCCGAGAACTGGTCCATCCCTGCGCTGCTGCTCGCCTGGCTGATCGCGGTTGCGATCCGGCTGGCGACCGGTTCTGCGACGGTGGCGACGATCTCGGCGGCGGGGCTCGTGGCTCCGCTCGCGGAGGGCATGTCGACGAGCGAGACGGCGCTGCTCGTGCTCGCGATCGGTGCGGGGTCGCTCTTCTTCAGCCACGTCAACGACGCCGGGTTCTGGCTGGTGAAGGAGTACTTCGGGATGACCGTCGGCCAGACGATCAAGACCTGGTCGGTGATGGAGACGATCATCTCGGTCGTGGGCATCGTGTTCGTGCTGCTGCTGTCGCTGGTGTTGTAGCCCGGCGAAATTCCGCGCTGCGGGCCGGTCGTGACTGACAGACTGTCGGCCATGACCGGCCCTGACGCGCTCAAGCCCTATCTGCTCGCCTTCCCCGGCCCCTTGCGGGACCAGCTCGTCGCGGCGGTGCTCGCCGGCGAGAAGGTCTCCACGACGGGCCTCCTCGTGGAGTACGAGATCGAGAACGAGGAGCTGCCCGAGCCGGGCGAGCGCTCGGCGCTCATCGACTCGGACGGTCGCGAAGTGGCGGTCGTGGAGGTGACGGATGTCCGGGTCCTGCCGCTCGGCGAGGTGGACCTCCGGCACGCGCTCGACGAGGGCGAGGGGTACGCGTCGGTGGCGGAGTGGCGATCGGCCCACGAGCGCTTCTGGCACAGCGAGGAGATGCGGGAGGCCTTGGGCGACCCGCACTTCGTGGTGGACGACGGGACGATGGTGGTGGCGGAGCGGTTCCGGGTGGTGGAGTTGATTCAGCCCGGGGGCTGAGGGTCGAGGGCGGCGAGGAGGGCGGCGGCGACGTCGCGGATCTCCCGGATGTCGTCGGTCTCGGCTGCTCGGCGGAGGAGCGGGAGCAGCTCCCGGCTGTCGCGACGGAGGTCGGCGAGGACGCGAAAGGCGGTGAGCCTGACCTCCGGGGCGTGGTCGTTGTCGAAGCGGTCCTGGGCGAGAGCGGCCAGTTCGGGGCCACTGCGGTGTTCCAGGAGAATCACGAGGGCGGTGCACCGTCTGTCGGCGCTCTCGTCGTCCAAGGCGTGATCGAAGACGACGCGTATCGCCTCCGTGTCGTGCCCGTACGTGGTGAGCAGGTGGGAATAGGCCCATGTCTCGAGGTGGGCAAGTTCGACGACCACGTCGCGCGCTGCCTCGGCATCGAGCTTCATGAGGCCTTGCAGGGCCTCCTCCCGGAGCCACCGGCTCGGGTCGTTCCGTGCCTGGTCGAGCAGGGCGTCCCACACGGCCGATTCATGGCCCACGTGTTCCACGAGCAGGTGGAGGGCGGAGCCTCGGACCCCAGCGTCCTCGTCATGAATCAGCCGGTGCGACAGCAGGTCCGACAGCATGTCGATCGGCGTGCCCGCCTCGGCCAGACAACGAATGGCGGACCCTCGGATCTCGGCGACGGGGTGATCCAGAAGCTCGTGCAGGAGGCCGTCCGTGCCCGGGTCGTCGGAGCCGATCTCCCGGACGGCCTCGATCGCGGCAGCCAGGAGCACGGGGACCTCGTCGCGCTTCAGGTACCGCTGGACGAGCGCGCGGACCACGGGTTCGTCGCGTGTGTGTGCCACCACGGTGGTCAATGCTGCCGCGCGGATTCCGGGATCGTCGTCCTCCAGTTCTTTCCGGAGCAGCTCCGCCGCTTCCGCCCCGTTCTCGGCATGGGCGACGAGAAAATCCATGGCGTACCGGCGAAGGCGGGGATCGTCGAGAGCGCGGTGAACTGCGGCTCGTACGTCCGGGGTGTCGATCCGGAGGCGTCGCAGACACTCAAGTGCTGCGTATCGAGCATGCCAGTGCTGGTCCTCGGTCAGCCGCTCGACGGCGAGCCGGGCCACCCAGGCCGGGTCAGCCCCGTCGTCGTACGCGAGGCGGGAGAGGACCGCCCGCACCTCGCCGTTCGGGTCCTCCCGCAGGCAGCGCTCCAACAGCTCCCGCGTCCGCGGCTCAGTGCCCGCCCTGCGCACCAGCAAGTGGAGGGCGCCGACCCTCGCCAGGACACTGTCACTTGTCAGGGCCGTCTCCGTGAGGTGTGCCACGTCGGGCGCGTCCTCTGTGCCTCGCAGGGCAAGGGAGATGTCCGCAGTGAGCTGCTCCGTCGTGTTGGCCGACATGTGCTCGCCGGACTCGTCGTCGCGGGCCCACCGCTCGTGCCAGCACAGGTAGCTCTCCCTGCCCGTCCAGTGGGGCCCCAGAGCCGCCAGGGACGGTCCCAGGGACTCGATGTGCTGGTAGGGGTAGAAGAAGGTAGTGCCCAGCGCACGGGCCACATCGAACAGACGGATGATCGTCTCCACCAGGGCCGTGCTCTGCGGGGCCAGCGCCCCCAGTCGGCGCACCTCGGCCAGGCAACGGGCCGCGAAGGCCGCTTCGGCGAACGCCAGATCACCGTCACCTCCCACGGGCACCGCGATCGCGCGCGGCGCCAGCAGGCGGTCGATCACCCCCGCCACGAACCGCTCGTCCAGCAGGCCCACCAGGAGCAGCAGGATCTCGTGCCACGTCGGGTCGTGGACCTTCACCACGAAGAGCTCTTGGAGGTCTTCCTCCGACAGGCTGCGTTCGCGGTTGAAGCGGTGGGCCAGGTCCGTGGCCGCCAGGTACTCCAGGAACGTGCGGTGGACGAAGCCGTAGACCTCGCCGCCGTAGCGGCTGAGGATGAAGTTGCGGTGGCGGAACTGGTCGAGCATCACCCGGGCCGCCGTCGCCGCGCGATCCGGTGGGAGGGCGTAGCGGTCCCTGAGGTACTCCTCGAAGCTCTTCAGGAGGTCCGGGCCCGCGATGTGGTTGCCCGAGATACCTCCGTGGCCCTCTTGCATCTGGCGCGCGATCAAGCGCAGGAGTTCGCGCTTGTCCTCGGCGGCCAGATACGGAAGGTGCTCCTCGACACGGCTGTCCTTGAGGTACTTGCTGGGGTCCCAGTGCTCCACGAGGACGTCGACGGCGTGCTCGTACACCGTGCGCCGGTCGCGAGGGAGTTCGCGGCGGCGGCCGATGATCGCCAGGATCGTGAGGATCAGGGGATTGCCGGCGAGTTCGCGGACCGAGGCGGACGCGTCGACGGCCGTCGTGACGCGTTCGGTCAGTTTCCGGGCCTGGTCCGGGTCGTCCGGGGACGCCAGCGCGAACCACTGCCCCGCGAACGCGCCGATCTGCTCCCGGTCGAGGTCCTGGAGCATGAAGTTGGTGAAGCCCGCACCGTCCAGGACGGCCCGCTGATAGCCGTAGTCGCGTGAGGTGACGACGATCCTGGCCCGGGCGTGGCGGGCCGCGAAGCCCGCGATGCGGCGGGTGACCGCGTCCCGGACGTCCTTCTCGAAGAGCTCGTCCAGGCCGTCGAAGATCACGAGGGCCTTGTATGGGCTCTCCCCCGCCAGCAGCGCGGTCAGCGTCTCGGGCGGCAGTCCGAGGCCCTCCGTCACGTACTGGTGGGCCAGGAAGTCCTCGAACGTCCGCTCGCGCCAGACGGGTTGTGCGTACTCCCGGAGTTCGACGATCAGCGGGAGGCTGTCGTGCAGTGCGTCGAGGGACCGAGGGGGCTCGGGAGACGTGAGGACGAGCGCCAGATAGCGGGCCAGGCTGGACTTGCCGGAGCCCGGGTGGCCGAGCAGGACCACACGGTCGTGCTCGGGCGTCGTCAGGACGTCGAGTACGGGGAGCGGTGGCCGCTCCTGGTAGGCACGGCGGACGCGGTCGACCGTCTCGCGGTCGATGCCGGGCGGCAGGTCGTGGAGCTCGACCTCGGCCGGGTCCTTGAGGCGGCGCAGGAACTCCTGGGGCAGCTCGACGGGCGGCGGGTCGGCCCGTACGGACTGGGGAACGAAGACGTCCCGCAGCTGCAGGGCCGGGTGCTCGTCCTGTTCCCGGAGGGGGGTGAGGACTTCGAGGTCCAGGCGGCCGTAGCGCTGGCGGACGCGGGTGGCGTAGGCCTCGCGGGCCGACTCGATCTCCGGTGCCCGGGCCGGGGACGGGACGGCTCCGATCGTGACGTGGACGTCTCGCGCCCCGCTGATCTGGGTGAGCGGGCCCTGGATGGTCGCCCCTTCCGCCGTCTGCGCCGCCTTGCGGCGCTTGAAGAATCCCCTCATGGCGTCGAGGACGTCGGGGGCTCGATGCGGACCGAGCCGCCGACCCCGTCGATCTGGTGCAGGTCCCCCGCCGTACGCGCGCCGTGCGCCGACTGCGTCCCGCCGCCGCCCTGGCCCTCGGCCGGAGCGGCGGGCGGGGCGGGGGTGCTCGTGCCGCTGCCGCCGCCGGAGGTGATGACGACGTCTCCCGTGACGTTCCTGATCTGGTGCAGCGATCCTCCGGTGACGGTCCGGTCCGCCGACTGGGTGGTGCCTCGGGCGACGAACCCCGCGACGGCGAGGGCGAAGCCCGCCACCGTGAAGAACAGGCTCAGGACGCTGCTCCACTTGTCCGCCGCGTCCAGGCCCTGCAGGACGAGGAAGGCCGCCAGGCCTCCTAGGGCCAGGAGCGCTCCAACCGACATGAAAACCACACGTTTTGTCACTCCGTCATCTTGCCCCGGCGGCGGGTCCGCCGTCAGCCGACCGCCTGAGCCGCCGCCCGGCCCGCCGCCCTTCCCGAGAAGATGCAGCCGCCGAGGAAGGTGCCTTCGAGGGAGCGGTAGCCGTGGACCCCGCCGCCGCCGAAGCCGGCGGCCTCGCCCGCCGCGTAGACGCCCGGCAGGGGCTCGCCGGTCTCCGTCAGGACGCGGGAGGAGAGGTCCGTCTCCAGGCCGCCGAGGGACTTGCGGGTGAGGATGTTGAGGCGTACGGCGATCAGCGGGCCCGCCTTGGGGTCGAGGATGCGGTGCGGGCCGGCCGTGCGGATGAGCTTGTCGCCCAGGTACTTGCGGGCACCGCGGATCGCCGTGACCTGGAGGTCCTTGGTGAAGGGGTTGGCGATCTCGCGGTCGCGGGCGGTGATCTCGCGGCGGAGCGCCGTCTCGTCGATCAGGTCCTCGCCGGTGATCCGGTTCATGCCGCGGACGAGGGCGGCGAGGTCGTCCTCGACGACGAAGTCGGCGCCCTTGTCCATGAACGCCTGGACCGGGCCGGGGACGTCGGCGCGGGCCCGGCCGATCACGTCGCGGATCGACTTGCCGGTCAGGTCGGGGTTCTGCTCGGAGCCGGAGAGCGCGAACTCCTTGCCGATGATCCGCTTGTCGAGGACGAACCAGGTGTGGTCGTGGCCGGTCCGCATGATGTGTTCGAGGGTGCCGAGGGTGTCGAAGCCGGGGAAGAGCGGGACGGGCAGCCGCTTGCCGGTCGCGTCGAGCCAGAGGCTGGAGGGTCCGGGGAGGATGCGGATCCCGTGCCTGGCCCAGATGGGGTTCCAGTTCTCGATGCCCTCGGTGTAGTGCCACATCCGGTCGCGGTTGATGTGGTTGGCGCCGGCCTTCTCGGCGATGCCGAGCATGAGGCCGTCGACATGGGCGGGGACACCGGAGAGCAGTTTCGCGGGCGGGGTGCCGAGCCGGGCGGGCCACTGCTCGCGGACGAGGTCGTGGTTGCCGCCGATGCCGCCGGAGGTGACGATCACGGCCTGGGCGCGGAGCTCGAAGGTGCCGGTGGGCGTGCGGGTGCTGGCCTCGCCGCGGGCGGCGGAGGAGGGTTCCAGGATCTCGCCGGTGACGGTGTCGACGGTCCCGGCCGTGCGGCCGAGGCCGGTGACGCGGTGCCGGAAGCGGAGGTCCACGAGGCCCCGGGCGGCGCCCTCGCGGACCTTGCGCTCGAAGGGGGCGACGAGGCCGGGGCCCGTGCCCCAGGTGATGTGGAAGCGGGGGACGGAGTTGCCGTGGCCGTTGGCGTCGTAGCCGCCGCGCTCGGCCCAGCCGACGACGGGGAAGAACCGCACCCCGCGCGCGTGGAGCCAGGAGCGCTTCTCGCCGGCGGCGAAGTCGACGTACGCCTCGGCCCATTTCCTCGGCCAGCGGTCCTCGGTCCGGTCGAAGCCGGCCGTGCCGTACCAGTCCTGGAGGGCGAGGGCGTGGCTGTCCTTGATCCGCATCCTGCGCTGCTCGGGCGAGTCGACGAGGAAGAGGCCGCCGAAGGACCAGTGGGCCTGGCCGCCGAGGGACTGCTCGGGCTCCTGGTCGAGGAGGATCACGGTGCGGCCGGCTTCGACCAGCTCGGCGGTGGCGACGAGCCCGGCGAGGCCGGCTCCGATCACGATCACATCAGCGTCGTAGGACATGGATCGCATCTTGGATACACGGATGTATCGAGTCAACTGTTTCGTCCGTCTCCGCTGCCGCTTCTCCTCTCCCTCGGTCTCCATTCCCGCGGCCCTCCCGTTTTCTAATGTCGGGCATTAATATGGTCGTATGGCGAGAACATCGGGACCCGAGACCCGGGAGAAGCTGATCCGCGCGGCGGAGGAGATCTTCGCCGCAAAGGGTGTCGACGGCGCACAGCTGCGGGACGTCGTGGCCCTGGCCGGACAGGCGAACCCCTCCGCGGTGCAGTACCACTTCGGCTCGCGCGCCGGGCTCCTCGACGCGGTCATGGCCGGGCGCCAGGCCCGTACGCGTCAGGTCCTCGCGCCGCTGCTCGACGCGGCCGGCGACGACCTGAAGGAGCTCGTCGCCGCCCTCGTCACGGCCGAGGCGAGCGAGCTGCGCACCGACCGGGGCCGCCGCTGCCTGCGGATCTCCGCCCAGCTCAGCCACGAGAGCGGGATCCGCACCCGCACCCCCCACCCCACGCTCGACGGCACCGTCTACTGGCACCTCATCGAGCGGATGGCCGACCGGCTCGCCGCCTCCCACTTGCCCGAGCCCCTGCTCCTGGAGCGCCTCGATCTGGCGCTGACCGTGGTGGGCGCGGCCCTGGCCGACCGGGCCCGGCAGTACCTCGACGGCACCGAACCCCTCACGGGCGAGGCCCTCTTCCTCGCCGACCTGGTCGAGACGACCACCGCGCTTCTCCGGGCCGCACAGCCCCGGAGCGTCTGAATCACCCGGCATCACCGCGAAGGGACCCTTCATGAACGACCTCACCGGCAGGACCGTGCTCATCACCGGCGGCGCCCGCGGCCTGGGCGCCGAGGCCGCCCGGCAGGCCGTGGCCGCCGGCGCCAACGTCGTCGTCACCGACGTCCTGGACGAGGACGGCAAGGCGACCGCCGACGCGCTCGGCGAGCGGGCGCGCTTCTTCCACCACGACGTGACCTCCGAGGAGGGCTGGGCGGCGGCCGTCGCGTACGCCGTGGCGGAGTTCGGCGGGCTGCACGGCCTGGTGAACAACGCGGGCATCTCCACCGGCGCCTTCCTGGAGACGGAGTCCGTCGAGCACTTCCGCAAGGTCCTCGACATCAACCTGACCGGCGTCTTCATCGGCATGAAGGCCGCGATCCCGGCGATGAAGGAGGCGGGCGGCGGCTCGATCGTCAACATCTCCTCGGCCGCCGGCCTGATGGGCCTGGCCCTGACCGCGGGCTACGGCGCCTCCAAGTGGGGCGTGCGCGGGCTGACGAAGATCGGCGCGGTGGAGCTCGGTACCGCGAGGATCCGCGTCAACTCCGTCCACCCGGGCATGACGTACACCCCGATGACGGCGTCGGTCGGCATCGAGCGCGGCGAGGGCAAGTACCCGAACACCCCGATGGGCCGGGTCGGCGAGGCCGACGAGATCGCGGGCGCGGTCGTCTTCCTCCTCTCGGACGCCGCCTCGTACGTGACGGGTGCGGAGCTCGCGGTGGACGGCGGCTGGACCACCGGTCCGACCGTCAAGTACGTCATGGGGCAGTGACGAACCCCTCCTGCTTGGATGGCGGTCATGAGTGCCGCTGAAGAGATTCATGACGTGGTCGACGAGCACGACCGGGTGATCGGCCGGGCTCCGCGCGGTGAGGTGTACGCGCGGGGCCTGATCCATCGCTGCGTCTTCGTCCGCGTCCGGGACGCCGAGGGCCGGACCTTCGTGCACCGCAGGACACCGGACAAGCTGCTCTTCCCCTCCCTGTACGACATGTTCGTCGGCGGGGTCGTCGGGGCGGGCGAGTCCTACGACGAGGCCGCCCTCCGCGAGGCCGAGGAGGAGCTGGGGGTCACCGGACTGCCCCGGCCCGAGCCGGTGCTCAAGTTCCTGTACGACTCCGGGGGCGTGGCCGGCAAGTGGTGGTCGGCGGTGTACGAGGTCCGGTGCGAGCTTCCGGTGGACCCGCAGGTGGAGGAGGTCGCCTGGCACGCCTTCCTGACGGACGAGGAGCTGGCCGAGCGGCTCGGCGACTGGGAGTGGGTGCCCGACGGCCTGGCCGCGTACGAGCGGCTGCGGGCGGACGGGGGCCGGTGAGGACGGACGGGGGCGGGTGAGGGGGCGGACCGGGACCGGTGAGGGGGACGCTGAGGTCGCCGTGGGGCCCGAGGGAAGGTCGGTGAGGGTGTGCGGGAGCCGGTGCCGAGCACCGGGCAGGCCGATCATCCGACCGTTAGGGTGCACGTGTGAGCGATTTCGTGCAGAGTCTGCGGCTGTGGTTCGCGCCGCAGCGGATCCGGGACGAGGGGGAGACGCCGGACTACCGCTTCTCCCTCGCCAACGAGCGGACCTTCCTGGCCTGGATCCGGACCTCTCTCGCCCTGATCGGCGGCGGTTTCGCCGTCGACCAGTTCCTGCCGGACCTGCGCTGGGGCATCCGGGTCGGGCTCGCCCTCGCGCTGCTCGCGGCCGGGGTGCTGTGCGCGCTGCGGGCGGTCAACCACTGGGTGCGCTGCGAGCGGGCGATGCGGCGCGGCGAGGACCTGCCGGCGTCCCGGTTCCCCGCGGTGCTGAGCCTCGTGGTGGCCGTGGTGGCGCTCGCGATGGTGGTGGTCGTGGTCTTCGGCTGGACGGGGTGACCGGGCGGTGACGGAGGCCCACGGCACGGGGGCCCCCGATCCGGAGGTCCGTGACCCCGGGCTCCAGCCCGAGCGGACGCGGCTCGCGTGGCGGCGTACGACCCTGTCGTGGACGGTGGTGGCCGTCCTCGCGGTCAAGCTGGCCCTGCACGGCGACGCCACGGCGACGGGGCTGACCGCGCTCGCGCTCTCGGCACTGGTCTGGGTCGGCTTCCTGGCCGTCGCCCATCGCAGGATCCGCTCCCTGAGCACCGCCCGGCCGCACCCGCTCTCCCACCGGGGCGCGCTGCTCGCGGCGGGCTGCACGATCGCACTGGCCGTCTTCGGGGCCGCACTCATCTGGTGAGAAGGCGAACCGGGAGGAAAAGGGCGCGCAGGACTAGCCTGGAAGGGTCAGCCGTCCCTTCCGCAGAGGCCACGTCATGACCGTCCTCCACCACGAGCACGCCACCCACGCGCACTCCCACAGTCCGTCGTGCGGGCACACCTCCGTAAAGCACGGGGACCACGTCGACTACGCCCACAACGGGCATCTGCACCGTGAGCACGCCGGGCACTGGGACGAGTGCGAGACCACCCTGCACGTCGCGCACACCCACCCGGACCACACGCACGGGCCGGAGTGCGGGCACACCGCCGTCGCGCACGGCGATCACCTCGACTACGCGCACGACGGGCACCGGCACGCGGCGCACGGCAACCACTGGGACGACCACTGACGCCCACGACCGTTGACGCGCAGAACCGTTGAGCCCCACGCCCCGGTCGGGCCGGGCCGGTTTTCTCCTGCGCTTGTCAACTGGCACTCTTCCCCCGTCCAGTTGAGCTCTCAGCCGGGGGAACCCTCTTGTCTGCCACCGATCCCTATGTGGTCGCGCTCGCTCCGAACGTCCACGCCTTCGTCCAGCCCGACGGCGGCTGGTGTCTGAACAACGCCGGCTTCCTCGGCGACGCGGGCGAGTCCCTCCTCGTCGACACCGCGGCCACCGAGCGGCGGGCCCTGCTGCTGCGCGAGGCGGTCCTCGCGGAGGGGCTGCCGCTGCCCCGGACCATCGTGACCACCCACCACCACGGCGACCACACCTACGGCAACGGGGTGTTCCGGCCGGAGGCGCGGATCGTCGGCCACGAGAACTGCCGGTCCGAACAGCTCGCCGCCGGGCACCAGCTCCATCTGCTGTGGCCGCAGACCGACTTCGGGCGCGTCGACATCCTGCCGCCGTCCGTGACGTACCGCGAGCGGGTGACGCTGTACGTCGGCGACATCGAGGTACGGGTGATCCACCCGGGTCCCGCGCACACCACGGGCGACTCGATCGTGCACCTCCCCGAGCAGGGCGTGGTCTTCACCGGCGACCTCGTCTTCCACGGCGGGACGCCCTTCCTGCCGATGGGGTCGCTCGCCGGGTCGCTGCGCGCGCTCGACCTGCTGCGCTCGCTCGACGCGCCGACGGTGGTGCCGGGGCACGGGCGGGTGACCGACCCTTCGGCGTACGACACGACGGAGCGGTACCTGCTGTGGGTGCGGGAGCTGGCCGCCGAGGGGTACGCGAAGGGGGCGACGCCGCTGGAGACGGCGCGGGGCGCGGAGCTCGGGGAGTTCGCCGCATGGCAGGAGAGCGAGCGGCTCGTCGCGAACCTGCACCGCGCGTACGCGGAGCTGGCCGGCCTGCCGGAGGGGTCGCCGCTGGACCCGGCGGCGGTCTTCGGCGACATGGCGGCCATGAACGGCGGGGTGCCGGTGGCCTGTCACGCGTAGCCCTTGGTCGGGCGGCGGGCGGCGGGGGCTACCACCTGCCGGGGGTCCACCCCGGGTCCGCGGCCCTCATCGCCGCCGCGTCGTCGCGCTCGCGGAGGGTGCCGTCGTCGTCCAGCCAGCGGCGGTGGAGGGCGGCGAGGGCCGGGCGGTCGAGCTCGACGCCGAGGCCCGGGGCGTCGGAGACGGCGAGGCGGCCGGCGCGGAAGACGGGGCGTGTGGTGACGACGTCCTCCGTCTGCCAGGGGTAGTGGGTGTCGCAGGCGTGGTGGAGTCCGGGCAGTGTGGCGGCGACCTGGGTCATGGCGGCGAGGCTGATGCCCAGGTGGGTGTTGGAGTGCATGGAGAGTCCGACGCCGTACGTGCGGCAGAGCGCGGCCAGTTCTCGGGTGCGGTGCAGGCCGCCCCAGTAGTGGTGGTCGCAGAGGACGATCCGTACCGCTCCCTTCGCGAAGGCCTCCGGGACCTCCTCGAAGGTGGTCACGCACATGTTGGTCGCGAGCGGCACGTCCGTACGGGAGGCGATCTCGGCCATGGCGCCGGTGCCGCTCGCCGGGTCCTCCAAGTACTCCAGTACGTCCTTCAGTTCGCGCGCGACGGCCAGCGAGGTCTCCACCGACCAGGCGCCGTTCGGGTCGAGGCGGAGCGGGCGGCCCGGGAACGCCTCGGCGAGCGCGCGGATCGCGGCGATCTCCCGCTCGGGCTCGAACACGCCGCCCTTCAGCTTGAAGGAGCGGAAGCCGTGGAGGCGGTCGAAGCGACGGGCCTGGGCGACGATCCCGGCGGGGTCGAGGGCCGCACCCCAGTCGTCCGTGGGGCCCGCGCCCGGATGGGCGGCCCAGCGGTGGAAGAGGTAGGCGCTGTACTCGACGAAGTCGCGGACCTTGCCGCCGAGCAGGGCGTGGACGGGCAGGCCGAGGGTCTTGCCGAGGGCGTCGAGGCAGGCGGTCTCGAAGGCGGAGACGACGGAGAGACGGAGCTTGTCCGCGGTCCTGACCCCGCGCAGGCCTGCCGCGTCGACTCCCCCGGTCGGCACCGGGAGGGCGGGTTCGACGGAGGACGCCAGAGCGAAGAGCGCGTTCACGTCCGTGACCGCGTGGCCGGGCAGGGCCTCGGCGAGCGGCCGGGCGAGGCCGAGGTAGACGCCGTCGCCGTACGTCTCCCCGAGGCCGCTCACCCCGCCCCTGGTGACCACTTCCACCACGAGTCGTGGCGTGTAGGGCTGGTGGACGCCCTGGACGTTGAGGAGGGGCGGGTCGGAGATGAGGATCGGGGTCAGCCGGACTTCGTCGACGAGCAGCTTCAGCGCATCCATATGTGAACCCTATTCAGGGATGGGGTCCAGGACCAGGGTGCGGCAGCGGCTTTCCCGGCCCACCTCTGGACGACATACCGACTGGTCGGTCATCATGAACGACGACCGAAGCCGATCCGGAGGTACGCACCATGAGTTCCGCCCCGCCACCAGGCCTCGACCCCGAAGCGCTGCGCCGGTTCCTCGACCGCGAGCGGCCCGGCCTGGTGGCCGGCCCCCTCGAAGCCCGACTGATCGAGGGCGGCCGTTCCAACCTGACGTACGTCGTGACCGACGGCGCCGGACGCTGGGTCGTCCGCCGGCCGCCCCTCGGCCACGTCCTCGCCACCGCGCACGACATGCGGCGCGAGCACCGCGTCATCAGCGCCCTGGCCGGGACCGGCGTGCCCGTCCCCCGGACCGTGCTCTTCTGCGAGGACGAGTCGGTGCTCGGGGCGCCCTTCTACGTCATGGAGTTCGTCGAGGGGACGCCGTACCGCTCGGCCGAGGAGCTCGCACCGCTCGGCCCCGAGCGCACCCGCGCCGCCGTCCTCGGCCTGGTCGACACGCTCGTCGACCTGCACGCCGTCGACCCGGCGGCCGTCGGGCTCGGCGACTTCGGCCGCCCCGAGGGCTTCCTCGACCGGCAGCTGCGCCGCTGGGGCAAGCAGCTCGACGCCTCACGCGGCCGGGAGCTCGCGGGGATCGACGAGCTGCACGCCGCGCTCGGCCGCGCGCTGCCCGGCTCGCCACCGCCCACCGTGATCCACGGCGACTACCGGCTCGACAACGTCCTCATCGACGGGGACGACCGCATCCGGGCCGTCCTCGACTGGGAGATGTCCACTCTCGGCGACCCGCTCACCGACCTCGGCCTGCTCGTCATGTACAGCACGCCGCTCGACCTGCCGAACTCCCCCATCTCCACGACGGCCACGGCCCCCGGGCACCCGAGCGCCGCGGAGCTGGCCGAGCGCTACGCGGCCCGCTCGGGCCGCGACACCTCCGCCCTCGCCTGGTACACGGCCTTCGCCTGGTTCAAGCTCGCCGTGATCCTGGAGGGCATCCACTACCGCTGGACGCTCGGGCAGACGGTCGGCGCCGGCTTCGACCGCATCGGCGAACTGGTCCCCGTCTTCATCGAGCACGGCCTCACCACCCTCCAGGAAGGCTGATCCGCCATGGACTTCGCGTACGACTCCCGCACCGAGGAACTGCGGGCGAGGCTCCTCGCCTTCATGGACGAGCACGTGTACCCGGCCGAGGCCGTCGCCGAGGAGCAGCGGGCCCTGCTCGCCTCCCCCTGGGACACCCCGGCGGTCGTCGAGGAGCTCAAGGCCGAGGCCAAGCGGCAGGGCCTGTGGAACCTCTTCCTCCCCGATGCCGAGTACGGTGCCGGGCTGACCAACCTCCAGTACGCGCCGCTCGCCGAGATCACCGGCCGCAGCCCGCACCTGGCGCCGACCGCCCTCAACTGCGCGGCCCCGGACACCGGGAACATGGAGCTGCTCGCCCAGTTCGGCGACGAGGCGCAGCGCAAGCAGTGGCTGGAGCCGCTCCTCGCGGGCGAGATCCGCTCGGCCTTCGCGATGACCGAGCCCGAGGTCGCCTCCTCCGACGCCACGAACATCGAGACCCGGATCCGGCGGGACGGCGACTCTTACGTCGTCGACGGCCGCAAGTGGTACATCTCCGGGGCCATGAACCCCGACTGCAGGGTCTTCATCGTCATGGGCAAGACCGACCCCGACGGGCCCGACCTCCGCCGCCAGCAGTCGATGATCCTCGTGCCGCGCGACACTCCCGGCGTCGAGGTGCGGCGGGCGATGCAGGTGTACGGGTACGAGGACCACTCCCACGGCGGCCACGCCGAGGTGGTCTTCGACGGCGTCCGTGTCCCGGCCGCGAACCTGATCGGCGAGGAGGGCGGCGGCTTCGCCATCGCGCAGGCCCGGCTCGGGCCCGGCCGGATCCACCACTGCATGCGGCTCATCGGCATGGCCGAGCGGGCCGTGGAGCTGATGTGCCGGCGCGCGGTCTCCCGCACCGCCTTCGGCAAGCCGCTCGCCCAGCAGGGCGTCGTCCAGAACTGGGTCGCCAACGCCCGCGTGACGATCGAGCAGCTGCGGCTGCTCGTCCTGAAGACGGCCTGGCTCATGGACACCGTCGGCAACCGCGGCGCGCACACCGAGATCCAGGCCATCAAGATCGCGACCCCGCGCGCGGTGGTCGACATCATCGACAAGGCGGTGCAGACGCACGGGGCGGGCGGGGTCTCGCAGGACTTCCCGCTGGCCGAACTGTGGGCGGCGGCACGGACGCTGAAGCTCGCGGACGGCCCGGACGAGGTGCACCAGCGGTCGCTGGCGCGGCGGGAGCTGAAGCAGTACCTCTGACCCGCGAGACCCCGCTACGGGCGGAGGGCCCGCAGCAGGAGGTCGGCCAGGTGGTCGGCCACCTGCTGCGGGGTGAGCGGGCCGTCCGGGCTGTACCACGTCGACAAGTGGTGCACCGAGCCGAAGTGGTAGTCGACGACCAGGTCGGCGGGGGTCGCCGCGGAGAAGACGCCGGACTGCTGGCCCTCCTCGATCAGCGCCCTGAACCGCTCGTGGTAGCGCCGCCGCTCGCCCCTGACCTGCTTGTTCTTCTCAGGGCTGAGGTGGTGCATGGAGCGGAAGAAGATGGCGGCGTCGTCGAGGTTCTCGATGGTGGTGACGACGACGTCGGCGGCGGCCCCGCGCAGCCGGTCCTCGACGGGCGCGTCGGCGTCCGCGTAGGCGTCGAGGCGCTCCTGCTGGAGGCGCAGGACCCGGGCGTAGACCTCCTGGAGGAGGTCCTCCTTCGAGCCGAAGTAGTGGTAGAGGGCGCCCTTGGTGACCCCGGCGGCCTCGACGATCTCCTGGACGGAGGTGCGGTCGTAACCCTGCTCCGCGAAGAGCCGGGTGGCGGCGGCGAGGAGCCTCTGGGGGACCGGCGCCCCGCTCTCGTCCGTCGTCCTGGCCATGCTCCGCCGCCTTCCCTCGTGATCGTTCCTGGTGGGGGGAACACCGTTCCCGTCCGTAGATCTTCCCATCTGTCGGAGCACCTGCTAGCGGGAGCCCGTCTCCCAGGCGCGCTGGACGTGGTTCATGGTGCCGAGCCAGCGCTCGGGGTCGGTGGCGCGGTTGCGGTAGTAGCCGGCGACCTCGGGGTGGGGCAGGACGAGGAACCGGTCGGCGTCGATGGCGTCGAGGAGGGCGTCGGCGACGTCCTCGGGCTCGATGGCGGTGGGGGCGAGGACCAGCTCGCCGGCCGATCCGGCGGCGGTGAGCATGTCCGTACGGACGCCCTGCGGGCAGATCGCGTGGACCTTGAGGCCGCGGTGGCGGTAGGTGAGGGAGAGCCACTCGGCGAAGGCGTACGCGCCGTGCTTGGAGACGCTGTACGGCGCAGCGCCGATCATGGTGAGCAGCCCGGCGGCGGAGACGGTGGAGACGAAGCGGCCGCTGCCGCGCTCCAGCCACTCCGGGAGCAGGGCGCGGGCCGCGCGGACGTGGGCCATGACGTTGACGTCCCAGGCGGCCGCCCAGACGTCCTCGTCGGCGAAGGCGTCGCCGGGCGAGGAGAGTCCGGCGTTGGCGCACCAGACGTCGATGGAGCCGGGGCCGCCGAGAGCCTCGCGGGCCTCGTCGACGACGGCGGAGGCGTCGCCCGGGACCGCGATGGCGCCGATCTCCTCGGCGACGGCCTTGGTACGGACGGGGTCGAGGTCGTTGACGACGACGCGGGCCCCTTCGGCGGCGAAGCGGCGGGCGAGCGCCGCACCGATCCCGCCGCCCGCGCCCGTGACGACCACTCCGGCGCCCTGAAGGGCACTCGTGTCCGCGCTCATGGATGGACCCACCTCTCCGCAGTCTGCCGGTACCGCGATGCCGCGACGACGACAGACTAACCAGTCGGTATGTGATGGGGGAAGAGTCGGTCCGCACGCCTCGTTCCCCGGGGCGGTCAGGAGCGCTAGCGTGCGTGCCCATGTCACCCGCCCCGGCCGGGGACGGCGATCGAGGAGGTTTCCGCATGAGCCTGTCGCGACGGAGTCTGCTGGCCGCCGGAGGTGCCGTCGGGGCGGTGGCCGCCACGGCGTCCGTCGCCTCGGCCGCCCCGGGCGCCGGGCGCCCCCGCGTCCGTACCGGCTTCGAGCGGCTCGCGGCGGACGGGTACGCCCTCCTGGCCGGCGAGCGGGTCGGCGTCGTCACCAACCCGACCGGGGTCACCGCCGACGCCCGGCACGTCGTGGACGTGATGCACGCCGACGAGCGGGTCGACCTGGTCGCCGTCTTCGGACCCGAGCACGGCTTCCGGGGCACCGCCCAGGCCGGCGGCTCCGAGGGGCGCTACGACGACCCTGCGACCGGCCTGCCCGTCTACGACACGTACCTGAAGAGCGGGCAGCCGCTGGCGGACGTCTTCACGGCCTCCGGGGCGGACACGGTCGTCTTCGACATCCAGGACGTCGGCGCGCGCTTCTACACGTACATCTGGACGCTGTACGACTGCATGGCGGCCGCCGCGCTCGCCGGGAAGCGGTTCGTCGTCCTCGACCGGCCGAACCCGGTGACCGGGCGGGCGGCTCTCGGGCCCGTCCTCGACCGGGCCTTCGCGACCTTCGTCGGGCGCGAGCCGATCGCGCAGGCGCACGGCATGACGGTGGCCGAGCTGGCCCTGCTCTTCGACGCGGAGTTCCTGAGCGCGCCCGTGGCCCTGGAGACCGTCCGCATGACGGGGTGGCGGCGCACCGACTTCTTCGACGCGACCGGGCTGCCGTGGGTGCCGCCGAGCCCGAACATGCCGACGCCCGACACCGCGCTCGTCTACTCCGGCACGTGCCTCTTCGAAGGGACGAACCTCTCCGAGGGACGGGGCACGACCCGTCCCTTCGAGCTGCTCGGCGCCGAGGGGGTCGACCGGCGGTGGGCGGAGGCGGCGAACGCGCTCGGTCTGCCCGGAGTCCGCTTCCGCGAGGCGTACTTCGCCCCGACCTTCTCCAAGTTCCAGGGGAAGACCGTGGGCGGTGTGCAGCTGCACGTCCACGACCGCGAGGCCTTCGACCCGGTACGGACCGGGATCGGGCTCCTGGTCACCGCCCGGCGGTCGTGGTCCGGCTTCGCCTGGCGGGCGGACCACTGGATCGACAAGCTGACCGGATCGGCCCGGGTGCGGACCCTGATCGACGCGGGCGCGGACACCGACGAGGTCGTCGGGGCGTGGGAGGCGGACCTGGCGGCCTTCCGGGCGGTGCGGCGGGAGCATCTGCTCTACCGCTGACGGGGGTTGTCCCCCGGTCGACAGGGGTGCGGGCGGGATGTTCCCGGGGGTGTGCCGCCGACCACGCTTGCCCCATGAACCTCTCCAGTTCTTTCCGTTCTTCTCGTTCCCCCAAGTCCCCCGGGTCGTCCTTACGGCGTCGGAGGCTGCCCCTCGTCGGGCTGCTGGTGGCCGCCTGCCTCGGCACCCTGGCGCCCGCCGCCGGTGCGGCCGGAACCCCGGCCGCACCCGATCCCGCCCGCGAACTCGCCCGCACCGCACAGCCCCTGACCGACCTGCGCCCGCTCGACCGGATGATCGGCTCGGCCAAGGTCGTCGGCATCGGCGAGGCCACCCACAGCTCGGCGGAGTTCTTCGAGGTCAAGCACCGGATCTTCGAACACCTCGTGGAGCGGCGGGGCTTCACCACCTTCGCCCTGGAGGCGCCCTGGTCGACCGGGCTGCTCGTCGACGAGTGGATCCGCACCGGCCGCGGTGACATCCGGGCGATCATGCGGGACGAGTTCCAGGAGTCGTACCGCCTCTGGAACACCGAGGAGTACCTCGACCTCTTCCGCTGGATGCGGCGGCACAACCAGCTCCACCCCGGGCACCAGGTCCGCTTCATGGGCAACGACCTCGGCTACGCCGGGCCGAACGTCTTCGACGCCGTCACCTCGTACGTGGCCCGGACCCGCCCCGCGCTGCTCCCCCGCTTCCAGGAGCTGTACCGGAGTTCGCGCCCCACGGGCGAGGTCGAGGCCTGGATGAAGGGGTACATGGTCAAGCCGCACGCCGAGCGGCAGCGGATGGCCGCCGACGTGAACCGGGCCCTCGCGCTCCTGGAGCGGCAGCGGCCGGGCACGGGCCCCGGGGCGCGGGAGGCGCATGTCTGGGCGGTGCAGCACGCGCGTGCAATCGCCCAGGTCGGTACCGAGTTCGGCCACGACCTGACGTCGGACGGTGTCGCCGACGCGATGCTCTACCGGGACCGCGTCATGGCCGAGAACACCGTGTGGTGGCAGCGGCACACCGGCGACCGGATCCTGCTCGCCGCGCACAACGGACACGTCGGGTACGTGACGCCGAAGCCTGACCAGTACCCGCGGCTCCAGGGCGCCTTCCTGCGGGACGCCCTCGGTGAGGACTACGTGAGCGTCGGTGCCTCCTTCGGGCAGGGCTCGTTCAACGCGCACGACACCGAGGCTCCCGGCGAGCCGCTGCGGGCGTTCACCGTCGGCCCGCTCGGCCCTGACAGCCACGCCGGCACCCTGGACCGGGTCTCCCCCGGCGCCTTCTACCTGGACCTGCGGCGGACGACCCCGGCGGCGCGCGACTGGCTCGGCGTGTCCCGCCCTGTCCGGCACATCGGGACCGCGTACCCCTGGCCGGGCGACGTCGTGCCCGTACGGCTCCCCTCCTCGTACGACCTGCTGATCCACTTCCCCCGGGTCTCGGCGGCGCGGCTGCGCTGACGACCCGGCACACGTCTGGACGGGTCCCCGCGCGGGCATGCTGGCCGTGGAGCCGCTGCCCGCGCAGTCCGCGCGGGGTGTGGCGGCCACCTCGACGTGGAGGGGCGGTCGGGCCGTGACCGGGATGAGTGTGGAACCGTACCGGGAGATCACCTTCGACAAGGACGGCGACGGGCCGGCGGGACAGTCCGCGGCCCTCGCGGCGCTGGCCCGGCAGGGGGTGACGGACCTGGTGCTGCTCGCCCACGGGTGGAACAGCTCCCCGTCCGGCGCCACCCGCCTCTGCTCGGACTTCTTCGCCCCCTTCCCCGGTCTGTTCGGCCCCGGGGTCGAGGCCGGGTACGCGGGGGTGATCTGGCCCTCGATGATGTTCACGGACGAGCCGGTGCCCGACTACCGGGCGCTGGTGACGGTCCTGCCCGAGAAGGAGCCGGTCCTCGGGCGGCTCACGGAGCTGCTGGCGCTGGCGCCGCCGCACGAGGCCGCGTTCGCCGAGTTCGGCGCGCTCCTGAGGGAGCTGGCCGACGTGCCCTCGGGCGCGCCGGGTGCCGCCGGCTTCGCGGAGCCCGTACCGGAGTTCCTGGTCGCGGATCCGGTGGCGGTGTGCGCCCTGTTCACGGAGGCCCTGGAGGGCGGTCCGGGGGGCGGTGCCGACGGGGAGTTCCCGGAGGGCTTCGGGGAGGGGCTCAAGCGGTACTGGAAGGGGGCCAAGGAAGCGCTTCGGCAGGCCACCTACTACGTCATGAAGCGGCGGGCCGGACGGGTGGGCGAGTCCGGGCTCGGGCCCCTGCTCGGCGAGGTCGCCCGTACGGCTCCGGGGCTGCGCGTCCACCTCGTCGGGCACAGCATGGGCGCCCGGCTCGTCGCGTACGCGCTGCGCGGCCTGCCGGAGGGAGCTCGGCCGGTGGCGTCCGTGACGCTCCTCCAGGGGGCCTTCTCGCACTACGCCTTCGCCGCCCGGCTGCCGCACGACCCGCGGCGGTCCGGTGCGCTGCGGGACATGCAGCGCCGGGTGCGCGGGCCGGTCGTGGCCTGCTACTCGCGGCACGACACGGCGCTCGGGGTGATGTACCCGCTGGCGTCCCGGCTCGCGGGCGACTCCGCGTCGCTGACCGCCCTGCCGGGCACCGGGGACCCGCGCTGGGGCGCGATCGGTCACGACGGCGTCCAGGGGGTGCCGGGCACGGCGGCGCGGACCGTGGCGGACGTGCCGCGCGAGGGGGTGCCGGGCTCCGGGTGCGTGAACGTGGACACGGCGGAGGTGGTCCGCTCGCACAGTGACATCCGCCGTACCGAGCTGGCCCGGGTGGTGGTGTCGGCGGCCCGCGCGGGCCGTCCCTGAACCCCATCGGACGCTTGGGTTCCGCTGTACTCCGGTGATCTCTCCCGCCCCGTTGATGGCTGCCATCCGGATTTCGATGGAACACGGCGGGCCACTCGTTCGTCCCACTGATACCGCGGTAGGACCAGCGACGGAGGTGGCGAGAGATGGCCGGATTCCGGAGTCTCGCGAGACAGGTGCGCGATCCCGGGTGCGACACGGCGCTGCGCAGGTACTCGCTGCGCAAGTGTCTGGAGCGGTTCGCGCCGTACGGGCACAGGGCGACCTGGGACCATCTGTGCCGCAGGCACAGGTTCGGTCCCGAGGACCGGGAGCTCGATCCGGGGCGGCTGGTGGCCGCTCTCGACGAGCTGGAGGAGGCGCGGGCGGTGTGGCTCGCGTACGAGGAGCAGTTCGCCGCGCGGCGCAGGCGCGAGAAGCACGACGGGCTGCGTGGGCTCGGCGCGGTCGACGACTGGCACCGGCGGGTCTGGGGCGGCAACGGGGTGGTGCGGTGCGGTGACCCGGCCGTGCACCCGTCGGATCCGCTGCCGGAGGTGCTGCGCCGGCTGATCGCCGCCCTGGAGGACGGTCCGGGCGAGCGGTGTCCGGTGTGTGCGGGGCCTCGGATCGAGTGGCGGGCGGGGTCGGTGGACGCGTACGAGCCGTGGCTCGGCCCGGTGTGCGGGGACTGCGGTGTGGGCGTCCCGCGCGCGGTACTCACGTCGGGTGCGCTGGCCCGGGCCAGGGGGGACGTCCGCCGGCCGCTGGCTCCGGCGGCGTGAAGAGCTTGAGGCCTGAGGCGGTTCGCGTGCCTCATGTGGCGCCAGTGCCTCCGGTGTTCCACGTGCTTCAGGCGTGTCTCAACGGGTCACGGGGGCCCGGGGACTCCGCCGGGGTCCCGATGTCGCCGGAGTCGATCGCGGAGGCCGCGGCCCTCGCGGTGGCGGCGGGCGCGCGGGAGGTACGGGTCCACCCGCGCACGCCTTGCGGCGCCGAGTCCCTCTCGCCGCGGGTGCTCGCCCCGGTCCTGACCGCGGTCAGGACGGCCGTCGCCGTGCCGGTGGGCGTGTCGGCGGGGGCGCCCGCCGAGACCGACACCGGGCGCCGTCTGGAGCGGGTGCGGTCCTGGGCCGCGCTCCTGGAAGGTCCGGGCCTCCCGGACCACGCGTCGGTGGACTGGCACGAGCCGGGCGCGGAGGAAGTGGCGGCGGCGCTCCTGGAGCTCGGGGTGGGCGTCGAGGCCGGGGTGCGGTCGGGGACGGACGGTCCGGCGCGGTTCGCGCGCTCGCCCCTGGCGTCCCGCGTACTGCGGGTCCGGGCGGAGGTCGCCGACCAGGACCCGGCGACGGCCGGAGCATCGGCCCAGGCCCTGCTCGGGGGCCTCGACGTCCCGTCGGGGGTGCCGGTCCTGCTCCACGGCACGGACGGCGGCGCGTGGCCGGTGCTGCGCCTCGCCCGCCGGCTCGGGCTCGGCACCCGGGTCGGTCTCGCCGACACCCTGCTCCTGCCGGACGGGGCCCGGGCCCGCTCCAGCGCCGAACTGGTCGGGGCGGCCCTGGCGTACCCCTCGTGACCCCCGTACCCCTGTAGCCCCGTAACCCGGAAACCCCGCGTCTGTCCCTCGTACCCCTCAGTCCTCCGCGGGGGGCCGGTTGACCGGCATCAGGCGGGAGCCCGCCATCCGCTCGCCGAAGACGTCGTCGGGGTTGGAGAGGACGCAGGTCTCCAGGGACAGGCAGCCGCAGCCGATGCAGTCCGTCAGGTGGTCGCGCAGCCGGCCCAGTTGCTTGATGCGCTCGTCGAGTTCCGTGCGCCAGGCCGCCGAGAGCCGCGCCCAGTCCTCGTTCGTGGGGGTGCGCTCCTCGGGGAGCCGGGCGAGCGCGTCGCGGATCGTGGCGAGGGGGATGCCGACGCGCTGGGCGGCCCGGACGAAGGCGACCCGGCGCAGGGCGTCACGGCCGTAGCGCCGCTGGTTGCCCGTGGTGCGGCGGCTGCTGATGAGCCCCTTCGCCTCGTAGAAGTGCAGGGCGGAGACGGCGGCTCCGCTACGGGCGGAGAGCTGGCCGACGGTGAGTTCGTGGATCTTCTCTGGAATCTGCGGCACTCCACGAACCCTACTGGTGCGTCAGGGGCGGCCGTTGACAGCGGCCCCCGGACCCCACATGCTGAGCAAGCGCTTAGATACCGAGCGGTATGTCGTCGGCATGCCGCTCCGGTACGTCATACGAGAAGGGACGAGGAACATGGCCGAGCCGAGGATCTTCACCTCCGCCGAGGAACTGCGCGCGGGGGTCGGCGAGCAGCTGGGGTACAGCGACTGGCTGGAGATCGACCAGAAGCGCATCGACCTCTTCGCCGAGGCCACGGGCGACCACCAGTGGATCCACGTCGACCCCGTGCGCGCCGCCGACGGCCCGTTCGGCGCGACGATCGCGCACGGCTATCTGACCCTGTCGCTGCTGCCGCTGTTCGTGCCGCAGGTCCTGCGGGTCGAGGGCATGAAGATGGGCCTCAACTACGGCACCGAGAAGGTGCGGTTCCCCGCCCCCGTACCGGTCGGCTCGCGGCTGCGCGCCACGGCCGTCCTGACGAAGGTCGAGGAGGCGGGCGGTGGCGTGCAGGTGACGGCGGCGGTGACCGTGGAGCGCGAGGACTCCGACAAGCCGGTGTGCTTCGCCGAGTCGGTGTCCCGCTACTACTTCTGAGCCCCGGCCGGCGACGCCTGCCGGGGCCCGGGCTACTTCCGGACCCCGACCATCCTCAGCACGAGGTCGGCGTAGAGCGCGCCGACCTCGTCGGGCGAGCGGCGGCCCTGCGTGTTGAACCAGCGCGAGACGTCGATGCAGAGGGACAGCACCGCGACCGTGGTGCCGGGCACGTCCGGCACCACGAACTCACCCGCCTCGACGCCCTCGTCGATGATCCGGCGCACCGCCCCGTCGGACTGCTTGCGCAGCTCCACGATCTCGGCGCGGTGCTCGGGGCCCAGGGCGTCGAGCTCGTACTGGACGACGCGCGCGGTCGTGTGGCGCTCGGCGTGCCAGCGGACGAAGGAGTGCACGGCGTCGGCGAGCCGCTCGGCGGCCGTGCCGTCGCGGTCGGCCGCGGCCCGGAGGATCTCCAGGGCCTTGTCGTGACCGATGCGGCTGATCCGGTGGAGCAGCTCTTCCTTGGTCTTGTAGTGGATGTAGAGCGCGGCCGGGCTCATGCCGGCGCGGCCCGCGATGTCCCGGGTGGTCGTGGCGTGGTAGCCGCGCTCGGCGAACGCCTCGACGGCGGCCACCAGCAACCGCCGGGCCGCCTCGGGCGTGACCTCGCCCCAGGGCATGTCCTCGCCCCCGGGCGTCTCCTCCGCCGCGCTCATCCCACACTCCCTCTCGGACCCCGTCAGGACGAACACCATACAACGAGGGTGAGCAAGCGCTTAGAGATCGGAGGCTCAGAGCTTCTGGAAGGGGTCGTGCTCGGCGAGGATCTTCTCCAGTCGGGCCTGGTCGACCCGGCTGTGGATCTGGCCGGCCTCCTGGCGGTCACGGATGACCTTGGCGAGGGTGAAGGCCGAGGTCGTGAGGTAGAGGACCGAGACGGCGAGGAAGGCCCGCACCCAGGCGCTGGCCTCCAGCTGGTAGACGCCGATGGCCACGGCCGCGCCCGCGACTCCGAAGGAGATGACGGCCTGCATGTAGTAGGCGGCGGTGTTCTGCTGCTTGACCGGTGTGTCGCTCATGAGGACAGCATCGGACGGATGTGGCCGGCGCCACATCCGTCCGGGTACTCAGTGACGTACTCAGAAGGCCGGGTACCGGACGTCAGAAGGCCGAGATCCCCGTCAGCGCCCGTCCGATGATGAGCTTCTGGATCTGACTGGTGCCCTCGTACAGGGTCATGACGCGCGCGTCGCGGACCAGCTTGCCGACGGGGTACTCGTCGATGTAGCCGTAGCCGCCGAAGACCTGGAGGGCGTTGTTCGCCGCGCGGACGGCGGCCTCGGAGGCGTACAGCTTCGCCTTGGAGGCGGCGGTGGCGAAGTCCTCGCCGCGGTCGATGAGGTCGGCGACCCGCCAGGTGAGGAGCCGGGCGGCGTCCACGTCGACGGCGATGTCGCTGATCAGCTCCTGCACGAGCTGGTACGAGGCGATGGGCTTTCCGAACTGCTCGCGCTCCCCCGCGTAGCGGACGGCCGCGTCGAGCGCGGCCTGGGCGATGCCGACGCAGCCCGCGGCGACGGACATGCGGCCCTTGGCGAGGGCGGACATGGCGACGGTGAAGCCCTTGCCCTCGGGACCGAGCATGGCGGTGGCCGGGACGCGGACCTCCTCCAGGACCAGTTCGGCGATGGCCTGGCCCCGCAGGCCGAGCTTGCCGTGCACCGCCCGGCGGGTGAGACCGGGGGTGTCCGTGGGGACGAGGAAGGCGGAGACGCCACGGTGGCCCGGGGTGTCGCCCGTGCGGGCGAAGAGCAGGACGACATCGGCCCAGGTGCCGTTGGTGATGAACATCTTGGTGCCGCTCACGACGTAGTCGTCGCCGTCGCGGACCGCGCGGGTGGTCAGGTTCCCGGCGTCGGATCCGGTGCCGGGCTCGGTGAGGCCGAAACAGCCGAGCGCCTCCCCGGCGGCGAGCCGGGGCAGCCACGCCCGCTTCTGCCCCTCGGTGCCCCAGGTGGCGAGGGTCTTGGCGACCAGGCCGAGGGAGACGGAGACGATGCCGCGCACGGAGGAGTCACCGCGGCCGAGCTCCTCGGTGACGAGGCAGTACGCGAGGTGGTCGCCGCCCGAACCGCCGTACTCCTCCGGGATGGTGAGGCCGAGGAATCCGACGGCGCCGAGCTTCTTCACGATCGCCCGGTCCACCTCCTCGGCGCGGTCCCAGGCGACGGCGTGCGGGGTGACCTCGCGCGCGACGAAGTCCTCGGCGAGCCGCCGTACGGCTTCCTGCTCCTCACTGAGCGCCAGATCCACCGTGCCACCTCATCCGTCTCGTCCGGGCGTTTAATTACCGCTGCTAGTTTTACTGCGCAGGCCTACTATGTGCGCCATGGCCCGACCGCGCAAGCCCCTGCTCAGCCGAGACCGCATCGTGGAGACGGCGGGTGCGCTCGTGGACGCGGAGGGGCTCGCCGCGCTCTCGACGCGGCGGCTCGCGGCCGAGCTCGGGGTGAGCGGCCCCTCGCTCTACAACCACTTCCGTACGAAGGACGAGATCCTCGACGCCGTCGCGGACGCGGTGAGCGCGAAGATCGATCTGTCGATGTTCGCGGAGACCGACGGCCGCGACTGGCGCACGGCCCTGCACGACTGGGCGGTCTCCTACCGCGCGGCCCTCGCCGACCACCCGCACATCGTCCCCGTGCTCGCCCAGGGCCCCGGCCGCCGCCCGGCGGGCCTGCGGGTCGCCGACGCGGTCTTCGGCGCGATGGTCCGGGCGGGCTGGCCCCCGGCCCAGGCCACCTCGATCGGCGCGCTGATGCGGTACTTCGTCACCGGCTCCGCCCTCGGCTCCTTCGCCCGCGGCTTCGTCGACGACGAGACGGCCTACGACCCGGCCGACTACCCCCATCTCGGCCAGGCCCACCTGCTGGCCGAGCACCGCCAGAAGGTCGACGAGCGCGCCTTCGAGACGGGCCTGCGGGCGCTGCTCGACGGACTGCTGATCCAGTACGAGAGCTCGACGGCCGCCGGTGCGGCAGCCGACGGTGCGGCAGCCGACGCTTCGGTGACCGACGGTTCGGCGACCGCCGAACTGTGAGTGCGGGACCCTGGGGTCATGGCAGCCAGTGATCTCGCCGCGCTCGCGGCGCTCTTCGCGGACGAGAGCCGCGCCACCTTCCTGCTCGCCCTGCTCGACGGGCGGGCCTGGACCGCGGGAGAGCTCGCCCGCCACGCCGGCCTGGCGCCGTCCACCGCCAGCGAGCACCTCGGAAAGCTCGTCGCGGGCGGGGTGCTCACGGAGGAACGGCAGGGCAGGCACCGGTACGTCCGGCTGGCCGACCCCGGGATCGCGCATCTCGTCGAGGACCTGGCCGCCCGCTCGGAGCCCGGACCCGCCGTGCCGCCCCGCTCGCTGCGCGCCGCGAGCGCCGGGCGGGCGATGGCCCGGGGGCGGACCTGCTACGACCACCTCGCCGGGCGGCTCGGGATCACGATCACCGAGGCGATGACCGCGCGCGGACTGCTGCGCCAGGACACCGGGTTCGCGCTCACGGACCGGGGCATGGCGTGGTTCGAGGAGCTGGGCGTCCCCCTCGTACGGGCCGGGCGACGGCCCGTCGCGCGCGGCTGCCTCGACTGGACCGAGCGCAGGCCGCACCTCGCGGGGATCGCGGGCGCCGCGCTCTGCCGGCACGCGCTGGACACCGGGTGGTGCGTGCGGATCGGGACCGAGCGGGCCGTGAAGGTCACCGCCGAGGGCGAGGCCGCGCTGCATGGGAGGCTGGGCATCGACCCGGCGTCGCTGCGCTGAGCGGGCCCGCGGCATCGCGGAGAGCGCGCCCGGTCGCCGATATTGCGGTGAGCGCCGAACCGTCCGCGCCCTACGGTCAGGCCATGCAGAACCGAACCTCGCGCCTCGCGCTCGCCGCCGCCGGTGTCACCGTCGTCCTGTGGGCCTCCGCCTTCGTCTCCATCCGCAGCGCCGGGGCGGCCTACTCCCCCGGCGCCCTCGCCCTCGGGCGGCTCCTCGCCGGGACACTGGTCCTCGGCCTTGTCCTTCTGATCCGGCGCGAGGGGCTGCCTCCCCGGGCGGCCTGGCGCGGGATCCTGGTCTCGGGGCTGCTCTGGTTCGGCGTCTACATGGTCGTCCTCAACTGGGGCGAGCAGGAGGTCGACGCGGGGACGGCGGCGATGGTGGTGAACATCGGGCCGATCCTGATCGCGCTGCTCGGCGCGAGGTTCCTGAAGGAGTCGCTGCCGCCCCGGCTGGTCGCGGGCATGGCCGTCTCCTTCGCGGGCGCGGTGGCGGTCGGCCTCTCCATGTCCGGCGGATCCGAGGGTTCCGGCGGATCGTCCGGCGCGCAGACCTCGGCGCTCGGGGTGGTGCTCTGCCTGATCGCGGCAGCGGCGTACGCGGGCGGGGTCGTGGCCCAGAAGCCGGCGCTCGCGCACGGCAGCGCGCTCCAGGTGACGACCTTCGGCTGCCTGGTGGGCGCGGTGGCCTGCCTGCCGTTCGCCGGGCAGCTGGTCGAGGAGGCGGGCAGGGCCCCGCTGTCGGCGACCCTGAACATGGTCTACCTGGGGGTGTTCCCGACCGCGCTCGCCTTCACGACCTGGGCCTACGCCCTGGCGCGTACGACCGCGGGCCGGATGGGCGCGACGACGTACGCCGTACCCGCCCTCGTCGTCCTCCTCGCCTGGCTCTTCCTCGGCGAGCTGCCGGGGGCGCTCACGCTCGCCGGGGGCGCGCTCTGCCTGGCGGGCGTGGCCGTGTCCCGTTCGCGACCGCGGCCGGCCGCCGCTTCCGGAGCGGCCGAGTCCGCCTGACGGGCCGTGTCCACGGTTCCGGACGCTTCACGGGGTGGACGCGACGGCGGTGGCGGCCCTGACCGGCCATGTGATCACCGGCGTGGAGCCGGCGCCGCGCTCACCGGGCGCCGGCGGCCAGGAGCCCGGCGCCTCACCCACGGTGCCGTGAACCGGCACACCGTCAGTTCCCGCGCCCGGAGCGCAGCAGCTGGCGGGCGAAGGCCGACAGCGAGCTGCCGATGCGCTCGGTCGACAGGCCGAGTTCGTGCCGCTGGAACCGGAAGAGCTCCGGCGCCAGCGGGCTGAGCGCGATGTCGATCATCGGGTCCGGATCCTCCACCCCGTGGTCGACGAGCAGCGTGCGGACGTGCACGCGCCAGAACCCGTACGCACCCGTCCTGAAGCGCGCGGCTCCGGTCTCCGCCCCCAGCGCCAGCGGCAGATGACGGTCCAGCAGGTCGAGCATCGCGAGGTAGAAGGCAGCGAGCCGCTCCCCCGCGGGTGCGCCGGGGCCGAGCGGCGGCGGTCCGTGGATCAGCCGGCCCTGGAGTCGGCGCTCGTGCTCGTCGAGGAGGGCGACGGCGACGGAGGGCGGGTCGGGGAAGCTCCGGTAGAGCGTGGCGCGGCCCACGCCGGCCGCTTTGGCGATCCGGTCCATGGTCACCGACCGGGGGTCCTGCTCGGTGAAGAGCTGCTCGGCGGCGGCCAGGATCTGGGCGCGGTTCCGCTCCGCGTCCTTGCGTCTGCGCGGCGCGACCGGCTGCTCGTCCGCCGCCTGCAGATCACCGAGGAGCCCGTCGACCCGGTGCACGGAGGAGCGCGTGGAGGGGCGTGCGGAGGGGGCTCCACGCCCTCGCTGCTCGTCGTCGCTCATGGACCAGACCTTACTTCCCCGAGCCGTAAATGGACACCTTGTCCGTTTGAGATGTCGCGTGGCATGCTAAACGGACACACTGTCCACTTGCTCGTTCGCCATCCCGCCCTGGGAGATCCAGATGCACACCGCGCTCCTCGCCGCGGCCCTGCTGGTCGGCTGCCTCCTGGCCGTCCAGGCCTCGGTGAACCTCCAGCTCAACTCCGCCGTCGGTACTCCGTACGGCGCCTCGACCATCCAGCTCGGCGTCGCGACCGGGCTGCTCACCGTGCTCGCGGTGGCGGCCGGAGCGCTCGGCGCGCTCGGCAGACTGCCCGACGTGGAGGCCTGGCAGTTGCTCGGCGGGCTGGCCAGTCCGCTCTACATCACCAGCGGCATCCTGCTGTTCCCCCGGCTCGGCGCCCTCGCCGCCGTCGGGCTCTTCGTGACCGGCCAGATGTTCGCCTCGCTCGCCCTCGACCTCTTCGGCCTCCTGGGCCTGGAGAGGCAGGAGCTCAACGCCGGGATCGTCATCGGCGCCTTCGCCGTGCTCGCCGGCATCGTCGTGATCATCCGGGGTATGAAGGCGGCGGCCCCGCCCGGCGCGCCGAGGATGTCGAGCGCCGGGCGCGCCGGCCGGCTCTCCCTCGGCGTGCTCGCCGGAGCCGTCCTGCCGGTGCAGGGAGCGGTCAACGCCCAGCTCCGCGCCCAGCTCGAGGAGCCCATCACCGTCGCCGTGATCAGCTTCGCCGTCGCGACCTTCACGATCGCCGTCCTCCTGCTCGTGCTCTACGCGACCCGCCGCACGCCGAAGCCGAAGATCGCCCCGCTGAGGAAGATGCCCTGGTGGGGCTGGCTCGGTGGCGCGTGCGCCGCCGCCTACGTCACCGGCACGTTCCTGCTCATGCCCACCATCGGCGCGGCGGTGACGATCGCGCTCACCGTGACGGGGCAGCAGCTCACCTCGGCGTTGATCGACCACAAGGGCCTGTTCAAGCTGCCGCAGCGCTCGCTGACGAAGCCGCGCGCCCTGGGTCTCGTCCTGCTGATCGCCGGCTCCCTGACCATCCAGCTCGTCTGAGGCTGCCCCCGGCCTCCCTCTTCCGGCGTTCGCGGGTCCTGACGGTCACCTCCGCACGCCTCGCTCTGGACCTGTGACGGGCGGAAGCCCGTACCGGTGTGTCGGCCGGTACGGGCTTCCGCGTCAGGGCGTCAGGGCGTCAAGGCGTCAGGGGAAGACCACCAGGGCCCGGCCGCCCTTGCCCGCGAGCATGTTGTCGAAGGCCGCCGGGATGCCCTCCAGGGTGATCCGCTCGGTGACGAGCGCGCCGAGGTCGAAGCGGCCGGCCCGGATGTGTTCGGCGAGGACCGGTAGGTCGGCGGCCGGGTTCGAGTTGCCGTAGACGCAGCCGGCCAGGGTGCGGCCCCAGTGGAAGAGCTCCAGGGCGTGGAAGGTGACCTGCTGGTCCTTGCCGCCGATGCCGACGACCGTGGTGCGGCCGCCGCGCCGGGTGGAGTCCCAGGCGGTGCGGATGGTGACGGCACGGCCGACGCACTCGACGGCCACGTCGGCGCCCTGGCCGCCCGTCAGCTTCCGGATGTCCTTCGCCGTCGTCCCGGAGGCGACGACGTACTCGGTGGCGCCCGCCGCCCTCGCCAGGGCCTCCTTCTCCGGGGAGACGTCGACCGCGACGATCGTGGACGCGCCCGCGATCCGGGCGGCCTGGAGGGTGGCGAGGCCGACCCCGCCGACGCCGAACACCGCGACCGTCTCGCCCTCCCGGACCCGGGCGGAGTGGTGGACGGCGCCCCAGCCGGTGAGGACGGCGCAGCCGAGCAGGGCGGCGTCGGTGAGCGGTACGCCTTCGGGGGCGGGCAGGACGCAGTTCGCGGCGACGACCGTCTCCTCCGCGAAGGCGGCGACGTTGAGTCCGGGGTGGAGCTCGGTGCCGTCCTCGGTGCGGGCGTGGATGTTCGCGGAGCCGGTGAGGGCGTTGGCGCAGAGCCAGACCTCGCCGAGCGAGCAGGGGTGGCAGTGACCGCAGGAAGGCGCCCAGTTGAGGACGACGCCGTCGCCGGGGGCGACGTGCGTGACGCCCTCGCCGACGGAGACGACGGTGCCGGCGCCCTCGTGGCCGAGGACGGCCGGGACCGGCACCCGCATGGTGCCGTTGGAGAGGGAGAGGTCGGAGTGGCAGACCCCGGCGGCGGCGAGCCGGACCCGGACCTGGCCGGGGCCTGGCTCGGGGAGTTCGATGCCGGTGATCTCCAGGGGGGAGCCGACGGCGGGCAGGACGGCGGCGCGGATCAGGCTCACGTGCGGTGCTCCTCGTGGCTCAGAACTGGAGGGACTTGGTCTGGAGGTACTCGGCGAGGCCGTGCGCGCCGAGCTCCCGGCCGACGCCCGACTGCTTCCAGCCGCCGAAGGGGGCCAGCGGGTTGAACCGGCCGCCGTTGATGTCGACCTGGCCGGTCTCCATGCGGCGGGCGAAGGCGACGGCCTCCTCGGGCTCGCCCCAGACGGCTCCGGCGAGGCCGTACTCGGTGCCGTTGGCGATGGCCAGGGCGTCGGCCTCGTCCTCGTACCGGATGATCGAGACGACCGGGCCGAAGATCTCCTCCCGGGCGATGGTCATGTCGGGGGTGACGTCGGCGAAGACGGTCGGGGAGACGTAGTAGCCGGTCTCGCGCGGGGCGTCGGGGCCGCCGGCGACGAGCCGGGCGCCCTCCTCGACGCCCTTCTCGATGTAGCCGCGGACGCGGTCCCGCTGCTTGGCGTTGACGAGGGGGCCGACGCGCTCGCCGGGGACGTACTTGGCGACGGCCTCGGCGGCGAGCGCCACCGCCTCCTCGTACCGCTCGGCGGGGACGAGCATCCGGGTCCAGGCGCTGCACGTCTGGCCGGAGTTGGACATGACGTTGGCGATGCCGACGGCGACGGCCTTGGGGAGGTCGGCGCTCGGCAGGATCACGTTGGCGGACTTGCCGCCCAGTTCGAGGGCGACCCGCTTGACGGCGCCGCCCGCGAGGGCGCCGATGCGGCGGCCGACGGCGGTGGAGCCTGTGAAGGAGACGAGGTCCACGTCCGGGTGTTCGGCGAGGGCCTGTCCGGCGACCGGGCCGAGGCCGGTGACCAGGTTGAAGACACCGGCGGGCAGACCCGCCTCGTGCACGGCCTCGGCGAAGAGCTGGGCGGTGAGCGGGGTGTCCTCGGCGGGCTTGAGGACGGTCGTGCAGCCGGCGGCGAGCGCGGGGGCGACCTTGGCGACGATCTGGTGGAGCGGGTAGTTCCAGGGAGTGATCGCGGCGACGACACCGACCGGCTCGGCGTAGACGGTGGAGTTGCCGACCTTCTCCTCGAAGGAGTGGGTGGCGGCGAGCTCGGCGTACGAGCCGGCGACCACGACGGGCAGACCGGCGTGGACGGTGGCGGCGAGCTGCGGCGGGGCGCCGAGCTCGGCCGTGACGGTGGCGGCGATCTCCTCCGCACGGGCGGCGAGCGCGTCGCGCAGGGCGGCGATGCGGGCGGCGCGCCCGGCGGGCGGGGTGGCGGCCCAGCCGGGGAGCGCGGCGCGGGCGGCGCGTACGGCGGCGTCGACGTCCTCGGCGGTGCCCGCCGGGACATGGGCGATGACCTGCTCGTCCGCGGGGTTGATGACGGCGATCGAGTCGGAGCCTGCGGCGGGACGCCACTCCCCACCGATGTACATCGCGTCGTGCGCCTTCATCCGCTGTCTCCTCACATGACCGACCGGTTCGTCGCACCCACCAAACTAGCGGTGTTAGTTTTTGGGCGCCAGGCCTTCGGGACGTGCCCCCGGTCTCAGTACCGAGCCGATCGTGCCGCCCCCGCACGGGCCCTGTCCACGGACACCCCGCACAGCCGTACCCGCCCGGAAATGGCGAAAGCCTCCTTGCGCCCCGGCCCTCGCCCGGCCCTTCGGCAATTCCCCGTAACGGCCCGGCCCTACGAGGTGACCGGCCCGGAGCGGCGCGGGCTGCCCGCCAGGGCGCTGGCACCGCGGGCGACCTCACTGGGGCTCGCGGGCCGCTTCGGGCAGGCGGGTCCGGTGGCGGACCCGGCGGGGCCGAGTTGCTCGGTCCTGCCGAGCGGACGGTGGTGGCGCAGGGCGACCGTCAGGCGGAGTACGCGGTGCGGTCGGCGCGGGCCGAACCGGCGGTACGGGAGGGCAGGCCGGAGGAAGCGCGCGGCTGCTCGCGGGGTACCGGGAGGCGGGGCACGGCCCATCTGACGGCCTGGGCACCGCCGGCGTGCGGGCGGGCGGAGGAAGCCGCCGAGGTGGCGGGCGCCGAGGTGGCGCGGGCGGCGCGGGCCGGCGAACGGCTCGCGAAGACCGAGGCCCGTACGGCGCGGGCCGCCGCGCTCGCGGCGCTCGGACGGGAGCGGGAGGCGGCGGAGGGCTTCGACCGGGCGGCCGCCCTGGCGGAGGAACTGCCGTACCTGGCGGGCGCCCGCCAGGTGGCGGGGGCCCGCGCGAGCGGGGAGGGCGGCCGACGGGAGTAGGAGGCGGACGGGAGGAGGGGGCGGACGGGAGGAGGACCGGGCGGCTGACGTGGGAGTGCGACGGACGCGGCTGGGGTCCGTCGGCCGGATCGTCAGATCGTCCGGTCGATGTCGGTGAGGTGGGCGAAGACGACGATGTTCGACTCGTAGCCCGTGCTCTTGTCGAATGCTCCACCGCAGGTGAGCAGCCGGAGTTCGGGCCGTCCCGTGGCCCCGTACACCTCCTTGTCGGGGAAGTCGGCCTTGGCGTACGTCCGGACGCGGTCGACCGTGAAGACGGCGACCCGGCCGTCGGCGCGGGCGACCCTGACGGTGTTGCCCGGGCTGAGCGAGTCGAGGTTGAGGAAGACGGCGGGGCCTTTGCGCGTGTCGCGGTGGCCGACGACGACGGCGGTCCCGCGCTCCCCCGGGGTGGCACCCTTCGCGTACCAGCCGACGACCCGGGGGTTGTCGACGGGCGGGGTGTCGAGCCGCCCGGCGCTGTCGGTGCCGAGGTCGATGACCGGGGCCTCGATGGTGATGGCCGGGACGGCGAGCGCGGTGGGGCGCGAACGGGCCAGCGGCGCGGGGGGCGGCGCAGGCCGGGGCGGGGGCGTGGCCTTGGGGAGAGCCCTCGGCTTCGCCTTGTGGTCGAGGGCGGCCGGGGCACCCGCCGCGGCCGGGCCGGGTGAGGCCGGGCCGGCGGCGAGCGGCGGGTCGGCCGGTTCCCCGTCACCGGCCCACCAGGCGCCCCCGGTCACCAGGACGCACGTCACCGTGACGGTCCTGGTGAGCCGGAGGAGTCGCCGTTGCCGGCGGGTGAAGCGGGGCCGACGGGTGGGGCGGGACCTACGCGGCGCCATTGTCGCGGCGGCGCGAGCGACGGATCAGGACCAGTCCGGCCGTACCGGCGAGGCCCGCCGCGACGGCCGCCCCGATGCCGAAGGCCGAGGAGTCCTCTGCGGCGATCGGCGCGCTGCCGCCGCCGCCCGCGCCGACCGGGCCGTGCGGGGGCTTGTGGTGCGGCGGCTTGCCGTGGCCGCCGGGGCCGCCGTTGGTGTGCGTCGGGGTCGGGGTGGGCGTCGGGTTGGTGATGACGTCACAGTCGACCTGGAAGACCTTCTGCTTGCCCGCCCCTTGCTCGCCCTCGAAGGTCCACACGAGCTTGTACATGCCGTTGGGCAGCGACAGTTCGCCCGTGTGGCCCGTGCCGGTGGTGAGCGTGATGTGGCCGTTGAGGTTCGGGTCGTCCGCCTTGGGTGGCTGGGGGGTGATCTCCCAGTCGACTTCCTGGAGCGTGTCGAAGTTGAAGGCAGCGAGGTAGAACTTGCAGACCTTCGGCTCGTTGCGCGGATCGTCGACGGGCGTGCCGACCTTGTGGATCTTGACGTCGCCGTTGTCGCCCGGGGCGGCGAACGCGGACGGCGCGCCCGCGAGGGCCAGGCTGCCCAGGGCCAGGGCGGCTGCGGCGGTGGCGGCGAGAGAGCGGGCGGTACGAGCGGTCATGCGGGTTCCTCCGGAAGGAGTTCGTCGGACAGTTCAACCGATAATCCGACTATCAGTTACCGCATGACCACGGAGGGTGGCGACATGCTCGCGCCACCCTCCGAAGTCGCCCGTCCGGCCGAGCCGACGCGAGGCCGGCAGGCACGCAGACAGGCCAGGCCAGGCCTCAGATGATTCCGAAGAGGATCCCCGCCGCCAGCACCACCAGCGAGGTCAGCGCGGCCCACTTCACCGTGAAGCGGGTGTGGTCGCCGAACTCCACCTTCGCCATGCCGACGAGGACGTACACGGCGGGCACCAGCGGGCTGGACATGTGCAGGGCCTGACCGACCAGCGACGCCCGGGCGATCTCCAGGGGCGAGACGCCGTGGGCCGCGCCGGCCTCCGCGAGGACCGGCAGCACGCCGAAGTAGAAGCCGTCGTTCGACATGAAGTAGGTGAGCGGGAGGCTCAGGACGCCGGTGACCACGGCCATGTGCGACCCCATGCCCTCGGGGATGGCGCCGACGAGCCAGTCGGCCATGTGCTCGACCATGCCCGTGCCGGTGAGGACGCCCGTGAAGACGGCCGCGGCGAAGACCATGCCCGAGACGTTGAGGACGTTGTCCGCGTGGGCGGCGATCCGGGCCTTCTGCTCGGCCATGTCCGGGTAGTTGACGGTGAGCGCGAGAGCGGCACCGAGAAGGAACAGGACCGGGATCGGCAGCAGTTCCAGGATCATCGCGGTGAGCAGCACGATCGTGAGGCCGGCGTTGAACCAGTACAGCTTGGGACGGAGGGTCGGGCGGTTCGGGTCGAGCCCCTGGAAGCCCTCGTCGTCAGCCGCGCCCACACCCTCGGCGGAGCCGCCGACCGTCTTCTGCTTCGCGTCGGCGCCCGTGCCCGTGCCGCTGCCGCCGCCCGCCGTGACCAGCACGGTCTCGGTCTCCGGCACCAGGGCCTCGTCGAGCGTGAGGTAGCCGATGCGCTTGCGCTCGCGGCGCCCGAGGACGTAGGCGAGGGCGAAGACGAAGAGCAGGCCCACCCCGAGCGCGGGGATCATCGGTACGAAGATGTCGGCGGCGTCCAGCTTCAGCGCGGTCGCGGCGCGGGCCGTGGGGCCGCCCCAGGGCAGGGTGTTCATGACGCCGTTGGCGGTGGCGGCGACACCGGTCATGACGACCAGGCTCATACCGAGCCGCTTGTAGAGCGGATACATCGCCGAGACGGTGATCATGAAGGTGGTGGAGCCGTCGCCGTCCAGGGAGACGATCGCGGCGAGCACCGCCGTACCCACGACGACGCGGACCGGGTCGGCCTTGCAGAAGCGCAGGATGCCCCGGACGATCGGGTCGAAGAGACCGACGTCGATCATGACGCCGAAGTAGACGATCGCGAACATCAGCATCGCGGCGGTCGGCGCCAGCTTGCCGACCCCCTCGATGACGTAGTCGCCGAGCTGGGCCCCCTGGCCCACCGCGACGCAGAAGAGCGCGGGGATCAGCACGAGCGCCGCGATCGGCGACATCTTTTTCATCATGATCAGGACCAGGAAGGTCGCGATCATGGCGAAGCCGAGGACGGTCAGCATGGAGGACACCTCACGTTCACCCTTGAACTGCCGCCGAGCGGCGGTCCGGACGACGGTAGGTGTCCTCTTCTGCCGTTAACAAGATGTTGACGCGTGAGCAATACGAGCAAAACCCCAGGTCACGACGGGGTGGGTGCCACATCGACGGGGAAGCCGTTGAGGACGGCCGTGCCGGAGAGGGGGTCGATCCGGGAGCCGTCGAGGAGCTGGTTGACGTTGACGCCGGGGCGCGCGGACGCGACGGCGAGCCGGGTGCCGGGCCGGTCGTGGCCCCAGCCGTGCGGGAGGCTCACCACACCGGGGCGGACCCCGTCGGTGACCTCCACGGGCACGTCGAGCGTGCCGCCCTCGCCGGTGACCCTGGCGAGGCCGCCGTCGGCGAGCCGCAGCCGGGCCGCGTCCTCGGGGTGGACCTGGAGGGTGCAGCGGTTGGATCCGCCGCCCAGTGCGGGCGTGTTGTGCAGCCAGCTGTTGTTGGAGCGCAGGTGCCTGCGGCCGACGAGCCGGAGGGTGCCCGGGGCCGGTACGGCGTGCAGCGCGGCGCGCAGCCGGGGCAGGTCGGCGGCGAGGGGCGCGGGGAGGAGTTCGATCCGGCCGCTGCGGGTCTTGAGGACCTGCGGGAGGCGCGGTTTGAGCGGGCCGAGGTCGATGCCGTGCGGGTGCGCCCGCAGCTCGTCGAGGGTGAGTCCGTACGGGCCGAGGCGCAGCATCAGGTCGAGCCGGCGCTCGGGGCCGGTGCTTCCGGTGAGCCGGCCGGCGAACTCCTTGGGGTCCGCGCCGTACGCCGGTGAGTGCTCCTGCGTGACGGCCTTGGCGAGGGTGGTCTCGACGGCTAGCTCGTCGACGGCGGAGGGCGGGGCGCCGTGCATGCCCGAGACGGCGAGGATCAGCCGCGCGTGGATCTCGCACTCGTCCATGCCGCCCGCGTCGAGGGGGAGGGCCGCGGGCGTGTAACGGGCCTGGTCGCGGACGGCGAAGCCGTTGAAGGCGAAGTCGAAGTGGGCGCTCCGGGAGGGTGGCGGCGGGGGCAGGAGGACATCGGCGTGACAGGTGGTCTCGTTGAGGTACGGGTCGACGGCGACCATGAGGTCGAGGGAGCCGAGGGCCGCGTCGAGCCGGTTCCCGTCGGGGGCGGAGAGGACGGGGTTGGCGGCGACGGTGATGACGGCCCGGATGCGGCCCTCCCCCGGTGTCTCGATCTCCTCGGCGAGCGCGACCAGCGGCAACTCCCCTTTGATCTCGGGGTGGTGCGAGACCCTGCTGTGCCGGCGGCCGAGGGCGAAGCCCCTGCCGGGGCCCGCCGGGCGGGGGGCGGGTGAGGTGGCGGAGAGCGGGAAGAGCGCGCCTCCGGGCCGGTCGAGGTTGCCGGTGAGCACGTTGAGGACGTCGACGAGCCAGTTGCCGAGGGTGCCGTGCTCCACGGTGGAGCTGCCCATGCGTCCGTAGACGGCGGCGGACGGGGCCGCGGCCAGTTCGCGGGCGAGGGCGCGGACGGTGCCGGCGTCCACGTCGCAGGCGGCGGCGACGGCCTCGGGGCTGAACTCCGCGACCGCGGCCCGTACCTCCTCGACGCCTTCGACCTGGGCGGCGAGCGGGCCGAGGTCGGTGAGGTCCTCCTCGAAGAGGGTGTGGACGAGGGCGGCGAGGAGGAGCGCGTCGGCGCCGGGGCGGATGGCGACGTGGCGGTCGGCGAGGCGTGCGGTGCGGGTGCGCCGGGGGTCGACGACGGTGAGGGTGCCGCCGCGCCGCCGGAGCGCCTTGAGCCGGCCGGGGAAGTCGGGGGCCGTGCACAGGCTTCCGTTGGAGTCCAGCGGGTTGGCGCCGAGGATCAGGAGGTGGTCGGTGCGGTCCAGGTCCGGGACGGGCACGGCGAAGGGGTCCCCGAACAGCAGGCCGCTGGAGACGTGCTTGGGCATCTGGTCGAGCGTGGACGCGGTGAAGAGGTTCCGCGTGCGCAGGGCGCCGATGAGGAGGGGCGGATAGAGGGCGCCGGCCATCGTGTGCACGTTGGGGTTGCCGAGGACGATACCCACGGAGTCCGGCCCGTACTCCTCGATCAGCGGCCGGATCCGGGCGGCGATGGTGTCGAACGCCTCCTCCCAGGTGGCCTCCTGGAGCCGGCCGTCCTTCCGTACCAGGGGGCCGCGCAGCCGGTCCGGATCGGCGTCGACCTCCGGAAAGGCGGCGCCCTTGGGGCAGATGAACCCCTGGCTGAAGACATCGTCCCAGTCGCCGCGGGCCCCGGTGACCCGGGTCCCGTCGAGTGTCAGGGTCAGTCCGCAGGTCGCTTCGCAGAGGGGGCAGATGCGCGGGGCGGTGGACATGGCGTCTCCCGGGAGGCCGACGGTCGGGGCCGGGCGTCGACCCGCCCGCGAGCATACCGACCGGTAGGCATGCCGGGAAGGTCGCGGCGGGACGGTGTTGCGACAGCAGGGGCCCCTGGCGGGAAGGCAGCCGCGGCGGGGGGGCGGCAGGAAGGGGCGCGACGGGAGGTCGGGGCAGGGGGCCGCGACGGGAGGTGGCAGCGGCGGGGTGTTACGACAGGGACGGCGCGAGATAGGCGTGCAGGAGTTGCCGGGTCTCGTCGATGACGGCGGGATCGCCCTCGGGGTCGGAGCGGAAAGCGAGCCGGACCAGGGTGTCGGCGGTCTCGACGCCGACACGGACCTTGCGGCGCAGCGTCTCGTCGGCGGGGCGGCCGAGGTGGGTGGCGAGCAGCTCGCAGATCCGCTCCGCGACGACGGCGTTGGGGTCCTCGCCGGTCTCCTCGGCGGAGGGCACCCCGAAGTCGACGAGCGCGAAGCCGGGGACGGTCCGCTTCATGGCGATGAACGCGTCGAGGACGCCGTCGATGGCGGCGTGCGGGTCCGGGTCGTCGATGGCGTCGAGGTGGGCGGCGATCCGCTCGGCGTACCGGTCGAGATTGCGGTGGGCGAGCGCGGAGACCATGGCCCGCTTGTTGTCGAAGAAGCGGTAGACGGAGCCGATGGGGACGCCCGCGCGGGCGGCGACGGCACGGGTGCTGAGCTGCTCGTAGCCGGTCTCGTCGAGGAGTTCGGCGCAGGTGTCGAGGATCCGGGCGAGCCGCTCGGCGCTCCGCTGCTGCACGGGCGTGCGGCGGAGCCGCTGTGAAGTGTTCGGGCTGGTCTGGGGCACGAGGACCATCATGCCGCGCCTCCGGCTCGTCCGTGCGGGAGCCGGTCCCACCGACACCACGGGCGCTTCCCCGTCCCACGATCGCCAAGGGCGCCCCTCATGACGAGGAGCGCCCCTCCCGCGGGTGCCCTGCTGTGGCGCGTCAGGGATGTCCGTCGCGCCCGTGGCGCCTGTGACGCCTGTGCCGCCTGTGGGTCCTATGACGCGTCAGTCCACGAGATCCGGCCAGACGTTGAAGTCCCCGTCGTCGACGACGTCCTCGCCGAGGCCGAGCTCGTCACCGAGCGCGAGGTACCGCTCGTACCTGGCCTCGCCGATCGGCACGAAGTACCCCTTCAGGGCCCTGAGCAGCAGCCGGAACGCCAGGTCCGGATCGACGTCCACGGCCAGCAGCAGGGCGGGTACGACACCGTCGAGCGGGCTGTAGGCATGACGGGCCGTGGCCTCCTCCAGGGCGGGTCCGACCGATACGACCTCGGCGGCGACCGCCTCCTTCGCCTTGTCGTCCACCGCCGGCGAGGCGGCAGGGACGAAGGAGGGGTCGTCGGACCGGATCCTGTCGGCGCAGACGTCCGCGATCCGGCGCAGCCACACCCGGCCGTCGATCCCGAGGCGTTCCAGGTCGAACTCCCGGAACGTCCCCGCCAGCCACAGGATCTCGACGTCCCGACCGGACAGAGGTGAGTCCAGGAGGGCAAGACAATCCCGCAGGAGCTGGTGGGCGAACGCCCCGTCGTACCGGTCGGCGACGCTTCCGACGACGTCCAGGCCGGCGGTCTCGCTGTCGACCGCGGGGTAGCGGATCCACTTGATCAGCCCGCTGAGCCCGATGTCGACTCCGAGGTGCCGGTGTGGCTGTGCCATGTTTCCTTCTCCTGTCCCTTCCTGTCCTTCTCCTGCCTTCCTGCCTGCCCTTTCCTACTTCGGGTAGGCGGTGTAGACCACGAAGTTGTTCGGGATGTCGAGGTCCGGATCCCCGTCGTGGGCCTTGCCCCGGACCGCCTTGATCTTGATCACTACCTTGTTCCCGGCCGCCACCGGCGCCGTGGCTCCGTGGCGGTAGATCTGGCCGAGCGATCCCTCGCCCCGGAGCTCCCATTCGATGGGGAAGAGGTCGTAGCGGGGATCGAAGCTCTGCGTCTTCGGCAGCCTGCGCTGCTCGTTGATCCACTTCGTGAGCTTCGGCAGGTTCTTCGGGCTGCGCTGCACCCACTGCTGGAAGGCCTCGTTGACGGCGCGCATCGCCGTGTCCTTATCGGTCCAGACCGACGCGATGCCGTCCTCGGCGGCCTTCGCCCACGCCCCTTGCTCGTCGAGGACGTGATCGCGCAGGGTGTGAGCTCCGTTCACGCCCTCGTCCGCGATGATGTTCAGGCAGTTGTGGACGAGCACGTCCTGCGGACGCGTGCCCGTGGTGCGCACGAAGAAGGTGTGCGGACCGTCGACCGTGAGGTCGTAGACCGTCGCCGGGGTCAGGCCCGTTCGGTCGTCGAGGGCGGTCACTGCCCGGACGAGGCCGTCCGGGGTACGCAGGCGGTCACCGACGCGCAGGTCGGAGACGGTTCGCCAGCCGCGGTCGGCCACGAAGAATTTGTGGCCGGCGGTGCTGGTCAGCTTCCCGCCGTCGGCGAGGGTGACGTCCACCAGCCGCTCGGTGTCGTGCCGGAAGGTGGCGGTGACCTTCTGGGTCCGCAGCTCCCCGGAATCGGGGTCGGCGGCCTTCACCAGGTCCCCGATCGCCACCTGGCTGATGGGCCGGTGCGTGCCGTCCGCCATCAACACCGGGGTGTGTCCCGGGAAGCTGTTGCGCACGCAGGAGGTGAAGGCATCCTCGTAGATGTTCACCTGCTGCGTGATCTTGGCGAGCGTCGCGGGGTCCAGGCCGTCGAGGACCTTGAGGGCCCGGTACGCGTCGGCGACGCCGATGCCCGTCTTCATGGCGGCGTGGAGGGCGGTGATCGCCTCGCCGATCTTGACGAACGCCTTGCCCGGGATGAAGTTGCTCGCGGCCCACGCGCAGCCGCTGGCGCTGCCCTTCCAGCAGTCGATGAAGTCCTGGACCAGGGCGGCCCTCAGGATCTTGTAGACGAGGGTCTGCTCGATGAGGTCCCACTTGCTGAAGTACTGGGTGACCTCCTTCTTCAGACCCGTGAACGTCTGGCGGTCGATCAGCAGGGTGTCGATCGCCGGGCAGCCGGAGGCCGTGGCCGGCATCGCGGGGTCGGTGCACAGGAAGAACTCGACGTCGACGTCGAACGTCACGTCGAACGTGACGGTGCAGCCGGTCCAGCCGGGTTCGAGGACGCAGGGGTTCTTGTCGACCGCCTTGGTGACCTTGACACTGTCCTCGTCGACGACGAAGAACGTGCCGCCGATCCCCCCCGTGCCCGCGCCGTCCGTGATCTGCTGGTTGGCCTGCTTCCGGGCGGCGGACTCGGCCGCCTGCTGTGCCTCCTTGGCGTACCGCAGCGCGTCCTTGGCCGCTTCCTCGGCCTGGGTCGCGGCGGCGTCGGCCCGCTGGGCCGCCGCTCGGGCGTCCGTGGCCGCCTGCTCCGCCGCGGTCGCGGCGTCGCGGGCGCCCTGGGCGTCCAGTGCGGCCTGGTCGGCGGACTCGCGGGCGGACTTGGCGTGCCCTTCGGCGCGTCCGGCCGCCTTGTCGGCGGCCTCGGCGTCCACGCCGGCCTGGCGGTCCCACTCGACCGTACGGGCCAGAGACTCGGCCGCCTTGGCCGCGGCCCGGGCGGCGTCGGCCGCGTAGCCGAGGGCCTCCTTGGCGTAGGTGCGCGCGTCGGCCGCGTGGGCGGCGGCGTTGGCGGCGTGCACATAGGCCTGCTTGGCCTCGCCGGTCGCCGCGTCCGCGATGGCCTTGGCGGCGGCCGCCTCGTCCTTCGCGTTCGCGGCGTGGGTGTCGGCGACGGCCTTCTGCTGCTCGGCGATGGTCTTCGACGCCTGGCCGGTCAGGACGACGAGGCCGGCGGCCGCGTCGGTCGTGACGTACGGGGAACCGAGCTGGATCGCGTCGTTGGCGGGCTGGGCGACCTGCGCGGCGGAGTTCCCCGCGTCGACCGCGGCCTGGGCCGTGACGTGGGCGAAGCCGGCGGCCTCGGCGGCGGCGGCCAGGGCCTTGCCGGCCTCCTTGTTCGCCTCGTCCGCGTGGGTCTTGGCCTCCTTGGCCTTGGCTTCCGCCTCGTCGGCGAGCTGCAGCGCGGTCTTCGCCGCGTCGGCGGCACGCTTCGAGGCCTCCAGGGCGTCGGCCACGGCGCTGGTCGCGGTGGCCACCGCGGCCTCGGACCGGAGCTTGGCGGCCTGGGCCGCGTCCGCGTCGGCGCGGGCCCGGCTGGCGGCGGCCTCGGCACGGGTGGCGGCGGCATCCGCCTCGGCGGCGGCCTGCGTCGCCGCGTCGGCCTCACCACGTGCCCTGCCCGCCGCCGCCTCCGCGTTGTCCGCGTGCGCGTCAGCGGCGTCCGCGGCCTCCCGGGACGCCTGCGCGGCCTCGTCCGACTCATGGGCCTGGGCGAAGGCCTCCTTGGCATCGGCCTTGGCCCGGGCGGCCTCGGCCTTCTGCTCTGCGGCCCAGGCGTCGTCCCGCAGCTCACGGGCCTTGTCCTTGGCCTTCACCGCGTCGTTCTTCTTCTGGACCGCGGTGGATTCGGCGGACTCGGCGAGCTTCTTGGCGTCCTGCGCCTTCACCGCCTCCGCCTCGGCGTTCTTGCGGTGCTGGGCCGCCTCGCCCTGCTTTGCGACGGCGGTCAGCTTCTCCTTCTCGGCGGTCTTCTCCTCCGCCTCCGCCGACAGCCTGCGGGCGTGGGCGTCGGCCGCTGCGGCCTTCGCGTCGGCCTCCGCCTTCAGGGCGACGGCGAGCTTGGCCTCGGCGGTCTCCTTCTCCTTCTTGGCCGTGTCGCGCTGGAACTTGGCCCCGTCCGCGGCGGCCTTGGCCTGGAGCTCGGCGGCGCGGGCCGCCTCCTTGCGGAACTCGGCCTTCGACAGGGAGGCCTGGGCGAGGGCGCGCTGCGCGATCGTCTCGCTGTCCGCGGCGGCGGCCCTGGTGGCGGCCTCGGCGGTCTCGCCGGCCTTCACCATCGCGGTGAGCGCGGCGGAGATGCCCTTGGTGACCTGGGCCTTCTGCAGACCCACCAGCATGCCGCGGCCGCGCGGAACGCCCTGGGCGTCGGCTATGTCGTACGCGGCCTGCTCGGCGGCGTCGGAGGCGGCCACGGCCGCCGCGACGGCCGCGGCCTGCTGCTTGATGACGAGCAGCTGGGCCTTCGCGCCGGCCCGGGCGTCCGTGATGCCCTTCGTGGCCTGGTCGAAGTGGGCCTTGGGCTGCACCTCGCCCTTGTTGCCGGAGGGCTTGATGGTGAGCTGCTGCGGGCCGGTGCTGTTGCAGGTGGCGAGGAGCGCGTCCTTGCCGAGGTCGTACGTCGGGAAGTTGAGGCACTTGCCCGAGCCGGCGCCCTTCAGCGCGGTGGTGGCGCGGGGGGTGTAGGCCCAGGTCTGCGCCGGGGAGCTGTTGCAGGTGTAGAGCTGGATCTTCGTGCCGACGGCCGTGCCGCCACCCGCGACGTCGAGGCAGGTCATGGACTTGACGTTGCGCAGGTGCAGGCCGTGGTCGTCGCCCTCCATCCGCCACTTCTGCCCGGCCCCGCCGTTGCAGGTGTAGACCTGGACGGGGGTGCCGTTGGCGGTTCCGCCGCCCTGGGACTCCAGGCACTTGCCCGGTGCGGCCTTGAGCTCGATCGTCGATTCGGCGTCACCGATCCAGCCGACGCCGCCCGCGGACCAGTAGTCCTGCCAGCGGGTGAGGTGGTCGGCGACCCACGAGTGGCCGAGCATCTGACCGAGCGCCCGCGAGCCGGTGGCGAGCGCCTTGGTGGCGCTCACGCTCGCGCTGACGACCCGGTTCCGCTGGGCGGCCTGGGCGGTGATCTCCTGCTGCCACTCGGCGGCGGCCGTCTCGGCGACGGGGCCGAGGACCTTGTTCGGGTCGATCGCGTCGCGCCAGGCGCAGGTCGAGTAGCGGGTCTTCATGTCCTCGACGGCGATGCGGAACTCCGCGGTCCCCGGGGTGGGGGCCTTGCGGGGGAAGCCGCCGGCGGCGAGGAAGAGGCGGGCGTTGTCGGCGCCGGTGGGCTCGAAGGTGGCTTCCTTCAGCCACTTGAAGCCCTCGTGCTCGGCTCCGTCGCGGTACCAGTCGGTGCTGGTCTGCGGGTCGGGAGGGGTGCCGTAGACGGGGGTGCCGAGGTCGGTGACGGCCTTGCGGGTCTTCTCGTCGGCCTTCGGCGTGGGATCGGCGTAGAAGTCGCCCTCGTCCTTCCAGTACCGGTCGGCGATCCACTTGGTCAGGCCGGTCTGGGTGTGGAAGTCCTCGCCCTCGCTGACGCCGGGCGGCCAGTGGAAGGTGGCGTCGTTGATGCCCGCCGGAGTGGTCAGCCCGTACACGGGCTTCTTCCAGCTCTCGCGGAGGGCGTAGATGTCCGCGAGCTCCTTGTCGGCGGCGGCCTTGTCCTTCTCGAACGCCGTGGCGAGCGGCGTGTCCTGCCAGTACTTGCGGTCGGCCGCGGTGTGGAGGCCCTCGGGCGGCAGGTCGAGCCCGCCCTTGGCGACGGCTCCCATGGCGGGTCCGCCCATGCGCAGGACCTCGGCCATCAGGCACTGGTCCTGCCGCAGTTGCTCGGCCGCGGTGTCGTCGTACCAGTCGTAGTCGTTGCCGACCGTGGCCATGCGCGGGGCGACGGAGCCGGGCTGGACGGCCATGCCGCCGAGCACGGCGAGGCCGACCACGGACGTGGTGAGTGGAGTGAGGATCGCGGACAACCGTGATCCGGGTATGAGCATTCCTGGTCTGAAACGCAAGAGTGGATCCTTCGTGTGGAACGAGGACGGTGGGGACGTCCTTCAGGAGAGTCCGGAACTCTGCGCGCGGATCAGGCGGGCACGACGGATCGGCGTCCCGGTGATCCGGGTACGACGAGCCGGTGTCGCGGCACGGCGGGTCCGTTCCTCCCCGTGGCGGCACTGTCCCCCCGGCCGCCGGTGATGTGCGCGCCGTGGTGGAGTGGTCAGGCTCCGCCGGGCGCGCGGTGATCACCATAACCTCAGCCCAACCCCCTTGTTCAAGAGGGTTACTGACGGTTCTCCGACGTCGGGGGGTCAGGCGATGAGCAGTCCGATGCCGCCGAGGGTGTACGCGATCATCAGCAGGAACAGCGGCAGTTGGCCCGCGACGGCCCGGGCGGGCGGGAAGAGCCGGACGGAGCGGTCGTGGGCGGCGACGACACCGAGGACGTGACCGGTGACGATCGCGGCGACCTGGAGGGTCGCGAGGCCGCCGGGACCCAGTGGTGAGGCGGGCGAGGAGGCGTTGTCAGTGCCCGCTGCCATGATGACTGTACGTGTCCCTTCGGTGACGAAGAGCGAGAAGTAGTGGGCGACGAGGTAGCCGAGGGCGATGGGCAGGAGGGAGCGGGCGAAGGAGGTGAGAGGTGTGGTGAGGGACCGGTCCATGAGGCGGAGGGCGCCCGCGCAGAGGCCGTAGAGGGTGGCGGCGAGGGCGACGACGGCGAGGAGGCCGAGCGTGGCGGTGACGGTGGGGCCGAGGGAGGAGGTCTGGAGGGTGGTGATCCAGCGGGGGTTGTCGGAGAGGCCGTCGTAGGCGGTGGAGCCGAGGAGGACGCAGACGGTGGCGACGAGACCGGGGGTCTGCGGGGTGGAGTCGAGGCCGTGGAAGGGGGAGCGCAGGACCAGGCGGCCGTCGGCGCGGCGGCCGAGCGGTGAGAGGCGGGCGAGGAGGGAGGAGTAGACCTCGAAGGGGTCGGCGTGGGCGAACCAGCGGTCGCCGTAGTGGGCGGCGCCGAGGAGCTGGACGCCGGCGTGGACGGCGAGGGCGACGAGGAGGGTGCTGGTGGAGGTGTTGTCGGGGGCGACGAGTTCGAGCCAGGTGAAGAGGAGGAGCCCGGCGGCGGCGGGACGGATGCCGACGGCGGCGGGCACCGGACGCGGGTTCCGTGGCGGGCGGAGGGCGTGGAGGGTGCGGAGCGGGTTGAGGAGGCGCCAGACGGGGCCGAGGAGGAGGGAGGCGGGGACGAGGCCGACCCAGAGGAGGACGTAGAGGGCGCCGGGCGCGGGGTTGCGGTCCGGGTCGTCGGGGCCGAGGAGGAGGTGGGCGAGGAAGAGCAGGGCGACGGCGGCGCCCAGGAGCCGGAGGGTGGTGCGGGTGGCCGGCGCGTCGGCCACCCGCTGGAGGGCCGCGGGGAAGGGGCGTCCGGCCAGGTCGCCCCGGAAGCGGGAGGTGGACCAGAGCAGCCCGAGGGCGAGGAAGGAGACGAGGAGTGCGGTGAAGGCGCCGGCGTAGGCGTAGAAGGGTGAGAGGGGGAGGTCGTGCCGGGAGCCGACGCCGTGGGCCAGCGGGACGCCGGTCACCGGACGACGAGTTGGGTGAGGAGGAGTCCGGACTCGTGGGTCTCGACCTCGAAGAGACCGGTCCGGTCCGCGGTGAGGCTGAGGCTGGCGGGGACGCCGGGCGAGAGGGGGACTTCGCGGTCGTAGCCGTGGACGTGGAGGGTGTCGGCGCGGTCGCCGGTGACGCGGAGGGTGAGGTGCTCACCCTTCTTCAACTCGATGCGGGAAGGGGGTGGTTCGACGGTCTTGCCGGTGATGGTGAGGGTGACGGTACGACCGGTCTCGGACGGCCGGGGAGTCGGCGGCGCGGTGGTCGCGGCGCCGGTGGCGGTGGCCGTGGCGGTGGCCGTGCCGGACGGTCGGGGGCTCGGCGGGGCCGAGGTGGCGGGGGCGTCGTCCAGGCGGACGGTGGCCTGGACGGGGGCGCCGGCGACGGCCCAGACCGTGTGGTCGTCGGCGTGGAGGCGGACGGTCAGGGTGCGGACGCCGGGCGGTACGTGTCCCCAGTCGCCGTACAGGCGGGCGGTCTCCCGGCCGTCGCTCACGAGGCGGGCGTGGCCGCGGCCGGGGAGGGCGGCGCCGCCGGTGCTGTCCGGGGTGAAGCGGAACCTCTCCACCGTGAGGCGGATGTTCCAGCCGCCCTCCGTGTCGGGCCTGGCCTCGACCCGGACGGTGGGCGCGGTCGCCGCGGGGACCTCCCGCAGGCGGTGGCCGGACTCGTCGCGGGCGGGGAGGAGGGTGCCGCTGCTCCCGGAGGCCTCCTCGTGGGTGGTGCCGGGCTTGTGGTGGGTGGCGGCCGGGCCGCCGCAGCCCGCGAGGGACAGTGCGGCGGCCAGGACGAGCGCCGGGGAGAGGAGGGACGGCGCCGACCCACGCGGCTGCGTCGCGGGTGTCACGCCGCCCCCTCCTCGCGGGGCCGGGCCTCACCGGCGGGGGTGGGCTCCGGCTCCGGTCCGGGGTGGGAGTCGGCGGCGGTACCGGAATCGGTGGCAGGGTCGGCGCCGGAGCCGGAGTCGGCGGCGGGGGCGGTCGGCGGGGTGCGGGTGCCTGCCGCGATCACCGCCCAGAGGACCCAGACGACCCCGAGGAGCAGCCGGAACCAGGCGGGGCTGAGGGGAATGCCCGGGACCATCAGGACCGCCTTGTCGAAGGCGTCGAGCAGGGTGAGGGCGCCGAGGGCGACCGTGGTCCAGGCGAAGACGGGGCGGGCGGGCCGCAGGGCGAGGCCGACGAGGGTCCACCACACGCCCATGAGGAGCAGCGCGAGGGCCGGGACGACGGTCGGGGTGAGGGCGAGGGTGGAGCCGGCCACGTCGAGGGTCAGGCCGGCGAGGCCGGCGAGGGTGGCCAGGCCCGCGAGCCGGTGGCCGCGCAGGCGGCGCCACCACAGGGCGGTGCCGGTCAGGGCGAGGACGAGGGCGCTGCCGAGGGCGATCTGGGTCTCGACGCGCTGGAGGCCGCGGGCGCCGTACCAGTCGCAGCCGGCCGGGAGGCGGCGCGCCTGGACGTTGTAGTCGGCGCAGACGAGGAGCTGGGCGAGCTTGACGGGTTCGCCGACGATGCGGTCGGTGTCGCCGGAGACGTCGCCGCGGCGTTCCCCGCAGCCGGGCAGGGCTCCGGGGCTGGCGGCGCCGGCGTCGCTCTGCCAGCAGTTGCCGCTGCCCTGGCCGTCCCACCAGACGTCGGTGCGGTTGGGGCGGGAGTTGCCGGCCTTGTCGACGCCGAGGCGGTTGCCGGCGTAGCGGTTGTGGTGGGAGGTGTCGAACTGCTTGGCCCAGGCGGACTCGCCGCGGATGAAGGCGGGCACGGCGTTCAGGTAGAAGGCGGTGCGCTGGTGGCCGTACACCCAGTTGTCCTCGTAGAGGTTCCAGTTGCCGCCGGCGGTGATGATGCCGGTGCCGGGCGGCATGGAGATCTGGGGGCAGACGACGCCCCGTTCGTAGCCGCGCTCGACGGGCGGCTTGGCGCAGGTGCCGTCGGCGACGTACCGGTAGTAGTTCTGGTTGTTGTCGTGGATCAGGTTGCGTTCGAAGCGGGCGTGGTTCTGGGGAAGTCCGGGGTGACCGGGGAAGGCGGAGTCCATGGAGGCGCCGCCCATGTTGTGGTCGAACTCGTTGTCGTGGACCCAGACCGAGTCCCCGGCGGTGCCGGAGTAGCCGACCATGTTGTGGTGGCTGCGGCAGCCGGTGATCTCGATGGAGTAGCGGGGCACGTCGTAGCCGCGGCCCTCGTTGATGTTCGAGGCCGAGCCGGGGTAGATGCCGGAGTCGCCGTTTCCGTACGACTCGCAGTTCTTGTAGAGGCCGTGGTCGGAGGCGAAGGTGAGGAAGCCGTACTCGTCGTTCCAGCGGGTGAGGACGTCGTCGATGACGAAGCCGTCGGTGGCCAGCACGTACAGCGAGTTGAAGGTGGTGCGCTGGGCGGTGAAGTTGCGGAAGTAGACGCCGTCGGACTGGTCGGCCCGGATGCCGTTGAGCTTCTGGTACTTGGCGTCGAAGACGACGTCGAGGCGGGAGGAGCCGGTGCCCTCGATCTGGAGGTCCTTCTTGCCGAGGATCGCGACCAGGTTCTGGTTGTGCGGGCACTGCCGCTGCTGCTCGTAGCTGAGGATCTGGTAGCCGAACGAGGAGTTCGGGGCCTTGAGCGCGGCGCACGCGCCGGTGGGCCTGGGCAGTGAGGGCTCCTCCTCGTAGAGGCCGGGGAGGACCGCGATCGTCATCCCGGGCCGGTCGACGGCGTCGACGGCCTCCTGGAGGTGGCGGTAGCCCTCGCGCGCGCAGCGGTCGAGGAGGGCGAGGTTGCGGGCCTTGAGCGCGGCCGGGAAAGCGGATGTCCGGCGCGCGAAGTCGGCGCGGTCGGTCTTGCAGACGAGGAGGTCGGGTTCGCCCGAGCGGGGCTTCGGGACGGTGCCGGAGCCGTCGGGGAAGGTGACGGGCCGCTCCTCGTGGGCCTGGGCCCCGGGGGCGGTGAGCAGGGCTCCGGCGAGGGCCGCGAGCACGACCGAGAGGGCGAGGACGAATCTTCGGGTCCAGGACATGCGCGTGAGAGTAGAGCATTGTTCATCTTTTCTGCCCCCCTCGCGCAGGCACCAATCCAGGGGGCCGATCCGGAACACCTCCCGCCACGCCCCCGTTGACGGGAGCGCCGCGGAATCCTACGGTCATCCATAGGATTCCCTTGCGGGCTCAGGACAGGAGCGGGCGATGACCACGGAGCAGGCCAGGAAGACGGCCGAGGCGCTCACCTACAGCAGCGGTTTCGGCAACGAGCACAGCTCGGAGGCGGTCCCCGGCGCACTGCCGCACGGCCGCAACTCGCCGCAGCGCGCACCTCTCGGCCTCTACGCCGAGCAGCTCAGCGGCAGCGCCTTCACCGAGCCGCGGGCGCACAACCGCCGCTCCTGGCTCTACCGGATCCGCCCCTCGGCCGCGCACCCGCCGTTCACCCGGACCGACGACGGCACACTGCGCGGGGCCCCCTTCACCGAGACCGTGCCCGACCCCAACCGGCTCCGCTGGAACCCGCTGCCCGAGCCCGCCCCGGGCACCGACTGGCTCGCCGGCCTGTGGACCCTCGGCGGCAACGGCGACGCGACCCAGCGCACCGGCATGGCCGTGCACCTCTACCACGCCAATGCCTCCATGGAGCGGGTCTTCGGCGACTCCGACGGCGAGCTGCTGATCGTCCCCGAGCGCGGCGGCCTGCTGCTCCGCACGGAGCTGGGCCTGCTCGCCGCCCACCCCGGCGAGGTCGCGCTGATCCCCCGCGGCGTCCGCTTCCGCGTCGAGCTGCTCGACGAGACCGCCCGCGGCTATGTCTGCGAGAACTACGGGGCGCCCTTCCAGCTCCCCGACCTCGGCCCGATCGGCGCCAACGGCCTGGCCAACGCCCGCGACTTCCGTGCTCCCGTCGCCGCCTACGAGGACGTCGAGGGTCCGGTCGAGGTGGTCAACAAGTACTGCGGCCACCTCTGGTCCGCGACCTACGGCCACTCCCCGCTGGACGTCGTCGCCTGGCACGGCAACCACACCCCGTACGTCTACGACCTGCGCCGTTTCAACGTCATCGGAACGATCTCCTACGACCACCCCGACCCGTCGATCTTCACGGTCCTCACCGCGCCCTCGGACACCCCGGGGCTCGCGGGCGTCGACTTCGTCGTCTTCGCCCCGCGCTGGCTCGTCGGCGAGGACACCTTCCGTCCGCCGTACTTCCACCGCAACGTGATGAGCGAGTACATGGGCCTGATCGAGGGCGCCTACGACGCCAAGGCCGAGGGCTTCGTGCCCGGCGGCGGCTCGCTGCACAACATGATGTCCGCGCACGGCCCCGACCGGGAGACCTTCGACAAGGCCAGCGCCGCGGAGCTGAAGCCGCAGAAGATCGACGACGGCCTCGCTTTCATGTTCGAGACCCGCTGGCCGGTGACCGCGACCGCGCAGGCCGCGAACGCCGACCATCTGCAGAAGGGGTACGACGACGTATGGCAGGGTCTTGAGCGCCACTTCCGGCCGTAGTGTCCCGGCCGTAAGCCCTTAGGCCCTGTTCGGCAGATCATGGCCGGGGTCCGACCCTGTCCGCCGAGCAGGCCCTAGCCGTCGTACGGAGAACACGTGACCGCCTTCGCCCCCGACTCGCTGGTCCTGAACCGCAAGCTGCCGCTCTGGTATCAGGTCTCGCAGTCGTTGCGCGCCTCGATACTGGGCCGCACGCCCGACGCCTCGCTGCGGCTGCCCACCGAGGAGCAGCTCGCCGCCCACTACGGCGTGAGCGTGCTGACCATGCGCCAGGCCCTCAAGGAGCTGGAGGAGGAGGGCCTGATCAGCCGGCACCGGCGGCGCGGCACCTTCATCGAGCCGGGCGCCCGCCGCTCCACCCCGCGCCGGCTGCTCGGCTCGATCGACGCGATCGTGGCCCAGCAGTCGGGCGAGCGGACGACGGTCCTCGGGCACGGCGCGGAGCCGGTGCCGGGCGAGCTCGCCGAGTACTTCCCTGACGTGCCGGAGGTCGTGGCGTACCGGCGGCTGCGCCGCGACGGGGAGACCGGCGAGCCGACCAACTGGGTGGAGAATGCGGTACGCCCCGAGCTCGCGGCCTCGATCGACCCGGCCGACCTGGAGCGCTGGCCGATGACGAAGGTGCTGCGGGACGTGGTCGGGGTGCGGATCAGCCGCATCACGGACACGGTCGAGGCGCGCCTCGCCGACCCGGAGACGGCGGGCCTGCTCCAGGTCCCGCTGCTCTCGCCGATCCTCCACTACACCGGTGTGACCTACGACGAGGACGGCAGGGTCGTCGACGTGGCCCGCATCCGGTACCGCGGCGACCGCTTCTCCTTCACCGTCACGGTGGAGGCGCACTGACGGCGCTGGCTAGCATGCGGGGCGTGACGGAAGCCTCCGGTGCGGAAGACGCCAGCAGGGACGACGCCGGTACGGAACACGACGTACCCGCGCTCGACGACCTGCCCCTCCTCGACGACCTCATGCCGTGGTCCGTCGCGCCGCTCCGCTTCGGGCGGTCCTGGATCGTGGCGCCGGACGTGCGGACCCTGCGGGCCCGCTGGGACCGGCTGACCGCCGCCGAGGGGGCCGAGCGCGAGGCGCTCTTCCGCCCGAGCCGGGCGCGGACACCGTCGAGCGCGGTGGCGGCCCTGCCCGGCCAGCGCACCGGGACCGCGCGCTTCGCCCGCGAGCCGGGCCCGTGCCCGCAGCCGGTGCGCTTCGCGCACCGGCCGTTCGACGAGCAGTGGCTGCTCCCCGACCACCGGCTCATCGACACCGCGCGCCCCGAGCTGTGGCGGGTCGCCGGGGAGCCGCAGATCTTCGCCGTCGAGCAGGCGTACGTCCCCGGGCCGGCCGGCCCCGGGAAAGCCGTTCCCGGAGCGGCAGGTCACGGAGCGGCCGGCCCCGCGCTCCTGGTGACGGCCGCCCTTCCCGAGGGCCGCTCCCCGGCTGGCCGCCCCGGCCGGATCCGCCCTCTCTTCCGGCGCCCGGGCGGCCGGGAGCCCAATCTCGCGCCGGGCCTGCTGCCCTTCCTCACCCGCCGGTACGGGCACGAGGTCGACGCCCTGGAGTGGCTCGCCTGGACGCTGGCGGCGGCCCTCCCCTCCCCCGCGGGCTGCCGCGTACCGCTCCCCGCGGGCCCGGAGGTCTGGGCGGCGGGCGTGGCACTCGGCCGGGAGCTCGCCGACGTGCAGCTGCGGGGCGCGCTGAGCGGGTCGAAGCCCAGGCAGCCGGGCGGGCGCCGACCCTATGTGCGGGCCGCGGTCCCCGCGCGGCCCGAGGCGGTGACGTACGACGCCGACGAGGAGGCCCTGCTCCTCGGTGAGGGCCGGATCTCCCCCGTACCACCGGAGGCCTGGGAGTTCCGGGTCGGCGGGGTGCGCGTCCTGGAGCAGTGGTTCGCGCACCGGACCGCGCCGGCGGAGCCGGGCTCGCTGGAGGCGATCGGCCCGGCCGGCTGGCCCCAGGAGTGGACCTCGGAGCTGCTCGACCTGGTCACGGTCCTGGCGCTGCTCGGCGCGCGGGAGCCGGAGCGCGCCGCCTTCGCGGCGGCCGGAGCGGCGACCCGGGAGGAGCTGCGGGCGGCCGGGGTGCTGCCGGTGCCGGACCGGGCCCGCCGCCCCGCGTCCGTACTGGACCATCAGGAGGAGGGGCCGGAGGGCCAGTTCGCCCTGCTGTAGCGGCTCCTAGGGGACGAACGAGTCGAGCACCCGCCCCAGCGTCCGCTCGAAGATCTCCTCGGGGTCGGGGGGCTCGGCCCCGGCCGAGGCCAGGACCGCCGCCAGCCGGGGGTAGCCGCCGCCGGCGAGCTGCCGCATCAGATAGGCGCCGCGGACGGCCTGCTCCTGCTCTCCGGACCAGGGCAGGGAGCGGGCGCGCTCGGCGAGGGCGATCTCGTTGGCGACGATGGTCATCACGGTGCCGTTGACGCTCGCGATCAGTTCCATCTTGGCGCCGCCCGGCAGGTCGAGGCCGTCCAGGCAGCCGAGGCAGTGCTCCAGGAACCGCAGGGCGTTCGGGCCGTAGGCGTAGCCGGTGGTCATCAGGCGGATCACCCAGGGGTGGCGGTGCAGGATCCCGCGCGCCTGCCGGCCCATGTCGATCATGTCCGCGCGCCAGTCGCCAGCGGACGTGCCGAGCGGGTCGGAGAGTTCGTACTCGGCGCTGACGGCGTCCACCATCAGCTCGTACAGGTCCTCCTTGCGCGGGACGTAGTTGTAGAGCGACATCGTGCCGCAGCCGATGTCGCCCGCGAGGCGGCGCATCGAGACCGCGTCGATGCCGTCGGCGTCGGCGACACGGACGGCGGCGGCCACGATGTCGCTCCGGCTGTAGGCCGGTTTGGGGCCGCGGCCCGCGCGCTCGGGCCGTGCCCAGATCACTTCCGGTTCGGCCGCTCGGCCCGCCATGGATCATCACCTCGACCCCCATCGTAGTTACGTACACCGTACGTAGTGGGGTATGGTCGCGCCATGACGACTACGTACGCTGTACTTAGTGAGGGTCTGCGGAAGCGATACGGCGAGGTCCACGCACTGCGCGGGCTCGACCTGGCCGTCCCCGAGGGCACGGTCTGCGGCGTCCTCGGCCCCAACGGCGCCGGCAAGACCACCGCCGTCCGGGTCCTGACGACGCTGGTCGCGCCCGACGCGGGCAGCGCGCGGGTCGCCGGGCACGACGTGGTGCGCGACCCGGCGGGCGTCCGCGGCAAGATCGCGGTCACCGGCCAGTACGCCTCCGTCGACGGCGACCTGACCGGAGCCGAGAACCTCAGGCTCTTCGCCCGGCTGCTGCGCGCCCCGCGCTCCCGCGCCGGCGAACTCCTGGAGCGGTTCGGCCTGACCGCCGCGGCAGACCGGCCCGCACACACCTACTCGGGCGGGATGCGGCGCCGCCTCGACCTGGCCGCGAGCCTCCTCGTCCGGCCCGAGGTCCTCTTCCTCGACGAGCCGACGACCGGCCTCGACCCGTACAGCCGGAACGGCATCTGGGACGTCGTAAGGGAGTTGGCGGCCGAGGGCACCACCGTCCTGCTGACCACCCAGTACCTGGAGGAGGCCGACCGGCTCGCCGACGACATCGTCCTGATCGACGACGGGCGGGTCGCCCAGCGCGGCACACCCGCCGAGCTCAAGGCGCTCATCGGCCACCACGCCGAGGTCGTCGTCGCCGACCCCGCGCTCCTGGAGGCGGCCGCCGCCGTCCTCGACCGGCTCACCGGCTCGGCCCCGCTCCTGGACGCCGAGCGGCGCACGGTCGGCGCGGTGACCGCGGACACCACCCTCACCCTCCCCCGGCTCGTCCGCGAGATCGACGCCGCCGGGGTCCACATCGTCGACGCGTCCCTGCGTCCGCCCACCCTCGACGAGGTGTTCCTGCGCCTCACCGCCCGGAAGGAGCCCGCAGCGTGAGCGCGCTCGTGCACGACGGGACCGCCGTTCTCGGCCGCCATCTCCAGCGGATCCGGCACGCCCCGGCCATCACCGTCATGACCCAGACGATGCCGATCGTCTTCCTCCTCTTCTTCGGGTACGTCTTCGGCAGCGCGCTCGCCATGCCGGGCGCCGAGTACCGGGCCTACCTGGTCCCCGGCATCCTCGTGGCGACGGCGGCCGGCGGCCTGATGACGGGCATGTTCCAGGCCGCCCAGGACTCGCACCGGGGCGTCATGGACCGCTTCCGGACCCTGCCCGTGAGCCGGGCCGCGGTCCCCCTCGGGCAGGCCCTCGCCGACCTGGTGGCGAGCGCGGTCGGCACGGTCCCGCTGATCCTCGTCGGACTCGCCATGGGCTGGCGGATCGAGGGCACGGCCCTGGAGGCCCTGGGCGCCTTCGGCCTGCTGCTCCTTTTCCGCTTCGCGACGACCTGGATCGGCATCCTGCTCGGCCTCGCCTCGCAGAGCGAGGAGGCGGCGGGCCAGCTGGGCAGCGCCACCTTCATGCTGCCGCTGCTCTCCAACGCGTACATCCCGACGGAGGGCATGCCGGGCTGGCTGCGGACCGTCGCCGAGTGGAACCCGATCTCGGCGGTCACGGCGGCGGTACGGAAGCTCTTCGGCAACGCGCCCGTACCGGCGGACGCGGCCTGGCCGGTGGCGCACCCGGTGGCGGGGGCGCTGCTCTGGTCGCTCGCCCTGATCGCGCTCTTCGCCCCGCTCGCGGTCCGCCGCTATGCCCGCCGCTGACCGGGCCGGGGTGACGTAGCCCCTGATGACAAGGAGGGCCCGGCAGGGTAGGCAGGGCTGTCATGAGCACTCAGCCACTCCCCCTCGAAGGGATCACGGTCGTCGCCGTCGAGCAGGCCGTCGCCGCCCCCTTCGCCACCCGGCAGCTCGCGGACCTCGGCGCCCGTGTCGTCAAGATCGAGCGCCCCGACGGCGGGGACTTCGCCCGGGGGTACGACACGGCCGCCCGCGGCCTCGCCTCGCACTTCGTGTGGTGCAACCGCGGCAAGGAGTCGGTGGCGGTCGATCTCAAAGACCCCCGGGGTCTGGCGCTCGCCCGGCGCCTGGTGGCCGGCGCCGACGTCTTCGTACAGAACCTGGCGCAGGGCGCCGCGGCCCGACTCGGCCTCGACGCCGCCACGCTGTGCGCCGCGCACCCGCGGCTGATCGCCGTGGACGTCTCGGGGTACGGGGCGGCGGGTCCGTACGCGCACAAGCGGGCGTACGACATGCTCGTGCAGTGCGAGGCGGGGCTCGTCTCGGTGACCGGCACGCCGGACCAGCCGGTCAAGTCGGGGATCCCGGCGGCCGACATCGCCGCCGGGATGTACGCCTTCTCGGGCGTCCTCGCCGCACTCGTCCGGCGCGGCACGACCGGGCGCGGCGGCCCGGTGGAGGTCTCCCTGCTCGACTCACTGGCCGAGTGGATGGGGCATCCGTTGCACCACGGGTCGCACGGAGGCACGAGCCCGGCGCGAACGGGGCTCGCGCACGCGGTGATCGCCCCGTACGACGCCTATCCGACGGCCGACGGGGGCTTGGTGCTGCTCTCCGTGCAGAACGACCGCGAGTGGCGGCGGCTCGCCGAGCGGGTCATCGGCCGCCCCGAGCTCGCCGAGGACCCGGCCTTCGCGACGAACACGGCGCGGGTCGCCGGGCGCGCGGCGACCGACGCGGTGGTGGCTGAGGCGCTGGCCCCGCTCACGGCCCCGGAGGCGCTGGCGCGGCTCGACGCGGCGGGTGTCGCCTGCGCCCGGCTCAACTCGGTCGCGGAGCTCGCGGACCATCCCCAGCTGACGGCGAGGGACCGCTGGCGGCCGGTGGACTCCCCGGTCGGGCCGCTGCGTTCGCTGCTGCCGCCGATCGTCTTCCCGGACGGTCCGGAGCCGCGCATGGACCGGATCCCGGCGCTCGGACAGGACACGGACGAGGTCCTCGGGGAGCTCGGGGTGTCCGAGACGGAGCGGAAGGAGCTCAGGAGCGCGGGTGTGATCGCCTGACGCCCACCTGACGAACCGGGGCGGCGGACCGGCCAGGACACGACGGAACGCCGGACGGGCGGGGACACGTCCGGCGTTGTCGCGAGCGGGTCGTACGGAAGACCGGGCGGAAGCGGGCGGGCGGCCTCGGGGTACGCGGCCCGGCCCCCGGTCCTCTAGTGGCGCGCGCCGAAGAGCGAGCGGCGCAGTCGGCGGAGCGGTGCGAAGAGCGAGACCCGCGCGCTGCGGCCACGGTGGCTGTGCACCGGCGCCTCCGGCATACGTGACGTCAGTTCCCGCATCAGCAGCGTCGCCTCGGCCACCTCGCGCTGGGGCACGGCGGGGCCGCCGAGCACCGCGAGATGGCGGTCGAGGCGCGAACTCGTCGCGCTGCTCCCGCAGGTGATGGCAGGCACTCGCGGCCTGCTGCGCATTGCTATCTGTTCCATGTCACTCCCCACCCGTACAAGGGCACCCGGCCCGGGCAGGTTAACCCTATCGCTCCACCGTCACACCCGTGTATCCCGCCGACGGGATTCACCGCCCCCGTACGAGGGTTGACGGTCACTGTGCGAATCCATCTGATTCCAGGGTGAGTTGGACAGGCCTCGAACACCTGTCGAACCGTCACGAACCATCCTGCACCGAGGACGTCGACCTCCGGCCACGCGGACCGGTGTGATCTCCGCCACCAAGATCGTTCCATCGCGCCGGACCGTGCGGTGCCGTACGGACCGGAGTCGGAAGGACACCGCTCGGTTACCGTGGAGCCATGACGGTGATCGCGGGTCGTTACCGGCTGCTGGACGTCCTCGCGGAAGGGGCGACGGGCACGGTCTGGCGCGCCCTCGACGAGACGCTCGTCCATGAGGTGGCCCTCAAGGAGCTCCGCGTCCCGGCCGGACTCCCCGCCGACGAAGCCCCCCTGCTGTACGCGCGCCTGGAGCGCGGGGCGCGGGCGGCCGCCCGGATCTCCCACCCGTCGGTGGTGCGGGTGCACGGCGTGGCCACCGAGGACGGCCGGCCGTGGGTCGCGATGGAGCTGGTCCGCGGCCTCAGCCTGGCCGAGACGCTGGAGGCCGGCGGTCCGCTGCCCCCGCCGGAGGCCGCTCGCGTCGGCGCGGAGACCCTCGCCGCGCTCCGGGCGGCGCGCGCGGCGGGCGTCCCCCACCGGGGCGTGGACCCGGGACACGTCCTGCTCGCCAACGACGGACGGGTCGTCGTCACCGGCTTCGGTACGGGGATCACCACCCCGCCGGAGGCCGAACCGGACGCGGCGGCGGAGCTGCGGTCCCTCGGAGCGCTCCTCGACACCGCCGTGGGAGGCCGGCCCGGGCCGCTGGCCTCGGTGATCGGGCGGCTCCTCGGCGAGGACCCGGAGCCGGCCCTGACGGCGGATCAGGCCGAGCGGGAGCTGCGGCGGGCGGCGCCGGGCGGTGCGCCGCGGGCCGGCGGCGGGTCCCCGCGTGCGGAGTCCGACACCACGAGGAGGCCCCCGACCGCGAGCGAGGGTGACGAGGGGGCGCGCGGCGGGGGTCCGGCGCCGGCTCCCGCGGGAGCGCGGCCGCCCCGGCGATCGGCACGGCCCCGCCGGGGCCCGGTCCTCGCGGCCGGGCTGGTCGGGGCCCTGCTGATCACCGGGGCGTTGACGTACCACCTCGTGCGGGACGGGGAGCCGGGAGCCGGTCCCGGTCCGGGCGGGGTCACGAGCACCGCTCCGGCCGGTCCCGGCCCGACGGGCACCGGGGACGGATCCGCTACACCGCCCCGTTGAAGGACGGCAGGTAGCCGCCCGACTGGCCGGCCGCGGTCGGGTGGTAGGACTCCCCGATGTTGAGCCAGTTGACGCTGTGCAGCCACGCGGAGCCGGAGCAGATCTCGTGGCCGGTGAAGGTCGGGACGACGCTGGCGAAGGTGTAGCCGTGGTCGGCCGCGCGCTTGGCGACGGCGGCGTTGAGGTAGTCCGAGGCGCCGTTGATGGCGGTGCGCTCGCCCTCGCTCAGGCCGGCGACACAGCTGCCGCCCAGCTTGTAGAAGCGCGGGTAGCCGAGGACGACGACCTCGGCGGCGGGCGCCTTGTTCCTGATGGCCGTGTAGACGGAGTCGAGCTTGCCGGGCAGCGTGGAGTCCACGTAGGCCTTGGCCTGATTCACGCGGTTGATACAGGTGGCCTCGGACTGCAGCACACAGGTCGTCATGACGTCGGCGAAACCGGCGTCATTTCCCCCGATCGTGAGAGAGACCAGGTCCGTGGCGGCCGAGAGGGGGCCGAGCTGATTGGCGGTCACATCACCCGTTCGGGCGCCGGAGCAAGCGGTGAACGCGAAGGACGAAGGGGCGTTGGCGTTCTTCCAGAGCACCGGAAACGCCTTCGTGGAGCGCTTGCAGTCGCCACTGGCGCTGTCGTAGCTGCCGGCACCGACACCGGAGGAGTACGAGTCCCCCAGCGCCACGTAGTCGAGGGCGGCGGTTTCGGCCGCCTGGGCCGCGCTCACCCCGGTGAGGGCGAGGACGGCGCCGAGCAGGAGCGAGGACGAAAGGGCCGCGAAGCGGGGCAGTCTCATGGAACCTCCCTGTAGCAGGATCTCTGCGTTACCAGGTAGTAGCATCGGATCCGCCCGACCGGAAGTGTTCATGTCAAAACTGGTGCCGGACTCCAGCGGCGCTCAGGTGAACCTCCGGCGGCGACGGTCGAGATCCGGCCATGACAGGAAGCGGAACTTCCGCTCCCGATAAGCGATCGAACGTGACCGCGACACCTTCGCGACACATTCGCACAACAAGGCACAGAAACGTGATCCCGCATCACTGTTCCCTACATGCAAACGGATTGACCGAATCCGACCGGGACAGTTGCGCATCTGACCGACGAACCTTCGCCAAACTGCGGAAAAGCGGGCCACCGATCCGGGACTTGCCATACAGTCCCATTCATCAATACCGTCGTACATCTCACCCGCACAGGACCATCAAGCAAAGCGGCTCAGGGGAGGGCTCTAGCGTCGCGATGGCTCCGGTGCGGGGCGCGGTAGGGGGGTGCCGTGCTCGGTGTTCGTTGGGCGCCGGGTCGCGGGTACCGCGCGGCCAGTCATGCCAACTCGCCGATCCCGCAAGGAGATCGACCCTGTGTCGATGCCGCGTGGGCGAGGCGAGCACCCCCCTTTCGAACCGGACACACCATAGGACCGCCCAAGGGGTGGGCGGCCCACCGGACGAGAGGGAATCAGGACCCATGAGCTCGTTCCTGCGCCCGGCCACTACGGGCCAAGAAATGACCGAGCCGAGTCGAATAGCGGCCCAGTACCGCGCCATCACTTCGCATTTGGCGATCACTCCGCCGGTGAGTGTCGTCATTCCCGCGATGAACGAGGCCGAAAATCTTCCGTACGTCTTCAAGACGCTGCCGGAATGGATCCACGAAGTCGTCCTCGTCGACGGAAATTCCACCGACGACACCGTGAACGTCGCCCGTGAACTCAGGCCGGACGTCAAGGTCGTCAAGCAGGTCGGCAAGGGCAAGGGCGACGCCCTGATCAGCGGCTTCGCCGCCTGCACCGGCGACATCATCGTCATGGTCGACGCCGACGGCTCGGCCGACGGCCAGGAGATCGTCTCCTATGTCTCCGCCCTCGTCGGCGGCGCCGACTTCGCCAAGGGCTCGCGATTCGCCAACGGCGGCGGCACGGACGACATGACGGCCATTCGCCGACTCGGCAACTGGGCACTCTGCACGCTCGTCAACCGCAAGTTCGGCGCCCGCTACACCGACCTCTGCTACGGCTACAACGCCTTCTGGCGGCACTGCCTCGACAAGATCACCCTCGACTGCACCGGCTTCGAGATCGAGACCCTCATCAACATCAGGGTCGTCACGGCCGGCCTCAAGGTGCAGGAAGTGCCGAGCCACGAATACAACCGCATCCACGGCGTCAGCAATCTCAACGCCGTGCGCGACGGCATCCGGGTCCTGAAGGTCATCCTCAAGGAGAAGGCCGTCAGCAAGGCCGCCCGCCGCCGGCCGGCCCCGTTCTCGGTCAACGTCCCCCGGGGAGAGGCATCTTGAACGACCGCACGTCCCCGCACGGCTTCTCGGTGGTGATCTGTGTCTACACGGAGGAGCGGTGGGAGGACATCCTCGCCGCCGTCGACTCCGTACGGAAGCAGTCGCTGCCGCCCCTGGAGACCCTGCTCGTGGTCGACCACAACGAGCGGCTCCGGGAACGGCTCACCGAGGAGTACGCGGACGAGCGGCTCCACGAGGAGGTGCGGGTGCTCGCCAACGCGGGCCCCCGCGGCCTCTCCTCCGGCCGCAACACCGGAATCGCCGCCGCCCGCGGCGAGTTCGTGGCCTTCCTCGACGACGACGCCGTCGCCGAGCCGGACTGGCTCCACCACTTCGCCGCAGCCTACGACGGACCCGAGGTCATGGCCGTCGGCGGCCGGACCCTGCCCGCCTGGGCCTCCGGCCGCCGCCCGGCCTGGTTCCCCGAGGAGTTCGACTGGGTCGTCGGCTGTACGTACCGGGGCCTGCCCCCGGGCCGGGCCCGCGTGCGCAACGTCCTCGGCGGCAACGCCTCCTTCCGCCGCACCGCCTTCGACGCGGCCGGCGGTTTCGCCACCGGCATCGGCCGGGACGGCGACCGGCGGCCCCTCGGCTGCGAGGAGACCGAGCTGTGCATCCGGCTCGCCAAGGCGATGCCCGGGGCGGTTCTGCTGATCGACGACCGGGCGGTCATCCACCACAAGGTGCCCGCCGCCCGCGAGCGCTTCGGCTACTTCCGTACCCGGGTGTACGCCGAGGGGCTCTCCAAGGCGCTCGTCGCGCGGAGCGTCGGCGCGCAGAAGGGGCTGGAGTCCGAACGGCGCTACACGACGCGGGTGTTGCCCGCCGGGGTCCTGCGCGGTGTGCGTGACGCACTGCGCGGCCGGTCCGGCGGCGCGGGGCGGGCCGGGGCGATCGTGACCGGCGTGACGGTCGCGGCCGGCGGCTACGCGCTCGGCACGCTGCGGACCCGGCGCGGCGGACCGACGTTCTCCTGGGGCCCGATCGAACGGACCGAGGAGAGCGCCGTCGAGAGGGCCTCCTCGTGAGCACCGATTGCGAGGACGGGTACACCCGGGGCGTGCCCGTCCTCATGTACCACGCCGTCGACCGGGATCCCGCTCCCGCCACCCTGGGGCTGTCCGTCACCCCCGAGGCCTTCGCCGCGCAGATGGCGGTGGTCGCCGAGCGCGGGTTCACCCCGCTGACGACCGCCGCGCTCGCCGCCGTCTGGCGCACCAGCGCCCCGCTGCCCGCCCGGCCGCTCCTCATCACCTTCGACGACGGCTACGAGGGCGTCCACCGGCACGCCCTCCCGGAGCTCGCCCGGCACTCCTTCGCGAGCACCGTCTTCGTCTCCACCGGCTGGCTGCGCGGCAAGCACGACGAGGGCGGCGCGCTCGACACCATGCTGGACTGGGAGCAGGTCCGCGAACTGGCCGACGCCGGCACGGAGATCGGCGGCCACAGCCACACCCATCCGCAGCTCGACCAGCTCGACGCTCGGCGGCTGCGCTTCGAGACGCTGCGCTGCCGGGAGATCGTGGGCGAGGAGCTCGGGAGCGCCCCGGCCTCCTTCGCGTACCCCTACGGATACTCCAGCCGTCGGGTCCGGCGCACGGTCCGGGAGGCCGGCTTCACCCAGGCGCTCGCCGTCGGGAACGCCCTGGCCTGCCGCTGCCAGGGGCCGTACGCCCTGGAACGGGTCACCGTGCGGCGGTCGACGGACATCAAGGAGTTCACCCGGCTCGTGGAAGGCCGGGCGATCGGCCGGAACTTCGCGGCGGACCGGGCCATGACGAAGGGGTACGCGCTCGTGCGACGCGCCCGGGGTGCCATACGGGGTCACTGGATCTGACGTACCGCCGGACCGGCGGACGGACCGGCGACCGGGGGGAACGTCCCGTTCAAAACACGGTGCACGGAATGCCCGGTTGCCGGATCATGGGCGCCATGGCTGACACCCCACCGGTACCGTCCGAGCCCCAGCGGTCGCTGCCCATCAGGCTCAACCTCGACGACAGCGACTCGCCGTCGGACGTCGTCGACGCGCTCTTCCTCGGCCGCTTCGCGACCGGCGAGCAGCCGCACTCGCACAGCACCACCCTGGACCGGGTCAAGGCCGAGGCGACGCTCCTTCCGGCGGGCGCCGTGGTGCTGCGGGCCGCGAAGGACGACGACCGCAGTGCCGTGCTCGCCGAGGGCGAGGGCTGGACACTGCTGATCTCCCGCTGGAACCGGGGCGCGGACGTCACCGTCACCGCGGTGGACGCGGAGCTCGCGGAGCGCATCCTGAAGGAGGCGACCGACGGGGCGAAGGACGAACCGGAGCCGCAGCCGGAGAACGTGACGATGGGGTTCTGGTACGTGTCGCCCCGGCGCGGCCCGCACCGCACCACCCGGCAGATCAGCGCCGGGACGTGGGACGAGGTGCGGCCCAACTACTCGGCGCCGGTGGCCGAGTCCATGGACCGGCTGATGAAGGTGACCCCCGAGTCGATCGCGGGCCGTCTCCTGCTGCTGCACGGGCCGCCGGGGACGGGCAAGACCTCCGCGCTGCGGACGCTGGCGCGGTCCTGGCGGGAGTGGTGCCAGGTGGACTGCGTCCTGGACCCGGAGCGGTTGTTCAACGACGTCGGCTATCTGATGGACATCGCCATCGGGGAGGACGAGGGGACGGCGAAGGGCCGCTGGCGGCTGCTGCTGCTGGAGGACTGCGACGAGCTGATCCGGGGCGAGGCGAAGCACACGGCGGGGCAGGCCCTGTCGCGGCTGCTCAACCTGACGGACGGGCTGCTCGGTCAGGGGCGCAACGTCCTGGTCGGGGTCACCACCAACGAGGACCTGGAGCGGCTCCACCCGGCCGTCGTCCGCCCCGGTCGATGTCTGGCCCGGATCGAGGTCGGGCCCATGACCAGGGCGGAGTCGGTCTCCTGGCTCGGGCACGAGGAGGGCGTGCCGCGCGAGGGCGCGACGCTGGCGGAGCTGTTCGCGCTGCGCCGCGGCACGCCCCCGGCGGACCTCCCGGAGCCTCGTACGGCGGGGGCGGGGCTCTACCTGTAGAGCCGAACGGCGGTCAGGGACCGGTCAGCTGTCGTACGCCGCGCGCAGGGCCTCGCGCACGGCGCCCTCCGCCGCCTCGCGGCTGAGGCCGAGGCGACGGGCCTCCTCGGCGTACTGGGCGGCGGCGGTGGCGGCGCGGCGGGTCGCCGCGTCGCCGGCCGCCGCGACGAAGGTCCCGTGGCGGCCGCGGGTCTCGATCACCCCGTCCGACTCCAGTGCCTTGTACGCCTTGGCGACCGTGTTCGCGGCGAGGCCGAGCTGCTCCGCGAGCCCGCGTACCGTCGGCAGCTTGTATCCGACCGGCAGTCTGCCCGACCGGGCCCGCTCCGAGATCTGGGCACGCAGCTGTTCGTAGGGAGCGGTGGTGGATTCGTGGTCCACGGCGATGGTGAGTGTCACCCCTCCGATTCTGCCCCCACCCCGCGGGAAAATGGGAGGCGGCGGCCACCATCCACACGTAGCGTGCGGCCACATGACTGTGATCGTCCGTGATGTACGTACCGAGGACGCCGAGGGTTTTGCCCGCGTGCGCCGAGCAGCGGTTCCCTTCATGCTGGCCACCGCCGAGCAGGTCGCGTTCGACTGGGCGCACGCCCATCCCGACAGCCACCACCGTCCGCTGGTCGCCGTGTCCGAGGACGGCGCGGTCGTCGGGACGGCCCAGGTGGGGATCGCGTACGAGGCGCCGGAGCCCGGCATCGGCTACGCCAACGTGTACGTGGACCCGGCGCACGCGGGGCTCGGCGCCGGCACGCTGCTGCTGCGCGCCGCCGAGGAGCACCTCGCGGAGCGGGGCGCGCACACGCTGTACAGCTGGGTCATGGACGAGCCGCGGAACCGCGCGTGGGCCGAGAAGCGGGGCTACGCGCCGAGCCGTTCCGCGTACTTCCTCCGGCTCGACCTGGCGGCGGTCGAACTGCCGCCGCTCCAGGAGCCGCCGGCCGGTGTCGAGCTGCTGACGGCCGAGGACTTCGCGGCCGATCCGCGGGCCCTCTTCGAGCTGGACGCGGTGACGACCGCGGACGAGCCGGGTGATGTGGGCGCCGAGCTGGACGACTACCCGCACTGGCTGGAGACGACCTGGAACCATCCCCTCCTCGACCGGGCGCTGACGACGGTCGCGGTGGTGGACGGGGTGCCCGCCGCGTTCAGCGCCGCGCAGACCGACGGACTGGGCCGGTACGCCTCGGGGATGACGGGCACGGCGCCCGCCTTCCGCGGCCGCGGTCTCGCGAAGCTCGTCAAGACCGCCTCCCTGCACCGGGCCCGGGCCGCGGGCTGCGTGGAGGCGTTCACGGGGAACGACGCCGGCAACGAACCCATGCTGGCGATCAACAAATGGTTCGGCTACGAGATCGGCGCGGTGGAGGTACGGCATGTCCGGACGGTCGCTTGAGATCACTCTGGTGAAGGCGGGGCGGACGAAGATCCGCTACCCGGCGGAGGTCCTCACGGAGGAGGGCGGCCGTCTCTCGGTCCGTGCCCCGTGGGCCGCCGAGGGGGTACGGGACTTCGGTTTCGTCCGGTTCGAGCCGGGCGACGTCTTCGTGGAGCACTACTGGCGGGACCGCTGGTACACGGTCAAGGAGGTGTGGTCCGCGGACGGCACCCTCAAGGGCTGGTACTGCGACATCACCCGGCCGGCCGAGATCGACGGCTCGGGGGTCGTGATCGAGGACCTGGACCTGGACCTGTGGGTGTCGGCGGACGGCAGCGAGGTGCTGCGGCTCGACGAGGACGAGTTCGAGGCGAGCGGTCTCGCCGCCTCCGACCCGGAGGCGGCGGCCCGCGCCGTCGTGGCCCTCGACGAGCTCGAAGTGCTCGGCCGTGAGGGCCTGATCGACCTGCTGGGTCGTTAGCCGGTCAGTGCAGCTCGACGTCCGACTCCTCCACCACGAGGAAGCCGGGCGTCGGGAGGCCCAACTCGTCGGCCGTGAGCTGCACGAGGGTGGCCTCGACCCGGGCGGCGCCCGGCTGGTAGGCGGGGTCCTTCACGACGGAGGTGTTGACCCACTCGCGGAGGTGCCCGTCGCAGACGGCCCGGGTGCCGCCGATCCCGGCGGAAAGGTTCCCCTGGCGGAGGGTGGAGCTCACGAAGACGGGGCCCGCGCTGTCGTCGGTGCAGCGGTACGTGCCGGAGAGGGTGACGGTGCTGTCCTCGGCGACGGTGCCGTATCCGTGGACGGACAGGTCGTCGACCCCTCGCGCGTGAGCGAGAGGGGCGACGGCGACGGCGAGCAGGGCGCCTGCGGCGAGGGCGGTACGGACGCGCATGAGCGGGGGTCCCTTCGGGGCGTGGGGGGTTGGACTACTGCCCGCCAGGGATACCGGATCAAGCCGCTTCATGTCTGAAACTCACCCCATCAGGGGCGAGTTGAGCACTTTTCGGTAGTGGATACGATCGTACGGTCCGTCCACGCGCCGCTCGACGACCTCGTAGCCGTACCGCTCGTACAGCTTCTGGTTCTCCCACATCATCGCGTTGGTCAGCAGCCGCACCTCGGGGAGGCCGAGCTCCCGCGCCCGTGCCTCCACCCACTCCATGAGGACGCGGCCGAGCCCGGTGCCCTGGGCATCGGGGTGCACGGCGATCTCGTCCAGGTAGAGGTGGTCGGCCTCGGGGATCACCACGACGAGGCCGGCCACCGGGTCACCGACGACGAACACCCTCCCCGCGGCCACGTTCGCCGCGTGGTCGTACTCCATCGGCGCCGGCACGAGACCGATCCGGTCGATGTAGTGGTGGAAGGCCGCGTCGGTCACGGCCTTCACCGCGGGCACGTCGGAGGGGACTGCCGGGCGGGGTGTCTCGTGGATCATGCCGATACGTTACGGCGGCGGATGATCACCCGCTTCACCAGCGGCCAGGCGAGCAGGACCACGACGACGGCGTACACGGTGACCGAGAACGGCGTGTTCACCAGGCCCGTCAGGGAGCCGTCGCTGATCTGGAGGGCGCGGCGGAGCTGCTGTTCGGCGGCCGGGCCGAGGATGACGCCGATGACGGCCGGGAGCACCGGAAGGCCGTAGCGCCGCATGCCGAGGCCGATGAGGCCGACGACGAGCAGGATGACCAGGTCGAGCGCCTCGCCGCCCACCGCGTACGCGCCGACGGCGGCGAAGAAGAGGATGCCGGCGTAGAGGTACGGGCGCGGTATGCGCAGCAGCTTGGCCCAGACGGGCGCGAGCGGCAGGTTGAGGGCGAGCAGCAGCACCATGCCGACGAAGAGCGAGGCGATCAGGCCCCAGACCAGGTCGGGTTCGCGCTCGAAGAGCAGCGGGCCGGGCTGGATGCCGTACTGCTGGAAGGCGGCGAGCATCACGGCGGCGACGGCGGTCGTGGGCAGCCCGAGGGTGAGCATCGAGACGAGCGTGCCCGCCGCGGAGGCGGAGGCCGCCGACTCGGGTCCGGCGACGCCCTCGATGGCGCCCTTGCCGAACTGCTCCCTGTGCTTCGAGAGCCGCTTCTCCGTGACGTACGAGAGGAAGGTGGGGATCTCGGCGCCGCCGGCTGGGATCGCGCCGAACGGAAAGCCGATGAACGGACCGCGCAGCCACGACTTCCAGGTCCGCTTCACGTCGTCCCGGCCGAGCCAGGGCCGGCCCACGGGGATGGCCTCGCCCGTCGTGCGGCGCAGGTGCGCGGCGACCCACAGGGCCTCGCCGATGGCGAAGAGGCCGACCGCGACGATGACCACGTCGACGCCGTCGGCGAGCTGGAGCGAGCCGAAGGTGAGGCGCTGCTGGCCGGTCATCTGGTCGAGCCCGACGAGGCCGATCGTGAGGCCGATGAGGAGGGAGGCGAGGCCGCGGATGCGGGAGGAGCCGAGGACGGAGGTCACCGCGATGAAGGCGAGGACCATGAGCGCGAAGTAGTCCGGGGCGCCGATGTCGACGGCGAGCGCGGCGACGGTCGGGGCGAGGACGACGAGCAGGATCGTGCCGATCATGCCGCCGGCGAAGTGGCCGATGGCGGCGGCGGCGAGCGCCTGCGCGCCCCGGCCGGTCTTGGCCATCGGATTGCCCTCGATGGCGGCGACGACGGCGGCGCTCTCGCCGGGGGTGTTGAGCAGGATCGAGGTCGTGGAGCCGCCGAACATGGCTCCGTAGTAGATGCCGGCGAACATGATGAAGGCGCCGGTCGGTTCGAGTCCGTACGTCACCGGGAGCAGCAGGGCGACGGCCATGGCGGGGCCGATGCCGGGCAGGACGCCGATGGCGGTGCCGAGGAGCACGCCGACGGCGGCCCACAGCAGGTTCATCGGGGTGAGGGCGGTCCCGAAGCCGTCGATGAGGGAGTACAGGGAATCCATGGCTCAGATCACTCCCATCAGCGGGCCGCCGGGCAGCGGGACGCCGAGCAGCTTGTCGAAGACGCCGTAGGTGAAGAGGGAGAGGGCGGCCGCGACGAGCGGGTCGCGGTGGACGTGGCGGCTGCCGAGGGCGTAGGCCGCTCCCCAGAAGAGGAGGGCGCCGGCGACGGGGAAGCCGAGGGGGCCGATGAGGACGGCGAAGGCGAGGAAGACCCCGGCGAGGAGCAGGACGGTGCGCCAGTCGGCGGGCTCGGTCAGGTCGACGTCCTCGCCGGCCTCGGCCTCGCCGCGGCCGCCGCGCAGGACGTCGACGGTGAGGAGGACGGCGACGACGAGGAGGCCGCAGCCGACGACGAGGGGGACGGTGGCGGGGCCGACGGGGCCGCGGCCGGTGACGTCGGTGTCGAGGGTGAGGGCGTCGGTGAGGACGAGGACGCCGAGGAGGAAGAGGAGGACGCCGACGCCGAGCTCGGAGCGCTCCCGCAGCCAGGACTTCAGGTTCGTGGTCACAGGCCGAGCTCCTTGAGGACGGAGGCGACGCGCCGGTCCTGCGCGGTGAGGAACGTGCCGAACTCCTCGCCGGGCAGGAAGGCGTCGTTCCAGCCGTGGGTCTTCAGGGACTCGCGCCACTGCGGCGAGTCGTGGAGCTTCGTCACGAGGCCGACGAGCTTCTCGCGCTCGGCGTCGGAGAGGCCGGGCGGGGCGACGACGCCGCGCCAGTTGGTGAACTCGGTGTCGAGACCGGCCTCGCGGAGCGTGGGGGCGTCGAGGCCGGGGACACGCTTCGTACCGGTGACGGCGAGGAGGCGCAGCTCGCCCGCCTTGATCTGGTCGAGGTACTCGCCGACGCCGGAGACGCCGAAGCCGACCTTGTTCCCGAGGATGGAGGCGAGGAGCTCGCCACCGCCGTCGAAGGGGACGTAGTTGACGTCCTTCGGGGCGATCCCGGCGGCCTGGGCCATCAGCATCGGGGCGAGGTGGTCGGGGCCGCCGGGCGAGGAGCCGCCGCCGACGGGCAGCTTGCCGGGGTCCTTCTTCCAGGCGGCGAGCAGCTCCTGGATGGTCTTGTACGGGGAGTCCTTGCCGACCACGACGATGTCCTGCTCCTCGGTGAGCCGGGCGATCGGGGTGGTGTCGGCGAGGGTCCTGGGGGTCTTGTTGGTGTGGACGGCGCCGACGACGCCGAGGCCCATGGACATGGCGAGGCGGCCGTTGCCGCGTTCGCCGACGAGCCGGGTGAGGCCGACGGTGCCGCCCGCGCCGGGCAGGTTGAAGACCTCGATGTCGCCGGTGAGGCCCGCCTCCTCGGCGTTCTTGGCGGCGGTACGGGCGGTGATGTCGTATCCGCCGCCGGGGGTGTTGGGGACCATGAAGCGCAGTCCGGGTATCTGCGTGCCGGTGTCGGATCCGCTGCCGGTGGTGAGCAGCGGCGGACCCACGAGGACCAGCAGCGCCGACCCGAGGAGAGCGAGGGGGGTGCGCAGACGCACGTGTGCCGCCTCTCAGGTAGGAGGTAGATGGGGGTGTGAGGTGGCCCACATGTTGCACGTACGTGAAGAAGCTGTCTCTCTTCCGCAATCAATGGACGTTGTGGTCCTTGTGGTCGCGACCTAGCGTGTCGGCGTGACGAATGTGCTGGTGGTGGACGACGACTTCATGGTCGCCAAGCTGCACTGCCGCTATGTGTCGGCGGTGGAGGGCTTCACCGTGTCCGGGGTCGCGCACAGCGGCGCCGAGGCGCTGCGCGCGGCCGAGCGGCTCCGCCCCGACCTCGTGCTCCTCGACGTCTTCCTGCCGGACATGGACGGGATCCGGGTGCTGCGGGAGCTGCGGGCGGCGGGTCTGGGCATGGACGCGCTCTTCATCACCGCGGCCCGGGACGTCGGCACGATCCGCTCGGCCCTCCGCGCGGGCGCGCTGCACTACCTGATCAAGCCGTTCACCCAGGCGGCCCTCCACGAGCAGCTCCGCCACGTGGCGTCCCTCCACACCCGCCTCGACGACCTCGACGAGGCCCGCCAGGAGGACGTGGACCAGATCTTCGGCACCCGCCCGCGCGGCTCCCGCGAGCTCCCGAAGGGCCTCGCCGCGCACACGGCCGACCTGGTCGACTCGATCCTCCGCGCCCACCCGGAGGGCCTCTCGGCGACGGAGTGCGCGGAGGCCGGCGCCCTGTCCCGGGTGAGCGCCCGCCGCTACCTGGAGTACTTCGCCCAGACGGGCCGCGCGGAGATCACCCTGCGGTACGGCGGGACGGGCAGGCCGGAACGGCGCTACCGACGGCTCGGCTGACTTTCCTCAGGCGCCTCTTTCCTCCACCTTAAAGCGGTCCTAAGGATCGCCATCTCCCCCTCCGCACGGCCTCTTTCACGGTTCCGGACGGCTAGTTTCCTAGCCGACCCCCCACACCACCCTCGTGAAGGAGCTGTCCCCCATGACCTCTCGCCGTACGACCGCGGCCGTGACCGCCTCCGCTGTGCTCGCACTCTCCGGGCTGGCCTCCGGGTCCGCCTTCGCGCACGGGTCGATGACCGATCCGGTGAGCCGGGTGTCGGCCTGTTACGCGGAGGGGCCCGAGGCGCCGCGGTCGGAGGCGTGCAAGGCGGCGGTGGCGGCCAGTGGGGCGCAGGCGTTCTACGACTGGAACGCGGTGAACATCGCGAACGCCGCAGGGAAGCACCGGGAGCTGATCCCGGACGGCAAGCTGTGCAGCGCCGGCAACGACAAGTACCGGGGGCTCGACCTGGCGCGGAGCGACTGGCCCGCGAGCCGGCTGGACTCCGGGGCGCACACCTTCCGCTACAAGGGGACGGCGCCGCACCGGGGCTCGTTCGAGCTGTACGTGACGAAGGACGGGTACGACCCGTCGAAGCCGCTGACCTGGGCGGACCTGGAGGAGAAGCCGTTCGCGACGGTGACCGACCCGCGGATGGAGAGCGGCGACTACGTCTTCGAGGGGACGGTGCCGAAGAAGTCCGGCCGTCATCTGATCTACTCGATCTGGCAGCGCTCCGACTCCCCCGAGGCGTTCTACACCTGCTCGGACGTGGTGTTCGGGGCGGACAGCGGCGGGGGTACGACTCCGGCGCCGACCGCCTCCGCGCCGAGCGAGGAGCAGATCGAGGACGGCAAGGACGAGTCGTCCGTCGAGCACGGCGGGCACGGGGACCACGACGCGTCGACCGGGGCGGAGGAGACGGCGGCCGCGCCCGCGACGGCCGCCCCGGCCACGGAGCCGGCCGCCGGGACGACGGAGGCCGCCGAGCCGAGCGAGACCGTCGCGACCACGGCGCCGGCCGCTGAGAGCACCGCGCCCAACGCGCCCGCGCCGGCGGCCGGTTCGGGGTCCGGGGTGGAGCTGGCCGAGACCGGTGGCGACGCCACCACCCCGTACCTCGCGGTCGGTGGCGCCGCCGTGCTCGCGCTCGGCGCGGCCGTGCTCTTCGGGGCCGCCCGGCGACGCCGGACCCAGGGATAAGGGCCGGGCGCCGGCGCCGGTCCTGTCAGATGCCGCAGCTGGACGCGGACCAGAAGCGGCCGGCGCGGTGGTCGACGTGGGTGTGGTCGCCGTGTCCGGGATAGCCGGGCCCGAGGATGCCGTTGAAGCCGTGGTTGCGGGCCTGCTGGGCGAGGCGGCACAGCGAGTGGGGTCCTGAGCCGAGGTCGGCCGCGTCGCCGTACAGGTGTCGGCTCGACGCGGCCCCGCCGACCGCGTCGTTGCAGGCGTGACTGCGGAAGCCGCTGGTGACCCGGACGGACTGGTCGCCGAGTGCGTGGCGGAGGGCCTCCAGCTTCCACATGGTGCGCAGCGCGTTGGCCTTGGCGGCGGACGCGCTCACTGCGCCGCCCGCCCAGGTGGTGTTGCAGGTGTTCAGCTCGGCGTAGGAGAAGTGGACCGGTGTGCAGTCGTCGTCCTGGAGGCTGTAGATCGTGCTGAAGGTCGCGGGGCCCGCGACGCCGTCGGCGACCAGTCCGTAGGCGGCCTGGAAGCGCTTGACGGCTGCGGCGGTCCCGGGGCCGTAGGCTCCGTCGATCGCGAGGACCCCGCCGTAACCGGGGTAGCCGGCCACACGGATCTGCAGCTCCGTCACATCGGAGCCGGAGGATCCCTCGGAGAGGGTGCGCGACCAGGTGTAGCAGCCGTCGGCATGGGCGGTGCCGGCGGTTGCCACCACTCCACCCACCGCAGAAGCCATGAGCATGACAATCGAGAGAAGAAGGCGGACGAACGAGGAACGTGCGGTGCGTCGGGGCATCGAGCCTCCATTGCCTCACAGGACCGGGGGTGACCCGTGACGTCGGGCCACCCCCGAGACTGGCCGCCGCGTCGACGCGCGTCAACCACATCCGACGAGCGTCATTTGTCGGCCCAATGACGGGACCTGCTCTAGCCGATCACCGAGAGGCAGGTGGTCGGCGTCGCGCGGGCCGGATCGAGGGCGTTGGCCACCTCGTGGAAGGTGACCCGGTCCACCGTGCCGATCGCCACGTGCTCGGACAGGTCGAGCGCGCACTTGTCCTGGATGAGGACGTTGGTGACGTTCGGGCCGGTCAGGAACTGCGAGCGGTACGGGGTGACGACCTGGTCGTACTGGGTCGCGATGACGTGGTAGCGGACGCCGGGCACGGTGTCGCCGCCCTCGTTGAGCCGGGTGATGAACGGCGAGCCGGCGATCTGGTCGGCGAGGCCCGGGGTGTTGGCCTTGATCAGGTCCTCGGCGCCGGGGAAGTACGGCAGGAGCTTGGTGAGGCCGAGGAGGGTGGTGCCGTGGTTGTCGGGGGCGATCCCGACGAGCGCGTTCACCTTCTCGGCCCCGCCGAGGAACTTGAGGTACCAGCGGGGCATCATGCCGCCCTGCGAGTGTCCGACGAGGTCCACCTCGGGGGCGCCGGTCGCGGCGAGGACCCGGTCGACGTACGCGTCGAGCTGCTCGGCGGACTTCTCGATGGGGCCGAGCCCGTGGAAGAACGGCACGTTCGGCAGCTGGCCGTAGTCGAGCGAGAAGACGCAGTAGCCGCGGTTCACCAGGTAGGGCGCGAGGACGAGCCAGTTGTCGACGGAGTTCCCGAGGGTGCCGTGGACGAGGACGACCGGGCGCGGGTGGGCGGCGGACGGCTTGCAGGAGTAGTCGTTCCAGCCACGGCTGGCGGTGGCGGTCTCGGCCTGGGCCGAGGCGGCGGTGGTCGGCGCGAGGGTGGCGGCGGCGGTCAGGAGCAGGACGGACAGCGCTCTGACGGCGTGCTTCCAGGGCAGCATCGGGCGATCTCCTTGCGGCTCAAGGGGATGGTGGGGGTGCTGTGCCCTGCGGCCCGGACCACAAGTGGGGATGCGCGGTGGGGATGCGCTTCAGCCAAGCTACGCACCGGTAGCCTCGACTGGGAAGTTACGCGTCGGTAAAAAATGGGGTGTCGCCAAGGGGCGCGCGCAAAAGGGCGATCAGGCCGCGAGCGAGCCCGGCAGCACCGCCCTCGGCCCGAACTTCGCCCGCGCCCGGTCCGCCACCGCCTCGATCCGTCGGGTCTTCTCGTCCACCGGGTCCAGGGACAGCTGGTGGGTCCGATCTTCTGCCTCAGGGCTGCCTTGTGCGGGGCCAGAAACCGCAGGACAGACCAATCGAGGGCGGGTGGGCAAACACGCGAAGCTCCTGGCGGGCACGTGTGATCTTGGCTGAGAACCCGTCCACCAGGAGCTTCGTCATTGCGCAGGACCGCCCAACTTGCGGTCAGCACCAACAGGCTGGAAATGACTCCGCGGCGGGCCGACGCGGACTACGATCGCGCCGCGACCTGCGGAGTCACATGATCACTGGGGCTTCACAACGCCCCCGCGTCACTCCTGACAGTACATTCCGATGAACACCTCACCTTTCCACGCTTCACCCTCCGGAACGTAAGCCGTGTAGTCCACCAAGCATTCCCCGTTCCACTCGCGAGCGTGCCGATTCCTCAGGTAGGACTCGCCACCTTTCAGATTCCACCCCTCCTCCTCAGTTCGGGAAAGTCGACTCACATCCGCTGGAGAGACTGGAACGAAATCGTTCCAACGCATGCCCAACGAGGCCAGGTAGGCAACACTCTCCTTGGAGTCTGCAACAAACGACATTTTTGCCGCGAATCCATCCGCATCCCCTTTCTCGCAAAAACTAAAAGAAGTGACTTCCGGGAGTTCCCCTAGCGAGTACTTCGCCTTCGTATCTTCCGAGAGCTCCCCGGCAGAGCAACTCTGCGAACTACTCGAAGGCGATACGGAGCACGCCGAAGCAGCCAACCCGAGGACCGCAAAAAGAGCGGCAACAACTTTCGATCGCATCTTAGATCACCCCACGAACCTCTGCAGTGAACTTTCGCCCACCATCCTGAATTCCCGTGCCACCCCAAGTTCGTGGAGCCTGGCGAACGGCTCTAGCGAGATATCCACGCCCACGATTGGGAGGGTAGCGGTTTTCTGCTTCTCAAAATTCCAATCCTTGTAAAGGCTCACCGTGTAGTTCGCCGTTACACGCTTCCGATCCCCGGCCACCTGCATCGATCCCTTCAGCCGCATTTGAGCATGCCCAATAGCTACCGCACCATCCGAGCCGGTAAATTGAGTACCAAGCCACTTACTATCCAGCGTGTAGCTGCAGGACCCAGAAGGGCATTTACGGCGAGCTTCAGCAGCCCAGTCATCGAGGACCGAATTCACCCCCGTCGAATTGGGGTCGACCCCCACACCTTCAGTAAACCCACTGTCCTCCGCCAAGAGGTTGTCCACGTTGACGGTTTTCTCCCCACCAGCAGCCGTGGAGTAGTATCCCCACAATTCGCAAGTCAACCGGAGCCCCTTCGCGCACGCAAGCATTGACAGTCCAGTGAACTCGGCCGAATCCAATCCGTTCCTGGCATCGTAGGGGCTGTACCAGTGCCAGGCGGAGCCGAAGGGGGCGTTCTCGCTGGGGGTTTCGGGGTTGTCGCGTCCTGGGGACGGAAGTGTGCCTCCGCCCCCGGTGCCGCCACCTCCGCCGCTACCGCCACCGCTTGAGCCGTGGGTGTTCATGGGGTGAGTTCCCGTTGCACCCTTTCCGCCATCCCGCCCATCACCTTGGCCGCCGCCGCCGTTCCGCTCCTCAACAATCGGCGAGTGCCCATTGCCAACCTCGCAGGAAGCTCCGACAGCACCACATACGGCTGCGAGACCCGTAGGGTCTGCGAGTGTGGCGGGATTGTTGTTGGCGTAGCTATATCCGTTGAGTGACTGGTGTTGGTCGAGCGCAAGAAGGGGATCAACGCTGACGAACTGCCCCAGGGTGGGGTCGTATTCGCGGGCGCCTATGTGGGTGAGGCCGGTGGTGGTGTCGGTGGGCTTGCCGAGGAATGTCTTGTCGTCGGGCCAGGCGCCACCGCTGGTTCCGCGGGCGGCGCCGAAGGGGGCGGTGTAGCGCTTCGTCAGCGTCTGGGTGCTGTCGGCGGTGATGGAAAGGTTGCCGGTGTTGTGGTGGTCTGCGGCGAGGAAGTGGAGCTTCTCGCTGCCGGTCTCATTGGTGCGCAGGGCGATCGTGGAGCCGGCCGCTGAGTAGTAGCGGTTGGCCCAATCCTTGGTGCCCTTGAGGTGAACTTCGGTGGCGCCGAGGTAGAGGACCGTCTCACCGCTGGTGCCTGAGGCGCGGCGGATGAGGAGTTCTCCGTCGGCATCGTAGAGGTAGTCCGTCGAGCTGGCGCCTTCGGCGAGCTTGGTGAGCTTGCCTTCGGCGGACCAGGTCAGGGACTGGGCGGTGGTGCTGCCCGCTGATTCAACGCGAGTGATGGTGTTACCTGTCGCGTCGTAGGTGTAGCGGGTGGTCTCGTCGGTGCAGTTGCCGTCGGTCGCGGTGGCCTTCAGCGCGTGTGTGCGGGGCGCTGAGTTGTAGCAGTAGGTGCGGGTGACCGGGTTTGCGGTGTTCTGCTTTTCCGTGGCCCGCTGACCTGCCGCGTTGTAGGTGTACGACGTCCAGTACGGTGCGGCTCCGCCGAGGTTCGCCACCGTGCGGCCCATAGTGGCGCAGTCGGCGGTCTTGGGAGTCCATGCTTCGGTCATGCGACGCTGGCCGTCGTAGGTGAAGCACTGGAAGTCCGCGCCGTTGCCGGTGTTGGCGTAGTCAAAGGTTGACGTGACGTTGCCGGCAGGATCGTACGAGTACGTGGTGTCGCGTACGGGACCTCGGGTCTGGTCGTCCACGTCCGCATCGGTCAGGCGGCCGGTGCCCAACTCGTAGAAGTTGGTGAGGAAGACCCTCTTGGCTCCGATGACGGTCGAGGTGCCCAGTGTGAGCTGCTGCACCTGCCCCAGGTCGGTGTACGAGGCACCCAGGAGGTATCCGGAGATGCCGGAGAGACCGTTGGGCAGACCGTAGCTGTTGTAGGCGGTGCTGACGATCTCCTTGGCCAGGCCTCCTGCGGCCGGCTCGGTGGTGCTCTTGAGGGTGCCGTCGATGCGGTAGGCAGCCTCCACCGTGGTGGTGGCGGTGACAGCGCCGGAGGTGACCAGCGGGTCGTCGGCGGGGAGCGTCAGCGTGGTGGTGGTGGGCCGGCTCATGGAGTCATAGGCCGTGACTCTCTTGGTGTAGGCCTTGCTGCCGGTCTGGCCCTTGCCTCCGGTGTAGCGGATGGAGGCGTCGGGCATGCCTTCGAGCAGGGCGTCGTAGGTCCACTCCGTAAGACGGTTGGCATCGCTCACGCTGGTCTGCCACAGGCCGGTCTTGCGGCCGATCTCGTCGTAGCCGTAGACAAGGGTCCGGTTTGCCGCGTCCTTGGTGCTCTGGATCTGGTCGAGAGCGTTGTAGGCGGTGGTGGTGGTGCCCTTGTCGGGGTCGGCTGCGGTGTCCTGCCGGCCGTAGAGGTCGTAGGTGTACGACCACTTCGCGTTGTCGGGTCCGGTGACCTGCTTCTGCTTGCCGTCGCGGAAGTAGTTGTACTTGACCCAGGTGTACGACGTGTCGGTGGCTGCGCCGTATTCGATCTCGTTGGGTTGAGTGCCTGCGTAGGTGCGGGTCTCGGTGGTGCGCCCGAGGACGTCGGTGAGGGTGCGGGTGGCGGTGCCGCCTTGCTGGGCGGTGGTGGCCACGGAGTCACCGGTGTAGGTGGTGACGACGGGAGCGAACTTCGGGTTGCCGTTGACGAAGAGCGTGGACTTCACCTGGCGGCCGAGGCCGTCGAACTCCATACGCGTCTCTCGCGGGGCGCCACCGGATTCGGCCTGGACCCTGGTGCTGTTGGGTGCGGTGGTGGAGTCGAAGATGTCGGCGAACGTCTCGTAGGCCAGACCTCGGTCGTCGTAGCGGGTGTCGGTGAGGATGCGGCCGCCGTTGGGGGCCGGGGCCTGGGTCTGGAGGGGACGGAGCAGGGAGTCCACCAGGCTGTAGCTGGTGCTGTAGGTCTGGCCGTCCGCCTTGAGGGTCGAGACCGAGGTCCAGGAGGGATCCTTGATCTGGTTGATGCCGTATCCGAAGGTCGCCGTGGGGGTGTCCCCGCCGGACTTGGAGCGGTTGGGCGCCCAGGTCTCGGCGATGCGCCCCAGCGCGTCGTAAGTGGTATCAGTCCGCTTGAGGTTGGTGTCCAGGCTGTGGGTCACCGAGCCGCGCGCGGGGTCGTAGTAGGTGTAGGACTTGTGGGCCTGCCCGTTGGCGAGAGTGGGCTTGGTGACGATGAAGGCGGTGAGCGGGCCTGCAGATTCCGGGTAGTAGGTCGTGGTGGTCTTCCTACCGGCGGAGTCGGTCACGGTGAGAGGGCGGCCGAGCTTGGCTGTGGCCCCGTCGTAGGTGACCTTGGTCAGGGTCTGCCAGCCGGTGGGGTTGCGGTCCGCGGTGCTGCCGGCGACCGCGGCCGCATAGCCCTTCGCGCGGCCGGTCCAGGTGGGCTGACCCAGCGTCGGGGTCTGAGCCGCGCTCCAACTGGTGGCTGCGGTGTTGTCGTAGACGGTAGCGGTGTCGGACAGAACGTCACCGCGCTGGTCCGGGGCCTCGGCGGGCGTGTACTTGTGTGTGAGAGCGGTGGGCATCAGCAGCAGGTCATCAGTGGCCGAGCATGCCTGGCCCGTGGTTCGGCTGCGGGAGACCAGACTGTTGATCCCCTTGGCGTCGTTGCGCGCGTACCAGGTGCGGGTGCAGGTCTCGTCCCCCGTGGACGACGTGTCGCCGAGGTCTTCCTTGCGGGTGACCATGCCATAGCCGTCGAAGGAGTAGGCGGTTGCCGAGATACGCCACGCCTTGGCCGCGGTGAGGTACGTGTTGGTGTACGTCTTCGGGATACGGACGTACATGGCCTTGACGTTCGCGTACGACTTCTGCTGGCTCGCGGTCTGCTTGTACCAGAAGTTGTTGACCGTGTTGCCGACCGCGACAGCGCCGTTGTATGTGATCTGCTGGCGCAGCTGGCCCGCGTACTGATCGGCGTCGGTGGCGTCGCCGACGGCTATCTCGTCGCCGGTGCTGCCGGCGACGTTGTCGATGTCGATGCCGGGGACGATGACGCTCTTGGTCCGATGGCGGTACCGTTCTTGCCGGTCCGCTTCAGCCCCTTCAGCGTCCACACCTGGTCGGAACTGTTGCCGATGTCCTGACCGTCGAAGATGTCCTGGGTCAGGGTGTAGGTGTCGACCGGCTTGTAGGCGTCGGGCTCCGCAGCCGTTGACCAGACGTGGGTGTTGATGCCCGAAAGGATCTTCCGGGTGAAGAACGCCGGCCCGGTGGCCTTGCAGTCCGTCTCGCTCGAAGTGCAGATCGAGTCGAAGGGGACGTCAGGCCAGTTCTCGGCGGTGTCCTCAGTCAGCGAACCGCAGCCGCCGCCCAGGTCCTTGCAGCGCTCCCTGTAGCTGAAGGTCACCTTGCCGGAGGTGACTCCGGTGAAGAGGGTGTCGGACCGCTGGCCGTAGCGGATCTCGTTGAGGTAGCCACCACGTGTGTACGCGGCGAGGGCGGTCTTGTCGCCGTTCTTCGCGTAGTAGTTCGTGTCGGCTGTGTACCAGCGGGTGGACGCGTTGCCGTGAACGTCCTCGACCAGGTCGAGGTTCCAGCGCCACGCCTGCTTCTTTGCACGGCCGGAGAAGGTGGTGCTGGTGGAGTAGCCGGGCTCGCCCGAGTCGTCGCCGAAGACCGGGATGGTCCACACCGAGTTCGTGCGCTCGCTTCCGGCGCCGTCGAGCTTGTTCTTTCCGAAGGTGTAGGTCGTGCCCTCGCCGGTGATCACCTTCCAGTACTCGCCGGCTCCGTCGATGGCTGCGTCGCCTTCGTCGTCGTTGTCGGCACCGGTCTCATGGGTGACCGTGGAAGCGTCGTCGTCCTTCAGCCGCCACTTGCCACTGTCGTCGTCCTTGACCAGCTCAGTGGCCTTGCCGTTGAGGACGAGGGAAGCATTCTCGTACTTCCAGCACTGGTCGTTCTTGCCGGTCTGGCCGTCGTCGTCGCACGAACCGTACTTGCGCTCGATGTACGAGGAGGTCAGGTCGAAGCCCTCGCCGACCATCGAACCCTGGTTATTGGTGTTCGCCGTACGACCGTCGATACTGCCCGAATCGTAGGAGATTCCCAGGGACGGAGCGGGCCCGGCTGCCGCCGGCGGAACCGAGATCGGATAGGACCACGTGAACGACCCGCTCACCATCGAGACGAGGCTCGGGCAACTGGCCAGGCCAGCGCATCGAAACCGACTGCCCGTCCTGCCCGATCGTCACCAGATCGGCTCCCGATCCACCGGTGGAGAACGACACATCCACCACTGCGGCCTTCGGACCGATCGAACCGTCCTCGCGACGGACCAGCGTCACGTCAGGCTCAACCCAACCGGCCCCCGTGTCCGCCCGGACCGGGACGATCGACTTCTCCAGAGTGAACGTCGCCCCATCCGGGTTCGCGAACACGGTCTCCCGCTCCGTCCGCTCCCCCACCACCTCGACGCGCTCACCAGAGCCAGCGGCTTCCTGTAGCGCCTGCTCGGACTCGGTCAGAGCAACCGCAGGGGTCTCCTCCGCCATCGCGGGGCTGGACGCCAGCACCGGCGCGACACCCGCGAGGAGCGTCCAGGCCGCCGTCATGGCGAATCCCATCACCGACGGGGAGTGAATCGGGCGAAGCATTCCAACCCATAGTGACGAAGGCCACAGAAGCCCTGGGCTTCGCGGGGAACTATTCGTCATGTCCGATCGCGGGCACGTCGCGATGAGGGTGAATCGGCAGCCGAGGTTCCAGCAGGTAGCCCCGACAGCGAATCCGTAAATGCTTGGACGTCGACGACTTCTGGCGATGACACCCGAAGCCGCGAGGGATCGCACACGACAGCCTGCCGGCTCCACCGCACTCGCAATCGGACGGATGCACGGCTAGGTGATCAGGCCGCCAGCGAGCCCGGCAGCACCGCCCTCGGGCCGAACTTCGCCCGCGCCCGGTCCGCCACCGCCTCGATCCGTCGGGTCTTCTCGTCCACCGGGTCCAGGGACAGCTGGTGGGCGGCCCCTTCGGCAGCCGTCAGGCCCTCGGCGCGCAGGGCGATGCCCCGCACCCGGGCCCGCTGGAGGCCGAAGGAGTCGTGGACGGCGTACGCGAGGGCGGTGAGCGCCGCCGAGTGGGCGGTCGGTTCGGGCAGGGTACGGCTCCGGGTCGTGGTGCTGCGGTCGGCGTACCGCACGGTGACCGCGAGCGAGCGGCACACCTGCCGCTCCGTGCGGAGCCGTGCGCCGAGCTCGGTGGCGAGCGAGAGGAGGGCCCTGCGGTGCTCCGTACGGTCGATCTCGTCGTGCGGGAAGGAGCGTTCGGCGGCCGTCGACCGGGAGACCGCGTTCGGGACGACGGGGGTGCGGTCGATGCCTCGGGCCCGTTCCCACAGCTCGCGGCCGGTCTTCGCACCGACGAGCCGCTGGAGCACGCCGAGCGGCGCGTCGGCGACCCGGCCGACGGAGTCGAGTCCGTAGCCGCAGAGAGTACGGGCGGTGGCGCGGCCGACGCCGTCGAGCGTGACGACCGGCCGGTCGCGCAGGAAGGCGGCCGGGTCCTCGACGACGAGGGTGACGCCGGGCCGGGCCTCGCTCGCGGCCATCCGGGCCAGCATCCGGTTGGGCCCGGCGCCGATGACGCAGTCGACGCCGTACAGGGCGAGCGCCCTGACCCGGATCACCGAGGCGAGCTCGGCGGGGTTCCAGCCGAAGTAGCGCAGCGCGCCGCGCACGTCGGCGAGCACCTCGGCGGGCGGGGCGGCCTCGACGGTCGGGGTGAACTCGCCGATGAGTTCCACCAGTTGCGGGAGCAGGGCCTCCCCCATCGGTTCGAGGCGGAAGCGTACGCAGAGGATCATCCCGCGCTCCCCGGGCTGCTGTGCCAGAGTTTCCGCGGCGGTGCGGCGGCGCCCTCCCCGGCCGGCCGGAGGTCGGCCCAGGGGTTCATCTCGTAGCCGGTGGGCATCGTGATGCGGCGGCCGGAGTCGCCGCGGTCGCCGGCGGGCGCGGAGTCGGCGCCCCCGCCGGAGTCACCGTCCCCGCCGGTCGGTCCCGGTTCGGCGAGCCGCGCTCCCACCGCCTCCAGGCCGCCGGAGGCCCGGAGTTCGACCAGTTCGGCGAGGTTCCAGGCGGCCGAGCCGACGACGCTGAGGCTGCGCGGGCCGCGCCGCTGCACGACGCCCCGGACGAGGAGCAGCCAGGAGTGGAAGACGGTGTGGGCGCAGCGCTCGTGGGCGTCGTCGAAGAAGGCGAGGTCGACCAGGCCCGTGCCGTCGTCGAGCGTGCTGAAGATGACCCGCTTCCCGGAGCGGATGGGCGGGGTCTGGGTGGCGGCCTTGGCGCCCGCGACCAGGACGGTCCGGCCGTGGGGGGTGTCGCGCAGCCGCTGGGCGGAGACGACGCCGAGTTCGCGGAGGAAGGCGTGGTGGTCGTCCATGAGGTGGCGGGAGGTGTCCATGCCGAGGATGCCGAGCTCGGCGCTGAGGCGTTCCGTGTCGTCGAGGTCGGGGAGGCCGACGGGGGCGGTCTTCCCGCCCTGGGCGAGCGGGAGTTGGCCGCCGTGGGAGGCGGCGCCCCGGTGGATGCGCCGGAGTTCGGTCAGATGGAGCAGCAGGTCGCGGCGGTTGGCGCCGAAGGCGTCCAACGCGCCGACCTGGGCGAGCCGTTCGGCGACGGGGGTGCGCGGGCGGGCCCGTTCCCAGAAGTCGAGCAGGGAGGCGTAGGGCTGTCCGGCCTCGATGCGGGCGCTCTCGGTCTCGCCGATGCCGTGGACGTCGGCGAGACCGAGCCGGAGGCCCCACACAGCCGGGACATCGGACACCAGTTCGATACGATGGGCGACCGCCGAGCGGTTCACGTCCAGCGGCAGCACCGGCACCCCGCGCCGCCGCGCGTCCGCGAGCAGCAGCCGCTTGGGGTACATGCCGGGATCGTGGGTGAGCAGCCCCGCGTAGAAGGCCGCCGGGTGGTGCGCCTTGAGCCAGGCCGACTGGTACGTCGGCACGGCGAAGGCCACCGCGTGCGCCTTGCAGAAGCCGTACGAGCCGAAGGCCTCCACGATCTCCCAGGTGCGGGCGACGACCTCGGCCGCGTACCCCTTCCGCTCCGCCTCCCGGGCGAACCACGCCTTGATCCGGCCCTGCGACCCGGGGTCCGAGAGCCCGCGCCGCACCTGGTCGGCCTCGTCACGGCGGCAGCCCGTCATGATCCGGACGATCTCGATGATCTGCTCGTGGAAGACGACCACGCCGTACGTCTCCTTCAGCGGTCCCTCCAGGTCGGGGTGCGGGTAGCGGACGGGGGCGCGGCCGTGCCGGGCCTCGATGAAGGGGCGGACCATGTCGGCGGCGACCGGCCCGGGGCGGAAGAGCGAGATGTCGACGACGAGGTCGTGGAAGGACGCGGGCTGGAGCCGGCCGACGAGGTCGCGCTGGCCCGGGGACTCGATCTGGAAGCAGCCGAGGGTCTCGGTGGAGCGGATGAGCCGGTACGTCTCGGGGTCGGCCTCCGGGATCGCGTCGATGTCCGGGCGGGCGCCGGTGACGCGCTCGACCTCGGCGACGGCGTGGGCCATCGCGGACTGCATGCGCACGCCGAGGACGTCGAGCTTGAGCAGCCCGAGGTCCTCCACGTCCTCCTTGTCGAACTGCGACATGGGGAACCCCTCGCCGCTGGTCGGCACCACGGGGGTGCGGGTGAGCAGCGAGGCGTCCGAGAGCAGCACCCCGCAGGGGTGCATGGCGATACCGCGCGGCAGGGCGTCGAGCGCCTCGACCAGCTCCCAGAGCCGGCCGAACCTGTCGCGCTCACCGGCGAGTTCCCGCAGCTCGGGCAGTTCGTCGAGGGCGGCGAGCGCGTCCCGGGCGCGGATGTGCGGGAAGGCCTTGGCGATCCGGTCGATCTCGGCCGGGTCCATGGAGAGGGCCGCACCGACGTCCCGTACCGCGTGGCGGACCCGGTAGGTCTCGGGCATGGAGACGGTGGCGACCCGCTCGGTGCCGAAGCGGCCGATGATCGCCCGGTAGACCTCCAGGCGGCGGGCGGACTCGACGTCGACGTCGATGTCGGGCAGGACGGTGCGGCGCTTGGACAGGAAGCGCTCCATGAGCAGGCCGTGCTCGACCGGGTCGGCGTGGGCGATGCCGAGGAGGTGGTTGACGAGGGAGCCGGCGCCGGAGCCGCGGGCGGCGACCCGGATGCCCATGCCCCGGACGTCGTCGACGACCTGGGCGACCGTCAGGAAGTAGGTGGCGAAGCCGTGGTGGGCGATGACGTCCAGCTCGCGGTGCATCCGGTCCCAGTAGGCGCGGCGCTTCTCGTACCCCTTGAGGACCATGCCGGCGGCGGCCCGGGAGGCGAGGACGCGCTGGGCGGTGCGGTGTTCGGCGCCGACGAGGTACGGCTCCGGGAAGTGCGCGGAGCCGATGCCGAGGTCGTCCTCGGGGTCGACCAGGCAGTCGGCGGCGACCGCCGCCGTCCGGTCGAGCAGCCGGTGGGCGGCGTCCCGGCGGAAGCCGGCCGCCTCGACGATCAGTTCGGCGGCGGCGAGCATGCCGTCGGGTCCTTCGGCGCCCTTGAGCCAGGCCTCTCCGCTGTCGAGCTCCTTGCGGGGGTCGACGGGGACGAGCCGGCGGGCGGAGTCGAGGACGTCGGCGACGGGCCCCAGGCCGGGGTCGGCGTAGCGGACGGCGTTGGTGAGGACGGGCGGGACGCCCTGCTCGGCGGCGAAGCCGACGGTACGGGCGGCGAGCCGCAGGGAGCCGGGGCCTGTGCCGGTACGGCCGTGGTGGACGGCCTCCAGGCGCAGCGCGTCGCCGTACCGCTCGCGCCAGGGGGCGAGCAGCCGGGCGGCCCGGTCGGGGCGGCCCGCGGCGAGGGCGCGGCCGACGTCGGACGCGGGGCCGAGGAGCACGGTCAGCCCCTCGTCGTACCCGGCGGCCCAGGGCAGCAGGGGCTGCCCACCCGTACCGGCCGCGCCCCCGCCACTCCCGCCCGCGACGCCCGCACCCGCACCCGCACCCGCGGCACCGCTCCCGCCCGCGCCGCTCCCGGCGTGGGCAGCGGTGATCATGGCGCAGAGGGAGGCCCAGCCGGCGCGGGAGCGGGCGAGGAAGAGGGCGCGGGGGGCGGACTCGTCGACGAAGGCGCCGCCGCGCACGGGCACCCGGCGGGCGGAGCCCTGCCCCGTGTCGTGCGTCGCCGGCTCCGGCGCCTCATGGGCGAGGTCCACGCCGAAGAGGGGGCGGACGCCCTCCTTCGCGCACGCCTTCGCGAAGCGGACCGCGCCGGAGAGGGTGTCGCGGTCGGTCAGGGCGAGCGCGTCCATGCCCCGCTCGGCCGCCCGCGCGGCCAGCCGTTCGGGGTGCGAGGCCCCGTAGCGCAGGGAGTAGCCCGACGCGGTGTGCAGGTGCGTGAATCCCGGCATGGCGCACCTCCCGCACTCCCGCATCGAATTCGTACGTACGTTCCCACCCCCTCGTTCCCACCCTAACCCATTTCGAACGTCCGTACGATAACCCGTGCGCGGGACACCCCTCCCTCGCCCAGGTCAGCCATTCGGACCCCTCCCACCTGCGGAAACACCGCACCCCCAGGAGCCTGGGGGGCATGAGTCTCGTCGATGAACTGAAAAGCGCCGTCACCCCCCGAGCCGCCCTGCTCGTCGTCGGCGTCTTCGCCCTCCAGCTCCTGTTCATCACCTCGTACGTCGGGGCCCTGCACCACCCGAAGCCGACGGACGTGCCCTTCGGCGTCGTCGCGCCGCCACGGGTCTCCACCCAGCTCGTCGAGCAGCTGGAGCAGCTCCCCGGCGGGCCGATCGACCCCCGGACCGTCACCGACGAGGCCGAGGCGCGGAAGCAGATCATGAACCGGGACATCGACGGGGCCCTCGTCGTCGACGTCACCGGCCGCACCGACACCCTGCTCGTCGCCTCCGGCGGCGGCACCGTGCTCTCCTCCGCCCTGGAGACGATCTTCACCAAGCTGGAGGCGACCCAGCAGCGCACCGTCCGGACGGTCGACGTGGCCCCCGCGTCACCGGAGGACTTCGACGGACTCTCCGCCTTCTACCTCGTCGTCGGCTGGTGCGTCGGCGGCTACATCTGCGCCGCGATCCTGGCGATCAGCGCCGGTTCGCGCCCGGCCAACCCGGAGCGGGCGATCATCCGGCTCGGGGTGCTCGCGCTCTACGCGGCCCTCGGCGGGCTCGGCGGCGCGATCATCGTCGGCCCGATCCTGGGCGCGCTGCCCGGCAGCGTCGCGGCCCTGTGGGGCCTGGGCACCCTGGTCGTCTTCGCCGTCGGCGCCGCCACGCTCGCCCTGCAGTCGGTCTTCGGGATCGTCGGCATCGGCCTGGCGATCCTCCTCATCGTGGTCGCGGGCAACCCGAGCGCGGGCGGCGCCTTCCCGCTGCCGATGCTGCCGCCGTTCTGGAAGGCGATCGGCCCGTGGCTGCCCCCGGGCGCCGGCACCTGGGCGGCGCGCTCGATCGCGTACTTCAAGGGCAACGACATGACCACCTCGATGCTGGTCCTCTCGGCCTGGGCGGTCGTCGGCTCCGTCGTCACCCTGGTGATGTCCTCGCTGAAGCGCAGGCCACAGGAGGAGCCGATCGCCACGGAGCTCGACACCGCGGGCGGGGCCGGGGCCCGTTGAGCGGCGGGCGCCCCAAAACTCCTGGCCCAACGGCCCGTCGAACCCTTACCTTCACGGGGCATCACCGACCGTCCCCGAACGACAAGGTTCTCCGTGACATTCGTCCGCCCCGCCCGTCCCGACGAACTCCCCGCCCTGGTCGAACACCCCGACGACCCGGAGCGCAACGCCGCCACCCGCGCCTACCTCGCCCAGCTCCTCGACAGCGCGTGCACCCGGCCCGAGTGGTGCCTGGTCGCCGAGGACGACGACGGGCGGCTCACCGGCAGCGTGGTGCTGTGGACCATACCGGGGCACGAAGTCCCGCTCGCCTTCGTGCTGTTCGAGGCGCCGGAGGACTCGCCGGAGACCGGGGCGGCCCTGCTCGACACGGCGGCGGCCAAGGCCCGGGAGCTGGGCGCGACGGAGCTCGAGCACGTCGTCGACTCCCCCGCCCAGGCCCCCCAGTACCAGCGGAATCCGGAGCACCGGGGCGAGCTGCTGCGGACGTCCGGCTACGGCGTGGTCCGCGACGGCCGGCGGTTCAGCCTCCGCACCCCCGGCGCACCGGACGGGCCGCCCGCCGACGACCCCCGGCTGACCTTCCGCTCACTCGCCGAGCTCGGCCCCGAGCCCTTCGTCGCGGCCCTCGCCGAGCTGCTCGCGGACACCGCCGACGCCCGGCTCGCGGCCGACGTACGGCAGCACGGCGCCCGCCGCGCGGCCGAGCTGCTCTTCGAGGAGACGGCTGAGCTGAAGCACGAGCCCGAGTGGTGGGAGCTCGGCTACGACGCGGACGGCACGGTCGCCGTGATCAGCCTCCCCGCCGAGAACCCCAGCGTTCCGGTGATCGGTTTCGTCGGCGTCACGCCCGCCCACCGAGGCAAGGGGTACGCCACCTCCGCCGTCGTCCGGGGCACGCGTGTCCTGACCGCCGCCGGGGCCACGGAGATCCGCGGGGACTGCGACGCCGCGAACGTCGCGATGGCCAGGGCCTTCGAGCGGGCCGGGTACGTGAACTTCGCCGACCGGCTGGAGTTCGCCCGCACCCTCTGACGAGGACCGCGGGGCGACGAACGACGAGGACCGCGGGGCGACGAAGTGCCGCCCCGCGCTTCCTCGCGCTGCCGCCTAGTAGACGCTGACCCCGTAGGCGCTCAGCGCCTCCGTCACCGGCTGGAAGAAGGTCGTCCCGCCCGAGGAGCAGTTGCCGCTGCCGCCCGAGGTGAGGCCGATCGCCCGGCTGCCGGAGTAGAGCGGGCCGCCGGAGTCGCCCGGCTCGGCGCAGACGTTCGTGCGGATCATGCCGTAGACGATGTCCCCGCCGCCGTAGTTCACGGTGGCGTTGAGGCCGGTGACCGAGCCGCTGTGGGTGCCGGTCGTGGAGCCCCGGCGGGTGACCGACATGCCGACCGTCGCGTTGGCGGCGCTGGTGATGTCCACGCCGCCGACGGTGCCGGACTTGGTGACCGAGCTGTTGGTGTAGCGGACGATGCCGTAGTCGTTGACCGGGAAGCTCGACCCGGCGGTGGAGCCGAGGACGGTCGACCGCGAGGAGTTGGAGTACCAGGTGCCCGCGCCGTCGGTGCAGTGACCGGCGGTGAGGAAGTAGTAGGCGCCCCCGCTGTCCCGGACGTTGAAGCCCAGGGAGCAGCGCCAGCCGCCGTCGGCGTAGGTCGCGTCGCCGCCGGAGATCAGCTTGGTGAAGGTGCCGGGGGTCCGCTCGACCCGGATCGCTCCGGCGTTGGCCCCGGCCTGCCGCTTGATCTTCGCGATCTCGGCGGCGGAGACCGTGGAGTCGGCGGTGACGACGACCGCGCCGGTGGCGCTGTCGACGTGCCAGGCGGTGCCGGCCACGTCGGCGGCGAGCACGGCGTCGCTCGCCGCCGACAGCCGTTCGGCGCCGTAGGTCTGTGCCGTGTCGGCGCTCGCGGTGGGGACGGCGAGCGCCGCGACGGCGGCGAGACCGGCCGCGACGGCGAGCATCCGGACGGTTCTCGTGGGGGTGGTGCGCGTGGTCCTCACTTCTCGTTCCTCCAGAGGGGAATCGGGGGCCCGCCGTGGGGTGCCGGGCCCGTGAGGCGCGGCCAGGGGCCTGCGCTGTGGGGGAGTTTCGGACCGTACGACTTCACGCCGCAAGGGCGCCTTTCGGCCGTACGGTCCCGGGCGGGCTCAGTAGAGACTGACCTTGTACTTGGCGAGGGCCTCCGGCACCGGCTGGTAGAAGGTCGTCCCGCCGGTGGAGCAGTTGCCGCTGCCGCCGGAGGTGATGCCGAGCGCCTTGGTGCCGTCGTAGAGCGCGCCGCCGGAGTCGCCGGGCTCGGCACAGACGTTGGTCTGGATCATGCCGCGCACGGTGCCGCCGCCGGAGTAGCGGACGGTGGCGTCGAGGCCCGTGACCGTGCCGCTGCGGGTGCCCGTGGTGGAGCCGGAGCGCTTGACCGGCTCGCCCACATAGGCGTCGGCGGCGGTGAAGCCGCCGGGGTGGCCGAGCGAGGCGTTGTCGTAGCGGACCAGCGCGTAGTCGTTGCCGGGGAAGCTGGAGCCGACGGTGGCACCGATCAGGGTGGACTGCGCCGAGGTGGTGTACCAGGTGTTCACGACGTTGCCGCAGTGGCCGGCGGTGAGGAGGTAGTACGTGCTGCCGCTGCGCACGTTGAAGCCGAGCGAGCAGCGGTAGCCGCTGCCGTAGATGGCGTCGCCCGCCCCGAGCAGGGGCGTGAAGACGCCGGGGGTGCGCTGGACCCGGAGGGCCCCGGCGTCGGCGCCGGCCGCCGCGCGGATCTTCGCGATCCCCGCGTCGGTGACGGTGGAGTCGGCGGTGACGACGACCCGGCCGGACGCTCTGTCCACGTACCAGGCGGTGCCGCCGACCCCGGCGGCGTCGACGGCGGCGTCGGCGCGGGCGAGCTGGGCGGCTCCGGCCGGGCCCGGGGCGGGGGCGGCCTGGGCACCGGGGAGCCCTACGGCCGTCACGGCCGCGATTCCGGCGACGAGGGCGAACAGACGGGTGCGGGTGTTCCTCACTGTGCTCCTCACAATTCTCCTTCTGGGAAAAGCGGAGGGGCCCGTGGATGACGGGCCCGTGAGGCGCCATCAGGTGACGTGTTCCTGACATGCACCGTGAGCGATGGTGACGTGCACGGAGCGGACGCACAAGACCGCGGAACGGACGGGCGCCCCCGGCCGTCGCGGCCCGGGGGCGCCCGTCGTCCGCGCACCGCGCGGAAATCCCCTGGTCAGAAGGGGTCAGGAGGGGTTCAGCCGCCGCTCACCCGCCGGGACGGCCGTGTCGAGCGTGTTGCCCGGCGGCGGGAACGGGCAGATGAAGTGGTCGGCGAAGGCGCACGGCGGCAGCAGCGCCCGGTTGAAGTCCACCGTCACCGATCCGTCCGCCGCCGGGGCCTCGGGCCGCAGGAACCGGAAGCGGTAGCTGTCCCGGCCGCTGGTGGCGTCCGCGAAGACCGCCCACAGCGAGCCGTCGTCCTCGACGGCCACCTGGAGGGTGTGCTCGCCGCCGTGCAGATCGAAGGCCAGCTCCCCGGCGAGCCCGAGGCCGCGCTCCCGCCCGTCGGCGTTCTCGACCCGCACGCTGCGCGTCTCCTCGTACGGGCGGAAGACGCCGGGCACCACCCAGCGCTCGTCGTACGGGGTGGCCTCGATGCCCGCGAAGGCGCGGCGCGCCTCCGAGCCGGGGTCGAAGTCCCGTACGGCCCAGAGCCCTTCACGCCGCAGGACCACGAGCCGCCGGCCGGCCGACTCGACCCGGGACTCGTGGATCGGCGGATGGTCGGCGGTGAGCCGCACGGTGCCGGCGAAGGGCTTCCCGTCGACGGTGATCGCGTCCCCGGCGTCCGCCGTCAGGACCACCTCGTCGCCGTCCTCCCGCCACTCGCCGGGAACGGCCGGAATTCGACCCTCCGGGTGATCCGCGAGCCAGTGCGTGCCCGTGAGGGAGAGCGGGCCGTACGAGGAGGAGACCGCCGCCTCGCGCTGCTCGTGCCAGTGCTGCCAGTCCTGCTGGGGATCCGTACTCATGGTGTTCCACCTTTCCATACGGGCTCGCGAAGCCCGTGGCGCGCCTTGGGTCAGTTCTTGGTGCGGGGCAGGCCCGGCGGGTTGATCTCCGACTTCTCCACCGCCTCGCTGCCCAGCCCCCAGCGCTCCAGCACCTGCTTGTAGGTGCCGTTCCCGACGATGTGGTCGACGGCGGCCGCGTAGGCGGCGACGAGGCCGCTGTCCTTCTTCGTGGTGGCCGCGATCTTGCCCTGGAGCCCGTCGCCCGCGCCGGAGAACTTCCCGGCGACCTCGGTCTCCCCGGCCGAGGCCACGTGGTAGGCGACGACGGGGTTGGGGCCGAGGTAACCGTCGATCCGGCCGGACTGGAGGGCCAGGTAGTAGTCGCTGGTGTTCTGGAAGTACGAGATCTCGACGCCCTTGCGGCCCGCCTTCTCGTTCAGCGCGGACCACTCGACGAGGATCTTCTCCTGGTTGGTGCCGGAGCCGACCGCGATCTTCTTGCCCGCCACGTCCTCGGGGCCCTTCACCGTCCAGCCGGAGCCCTTCTTCGCCTCGAAGGCCAGGTCGTCGAGGCGGTAGGTGGCGAAGTCGTACTTGTCCTTGCGCTCCTCGGTCACCGTGACGTTGGAGAAGACGGCGTCGTACTTGCCGCTGTCGAGACCGACGAAGAGGTTCTCCCAGGACACCGGCTCGAACCGGGGCTTCAGACCGAGGGTGTCGGCCACCAGGGTCGCGAGGTCGAGCTCGGCCCCGATCAGCGTCTTGTCGTCGGTGGCGCGGAAGGCGAGCGGCGGACTGCTGTTCGCCGAGACGCCGATGACGAGCGTGCCTCTCTTCCGTACGGCCTCGGGCACCTGCGCGGCGATGGCCTCGACCTTGGCGGTGTGGACGCGCTTCTGGTCGGGGCCCACGTTGATGCCGTTCCCCTTCTGCCCCTCGGGCTTGATCTCGCCGGTGGCGGCCTCGCCCGCGCCGCAGGCGGTGAGGAGCCCGAGGGCGGCGAGAGAGGCGAGGGCGGTGAGGACGGTGCGGCGGGACTTCATGACGGTGCTCCTGTGCGTGTGGGTGCGGGAGGGAGAGGGAGGAAGCGAGGATCAGAGGACCTTGGAGAGGAAGGCGCGCGTGCGCTCGTGGCGCGGGCTGTCCAGGACCTCGGCCGGCGGGCCCTGCTCGACGATCCGGCCCTCGTCCATGAAGACCACGGTGTCGGCGACCTCGCGGGCGAAGCCGATCTCGTGCGTGACGACGATCATGGTCGTGCCGGAGGCGGCCAGGTCCTTGATGACGTCGAGGACCTCGCCGACCAGTTCGGGGTCGAGCGCGGAGGTCGGCTCGTCGAAGAGGAGCAGTCCCGGTTCCAGGGCGAGCGCGCGGGCGATGGCGACCCGCTGCTGCTGTCCGCCGGAGAGCTGCTTGGGATACGCCTCCGCCTTGTCGGCGAGTCCGACGCGGTCGAGGAGCTTCCGGGCGGCGGCCTCGGCGTCCTTGCGGGGGCGCTTCAGGGCCGAGACGGGCGCCTCGACGATGTTCTCCAGGACGGTCAGGTGCGGGAAGAGGTGGAAGTTCTGGAAGACGAAGCCGATCCGGGTGCGCTGCTTGAGGATGTCGCGCTCCCGCAGCTCGTAGAGCTTGTTCCCGGAGCGGCGGTAGCCGACGAGGGTGCCGTCGACGCTGACCGTGCCGCTGTCGACCTTCTCCAGGTGGTTGATGGTCCGCAGGAGGGTCGACTTGCCGGAGCCCGAGGGGCCGAGGACGACGGTGACCTCGCCGGCCCGGACGTCGAGGTCGATGCCGCGCAGGACGTGCAGCGGGCCGAAGTTCTTGTGGACGGAACGGATCTCGACCTTGGCGGTGGGGGCCTCGGGGACGGTGGTGGTGGCGGAGACGGTCACGGCGGAGCTCATCGGGCGCTGCCCTTCGCGTAGTGGCGTTCGACGTAGTGCTGGACGACGGAGAGCGCGGTGGTGAGCAGGACGTACCAGGCGGTGGCGACCATCAGGAGCGGGACGACCCGTCCGTTGCGGCCGTAGACGACCTGCACCTGGTAGAAGAGCTCGCCGATCGCCATGACGGAGACGATCGAGGTGCCCTTGAAGAGCGAGATGATCTCGTTGGCGGCGTTGGGCAGGATCGAGCGCATCGCCTGCGGCAGCACGATCCGCCGCAGCTGACGGAGCCTCGGGATGCCGAGGGAGGCCGCCGCCTCCGACTGGCCCTCGTCCACGGCGAGTACGCCGCCCCTGACGATCTCCGCCGCGTAGGCCGCCTGGTGCAGGGCGAGCCCGAGAACGGCGGCGCTCATCTCCCCGACGAGGCCCATCGTGTCGAAGGAGAGGAAGCTCGGCCCGAAGGGGATGCCGATGCTCAACTCCTTGTAGAGGTAGGCGAGGTTGAACCAGAAGAGCAGCTGGACGATGAGCGGGATCGAGCGGAAGGCCCAGATGTAGGCGAAGGCGACCGACCGCAGGAAGGGGCTGGCCGAGAGGCGCATGAAGGCCAGCACGATGCCGATCGCGAAGCCGAGGGCGGTGCCGTGGAAGGTGAGCTGGAGGGTGACCCAGACGGCCTGGAGGATCGTCTCGGTCGTGAAGAACGCGGCGAAGACGTCCCACTCCCAGCCGGGGTTGGTGACGAGCCCGTGGGAGAACTGCACGAGCAGGACGGCGGTGGCGGCGACGGCCACCCAGCGCCAGGGGTGGCGGACGGGGACGACCACGAGGACGGCGGGTGCCGAGGAGGTCGTGGAGACGGCGGTGACGGCGGCTTCCGGGTCTTTCGTGAGGGGGACGGCGGAGGGCGGATCGCTGGTGAGAGCCATGGCGGTACCTCGGGATCGGGTCGGGAAGCGAGGAGGCGGGAAACAGGGGCGGGAGCGGCAGCGCGCGGATCAGGCGCTCAGCGAGGCCGGGAGCCGACAGCTCCGGTCGGCCAGGTCACGCAGGAAGGTCAGCGCGGCCCGCGCGGTGACGTCGTTCTGCCCGAAGGCGATCCCGCCGGTACGGGGCCGGGTGAAGGCCCCGCCGGCCCGGGCGGTGGTGTGCGGGCCGAGGGCGAAGCGGCGCGGGTGCGGGCGTCCGTCGTGCTCCAGGATCCGGGCGTCGGCCGGGTCGACGACGAGGAGGCCGCTCGCGGTGGCCCGGGCCCCGTCCTCGTACAGGGCGCGCAGCAGCGGGCTGTCGGTGAGTTCCGGGGTGGGGTCGGGCAGCCGGGCCTCGACGAGGGCGCGGGCCTCGGTCCACTCCCCCGGGACGGCGGCGGACGCGGCCCGGAAGACACCGCGCTCCTCGTCGGTCTCGACGGTGACCTGGGGTCCGAGGAACCGGACCACGCCGGCGCGGGAGAGCGCGAGGAGCTGCCACAGCCGGGGCCCGGGCGGGCCGGAGGCGAGGTAGCTGAAGAAGCCGTGCCACCAGCCGCCGGTGTCGACGCGCTCGCCGAGCCTGAGGAGCTGTGCGTAGACGGAGAGCAGTCCGGCGAAGACGGCGGCGTCGGGGCTGTGGGCCGGGTCGTGGCGGCGGGTCAGGTCGTCGGTGACGTAGGCGCGCAGGCCGTCCTGGAGCGCCTCGGCGGAGTCGAAGCGGATCCCGTCGAGGGGGTGGTCGAGGCCGTCCGGGTCGAGCCGGTCGGCGGGGTCGGGGACGGCGGCGGAGACGAGCGCGGCGACCTCGGCCCCGCGCGGCGGCGCCGCCGCGTAGGCCTGCTCGAAGTCGCTCCAGGCGAGGGTGGTCCGCTCGGGGTGGGTGGAGAAGAGCCGGTGGTAGTGGGCCCAGCCGAGCTCCTTGTCGATGAGCGGCCACACGTCGCGCCGGAAGTCGAGCGGCCCGGCCCGGTCGAGGAGGGCGTCGGTCTGCTCGGGGCCGAAGAACCGGGGCAGCGGGGGCCGTTCGCCGTCGAGGACGTACCCGATCTTCGAGTGGTACGGGACGCCTCGCCGCGATCCGACGTGCAGCACGGGCTCCCGGCCGGAGGGTACGTAGACGAGGTCGTCGCCCTCGCCCTCGTACCGTCCGCCGCGGCCCTCGGTGAGGAGGACCATCAGGTCGACGAAGGCGAGGCCGAAGCCGCGGACCAGGACGGGCTCGCCGGCGGGCAGTGCGGAGAGGTCGGCGTCCGCGGTGAAGTCGGGCGGGAGGTGGACGAGCCGGTGGCGGGCGGCGAAGCCGGCGAACGCCCGCTGTTCCGGGCCTGGTTCGGCGCCGAGATGGCCGACGGTGAGGACGACGAGGTCGGCGAGGAGGGGCTCGGCGCCGGCCTCCAGCCAGACCCGCTGGCGTCCGTCGCGGGGGCCGCCGATCCGCAGCGCGGTGGTGCGGTGCTCGTGGACGGTGACGGAGGCGGGCAGGGCGGCGAGGGCCCGCTCGTACACCCAGCGCAGGTAGGCGCCCTGCTGGGGGCGAGTGGGGAAGGTGCGGCCCTCGATGCCGGCCCAGTCGGCGAGGGTGGGTCCCGGCCGGACGGGCCCGTCGAGCCGCACGGTCTCGTCGGTGAACATGGTGACGTCCTCGGCCTGGGAGTTCATCCAGAGCAGCGGGGACTGTTCGGTACGCCAGATCCGGCCCGGGCCCGGCGGGTGCGGGTCGACGAGGTGGACGTCGAGGGGGGCGTCGCCGTACAGCTCGGGCAGGCTGGCGGCGAGCCGTTCGAGGAAGCCGGTCCCGCGCGGCCCGGCGCCCACGACGACGATCGAGGGGCGGGGGCCCGTCGGGCGAGGGTCCGTCGAGCGGGTGCCCGTCGGGCGGGTGCTCATCGGGCACCGCCCGTGCCGCGGGCGTAGTACCGCTCGACGTAGTGCTGTCCCAGGCTGAGGACCGAGGTGACGGCGACGTACCAGAGGGTGGCGACGAGGAGCAGCGGGATGACCTCGTACGTGCGGTGGTAGATGAGCTGGGTCGAGTAGAGCAGGTCCTGGACGGCGATGACGGAGACGATCGAGGTGCCCTTGAGGGTGCCGATCAGCATGTTCCCGGCGGGCGGGACGATCGAGCGCATCGCCTGGGGCAGCACGATCCGGGTGAGCCGGCGCCACCGGCCGAGGCCGAGGGACTGGGCGGCCTCGATCTGCCCCCGGTCGACGGAGAGGATGCCGCCGCGCACGACCTCGGCGGCGTAGGCGGCCTCGTGCAGGGTGAGGCCGATGACGGCGACGGCGACGGGGCCGAGGAGGTTGACCGTGTGCACGCCGAGGACGGTCGGGTAGAGCGCGCCGAAGTTGAACCAGAACAGCAGCTGGACCAGGATCGGCGTGGACCGGAAGAACCAGACGTAACCCCAACTGACCGCACGCAGAACGGGGTTGGCGGACAGCCGGAAGACGGCGAGCAGGGTGCCGAGGACGAAGCCCAGGGCCATGACGAGCACGGTCAGCCACAGGGTGAGGACGAGCCCGCGCAGCACGGACGCCGAGGTGAAGTACTGGGCGACGACGTCCCATTGGAAGGCCTTGTTGCGGGCGACCGAGAGGAGTCCGAGGCCGAGGAGGACGAGGACGACGGTCGCGGTGGCCCACTGGCCGGCGCGCCGGGCGGGGACGACGCGCGGAGGCGGCTCGGCGGGCGGGGCCGTGGAGGGGGTCTTGAGGAGGGTCGCGGACATGCGGAGGCTCCGTGGATGCCAGAGGCGGATCGAACACGGGGGTGCGCCTCCACACGCGCAGAGCGCGGACCCGGGCCCCTCAGCCCGATCCGCCCTTCGAGGCTATGCGGTCAACACGCCCTGCTGTCAAGGGTGTCCACAGGGTGAGCCGTGCGTCTCATCATGGTTGACGCGGAAACGGATGCCTGTTCCACTGGGGCCATGCATCCGCAGCAGCAGCTGGTCACGCGCTCCCACATCGACTTCGGTCGCGTGTGGTCCTCTTCCTGTTGAGCCGACCCCCGCTCTGCCCCTGCCCGCGTGCTGTTTTCCGCGGCGCCTTCACACGCGGCCCCGTCGTGGCCGCTTGAGCTCTCCCCTCCCCTCGCCCTGCCTTGCCTTGCCCTGCCCTTCTGCCCTCCTTCGCCCTGAAGGACCTTCATGACCTTCGCGTTGTCCGTACGCCGGACCACGACCACCGACCCCTTGGCCCGCCCGCTCCTCGACGAGCTGGCACACGAGTACACGACCCGGTACGGCACCGCCGACGACCTGAGCCGCTACCCGGCGGAGGAGTTCACTCCTCCCCACGGCACCTTCCTGCTCCTCATGGAGCAGGGCCGGCCCGTGGCCGGAGGCGCGTACCGCCGCTACGACGAGCACACCGCCGAGCTGAAGAGGATCTGGACCCACTCGGCGCACCGCAGGCGCGGGCTCGCCCGCCGCGTCCTCACCGTGCTCGAACGCGAGGCCGCCGCCCGCGGCTACACCCGTCTCTATCTGACGACCGGTGCGCGCCAGCCGGAGGCCAGGGGCCTCTACCTGGCGACCGGCTACCGGCCGCTCTTCGACGTGTCCGCCGATCTCGAGTCACTGGGCCCCCTGCCGTTCGAGAAGTTCCTGGAGAACCCGAAACCATGAGTACGCGCACGAGTTCCGGAACCGCCCGCACGACCCTCGGCTTCGCGCTGATCACCGCCGCCGCGCTCACCCTCACCGCCTGCTCCGGGGGCGAGCCCGCGACCGCGCCTGCCGGGGCCTCCGGCGCGCCGGGCGCCGCGAAGGGCACGCTCCCGACCGAGGACGTGGTGTCGGCGGTGAAGAAGAACGAGGCCGCGGCGAAGCTGCTCCCCGCCGACGTGCGGCAGCGGGGCTCCTTCACGCTCGCCGCCTCGGTCGGCACCCCGCCCAGCTCGACCTATCTGTCCGACGGCAGGACCGTGGCCGGGGTGGACGCCGACTTCGCGGCCGCCGTGGCCAAGGCCCTCGGGCTGGAGCTGAGGCGCGAGGTCGTCGGCTTCGAGGCGATCCTGCCGGCGCTGGGCAGCGGCAAGTACGACGTCGGCACCGGGAACTTCGGCGTGACCGAGGAACGGCGCAAGGCGATCGACTTCGTGACGTACATCAACGACGGCCAGGGCTTCGCCACCCGGGCCGACAGCCCGCTGACGGCGGTCACCGACCTCACGCAGCTGTGCGGACTGAAGGTCGCGACGGGCGCCGGCACCACCTTCGAGCAGACCCTGGAGAAGAACAAGGACCGGTGCGCGAAGGCCGGGAAGCCGGTGTACGAGGTGAACGTCTTCAACGAGACGGGAGCGGTCTGGATGTCGCTCCAGCAGGGGCGCAGCGATGTCGTGATGAGCACGATCAACGGCGTGCGGTACGCGGTGACGCAGCAGAAGAACGTGAAGTTCCTCAACGAGTACCGGCGGCTCGACGTCGGCTTCGCCTTCAGGAAGGGCACCCCGCTCGCCCCCGCCTTCCAGGCGGCGGTGAACGGCCTGAAGGCCGACGGGACGTACGACCGGATCGTGCGGAAGTGGGGCGTGACGGCGTCGGGCATAGAGCGGTCGCAGATCACCCCGCCGGAGATCCCGGCGCCGACGAAGTAGAGACGTACGCGCCTCAGACGGGGCTCGGCGGGTCCGCGGGATCCCACAGGTCCGCGGGATCCCACAGGCGCGCCGGGCGGCGATTTCGGCGCGCGGGCGTCAGCAGTCGCAGCCGCAGTCACAGCCCCCGCAGCAGCCATCACCCTCGCAGCAGGAGGAGCAGTTGCTACAGCAGTCACAGCAATCGCAGCAGCTGCCGGGGTCGCACTGCTGGCAGAGTCCCTCGCGCCGCTGGCGGCTCCACGGGTCCTCGAAGGTGCCGCAGCACATCTGGCAGGTACAGGCCAGGCCCACCCAGAGGGCGCATCCGGCTATGAGCCCGCGCCGGTTGGGCGGTTCGGGCGGGAACGGCCCGCCGGGGCCACCGGGACCGCCGGGACCGGGGGCGTACGGACCCCCGGGGCCGGCCGGCCCGCCGGGGGCGTACGGGTTGCCGGGGGTGGCGTACGGGTTCCCCGGGACCGGGCCGTGCGCGTGCGGGGCACCCTGCCCCGCCCCGTGCGAGCAGCTCGTCGTGCCGAAGGCGCGGTCCACCGAGCTCCGGAGCTCGTGGGCGAGGAGGACGTGGACGAGCTTGTCGTCGGCGAACTCGGCGTCCCGCAGGGCGAGCCGGATCCCGTGCAGGGCGTCGTCGGCGAGCCGGCGGGCCTCCTCCCGGGAGGTGCCGGTCGCGGTGAGCGGGTTCCAGGCGCCCGCCACCGCGTCGGCCGGCTGGTCCTCGACGGCGTCGAGGAGGTGGGCGAGGCGCCCGAAGAGCCGGCCGGCCTCGGCGAGCGGAGCCGCGTTCTCCGGGCGTCCCGCGAGGACCGCGGTGTGCGCGAAGGCGGCCGCGGTCGCGGTCTCGGTCGGCTCGGTGACGGTCAGCAGCGGGGTGCCGAGTCCCGCGAGGGTCTCGATCCCGGTCTGCCGGTCGACGGCGTCGACGAGGACGGCGGTGTCGAAGCCGAGGGAGCGGCCGGTCCTGGCGCCGGCCTTGTCCCAGGAGCGGGCGACCCGGCGGGCCGCCGCGGCAACCGGCCTGCGCGCCAACAGGCCGTCCCGGTCGGCGACGTGGTCCCGTACCTTCGCCGAGGCGAGGACGAGCGAGACGGCGGCGGCGAGGCGCGCGCCCTCGCCCTGGGCCACGGGCGCGGTCCGCATGGCGCGCAGCGCGCAGGGCCCGGCCGTGCGGCGGCCCGCCGCCGTCACCCCGGTCTGAGCCTCCGTCAGAACCGAGACGATGAGCCCGTCGTAGTTGGTGACGACCCGGGCGAACTGCCCGTGGTCCGCGCGAAGTGCCAGGCAGAGGCCGCAGAGGTGGGCCATCCACTCGGTCTTGAGTCCGTCGGTGAGCCGGTGCGTGCAGGGCCTGACGATTCCGAACATGAGCTTCCCCCGTGAGCCGTACGCAGTGCCGTCGAGCGGCTTCGCGGCATGGTAGCGAGCCGGGCCGTTCACCCGTACGCGCCCACCGTCACCCTTCTGGCCCGACTTTCATATTTTAAGTTGCGCGCCCCTCCGTCAGGCCCCGCATACCGCAAGTTTCCTGACGTATCGCCAGAAATCGACGCTCACGTTCTGCACCAGTACCGTCACGAATCTCCTGCACGGCGTGTATCCGCTTGGCGCGCGATCCGCATCATGGACGACGATAGGGACTGCGGAACCACAAGTGACCGCGCTGAAAGGAGGCGTCCATGGGATCGGTGCGCAAGGCAAGTGCCTGGCTGGGACTCGTCGAGGACAACGACGAGCGTTACTACGACGACGAGTACGCCGACGGTGCCGAGAACGGCGACGCCTGGGTGACGGACCCCCGTGTCCGGGTGGCCACGGACACCGCCCAGGAGCAGGGCCGCCGGATCGCCACCGTCTCGCCGGACGGCTTCCGGGACGCCCGGGGCATCGGAGAGCTCTTCCGGGACGGTGTTCCGGTGATCGTGAACCTGACCGCGATGGAGCCGAACGACGCCAAGCGCGTGGTCGACTTCGCCGCCGGTCTCGCCTTCGGGCTGCGCGGCTCGATCGAGCGCGTGGCGACGCGGGTCTTCCTGCTCACTCCCGCCGACACCCAGATCGTCGGCGGAGAGACCCGTCGGCGTCCGCAGGACGGTTTCTTCAACCAGAGCTGAGCGGGTCCGCCGGCCCGACCGGACACCACCCGAGGGATCGGGTCAGTGCGCCGGGCGTCCGGAGCCGGCGGGCTCGATCGCTTCCCGGGTCGCGGGCACCCGCGGCTCGGCGGGCTGAAGGACCTCGGCAGGCTGACGGGCCTCGGCGGGATCGCACGACTCGATCGGCTCGCACGCCTTGGCCGGCCGGCACGACTCGTACACCTCGTACGAGTCACCCGACGCGTCCGCTTCCGCCGGGCACTCCATGACCCGGGGCAGCCGCCGGGCCATCACCGCGCCGACGAGCAGGAGGACGGCGCTCACGCAGAGCGTGATGTGCAGACCGTCCACGAAGGCGTGCCGGGCGGCCTGGTGCAGGGCCGCACCCGCCGTGCCGCCGAGCTGGTCGGCGACCTTGTAGGCCTCGCCGAGGGAGTTCGACGCGGCTCTGCTGGCCTCCGCCGGGACCCCGGGGACCGAGGCGAGCCCGGGGGCGTACGCGGCGTTCATCACGCTGCCGAGCAGCGCGATGCCCATGCCGGCGCCGAGCTGGTACGAGGTCTCGCCGATCGCCGCCGCGCCGCCCGCACTCTGCTGCGGTGCCTCGCTGAGCATCGACTCGTACGCCGAGAAGAGCGTGGTCTGCAGGCCGAAGCCGAGCAGCACGAAGCCCACCGTGAGCAGCAGCGGCCGGTCGTCCTGCCCCATGAGCGTGAGCAGCAGCACCGCGCCGGCGGTGAGCACGAAGCCCCAGCCGACCATCCGGCGCGGGCCGATCCTGCGCAGGGTGTACGAGCCGGTGGCGCCGGCCGCCATGGCGGCGAAGGTGAGCGGCAGGAGGCGGAGCCCGGTCTCCAGGGGGCTCAGTCCGAGGACGAGCTGGAGGTACTGGACGGCGATGAGCTCCAGGCCGACCAGGGCCAGCATGCCGATGACGATGCAGCCGACCGAGGTGGTGAAGGCGGCCCGGGAGAAGAGCCGCATGTCGATCAGCGGGTGCGGGCGGCGCTTCTGTCTGCGGACGAAGAGGACGAGGAGTCCGGCGCCGAGCAGCAGCGGTCCCGCGGTCGGGAGGGCGAGCAGCGGCTCGCCGGCTCCGGCGCGCTTGACCCCGAGGACACAGCCGAGGACTCCGGCGGCGGCCATGAGGGCGCCGAGGACGTCCCAGGGGCCGTCGGCGTCGCCGCGGGACTCGGGGAGGAGGCGGCGGCCGAGGGGCAGGATCAGCGCCATCAGCGGGATGTTGATGAGGAAGACGGAGCCCCACCAGTAGTTCTCGACGAGGAAGCCGCCGAGCACCGGTCCGGTGGCGGCACCGATCGCGGCGGTGGCGGTCCAGATGCCGATCGCGGTGGCGCGCTCCCGCCGGTCGGGGAAGACCGTCCGGAGGATGGAGAGCGTCGCGGGCATGATCATGGCGCCGCCGACCCCGAGCAGCGCGCGGGCCGCGATGAGGACCCCCGGCTCGGTGGCGAGGGCGGCGACCGCCGAGGCGACGCCGAACAGCGCGTAGCCGAGGAGGAGGACCCGCCGTCTGCCGACCCGGTCGCCGAGGGTGCCGAAGAGGATCAGCAGCGAGGCGCAGATCAGCGGGTAGGCGTCGACGATCCAGAGCAGCGCGGTGGAGCTGGGGCGCAGGTCCTCGGTGAGCGAGGGGACGGCGACGTGGAGGATGGTCGCGTCGAGGGCGACCAGGAGGAGGCTGACGCAGAGGACGAGAAGGACGACCCAGCGGTTGGTCCCGCCGTCGGCGGCACGCGCTCGCGCTCGGGCCGTGATCGTCCGCTGCATGTACGTACCTCCCAGTGAAGCTCTCGCGCTCGGCAGGCGCCGACCAGGGCGTATGCCCCTGGGGCGGCCCGACATCGACGGGCGAGTGAGCCGTCAGCGTACGCGAGTTCAAGCGCCGAGCGCGTGGTGCAGCTCTCACCCCGGCGGGCCTCACGGTGTGGCGTACGCCACTTGGCGAGGGCCGCGCGTCGCATGGAATTCCGTACGTATATCTGTTTGAGGCAATTCCCCTGCCCTCAAACACCCTTCCGGAAAGAGCCGTGCCGCCAATAGGGCTGAAGGTCATCGGATTTACCGACGGACGCCGGGAATGGAGCGGCGACTGAGACCTACTCCACATCACATGGTCATCACGAAGACACCGGATCGACCGGGTCTGCTTCTCACTCCCTGTAACGTCGATTGGGTGCGTACCGACATCTTTGCCCGGCTGGACCGGGAGCCGGAACCGCCGAAGATAGAGGTCCCCAGGATGACCCGCACGCGTCTCGCGCTCTTCGGCGGGACGTCGGCGTTCTATCTCGCCATTGTCGTGGCGGTCCTGCTGTCGACCTGGCTGGTGACCCTCGACTGGAAGATCATGCTGTTCCGGCCCTATCAGCAGTGGCCCGAACTGCACGCCTTCCTCGACTACTACGTCGTCCTCGGTCAGCGCGGCCCCACGGCCGTGATGGTGGCCGCATGGCTGGGCTGGCGCTCCTGGCGTCAGCACACCCTGCGGCCACTGCTGTGTCTCGGCGCCGCCCTGCTGCTGCTCAACGTCTCGGTCGGCGCGGTCAAGCTCGGACTCGGCCGTCTCGGCCCCCACTACGCGACGCAGGTCGGCTCCGCCGAGCTCTTCGCGGGCGGCGACATATTCCCCTCCGGGCACACCGCCAACGCGGTCGTGACCTGGGGCATCCTCGCCTACCTGGCGACCACCCCCCGGGCCAGGCGCTATCTGTCCGCGCTCTCCGCGGTGGTCGCGCTCGGCGTCGGCCTCACCACGGTCTATCTGGGCACGCACTGGCTGAGCGACGTGGTGCTCGGCTGGGCCGCCGGGCTCCTGGTCCTGCTCGCCCTGCCCTGGTGCGAGCCGCTCCTCGCGGTGGCGGAGTCCTGGATCCTCGCCGTGCGCGACCGCCTGCGGGAGCGGCTGCGCGACCGTCGCCGGCTGGTGCCCTCGCTGCCCGTGGCCTCCGGCGGTCCGCGCCCGGCCTTCTTCCCGCAGCGTCCGACCGCGGGCGAGGAGCCTGTCCGCGAGAGCGTGGGAGTGGCCCGCGGCCGCGCTCCGGCGACCCGCGGCTGACCACGACCGACATCGGGGAAGGGCCCCGGCCGAACCAAGGCCGGGGCCCTTCCCGTGTCGGTCGCACAGCCTGTTCCGCTGCCTGTTCCGCTGCCCGTTCCACTGTCCGCCCCACTAGGGGTCAGCCCAGCCAGCAGCGGGTGACGGCGCCGTCCTCGACCTCGAAGTTGATGCGTCCGGACAGGTATTCCATGGTGATGATCGAGCCGGGCGGCAGGGACCTGACGACCTTCCAGCCCCGTGCCCTGGCGAGCTGCTCGGCGCCGCCCGCATCCAGTCCCACATAGGACTCGGGAGCGTCGCGGGGCGGTTCGGGAGTGCGCGATGTGGGTGACATGGGCCTCACGTTAGCCTCTTCGCGGTCACGCTTGTGTCACAAGTTCTCGACATATGTTTGACACGCCGGCCGTCACTCGATGGGACAGTTCCGGGCCGATTCTCCAGCAATTCCGAAGAGCCTCCGGCACTTCGCACAAGGGGATCACGGGGCCGGCAAATCCCGTGGAATTCCCGGTTCCCCGGGCGCCGCGCGGTGAATTGTCCGGGCCCCGCACGCGGCGCCCTCACGTTTCCCTTACAGAACGCTTACGCCGGCTCCGCCGGGGCGGTGTCGGCCGACCGGAGCAGCGGCCCCCACCGCCTCCCCGCCCCGCGGGCCCGCCGCCCGCATCATGTCCCGATGCCCGGCGAGCGGGGTCCCGAGAGCGAGGCGGAGGGCAGCGATGGGCACCGAGACAGCGACCGTAGCCGTCGAATCGGGACGGCAGCGGCACGGCCGGGTCCTGATCGACTGGCTCACCACGACCGACCACAAGAAGATCGGCCACCTGTACCTGGTCACCTCGTTCGCCTTCTTCCTGATGGCCGGACTCATGGCGATGCTGATGCGGGCCGAGCTGGCCCGCCCGGGGCTCCAGCTCGTGTCGAACATGGAGTTCAACCAGGCCTTCACCCTGCACGGCACGATCATGCTGCTGCTCTTCGCCACTCCCACCTTCGCCGGCTTCGCCAACGAGCTGGTGCCGCTGCAGATCGGCTCCCCCGACGTCGCCTTCCCGCGGCTGAACATGTTCTCGTACTGGCTGTTCCTCTTCGGCGGGCTGATGGTGATCGGCTCGCTGCTCACCCCGAGCGGCCCGGCCGCCTTCGGCTGGACCGCCTACGCCCCGCTCAACAGCCTGGAGCGGTCGCCGGGCGTCGGCGTCGACCTGTGGATCATGGGGCTCGCGCTCTCGGGCTTCGGCACGATCCTCACCTCGGTGAACTTCCTCGCCACGATCATCGGGATGCGGGCCCCCGGCATGACCATGTTCCGGATGCCGATCTTCACCTGGAACATCCTCTTCACGGCGGTCCTGGTGATCGTCGCCTTCCCCGTCCTCGCGGCGGCGCTGCTCGTCCTCGAGGCGGACCGGCGGCTCGGCTCCGTGGTCTTCCAGCCCGAGAACGGCGGGGCGCTGCTGTGGCAGCACCTCTTCTGGTTCTTCGGCCACCCCGAGGTCTACATCATCGCGCTGCCGTTCTTCGGGATCGTCAGCGAGATCATCCCGGTCTTCGCCCGCAAGCCGATCTTCGGGTACTCGACCCTCGTCGCGGCCACCATGGCGATCACCGGCCTCTCGGTGGTGGTCTGGGCGCACCACATGTTCGCGACGGGCGCGGTGCTGCTGCCGTTCTTCTCGCTGCTGTCGTTCCTGATCGCGGTGCCGACCGGGGTGAAGTTCTTCAACTGGACCGGAACGATGCTGCGGGGCTCGCTGTCCTTCGAGACGCCGATGCTGTGGTCGGTCGGCTTCCTGGTGTCCTTCCTCTTCGGCGGGCTCACGGGCGTGATCCTCGCCTCGCCGCCGATGGACTTCGCCGTCACCGACTCGTACTTCGTCGTGGCCCACTTCCACTACACGGTCTTCGGCACGGTCGTCTTCGCGATGTTCGCCGGCTTCTACTTCTGGTGGCCCAAGTTCACCGGCCGGATGCTCGACGAGCGGCTCGGGAAGGTCCACTTCTGGACCCTCTTCGTCGGCTTCCACCTGACCTTCCTGGTACAGCACTGGCTCGGTGCGGAGGGCATGCCCCGGCGGTACGCCGACTACCTGGCCGCGGACGGCTTCACCGCGCTCAACACGGTGTCGACGATCGGCGCCTTCCTGCTCGGCGTGTCCACGCTGCCGTTCCTCTACAACGTGTGGTGGACCCACCGGTACGGCGCGAAGGCCGAGGTGGACGACCCGTGGGGCTTCGGACGCTCGCTGGAGTGGGCGACCTCGTGCCCGCCGCCCCGGCACAACTTCGACGCCGTGCCCCGGATCCGCTCCGAGTCTCCGGCCTTCGACCTGCACCACCCGGAGTTCGCGGCCTACGAACGGATGCGGATCACGAGCCCTCCGCCGTCTCCCCCGCCGCCCGACGGTCCGTCCGATCGAGAGCGCGGGACAGCCGGTCCCTGAGGTCGCGGACCCGTTCCGTCAGCTCCGGAGGCTCGACCACCTCGAAGTCGAGCCCCATGAGCACCACGTGCACCACCGCGACGTGGAGGTTGTGCGCCCCCGCCCGCAGCAGGCAGCTCCCTTCGCCCTCGGGTTCCAGGACCCCGTCCATCGGCCCGATGACCGTGGCCGCCTCGGCGAGCGGGACGAACAGCCGGACGGTGACCTCCGTCGCGTAGGCCGCGCCGGACACCCCCTTCGACACGTACGCGGCGAGGTCCTCGGCGGGCGGTTCCCGGGGCGGGAAGCGCGGACCGTGCGGCGGCGTGGGCTCGATCCGGTCCGCCCGGAACGTCCGCCAGTCGCCGCGGTCCACGTCCCAGGCCACGAGGTACCAGCGCCGTTCGGTGCAGACGAGCCGGTGCGGTTCGACGGTCCTGCGGGTGGTGTCGCCGCCGTGGTTCCGGTACGCGAAGCGGAGCCGTTCGCTGTCCCGGCAGGCGTTGGCCAGCTCGGTGAGGACCGCCGGGTCGACCCGTTCGCTCGGGGTACGCAGCATGGGCACGGTGAAGTCGGTGAGCGCGCCCACCCGCCGCCGCAGCCGGGCCGGCAGGACCTGTTCCAGCTTGGCGAGGGCGCGTACGGAGGTCTCGCCGATGCCCTCGACGCCCTGGCCGGCCGCGGTGCGCAGACCGACCGCGACCGCCACGGCCTCCTCGTCGTCGAGGAGCAGCGGCGGCAGCTCGGCCCCGGCCCCGAGCTGATAGCCGCCGCCGGTGCCGGGGCTGGCGTGCACGGGGTAGCCGAGCTCGCGCAGCCGGTCGACGTCGCGCCGTACCGTACGCGAGGTCACCCCGAGCCGGTCGGCGAGATCGGCACCGGACCACTCCCGGTGGGCCTGGAGCAGCGAGAGCAGACGCAGCAGCCGTGCGGAGGTCTCCAACATGCCCCGAGTCTGTCAGCCCTCGCGGACAGGTACGGTCCTCGATGCGAGGGCGAGCGGCCCGATCGGCAGGACACCCCCCGACGGCCGTCAGTGGAGGCGCCGGAGCAGGCCGCGCGCCAGACGGGCGGCCTTCGTCCTCAGCAGGTAGGCCGCGTCGACGGCCCGGCCGATCTCGTGGTGCCGCTTCGCCTGCCCCGCCGAGTCGGTGCGCCGGCTCGCGCCCCGGTCGGCGAGCTCCGTCCAGAGTGCCTCGTGCCGGGCCACGATCCGGACGGGGTCGAAGCGTTCGGAGGAGGCGAGTGCCGCCCGCGCGGTCTTCGCACGCAGTTCGTCGTCCTCGACGAGACCGCGCAGCGCCCCCGCGACCGCGGCCACGTCGTCGACCGGCACGAGCCGCCCGTCGACCCCGTCCTCGATGATCTCGCGCGGTCCGTTCGGGCAGTCGGTCGCCACCACCGGCAGCCCGCAGCGCATCGCCTCCACGATCGACATCCCGAAGGACTCCCGCCGCGAGGTCACCGCGGCGATCGAGCCCTTGGCCCACTCCGGTTCCATCGGATGGACGGCGCCCATGAGGAAGACCTGCCCGCCGAGGCCCCGTTCCCCGATCTGCCGGGCCAGCTCCTTCTCCAGGTCCTCGACCGCGTCGCCGGTGCCGTAGATCCGCAGCTTCCAGTCCGGGTGGTCCGCGGCGACCTCGGCGAAGGCGTCGATGAGCACGTCGTACCGCTTGACGCGGGTCAGCCGGCCCGCCGCCACGACGGTCCTCGCCGCGGGGTCGGCGGGCGGCAGGGCGGGCGCGGGCACGCAGTTGGGCACGGCCTCGATCCGTACGCCGGGCAGCCCCAGTCTCCGATAGTCGCGGGCGTCGGCCTCGGTGACCGTCGTGACGGCGTCGAGGAGCCGGTACTCGTGCCGGATGTCCCGCCGGAGCCGGCGGCTGTGGCCGGCCAGGCCCAGGTGCTCCTGGCCGACGAGGACCGGCCCCCGCCGGGCCTGCCGGGCCAGGTGCACGTTGAGCCCGGGGCGGGTGGCGACGAGGACGTCGGCCTCGACGCCGCGCAGGTACTCCCCGATCCGGGCGTCGGTGAGCGCGCTGTACTGCTTCCAGCGGCCGTCGCCGCGCGGAAAGACCTCGGCGGGCCGGTGGATGTCGGGGTGGTCGCCGTCGTGGTCGGGACTGTCCTTGCGCAGATCGACGAGATGACGGAGCGTCACGTCCGCGGGGAGGCCGAGGATCGGCCGGTCCCGGTGGCGGAACACCGAGACGATCTCGACCTCGTGGCGGGCGGCCAGTTCCTCGGCGAGCGTGAACGTCGTCCGGATCGTGCCGCCGTAGTGGTAACCGTTGTGGAGCAGAAAGGAGATACGCATCGGGCTGCCGGTTCCCCCCGGTCAGTGATGTCGGTCGGTCGGTCGCGCCGACTGTACTGCCGGGACGCGCCTCCCTTCCGCCGGGACGTACCTCCGCGTCACGGGCGATAGCCCAGCATGGGCACGGTCATGCAGTTGTCCGTCATGTCGCCCTGCCCCACCCAGCCCCGGCCGTCCTCCCAACGGGCCACGGACAGACAGGTGTGACGGGTCTCGGGCGGCTCCGCGAGGTGCTCGAAGCGGACGGGCAGCAGCAGTCCGCGCGCGGTGTACGGCTCCGGCCGGTTCAGGTACTCCTCGACGCACCCCCGGGTGAGCCCGCCGCCCCCGGCCAGACAGGAGCGGGCCGCGTCGGTGAACCACATCGCCGCCGCCCACCCCTCCAGCTGCCATTGGGACAAGGGACGCTGCCCCATCGCCGCCCGGAACTCGCGGACCGCGGGGTGCCCGGTGTCCTGGTGGTTGCGGCTGGATCCGGTCGCCCACAGGGCGCTGCGGCAGCCGGGGGCGCGGGCGTAGTCGCGGGCGACGGACGAGGACCAGTTCTGGACGTTGGTGACCTTGGCGTCGACGCGGACCCCGAGCGCCTCCATCGCCTCGCACAGCCGGACGTTGCCGTGGGTGTCCATCGCGTCGAAGAGGAGGTCGACGCCCTGGTCCCGCAGGTCGGCCGCGACCGCGCGGAAGTTGGGCAGGGCGAAGTCGACCTGCTCGTCGACGACCCGGTACCCCTCGGCGCGCAGCCCGTCGGAGACCAGCCGGGCGTAGCCGGCGGAAGCGGCCTGGTTGTACGAGACGACGGCGGCGGTCCGGGCCCCCTTCTCCCGCTCGAACCAGCGGTAGACCTCGGTCCCGCCGTACAGGGTCCCGTCCCAGCCGGGCTTTCCGCCGGTGCGCGGGGCGGAGCTGCCGTAGATCCCGTAGAGGTGCGGATACGTGTCGTAGGCGGGGGTGAGGGGCTGGCCGCCGATGTCGGGGACGCCGGCCCTGGAGACGAGCGGCGCGCCCGCGTAGTTCAGAGCGGTGGTGGCGACGAGCGCGAAGACCCGCCGCTCGTCGACCAGCCGGTGCACGCACGCGTTGTTGCCGACGCCGCTGCCGCCGTCGTCGCAGGTCTCGACCTCGATCCGGCGTCCGTCGAGGCCGCCGCGGGCGTTCAGGGCGTCGAAGTAGGCGCGGGCTCCGTCGCGTGGGCCGGTGAGGGCCTGCCCGCCGACCGGGCTCGTGGCGCTGGTGATGATCCCGACGCGGAGCGGCTCACCGCCGGAGGGGTTGGCGGTGGGCCGCGTCTCGAAGGCGCGCTCCGGGAGCCTGCTGCCGCACCCCGCGAGGAGCACGATCAGCGCGGCCAGGAGCAGCGCCGCGACCGCCTCAGCAGCCCGGAACGGTGACACCGCTCAGCTCGACCAGGCCGCAGAGGGTCTTGACGGAGACCTTCCAGGTGCCGTCCTGGAGGATCGTGGTGCCCTGGGAGTCGGGCAGGGCGGGGGCCCCGCCGACGAGCAGGTCGTAGGTGACCTCGGCGTCGGTGGCCGAGGTGAACTCGACGTCCGTGACCCGCGCCGAGGTCGCGGCGGCGTTCCTGTCTCCGGCGAAGGCGGCGAGGACCGGCTGCATCGTGTCGCCGTTCTCCAGGAGCTTCACCTTCTCGGCCGCGGGGACCTTCGGGTCGAAGAAGGCCGTCCAGTTCTTGGTGATCTCCGCCTCGGCGGCGGCCGGGTCGGCGGGTTCGTCCTCCCCCGGCGGCTCGGCGGTCATCCCGTACGGCGCGGTCTCCGACACGTTATTGCCGGACGTCGTGTCGTCGGAGCAGCCCGCGACGGCGGGGGCGAGGGCCAGGAGGGCGGCGGCCGCGAGGGCAGCGAGCCGGGTGCGTCCGCCGAGTCGTTCGAGAACCATCTGGCTCACCACCGGGTGTCTCGCCAGGCCGTGCGGCCTGCTGCTTCCAGGGTGGGACGAACCGGGGCATAGTGCAAGGAAAGGGAGAGACGAGGGAGGCCCGTGCAGAGGTCCCGGATCCTGCTGTGGGGCGGTGTCACGGCGGCCGCCGTGGGCGCGGTGCTGTGCGCGCTCGGCTGGTACGGGATCTCCGGCGAGCGCTTCGCGGAGCGCCAGCTGCCCTATCTGGCCTCGTGCACGGTGCCGGGGGCGGCGCTGATCGTGGCGGGCGCGGTCCTGGTCACGGCGGCGCTCCTGTTCCCTGCCGCCCCACCGGACCGGGCAGGCCCACCCGACACCACGGAGACTCCCCCGCCCTCCTCGGACGGCCCCCTCCTCCGGGTCCCGGGCGGCACCCTGGCCCACCGCCCGGACTGCCCGCTGGTGGCGGGCAAGGCGGAGGCGACGGAGGCCGGCGACGCGGCCCTTGACCCCTGCCCGGTGTGTGATCCATGGCGTCCCTGACGTACGAACTGACGCTCGCCGGCCTCGCCGTCGGCAGCGCGGCCGCGCTCACCGGGATCGGCCTGATCGTCACCTACCGAGCGACCGGGGTGCTGAACCTGGCGCACGGCGCCGTCGCGATGATCTGCGCGTACGTGCTGCGGCAGCTGGTGGTCGTGTGGGACTGGCCCCTGCCCCTCGGCGCCCTGGTCACGCTCCTGGTGGTGGCCCCCGGCATCGGCCTCGTCCTGGACCGGGGCGTGTTCCGCCCGCTCGCGCTCCTCGGTTCGAACCCGGCGCAGACCCTGGTGGCCTCCATCGGCGTCTTCGTGCTGCTCGTGGGCGGGGCGGCGCTGCTGTGGGGCGGCGGGGCGCGGGACGACGCGCCGGTGCTGCTCGGTGACGACCCGTGGGCGCAGCTGGCGGCGGTGGTGGCGCTGGCCTGTCTGGTGGCGGCGGTGACGCGGTGGACCCGGTTCGGCCGGGAGCTGAGGGCCGTGGTCGACAACCGTCCGCTCGCCGTCCTGTCGGGGGTGCACGCGGACCGGGTGGCGGCGGCGGGCTGGGCCTTCGGCTCGTTCACGGCCGGACTGACGGGCGTGCTCCTCGCCCCGTACGTACGGCTCGACCCGTACGGGATGCCGCTGCTCGTCATCGAGGTGATCGCGGTCGCGGTGATCGCCCGGATGCGCTCGCTGCCGGTGGCGATCGTGGCGGCGGTCGCGATCGGGGTGGCTCAGGCGCAGATGACACGGCTGCACCCGGAGGGGTGGGCGGGTCCGCTGGTGCAGGCACTCGGGGCGAACCTCTTCGTGGTGGCGCTCCTGGTGGCGGCCCTGGTCCTGCCGGGCGTCGGCGGCAAGGGCCGGGACGCCCTGCCCCCGCCGCCCCGCGCCCGGCCCGTCCCCACCCTCCTCTGGCCGGCCATCGGCGTCCTGTTCCTCCTCCCCCTCGGCTTCGCGGGCTCCGACCTGCAGACGGCGGTGCAGGTCCCTGCGCTGGCGGTGATCCTGCTGTCCCTCGTCGTGGTGGCGGGCCGGGGCGGCCAGATCGCGCTGGGCCAGGCGGCGTACGCGGGCCTGGGCGCGCTGCTCACGGCCCTGCTGGCGACGGCGGGCGTCCCGGCCCTCGTGGCGCTGGGGCTCGCGGTGCCGATGGTGGCCGTGGTGGGCCTGGTGACGGCCTGGCCTGCGATCCGCCGCCACGGCCTGGCACTCGCCCTGGCCACCCTGGCGACCGGCGTGGCGGTGAGCCGCTTCGTCCTCACCCAGCCGTACGCGACGGCGGGCCTGTCCCTGGGCCGCCCGGCGGGTTTCTCCGACGACCGCGCCTTCTACGCCCTGGAGCTGGTCCTGCTGGCCGGCTGCCTGGCCCTGGTGGCGGCGCTGCGCCGGGGCCGCACGGGCCGCGCGCTGGCCGCCCTGCGGGACCACGAACCGGGCGCGGAGGCGGCGGGCGTCCCGGTCCCCGCCCTCAAGCTCCTCGCCTTCGTCCTGGGCGCGGCCCTGGCGGCCCTGGGCGGCGGCCTCCTGGGCATGGGCCTGCGCGCCTTCGACCCGGAGGCGTACGACCCGGTACGCGGCCTGCTCTGGTTCGCGGCCGTCCTGGCCCTGGGGGCCGACAGCCTCCTCACGCCCCTGGTGGGCGCGGCGCTCCTGGTGACCCTGGACGCGGGCCCCCAAGCAGGCACGGCAGCAGCCCTCATCGGCCTCCTGGCCACCCAGTCGGGCCGCCTCCCGCCCCTGACGACCCTGCTGCTCCGCCGAACCCCCCACCTACCGCCGGGCGCCGGCGGCGCGGCACCCCCCACGGGAAAGCCCGCACCTCGGTCGGCAACCCGCACGAGTGGTGCGGGTGGGAACCCCGGTCCGGCCGAAGGCCGGACGCACCCCCACCGGCCCGCACCGGCCCACACACCCGCACACACACCGGCCTCCGCCCCGGAACTCCGCGCCGACGACCTCACCCTCATCTACCCCGGCGGCATCACCGCCCTCTCCCATGTCACCCTCGCCCTCACCCCCGCCCGCATCACCGCGCTCGTAGGACCCAACGGCGCCGGCAAGAGCACCCTCTTCGACTGCCTCGCCGGAACCCTCCACCCCCGGCACCGCCAAGGCCTCATCACGCTCGACGGCACCGACATCACCTCCCGCCCGGCGTACGCCCGGACGCGGCTCGGGATCGCGCGGACCTTCCAGCGGCTCGCCGTGTTCCCGTCACTGTCCGTCGAGGAGAACGTCCGCCTCGGCGCGGAACGGGGCCGGGTCCGCGGCGACCCCGCCGCGGTCGAGCGGAGCCTGCGCCTGGTCGGCCTCGCCGGCCCCGTGCGGCACCGCGCGGCCGCCGGCCTGCCGACCGGCACGCTGCGCCGGGTCGAGCTCGCCCGTGCGCTCGCGGGGCAGCCGCACACGCTCCTCCTCGACGAACCCGCCGCCGGCCTCGACACCGCCGAGACCGCTGCGCTCGCCCGGCTCCTCGCCGCGCTCGCCGCCGACGGCCTGACGGTCCTCGTCGTCGAGCACGACCCGGACCTCGTCGCGGGGATCGCGCACACCGTGCACACCATGGAAGGCGGCCGGCTCCTGTCATGAGCGTGGAGATCGAACTGCGCGCGGCCCGGGTCCGCTACGGCCCCCTGGAGGCCCTGCACGGCCTCGACCTGCCCGTGCCCGCCGGCACCGTCACCGTGCTCCTGGGGCGCAACGGCGCGGGCCGCAGCACGGCCCTGCGGGCCCTCGCCGGCACGGTCGGGCTCTCCTCCGGCCGGGTCCTGTGGCGCGGCGCCGACGTCACCCGGCTCCCGCCGCACGAGCGGGCGCGCCGCGGGCTCTGCTTCGTACCGGATCTGCGGGCGGTGTACGAGGGGCTCACCGTCGCCGAGAACCTCGCGCTCACCGTGCCGGCCGGCGCCCCCGCCCCGTACCCCGAGCTCGTCCCCCTCCTGTCCCGGCCCGCCGGGACCCTCTCCGGTGGGGAGCGCCGGATGCTGGCCCTGTCGCGTGCCCTGCTGAGGCCCGCGCGCGTGGTGCTGGTCGACGAGCCGTCGCTCGGCATGGCCCCGCCGGTCGCGGCCCGTACGTACGGGCTGCTCGCGGCGCTCGCCGTGGAGCGCGGGGCGGCCGTGGTCCTGGCCGAGCAGCGCGTACCGGAGGGCCTGCCGGGCGGCTCGCTCGTCCACGAGCTGCGACGCGGCTCCCGCGCGTCCAGCGGGGAGCCGCACGAGTACGCCCGAGGCGCCACGCCCTGACGTCAGAGCGGCGCGATCCGCAGCATGGTGCCGACGACGATCCGGTTCGGGTCGGGCCCGATGAGGCTCCGGTTCGCCGCGTAGAGCGCCTGCCAGCCGCCCTTGACGGCGAAGCGCCGGGCGATGGAGCCGAGCGAGTCCCCCGGCTGGACGGTGTGGACGCGACCGCTGAGCCCGTACCGCTTGGAGCAGACGGGCCAGGCGCCCCAGCCCTGCGTGCGCAGGACCTCCTCCGCGATCGTGATCTGCTGCGGGCGGGTCGCCAGGTCTGCCCGCGGGGCGTACTTCGTGCCGCCGTGCTCGACCCAGGTCGGCTGCCAGAACTGGAGCCCCCCGTAGAAGCCGTTGCCGGTGTTGATGTGCCAGCGGCCGCTGCTCTCGCACTCGGCGACGCAGCCCCACGGCCACTGGTCGACGGCGCAGGCGTAGCCGGGCACGCCCGCCGCGGCCCGCACGGCGTCCGCGGAGGACGAGACGGCCCCGGAGACCGCGGCGGCCACGGCCGCGTCCCACGGCCCGTCGGACACGTCCTTGGCGTGAGCCGGGACCGGCGTCAGGGTGATCAGCGCCGCCGCCGCGGCCACCACGGAACCGGCCGTCCAAAATCGGATCTTCGACATCGGGGCAGGCTAGGCAGCCGCCCGGCACCCCCGGCCCGTGCCGCGCGGAACGGTGTTCACACCCCACCCGGTCGGAGTCACCGGCCCCGCCGCACGAGCCACCGGCAAGTTGCCTCGCTTCCACGCGTGACCCCGGCCGATCCTGACCCGTTGAACTCGGCATGAGACGACCGGGAACGGCCCGGCGTCCCCCCGTACCGAGTCCAGGGAGCCCCCCGTGCCGCGCATGCTCGACGTCAGCGAGGACGTACGCGCCGAGATCGGCGACGAAGAAGCCGACCGGCTGCTTGCCGGCGACAACGCCCCGGGCAGCTACGACTGCACCTCCTGCCGCACGCCGGGGGACTCCGAGCAGGAGCGCACCAGCACGGTGCTGTTCGTCGGTGAGGAGACCGCGGTCCTCGCGTTCGCCCACGCCAGCTGCATCCCTTCCCAGGTCGTCAAGGTCGCCGAGGCGCAGCTCCAGGGAGCCGTCGCCTCGATCACCGCGTCGGACGCCGCCGACGCGCTGTCCGCCGCCCACCCCGAGCAGGCCGTGCTCGGTGTCACCAGCGGTCTCGTCCTGATCGAGGGCGAGCTGCACCCGGCGCTGGTCGTGGAGCCGACCGCCCCCGTGGCCCGCCCGGGCACGGACGGTCTCGTCGACGAGTTCCTGCCGCTCCTCGCGGAGCAGGGCTTCCGGCCCGTCACCGATCTCAACGAGAAGCCCGCGCCGCTGCCGGGCTGGTCGGTCCTGGTCGCCATGGGCCAGCTGCACTCCGTCCTCCAGCCGGGACCGAACGGCGCCGGTCAGGCCGCCTGGTGGCAGGCGCACCAGCCGCTCCAGGTCACCGAGGGCTGGCGCGCGGCGGCCAACAAGTCGCACACGGTCCTGGTCTTCGCCGCCCCGGTGGGCTCCATCGGCCAGCAGCCGCGCGAGGACCTGCTGCGCGACGCTCTGGAGAAGGCCGCGGCGAACGGGCGCCTGGTGGCGGCGGCGATGCCGCTGGCCGGTACCTGATGGACGACGGCCGGCCCGGCATAGGGCCCTTGCGGGCCTCAGGCGGACGGGTGGTGCCACCGGCGCCGGGCGGGCCGGGAGGGCTGGGCCGGCTGAGCGGACCGACAGGCGCGGGCGGACTGACAGGCGCGGGCGGACTGACAGGCGCGGGCGGACCGGCTGCGCCCGCCGGTCCGCCCACGGGCGCCCCGCTGGGGGCGGCGGGCGCCAGGAGCACGGGAGGAGGCGCGGCGATGCCGGAGGTTCCGACCGTGCCACGTCCCCGGCGGGCGTCTCTTTCGGAGAGCCGCCCGCATCCGACCGGCGGCGGGGTCGTTGGCACGTACGTGCACCCATACGACCCTTTCCTCCAGCCGTATCCGAGCCAGATCCCCTCCATGCGCCCGGCGCAGGACGTCGCGGCGGGCCAGTCGGCCACGCCGATCTACGACGCCCTGTTCTCGGAGTACCGCCGGTCGTTCCGTACGCTGCCGGGCGACCGGAGCGGCGAGGAGGACGTGGCCTTCCGGGCCTTCGGCACGACCGCGAGCACGGGTCTGTACGGAAACGCCCAGGGATACGGAGCCGTACAGGGATACGGCAGCGGTCACCGGTACGCCTCCGCGTATCCGCCGATGTGGCCGGCGCAGCAGCACCACACCCCTGCGGCGCTCCCGCCGGGTCCGCGCCGGGGCCTCTGAGACATCCGTGAACGGCTGAGGGCCGGGGCATTTCGCCCCGGCCCTCAGCCGTACCGCCCCACAGGGCAGCGGACTACTTCTTACGACCGCGCTTCTCGCGCACGCGCACCGAGATGTGGATCGGGGTGCCCTCGAAGCCGAACTCCTCGCGCAGACGGCGCTCGATGAAGCGCCGGTAGCCGGCCTCCAGGAAGCCCGAGGCGAAAAGCACGAACCGCGGCGGCTTGGTGCCGGCCTGCGTACCGAAGAGGATGCGGGGCTGCTTGCCGCCGCGGATCGGGTGCGGGTGGGCCGCGACGATCTCACCGAGGAAGGCGTTCAGCCGGCCGGTGGGGACGCGGGTCTCCCAGCCGGCGAGGGCGGTCTCGATCGCCGGGACCAGCTTGTCCATGTGGCGGCCGGTCTTGGCGGAGACGTTGACCCGGGGTGCCCAGACGACCTGCTGCATCTCGGTCTCGATCTCGCGCTCGAGGTAGTAGCGGCGCTCCTCGTCGAGCTCGTCCCACTTGTTGTAGGCGATGACGATGGCGCGGCCCGACTCGACCGCCATCGTGATGATGCGCTGGTCCTGGACCGAGATCTTGTCGGTGGTGTCGATGAGGATGACGGCCACCTCCGCCTTCTCGATGGCGGCCGCGGTCCGCAGGGAGGCGTAGTAGTCCGCGCCCGACTGGAGGTGGACCTTCTTGCGGATGCCGGCGGTGTCGACGAACTTCCACGTCACGCCGCCGAGCTCGATCAGCTCGTCGACCGGGTCGCGGGTGGTGCCGGCCAGCTCGTTGACGACGACGCGGTCCTCGTTCGCCACCTTGTTGAGCAGCGAGGACTTGCCGACGTTCGGGCGGCCGATGAGGGCGATGCGGCGCGGGCCGCCGACGGCGTTGCCGAAGCGCTGCTCGGGGGCCTCGGGCAGCTTCTTCAGGACCTCGTCGAGGAGGTCGCCGGTGCCGCGGCCGTGCAGCGAGGAGACGGGGAACGGCTCGCCGAGGCCCAGGGACCAGAGCATGGCGGCGTCGGCCTCGCCGGACTGTCCGTCGACCTTGTTGGCGGCGAGGACGACCGGCTTCCCGGCGCGGCGGAGCAGCTTGACGACGGCCTCGTCGGTGTCGGTGGCGCCGACGGTGGCGTCGACGACGAAGAGGCAGGCGTCGGCGGCCTCGATGGCGAACTCGGCCTGGGCGGCGACGGAGGCGTCGATGCCGAGGACGTCCTGCTCCCAGCCGCCGGTGTCGACGACCTTGAAGCGGCGCCCGGCCCATTCGGCCTCGTAGGTGACGCGGTCACGGGTGACGCCCGGCTTGTCCTCGACGACGGCCTCGCGGCGGCCGATGATGCGGTTCACCAGGGTCGACTTGCCGACGTTCGGGCGGCCGACGACGGCGAGGACGGGGAGCGGGCCGTGCCCGGCCTCCTCGATCGCGCCCTCGACCTCTTCGACGTCGAAGCCTTCTTCCGAGGCGAGCTCCATGAACTCCGCGTACTCGGCGTCGCCAAGTGCCCCGTGGTCGTGCTGGTCGTTCATGAAGTCCGTTCCTTGATCATTCGTGGTCGGTGGGTCCCCGAGCCGCGGGGCCCACTACTGAAAGTCTCGCTCAGCGCCCGGTGAGGCGCCTGGCGTTTTCCAGGTGAGCGGTGAGCTGCCCCTGGATCCGTACGGTGGCCTCGTCGAGCGCCTTGCGAGTGCGGCGGCCGGAGCCGTCGCCCGCCTCGAAGGCGTCGCCGAAGACGACGTCGACGCGGCCGCGCAGCGGAGGCAGTGCCTTGACCAACCGTCCGCGGCGCTCGGTGCTTCCCAGGACGGCGACCGGGACGATCGGCGCGCCGCTGCGGACGGCGAAGTACGCCAGGCCGGCGCGGAGCGAGGCGAAGTCGCCCTCGCCGCGGGTGCCCTCGGGGAAGATCCCGAGGACGCCGCCCTGCTCCAGGACACCCAGGGCGTTGGCTATCGCGTTCCGGTCGGTGCTTTCGCGGTCGACCTTGAGCTGCCCGATGCCCTCCAGGAAAGGCCCGAGCGGCCCGACGAAGGCTTCCTTCTTGATGAGGAAGTGCACCGGGCGCGGAGCGGTGCCCATGAGCATGGGGCCGTCGATGTTGTGCGCGTGGTTGACGGCGAAGATGACGGGGCCGGAGGCCGGCACCCGCCAGGCGCCGAGGACACGCGGCTTCCAGAAGCCGTACATCAGGCCGATGCCGATGCGTCGGCCGACGGCGGCGCCCCTCTGAGAGGGCACGGTCACTTGGCGGCCGTCCTCTTCTCGTCCACGAGGGTGACGACGCACTCGATGACCTGGTCCAGGGTGAGGTCGGTGGTGTCGACCTCGACGGCGTCGCCGGCCTTCGCGAGCGGGGAGGTCTTACGGCTGGAGTCGGCCGTGTCCCGCTTGATCAGGGCTTCCTTCGTCGCGTGCACGTCGGCGCCCTTGAGCTCGCCGGAGCGGCGGGCGGCACGGGCCTCGGGCGAGGCGGTGAGGAAGATCTTCAGGTCGGCGTCCGGCAGGACGGTGGTGCCGATGTCCCGGCCCTCGACGACGATGCCGTGCTCGGCGCTGCGGGCGATGGACCGCTGGAGCTCCGTGATCAGGCTCCGCACCTCGGGGACGGCGCTGACGGCGCTGACCTTGGAGGTGACCTCTTCCGTACGGATGGGACCGGCGGCGTCGGCACCGTCCACGGTGATCGTGGGGCGGCCCGGGTCGGTGCCGGAGACGATGACCGGCTTGGAGGCGGCGTTGGCGACGGCCTCGGCGTCGGTCACGTCGACGCCGTTGCTGATCATCCACCAGGTGATCGCCCGGTACTGGGCGCCGGTGTCGAGGTAGCTCAGCCCCAGCTTGGCGGCGACCGCCTTCGAGGTGCTCGACTTGCCCGTGCCGGACGGCCCGTCGATGGCGACGATCACGGATTCCACGGTGGGAACACCTTCCTGGGTGAGCGATAGGGCCTCGCCGAGATGCGGGCACCTCCACAAGGTTACCGAGTCCCCAGCACCCGTTCGGCCCCACCCACGGCCGCAAGCACCCATCGGCCGCCTCGCCCGGGTCGGCCCTCTGCCGGACGGGCACCTCCCCGAGCGAGGCGCACCCCTGCCGGGCGGCGCGAGCCTGGCGCGCACCTGCGGTGCGATACCCCTCCGCCGGACCTTCACCCCACCCCGTGCGGGGCCGCCCCCTGCAGGGGCCATGCCCACCCAGCCCGCCCCGTGCGGGCCGCACCGCCACGAGGCCGCGCCCACCCCCGTGCGGGCCGCACCACCACGAGGCCGCGCCCACCCCCGTGTGGGCAATGGCCCCGCAGGGCGGGACGGGTGGGCACAACGGGGTGGTGGGCAGTAACGCTGCCGGGCGGCCCGCAGTGTCACGTGGTGCGGAGGGCCCAGCCTCGTTCCTGGAGGGATGCGCTCAGAGCCGGGGCCGCCGTCGGGTCGACCATCAGTTGGACCAGGCCCGCCTGCTGCCCGGTCGCGTGCTCGATGCGGACGTCCTCGATGTTGACCCCCGCCCGCCCCGCGTCCGCGAAGATCCGGGCCAGCTCGCCCGGCTGGTCGCTGATGAGGACCGCGACGGTCTCGTAGGCCGTGGGCGCGGCGCCGTGCTTGCCGGGGACGCGGGCCCGCCCGGCGTTCCCCCGGCGCAGGACGTCCTCGACGCCGGACGCGCCGTCCCGGCGCTTGTCCTCGTCCGCGGACTGCAGCGACCGCAGCGCGCGGACCGTCTCGTCCAGGTCGGCGGCGACGCCCGAGAGGACGTCGGCGACGGGACCCGGGTTCGCGGAGAGGATCTCGACCCACATGCGCGGATCGGAGGCGGCGATCCGCGTGACGTCCCGGATGCCCTGACCGCAGAGCCGTACGGCCGACTCGTCGGCCTCCTCCAGGCGCGCGGCGACCATCGACGACACCAGCTGGGGGGTGTGGGAGACGAGGGCGACGGCCCGGTCGTGGGCGTCGGCGTCCATGACGACGGGCACGGCCCGGCAGAGGGCGACGAGCTCCAGGGCGAGGTTGAGGACCTCGGTGTCGGTGTCCCGGGTGGGGGTGAGGACCCACGGCCGCCCCTCGAAGAGGTCCGCGGTCGCCGCGAGCGGGCCCGAACGCTCCTTGCCGGACATCGGGTGCGAACCGATGTACGCGGTGAGGTCGAGGCCCCGCGCCTCCAGCTCCCGCTTCGGTCCGCCCTTGACGCTCGCCACGTCCAGGTAGCCGCGCGCGAGGCCGGCCGACATCGCCTCGGCGAGGGTGACGGCGACGTGCGCGGGGGGTACGGCGACGATCGCGAGGTCCACGCGCCCTTCGGGCGCCTCGTCGGTGCCCGCGCCGAGCGCGGCGGCGGTCCGGGCGCGCGCCGGGTCGTGGTCGCGGAGGTGGACCGTGACGCCCCGGGCCGCCAGGGCGATCGCTGCGGAGGTGCCGATCAGTCCGGTGCCGATGACGAGCGCTGTTCTCACTGGGCGATGTCCTTGCGCAGGGCGGCCGCGGCGCCGAGGTAGACGTGCGCGATCCGGGACTTGGGCAGTTCGGTCTCGACGTGGGCGAGGAGCCGGACGACCCTCGGCATCGCGCCCTCTATGTCGAGCTCCTGGGCGCAGATCAGGGGCACGTCGACGATCCCGAGGTCCCGGGCAGCGGCGGCGGGGAAGTCGCTGTGCAGGTCGGGGGTGGCCGTGAACCAGATGCTGATGAGGTCGTCGGCCGTGAGTTCGTTGCGCGCGAGGACGGCGGTGAGCAGCTCCTCGACCTGCTCGCGCATGTGTCCGGCCTCGTCCCGCTCCAGCTGGACGGCTCCTCGGACCGCTCGTACCGCCACGTCGTGCTCCTTCGCCTGCGTCAAGTGCTCCGTTCAGCCTAGTCAGCGGTGGGGAGGACGCGTCGCGGCGCCCGCCTTCCGAGACGGAGGGCGGGCGCCGGCGTACCCGCCTAGAGCTGCTGCTGCCGGATGATGTCCTCCAGGGAGCCCTGGGGCACCGAGCCGTTCGGGGTCAGCTTGTCGACGGCCTGGGGCAGGGTCTGGGCGAGCTCGTCGGCGGCCTCCTGCGGGGTGAGGCCGGCGTCCGCCGCGACCTTCTGGAGGGTCTCGTCGGGGAGGGCCTCGGTGATCTGGGCGCCGCTGACGGGCTGGTTCCGGCCGGTGCCGACCCAGGACTGGGCCTGGTCGACGAGGCCGGACTTCGTCAGCATGTCGATCAGCCCGCCGAGCGGGTTCGCGCCGTCGGCGCCCGCGCCGCTCTTGCCTCCCGCGAGGGCGCCGAGCAGGGAGCCGAGAACACCGCCGGCGCCGCTGCCACCGCCCTGGCCGCTGCCTCCGAGGAGGCTGCCGAGGAGACTGCCGAGGTCGTTTCCCGCCATCGTTCTGCCTTTCGTCCGGTACGGAACACGCCCAATCTCACCCATACCGCGTCGTTCCGCCACTCGGTGTACACGCGGCTCGCGGTGGAGCGGTCGGCACGCGGTACAACAGTCGGCATGCTTCTGCACGTCCTACCGCTGGCCGACTGGTCCGCCGACCCCGCCGATCCCACCGCCCCCTACGCCCCGGCGTCGCTCGCCGCCGAGGGCTTCGTCCACTGCTCGGCCGACGCGCCCGCGGCTCTGGCGATCGCCGACGGCCCCTACCGGTCGGTGCCCGGCCCGCTCCTCGTCCTGGTGATCGACGAGTCCCGGCTGGGCGGCGAGGTCCGCTGGGAGGGCGCCGGGGGCCGGCTCTACCCGCACGTCTACGGACCCATCGAGCGAGCCGCGGTGACGGAGGTCCTGGAGGTCCGCAGGGATGCGGACGGCCGTGCGAGGGAGCTGACGCCCCGCCCGTAGGCGTGTTGCGGGGCCCGGGGCCCGGGGCGCCACCAAGCTGGGCGCCATGACTTCACGCGCCACGAACCGCCGCACCGTCCTGATCGCCGCCGCGGCCCTGACGACGGGCTGCGGCTCGGACGGCGGGGGTGACGGCGGTACGGAGACCACGGCCCCTGCCACTCCCGACACTTCGGCCGCGCCGAGCGCCCCCGCGACGACCGCCACCTCCGCGGCACCCGCGGCGACCGCCACGACGGCCACGACGACCGGCGCTCCCCCGCTGGCCAGAACCTCCGGGATCCCGGTCGGCGGCGGCACGGTCTTCACCGCGGAGAAGGTGGTCGTCACGCAGCCCACCGCCGGGGAGTTCAAGGCCTTCTCCGCGGTCTGCACCCACCAGGGCTGCCTGGTGAACAAGGTCGCGGACGGCACCATCGACTGTCCCTGCCACGGCTCCAAGTACCGCATCGCCGACGGCTCGGTCGTGCAGGGCCCGGCCACCCGCGCGCTCCCGGCCGAGCAGATTATTGTCTCGGGGGAATCGATCACCCTCGCGTAATCTCACCGCCATGACTCCGGACGAGCTGGTGCGCGACCACACGATCTACTCCTGCGTGATGGGCTCGCGCGCCTTCGGTCTGGCCACCGAGGGCAGCGACACCGACGTGCGGGGCGTCTATCTCGCCCCGACGCCGCTCTTCTGGCGGTTCGACAAGCCCCCGGCCCATGTGGAGGGCCCGGGCGAGGACCAGTTCAGCTGGGAGCTGGAGCGCTTCTGCGAGCTGGCCCTGCGCAACAACCCGAACGTCCTGGAGTGCCTGCACTCCCCCGTCGTCGAGCACGTGAACGACCTCGGGCGCGAACTGCTCTCCCTGCGCGGGGCGTTCCTCTCCCGGCAGGCCCACCAGACCTTCGTCCGGTACGCCGGCGGCCAGCGCCGCAAGCTGGACGCGGACGTCCGTCAGCACGGGCAGCCGCGCTGGAAGCACGCGATGCACCTGCTGCGACTGCTGGCGAGCTGCCGCGACCTGCTGCGCACGGGCGAGCTCCGCGTCGACGTCGGCGAGGAGCGCGACCGCTACCTCGCGGTCAAGCGCGGCGAGGTGTCCTGGCAGGAGGTCGAGTCCTGGATGGACCGCCTCCAGGACGAGGCGGACCTCGCCCACGACACCAGCCCGCTCCCGGCCGTCCCGGACCACGCCCGCGTGCAGGACTTCCTGATCCGCGCCCGCCGCGCCTCGCTCTGACGCCCTCCCGGCGTCCCGCTCGAGGGGCGCCGGGGCCCCGCTCAGACGTCCCAGAGCGCCCCGAAGGCCAGCAGTTCGCTCCGGTACTCGATGTGCCGCGTCCACTCCTCCGGCCAGGCGTCGGCGCCCAGGTGCGCGCCGGCGAAGGCGCCCGCGAGGGCGGCGATCGAGTCGGAGTCTCCGCGCGTGCAGGCCGCCCTGCGCAGGGCGGTGAGCGGCTCGTCGGGGAAGAGAAGGAAGCAGAGCAGGCCGGTCGCGAAGGCCTCCTCGGCGATCCAGCCGTCGCCGGTGTACTCGCAGGGGTCGAGCTCCGGGTCGGCCGTGCGCTGGACGGCGTCGAGGCGTTCCAGGACGGCCAGGCACTCGTCCCAGCCGCGCCGGACGAAGTGCCCGGCGCTGGGGTCCTGGGAGCGGGTCCACAGGTCGCCGAGCCAGCGCTCGTGGTAGCGGTCCCGGTTCTCGTACGCGTACGAGCGCAGCTGTCCGACGATCCCGGTCGGGTCCACGCCCCGGGCGAGCAGCCACACGGCGCGGGCGGTGAGGTCGGAGGCGGCGAGGGCGGTGGGGTGGCCGTGGGTGAGGGCGGCCTGGAGCTGGGCGGCTCCGGCGGTCTGCTCGTCGTACACGTGCCGGAGTCCGAGCGGGGCGACCCGCATGTTGGCGCCGCAGCCCTTGGAGTGGATCTGGCTGGCGTCCTGCCAGAGGCCGTCGCCGTCGAGGAGGGCGCAGGCGCGGAGGCAGGTGTTGCCGGGGGCTCGGTTGTTGTCGGGCGAGTGGTACCAGGCGACGTACTCCCTGCGGATGGTGTCGGCGAGCCGCTCGGGGCCCGCCACGCCCCGCTCCTCGCACGCCCTGACGGCCCGGGCGAGGGCGAGCGTCATCTGGGTGTCGTCGGTGACGTACGCCGTGCCGCGGGTCACGGGCAGTGGGGCCCTCCGCCAGGGCCCGTGCTTCGCGAGGATCGACGGCACGTCGTGGAACTCGGTCGGGAAGCCCAGCGCGTCGCCGAGCGCCAGCCCGATCAGCGCCCCGGTGGCGGCCTTCTTGGCGGTCTGCCGCGTCATGTGGATCGTCCTTCCGGTCGGAGCAGCGGCGGGTGGAGGGCCGTGGCCTCTCCCGCCCGGTAGAGCGCGGCCGGTTTCCCCCGTCCGCCGGTGCGGCGCGGCGGGCCCTCCACGGCCCGGACGAAGCCGGGTGTGGTGAGGACCTTGCGCCGGAAGTTGGGGCGGTCGAGTTCGACGCCCCAGACCGTCTCGTACACCTGCCGCAGCTCACCGAGGGTGAACTCCGGCGGGCAGAAGGCGGTGGCGAGGCACGAGTACTCGAGCTTGGCGCCGACGCGCTCGCGGGCGTCGGCGAGGATCCGGTCGTGGTCGAAGGCCAGCGGCCCGTGCGAGCCGTAGGGCAGCCACCGCGCCTCGGCCGCGTCGCCGCCGCCGCGTGGCTCGGGCAGGCCGGGGACGAGCGCGGTGAAGGCGACGGAGACCACCCGCATCCGGGGGTCCCGGTCGGGTTCGCTGTAGGTCCGGAGCTGTTCGAGGTGGAGTGCCTCGACGGTGGCCCCGGGCAGCCCGGTCTCCTCCGCGAGCTCGCGGCGGGCGGCCGTCTCGGCTGACTCGCGGGGCAGGACGAAGCCGCCGGGCAGCGCCCACTCCCCCGCGTACGGCTCCTGGCCTCGCTGGACGAGGAGGACGTGCAGGCGTTCCTCGCGGACGGTGAGGACGGCGAGGTCGACGGTGACGGCGAAGGGTTCGAAGGCGTACCTGTCGTAGCCCTCGGGCGCCTTGGGGGTGTTCATCGGCGCTCCGCGAGGCGATCGGTGAGGTGTGGGCCCTCGGCGAGCAGGGCGTCGACGGCGGCGACGGCCGACGCGAGGCGCTCCTCGTGCGGGCCGCTGAGGACGGCCGTCCGGCGGCCGGTGCGGGCGAGCTGGGTGAGGAGGCGCGCGGTCATCCAGGGCCGCAGCTCGTCGTCCTCGCGGCCGACGCCCCGGTGGTCGGTGAGCAGCCAGAGGTGCTGCCGGCTGCGGGCGGCGATCTCCCCGGTCTCGGCGCTCGCGGTGCCCAGGTGCCGCTCGTGCCAGATGGTGGCGGCGAAGGCGTCGGTGTCGCAGAAGAGGACGGGCGAGCCGTCCCGGGCCGCCTCCTCCTCCAGCTCGGCCTGGCGCTGCGCGATGACGGGGAAGTCGGAGGAGCGGAAGGTGACGTCGGACCGGGTGGCGCCGGGGTGCTCGGCCCGGAGTCCGGCGAGCTCGAGTTCGCGGTACTCGCGCCCGTACGCCGGTACGCACCGGGTGCGGGCCCAGACGCCGCCGCGCCGCCGGTAGTGGTCGGTGAGGGCGAGGGCCATGGTGGTGGCGCCGGTGGACTCGGCGCCGAGGACGACGACGCGCCGGGTGAGTCCGGCGCGGACCGGCGGCTCCAGGAAGTCCCAGGAGCCGGCGACGTCGGCGCGGACGGCGGCGTCGGAGACGGGGAAGCGGGTGCGGTCGGGGCCGGGGTCGACCGTCACGGACTCCGCACCGAAGCGACGGCCGAGCTCCTCCCCGTACGGCTCCGAGGTGAAGACCGCGTCGACGTGCTCGGGCACGGCCGCCCCGAGGTCCTCGTCGACGGCTCCGACGACGAGGGCCTCGGGGTGGATCTCGCGCATCCAGGCGACACGGTCGGCCAGGGACAGGCTCTCGCCGGAGGAGGCGCTGACGAGCACGGTGAGGCGCTCGCACCGCTCGCCCGCGGCGCGGACGAGGTGGTGGTGACCGGCGTGCGGCGGACAGAACCGTCCGAGCACGAGGCCGTGGCCGTAGCGCTTCGGCCCGCTGCCGGGCCTCGCACCTGCGGAACTCATACCGTCCCCATCTCTCCCGCCGCGAGCGGCCCGGCCCTCCCGGTGCGGCCTGTGCGGCGCACCGGGAGGGAGCCGGAGCCTGGTCCACCCCCGTGGGTCCAGGTCCGGCTGCCGCTCGCGGCGAGGGCGATGAGGACGAACGCGAGGCTCACACCCGCCTCCTTAAGAGTCACCTTGACTATAAATGCTGACGGGTCTCGGCCACAAGCGCGAAAGAGGCCCGTGACCGGCGTGCGGTCACGGGCCTCTCGCGGAGGGGGCGGGAACTACATCCCGACTTCCTTCATCAGCATGCCGACCTCGGTGTTGGTCAGACGGCGCAGCCAGCCCGACTTCTGGTCGCCCAGGGCGATCGGACCGAAGGCCGTACGGACCAGCTTGTCGACCGGGAAGCCGGCCTCGGCCAGCATCCGGCGCACGATGTGCTTGCGGCCCTCGTGCAGCGTGACCTCGACCAGGTAGTTCTTGCCGGTCTGCTCGACGACACGGAAGTGGTCGGCGCGGGCGTACCCGTCCTCCAGCTCGATGCCGTCCTTGAGCATGCGGCCGACCTCGCGGGGCAGCGGGCCGGTGATCGCGGCGAGGTAGGTCTTCTTCACGCCGTACTTGGGGTGCGTGAGGCGGTGGGCCAGCTCACCGTGGTTGGTGAGCAGGATGATGCCCTCGGTCTCCGTGTCGAGCCGGCCGACGTGGAAGAGCCGGGTCTCACGGTTGTTGACGTAGTCGCCCAGGCACTGGCGGCCTTCCGGGTCCTCCATGGTGGAGACGACGCCGGAGGGCTTGTTCAGCGCGAAGAACAGGTGGGACTGGGTGGCGACGGTCAGGCCGTCCACCTTGATCTCGTCCTTCTCCGGGTCGACGCGCATGCCCTGCTCGAGCACGATCTGGCCGTTGACCTCGACGCGGGCCTGCTCGATGAGCTCCTCGCAGGCACGCCGGGAGCCCATGCCGGCACGGGCGAGGACCTTCTGCAGACGCTCGCCCTCCTGCTCGGCGCCGGGGAAGGTCTTGGGGGTCTTGATCTCGGGCTTGCCGGCGTACCGCTCCCGGTTGCGCTCCTCCGTGCGGGCGTCGTACTCGCGCGAGCGGGACGGGGTCGTACGGCCGCCACCGCGCTGCGGGGACTGCCGGGGACCGCCCTTGGCTCCACCACGCGCGGAGGCGCCGCGGCCGCTCTTGGGGCCGCCGGCGGAGCCGCCGAGGCCGGGCACGTCGTACTGACGCTCTTCGGGACGCGGGTTGCGCGGCCTGCTGCTGCCGCCGCCCTGCCGGTCGTCGCGGCCACCGCCGCCGCCGGCGCCGCGGTAGCCACCGCCACCGCTACCGGAGCCACCGGAGCCGCGGTAGCCGCCACCCCCGCCGCTGCCACCACGACCGGCGCCGCCGCCGCTGCCGCCACGGCCCGCGCCGCCACTGCTGCTGCCGCCGCGGCCACCGCCGCTGCCGCCGCGGCCACCGCCGCTGCCGCCGCGGCCGCCGCTGTTGCCACCACGGCTCCCGCCGTTGTTTCCGCTGCTGTTCCTGCCGCTGCTGCTTCGCATCAAATTTCCGTCTTGTCGTCTACGTCTGCGTCCGGATCGAACGACGGGACGCCTTCCAGCGAGTCCGGCTCGACCGCCTCCGCCTCAGGGAGGAAAGGCGCGAGCTCGGGGAGTTCGTCCAGGCCGCGCAGGCCCATCCGCTCCAGGAAGTAGTTCGTCGTCCTGTACAGGATCGCACCTGTTTCGGGTTCCGCGCCCGCCTCCTCCACCAGACCCCGCTGGAGAAGGGTCCGCATGACCCCGTCGCAGTTGACCCCGCGGACCGCGGAGACCCGGGAACGGCTGACCGGCTGGCGGTACGCGACGACCGCGAGGGTCTCCAGGGCCGCCTGGGTGAGCCGGGCCTGCTGCCCGTCGAGCACGAAGGCCTCGACGGCCGCGGCGTGGGCCGCCCGGGTGTAGTAGCGCCAGCCTCCGGCCACCCGCCGCAGCTCGAAGCCGCGGCCCTGGGCGGTGTACTCGTCGGCCAGCTCGTGCAGGGCGTCGGCCACCTCGCGCGGGGTCCGGTCCAGCACCTTCGCGAGGTGCTGCTCGGTGGCGGGCTCGTCGACGACCATCAGGACGGCTTCGAGGGAAGGCTTGAGGTCGCTCACTCCTGGGCCTCCGTTTCTGGGGCGGATGTGGTGGCCGGGTCGGGTTCCCGGTCGAACTCGTCGGTGACGCGGGCCTCCCCGTCGCCGCCGGCCCAGGTGACGGTGAGCTCCCCGAGGGCCGTCTCCTGGTCGAGGCCGACGGCCTTCTCCCGGTAGAGCTCCAGGAGGGCGAGAAACCGGGCGACGACGGTGAGGGTGTCGCCGGCGTCCTCGATCAGCTCCCGGAAGGCCGCCGTCCCGCGCTCGCGCAGCAGCGCGACGACCACGGCGGCCTGCTCCTGCACGCTGACGAGCGGGGCGTGGATGTGCTCGACGTACACCTGGGGCTCGGCCTTGGGCTGCATGGCCTTGACGGCCAGCTTGGCGAAACCCTCGGCCCCGATGGAGATGACCACCTCGGGGAGCAGCTCGGCGTGGTGCGGTTCGAGCCCGACGGTACGGGGGTGGCGGCGGCCCTCGGCCTCCCAGCGGTCCTGGAAGATCTCTGCGATCCGCTTGTACGCGCGGTACTGGAGGAGCCGGGCGAAGAGCAGGTCGCGGGCCTCCAGGAGGGCGAGGTCGGCCTCGTCCTCCACCTCGGCGACGGGGAGCAGCCGGGCGGCCTTGAGGTCGAGCAGGGTGGCGGCGACGACGAGGAACTCGGTGGTCTGGTCGAGGTCGCCGTCGGGGCCCAGGGCGCGGAGGTGCGCCATGAACTCGTCGGTGACCTGGGAGAGGGCGACCTCGGTGACGTCGAGCTTGTGCTTGGTGATGAGCTGGAGGAGCAGGTCGAAGGGCCCCTCGAAGTTCGCGAGCCGCACGGTGAACCGCCCGTCAACGGGCTCGGCGGCGGCCTCGCCCCCGCCGGGAGCGACGGGCACGGTCCCGGCCACGGACTCACCGACAGGCCCCGCCACGGGGGGCACGGCTCCGGCCAGGGACTCCGCCAAGGGCTCGGCCCCAGCCTCAGCCACGGCCTCCTCTACCGGCTCGGCCAGGGCCTCCGCTACGACGGGCTCGGCCAGGGGCTCGGCCACCGCCTCCGCCCCGGCCAGGGCCACCCCTGCCTCGTCGGGCACTGGCCCCCGCGTCTCGCCCGGGCCGCGGCCCAGGGGGCGGCGGCCCGGCGGGCGGGACGTTTCGTCAGAGGTGTGGCGCATGGGGGTCCAGGGAGAACGGAGAGCTCGGCAGCAGCCCGCAGGCTACCGTCAGCGGCCGCGCAGGCGGCGTACGAGGATGCTCGCGTCGCCGCGGGACTCCAGGTCCGCCAGGACGACGGCGACCGCCTCCCGGACGATCCGGCCCCGGTCGACGGCGAGGCCGTGCTCGCCGCGGAGCACCAGCCGGGCGTGCTCCAGGTCCATGAGCTCCTCCGCGGAGACGTAGACCGTGATCTTCTCGTCGTGGCGCTCACGGCCGCTGGGCCGCCTGTTCGGGGTACGGCCGCCGCGCCGCCGGGCGGCCGCCGGGGCCGGGACCGTGGCGGGGCCCGCGGGCTTCTGGGCGGCGGGGCCTTCCGGCTCCGCCGTCCTGGCCCGCGGTTCGGCCGCCTCGGAGTCCGCGGCCGTGTGTTCCGCGGAGCCCTCGGCCGCCGCCGTGTCGCTCTCGCCCGCAGGGGCCGGGACGGCCCGGCGGGGTGAGGACGACTGGAGCGCCGTCCCCCCGGTCGTACGGAAGAGTTCGTCGGCGCCGGGCAGACTCACTCGGCGTGACACCGGGCGAGCACCTCCCTGGCGAGCTGGCGGTAGGCGGCGGCGCCCACGGAGTTCGAGGCGTACGTGGTGATGGGCTCGCCGGCGACCGTGGTCTCCGGGAAGCGCACGGTCCGCCCGATGACCGTGTGGTACACGTGGTCGTCGAAGGCCTCGACGACGCGCGCGAGGACCTCACGGCTGTGCACGGTCCGCGAGTCGTACATCGTGGCGAGGATGCCGTCGAGCTCCAGGTCGGGGTTGAGCCGCTCCTGGACCTTCTCGATCGTCTCGGTCAGCAGCGCCACTCCGCGGAGGGCGAAGAACTCGCATTCCAGCGGCACGATGACCTTGTGAGCCGCCGTCAGGGCGTTCACGGTCAGCAGGCCGAGCGAGGGCTGACAGTCGATCACGATGTAGTCGTAGTCGTTCATCAGCGGCTTCAGGGCGCGCTGGAGCGTGGACTCGCGCGCGACCTCGCTGACCAGCTGGACTTCGGCGGCCGAGAGGTCGATGTTGCTCGGCAGCAGGTCCATGTTGGGCACTGCGGTCTTGAGGAGCACCTCGTCCGCCGACATGCCCCGCTCCATGAGCAGGTTGTAGACGGTGAGGTCGAGCTCCATCGGGTTCACGCCGAGGCCGACCGACAGGGCTCCCTGCGGGTCGAAGTCGACGAGCAGCACCCGTCGTCCGTACTCGGCGAGCGCGGCACCCAGGTTGATGGTCGACGTGGTCTTGCCGACGCCGCCCTTCTGGTTGCACATCGCGATGATCTTGGCGGGTCCGTGGTCGGTCAGGGGACCCGGGATCGGGAAGTACGGCAGGGGCCGTCCGGTGGGGCCGATCCGCTCGCGGCGCTGGCGGGCAGCGTCGGGTGCGAGGGTGGCCGCGTACTCCGGGTCGGGCTCGTACTCGGCGTCGGGGTCGTAGAAGTGCCCCTCGGGCACCTCGTCAAAGGCGGCGAAGTGGGTGGACTCTCGGCCCATCTCGTTGCCGGCCGTGGCGTTCACGTGTAGGCCGTCCATCGTCTTCATCGTGTGGGCTGTCGTCATGGGCTGGTGCGTCGCGAAGGTCCGCACCGCGACGGAGCCGATCGGAGCACCTGGCGCACCGCTCCCGGGAGTAATTGTCGACTCATTCACAAGTCGTCTTACCTCCTTGGATGTCACCAGGAACATTTATCGATAGGTCAGCGTGGCACCATGCCGACGGTTGGCGACTCTATGGCGTGTCACCGCTCCGCAGCAACACAATCCGCCGGACCCGGCCGGATGTGTCGGCAACCGAACACGTCTCTGTCAAGGGTGCGCAGGCATGCATCCACACGTTTCAGGGGTGCGCGAAACGGTTAAAGGGTTACGTTCGAGGCGAGTTGCTCGGGCCCCGGACAGGGCCGGACGCACAGCCGGCCGGACCTTGTCGAACAAGGTCCGGCCGGGTGTGTGGCATTGACGGCACCGGTTGACGGCGGCGCCTGCGGGGTCAGCCCAGGAGGGTGCTCAGCTCGACGTGCTCGAGGCCGTGCGCCTCGGCGACCTCCTTGTAAACCACCTTGCCGTCATGGGTGTTGAGACCCAGACCGAGGGCGGCGTCGCGGCGCAGAGCCTCGACCCAGCCGTTGTTCGCCAGCGACACGATGTAGGGCAGCGTGGCGTTGGTGAGCGCGTAGGTGGAGGTGTTCGGGACGGCGCCGGGCATGTTGGCGACGCAGTAGAAGACCGAGTTGTGGACCTGGAAGGTCGGCTCGGCGTGGGTGGTCGCGTGGGAGTCCTCGAAGCAGCCGCCCTGGTCGATCGCAATGTCGACAAGGACACTTCCGGGCTTCATCTTGGCGACGAGCTCGTTGGTGACCAGCTTCGGGGCCTTGGCACCCGGGATGAGGACGGCGCCGATGACGAGGTCGGCCTCGACGACGGCCTTCTCCAGCTCGTAGGCGTTGGAGACGATCGTTTTCACCTTGGTGCCGAAGATCTTGTCGGCCTCGCGGAGCTTGTTGATGTCGCGGTCGAGCAGGGTCACGTGGAAGCCCATGCCGACGGCGATCTGCGTGGCGTTCCAGCCGGAGACGCCGCCGCCGATCACGACGCACTCGCCGGCGTGGGTGCCGGGGACGCCGCCGGGGAGGACGCCACGGCCGCCGACCGAGCGCATCAGGTGGTACGCGCCGACCTGCGGGGCCAGGCGGCCCGCGACCTCGGACATCGGGGCGAGCAGCGGCAGGGCGCGGTTCGCGGTCTCGACGGTCTCGTAGGCGATGGCGGTGGTGCCGGAGGCGAGCAGCGCGTCCGTGCACTCGCGGGAGGCGGCGAGGTGCAGGTACGTGAAGAGGGTCTGGTCCTTGCGGAGGCGGTGGTACTCCTCCGCGATGGGCTCCTTGACCTTGAGCAGCAGGTCGGCGATCGCCCAGACCTCGTCGGCGGTGGGGAGGATCTCGGCGCCGGCGGCGACGTACTCCTTGTCCGTGATCGAGGAGCCGACACCGGCGTTCTGCTCGATGAAGACCTGGTGGCCGTTGCGGACGAGCTCGTGGACACCCGCAGGGGTGATGGCCACGCGGAACTCGTTGTTCTTGACCTCGCGGGGGATGCCGACCTTCATCGTCGATCACGGTCCTTGAATCTGGGGGGACAACTGGGGTACTGCGATACATACCCGGATGCACTGCGGCGCACCGGGGCAGACCACGTTCGAACGCGGCGGACCCAGTCTAATGAAGGAGTTCCCGGTGTCTAGCCTTTCAAAGTACTAATCTTTCTCGAACCCACTACGGATTTCGCAGGCTGCGGTGCGTGATTCCAGCAATCGCTCCGCCGCGGCCCTGTGCAGCCCGGCCGCAGCGGGGTCACCGAGCCGGTCGAGCGTGTCGGCGAGCCGCAGCTGGAGGGCCGCCTGCAGCCGGGTGTCCCGCGCCCGCCGGGCCCACTCCACCGCCTCCTCGCAGGTCCGCAGCGACTCCTCGGGGCGCCCCGCGTACTCCTGGACCCGGGCCGCCTCGCTCAACGCCCGTGCGTGGCCCGGGAGATCGTCGAGCCTGCGGTAGCCGGCCGCGGCGGCCCGCCAGTTCCGCAGGGCCTCGCCGTACCGCCCGGCGTAGGTCTGCACGGCGCCGAGGCGGCCGTACAGCCGGGCCTGGTCGGCGCGCTCGTCGCGGGCGAGTCGCTGGGCGAGCGCGCGCCCGTACCAGTCGCCGGCCCGCTGCCAGTCGCCCAGCTCCTGATACGAGCCACCTACGGATTCCATCGCCCGACCGGTGGCGTACGGATCATTTGCTGCCCTTCCGGCATCCAAAGCCAACCGATATCGCAGCAGAGCGTCCTGCGTCCGTCCGGTCCTGGCGTCCAGGTCGGCCAGGTTCAGCAGGGCGGCCGCCCGCTCGCGGTGCAGCCCGCGTCGCTCGGCCACGTCCAGGACGAGCCGGTGGAGGCCGTACAGCTCGGGCGCCGCGGCCTCGGCGCCCCGGTGCGCGGCCAGCGCCCTGACGAAGGAGGCGATCAGTCGGCGGGCCAGGGTGTCGAGCTCCCCGTCGGCGACGGCGAGGCGGGCGGAGGCGAGCAGGACGGGCTGCCGGGAGCGCAGCCAGTCGGCCCCGGCGTCCCGGTTCGGGAAGCGCAGGGCGCGCGGCAGTCCGGCCAGTTTCCGCCGGGCGGCCGAGCCCTCGGGTTCGGTGACCGCACGGCACGACTGGAGGAGCCGTACGGTCCGCTCCAGCATCCGGGCCCGGGCGAGCTGCACCTCGGCGGGCCGGTCGCGCTCCTCCAGCTGAGCGCGAAGGAGAGGGACGAGATGCCCGGGAACCGCGTACTGCCCGTCGTCCCCGGCGGAGACGAGCCCCAGGGCGGCGAAGTCGGCGAGGGTGGTGGCCGCCGCGGAGACCGAGCAGCCGGCCAGGGCGGAGGCGGTGTGGGCGTCCGCCCGGCCGAGCGGGGCCAGGGAGAGGAATCGCAGTATCCGCGCGGCGGTCGCGGGCAGGGCCTCGTGGGCCAGCAGGAAGGTGCGGGTGAGCGGGTCGCCGGTCAGTCCGCGCAGCTGCTTCGCGAGGTCGGCGACGGAGGCCTTGGGGCGGGCCGCGAGCCAGCCCCCGGCGAGGACGACGGCGGCGGGCATCCCCCCGCACTCCTCGACGAGGGTCTCGGCGGCCTGCGGGTCGACGGTGATGCGGACGGAGCCGGTGAAGGCGGTGAGCAGCTCGATGGCCGACTTGGCGTCGAGGCCGCCGAGGGTGCAGGGCCGTACGTCGGGGATGCCGGTGAGCGGTCCGCGCGACACGCCGACGACCAGGGTGGCGGGGTCGTCGGGGATCAGCGGGTCGGCCTGCTCGGCATCGACGGCGTCGTCGAGGATCAGGACGGCCCGGCGCCCGGTGAAGGCACGGCGGACCAGCTCGGTCAGCTCGTCCTCGGCGGCGCCGGGCGGCTCGGGCACGCCGAGCGCGGCCAGGAGTTCCTGGGCCACGCGGGCGGTGGGGACGGGGTCGCCGCCGGGCTCGGTGAGCCGGGCGCGGAACACCCCGTCGGGGTAGCGGTCACCGAGGCCGGCGGCCAGCTCCTCGGCGAGGGCGGTCCGTCCGGAGCCCGGCTTGCCGGCGACGAGCAGGACCCGGGCGCGGGGTGCCTTGCGGCCCGTGAGGGTGTCGAGGCCGGTCCGTTCGATGTCGGCGCGCAGGGCCTTCAGCTCCCGCTGCCGGCCGAAGAACCGCCGGCCCACGGCCGCCGCCACCGCCTGATCCGTCACGGGCCACGCTCCCGTCCACCTGCGCACGAGCCATCCCGCGGGGGACTCCGCACGGGCGATTCCGAGCGTAGTTCAGGGCGCGGCACGGACCCGGCGGAGCGCGGCGGACACATCGCCCGATCGGATCAGCCGATGGTCACACCGCCGGGTTCCTGCGGGGACGACGAGGTGCCGTCACGACACGAACGGGCGGGCCGGCCAGGGCGCCTCCGCCGGCCGCAGCGCCTCGACCCCGTCGCCCGCGCGCGCGGCGGCCAGCGACAGGACACCCACCACCAGGCAGTTGTTGTGCAGCTCACCCGCGAGGACCGCGCGCACGAGCTCCGCGAGCGGCACCCGCGCCGACTCCATGTCGGCCTCCTCGTCGGAGACTTCGTAGCGCTCGCCCTCCGCCTCCGCGAGGTCCCGGGCGAGGAAGATGCGTACGGCCTCGTCGCAGCCGCCCGGGGTCGTGTAGACGTCGGTCAGGACCCGCCAGTCCCCCGCCTTGACGTGGGCCTCCTCGTACAGCTCGCGCTGGGCGGCGTGCAGCGGGTTCTCACCGGGCACGTCGAGGAGCCCCGCGGGGATCTCCCACAGCTTCTGCCGCACCGGGTGCCGGTACTGCTTGAGCAGCAGGACCCGGTCCTGCTCGTCCAGGGCCAGGACGGCCACCGAGCCGGGGTGGACCTGGTAGTCGCGGCGGGCGACCGTGCCGTCCGGCATGACCACGTCGTCCGTGCGGACACTGGTCTTCTTGCCCTGGAAGGGGGTCGTCGTCGCGACGACGCGCCACTCCTGCGGGGTGTCCTGCAGCTCCATCTGGGTCCTCCCACGTACGCGCACACACGAAAGCCGGGGTACGTGTCCGTCAGGACCCGTACCCCGGCAACGTTAACGCCGACCGACGACAGCGCCGGTTACTTCGCGGGCTTGCCCGTCTTGCGCTCGACGGCCGCCTTGACCAGGCCCGCGAAGAGCGGGTGCGGGCGGGTCGGGCGGGAGCGGAGCTCCGGGTGCGCCTGGGTGGCGACCAGGTAGGGGTGGATCTCGCGCGGGTACTCGACGTACTCGACGAGCTTGTTGTCCGGGGAGGTGCCGGAGAAGACCAGGCCGGCCTTCTTCTCCAGCTCCGCGCGGTAGGAGTTGTTGACCTCGTAGCGGTGGCGGTGGCGCTCGTCCACGTACGGCTGGTCGTCGTAGACCTCGCGGACGATCGAGCCCTCGGCGAGCTTCGCCGGGTACAGGCCCAGGCGCATCGTTCCGCCCAGGTCGCCGGCGCCCTCGACGTACGCGAGCTGCTCCTCCATCGTGGAGACGACGGGGTGCGCGGTCGCCGGATCGAACTCGGTGGAGTTGGCGTCCGGGATGTCCGCCAGGTTCCGCGCGGCCTCGATGACGATGCACTGGAGGCCGAGGCAGATGCCGAGCAGCGGCACCTTGTTCTCGCGGGCGTACTGGATCGCGCCGATCTTGCCGTTCACACCGCGGTCGCCGAAGCCGCCGGGGATGAGGATCGCGTCGACGTCACCGAGCTGCTTCTTGGCGCCGGCCGGCGTCTTGCAGTCGTCGGAGGTGACCCACTTGACCTTGACCCGGGCCTTGTTGGCGAAGCCGCCGGCCCGCATGGCCTCGGTGATCGAGAGGTAGGCGTCGGGCAGGTCGATGTACTTGCCGACGAGCGCGACCGTGACCTCGTGGTCGGGGTTGTGGACGCGGTCGAGCAGGTCGTCCCAGGTGGACCAGTCCACGTCACGGAAGGGCAGGTCGAGCTTGCGGACGACGTAGGCGTCCAGGCCCTCGGTGTGCAGGACCTTCGGGATGTCGTAGATCGACTTGGCGTCGATCGCGGCGACGACCGCGGCCTCGTCGACGTCGCACATCAGCGAGATCTTGCGCTTGATGGCGGTCGGGACCTCACGGTCGGCGCGCAGGACGATCGCGTCCGGCTGGATGCCGATGTTGCGGAGGGCGGCGACCGAGTGCTGGGTCGGCTTGGTCTTCAGCTCGCCGGAGGGGCCGATGTAGGGCAGCAGCGAGATGTGCACGACGAAGACGTTGTCGCGGCCGACCTCGTGGCGGACCTGGCGGACGGTCTCCAGGAACGGCAGGGACTCGATGTCGCCGACGGTGCCGCCGACCTCGGTGATGACGACGTCCACGTCGTCCGTCGCCATGCGGCGGATCCGGGACTTGATCTCGTTGGTGATGTGCGGGATGACCTGCACGGTGTCGCCCAGGTACTCGCCGCGCCGCTCCTTGGCGATGACCTGCGAGTAGACCTGGCCGGTGGTGACGTTGGCCGAGCCGTCGAGGTCGACGTCGAGGAAGCGCTCGTAGTGGCCGATGTCCAGGTCGGTCTCGGCGCCGTCGTTGGTGACGAACACCTCACCGTGCTGGAAGGGGTTCATCGTGCCCGGGTCGACGTTCAGGTACGGGTCGAGCTTCTGCATCGTGACCCGCAGTCCACGGGCCTTGAGGAGCGCACCCAGGCTGGAGGCGGTCAGGCCCTTGCCGAGGGAGGAGGCGACACCCCCGGTGACGAAGATGTGCTTGGTCGTCGTGGTGTTGGGCGGCATCGCCAAGAGGGGGCTCCCGTGGTCGCGTTCTGGAGGTGCGTACCGGCGTCCCCTCCGGAAGAATCGGGGGGTGCCGTCGCTGCGGTTTCGGGGTCCTCGGCTGTCGCCGTTTCCCACCGGTCCACGGGGTACCAGGGTATCAGCGACATCGGGAGACCGCTTCCGGCCACACGCGGCAGTCGGGTGTTCACGGACGGCTACGAAAGGGTGGGGCGGGATCCGTCCGACGGGGTGATCGCCGTGGTCACGGGCTTGTTCACCCGATCGGAGCAGCGACGTTACCGGCGTGATCACCGCGTCACTAGGGTGCGACGTATCCTGCTCGGACACAGCCCGCCGAGCAGCCCGGCCATCGGCACCACCCCGCCGGCTCGACCGGACCGAGCGCTCGTCGACGAACCCCTGACCGCTGACACCAGCAGACCCGGCTGACACCCAGCCGGCGCATCCGAGCAAGCGCCCCACGGGGCGGACATGGCCGTTCGACTGGAGTGAAGCACGTGGCCGGGCGCATCGAGGATTACGCACTCATCGGGGACATGCAGACCGCCGCGCTGGTCTGCCGGGACGGCAGCGTCGACTGGCTGTGCCTCCCCCGCTTCGACTCCCACGCGGTCTTCGCGGGACTGCTCGGCACCGAGGAACACGGGTTCTGGCGGGTGGGTCCCGCCGCGGCCGAGGAGGACGAGGCGCCCCCGGCCGACCGGCGGCGCTACCGCGGCGACTCGCTGATCCTGGAGTCCGAGTGGGACACCGACCGCGGCACGGTCCGGGTGACGGACTTCATGCCCCCGCGCGACGGCGCGCCGCAGCTCATCCGGATCGTGGAGGGCGTCTCCGGGCGGGTCGCGATGCGCTCCGCGCTGCGGATGCGGTTCAGCTACGGCCGGATCGTGCCCTGGGTCCACAAGGTCGGCGAGCGCACGGTCGCCGTCGCCGGGCCGGACTCGGTGTGGCTCGACGCGGACGCGGAGACGCACGGCGAGTCGCTCACCACGTACTCCGAGTTCACCGTCGCCCCCGGCGACCGGATCACCTTCACGCTCTCCTGGCAGCCCTCCCACAAGGAGCCGCCGGCGCTGCCGGACCCGGAAGGCTCGCTGGAGGCGACCGCCGACTTCTGGCGCGAGTGGGTCGACCACTGCACGTACCACGGCCCCTACCGGGAGGCGGTGGTCCGCTCCCTGATCACGCTGAAGGCGCTGACGTACGCCCCGACCGGCGGGATCGTGGCCGCGCCGACCACCTCGCTGCCCGAGGAGATCGGCGGCGTCCGCAACTGGGACTACCGCTACACCTGGCTGCGGGACGCGGCGATCACCCTCTCCTCGATGCTGCGCACCGGCTACCGCGAGGAGGCCCGCGCCTGGCGGGACTGGCTGCTCCGCGCGGTCGCGGGCGACCCGGAGAACCTCCAGATCATGTACGGCATCGCGGGCGAGCGGGAGCTCGGCGAGGCGGAGCTGGACTGGCTCCCGGGGTACGAGAACTCCGGCCCGGTCCGCGTCGGCAACGGCGCCGCCAACCAGCTCCAGCTCGACGTCTACGGCGAGGTCACCGAGGCCCTGCACCTCGCGCACATGACGGGCCTGTCCCGCAACGACTACGCCTCCCTCCTCCAGATCAAGCTGATCAACTACCTGGAGAAGCACTGGGACCAGCCCGACGAGGGCATCTGGGAGGTCCGCGGCCCACGCCGCCACTTCACCCACTCCAAGGTGATGGCCTGGGTGGCCGTCGACCGCACGATCAAGCTCATCGAGTCCGGGGACGCCGACGGCCCGCTGGAGCGCTGGCGCGAGCTGCGCGACGAGATCCACCGGGACGTCTGCGAGAAGGGCTACGACAAGGAGCGGAACACCTTCACGCAGTCGTACGGCTCCCAGGAGCTGGACGCCTCGCTGCTGCTGATCCCGCAGATGGGCTTCCTGCCGCCGGACGACAAGCGGGTCATCGGCACGATCGAGGCGATCCAGCGGGAGCTGTCCACGGAGGACGGCTTCGTGCTGCGCTACCCGACGGCGGGCGAGGAGGCCGGAGTCGACGGACTCGAAGGTGACGAGGGCGCGTTCCTCGCCTGCTCGTTCTGGCTCGCGGACGACCTGGCGATGATCGGCCGGGTGGACGAGGCCCGCACGCTCTTCGAGAAGCTGCTCGCCCTCCGCAACGACCTCGGGCTGCTCGCGGAGGAGTGGGACCCGCGGCTCCAGCGCCAGGTGGGCAACTTCCCGCAGGCGTTCAGCCACGTCCCGCTGATCGACACCGCGCTGCGCCTGACGGCCAGCGGGGCGTACGGAGGCTGAGGCGCGGAGCAGGGCCCGCAGGAATACGCTGGGAGGGTCCTGTCCCCCGCACGAAGGGGGCTCCCATGGCTCCCCACGTCTCCGAAAGCGCCCTGGCCGGACTGGTCGAGGACCTCGCCGGTGAGGTGATCATCCCCGGCGGTCCGGGCTACGACGAGGCGCGTGCCCTGCACAACGGCATGATCGACCGGCGCCCGTCGGTGATCGCCCAGTGCGCCACCCAGGCCGACGTGTCCAACGCGATCCTGTTCGGCCGCGAGGCCGAACTGCCGATCGCGGTGCGCGGCGGCGGGCACAGCGTCGCCGGGACCTCCATGATCGACGGCGCGCTGATCGTCGACCTCCGCCGGATGCACGGCGTCGTCGTGGACCCGGAGGACATGACGGTGCGGGTCGAGGGCGGGGCGACCATGGGCCACCTGGACCACGCGTGCCAGCCGTTCCACGTGGCGACCACCGGTGGGCGGGTGTCCACGACCGGCGTCGGCGGCTTCACGCTGGGCGGCGGCTCGGGCTGGCTGGAGCGGAAGTTCGGGCTCGCCAGCGACAACCTGCTCGCCGTCGACCTGATCACCGCCGAGGGCAAGCACGTCCACACGGACGCGGCGGAGAACCCGGAGCTGTTCTGGGCGCTGCACGGCGGCGGCGGCAACTTCGGCGTGGCGACCTCGCTGACGCTGCGGCTGCACGACCTGCCGGAGATGAGCATGGCGATGCTGTTCTTCCTGCCGGAGGTGGCTCCCGAGGTGGTGCGGACGTACCGCGCCCTCGTCGAGTCGGCTCCCGACGGCGTGGGCGGCGGCGTCATCTACTTCCCCGCGCCGCCGGAGCCGTTCGTCCCCGAGCACCTCGTCGGGAAGCTGGTCTGCGGCACCCTGTTCACGTACGCGGGTCCCGTCGCCGAGGTGCGCGAGCTCGCGGCGCCGCTGCTCGCGCTGAAGCCCGTGATCGAGATGGTCACGGACGTTCCCTACGCCGATCTCCAGTCCATGCTCGACGACCCGCCGGGCCTGCGGAACTACTGGTCGGCGGAGTACCTGAACGAGTTGCCGGACGCCGCCGTGGACGCCTACTGCGCCCGCGCGGAGCTGATCCCGCCCCCCACCGCCTGCCAGCACGTGCTGTTCCCGCTGGGCGGCGCGGTGGCGGCCGGACCGTCGGACCACCCGATTCCGTGGCGTACCGCGCCGTGGGGTGTCCATCCCTTCGCGACCTGGGTCGACCCGGCCGACGACGACCGGGCGATCCAGTGGGTACGGGACGTGCGGGCGGACGCGACACCGTGGTCGACCGGAGCCGTGTACCTGAACTTCATCGGCTCCGAGGGAGAGCGGCGGGTGGTCGAGGGCTTCGGCGCCGACAACTACCGGCGCCTGGCCCGGGTCAAGGCCTCGTACGACCCCGACAACGTCTTCCGCTACAACCACAACATCGCGCCGGCCGCCTGAGGCTCACCGCAGCGCGTCGATCACCTCCCTGGCGGCGCGCTCGCCCTCCGTGGCCCCGCCCTCCATGAAGCCCTGGAAGTCGTAGCTGCAGTGTTCGCCGCCGATGTGGACGTTGCCCTGGGCCCTGCCCTCGTATCCGGCGTACCGGTGGAGGTAGCCGACGGGCCAGCAGGAGTACGCGCCGAGGGCGTACGGGTTCTTGTGCCAGGCGGAGAGCTGGGCGCGGCCCGTGTACGCGGCGGAGGTGCCGGGGAAGAAGGCGTCGATGCCCGCGAGGTAGCGGGTGACGAGGCCGCGCACGTACGGGTCGGACTCGGTGGAGAACGGCCCGGCGGGGTTCAGGTTCCTGGCCAGGCTGCCGCCGTTGTACTGGATGAGGATGCCGCCGGTGCCTCCCTGGATCTTGGTGGTGTCCCAGGTCTGCTGGACCTCGGAGTCGGTGAAGCAGTCCCCGGCGGACACCCCGGGCCAGGGGCCGGTGCCGCGCCACGGGCGGGTGCCGAACTGCATGTTGAGCTTGGTGCAGTGCCCCATGGTCGCGTCCCGCAGCAGGTTCCGCATGAGCGGGTCGAAGCCCGCCAGGGACAGGTCGAGCTGTTTGAGGACCGGCAGCGGGAGACAGAGGACCGTGTGGTCGGCGGTGACGGTCCGGACGGCGCCGGCCTCGGTGAAGGTCAGCGTCTGGGTGCCGTCGGCGTTGGCCCGTACGGCGGTCAGGGACCAGCCCCGGCGCAGGGTGCCGGCCGTGAGGGCTCCGGCGATGGCGTTCGGGAGCAGGTCGTTGCCGCCGACGATGTGGTAGCGCTCGTTGGACAGGCCCCAGATGTTGAAGTTGCCCGGATTGGTCTGGTAGCCCATGAGCAGGACGAGGGCGAGCGAGGACTGCTCGGTGGTGTCGGCGCCGTACTCGACGTTGTAGGCGACGTCGATGAACCTGCCGAGCGGGGAGGAGTGGCCGCCGGGGACCCGGGTCTCGATCCACTCGTACACGGACATGTTGTCGAGGGCGGTGCCGGTGGGCGTGGTCTGGTTCCAGAAGACCTCGCCCGCCTCGGAGAGGTCGCGGCGCAGCGACTGGTAGACCGCGTTGAAGTCCTCGTCGGCCTGGTGGCGCGGATAGTAGGCGCCGTCGAACCAGAGGACCTCCTCGGCCCCGTTGGGTCCGCCGCCGAGGAAGTCCTCGACGTCGAGGTCGAAGCGGCGGCAGAGCTCCAGGATCTTCTTGTGGCTGGTGTCGATCAGCTCGCCGCCGATCTCGGAGGTCTGGCCGTACGCCCAGTGGCCGCGCTGGGTCCACATCCGGCCGCCGACCCGCGAGGGGTTCGCCTCGTAGAGGACGGGACTCAGGCCGGCGTCCTGAAGGGTGAGGGCGGCGGTGAGGCCGGATATCCCGGCGCCGACGACGGCGACCCTGGCGGTGCTCTTGACGGGCGGGGACGGGGTGGCGGCGCGGGCGGGGGCGGCCCCGCCGAGACCGGCGGTCCCGGCGGCGCCGACGGCGACACCCGCGGCGGCCGCGTACTTGAGGAGGGAGCGGCGCCCGAGGGCGTCGGCTCTCATGCCTCTGAGCTCGTCGACGGGGATGTCGAGCCGCCGGGCGTCGGCGTGCTCGGCCGCGAGGCGCTTCAGCAGGTGCATCGGGTTGGTGCGTGCCATGGAGCGCTCCTTGAGGAAGGGGGAATCAGCTCTGCGGTACGGCGGCGGGGGCGGGGGCTGCCTCGGCGGGGCGCTCGGTCGCGTCCTCCAGGACGATCCGGCCGATGATCTCGTAGCGCTCGGGCCGCTTGGCCTTGAGGTAGAAGCCGAGGCCGAGGCCTCCGGAGAAGACCACGCCGACGATCCAGGGGATCGCCTTGAAGAAGAGGGAGTCGGCTGCGAGTCCGGCCGCGGTCTCCATGTTGATGACCAGAAGGACGACGACGGCGATCATGCCGATGCCGCCGAGGAGCGGCGCGGTGAGGGTCCTGAACCAGTGCCGGTCCTCCGGGTGGTTCTTGCGGAAGTAGCCGATGACGGCGAAGGAGCAGAGGGTCTGGACGATGAGGATCGCCATCGTGCCGAGGATCGCGAGCAGGGTGTAGAGGTGGATGTAGGGGTCCTGGCCGGTGAGCCAGAAGGCGCCGACGAGGCCGACGGCGATCCCGCTCTGCACGTAGGAGGCGATGTACGGCGAGCCGTGCCGCGCGTGGGTGCGGCCGAGCGCCGGGTGGAGGAAGCCCTCGCGGCCGATGGCGTACAGGTAGCGCGAGGCGCACTGGTGGAAGGCCATGCCGCAGGCGAAGGAGCCGGTCAGCAGCAGCCACTGGAAGGCGTCGACGGCCCAGGCGCCGATGAAGGACTGGGTGGGTGCGAAGAACAGGTCGAGCGGGCTGGCGGAGGCGGACAGCTTCACCGAGCCGCTGAGGCCGTTTCCGGCGATCGTCATCCACGACACGTAGATGTAGAAGAGCCCGACGCCGATGACGGAGATCAGGGTGGCGCGCGGGATGACCCGCTTCGGGTCGCGCGACTCCTCCCCGTACATGGCCGTCGACTCGAAGCCGACCCAGGACCAGAAGGCGAAGAACAGTCCGAGCCCGGCCGAGGTGCCGGTGAAGGCGTTCACGGGGTTGATCGGCTCGACCGGGATGCCGTCGGGTCCGCCGCCGGCGATCAGGACGGCGGTGGCGACCGCGAAGAGGACGGCGATCTCCGCGATGAGCATGACGCCGAGGGCCTTGGCGGTCAGGTTGATGTCGAAGTACGAGAGGACGGCCGTCACGGCCAGCATGACGGCCGCGTACAGGATCCACGGGATGTCGACGCCGAGCTGGTCGGCGACCGTGGTCTTGGCGAAGTATGCGAAGACGCCGACGATCGAGGCTTCGAAGACGATGTACGCCAGGACGGCGAGCATGCCGGAGGCCATGCCGGCGATCCGGCCGAGGCCGTGCGAGATGTAGCCGTAGAAGGCGCCCGCGGCCGTGATCCGCTTGGCCATGGCGACATAGCCGACGGAGAAGACGGTCAGGACGAGGGTCGCGAAGAGGTATCCGGCGGGTGCGCCGGTGCCGTTGCCGAAGCCGACGGCGATGGGGAGGTTGCCGGTCATCGCGGTGATCGGGGCCGCGGTGGCCACGGCCATGAAGACGACGCCGACGAGACCGACGGAGTTGGCCTTCAGCCGGTGGACCTCTGGAGTGGAGTTCTCTGCCATGGCGCGAGAGCATCCTCGCGTGTGACACAGGCCACAATCGACATGCGGTCGCACAATTCCCGCCACGGGGCGACGAGTTGTCGCCCCGATGTACGAAGTGTCCGGTGCCGTGACCGTGCGGTGATGTCATCGAAACACGGACGCGGGGTAGCGTCCGGCACCATGGACAATCAGGGCGGGATCACCGTGCAGCGGGCGCTCGAACTCCCGGGTCTGCGCAGCGGGCTCCCGGAGGTCGTCGCCGGCGCGGACCGGCTGCACCGCACGGTGCGCTGGGTGCACGCGGGCGAGGTGCCGAACATCGCGTCGCTCCTCAAGGGCGGCGAGCTGCTGCTGACCACGGGCCTCGGGCTCGGGACCCGGCCGGCCGAGCAGCGGGCCTTCGTCCGCCGGCTCGCGGACCGGGGCATCGCGGCGCTCGTGGTGGAGCTGGGCCCGCGCTTCGCCCGCCTCCCGGCGACGATAGTGGAGACCGCGCGGGCCGCCGGGCTGCCCCTGGTGCAGCTGCACCGCGAGGTCCCCTTCGTGGCCGTCACGGAGGAGATCCACACCGAGATCGTCAACGGCCACTACGCGCTCCTCCGGCAGGCAGAGGAGGTCCACCGGCAGTGCACGGGGGCCCTGCTCGGCGGCGGCGGGGTGCCGCAGGTCCTCCGTATCCTCTCCGACTTCGCCGCGAACCCGGTCTTCCTGGAGACCGCCGACGGCCAGCTCCTGTACGCGGCGGGCACCGAGTCCGGCCCCGCCGACCCGCTCCAGGTGTGGGACGGGCTGCGCGGCCAGCGCGCGGCCCGCGAATCCGGCCCGCCGACCGGTACGGTCCTCGTCGACGTGCCGGGCGGCGGCCCCGGTTCGGGCTCGGTCCGGGCCCGCCTGGTCCTCCTCGCGGTCTCCGGCGCCCTCTCCCCCGTCCACCGGATGGCGGCCGAGCGGGCGGCGGGCATCCTCGCGGTGGTCCTCATGCAGGCACGCCAGGAGGAGGAGCTGGCCGCACGCGGCCGGGGCGACTTCCTGACGGACCTCGCGGAGGGCCGGATCACGGCCGAGGCGGCACCGGCCCAGGCCCGCGTCCTCGGCTTCAAGCCGGGCGAGGGCCCGCTGCTGCCGGTGGTCATGCGCCTGGCCCCGGAACTCTCCCCTTCGGGCAACTGGGCGCTCCTCGCCCGGGCGGTCCTCGAGGAGCTCGCCTCCGTCGGAGTCCCTGTCCTGCTGGGCGTCCGCCCGGTCGAGGGACGGGTCCCGCTCCTCCTGGGCCTGCGCTCGGAATCCGAGCGCACGGCCGTCGCGGACCGGGTCGCGGCGGCGCTCCGCGCGGGCGTGGAGCGGGCGGGCCTGGAGCGCGCGGGCGTCCACCCGCCGGTGGTCGTCGTGGGAGTCGCCGGAAGCTGGGCGGCGGCCTCCGCGGGCCTGCGGCACGCGGCGGAGACGGCGACGGCCGCGCAGGGCCTCTCGGACCTCCCCTGGTACGACGCCCGCCGCCTCGACATCGACCTGCTGCTGTGGCGCCTGCGCGACCATCCGGACCTGGCGGCCTTCGTGGACCGCGCGATCGGGCCCCTCCGGGACCACGACCGCACCTCCCGGCCGCCGCTGCTCCCGACCCTGGAGACGTACCTGGCCCACGCGGGCCGCAAGGCGGAGACGGCCCGCGAACTCCACCTCAACCGCCAGACCCTCTACAACCGTCTGGCCCGCATCTCCGAACTCCTGGGCACGGACCTGGACGACCCCCAGACGGTCCTGGCCCTCTCCCTGTCCCTGAGAGCCCGCCGCCACACGACGTAACGCGCCGCAAGGCTTCGGGAAGGGGCGGGGGAATCACCCTCACCCGCCCCGCCTCCCGCTACCGCCGGCCCGCCAACTCGTCGTACACGCTCAGCACATGAGCGACCGTCTCGTCCTCCGTGGGCCACGTCCCGGCCTGCACCCGCCCCGCCGCCGCGAGGTCCATCCGCCGCTCCGCGTCCTCCAACAGCCCCCGCACCGCCCCCGCGAGCGCCACAGCGTCCCCGTACGGCACGAGCTCCGCCGCGTCCCCGACCAGTTCCGGGACTCCGCCGACCGCCGTCGCGACCAGCGGCACACCGAGCCGCAGCGCCTCCTGCGCGAGCAGGGAGCGGGCCTCCCGGCGCGACGGGAGGACCGCGACGTCCGCCGCGGCCAGCAGCTCCGCGACGTCGTCGCGCCGCCCGATCAGCCGCACCGCGAGCCGCTCCGCGGTGATCCGCCGCTGCAGCGCGGCCCGTTCGCGCCCCTCGCCCGCGATGACGAGCAGCGGCTGCGGGTCGAGGTCCCGCCACGAGCGCGCCGCGTCGAGCAGCGTCCCGTACCCCCGCCCCCGTTCGAGCGCGCCGACGGCCATCAGCAAGGGCCGGTCGATCGCGCCCAGTTCGGCCCGGGCCTTGCCGTCGTGGAGGCAGACGGGCCCGCGCCCGGCCGGCACGGTGACGGGCGCGAGCCGGGCGTCCCGCGCCCCGCGCCGCCGTGCCCGGTCGACGAGTTCGGACGACGTGCCGAGGACGACGGACGCGGCCCGCACGGTCCTGCGCTCCAGGAGCCGCTGCACCCCGCCCCGCGCCCCGTCCAGGTGGTTCCGGCTGTGCCAGGTCGTGACGAGCGGCGTACGACCCTTCCCGGACGTCGGCCCGCCCCCCGACCCCACGGAGGCCGACCCGCAGGCCGGCGCCGAGAGCGCGAGCGTGGCCCGCACGGAGGCCTGGAGGCCGTGCGCGTGGACCACGTCCGCGCCGATGCAGGCGTTGCGGAGCGCGGTGACGGTCGCGGGGTCCCCGAGGCGCGGCAGGGGCACGAAGTGCGCCCCCGCACCGAGGTAGTCGTAGAGGCGGTCGAGTTCTGCCGGGGCGCACACGGTCACCCGCACGCCCCTCGCCACCAGCCCCGAGGCGAGTGATCGGACGTGAGAGCTGCTGCCCGCGCTGCCGCCGCCCAGCACTTGGACCGTACGGAGCTGTGTCACGCGCCCAAGGATGCCAGCCCGTACCGCCGACCGTACGCACGTTCCGGCACCGAAACGGCGTCGTTCCCTTGTACGGAGGGCGTCCGCCGTCCGCACCCGTCCCAGGATTCACCCACTCGGGCGAGCGCGCGAGGTGGCGTCCCACTCCCCCCACGCCGCGGCGGCGACGACTCCCGCCGCGTGCGCGAGGAGCCCGAACCGCCCGTTCCCGGCGGCGATCGCGCCGCCGACGGCCGCACCGAGCGCGTGCGCCCCGGCGTCGCCGAGCATCGTGCGCTCCCCGAGGTCCTCACCGAGGACCGCCGAGGCCGCTCCCATCGGGGCGGCGGCGAGCGACCCGCGGAGCAGCCCGGGAGCACCGAGCGCGAGCACGGTCAGGCCCGCCCGCCCCGGCCGTACGTCCACGAGGTTCACCAGATGGGCGCTGCCGGCGATGACGACCCCGGCGAGGACCTTGTCCACGGGCCGTTCCTTGAGCAGCGCCCCGGCCGCCAGCGAGACCGCGCCGATGCCGAGGAACTTGACGGCCCCGCTGGTCACCTCGCCGTCCCGCAGCGCCGCCAAGTGCGCCCGGAAACCGCGCCGGTGATCGCCCTTCACATCGTCGTACGCCCCGCACGCCGCGGCGGCCAGCACGGCGAACGCCACGGGCCCGCTGCCGCTGCCGGCCGCCGCCCCGAGAGCCGTCGCGGGCCCGGAGTGCAGGTCGACGCTCCGCCCGGCGTGGTTGGTCCGCGTCCACCGCGGACCGTCCACCGACCGGCGCATCCCCTCGTACACCGCCCGCGTCACCCCCGCGGCGACCCCGAACGCCGCGAGTCGTCTCACGCGTCCGCCCGGGCCGTCGCGAGCAGCTCCTCCGCGTGCGCCCTGGCCGTCTCGGAGTCCTCCTGGCCGGCGAGCATCCGGGACAGCTCCCTGACCCGCTCCTCGCCCTCCAGGACGGTGACGCCGGACCGGGTCACGGAACCGTCGTTGGTCTTCTCGACGAGCAGCTGCCGGTCGGCGAAGGCCGCGACCTGCGGCAGGTGGGTGACGACGACGACCTGCGCCGTCCTGGCGAGCTTGGCGAGCCGCCGCCCGATCTCCACGGCCGCCTTGCCGCCGACGCCCGCGTCGACCTCGTCGAAGAGGTACGTGGGCACGGGGTCGGTCCCCGCGAAGACGACCTCCACGGCGAGCATCACGCGGGACAGCTCACCGCCGGACGCGCCCTTGGCGATCGGCCGCGGCGGCGCGCCCGGGTGCGGGGCGAGCAGCAGCTCGACCTCGTCGGCCCCGGACGGGCCGTACGCGACCCGCCGGCCGCCGACCTCGACGCCGTCGGGGTCCTCGGTCTGGCTGATGGCGAAGGACACGCGCGCGTGCGGCATGGCGAGCGAGGCCAGCTCGGCGGTGACCGCCCCGGCGAACCGGTCGGCCGTCTCCGTGCGGGCGTCGGTGAGCCCCTGGGCGAGGACGGACAGCTCGTCGCGCAGCCGGTCCCGCTCGGCGGTCAGCTCCTCGACACGGTCGTCGTCGCCGTCCAGCTCACCGAGCCGGGCAGCGCTCTCCTCGGCCCAGGCGAGGACGGCGGTGATGTCCTGGCCGTACTTCCGGGTGAGCTGGGTGAGGGCGGCGCGCCGCTCCTCGACGGCGGCGAGCCGCAGCGGGTCGGCGTCCAGGTCGTCGGCGTATCCGGCGAGCTCCCCGGCCACGTCCCCGAGCAGGATGGAGATCTCCCCCATCCGGTCGGCGAGCGAGGCGAGCGCCGCGTCGTGGGACCGTACGGCCTCCAGGGCCCGGCCCGCTCCCGCGACGAGGGTCGTCGCGTCGACGGCCTCGGGGTCCTCGGGGTCGCCCGCGAGCGCGCCGTGCGCGAGCGCGGCGGCGGAGGCGAGGGCCTCGGCGTGCCCGAGCCGTTCCGCCTCGGCGGCGAGTTCGGTGTCCTCCCCGGCGCGCGGGGCGACGGCCTCGATCTCGGTGAGCCCGAAGCGCAGCAGATCGGCTTCCTGGGCCCGTTCCCGGGCCCGGGTGGTGATCTCCTCCAGCTCGCCCGTGACGGCCCGCAGCCGCTTGTACGCCTCGCCGTAGGCGGCGAGCGGTACGGCGACGGCCTCGCCCGCGTACCGGTCGAGCGCACCGCGCTGCCGGGCGGGCTTGAGCAGGCCCTGCTGGTCGGTCTGGCCGTGGACGGCGACGAGCTCGTCGGCGAGCTCGGCGAGCAGCCCGACGGGCACGGAGCGCCCGCCGAGGTGGGCCCGTGAGCGTCCTTCGGCCGAGATGGTGCGGCTGACGAGGAGCACTCCCTCGTCGAGCTCCGCCCCGGCCTCCTCCGCGCGCACGGCCGCGGGCGCGCCCGCGGGCACGCTGATCCGTCCTTCGACGACGGCCGAGGCCGCGCCGATCCGCACCAGGGCCGGGTCGGCCCTTCCACCGAGCAGCAAGCCCAGACTGGTCACGACCATGGTCTTGCCCGCACCGGTCTCACCGGTCACCGCGGTGAAGCCGGGCGACAGCTCGACCACCGCGTCGTCGATGACCCCGAGCGACCGTATCCGCATCTCCTCCAGCACGCCCCAGACCATACGAGGTTTCCCTGGTCCGATGCGACATCGCCCCGGGCGTAACTCTCCGGCGCGCCGATCGTTCGGGACCACCGGAGGGAGCGGGCGATCAGTGCGGAGCGCCCCGCCAGCCGGAGACCGGGAGGGCGAACTTGGCGACCAGCCGGTCCGTGAAGGAGGCGTGGTGCAGCCGGGCCAGCCTGACGGGCACGGCGCCGCGCCGTACCTCGACCCGCGCGCCCGCCGGGAGCTCCACGGTCCGCCGCCCGTCGCACCACAGCACGCCGTGCGGGGTGTGCGGCTCGACCTCGACGGCGAGGACCGACTCGGGGGTGGTGATGAGCGGCTTGGCGAAGAGTGCGTGGGCCCCGATGGGGACCATGAGCAGGGCCTCGACCTCCGGCCAGACGACCGGCCCGCCCGCCGAGAAGGCGTACGCGGTGGAGCCGGTCGGTGTCGCGCAGATCACCCCGTCGCAGCCGAAGCCGGTCACCGGGCGGCCGTCGATCGCGAGCACGACCTCCAGCATCCGCTCCGGGGACACCTTCTGGACGGCCGCCTCGTTGAGCGCCCAGTCGCGGTGCAGGACGTCGCCGTTCTCGTACACGACGACGTCGAGCGTCATGCGCTCCTCGACCTCGTACGCCTTCGTCACGACCCGGTCGACGACCTTGTCGAGGTCGTCCCGCTCGGCCTCCGCGAGGAAGCCGACCCGGCCCAGGTTGACGCCGAGCATCGGCACCCCGGAGGCGCGGGAGAACTCGGCGCCGCGCAGCAGCGTGCCGTCGCCGCCGAGGACGACGAGGAGTTCACAGCCGTCGAGGGCGTCGGAGCAGGCCTCCGGCACCTTCTCGACGGACGGCGGCAGCGGCAGGTCCGAGGCCTCGGCCTCCAGGACGCGGACGCCGATACCGCAGCGCAGCAGCCCCAGGACGACCAGTTCGGCGCTGCGCACGGCGGCCGGCCTGCCGGTGTGCGCGAGCAGGAAGACGGTGCGTGATGTTCCCGATGGTGCTGCTGTCGAGCTCAACTAGGTCCCTCCGCCACGGCGCGGTCCACATCTGCCGGATCCAGCGCGGGCGCGCCCGCCCGCAGCCACAGAAAGTACTCGACGTTCCCGGAGGGGCCGGGCAGCGGGCTCGCGGTGACGCCCAGGACACCGAGTCCGAGCTCGGCGGCGCGCCGGGCCACGTTCTTCACGGCGTCGGCTCGGAGTTCGGGATTCCGTACGACTCCGCCCGTCCCGAGCCGTTCCTTACCCACCTCGAACTGCGGTTTCACCATCAGGACGAGGTCCGCGTCGGGTGCCGTGCACGCCGCGAGGGCGGGCAGGACGAGACCGAGCGGGATGAAGGACAGGTCGCCCACGACGAGATCGACCGGCACACCGTCGATGGCGTCGAGTGTCAACTCGCGTACGTTCGTCCGGTCCTTCACGGTGACGCGCTCGTCGCTCTGCAGCGACCAGGCGAGCTGCCCGTAGCCGACGTCGACGGCGACGACATGGGCGGCGCCCGCGCGCAGCAGCACGTCGGTGAAGCCGCCGGTGGAGGCCCCCGCGTCCAGGGCGCGCCGGCCCTCGACCCGCAGGCCCTGCGGGACGAAGGCCTCGAAGGCCCCGGCGAGCTTGTGGCCGCCGCGGGAGACGTAGTCGGGATCGGAGTCGTCCTGGACGACGACGATGGCCGCGGCGGTCTCGACCTGGGTGGCGGGCTTGGTGGCGACGGTCTTGCCGACGGTCACCCGGCCCGCGGCGATCAGCTGGCTGGCGTGCTCGCGCGAGCGCGCGAGTTTGCGCCGTACCAGCTCGGCGTCGAGACGGCGGCGTGCCACTCCTGCCACGTTCGGTTCAGCTCCTGTTGTCGTGCGGACGGGGGGCGGGGTGTGCGTCGAGCGAGGTCAGCTCGGCGCGCAGTCCACGGTGTACATCCTCGTACACCTCCAGGTGTCCGTCCGCCGGGAGGTGGTCCACCTCGGCGAGACGCGCCAGGTGGGCGTCTACTCCGGCGTGGCCGGTGAGCTCCCGGGCGACGCCGAGCGGCGCGGGCACGGCGGGCTCGTGGTCCTCGGCGGCCCCCGCGGCTTCTCGCTCGTCGGGCCTCTGCTCGGTCGTCGCGTCGCTCATCCCCCGACGCTATCGCGAAGCCCTGGGGTACGGTCGACGGCGATGGCGACGATCACTGAGTGCCGTGGCGCACTGGACAGACTTTCGGACAGCTTCGCGCGGGCGGACGGCGACGTGCGGAGTGCGGCCGCGCTCGACCGCACCCTGAGCTGCCACATCACGGACCTGGACACGACCTTCACCGGCCGTCTCGCGGGCGGCCGGATCGAGGTCGTGGACACGGTCCCGGGCCCGCCGCCGGGGAAGGCGCAGATCCGGCTCGCGATGACCGGCGACGACCTGCTGGCGATGGTGGGCGGCGAGCTGAACTTCGCGAAGGCCTGGGCCTCCGGCCGGGTCAGGCTGGAGGCCGGCTTCCGCGACCTGCTGAAGCTGCGCTCACTTCTGTAGGGCGGGCGCCTGGGCCGCCCCGGTGTCACGGGCCCGCGCCTTGCGCCCGGCCGGTACGACGAGCGGCGTGCCGGTCTCCGGGTCCTCGATGACCTGGCAGCGCAGCCCGAAGACCCGCTCGACGAGCTCGGCGGTGACGATCTCGGACGGCGGGCCCTCGGCGACGATCTCGCCGCCGCGGACGGCGATGAGGTGCGTCGCGTACCGGGCCGCGTGGTTGAGGTCGTGCAGGACGGCGACGAGCGTCCGGCCCTGCGTCTCGTGCAGCTCGGCACAGAGGTCGAGGACGTCGATCTGGTGCTGGATGTCGAGGAAGGTCGTCGGCTCGTCGAGGAGCAGCAGCGGCGTCTGCTGGGCGAGCGCCATGGCGATCCAGACGCGCTGGCGCTGCCCGCCGGAGAGCTCGTCGACGTACCGCTCGGCCAGTTCGGCGACGCCGGTCGAGGCCATCGACTCCTGCACGATCCGCTCGTCCTCCGGCGACCACTGGCGCAGCAGTCCCTGGTGGGGGTAGCGGCCACGGGCGACGAGGTCGGCGACGGTGATGCCGTCGGGCGCGATCGAGGACTGGGGCAGCAGGCCGAGGGTCTTGGCGACCTTCTTGGCGGGCAGCGAGTGGATCGACGCCCCGTCGAGCAGGACCCGCCCCTCGGCGGGCTTCAGCATCCGGGAGAGGGCGCGCAGCAGCGTCGACTTGCCGCAGGCGTTGGGCCCGACGATGACGGTGAAGGAGTTGTCGGGGATCTCGACGGACAGGTCGCGGGCGATGACCCGCTGCTCGTACGCGAGGGTGACCGATTCCGCGCTCAGCCGCTGCTTCTGCCGACCGCCCATACCCGTGCTCCCCTTGTCCTTGTCCTTGTTCGTGGTCATATCCGGCCCGCCTTGCGTTCGGTGACGAGCAGCCAGAGCAGATAGCAGCCGCCGAGGATGCCGGTGACGACGCCGACCGGGAGCTGGCGCTCGCCGAAGGCGTTGGTGGCGATCCAGTCGGCGCTGAGCAGCAGCGCCGAGCCCATGAGGGCGGAGGCGGCGAGGTTGGGGCCGGGCGCCCGGGTCAGCCGGCGGGCCAGCTGGGGCGCGCTCAGCGACACGAAGACGATCGGCCCGGCGGCGGAGGTGGCGACGGCGACGAGCAGGACGGCCGAGGCCATGAGGACGATCCGGGTCCGCTCGACCTTCACCCCGAGGGCGTACGCGGCGTCGTCGCCCATCTCCAGCATGCGCAGGGCCCGGCCGTGGCCGAGGACGAGCGGCAGCAGGACGCAGCAGACGGCGAGCAGCGGCCAGAACTGCGACCAGTCGCGGCCGTCGAGGGAGCCGGTCATCCACACGGTGGCGCGGGTCGCGTCCACCAGGTTCGCCTTGGTGATCAGGTAGTGGATGACGGAGGTGAGCATGGCGGCGGCGCCGATGCCGACGAGCACGAGCCGGTAGCCGTGCACGCCCTTCTTCCACGCGAGCAGGTAGATCGTGACACCGGTGACGAGCCCGCCGACGACGGCCCCGCCGGCCGCGGCGGCGGCGCTGCCCTGGAAGAGGACGATGACGAGGAGGGCGCCGACGGTGGCGCCCTGGCCGAAGCCGATGACGTCGGGGCTGCCGAGCGGGTTGCGGGAGACCGACTGGAAGACGGCCCCGCCCACGGCGAGCGCGGCGCCGACGAAGACGGCGACGAGGACCCGCGGCAGCCGCAGGTCCATGACGGCGAACTCCTGGACGGCGGTGCCCTGGCCGAGGAGCGTGTCGACGACCTCGCCCGGCGTCATGGGGAAGTCCCCGGTGCCGATGAGGACGACGGCGACGGCGACGGTGAGCACGAGCAGTCCGACGACGGAGAGCGCGGCCCGGGGCTCGTAGCGTACGGAGAGCCCGCCGCCGGCCCGCAGGGTCTTGGTGGTCACAGCTGGGCCATCCTCTTGCGGCGGACGAGTCGGATGAAGACGGGCCCGCCGATGAGGGCGGTCACGATGCCGACCTGGAGCTCGGAGGGCCGGGCCACGAGCCGCCCGACGACGTCGGAGCCGAGCAGCAGGACCGGCGCGAGGACGGCCGCGTACGGCAGGATCCAGCGCATGTCGGGCCCGGTGATCGCCCGCACCATGTACGGGACCATCAGCCCGAGGAACACGATGGGCCCGCAGGCCGCGGTGGCGGCTCCGCACATCAGGGTGACGGCCACCATGGCGACGACCCGGGTCCGGTTGATGTTCGCACCGAGGGCCCGGGCGGTGTCGTCGCCCATCTCCATGGCGTTCAGGGGCCGCGCGATGAGGAGCGCGAGCACGGCCCCGGTCAGGATGAAGGGGGCGACCTGCCGGATCGTCGCCATGTCGGCGGAGGCGAGCGAGCCGACCGTCCAGAACCGCATCCGGTCGAGGGCAGCGGAGTTGAGCAGCTCGACGGCGTTGACGTACCCGTAGAGCGCGGCGGTCGCGGCGGTCCCGGCGAGCGCCAGCCGCACGGGGGTGGCGCTGCGGCTGCCGCCGAGCAGATAGACGACGACGGCGACGACTGCGGCGCCCACGAAGGCGAACCAGACGTACTCCTTGACGTCGACCACCCCGAGGAACGCGATGGCCGAGACGACGGCCGCGGCGGCGCCCGCGTTCACCCCGAGCAGTCCGGGCTCGGCCAGCGGATTGCGGGTCAGCCCCTGCATCACGGCCCCGGACAGCCCGAGGGCGAGCCCGACGAGCAGCCCGAGGAGGGTACGGGGGACGCGTACGTCATGGATGACGACGTCGTTGCCCACACCGCTGTTCTCGAACAGCCCGTGCCACACGTCTCCGAGCGGCACCGGCTTGGCACCGATCATGATGCTCAGGACACAGACCAGCAGCAGGACCGCGACGGCCACCACCAACCCGACGGCACGGACGGAATTCCGGCGCGTCGGAGCCGTGGCGGCGGGCGTCGGATCCGCGCTCGCTCGGGAAGGACTCTCAACCAACACGGAGTTAGGTTAGCCTACCCAACTTTCTGCCCCGTGCAGGGAATCCTCAAGGAATCGTCACCGCCCCACCCGCGCCAGCGCCTTCCCCGCGTCCAACCCGCACACCCCGTCACCCGCGGCCGACCACGCGGCACCGCACAATGCCCGCACCCCGTCCATCACATCCGCCCCCTCAGCACCCTCAAGCACCAACTCGCCCCCGCTCACGGACGCCCTCCACGCTCCACACTCAACGGCTCCCCCCGCCCCTTCGACGACCTCCGGCTGACCCACCAGCAGCCCCCGCAGATCCGCCGCCACATACGTCGGCCGATGCTCCGGCACCGCCGCCAGCAACTGCGCCACGTCCGTCACCCCGGTGAGGACGAGCAGCGAGTCCACCCCACCGTTGAACGCGCCCTCGATGTCCGTGTCCAGCCGGTCCCCCACGACCAGCGGCCGCGCGGCCCCCGTCCGCAGCACCGTCTCCCGGTGCATCGGCGGCAGCGGCTTCCCCGCGACCTTCGGCTCCGCACGACCCCCCGACGCGATCCGCACGACCTCGACCGCGGCCCCGTTCCCCGGCCCGATCCCCCGTGCGCCCGGAATCGTCAGGTCGGTGTTCGAGGCGTACCACGGCACCCCGCGCTGCACCGCGTACGCGGCCTCCGCGAACCGCCCCCACGGCAGGTCCGGCCCCCCGTACCCCTGGACGACCGCCGCCGGCTCAAAGTCCGCCGACTCCACCGGCACGAGCCCCCGCTCACGCAGCGCCACCCGGAGCCCCTCACCCCCGACGACCAACACCCGCGACCCCTGCGGCACTTCCTCCGCGATCAGCCGCGCCACGGCCTGCGCCGAGGTGACCACGTCCCCGGCCACCGCCGGCACACCGAGATCGGTGAGGTGCGCCGCGACCTCCTCCGGCGTCCGCAGCGCGTTGTTGGTGACGTACGCCAGGTGCATACCGCCCTCGCGCGCCACGCCGAGCGCCTCGACGGCGTACGGGATGGCCGCCCCGCCCGCGTACACGACACCGTCCAGGTCGAGGAGCGCCGTGTCGTACGCCGCGCTCAACGCCACCGCGCTGCTCCCCGGAAGCCTCCTGCCGCCACCGTCGTGCTGCCCCTGGCCGTTCCGCACCGTCACCGCTCACTCCTCGCCTCGCCGGGTGAAATTTCCCCCGCTCCCCCGATCATCGCTCATGCCCACGCCCACATACGATGTCGAGATGAACACCTCAGGTCACGCGGCCGACGCTGTCCGCGACGACGACGCAGGGCTGCGTCTGGCCCCGTTCCGCGGACTCCGTTACGTCCCCGAGCGGGTCGGCAGCCTGGCCGCCGTGACGTCCCCTCCCTACGACGTCGTCGTACGACCTGACGGACTTCTCCATCTGGAATCGGCCGACCCCCACAACATCGTCCGGCTGATCCTCCCGCAGGCCATCACCGCCGGCACCCGCCACCGCAAGGCCGCCGTCACCCTCGACCGCTGGCTCGCCGACGGCGTCCTCGCCCCTGACCCGGAACCCGCGCTCTACGTGTACGAGCAGAACGGCGACGGCATCCTCCAGCGCGGCATCATCGGCGCCCTGGAGCTCTCCACCCCGGACAAGGGCGTGGTCCTCCCGCACGAGGACGTCATGCCGCACGTCGTCGAGGACCGCGCCGCCCTCATGCGGACCACGGCCGCCAATCTGGAACCCCTGCTCCTCACCTACGTCGGAGAGGACGACGGCGGCGCCGACGCCGTCATCGAGCGCGCCGTACACCGCGAGCCCCTGCTCTCCACCACCACGGAGGACGGCTTCCACCACCGCCTCTGGGCGGTCACCGACCCGGCCGAACAGGCCGCCGTCGCCGAGGAGCTCAGCCGCCACCAGGCCCTCATCGCCGACGGCCACCACCGCTGGGCGACGTATCTGCGCCTGCGCGACGAGCACACCGCTCCCGGCCCCTGGAACTACGGCCTGGTCCTCCTCATCGACACCGCCCGCTACCCCCTGCGGGTCCGCGCCATCCACCGCCTCCTCAACCGCCTGCCGGTCGCCGACGCGCTGGCGGCCCTCGGCGACTCCTTCCGCGTACGCCGGATCGAGCGCCCCCTGCCGGTGGCCCTGGAGGCCCTGGCCACCGCGGCGGCCGAAGGCAACGCGTTCCTCCTCGCGGGCGACGGCGCCTTCCATCTCCTGGACCGCCCGGACCCCGCCCTCCTCGAACGGACGATCCGCGCGGACCGCCCCGAGGCCTGGCGCACCCTGGACGCGACCGTCCTGCACTCCGCCCTCCTGGAGCAGCTCTGGCACATCCCGGACGCGCCCGAGGACATCGCCTACATCCACGACACGGAGGCCGCGGTCGCCCAGGCGGAACGCCGCGGCGGTACGGCGGTCCTGATGCACCCGGTCCGCGAAGAGGTCGTACGCGACCTGGCCCGCCAAGGCGTGACGATGCCCCGCAAGTCGACCTCGTTCGGCCCGAAACCCGCGACCGGCCTGGTCCTGAGAAGCCTCGCGCTGGACTGACCCCGGAAACGAAGAAGGGCGGCACCCCGAGGGGTACCGCCCTTCTCACGTGCTCAAAGGATCAACGGTCGTCGCCGTCGACGTCCTCGTCGTCCTCGACATCGTCGATGTCGTCCTCGACCGCACCCTGAACGTCCTCGACGTCCTCGACGTCCGCAACACCCTCGGCGCCCTCGGCGCCCTCGACGTCCTCGACATCTTCGACGTCCTCGTCGTCCGAATCGTCGAAGGCGTCCACGAACTCGATGCCGTCCAGCTCGGCGAGCCGGTCCGAGGCGTCCGTGACGCCGTCCTTGTCGGCCTCCAGAGCCTTGGCGAACCAGTCCCGCGCCTCGCCCTCACGCTCGGCGGCGAGCAGCGCGTCGGCGTAGGCGTACCGCAGACGCGCGGTCCACGGGTGAACGGCGCCGGACGCCAGCTCGGGGCTCTGCAGCGTCACGATGGCGGCATCCAGCTGACCCAGGTCACGACGGGCACCGGCGGCCACGAGCCGCATCTCGACCTGCCCGGCCTTGTCCAGCTTCTGCACCTCGGGCTCGCCGGCCATCGCCAGCGCACGCTCGGGACGGCCCAGGCCACGCTCGCAGTCGGCCATGACGGGCCACAGCTCGACGCCACCGCTCATGCGCCGCGCAGCGCGGAACTCGGCCAGCGCCTCGGAGTACTTCTGCGTGGCGTACGCGGCGAAGCCGGCGGCCTCGCGCACGGCCGCGACACGCGACGCGAGACGCAGGGCGACACGGGAGTACTCGTACGCCTTCTCCGGCTCGTCGTCGATCAGCTGGGCGACCATGACGAGGTTGCGCGAGACGTCCTCGGCCAGTCCCTTGGGCAGGCTCATGAGCTCCTGACGCACGTCCGCGTCGATCTCGTCACCGGTGACCTCCGGCGGGATCGGCAGCCGCTTGATCGGCGCACGGTCGCCACGGTCCCGGTCACGGTCGTCACGCGCCCCGTAGCCACCCCGGTCGTCCCGCCCACGGAACCCACCACGGTCGCCGTCACGCCGGTCGTCGCGCCGGAAGCCACCGCCACGGTTGTCGTCCCGACGCTCATCGCGACGGAACCCACCACCACGGTTGTCATCCCGACGGAAGGGAGGCCGCTCATCACGACGCTCGTCACGACGGAAGCCACCGCCGCGGTTGTCGTCCCGACGGTCGTCACGCTGGAAGGAAGAGGGCCGCTCATCACGACGGAACCCACCACCGCGGTTGTCGTCGCGACGCTCATCGCGACGGAAGCCACCGCCGCGGTTGTCGTCCCGACGGTCGTCACGCTGGAAGGAAGAGGGCCGCTCATCACGACGGAACCCACCACCGCGGTTGTCGTCGCGACGCTCATCGCGACGGAAGCCACCGCCACGGTTGTCGTCCCGACGGTCGTCACGCTGGAAGGAAGAGGGCCGCTCATCACGACGGAACGAAGGCCGCTCATCACGACGCTCGTCACGACGGAAGCCACCGCCACGGTTGTCGTCACGGCGGAACCCGCCACCGGAACCGCCACCGCGGTTGTCATCCCGACGGTCGTCGCGCCGGAAGCCACCACCGGTACCGCCACCGCGATTGTCGTCGCGCCGGAAGCCACCACCGGTACCGCCACCGCGATTGTCGTCGCGCCGGAAGCCACCACCGGTACCGCCACCGCGATTGTCGTCGCGCCGGAAGCCACCACCGGTACCGCCACCGCGATTGTCGTCGCGCCGGAAGCCACCACCGGAGCCACCGCCACGGTTGTCATCCCGACGGAACCCGCCACCGGAACCGCCACCGCGGTTGTCATCCCGACGGTCGTCGCGCCGGAAGCCACCACCGGTACCGCCACCGCGATTGTCGTCGCGCCGGAAGCCACCACCGGAGCCACCGCCACGGTTGTCATCCCGACGGAACCCGCCACCGGAACCGCCGCCACGGTTGTCATCCCGACGGTCATCACGACGGAAGCCACCACCGGAGCCACCACCGCGATTGTCGTCGCGCCGGAACCCGCCACCGGAACCGCCGCCACGGTTGTCATCCCGACGGAACCCGCCACCGGAACCGCCGCCACGGTTGTCATCCCGACGGTCATCACGACGGAAGCCACCACCGGAACCGCCGCCGCGGTTGTCGTCGCGGCGGTCGCCACGACGGTCGTCGCGCTGGTACGAAGGCCGGTCGTCGCGACGGAAGCCGCCACCGCCGCCGCCCCGGTTGTCGTCACGGCGCGGCCCGCGGAAGCCGCCCCGGTCGCCACCGCCACCGTCGTTGCGACGCGGCTCGCGCTCCGGACGGCCGTCGGGAGAGTTGGTGGACATGTGGGTGACTCCTGTCTTCGGGTACTGCAGTCATTCTCGCGCAGCCGGCACTCGGCCGCGCATCGGGAAAATCAAGCAAAAAACAAAAGGACCCCTGGTCCCAGCGTGAACGCTGGGACCAGGGGTCCTGAAATATTGTTCGGCGGCGTCCTACTCTCCCACAGGGTCCCCCCTGCAGTACCATCGGCGCTGAAAGGCTTAGCTTCCGGGTTCGGAATGTAACCGGGCGTTTCCCTAACGCTATGACCACCGAAACCCTATCGGTTTCGAGCGAACAAGCACACTCTGTAGTTATGTTCTAGCTCTAGAAACCAGCAACTGTTCGTTGCTTCAGAACTAACACAGTGGACGCGAGCAACTGAGGACAAGCCCTCGGCCTATTAGTACCGGTCAGCTCCACCCATTACTGGGCTTCCACATCCGGCCTATCAACCCAGTGGTCTACTGGGAGCCTTACCCTCTCAAGGAGGTGGGAATACTCATCTTGAAGCAGGCTTCCCGCTTAGATGCTTTCAGCGGTTATCCCTCCCGAACGTAGCCAACCAGCCATGCCCTTGGCAGGACAACTGGCACACCAGAGGTTCGTCCGTCCCGGTCCTCTCGTACTAGGGACAGCCCTTCTCAATATTCCTACGCGCACAGCGGATAGAGACCGAACTGTCTCACGACGTTCTAAACCCAGCTCGCGTACCGCTTTAATGGGCGAACAGCCCAACCCTTGGGACCGACTCCAGCCCCAGGATGCGACGAGCCGACATCGAGGTGCCAAACCATCCCGTCGATATGGACTCTTGGGGAAGATCAGCCTGTTATCCCCGGGGTACCTTTTATCCGTTGAGCGACGGCGCTTCCACAAGCCACCGCCGGATCACTAGTCCCGACTTTCGTCCCTGCTCGACCCGTCGGTCTCACAGTCAAGCTCCCTTGTGCACTTACACTCAACACCTGATTGCCAACCAGGCTGAGGGAACCTTTGGGCGCCTCCGTTACCCTTTGGGAGGCAACCGCCCCAGTTAAACTACCCATCAGACACTGTCCCTGATCCGGATCACGGACCGAGGTTAGACATCCAGCACGACCAGAGTGGTATTTCAACGGCGACTCCACCATGACTGGCGTCACGGCTTCAAAGTCTCCCACCTATCCTACACAAGCCGAACCGAACACCAATATCAAACTGTAGTAAAGGTCCCGGGGTCTTTTCGTCCTGCTGCGCGAAACGAGCATCTTTACTCGTAGTGCAATTTCACCGGGCCTATGGTTGAGACAGTCGAGAAGTCGTTACGCCATTCGTGCAGGTCGGAACTTACCCGACAAGGAATTTCGCTACCTTAGGATGGTTATAGTTACCACCGCCGTTTACTGGCGCTTAAGTTCTCAGCTTCGCCACACCGAAATGTGACTAACCGGTCCCCTTAACGTTCCAGCACCGGGCAGGCGTCAGTCCGTATACATCGCCTTACGGCTTCGCACGGACCTGTGTTTTTAGTAAACAGTCGCTTCTCGCTGGTCTCTGCGGCCACCCCCAGCTCAAGGAGCAAGTCCTATCACCGGTGATGGCCCCCCTTCTCCCGAAGTTACGGGGGCATTTTGCCGAGTTCCTTAACCATAGTTCACCCGAACGCCTCGGTATTCTCTACCTGACTACCTGAGTCGGTTTAGGGTACGGGCCGCCATGAAACTCGCTAGAGGCTTTTCTCGACAGCATAGGATCATCCACTTCACCACAATCGGCTCGGCATCAGGTCTCAGGCTTAATGCGTGACGGATTTGCCTATCACACGCCCTACACCCTTACCCCGGGACTACCACCGCCCGGGCTGGACTACCTTCCTGCGTCACCCCATCGCTTACCTACTACCACCTTGGGTCGACGGCTCCACCACTTTCCTTTCCCCGAAGGGTCCGGAACGGCTTCACGGCCTTAGCATTAATGGGCTCGATATTGGGCGTTTCAAAGCGGGTACCGGAATATCAACCGGTTGTCCATCGACTACGCCTGTCGGCCTCGCCTTAGGTCCCGACTTACCCTGGGCAGATCAGCTTGACCCAGGAACCCTTAGTCAATCGGCGCACACGTTTCTCACGTGTGTATCGCTACTCATGCCTGCATTCTCACTCGTGAACCGTCCACAACTCGCTTCCGCGGCTGCTTCACCCGGCACACGACGCTCCCCTACCCATCACAGCGGGCGTTGGCCCTATTGCTGCAATGACACGACTTCGGCGGTACGCTTGAGCCCCGCTACATTGTCGGCGCGGAATCACTTGACCAGTGAGCTATTACGCACTCTTTCAAGGGTGGCTGCTTCTAAGCCAACCTCCTGGTTGTCTCTGCGACTCCACATCCTTTCCCACTTAGCGTACGCTTAGGGGCCTTAGTCGATGCTCTGGGCTGTTTCCCTCTCGACCATGGAGCTTATCCCCCACAGTCTCACTGCCGTGCTCTCACTTACCGGCATTCGGAGTTTGGCTAAGGTCAGTAACCCGGTAGGGCCCATCGCCTATCCAGTGCTCTACCTCCGGCAAGAAACACACGACGCTGCACCTAAATGCATTTCGGGGAGAACCAGCTATCACGGAGTTTGATTGGCCTTTCACCCCTAACCACAGGTCATCCCCCAGGTTTTCAACCCTGGTGGGTTCGGTCCTCCACGAAGTCTTACCTCCGCTTCAACCTGCCCATGGCTAGATCACTCCGCTTCGGGTCTTGAGCGCGCTACTAAATCGCCCTATTCGGACTCGCTTTCGCTACGGCTTCCCCACACGGGTTAACCTCGCAACACACCGCAAACTCGCAGGCTCATTCTTCAAAAGGCACGCAGTCACGACCCATTGGGTAAACCCAATGAGCGACGCTCCCACGGCTTGTAGGCACACGGTTTCAGGTACTATT